>NZ_JAYMEG010000050.1:0-1319 GCF_037029325.1 Thalassospira sp. CH_XMU1420-2
CGGTGTTTCCGCCCGGCTGACGAGAACTTTGGTGCCGTCACTATTAAGCACGTATGCGTTCAGACCGATATCGACAGTCCCCGGCTCATAAACGCGCTTGTTGATCTGCAATGCGGATGTCTGGGCTTGCGCTTGCACACCAGCGACGTCCCACTCAACCAGGCATTTTGGCGCGGTGAAAACATCATAAGCCTCCGCATCCTCATAGCTGCTTGCTACACCACAGAAGTTGGCGGGAGATGCAACGGCATTCACCTGGAGCTGGTCCGCTCCTTGCACAATTGTCGAGCTTCCTGGGTTAAGAGTAAAAGTGGGTTCCCATACTTTGTAATCCACTTCCACCACCGGGGCGCCGGGGCGGTCCACGGTAATCAGAAGAGTACCCCGGCCGGCATCATCCTCGTCGAATGCCGCCAGTGGAAGATTAATCCGACCGTTTTCTAAATCGAAGTTGTAGCCACCAATCGACACAGGTTTGCGGCCGGGCAACACGCTGACATTGTTCACCCGCAAGCCGACATCTGAGCCCTCCTTTATCGCTGCTTTCAGTGCATAGCTGCCCGTGTACGGGGATGGCAGTTCATCGGTGAATTGTTGCGTGTAAAGCGCGTACTGGGCTTCTTGGTTCGCCAAAGCTGTTTTCGACGATGGGACCCAGATAATTCCGTTCTTTTGGAGCTCCACTCCATTGCGGATCGGAGCATAGGTAAACGAAACGGACTTTGTCGATTGCTCAACACCGTCATCAGCTGTCACTTCGAGCTGATATGGTCCGACCCAGCTCGAAGGTAGCAAATCAACTCCGCGGATCCGCAGGCCTTCCGATGCGTTACCGAAAATCAGGCGGATCGGGCTGCCCTCTGCAATCATTCCTTCTTGTTCAATTGACGGTGTCACTTCGAAATTGGTGGGATCGCCCGCCTCCAGCCTGATGCTGGGCGAACTTGTCACCGTTGTTTCTGCATTCAACCCCGTCGTGAACAAGAGGCACGCGCCAAGCAATGTCATCCACTGTGAAGGACGCATAGCTTCCCCTTTCTGTTGGCGGTTCGGACCTCCGCGCACAGCAGACAGTCCATCTCAGTCTGCCGGGACCTTGCCACTGTTCCGGGGGGTGGATGTGTCGGTTCGTTCGGTTTTTTGTTATCTCACGGCTTTTTTGGGTCTGAAAAAAGAAGCAGAGCAGAAGAACTGCTCCGCTTCCCGTTACCGACAAATGTAGGTGTAATACATGTACTGCGAGATATCTCCACCACGCCATTTTCTAACCTGGACGGTCTGGCCATTGTTATAGCAGGCACCGGATGCGCGACTCACTG
>NZ_JAYMEG010000051.1:0-1299 GCF_037029325.1 Thalassospira sp. CH_XMU1420-2
TGTGCCGTCCTAAAATACGTTGACAGTTTTCATGGAGCCAGCGGGATCATACCGCTGGCTTTTTGATGCACGGCTTCTGGTGTTTGCATGGCCAGAGCAAGGTGCGGTCGTCTGGTATTGTATGTGTCGATGGCTTCCTTGACCAGTTGTCGGAGATCTTCAAAAGTCTTGCAGCGATAAAATAGGAATTCCTGTTTGAGGATGCCATTGACACGCTCGGCCAGGGCATTCTGATAGCAGTCATAACCGTCTGTCATTGACGGTGTGATGCCATGTTTGCGCAGCACCCCCTGATAGGCCGCCGAACAATATTGCAAGCCCCTGTCTGAATGATGGATCAGCGGGGCTTTGGTCACCCGGTTGCGAATGGCCTGCTTCAGGGCACGCAGCACTTGTTCGGCCCTCATGCCGGTGCTGAGCTCATAGCCCATGATCTTGCGCGAGAAGGCATCTGTGACCAGAGACAGATAATGCACGCCCTGATCGCTCTCGACATAGGTGATGTCACTGACAAAGACCTGCTCGGGCCGGGACACGGCCCGTCCGGTCACAAGGTTGGGGTGGTTGCGCATCCAGTGACGACTGTTGGTTGTCCTGGTGTAGTTCTTGCGCGGCCCGATCAGCAGGCGATGCTCTCTGAGCCAGTCAAACAGACCGTCCCGCCCCAGCTTGATACCCAGGCGGCACAGGTCATCGGCAAGCAGATGATACAGCTTGCGCGTTCCCAGACGCGGCATCTGCCGGCGCAGCCGGGCGATGCAGTCATGCAAGGGGGCCAGATGCATCTGGCGGTGTCGGCGTCGTTGCAACAGCTGATAGACAGCCTGGCGCGACAGGCCAAAGCACCGGCAACTGCTGCTCAGACTGACTTTGCCTTGCGCCTGTAATGTTCTTGCAGTTCGGATAAATACTTTTTTCGCAAACCGGCTCCGTATTCCTCGTCCATGATGGTGATCATGCCATCAAGAACCATGACCCGGATCCGCTCATCCTCAAGCTCCTTCTCCAGGCGCTTGATCTTCTGTTCCGGTGTCTCTTGCAAATGCGACATGGTGGAATGCCTCGTTGTGGACCAGTCGAGTTTACCATGTTTGCGCAGCCAGTTCAGGACTGTACTTCTGCCCTGAATGCCATAGCGGTTCTGGGCCTGCTTGTAGGTCAGCTCGCCCTTTTCAACCTGATCCACAACCGCCAGCTTAAAGCCCATATTGTAATCGCGTTGGGTGCGCTTGCGGCGCTCCGTTCCTGAACAGGACATTGTCGTCTCCTCATGGTGACAACATATTTCAGGACGAGACA
>NZ_JAYMEG010000052.1:0-1292 GCF_037029325.1 Thalassospira sp. CH_XMU1420-2
GCCTGCCCGCGCAGGGTCTTGGGAATGAAACCATGCGCCCCGGCCTCTATGGCGTTGCGCACATCTTCACTGCGATAGACCGGCAGTCATTTCCACCACGAACAGGAGTGCGTTGATGCCAAGCAACCAGCGCAGGGTGTCGGACTCCTGCGTAGCAGAGGCTGCTGAGCTCTTAGCGATCTTGATTGTCTCTGGGTCGGCAGTCACGGTTTCCTGAAGAGAGGCACCTAGCCCTAAGGTCGTCAGCTTCGCAGTAATGGGCACAACCGAGCCGTCATGCAAGACCTCCAACCGGCGGTTGGACAAGTCAAAGGACAGCATTCGGATCTCGTCAAAGCCGTTCAGTGCAAGGCGGATCATTCGCTCTTCAGATGGACAATCCATCTTCGGCACAGCATAGATGCTGACCCACTTCCCTGGCGATTCTGAGGAAGTCTGCAAATCGGAATCCGCTGCAGGTACTTTATCGCCGCCACAGGCGCCACCACAGGAGTTATTCATGGTACGGCTCCACTTGAATAATTTTGTGATATCATCATAAACCTTATAGCTACTATAGGGTCAATAGTAGAGAATCCGTTTAGGAGAAGCTTGGTGCGTATTGGTCAGTTGGCAGAGTTGGCTGGGGTCGATACACAGACGGTCCGCTTCTATGAACGTCAGGGTTTGTTACCGCCGCCTGATCGACAGGAGAATGGTTACCGTGTCTATACCGAGAAACATGGTGAGCGGCTGGCCTTCATCCGTCGGTGCAGAATCCTGGACCTGTCGCTAGCAGAAATTCACGAGCTACAGAGACATCAGGACGACCCTCACCAACCTTGTGCCGCCGTCAACGCCCTGCTCGATGAGCACATCTCTCATGTACGGTCGCGGATAACCGCTCTGCAAACGCTAGAGACACAACTCGTTTCGCTGAGAGCGAGCTGCAACGATGGCCGGGAGGTTGAGACTTGTGGAATTCTTGCCCGAATCAATGAGGAAAGCGTGCGTCAGCAGTAGCTTGAGCATCAACCAGATAATCCGGTGACAAGCTTGAACCAGCTCTGCTCAAACCGCCGTCGCCCGGCGTTTCGGCAACTCGAACCCCCGGAAAGAGGTGGTTTCTCGATTGACGGCCAAGCGACCCACTATGAGGAGGCTGTTTTTTAACAATGGCTAATGGTCAGGAGCATCCTTAATCAGGTAAGGCGGTATCCAACGCAAAAGTGGAATACAAGCTTGGCCGTGAAGACATCATGATCGTTGCCGGGGGCGTTATCCCGCCACAGGACTTCGACAAACTGTTCGAA
>NZ_JAYMEG010000053.1:0-1198 GCF_037029325.1 Thalassospira sp. CH_XMU1420-2
TGTTTGTCCGCCTGGATTTCCAGCTGTTTCTGGCGATCCTGCAATTCGCGGTTTTCAAGCGCCTGCTGACGGAAGGAAACAACAGTGCGTGCCATGTCGCCGACTTCGTCAGCGCGGTCCTGGCCTTCGATTTCGCCTTCGAGGTCGCCAGACGAGATAACCCGCATTCTTGTTGCAAGGTTATGCAGACCCGATGTGATGTTGCGACCGATTACAAGGCCGCTTGCTGCCATGATCAACAGGATGATGCCGCCAATCAGAACGACATAAAGGGCCTGTTTCTGGAAGACAGCGTCAACATCATCAATATAGATGCCGGTTCCGATGATCGGACCCCAGGGCAGGGGATGGGCATAGGACAGTTTTTTGAAGGTCGTTTCCTTGTCCTGGCCGGGTTTGGGCCACCAGTAGGTCGAGAAACCGCCACCGGGCGCGCTGCCCGCAGCGATCAGGTCACGGATGAAATAGTTCCCTGCCGAATCCTGCAATTCGCCAAGGTTTTTGCCGACCAGTGCCGGGTTGGCCCCGTGCATTTCGGTCATGCCATCTTTGGAGAAGACAAAGAAGTACCCGATATCGCCATCATATCTGCCCGATGCGGCATCGGCATAAAACTGGGCGATTGCGTCTTCCTGGGACAGGGTGCCCGACGTGACCTTGTCCTGATAGCGCTGGGCAATCGAGACAACATATTCGGTCGTGGCGCGGATCTTTTCTTTTCTGTCTTCGATCAGCGAACTTCTGAGTTCAAGCAGCTGGACGACGGCAATGACGACAACGGCCAGCAATGCAAGGACACAAAGTGCTGTGATTTTAAAACTGATCTTCAGGTTCCCGAGCATGTTTCCTCCGGCTCGTTAGTATCTCGATAGGTTTTTAATTAATATTATTATGAATTAATGTATAAATAGAGAGTGCAACCTACGGCAAGTAAAACTCCCTACTAAAGTATAGTTTCTGATCTTTCTTGAGATGGGAGTTGCCAGGCGCGAGTTCAACTCTGTGGTGTGATGTCGATTTATTGCCAAAAAAAAGAGCCGCATTCATGCGAATGCGGCCCTGTCACGGTGATGTGTGTCGCGATTATTTGACCGCGCTCTGACGCAGGTCGGCCAGGAAGCTTTCGACCGCCTGATCAAGCGAGCGGGCTTCATCGACCAGTTTTTCGGCCGAATGGGCCAGCTGGCTGGTGCCGGAA
>NZ_JAYMEG010000054.1:0-1174 GCF_037029325.1 Thalassospira sp. CH_XMU1420-2
AGGTCGAAAGGTTCGAAGAGCAGATGGTTCGAGCAGCGACCATCAGCGGCAAGATCGTGGTCGAGCCGTTCGTTACAACCGCCGCCCCGGCTTTTCCAGGCGCCCCCATGTTGTCATAGCGTGAATTCTTAGTGCCCGGGCTACCGTCTTGGCCCAAGTCGCCCCCGCGACCGCCAGTGGCACCGGTGTTCCCGCTGCATGAGTAGGGTGGTCCGCCAGAGCCACCCGTCAGCAAGCTACCGGCAGAGCCATGATTGCCGCCACCAGTGCCGTACTGGTTTCCTCCTGAACAAATATACATCGAGGATGCGACAACACCGCCAGATCCCGGTGGTGCGCCTGCACCGCCGCCCGCACCGGCCCCAAGCGGAATACAGCTGTGGAAGCAGTTGCCGTTGTTTGTGGCAGCTGTACCCGTAGCACCGCCGCCGCCGCCGCCGCCAATGATGCCTGCATTTGTGATCGAGAGGTCAGTCTGCGTAGATACCGCAGGCCCACCGTTCTTGCCTGAGTGACTGGTCGGTTTGCCCCCTTCCCCGCCACGACCAATGATCATGCCATTGTTCGTGAGGCTTGCGGTGCTCTCTTCAGGCAAAGCCGGAATTACAATAGCCGCAGTGGAAGTCGAATTCGACGATACGGTGATACCTTCAGCAACTTCAATTTCCAGATGAACCGGTTCTATCCCGTCCCATCCTTGGGCTGAAAGCTCCGCTGCAACGTCAATGTTTACCGTGTCTTCCGTCGCAGCAATCAGATACGTCTTGATGATGTCGATGCACTGGCCATCGACCATATGTTGATCTTCACCCGAGACATAGATCGGTTCTCCCGGGCCAGCATTGCGCACGTAGTTGGTGCCAGCCGGGCGCAGATAGGTCTCTTCGACATAGGAGTTTTCGTAGACCATGCAGACCTCTTGATAGGTCTCGCCGGTCCCGATGGTCTCGGTATTGATCAGCTGATAGGCAACCGGTTCTTCACCTTCATGGACTTTTTCATCTGAGACAAATATGTCCTGCCCATCGACCGTGATCTGATGGCGCCGGGTGCGGAACGCTTGAAGATCTTCGTCCTTTTCATCCCAACCAACCGCAACGATGATCATCGCGTATCCGTTCAATCCGGGCCGGGGCACTGTCCGATCCGCTTGCCGTCAGGCGTTCGATAGCCT
>NZ_JAYMEG010000055.1:0-1165 GCF_037029325.1 Thalassospira sp. CH_XMU1420-2
TTTCCAAGCCTGTTTTAAGGGATTATATCTCGCAATCGGGCGCACAAGAGAGAACCTAATGATTGTAGAGATCGGGCGACCCCGCGCGCACTTCATTTGCTCCCCCTAATGTATTCGTTCCCTCAACGTTTTATTATCGTCATGTTCGATTTGGAACAAGTAGTAGGTTGTCTTTTTTTCGTAGGTGTTCATTTTGCAATAAACGGCATGGTTGCAGACAATAACAGGGCTGAAGGAAAAGGAATTTTCGCCCATGAAAACCAAACTTATTGCGAGCAACACCTTGTCTTGGACACCCGGCAGACTGGATAGCCAGCGCTTCAAAACGCCGAACCCAACGCGTTTGGCGCATAAGCTCCCGCGTTAACAACGAAGCCGGGTATCGCTCCGTTCTTGAACGCGGCTGATCCCTCTCAAGTCTCGATTTCTCTAACCCCATTCATGGCGCTCGAATTCGCGCTTACAGACGAGGTATGTCCAATGGCAACAGGTATTGGTTCCCATCAATCCGCAAAACCCGGCACCAATGTGTGGCTAACCCCCAAATTCATTATCGATGCACTTGGTCCGTTTGACCTCGACCCTTGCCCGGCGCCCGATCCCTCGGTGCTGCCCACGGCAAAGAACATCATCACGCTTCAGGAAGATGGATTGGCATCTGACTGGTACGGAAGGGTTTTCCTCAATCCGCCATATGAGCGCGATGTCATTGGCAAGTGGCTTGCCAAGCTGGATGGCCATGGGATCGGTACCGCGCTGATTTTTGCAAGAACGGAAACCGACGCCTTCTTCAACAATATCTGGCGTGGCGCAAATGCCAGCGCGGCCTTGTTCCTGCACGGCCGACTACATTTCCATTATCCGGACGGTACCCGCGCTCGCGCAAATGGCGGTGCTCCATCGGTTCTCATTTCCTATGGCGCAGACGATGCAGAAAAGCTGTTTGACTGCGGCTTGGACGGCACGTTCGTTCCCATCAACTTCGCAGCCAATGCTTGGTTGTTCTTAAAACAACTTCCCCAGAAGGCTCCGAGCTGGATCGATCTCGTTGTTAAAATCATCGGTGAACTGGGCGGAACAGTGAAACTGGCAGACCTTTACGACCGTCTCGGCTGCCATCCGGCCGCCCGAAAGGGTGGTGATACGATCGGCCAGTTTCTGGGCC
>NZ_JAYMEG010000056.1:0-1129 GCF_037029325.1 Thalassospira sp. CH_XMU1420-2
CAATCCCGTCGCCGTGGCGCGTCTCATTCCATCGCAGGACCCCCTGCCTGCCGGCAAGTAAGCGAGACAATGTAGTGTTGGCATTCCAGTCAGGCACGTGTAGTCGAGAATCCTCGGACATATGAACCGCTCCTCTACCAAATGATGAACAAGCCTAACATCGGTTTCGGCTTGCAATGTGTCGATTGAAGTTAAAATACCCCCTAAATCCGGCACATCGCATTGATGCGAATACAGTCAGTTCAGCTGCCAGGGTCGCGCCAGAAATATCCAAAATTGAAGAAAAACAGTAAGATAAGAACTTAAAAACGTTATACGATAATCGTATTTCGGTAACCGTATTTTGTAAAACGACTGTCGTTATTCAGAAATCGTTAACCGATAAATGTTAAACGGGACCCGCAAACCGATTTACGAAAGTCGTGAAAAGAGGTACGATTAACGTTAACTGGAAATCGTAAAACGTCACTCGTAGATCGAACATCGTAAAGCGAGCTTCGGTTAACGTAATCCATTCCTCGTAAACCGAGGACCGAGATACGCAATACGGCACTCGAATATCGGGAACCGGAATCCGCTGACCGAGTTGCGTAAATCGGCTATCGAAAACCGCACAACGTAAGTCGTGAAACGAAGATCGATGTGCGTAAAACGCACTACACTTTTGCTAGAGGACACACCACCATGCCACGTGCCAATTACGATCTCCCCGAAGAGCTGCTCGAAAAAGTTATCGTGCAACGACGCCACGTCATTGCAGTTCAAAATGAAAAAGGTGGTGTGGCGAAGACTCCTTACACCTTTCATATGGCAACAGCTTTGGCCGAGGCAGGGTGCAAAGTGCTTTGCATTGATCTTGACCCACAAGGTGACCTGACGACGACCTTGGCACTATATGCACTAGAATACCGGGGAGATTTCACGGCCCAAGAGTTGGCGTTAGCGAACACGTTCACTGTGTTTGATGATGACGCAAGCTCCATCCCGCTCAAGATTAACGACAATCTGGAACTAATGGTCGGATCCCACTCTCTGGTTGGCTTGCAAGGGAGCGGGGCTATTGATGCCGGGCAGTTCAACCTCGATCTTCGTACCCGAAGCGATACTGTCATTGCACACAAGCATCGCC
>NZ_JAYMEG010000057.1:0-1112 GCF_037029325.1 Thalassospira sp. CH_XMU1420-2
CGAATTTCCACTTCGTCGCCTGGGGTGGGAAGGCCTGCCCCACGACAGAGGAATGGCGTAAATTTAATCATGATCAATAATGCATTCATCTGGATGACCGGTGGGTATCCCAGCGCCAATTGCACAATAACTTCCTTCAGGATCGTCAGGCGATGAAGCTTGGAAGCTTCACTGGTGTTAAAGGTATTCCCAACCAAGACATTGTTATGTGGGTGTCGATGGGGGCGATTGTAGACCGATCTGACGACATCCTTGGCGCGTCAGATCTAGCGATTGTCGAGTTCCGCAGGCTAATGGTCGATGCTGCGAAAAAAGTCGCAGCAGGGGGCGATGCACTTGGTACAACGGAGCCAAGAGTCCCTCACACAACCATCGCATCTCGCGAAGGCGTTTACCCGAAAACCCTTGATTGGCGTACGCTTGTTGAAGAAGAGAGCGTTGCTGCCGAATGACTTTATTGGGCAGGTTCGCGGACGAACCTGCCCTTCTCATAAAATAAAACTAAGATATCTAATTTTATGGTTGACTGCTGGTGTGAGCTGCCATTTAATTTAGATATCTTATAATAACAAAGATAACGACCTTTCCGCGAAAGATAAAAAAACACGACGCGGATTTTCCGGGAGGAAAACAGCATGAAGCCTCTAAAAGCTTCTACTGCCGAGGACCTACTAACCGAGAGAGTTCCCAAAGGGCTGTATTACGGTGGCACTTGGCATCGCTCCGAGAGCGAACCGATTACTGTGTATGCACCGTCGACTGGCGCCAAGCTTGCCCGAGTTGACCGTGCCACGGAATCAGATCTTGATGCGGCAGTAAGGGCTGCGAGCGCAGGGCAAAAGCGATGGGCGCGTACTACACCTCGTGAGCGTTCACAGGTGATGCGAGAAGCAGCCGCTATTATTCGTGCGAATAAGGACGAACTTGCCCGCCTTGATGCGCTTGATAGCGGTAACTCGCTCAAAGGAATGCTGTTTGATGTCGAGCTCGCAGCAACTTTGATGGATTTTTTCGCGGGCCTGGCTACCGAACTTACTTCTATGTCAACGGCCCCGGACAGCCGTTCAAGGACGAAGTCGCGCCCATTGCCGGTGAAACCGTCTTCGCCAAGC
>NZ_JAYMEG010000058.1:0-1107 GCF_037029325.1 Thalassospira sp. CH_XMU1420-2
GGTAGGCCTTGCGGGTGTTGGCGCGGGTAGCCGCGTGTATGTAGTGGTCAATGCTGCTCATGCCGACCTTTTAATCTTTATCGAATTATGGGCTTAGCGTCCTTGGTATCTCCCGGGCCGCGATATCGAAGGTGTAAACGCCTTTGAGCGCCTGGTGCCACTGCTGTGCTTGGTGCTGGGCCTTGTTCACAATAAGTGCGTCGGGAAAGTCGGCGCTTTTTTTCTTGCCACCGACCTTCACCGGCTGCGCTTTTTTATAGTCATTCAGAGCACGCCACACGGTCTGCCCATCCTCAAAGACAATGTTCGGCTCCTCAAACAGCGCACTGATCACGCCAGCAATGGCCTCACGGTCAAGCTTGTAGCGCTTACCCGTTAGAACCCACATTGTCTCCACCAGCACGACATCCGTCACCAGAACGGGTACAGGACCCGTGATCAGTGACATGGCCTTATGCGACTGAGCCTTATTGTCCAGCAGCAGGTACCGAAGCAGCACATTGGTATCAATGGCAATCACGCACGGATACCGCTTTGACGGGAATCGTCCTCACTCACCTGGCGATCCACGCGGATGCCCTTGAGAATCCCGCGCGCGGCGCCTGAGACTTTTTTGATGATAGTAATGTGCCCGTCGTTGTCCACGTAGCTTTCGTATTCATCACCAGGCTCGATGCCCGCCAGCCGGCATTGATCCACAGGTAGCGTGATCTGCCGCTTTGAGCTAACTTTTGGCATAGGACACCTCTTTACATTGCGCCGTTCTGTAAAGGATACCAATGCCTTTACAAGCGGTCAATACGTAAAGATTCTATATGTGGGGGCGTGTAACCGACCTTGATCAACGCGCTGCCAGCCTCCACCATTCGCAAAAAGACTGAAGGCGGCTCCGGTGTTTCATAGATGTACACAGGTAAAGAAAGGGGCCACCGGAGCGGACTCGCCATAAGTCATTGACTGTTGGACCAGCCATTTCACAACCTCGTCAGACGCTGCTAGCAGTTCAGAGTGGACAACAACAGGGCATATGGCGACATTACCTTGACATGAACCAAACTGCCAAGAGCTTAAGTTCAGAACGATAAAAATTCCCGCAGGCTGGTAACG
>NZ_JAYMEG010000059.1:0-1078 GCF_037029325.1 Thalassospira sp. CH_XMU1420-2
CGGCTATACGGTGCAGCTTGGTGATGCGGCACGCCCGGTTCTTTTGGCCGAAGTCATGATCCAGCTTGAACAAAAACTTTTGCGGACAGAGTTTTTCGAGCAGTTCAAGAACCGGACTAAAAGCACTGAGTATCGCCTCTATGGATCTCGCTGGAATGAAAGGCATTGTTCTCCAGGACGGCGGGTTACGCTCTCACATGGCTACGGAAAACACGCTCGGCTGTATGGGCAGATCAACGGCTTTTCCAGGTATCCCGCGTCAATCATTCCAACGGCAGATCAAAAGGACGTCTTGAGTGTATTCGGCAGGCTTGACGTCGAGCTCGCATGCATTGAGATTGAACTTGATGACTGAACCGACACTACGTTCACGTCTGTACTTGCTCCAGGACGCTTTATAGATGACTTTCGATGATGGCACTTTCCTTGTTGGTCTGGACGACAGTGGTGCGGAGCTTTGGACGGTTTGTCGGCTGCCAGCATTACCCAGCGGGTCAGCTATCCTTTAGATACACGTTTGCCGGATAACCAATGCGATGTCCTCGCCCTGCAGGCTTTGCACTGGAGGATCTCTCCAGTTGCTTCCAGCGGAATACCAACGTTGCACGCCGGTCCTTTTGGGGGGGCGTTAGTTTTTGTCGACCATCGAGCAAGAGCATGATCGCGCAATGAAGATCGAGAAATGGTTTTCCACGGCATTTTTCGCGACCTTGGGTCCGGACCAGATCCAGTGCCTCGCGGTACTTGGCTAGATACTTTTCATGCCCGCCGTAATCGGGGAAGTGATCTAGATATGCCTCAAACTCGGTAATGAAGGCCCCAAAGCCATCCTCCCAGTCTTTAAAAATCATTGGATGCCAATAAAGTTGTGGGCACCCTGTCCGCCCATGAACAGATAGATACTCTCATCCTAAGAAGCAACGCTTAAGCGCCTCTGATAGGCGAGGGCGACAAAGAGAGGCTAAACTTCTTACTTCTTCTTGAATGCCATTGTGCCGCTGTTTCCGCAGGTTATCCACAGGGGATAGCTGCTGTGTCTGGCCTATAGGGTGTTATAATTGTGTTAGATTAATGTGTT
>NZ_JAYMEG010000005.1:0-334083 GCF_037029325.1 Thalassospira sp. CH_XMU1420-2
CTGCGCTCATAACTTGAAGGCTGAAGCTGTGAAGAAATCGCTCCAGTGGAGCGATTTTAAGCTGAAGGTCGAGCACGACCGTCAGGTCGCGCGCAGACTGCGCTATCGCCCCTTCGTCAAATCTTACCGCTGCCTGTTTGCAGGTTCTTTGCAAAGACAAGAGACAAGAGCAGCCAGAACCAAATCCCGTTGCCGTCGCCGCAATCCCTACTTGTCAGAGCGCGTCAAAAACATGGGCCCGCCCTTATGTCTTGGGAAGCCATAGCCATTGACCATCACAACGTCGATGGCATCCGGGCTGTTGGCGATGCCTTCGCTCAGGATCTTGTCGCCTTCATTGCGCATGGCCGCGAGGATGGTGTCGATGATTTCATCGTGGGAAAAGTCGCGGCGTGTGATGCTCTTCTTTTCTGACTCGGCAATGACCAGCGCATCGACTTCCGGGTCCGGCTGGGCTTTGCCATGTTCGTCATAACGATACCATCCAAGGCCGTTCTTTTTGCCAAAACGTCCCATTTCGCACAGGTAATCACCCAGTGCGACATAGCGTTCTGCCGGATCACGGAAGGGGGCAAGGCGTTTGCGCGTGGCCCAGGAAATTTCGAGACCAGCCATATCCTGCATGGCAAAAAGGCCCATCGGGAAGCCAAATTCGACCATGGCAGCATCGATCTGATGGGGAAGGGCACCGTCTTCGAGCATATATTCGCAATGCTTGCGATAGGCCGACATGATGCGATTGCCAATAAAGCCGTCACAGACGCCGGATGGAACGGCAATTTTGCCAAGAGCACGGCCAAAGGCAAAGGCGGTCGCAAGGCTTTTGGCATCGGCCTGCTTGGTTCGGACGATTTCAAGTAGCTTCATGATATGGGCGGGCGAGAAGAAATGAAGCCCGATCACGCGCCCAGGATTAACGCATTTTGCCGCGATTTCGTTGATATCAAGATAGGACGTGTTGGATGCCAGAACCGCATCGGGTTTGCAATGAAGGGACAGTTTGCCAAACACGTCGTGCTTGACCGCCATATCTTCAAAGACGGCTTCAACCACCAGATCGGCCGAAGCCAGGGCCGCATAGTCCGTACTGGTTGAAAGGGCAGCCATCAACTGATCAAAGCGGTCCTGAGTGATCAATCCGCGCTTGAGGCTTCCTGAAAGATGCTTTTCGACCGTGTTGCGGCCATTCGCACAGGCATCTTCATTGCGTTCGATGATCGTGACCTTAAAGCCCGCAAGCAGGGATGCGGTTGCAATGCCCGCCCCCATGATGCCGCCGCCGATCACGCCGACATCGGTAATGGGTGCGGGATCGACACCGGAAAGCTCGGGCAATTTGCCAACCGAACGTTCGGCAAAGAAGATGTGGCGAAGCGCCTTTGACTGATCGCTGTCGCGCAGTTTGACAAAAGTTTGACGCTCATAAGCAAGACCGTCTTTGGCGCCCTTTTCAAGGCCGGTACGCAGGACGTCAATGGCCGCAAGCGGTGCAATCTGGCCGCGGGCGTTTTTACGGGCGGATGCGACAATGTCGTCCCATGCGGAACTGTCGGGTACATCGACCGGCGGACGATCAACAAGGGCGACCGGCATCTCCCGATCAAGGATCGTCTGGGCAAAGTCCTTGGCGGCATCAAGCAGCGCGCCGTGGCAAATCGCATCGATCAGGCCAATTTCGTTGGCCTTGGTGCTTGAAACAGGTTTGCCGGACGTGATGATGTTGATGGTCTCAGTCACAGGGACCAGACGGGGCAGGCGAACAGTGCCGCCCGCACCGGGGATCAGGCCAAGATTGACTTCCGGAAGGCCAAGCTTGGCCGATTTGTCTGCAATCCGGTAATGACATCCCAGCGCGACTTCGAGCCCGCCGCCAAGGGCATGACCGTGAATGGCGGCAATAACCGGTTTGGTTGCTGCTTCGAGCCGTTTGATCACATCGGGAAGGATCGGGTCTTTGGGCGGTTGACCAAATTCCGTCACATCGGCCCCGGCGATAAAGGTTTTGCCGCCACAGATCAGGATCGCGATCCGGATGGCCGGATCATGATCGACTTGATCAAGGGCATCAACGATGCCGGCCCGCACCGGATGGCTGGTGGCGTTGATCGGCGGGTTGTTGATTGTGATGATGCCGATATGGTCTTCACGGGTCAGGGTGACGGTGGTCATATCAGTCATCCTCCCCGCTGATCGGTGTCAAAAGGCAGGCCGTCAGATCAGACTCGGGATCGGCAAGATCGGCAATGACATCGAAATGATGCTTGTCCGGGGCATGAACCGAACGGGTCGATGCGCCAAGCCCGGTCCAGATATTGGCAAGCAAATCATTCTGGCGGACAAATTCCGGACGTTCATCGGCACCAACCCAGCAGGTGATCGAGCAGGGCAGGGCTGGTTTGAGAAGGGCTGCACTTTCGGTTGCCGCTTCTTCTTCATCAAGGCCCAAGACATCATTCATCGACGTGTTCAAAAGCGGTCGCAAATCATGCAGGCCGGAAATTGACACCGTGTTTTCAACCCGTGCCATAACACCGGGTGCTAAGGGCGAGGTGTTTGAAACCATCCGGCTGACAAGATGCCCGCCCGCCGAATGTCCGGTCAGGTGAATGGGACCAGATATGCGGCCCGCAACATGATTGATTGCCAAGGCAACCTGTCGGGTGATCTGGGACAGGCGGGCATCGGGTGCGAGCGTATAGCTTGGCAGGCAAACAGCCCAACCCTTGGCGACCGCACCATTGGCAAGATGCGACCAGCTTGATTTGTCAAAGGCCTTCCAATAACCGCCATGAACGAAAACGACCAGGCCCTTTGGGGCGCCGACAGGCAGGAACAGATCGTATTTTTCGCGATCAGCCGTACCATAGGGAACATCAAGTTCGGCTCGGCCATCGGCAATCAGGGCATCGCGGAACCGGGAGGATTGTTCAGCCCACATGCCCGGAAAGGATCCGGCATCGGCAATATGGTCGCCATTGGCATAAGCATCATCCCAGTCGGTAATCATGTGACTTCTTCCCTGATATTCGATGTGGTGGCGGTTCGGTCCCGCGGTCAAAGGCGGGCTTGCGCATTCTGGTTATAGGACAAATTCTAGGCAACTTCACAGATATTTCAAACTTAAAATATTTGTGCTTGAAATAAAACAGAACGAGGCGTACCGTTTTATCAGTTTCCCGAAACAACCAAACAAATCAGGAAGGGAAAAGCTGGTGAGAGTAGCTTGTCTGGGTGGCGGTCCTGCGGGACTTTATTTTGCAATCTCGATGAAATTGCGCGATCCCGCCAATGAGGTGGTGGTGATTGAACGCAACAAGCCCGATGACACATTCGGCTGGGGCGTGGTGCTGTCTGACGAGACGCTGGATAACTTGGCCGAAAATGATGCCAAAAGTGCCGAGGCCATTCGTGCCAACTTTTCCTATTGGGATGATGTTGCGGTTCAGTATCGCGGCGAAAAGACTGTTTCGACCGGTCATGGTTTCTGCGGTATTGGCCGCAAAAAGCTTCTGATCCTGCTTCAGCAACGTGCGCGTGAACTTGGTGTTGAATTGCGGTTCGAGACCGAGGCCGAAAGTGCGGCAAGCTATGCCAAGGAATTTGATCTTGTGGTTGCCAGCGACGGGTTGAATTCCAAAACCCGCAGCGAGTTTGCCGATCAGTTCCAGCCCGATATTGATACCCGCAAATGCAAGTTTGTCTGGCTGGGCACGCATCAGAAGTTCGACGATGCCTTTACCTTCATCTTCGAACAGACCGACAAGGGCTGGGTCTGGGCGCACGCCTATCAGTTTGATGACGAAACCGCGACTTTTATTGTCGAATGCTCGCAGGAAACCTGGGACGCATATGGCTTTGGCGAGATGTCCAAGGAAGAGTCGATCGCAACCTGCGAGGCGATTTTCAAGGATCATCTTGGTGGTCATGCCCTGATCAGCAATGCCCATCATATTCGTGGTTCGGCCTGGCTGAGTTTCCCGCGCGTTCTGTGCAAAAGCTGGTCCCATGAAAATATCGTCCTGATGGGCGATGCCGCTGCGACCGCGCATTTTTCGATCGGGTCGGGAACCAAGCTTGCGCTTGAAAGTGCGATTGCGCTGGCCAATTACCTGCATTCCGAGCCCGATCTGAAATCGGCCTTTGGCAAGTATGAGGACGAACGCCGTCTTGAGGTGCTGCGCCTGCAGTCAGCTGCGCGCAACTCGATGGAATGGTTCGAAGAGATCGAACGTTACTTTGATTTTGACCCGGTCCAGTTCACCTATTCTCTTTTGACCAGATCGCAACGTATCAGCCACGAAAACCTGCGCATGCGCGATGCCAAATGGCTGGAAGGTGCGGAAAGCTGGTTCCAGCGCAAGGCAGGATTGCCGGCATCCGAACCGGTCCGTCACCCGATGTTTGTGCCGTTCAAACTGCGCGATATGGAACTGAAAAACCGCATCGTTGTTTCCCCGATGGCGCAATACAAGGCCGTTGATGGTTGCCCGACCGACTGGCATCTGATCCATTATGCCGAACGTGCCAAGGGCGGTGCGGGGCTGGTTTATACCGAAATGACCTGTGTCTCGGCCGATGGCCGGATCACGCCGGGCTGCCCGGGTGTTTATGATGGTGCCCATGAAGCGGCCTGGAAACGGATCACCGATTTCGTGCATGGCGAAACAGATGCGAAAATCTGCATGCAGATCGGTCATTCCGGACGCAAGGGGTCAACCCAACTGGGTTGGGAAGAAATGGATGCGCCGTTAAAAGACGGCAACTGGCCGCTTTTGTCGGCATCCGCCATTGCCTGGTCGGATCGCAATGCGGTTCCCAAGGCCATGACGCGCGAAGATATGGATACGGTCCGTGACCAGTTCGTTGCCGGGGCCAAAATGGCCGACCGCGCCGGATTTGACATGATCGAAGTCCATGCCGCGCACGGGTATCTTCTGTCATCCTTCATCAGCCCGGTCAGCAACACGCGTGATGATGAATATGGCGGATCGCTTGAAAACCGGATGCGTTACCCGCTTGAAGTCATCAATGCCGTGCGTGCGGCCTGGCCTACCAACAAGCCGATGTCGGTGCGTATTTCGGCCAATGACTGGGTCGGGGATGCCGGGGTCACACCCGAAGAAGCGGTTGAGATTGCCCGCATTCTTCAGGCCAATGATGTTGATATTTGCGACGTTTCGGCCGGTCAGACGACAAAGGATGCGCGCCCGGTTTATGGCCGCATGTTCCAGACGCCGTTTTCTGATCGTATCCGCAACGAAGCCAAAATGGCGACCATGGCAGTTGGCAATATTTACGAACCCGATCACGTCAATTCGATCCTGATGGCGGGGCGTGCGGATCTTGTCTGTCTGGCTCGTCCGCATCTGGCCGATCCGTACTGGACGCTGCATCAGGCAGCCCAGCTTGGCAATCGCACCGAAAACTGGCCGGCCCCTTATTATGCCGGGCGTGATCAGATGTGGCGTCTTTCTGAGCGGGCCGATGTCATGACCGGAAAGGTGTAATTCGTGATGGGTGATCTTGCCATTCAGCGTGCATTGATAACCGGGGGCGGTTCAGGTGTCGGGGCGGTTATGGCCCGGATGCTGGCCGATGCCGGGGTCAAGGTTGCCGTTTCAGGCCGCCGGACCGATGTTCTGGCCGAGGTCGCCCAGCATGACAACATCATGGCGATCGCAGCAGACGTTACCGATGAAACATCTGTGCGCGACATGTTCACCACCATGGTCGAAACCATGGGGGCGCCCGATCTGGTGATTGCCAATGCCGGTATGGCCGAAAGTGCACCGGTCGGCAAAATGTCGGTCGATCTTTGGAAACGCACCATTGATGTCAATCTGACCGGCACGTTTCTGACCTTCCGCGAAGGGCTTGCCGTGATGGACAAGGCCAAGCCGGGGCGACTGATTTCGATTGCCTCGACCGCGGGGCTTAAAGGTTATGCCTATGTCACGGCCTATTGCGCGGCAAAGCATGGCGTTGTCGGCCTGATAAAGGGGATGGCCGTTGAACTTGCCAGCAGCCCGATCACCGTCAATGCGGTTTGCCCGGGCTTTATGGAAACACCGATGCTTGAAAAGTCGGTGGCAAACATCGTTGCGAAAACCGGCATGACCCGTGATCAGGCCCGCGCAAGCCTTGCCAAAATCAATCCGCAGAACCGGTTCATTCAACCAGACGAGGTTGCTGAAACCGTGATGTGGCTGTGCAGCCCGAATGCGGGATCGATCACCGGCCAGACGATTTCGGTGTCGGGAGGAGAAGCATGAATATGAACAAATCCGAAAATGCCACCGGACCGGGCGGAAACGAAACGTCTGATATCTCCAAGGCGCGCCTGCGGGCCTGGCTGCAAATCCTGAAAGTGTCGCGCAAGATCGAAGGCGAACTTCGCGAAAAAATGCGGGTCGAGTTCGGATCGACCTTGCCGCGCTTTGATGTGTTGGCCGCCCTTTATCGCGAACGCGATGGCATGCGCATGAGCGAACTTTCAAAATCGCTGATGGTTTCGAACGGCAATGTCACCGGCATCGTGGACCGGCTTGTGGCAGAGGGACTGGTGGTCCGCCTGCCGGTCGAAAATGATCGCCGGGCATCCATCGTACGCCTGACCGAGGCAGGCGAAAAGGATTTCGCCGAACGCGCATTGGTTCATGAAAGCTGGGTTTCCGATCTGTTTTCCGATCTGTCGTCATCGGATGCCGATGCCCTTATTCGTATTCTTCGCACCATCTCCCACCATAACGAGGCGCCCCACCATGACTAGGATGGCCAACATCACACCGACCCATTTCAATTGGCGTATGGAAGGCGACGTTGCCGTCATTTCACTGGACCGGCCGGATCGTAAAAACCCGCTGACCTTTGAAAGCTATGCCGAGCTTCGCGATACGTTCCGCGATCTCGTCTATGCCGATGACGTCAAGGCCGTGGTGTTCGGATCAAACGGTGGCAATTTCTGCTCTGGCGGGGATGTGCATGACATTATCGGTCCGCTGATCAAAAAGGACATGAAGGGCCTTCTGGAATTCACCCGCATGACCGGTGATCTGGTCAAGGCGATCATTGGCTGTGGCAAGCCGGTGATTGCGGCTGTGGATGGCGTTTGTGTGGGTGCGGGGGCAATCATTGCCATGGCATCCGACCTGCGTCTGGCAACCGCAGCATCCAAAACGGCCTTCCTGTTTACCCGTGTCGGTCTTGCCGGATGCGATATGGGCGCATGTGCGATCCTGCCGCGCATCATCGGTCAGGGCCGTGCCGCCGAACTTCTTTATACCGGTCGTTCCATGTCGGCCGAGGAAGGCGAACGGTGGGGGTTCTATAACCGTCTGGTCGAAGCCGATGTTCTCGAAGCAGAAGCCATCGCCCTTGCCACCCGTATTTCCCAGGGCCCGAATTTCGGTCACATGATGACCAAAACCATGCTGGCCCAGGAATGGAACATGTCGATTGAACAGGCCATCGAGGCCGAAGCACAGGCGCAGGCGATCTGCATGCAGACCGAAGATTTCAACCGCGCCTACAAGGCCTTTGTCGCCAAGGAAAAACCGGTGTTTGAGGGCAATTGATGGCTGATACATCCTACCTTGACTGGCCGTTTTTCGAAGATCGCCACCGTGAACTGGCGACGCGTCTTGATGCATGGGCATCGGCCAACCTTGATGGCATTGATCATGGTGATGTCGATGCCGCGTGTCGGGATCTTGTGGGGCGTCTTGCCGGGGGCGAATGGCTTCGCCATGCCGCGATTGATGGCACTGATCCCAATTCGAAACTGGATGTCCGATCGCTGTGCCTGATCCGCGAGACACTGGCACGCTATGACGGTCTGGCCGATTTCGCATTTGCAATGCAGGGCTTGGGGAGTGGCGCGATCTCCTTGTTTGGAACGGAAGCCCATCAGAGGGAGTGGCTTCCAAAAGTACGTTCCGGCAAGGGGATCGCTGCCTTTGCCCTGACCGAACCAAAGTCGGGATCAGACGTTGCCAATATCGCCCTGGATGCCCGGCGCGATGGCGATGACTTTGTTCTGAATGGTGAGAAAACCTGGATTTCCAATGGTGGCATTGCCGATTTCTATTGCGTTTTTGCGCGCACCGGCGAAGCACCCGGGGCAAAGGGGCTTTCGGCCTTTGTGATCCCGGCCGGTATTCCCGGGTTTGAAATTGCCGAACGTTTGCACACCATTGCCCCGCATCCGCTTGCACGGCTGAAATTTACCGATTGCCGTATACCGGCCTCAAGCCTGATCGGCAAGGGCGGGGATGGTTTCAAGATCGCCATGTCGGTGCTTGATGTTTTCCGTTCGACCGTTGCGGCGGCGGCCCTTGGCTTTGCGCGGCGTGCCCTTGATGAAACCATCACGCGGGTTCAGGAACGCGAACTGTTTGGCGCGCCGTTATTTGATCTTCAGATGGTGCAGGGACATGTCGCGGACATGGCACTTGATATCGATGCGTCGGCACTTCTGGTTTATCGGGCCGCGTGGTTGAAAGACAATGGTGCCGCCCGCGTCAGCCGCGAAGCGGCGATGGCCAAACTTTATTCCACCGATCATGCACAAACCGTCATAGACAAGGCGGTGCAAATTCATGGCGGCGATGGTGTGCGCAGTGGCCACATCGTTGAATCGCTTTACCGGGAAATTCGCGCCCTTCGCATTTATGAAGGCGCATCCGACGTCCAGAAAATAATCATCGCACGGCAAACGCTGGCGCAATAATGGCTGTATCAGGGACTTCACAATGCTCGGACCAACCGCACATACCGATAGCTTCACCCGGGACAAGCTCCCGCCGCTCAATGAATGGCCGGAAATCAATCTGGATGGGTTCGACTATCCCGAATATCTGAATGCCGGTGTTGAGCTGACCGATAAAATGGTCGAACAGGGTTTTGGGGATAACACCGCCCTGATCGGCAATGGTCGCCAGCGTACCTATAAGGAACTGGCTGACTGGACCAACCGCATTGCCCATGCGCTGGTCGAAGATTACGGCCTCAAGCCCGGCAACCGCATTCTGATCCGTTCGGCCAACAACCCGGCAATGGTGGCCTGCTGGCTGGCGGCGACCAAAGCCGGCGCGGTTGTGGTCAATACCATGCCGATGCTGCGTGCCGGCGAATTGGGTCAGATTGTCGATAAGGCCGAAATTGAATTTGCCCTTTGCGATACGCGTCTGATGGATGAACTGGTGGCCTGCGCCAAGGACAGCAAGTTCCTGAAAAAGGTCATCGGGTTTGATGGCACGGCCAATCATGATGCCGAACTTGATCGCATTGCCCTGACCAAATCGGTCAAGTTCGAGGCGGTTAAAACCGGGCGTGACGATGTGGCATTGCTTGGTTTTACGTCGGGCACCACCGGCAGCCCCAAAGCCACCATGCATTTCCACCGTGATCTTCTGATCATTGCGGATGGCTATGCCAAGGAAGTGCTCAATGTGACGCCCGATGATGTGTTTGTCGGTTCGCCGCCGCTTGCCTTTACCTTTGGTCTGGGCGGGCTTGCGATCTTCCCGCTGCGTTTCGGGGCAACGGCGACACTGCTTGAAAAGGCATCCCCGCCCAACATGATCGAAATCATCGAAACCTATAAGGCGACGGTGTGCTTTACCGCCCCGACCGCCTATCGGGTGATGCTTTCGGCGATGGATGACGGGGCGGATCTTTCATCCTTGCGTGCCGCTGTTTCGGCCGGTGAAACGCTTCCGGCCCCGGTCTATGAGGCATGGATGGCCAAAACCGGAAAGCCGATGCTTGATGGCATTGGCGCGACCGAGATGCTCCATATCTTTATTTCCAACCGCTTTGGCGACAGCCACCCGGCCTGTACCGGGCGTCCGGTTTCCGGGTATGAGGCCAAGATCGTCGATCATGACATGAACGAAGTGCCGGTTGGCACGGTCGGGCGTCTTGCCGTGCGTGGTCCGACGGGGTGTCGTTATCTGGATGATGTTCGTCAGGCCGTCTATGTCCGCGATGGCTGGAACCTGACCGGGGATGCGTTCTTTGTCGATGAAAAGGGCTATTACCATTTCGCGGCGCGCAATGACGATATGATCGTTTCATCGGGCTATAACATTGCCGGTCCCGAAGTCGAAGCGGCGCTTCTGTCCCACGCGGCCGTGGCAGAATGTGCCGTGATCGGTGCCCCCGATGAAGAACGCGGCACCATCGTTCAGGCCCATATCGTTCTGGCGGACGGTTTCCTCCCGACACCCGAGATGGCCAAACTGCTTCAGGATCATGTAAAAGCGACGATCGCGCCGTTCAAATATCCGCGCTCCGTCGTCTTTATCGAGACACTGCCAAAAACCGCGACTGGAAAAATCCAGCGCTTCAGACTGAAACAGGAAATGTCTGCATGACCGACTTTGCCGCCACCAAATCCCTGTTCCATATCCCCAAAGGTGTGATTTACCTTGACGGGAACTCGCTTGGCGTGCTGCCGAAAACGGCTGCAAACCGCGCCAAGGCGATGATCGAGGATGAATGGGGGGAAATGCTTATCCGTGGCTGGAACGAAGCCAAATGGATGGAGCAACCCGAACGTGTCGGCAATCTTGTCGCACGTTTGATCGGGGCGGCACCCGGTACGGTCGTGATGGGCGATACCCTGTCGATCAAGGTCTATCAGGCCTTGGCAAGTGCGCTTGAAATGCGCCCGGATCGCAAGGTTGTTGTTTCTGATAACGGCAACTTCCCGACCGATCTTTATATGGCCGATGGCCTGATCAAAAGTCTGGATAAGGGGCATGTTCTTAAAACCCCAAATCCCGAAGATGTCGAAAGCCTGATCAACGAAGATCTGGCTGTGCTGATGCTGACCCAGGTGGATTATCGCACGGGCCGCATGCATGACATGAAACGCATCACCGAACTTGCGCATGCTGCGGGTGCCCTGGTGATCTGGGATCTTGCCCATTCGGCTGGTGCGGTGCCGGTTGATCTGGCCGGGTGCAATGCCGATTTCGCAGTGGGATGTACTTATAAATATCTCAATGGCGGTCCCGGTGCGCCGGCCTTTATCTATGTCCGTCCCGATCATGCCAAGATTGCCCGTCCGGCATTGTCGGGCTGGCTTGGTCATGCCGCCCCCTTTGCCTTTGACCCGGATTACACCCCGGCACCCGGTGTGTCGCGCATGCGGGTTGGCACCCCGCCGGTGATCCAGATGACAGTTCTGGAAGAAGCAATGAAGGCATGGGACGGCGTTGAAATGGCCGATATCCGTGCACGCAGCATCGAACTTTGTGAACAATTCATCGCCGGGGTCGAGGCAAGCTGCCCGATGCTCGAACTTGCAAGCCCGCGTGATGCCGCAAACCGTGGATCACAGGTGTCGTTCAGGTTTGATCAGGGCTATGCGGTGATGCAGGCATTGATCGCACGCGGGGTGATTGGTGATTTCCGTGCCCCTGATGTGATCCGTTTTGGCTTTACCCCGCTTTATATCGACAATGCCGATGTTGATGGTGCGGTCAAAATCCTTGCTGAAATCATGGAAACCCGGGCTTGGGACAAGCCGGAATTTCACAAACGCAATGCGGTGACCTGATCATGGCAAAACCGACCACCCCCTATGATCCCGGCACCGAAGGTGCCCGCACGGATTTCTCCGATCAGATGTCCTATGGGGATTATCTGTCCCTTGATGCGATCCTGACCGCTCAGCATCCGCAATCGGATGCCCATGACGAATTGCTGTTCATCATTCAGCACCAGACATCCGAACTTTGGATGAAACTGGCGATCCGCGAAATTGCGGCTGCGCGCAAGGCCATTCGGGGTGGGGATTTGCGCCCGGCCTTTAAAATGCTGGCCCGTGTGTCGCGGATTTTCGAACAGCTTAATAACGCATGGGACGTTTTGCGCACCATGACGCCAAGTGACTATACGACGTTCCGTGATGCGCTTGGCCCGTCTTCTGGGTTCCAGTCCTATCAGTATCGTCAGATCGAATTCATGCTGGGCAATCGCAATCACGCGATGTTGCGCCCGCATGCACATCGCGAAGACATCATGGAAATGCTCAAGGCCGAACTGGCAACGCCAAGCCTGTATGACGCGGCGCTTAATCTTGTCGCGGGCGAGGGGATTGATATTCCCGATCATATTCTGAACCGCGATGTTTCGGCCCCTTATACGCCAGATGATGCGGTGATTGCCGCCTGGCACAAGGTTTACAGCGATCCGGCAAAGCACTGGTCGCTTTATGAACTGGCTGAAAAGCTGGTCGATTTCGAAGATTACTTCCGTCGCTGGCGCTTTAACCATGTGACCACGGTCGAACGCGTTATTGGTTTCAAACGCGGGACCGGCGGAACCGGTGGTGTCAGTTATCTTAAGAAAATGCTGGAAGTAGAACTGTTTCCGGAACTCTGGCGGGTGCGAACCACGCTTTGAGGATGGACGGACCCGATGCAAATACTGCAAGATCAGGGGCAGGCATCAGGTTCACGAAAACCACGACGCAAAAAGACATAAATGTCGTGGGATCAACGTGTTGCTAAATGAAAAATCGTATTAACACGGAGGCTTTAATGAAGGGTATCAAGACAACCATCGCAGCAGTTGCTGCTTTGCTTGCAGCCGGGTCGGCGCACGCTGATCCGGTCAAGGTCGGCATGATCACGACGCTTTCGGGTGGCGGTGCCGGTCTGGGGATCGATGCACGTGACGGCTTTATGCTGGCTGTCAAACAGGCAAACAATCCGGACCTGCAGGTCGTGATCGAAGACGATCAGCGCAAACCGGACGTTGCGGTTCAGCTGGCTGACAAAATGATCCAGCAGGAAAAGGTTGATGTTCTGACCGGTATCATCTGGTCGAACCTGGCCATGGCGGTTGTACCGTCCGCAGTTGCACAGGACAAAATCTATCTGTCGGTCAACGCTGCCCCGTCGCAGCTTGCCGGCAAAGGCTGCAACAAAAACTATTTCAGCGTTTCCTATCAGAACGACAACCTGCATGAAGCAGCCGGTGGCTATGCATCAAGTGCCGGTTACCAGAAGGCCTTCATTCTTGCGCCGAACTATCCGGCCGGTAAGGACTCGCTGGCTGGTTTCAAACGCTTCTTCATGGGTGATATCGCCGAAGAAGTTTACACCAAGCTTGGCCAGACCGACTATGCCGCCGAAATCGCACAGATCCGTGCATCGGGTGCAGATAGTGTCTTCTTCTTCCTTCCGGGCGGCATGGGCATCGCCTTCATGAAACAGTACGCCCAGTCCGGTGTTGATATTCCGCTGATCGGTCCGGCATTCTCGATGGATCAGGGCATTCTCGGCGCGGTTGGTGACGCAGCACTTGGTGTGAAAAACACCTCGAACTGGTCAAAAGACATCGACAACCCGACGAATGCGGCATTCGTTGAAACCTTCCAGGCCGAATACGGTCGCCTGCCGTCGCTTTATGCATCCTATGGCTTTGACACGGCAAACCTGCTGCTCTCAGCAATGGGCAAGGCAAGCATTTCCGATAAGGAAGCGTTCCGTGACGCCCTGCGTTCTGCCGATTTCAATTCGGTGCGTGGCAACTTCATCTTTGGCCCGAACCAGCACCCGATTCAGGACATCTATGTTCGTGAAGTCGTGAAGGAAGGTGACGTTCTGACCAACAAGATCGTTGGTGTCGCCCTTAAAGACCACTCTGACGCCTATGCGTCGGAATGCTCGATGTAATGACGAGCTGACAAGACGGTGGGGGCCGGTCACGGTCAATGACCGGTCCCCGACCACCTTGTGACGGAGTTTCCAATAATGTTCTCTCTTTTTCTGGAGCAGCTGTTAAACAGCCTTCAGTCCGGTCTGATGCTGTTTTTGATGGCATCGGGGCTGACGCTGGTTTTCGGTGTGATGGGGCTGATTAACCTTGCCCACGGCTCGCTCTATATGGTTGGTGCGTTTGCCTGTGCTGCTGTTGCGGCCTGGACCGGCTCATTCTGGCTTGGTCTTGTTGCAAGTCTGATGGCCGCTGCACTTGCCGGTGTTCTGGTTGAAATGCTGATTATTCGCCGCTTGTATAACCGTGATCATCTTGATCAGGTGTTGGCGACTTTTGCCCTTATTTTGGTTTTTTCCGAAGGGACCCGCTGGCTTTTCGGTTCCTTCCCGCTTTTCCTGAGCGTCCCTGATATCCTGACCGGTACGGTCGTTCTGCCCGGCGCGCTTGAATATCCGATTTTCCGTCTGGCGATCATTATTGCCGGGCTTCTGGTTGCGGTCGGCCTGTTCCTTTTGATTGGCAAGACCCGTCTTGGGGTGCGCATCCGCGCGGGTGAGGCAGATCGTGGCATGATCGCTGCCCTCGGGGTCAATATCGACCGTCTTTATACGGTTGTCTTTGCGCTCGGCGCGGCGTTGGCCGGGCTTGCCGGTGCCTTTGTCGGCACGACCCAGTCGGTTCAGGTCGGCATGGGTGAACCCGTGCTTATTCTGGCCTTTGTCGTGATTGTTATTGGCGGTATCGGCTCGATCAAGGGCGCGCTGGTTGGATCGCTTCTGGTCGGGTTTACCGACACGATGGGGCGTTTCCTGTTGCCGCATGCCTTTGCCACCTTCCTTGATCCGTCAAGTGCGACGGCAATCGGGTCGGCACTTGCATCCATGTTGATTTATATCGTGATGGCGCTGGTTCTGTTCCTGCGTCCAAGCGGTTTGTTCGGGACGGAAGCCTGATATGACCATGAACCGCGAAACACTTATCAATTCCATTCTGGCCATTGCACTTGTGGCTGTGCCGCTGATTGCGATGGGGATGGATGAACCCTTTATCATTACCCTTGCAACCAAGGTGGCGATCTTTGCCATGGCCGGGGTCGGACTTAACCTTGTTCTTGGTTTTGGCGGCCTTGTGTCATTCGGTCATGCGGCGTTCTTTGGCATCGGCGGCTATGCGGCGGGCATTCTTGCCAGTCATGCGCTCAATTATGAACCGATCATGGAAAGCCCGTTCCTGATCGAAGGCACCACCCAGATGATTGTGATCTGGATCGTGGCCCTTGTGGTATCGGCCCTTGTTGCGCTGGCGATCGGGGCGATCACGCTTCGGACCAGTGGTGTCTATTTCATCATGATCACCCTGGCCTTTGCCCAGATGATCTATTACTTCGCCATTTCCTGGCCGGCTTATGGCGGCGAAGACGGATTGTCGATCTATGTGCGCAATGGCTTCCCGGGGCTCAATACCCTGGATCCGATCAGCTTCTTTGCCCTTTGCGCGGTGATGCTGGGGATTGTCATGCTGTTTTCGGCAGTTCTGATCCGGTCACGCTTTGGTCTTGCCCTTCAGGGCGCGCGCCAGAATGCGCAACGCATGACGGCGGTGGGCATTGCGCCGTTCCGTATCCGTCTGGTTGCCTTTGTGATTTCGGCAATGATTACCGCCCTTGCCGGGGCGCTATATGCCGATCTTAACCGCTTTGTCAGTCCGACCATGCTGTCCTGGCATATGTCGGGCGAAATCATGATCTTTGTCATTCTGGGCGGGGTTGGACGTCTGTTTGGTCCGCTGGCCGGTGCGGCACTTTATATCATTCTCGAACATCTGCTTGGCGGTGTCTGGGAATTCTGGCAACTGCCGCTTGGTGTGTTGTTGCTGATTGTGGTGCTGTTTGCCCGCGGTGGTTTGGTCGGTGTTCTGGCCGGGGAGCGTAAACATGCCTGATGCCATTCTTTCGCTTTCAAACATCACCAAACAGTTCGGATCGTTACTTGCCAGTGATGATGTGACCCTTGATCTGCGTCCCGGTGAAATTCATGCCCTGATCGGTCCGAACGGGGCGGGTAAATCGACCCTGATCAAACAGATCGCGGGCGAAATCCAATCTGACAGCGGTAACATTCATTTCGATGGTCAGCTGATCAACGAATTTGATGCAGTTGCCCGCTCGCGCATGGGCCTTGCCCGAACATTTCAGGTGTCCTCCCTGATGCCGGAATTCTCGGTTCTGCAAAATGTGATGCTGGCGCGCCAGTCGGTCAGTGGAAAGGTATTTCGCTTTTTCCGCCCGGTTCTTGGTGACAAATCACTTGTCGAACCGGCCATGGCACAGCTTGAACGTGTTGGTCTTGCCGATCGTGCGCAGATGCGTGCGGCCGATATTTCGCATGGCGAACGCCGTCAGCTTGAAATGGCCGTGGCCCTTGCCCTTGAACCCAAGGCGTTCCTTCTCGATGAACCGATGGCCGGTATGGGGCCGGAAGGTTCCAAACGCCTGACCGGGTTCCTTGATGGTTTGCGTGCGCAGGCCCCGATCCTTCTGGTCGAACATGACATGGATGCGGTCTTTGCGCTCGCCGACCGGATTTCGGTTCTGGTCTATGGCCGGATTATCGCGACCGGGACGGTCGATGAAATCCGCGGCAACGAAGATGTCAAACGTGCCTATCTCGGGGAGGAAGCCTGACATGACTGCACTTCTCGAACTTAGCGGCGTGACCGCCTTTTACGGCGCATCGCAGGCGCTTTTTGGCATTGATTTGACGCTCAATGAGGGCGAGGCAGTTGCCCTTATGGGCCGTAACGGCATGGGCAAGACCACCACGATCAAAACCATCTGTCGCATGATGGAACATCGTGATGGTTCGATCCGTTTTGCCGGTCATGATCTTGCGAAAATGCCATCGCATAAGGCCGCCCGCCTTGGCCTTGGTCTGGTGCCCGAAGGGCGCCGGTGCTTTGCCCGCCTCAGTGTGACTGAAAACCTGATTGCCGCGGCCCGTCCCGGGGAATGGGATTTTGACAAGGTCGCCGAACTGTTCCCGCGCCTTGCCGAACGGCGCGATCAAAAGGCCATGACCCTTTCAGGCGGTGAACAGCAGATGCTGGCCATCGGGCGCGCATTGATGACCAATCCGCGCTTGCTGATCCTGGATGAAGCAACCGAGGGGCTGGCCCCCGTGGTGCGTCAGGAAATCTGGGCGGCGATCAATCAGCTCAAACAATCGGGTCTGACCATCCTTGTGGTCGATAAGTCGCTTAAGGAACTTTCCGGGGTGGCTGATCGCTATGTCGTCGTTGAAAAGGGCGTTACCGCCTGGACCGGTGCGGTGAACGAACTGACCGACGATCTGGCCGACCGGTATCTGGGGGTCTGATATGGCTGTTTTCACCTATCGGCAGAAAGTCCTGTTTCAACATTGCGACCCGGCGGGGATTGTCTTTTATCCGCGCTATTTCGAAATGGTGAACGCGACGGTCGAAGAATGGTTTGACGCGGTCATCGGATGCGGGTTTCCGACCATGCATGGCCCGATGCAGGCCGCCGTTCCGACGGCGGGGCTGACCATCGCCTTTACCGCGCCAAGCATGTTGGGTGATCAGCTGGAATTTCGTCTGGAACCGATCCGGATCGGACGATCAAGTCTTGAGCTGGAAATCGCAGCTTTCGCAGGTGACGAGCAACGCCTGAAAACAACGGTAACACTGGTCTTTACCAAAAAAGGGGCCGGAAAGTCAGTGGCCTGGCCAGATGATTTGCGTGCCAAAATCGAAAAAGAAATCAATCAAGTGGTAGAAAACAATGCATAAAATCGTTCAGCCAGACGGATGGAAAGAGCCCAAGGGATATGCAAACGGTGTCCTTGCACAAGGTGCCACCCTGTATATCGGCGGACAAATTGGCTGGAACGAAGATCAGGTCTTCGTTGCCAAGGACTTTGTCGGACAGATGGAACAGGCGCTTAAAAACATTGCCGCTGTTCTTGATGCGGCGGGCGGCAAGCCCGAACATCTGACCCGCCTGACCTGGTATGTCACCGACAAACAGGAATATCTCGCCAAGCAGCGCGAAGTTGGCCGTGCGTATCGCGATGTTCTTGGCAAGAATTTCCCGGCCATGACCATGGTCGTGGTCAGCGCCCTTGTCGAAGACGAAGCCCTGCTTGAAATCGAAGCCACGGCGGTTATTCCGAACTAGTTAACCCGGGTAATTCAACCAGATAGTGATGCAAAAGGCGGCTTTAAGGCCGCCTTTTGTGATTTCTGGAAACATTTGCAAATATCGCAAAGCCTTGCGAACCGGCGGGGTTCGGGGGCAGGGGGCGACGTTTTGCATTTCATGTATAGCTGCACTAAGCTTTTGCGAACTGTACTCGACTGAGTAAGACCTATAATAAAAACAATAATAAGTTTCTGCGGAGGACGTCATGAGATCGACCGTTATGGGCGCATCGGACGGGACGGCGCCAACTGTTGGCAATGACACGGCTTTTAACGCGCCGGGACCGGAATTCGGTCCCTGGCTTGAAAAGGCATCAATTCTGATCGTCGATGACGAACCGGGCATGCGCAACTTTCTGGTCCGCACATTGGGCCCGCGCGCCAAACGGGTCGAAGAAGCCGCCGATTGCGAACAGGCAACCGCCTTGCTGGATCAGCACCATTTTGATGTCGTGATCCTTGATAACATCATGCCGGGCAAAAGCGGCGTCGAATGGCTGACCGAACAACGCGAAATCGGCTTCTTTTCCGACGCCATCCTGATGACGGCCTATGCCGATCTTGATACCGCGATCAAGGCCCTGCGCGCCGGGGCGGTTGATTTTGTTCTCAAACCTTTCCGGTCCAACCAGATTTTGAACGCGGTCGCCCGTTGCCTGGACCGGATGCGCCTGCGGCGTGAAAACCACGTATTGCGCCATGAATTGCGCGCAACATCCGATCACGTGCTGCTGCGTGACAAACTGATCGGCTATTCCCCGCAAATTCAGGAAATCCGCGAAACCATTGCGCGTGTGGCACCGCTTCCGACATCGATCCTGATTTCGGGACAAAGCGGTACGGGCAAGGAAGTCACCGCCCGTTCGCTGCATGCCCTGTCGGATCGCGCGCAAAAGCCGTTTGTGCCGATCAACTGTGCCGCCATTCCGTCCGAAATGATCGAGGCGGAGCTGTTTGGTCATGTCAAAGGTGCCTTTACCGGTGCACAGACGGCACGCGACGGTCTTTTCATGCATGCCCAGGGCGGCACCCTGTTTCTTGATGAAGTCGGCGAATTGTCACTGGCCACCCAAAGCAAGCTTTTGCGTGCAATCGAAAGTCGCCGTATCCGTCCGGTCGGGTCCGAACGCGAAGCGCCGGTCGATCTGCGCTTTATCTTTGCGACCAATGCCGATCTTGAGGCCGAAGTCGAAGCCGGGCGTTTCCGTGCCGATCTGTTTTACCGCATCAATGTCATGCATATCGAAATGCCGCCTTTGCGCGAACGCGGGGATGACGTGCTTGAACTGGCTGAATTGTTCATGACCAAATTGTCCAAACAGCTTGGCGTGCGCCAGGTCGCGATGGACAGTGCCGTGCGTGCCGGACTGACGCGCTATGACTGGCCGGGCAATGTGCGTGAATTGCGCAACCTGATTGAACGGACATTGATCCTTGGGCGGTTTCCCAACGAATTCCGCGACGAAACCGCCGATCACGGGGACCATGGCGATCAGGATACAGCGGTCGAAAGCGACGAAACCCTTGATGAAATGGAACGCCGTCACATTCTGGCGATGTTGCACAAAACCGGTGGCAACCGGAATGAAGCGGCCCGGCGGCTTGGCGTTTCGCGCAAGACGATCGACCGCAAATGCGCCAGCTGGGAACAGGAATGATACTGTTTTCCGGATCATCTGTTGATCGGCCAAAACGCACACGTTCTGTGCGCTTCAAGCTTTTGGCGATTGCGCTTTTGCCAACGCTTGTCATTTTGCCATTATTGCTTGGCGTGATGATGGTGCGCTGGAATTCCAAGTTTGATGCGCTGCTGACCTCGAAAGTCAGTGGCGATTTGACGATTGCCCATCAATATTTCACCCACATTCTTGATAATACCGGCGAACAGATCGCTGCCCTTGGACAATCTGTCGCCTTTCGCAATGTCCTGACTGCGGATGATCCCGATGCGCGGGCATCGCTTCTGGCGCAACGCAAACAGACGCTTGGTCTTGATTTTCTTTATCTTGCCGATGGCGGAACATCGGGACAAACGACGGGCGACTGGCCGGTCATTGCCAGCGCCTTTGCCGGGCGGTCATCAACCAGCATCGATATTTTCAGCAATACCGACCTGATGGGGTTTTCACCCGACCTTGCGGCACGGGCGCGCGTTGATCTGATTGATACGCCCAACGCGGTTCCGACCACGCGCAATGCCGAAACCCGCGGCATGGTGGTCCATTCGGCAAGTCCGGTTGAATTGCCATCGGGCAAACGGGCGGCCCTGGTCGGCGGGATATTGCTGAACCAGAATTTGGGCTTCATCGATACGATCAATGATCTTGTCTATCGTCAAAGCAGCCTGCCCGAAGGCAGTCAGGGGACCGCAACCCTGTTTCTTGATGATGTGCGCATCAGCACCAATGTCCGGCTGTTTGCCGACCGTCGTGCGCTGGGCACCCGTGTTTCAAGTGTCGTGCGCAAAACTGTTCTGGAAGACGGCCGGGTCTGGCTTGATCGCGCCTTTGTGGTCAATGACTGGTATATTTCGGCCTATGAACCGATCAAGGACAGCTTCGGCAAGCGGGTCGGGATGCTGTATGTCGGTTTCCTTGAGGCCCCGTTTGCCCAGACCAAATATGAAAGCCTTTTGATCCTGATCGGGGCATTTTTGTTTGTGGCGGCAATGTCGGTGCCGATCTTCCTGCGCTGGGCGCGCGGCATCTTCAAACCGCTTGAACGCATGGCCAACACCATCGGCCGGGTTGAAAGCGGTGATCTGTCGGCGCGAACCAACCTTGATCAGGTGCAGGACGAAATCACCCTGGTTGCCGATCATCTTGATGATCTGCTTGATCAGGTCCAGGAACGCGACAAACGTCTTCGTGCCTGGAATGATCAGCTCAATGCCCGGGTCGATGCGCGCACCCGCGAATTGCGCGATGCCAATCGGGCGCTTGAAACCACGACCAAACAGCTGATCATGTCCGAAAAACTGGCCGCGATCGGCGAAATTACCGCCGGTGTGGCCCATGAAATCAACAATCCGGTCGCCGTTCTTCAGGGCAATCTTGATGTGGTGCGTGATCTGCTTGGCGATCATGCAAAGATCGCCAATACGGAATTTCGCCTGATTGATGAACAGGTCAACCGGATCAATCTGATCGTGACCAAGCTTCTGCAATTTGCCAAACCCGAAGAATACGCAGGCTTTGTCGAACGTCACAGTGTCGCACAGGTGATTGATGACTGCATGCCGCTGGTTGCCCATCTGCTCAGCCGTGCCGATATCGAGGTCGTGCGCGAACATCAGTCAACCCGACTGGTTCTGATGAACCGGACCGAATTGCAGCAGGTGCTGGTCAATCTGATGGTCAATGCCCTGCACGCAATGCCGGACCGCGGCACATTGACCCTGATTGACGAAGACGCCGATCACGATGGCCGTCCGGGGATACGCATCACCGTGCGCGATACCGGCATTGGCATGAGCGAAGATGTCCTGAACCGGATTTTCGATCCGTTCTATACAACCAAGCGACAGCAGGGAACGGGTCTTGGTCTGTCGATCACCAAGACCCTGATTGATCGCCAGGGCGGCCGACTTGATGTTCAAAGCGCATCGCAAAAGGGCACAACCTTTACCATCTGGCTGCCCGAAGCAGGCTAGGGCAAAGCACGGCCACCGGTTTGCGGGCGTAACAGATGCCCTCAAACACCAAAACGGACATGTCCGTTGGCATCAATGGTCCAGGCCGGGTTCCAGGCGATTTCCCACGCATGTCCGTCCGGGTCGGCAACATAGCCCCGCAATCCGCCATAGGGTGGTGCATCGGCCGGGCGCAACATTTTGCCACCCGCCGCGATCAGCCGGTCCATCAGTTCACCGACCTGATGGCCATCTGCGACATTATGGGCAAGTGAAAAGGCCGATGGACCATCGCCTTCGGGGCGTTGCATATCATCAAGCAACGCGTCCTTTAACCAGGTCCCCAGAACGAACCCGTTCATCTGGTAAAAACTGATATCGGCATTTTCAAACACCGGGACCCAGCCAAAGCCGCGCTGATAAAAGCGCCGCGACCGGTCAAGATCGTTGATTCCAAGCGTAATGACAGAGATTTGCTGTTGCATGGCCATTCCTTTCTGTTGGCGTGCGCACATTGCACACATCCTGAAAGTCATGGGCCGTTACAGTGCAACGGAAGGACCCGCATCTGCGGGGGCCGGGCCAACCGCACCGACCTAACCTGTTTTTGACCCTTTATCGCTACCAGATCGGTGTGAAAAAGCAAGGTCCGTATCACCGAAATTCCTGCTATCCGGGCAGAGATGCACTGTGAAATGTTGCATTTGCGAGTGGACATTTTGTCTTGATACCACCTTGGCGGGTGGAAAAAGTTGGACATTTTGTCCATGCGCGTGCGGTGCAATATGGGCAATTTAAGGACGAAGTGGCGGAAATCATGACATTTTTTCGGATGGCACAGCGATTGCGATAAAGAGGGTTCGGGGTTCTACCGTGGTTGCCCTGCACAATGCCTTCAACCGGGGGTGGGCAAGGCAAGAAGATCAAAATGCCGGGAGGTAACAACGACATGTTTGATAAGCTTAAAAAAGAACATATCGTCGCCAGCGACGATTTTAACCGCTGGAAGGTGCCGCCAGCGTCTATTGCAATTCATCTATGTATTGGCTCTGTGTATGCATGGAGCATTTTTAACCCGCCACTGATCAAGGAATTCGGCGTGGTTGCAGCAAGTTCCGGTGACTGGGGCCTGCAATCCGTTGTCTGGATTTTCTCTGTTGCGATCGTAAGCCTGGGTCTTGCTGCTGCATTTGGCGGCAAGTGGCTTGAAGAAGTCGGCCCGCGTATGGTTGGCGTTGTCGCAGCTTTCTGCTGGGGCGGTGGTTTCATTATTGGCGGTCTTGGTATTGCCAGCCATCAATTGTGGCTTGTCTATCTTGGCTATGGCGTGATTGGCGGGGCCGGGCTTGGCCTTGGCTATGTGTCGCCGGTCTCGACCCTGATCCGCTGGTTCCCGGACCGGCGCGGGATGGCAACGGGCATGGCCATCATGGGCTTTGGCGGTGGTGCGATGATCGCAACCCCGATCAAGGAAGGCCTGCTTTCGGCTTTCTACAAGGTTCCTGAATATCTTGGCCCGGAAAGTGCGGTTAACCTTGTTACCGAAGGTGGCAAGCGTATGGCCGAAGTCGGTGGCCAGATGGTCGAAGTCGTTGTGGCAGGTGCCGCACAGGTTGCTGCCGCACCGGTTCCGATCGAAGAAGGCGTCTATGTTGCCGGCACGGGTAATACCGGTGCTGCCAGCACCTTCTTCACGCTCGGGATTGCCTATTTCATTGTCATGATCATCGCATCCTTCTCGTATCGTGTGCCGCGTGATGGCTGGCTGCCCAAAGGCTGGACCCCGCCGACCGCAGACACCGCATCCAAGCGCATGATCACGCAGAAAAACGTCCATATCGATCAGGCACTGAAAACCCCGCAATTCTATCTGCTGTGGATTGTTCTGTGCTTCAACGTGACGGCGGGCATCGGGGTGATTGGCGTTGCCAAAACCATGATGTCGGAAATCTTCGGCACGACCTTGCCGCTGGTGGTCAACTCGGCCTTTGCGGCGACCTATGTGTTTATGATTTCGGTCTTTAACATGTGTGGCCGCTTCTTCTGGGCGTCCATGTCGGACTATATCGGTCGCAAGAACACCTATTACTGCTTCTTCATTCTGGGTATCGCACTTTATCTGTCGATCCCGTTTGCCGCAGAACAGGTCAGCATCAACCCGGCTGTCACCTGGCTTGTAATGTTCTATGCCGCAACCATGATCATCTTCACGATGTATGGCGGCGGTTTTGCAACCATTCCGGCCTATCTGGCGGACGTGTTCGGCACCAAATATGTCGGCGGTATCCATGGTCGTCTTCTGACCGCATGGAGCACGGCTGGCGTTCTTGGCCCGCTGGCAATCACCCAGCTGCGTCAGACCTCGGTCACCAATTCGATCAAGGACCTGGCAAGCAAGGTCGACCCGGCGGCATTCCAGGCCAAATTCGGTGCCGGTATCGAACAGCTTGATCAGCTGGTTGCGGCCAAAACCGTGACCATCGGTCGTCTGATGGAAATCGCACCGGCCGGTACGGTTGATCCGACGTCGAGCCTCTATAACACCACCATGTACGCGATGGCGGCACTTCTGGCGATCGCGCTTGTTGCCAACAAGCTGGTCCGTCCGATTGACGACAAGCACTACATGGAAACGCAGGACGGTGGTGCAACCACCGGACAGGAAGCAACTTCCAAAGCGTAACGGCCTTGGGCGTCGATTGCCGCACCCTGTGATCGACGCCCGTTTGACTGACGCACCAATTTGTCAGTCATTTTTGGGGCATGATTGGCACAGTCATGTCTTGGGTCCGGGTTCCGTTCATCCAGCCCGGACCTGCGTTCTGTTGCAGGAATAACCTTTTTGCCCGTCGGGGTAATCGGTTATCCTGCAACCAGAACACACAAGCGTCACAACGCATGTTTTCCAATCTCGCTTCGGCCCGACAATTGGCCGACTTCAACGCCCGATAAAAGCATGCCGCGAAACCGGTTGCCGGAAGTGATATGATCGACAAACTCGAAATGTTTATGGTGCTCGCCCGTGAGCAGCATTTTGGACATGCCGCCGAAGAATGCGGCGTGACCCAGCCGACTTTGTCCAGCGCACTCCGTCAACTTGAAGACCATCTTGGTGTGGTTCTGGTCAAACGCGGTTCGCGCTATCAGGGCCTGACGCCCGAAGGCGAACGTGTTCTGGAATGGGCGCGCCATATTGTTGGCAGTACCCGATCCATGCGCGATGAAATGCGCGCCATGCGCTCTGGTCTGACCGGGCAGGTGCAAATTGCCGTGATCCCGACGGCACTTGCCATGGTTCATGAACTGACCACGCCATTTCGCGAAAAACATCCCGATGTCAGTTTCGCCATCCTGTCGCGCACCTCGACCGAAATTCAGGCCCTGCTTGACAATCTTCAGATCGATGCGGGCATTACCTATCTTGATAACGAACCGCTTGGTCGTGTGACGTCGATCCCGCTTTATCGCGAACGCTATCAACTGGTGACATCAAATCTTGATGATCTCGGGGATCGCAAAAACATCACCTGGCACGAAGCAGCCAAACTGCCGCTGTGTCTGCTGACGCCTGACATGCAGAACCGCCGGATCATCGACCAGCACCTTAATGCCGCCGGGGCCAAGGTCAGTGCGACACTGGAAAGTGATTCCATGATCGCATTGTTTACCCATGTGCAGACCGGCAACTGGGCCAGTATCATGCCCGAAAAAATGGTCGACAGTTTCGGGATGCGCGATCGCGTCAAATCCATCCCGATCATCGATCCCGACGCCAGCCATACCGTCGGACTGATCACTGCAAAACGCGAACCGGCAACGCCGGTGGTCTCTGCCCTGCTGAAAGAGGCAAAGCTGATTTCGGAACTCGAAACCGCCTGATTGCGCCTTGATAGGTTTTCGCTATCGCGTAACGGGATGGCTTTATTGAACGGGCACCACAGATGCCCGACACTATTAAAAACAATAAATATAACTGTAACATGCTTGAGAGAGAGGCTTGCATGTCGGAAACGACCGAGGACCAGAATGTCCGCGTCGAGGCCATTTGTGATCAGATGATCACGATGGAAGGCCCGCTCCTTCCCATTTTGCACGAAGTGCAGGAAGAGTTCGGCCATATCCCCGAAGGCGCACTTCAAACAATCGCCAAGAAACTGAACCTCAGCCGGGCCGAAGTCCACGGGGTTGCAAGTTTCTATCACGACTTCCGCGAAGAAAAGGCCGGCAAACATATCATCAAGATTTGCCGTGCCGAGGCCTGCCAGGCAATGGGGGCCGATGCGCTCGCCGATCAGGTGCGCCGTCATCTTCGCGTGGATTGGTCGCAAACCACAGCGGATCGCAAGATCACGCTGGAACCTGTTTTCTGTCTTGGCCTGTGTGCCTGTGCACCAGCGGCCATGGTCGATGGCAAGGTGGTCGGGCGCGTGACCAGTGATCGTATGAACCGCATTCTCAATGAGGTGGGCGCATGACGATCAAGGTTTATGTCCCGCTTGATTCCGGTGCGGTGGCCCTTGGGGCCGATGATGTCGCAACCGCGATTGCCACCAAGGCCGCAAAGTCCGGTGCCGATATCAAAATCGTGCGCAACGGATCGTTTGGCATGTATTGGCTTGAACCGATGGTCGAGGTGGAAACACCGCGCGGTCGCGTTGCCTATGGCCCGGTCAGCACCGATGACATCGATGCCCTGTTTGATGCAGATTTTCTGACCGGCGGCGATCACAAGCTTTATCTCGGCCGGACCAGCGATATTCCATTCCTGAAAAGCCAGTCGCGTCTGACTTTCCAGCGTTGCGGCATCATTGATCCGCTTTCGCTTGATGATTACCGCGCCCATGATGGCCTGTCCGGTCTTGAGAACGCGTTGAAAATGTCGGCAGCCGACATCGTCAAGGCCGTAACTGACAGCGGCCTTCGCGGACGCGGCGGGGCCGGTTTCCCGACCGGGATCAAATGGAACACGGTGCGCGAAGCCGACGGCGATCAGAAATACATCGTCTGTAACGCTGACGAAGGCGACAGCGGCACCTTTGCCGATCGCATGATCATGGAAGGCGAACCCTTTGTCCTGATCGAAGGCATGATCATTGCCGGTCTCGCGACCGGGGCGACCAAGGGATATGTCTATACCCGTTCGGAATATCCCGATGCCATCCGCATCATGACCGAGGCCATAAAAGTTGCCCGTTCTGCCGGGGTGTTGGGCACCAATATCCTCGGATCGGGCAAGACCTTTGATATGGAAGTCCGTATGGGGGCAGGGGCCTATGTCTGTGGCGAGGAAACCTCGCTTCTTAACAGCATGGAAGGCAAGCGTGGTGTCGTCCGCGCCAAGCCGCCGCTTCCCGCCCTGAAAGGTTTCCTTGGCCGTCCGACGGTTGTCAATAACGTGATTTCGCTGTGCTCGGTGCCGGTCATTCTTGAAAAGGGGCCGGAATATTACCGTGATTTCGGCATGGGCCGGTCACGTGGCACCATCCCGATCCAGATTGCCGGCAATGTCAAACATGGCGGGCTTTATGAAATCGGCTTTGGCATGACGCTGGGTGAAATCGTCGAACAGATCGGCGGTGGCACCACATCGGGACGCCCGATCAAGGCGGTTCAGGTTGGCGGTCCTTTGGGGGCCTATTTTCCCCGCGAACTGTTTGACACGCCCTTTGATTACGAAGAATTCGCCAAGCGTGATGGCCTGATTGGTCATGCCGGTGTGGTCGTTTTTGACGACACGGTCGACATGATGAAACAGGCCCGTTTCGCCATGGAATTCTGTGCCATTGAATCGTGCGGTAAATGCACACCGTGCCGGATCGGATCGATCCGTGGCACCGAAGTGGTCGACAAACTTGAACGTGGCGAAGATCCGGAATTGCAGATCGATCTTCTGCGCGATCTTTGTGAAACCATGAAGTTCGGATCGTTGTGCGCGCTCGGCGGATTTACGCCCTATCCGGTGATGAGCGCGATTACCCATTTCCCTGATGATTTCAAGCCGCGTGCGCTTGATATAGCTGCGGAGTAATACGATGTCCTTGATCAAAGAAGTCGACTACGGAACTCCTGCCGCCAAATCCGAAAAAACCGTCACGCTGACCATCGATGGCAAGGACGTGACCGTGCCCGAAGGCACATCGGTTATGCGGGCCTCGATGGAAGCAGGCATTCAGGTGCCCAAACTCTGTGCGACCGACATGGTCGATGCATTCGGTTCCTGCCGTTTGTGTCTGGTCGAAGTCGAAGGCCGCAACGGAACCCCGGCATCCTGTACCACACCGGCGGCAGACGGCATGGTGGTCCACACCCAGACCGAGCGGCTTAAAAAAATCCGCAAAGGGGTGATGGAACTTTATATCTCCGATCATCCGCTTGATTGCCTGACCTGTGCGGCCAATGGTGATTGCGAACTTCAGGACATGGCAGGCGCGGTTGGCCTGCGCGATGTGCGCTATGGCTATGACGGCGGCAACCATGTCGAGGTGCGCCAGAATGGCGAAGAAAATCCGCGCTATATGGCAAAGGATGAAACCAACCCGTACTTCACCTATGACCCGTCGAAATGCATTGTCTGTTCGCGCTGTGTGCGGGCCTGCGAAGAAGTGCAGGGCACCTTTGCCCTGACCATCGAAGGTCGCGGGTTTGAATCCCGTGTGTCACCGGGCATGCACGAAGATTTCCTTGATTCCGAATGCGTATCCTGTGGTGCATGTGTTCAGGCCTGCCCGACCGCAACGCTTCAGGAAAAATCGGTCATTGAAATCGGTCAGCCCGAACATTCGGTCGTTACCACCTGTGCCTATTGCGGGGTTGGCTGTTCGTTCAAGGCCGAAATGCGTGGCGAGGAACTGGTGCGCATGGTCCCCTACAAGGACGGCCGGGCCAACCGGGGGCATTCCTGTGTGAAGGGGCGCTTTGCCTATGGCTATGCCAATCACAAGGACCGCATCCTCAATCCGATGATCCGCGAAAATGTCAATGACCCCTGGCAGGAAGTCAGTTGGGAAGAGGCACTTCGCTTTACCGCTGACAAGTTCAAGGGCATCCAGGCCAAATACGGCAAGGGTGCGCTGGGCGGGATCACGTCATCTCGCTGCACGAACGAGGAAACCTTCCTCGTTCAGAAACTGATCCGTGCCGGGTTCGGCAATAACAACGTCGATACCTGTGCGCGTGTCTGTCACTCGCCAACCGGGTATGGCCTGAAAACCACGTTTGGGACATCGGCCGGGACGCAGGATTTTGATTCTGTCGAACATACCGATGTGGTCATCCTGATCGGGGCCAACCCGACTGACGGGCATCCTGTTTTTGCCTCGCGTTTGAAAAAACGCCTGCGTCAGGGTGCGAAACTGATCGTGATTGATCCGCGCCGGATTGATCTGGTCCGTTCCCCGCATATCGAAGCTGTCGCGCATCTGGCGCTGCGTCCGGGCACCAATGTCGCGGTTCTGACGTCACTTGCCCATGTGATTGTGACCGAAGGCCTGTTTGACGAAACGTTTGTGCGCGAACGCTGTGACTGGGATGAATTCCAGGATTGGGCAACATTTGTTTCTGATCCGCGCCACAGCCCCGAAGCCATTGCGGGTGTCACCGGTGTTGATGCCCAAACCATGCGCGAAGCCGCACGGGCCTTTGCCACGGGTGGCAATGGTGCGATCTATTACGGGCTTGGCGTGACCGAACACAGTCAGGGCTCAACCACCGTGATGGCGATTGCCAACCTTGCCATGGCGACCGGCAATATCGGCCGTCCGGGCGTTGGCGTGAACCCGCTGCGTGGTCAGAACAACGTGCAGGGTTCCTGTGACATGGGATCGTTCCCGCACGAATTGCCGGGCTATCGCCATATTCAGGACAGTGCCACCCGCGATATCTTTGAAGATATCTGGGGGGTTAAACTTGATGACGAACCGGGGCTTCGGATCCCCAACATGCTTGATGCCGCTGTCGAAGGCACGTTCAAGGGCATCTATATTCAGGGCGAGGATATCCTGCAATCCGATCCCGATACCAAACATGTGGCAGCCGGTCTTGCGGCGATGGAATGTGTTGTCGTCCACGACCTGTTCCTGAACGAAACCGCGAACTATGCCCATGTGTTCCTGCCCGGTTCGACCTTCCTTGAAAAGGATGGCACATTTACCAATGCCGAACGCCGCATCAACCGCGTGCGCAAGGTGATGACGCCAAAGAACGGATTTGCCGATTGGGAAGTGACCCAGAACCTTGCCCGTGCGATGGGCCAGAACTGGAATTACACCCATCCGTCACAGGTCATGGCCGAAATTGCGGCAACCACGCCAAGCTTTGCCAATGTGACCTATGACCTTCTTGAACGCGAAGGTTCGGTACAATGGCCATGCAATGACAAGGCCCCGCTGGGGACACCGGTCATGCATATGGACGGTTTCGTACGCGGCAAGGGCAAGTTTGTGGTGACCGAATATGTCGCTACCGATGAACGCACCGGGCCGCGCTTCCCGCTGCTTCTGACGACCGGCCGTATCCTGAGCCAGTACAATGTGGGCGCACAGACCCGCCGTACCGAAAATACCGCCTGGCACAAGGAAGACCTTCTGGAAATCCATCCCCATGATGCCGAACAGCGCGGCATTCGCGAAGGCGACTGGATCCGCCTTGCATCGCGATCGGGCGAAACATCCCTTCGCGCCACCATTACCGATCGTGTGGCACCGGGCGTGGTTTACACCACATTCCACCATCCGGGGACACAGGCCAACGTGATCACCACCGACTTTACCGACTGGGCAACCAACTGTCCGGAATACAAAGTCACCGCCGTTCAGGTTTCCGCATCAAACGGACCATCCGAATGGCAGGTGGAATATGATCGTCAGGCCGAACAGGCGCGCCGGATCAAACCGCGTGTCGATGCCGCCGAATAGGATGCCCTGCCAGATATTGTGCTATACTCCCTTGCGCACAGTATCTGGCAAATCCTGTATCCGTTAAAAAGACCATAGCCAAAGAGTAATGAACAATGGCACCTGACAAGCTTGTCTATATGGCCAATCAGATCGCGACATTTTTCAAATCCAAACCCCACGAAGAAGGGGTGGCCGGTGTTGCCGGTCATATCAGTGATTTCTGGGAACCGCGCATGCGCAAACAATTGTTTGCCCTGATTGCGGACGGGTATGACGGGATTGACCCGCTTGTGCTTGAAGCCGCCCCGATGATCCGCAAGGTCAAGGAATCTGCATGACCCCCAAGCCTTCCGAGAACCGCATCCTTGACGGGCGCGATGTTGATCTTGCCCGTGCCATTTCGCGTGATGATGCCAATGACGATGCCCCGATGATGTTGCAGCCGGAAGTTCCGGCTGCATTGACTTTCAATGGCAAATCCCATGCGGTGATGATGGTGTCGCCCCATGATCTCGAAGATTTCATGATCGGCTTTGCCCTGTCCGAAGGCATCGTTGATGACATTTCCCAGATCACACTGCGCGAAGTGCGCAAAACCCTTCAGGGCTATGTGATCGAAGCCGACCTGCATGAAGATGTGTTTGACCGTCTTGATGAACGTCAACGCACCCTTGAAGGCCGGTCGGGATGTGGTCTGTGCGGGGTGCAATCACTTGAAGCCGTCGCGATGGACAAGATCGGCAAGGTCACGCCGGGCAATATGGCACAGGATGTCGTGTTACAGGCCATCGACGCCTTACCCGATCATCAGACCCGCAACCGCGAAGGCGGCGGGCTTTTGCATGCCAGCGCCTTTGTCGATGTTAGCGGTAACATCAAGCTGGTCCGCGAAGATATTGGACGTCATAACGCCCTTGATAAGGTGCTCGGTGCGGTTGCCCGTCAGGGCATTGATACTGCCGGTGGCTTTGTGCTGATGACCAGTCGCTGTTCCTATGAAATCGTCACCAAAACCGTGCAATGCGGGGTGGGTGGGCTTGTGACCCTGTCGGGGCCGACCCTGACGGCGGTGAACCTTGCACGGCAGGCGGGGCTTACCCTGATTTGTCGTGAACGGCGCGGGCTGTTTCGCCGGTTTGCCTGATCCGCGCACTTGCCTGATCCGGTCGCGATCAGATTGCGATCAGGTTGATGCGCGTTCGATGATTTCAAATCCGACATCGATTGATTTGGTCGGCAGCGGTTCGTTTTCGATCCGTGCCACCAGCGCCTCGGCGGCGCGTCGGCCAAGATTGGCGCGATTGACTTCGACCGTGGTCAGGGCTGGCAGGGTAAAGGGCGAAAAGTCCTGATTGCCAAAACCGAGAACCGCCATGTCTTGTGGTACGCGCAGGCCGCGTGCCTGCGCCTCGATCAGGATGCCATGGGCCAAAAGATCCGAACTGCACATGATGATGCCGTTGCGAAAACCTTTTTCCAGACCGGTGCTCAGGCCATTGCGACCGCGTTCGATGGTCGCACCTGCTTCATAAAGCACTTCAATCGGCGCATTGCCGGTCATTTGTTTGAACTGACTGGCAAAGGAATCCTTGCGGCGCAGGGCGCGTTCATCACCGGCGGATACGATCAGTGCCTGCTGATAACCTTTGCCTGCCGCATAGCGCGCCATTTCCTCGCCGGCCTTGATGTGCGAAAAGCCGATACAGACATCAAGCGGGTTTTCCGTCGTATCCCACACTTCGATCACCGGAATGCCGGCCCCCAGCAACATGCGTTTGCAGCCGGCCGAATGGTGGATGCCGGTCAAGAGGATGCCGTCTGGGCGACGGCTGAGCATCGTGGAGACAACCGCCTGTTCCTCGTCCTGGGAAAAGCCGGTTTCGGCCATCAGAACGTGATAGCCCGATCCGCGAATGACATTGATGAAATTCTGCATCAGATCGGCATAGATGACGTTGGTGATCGATGGCACAAGGGCCGCAATCAGTTTGCTGCGCCGTGATGCCAGTGCACCGGCGACCATATTGGGCACATAGCCGGTCAGCTCGATCGCATCCTGGATGCGTTGCAGTGTTTTGGCGGAAACCTTTTTCGGGTCATTCAGCGCGCGCGATACCGTGACCTGCGAAACACCTGCTATCCGTCCGACGGTTTCCATCGTGACGGTGCCGCTTTTGATTTCGGCCATGGTGGTCTGGTCAGTATTTTTCGGCGCGAGTGACAAAGGGTTACGGTCTCTTGATCTGATGCCCGAACCGGGAATGGTCGGGCTTTGGTTTTGGTCCGACGTCAGTCAATCTGTTCTGCTTCGGACATTACATCAGCACAAAAAGGTGGGCAAGAAGCGCGGTTTGGCTGAGAACCACTTTACAGCACAGGGAGGGAGCTGTTGCTTCTTGCCCGATGGTGTCGTGGGGTGGCCGGGCTGCCGTGACAGCCCGGCTATGGGCACGTATTCTGGTTTAGTCGGTCATGCGCTTTTTCTTGCGGGCGACAGAAATCGAAAACGCAATCGACAGCGCAATCAGGATCCACAGCAACACCGCGATCCAGCTTTTGGTAAAGAAGATCGAAAACGTGCCAAAGGATTCCAGGCTTTTGACGAAATAGATTTCCGCCGACGGTCCCAGAATAAACCCGATGATAAAGGGCGCAATTTCAAGCCGGATCTTGTGGGCGAGATAACCAAACAGCCCAAAGATCAAAAGCGTCCAGACATCAAACATCACCCCGTAATTGATGGTGTAGGCGCCGACCACACACATCATCAGAATGATCGGGAACAGGATGTTTTTCGGAACCGTCACAACCTTGGCCAGATGGCGAATGGCAAAGACCATCACCAGGAACATGATGATATTGGCAGCCAGCATCGCGATGATCATCGCATCCCACGTCACCGGATTGTTGCCGATAAACAGCGGGCCGACCTGAATGCCCTGAAGGGTAAAGGCACCAATCAGAATGGCGGTGGTGGAATCCCCGGGAATGCCAAGTGACAGCAACGGCACCAGTGCGCCGCCCGTCAGGCCGTTATTGGCACTTTCCGATGCAATCACCCCGGCTGGCGCACCTTTGCCGAATTTTTCCGGTGTCTTGGAAAAGTTCTTTTCCTGGCTATAGGCAAGAATGGATGCCGCACTGCCGCCAACGCCGGGCAGGATGCCGACAAAGGTACCGATTGATGACGACCGGATCAGGTTGACGATCTGGCCTTTGAAGACGGAAATCTTGAACGGCTTGCCGCCGATCTTTACCCCCGAAAGACCTTTTCCTTCCTTCATGCCTTCTTCGGCTTCGATCAGGATGGTGGCAAGGCCGAACAAACCGATCAGAACCGGCAAAAGCGAAAAGCCGCTTTCAAGGTAATATTCAAGGAATTCCGGCACCAGACGCAATTCGCCATTGCCGCCGCGCGAAATGTCATAGGCCCCGATCAGGCTGATGAAAATGCCCAGAAACCCGCTGAAAATGCCGACCAGCAGGCTGTTGGAAAGGGCCGCCATCACGGTCAGGGCAAAGAAGATGATCAGGAATTTCTCGATATAGGAAAACTTGATGGCAAAGTCGGCCAGTGCCGGGGCAAACAGATAAAGCGCGGCAAGACTGATCAGTCCGCCAACCAGTGACGATGTGATCCCGATCTTGAGTGCGCGTTCGCCTTCGCCATTCTGGGTCATCGGGTACCCGTCAAGGGTGGTGGTGATCGATGACGGCGTTCCCGGGATGTTCAGAAGAATGGCCGGGACCAGGCCGCCGGAAATACCCCCGACATAAAGCCCCAGCAAAAGTGCCAGACCGTTTTCAAGACCCAGCGAATAGGTCAGTGGCAAACAGACAGCAACCGCCATGGTCGCCGTCATGCCGGGGATTGCACCGAAGATGATGCCGATCACGGTGCCCGCGGCTACCAGCGCAAAGAACATCGGTGTCAGAATGGATAGGAGTTCCATGGTAAATCTCTTGGATTATACCGCGCCAAACAGGGACCAGAACCGGGTTCCGGTCGCCTTATGGCAGCGAAATATTGAAAAGTTCGGACAGGATGTACCAGACCAGGCTTGGTGCAATCAGCGCATTGGCACCTGCGATCATCAATGTTCGACGGCTGCGCTCGTGAAGGTAAAGCGTGCTAAGCGCGAACAGATACGGGATAGAGCAAAGGTAAAATCCAAGTCCGGTATTGGGGAAAATGTCCCCGACTGCCGGCATGGCCATGAAATAGATCACGGTCAGGGCAATCGTGCCAAAGAAACGCTTGTGGTCGATGCCGGCAGGCCACCAGTTGCCATTGCTAACGGTGGCAAGAATGGTGCTGCCGCGTGTGATCAGAATTGAAACGAAAAGAATTCCCAGGATCACGGCGATAATCGTCGGGAAAATCATATGCGACGTGTTGAAATCAATCGTCACATGAAAGGGGGAGTCAAACGACATGGGACGCCTCCGGATGTGCCTGTTTTTCCCCATGGTACTGATTTCCAACCAGAATGGAAATCATGTCGGGGTGTTATGGCGGGACATGCGGGTGGAAGAATATCCATCCACCTGATCAGGCAAAAGGGGCCCGGCATTGATATGCCGGGCCAACCGGGAAGTTAGTTGGTTGCAATCGCGTCGATGACCTGGCGGTACTGGTCGCGTTTCGCCTTAAGGTAAGCTGCGGCTTCTGCCTGCGGCTTGTAGTTCGGAATGAAGAAGGATGCCTTCTGCGTTTTCTGGATCTCGCCTTCGGCATAGATTTCCTTCAGCGCATTGTCGATCGTGGCAATCTGTTCTGCATCCATGTCCTTGTTGAACAGGAAGAAGAATTCCTTGTCGAAGGTAAAGTCTTTCGACCCGTCAAACGTGACGCTGACATTCGGAGTGGTAAATGCCAGAAGTTCGTCACGGGTGGTGTCGCCCATGCCTTCCGGATTTGCCTGTTCAATGGTTTCTTCACGTGCGGTCAGCCAGATAAAGCGCATGGCTTTCTGGTCGTCATTGGCAAGCTGGGTGAACTGTTCGTTGGCCTGAACCGATCCGTTGATCACATCAGCCTGACCATCAAACATCAGCTGGTTTTTGTCTGCCTGCGAACCGGTATTGACCGGAACGATGTTTGCTTCCGATCCCGGATGCATGACCTTGGCCGCATTTTTCATTGCCGAGAAACCGATCTCGGAAACGCCACCGGCCTGAATGGCAACGCGAACGCGCTGGCCGGCAGCTGCTGCTGCAAACACGTCTTCCATCGACTGCATCGGCGAATTCTTGGCAACCAGATACGCATTGCCCGGATTGATCGCGACCGTCGGTCCGACAACGTAGTTTTCAAAGATATCGTCATAGCCGCGAACGCCATACAGGTTCGCAAGATAGGACTGATCATGGAAAATCATGATCGTGGTGCCGCGCGAATCGCGCTGCAATGCCTTGAATGCCTCGCCCGCGCCAACTGCATCAACCTTCACATTGATGTCGAGTTTCTTGGCAAGCGCTTCTGCAACAATGGCACTGTTCTGATAGGTGTCACCACCGGTCGATTTCGACCCGATGACAAGGCGAACATTGCTTGGCAGGTCAGCAGCAGACGCCAGAACAGGCGTTGCAACCATGGCGGCAAAGCCGGCAGCGGCGGCGATGGATTTAAAAAGTCCGGTCATAAGATTCCTCCCGAATGACGCATTCCTGAATGGTGGGGATGTCCCCGTGATGCCTTCTGGTGTGGTTCCCATAAGGCGTTGGTGTTGCTTGTTCTTGTTGTTAGTCAGCTTGTAAACTTTCAAGCTTTATGTATGCGCATACATATTTTGATACATCTTGTTGCAAAGCCTGTCAATTGCTGAATCTCTCGGCGGTTTTGCGTAAGATAAATCTACCTTTTTGACATGTAAGTTTGCTTGACATCTTGTTAGTGTATGCGCATACATAAAGCATCAATCAAAAGTGCAGGTCGTCCTGGTCAAGCCGCTGGCGTTAAGATCAGGGACGATCGCGAGACGGGAGGAACGCCATGTCCGACAAAATCAAAAAATCCGCAGAAGATCTTAGAAGTGCGCGCTGGTTTGCGCCCGATGATCTTCGTTCGTTCGGGCATCGCTCACGCCTGATGCAGATGGGGCTTGATCCCGAAGACTGGACCGGTCGCCCGGTGATCGGCATCCTCAATACCTGGTCTGAAATCAACCCCTGCCATCTGCATTTCCGTGAACGTGCCGCCGACGTCAAAAAGGGCGTTCATCAGGCCGGTGGTTTCCCGGTTGAACTGCCGACCATTTCGGTCGACGAATCCTTTACCAAGCCGACTTCGATGCTCTATCGCAACCTGCTTGCGATGGAGACCGAGGAAATGATTCGCTCCCACCCGCTTGATGGCGTGGTGCTGATGGGCGGCTGCGACAAAACCACACCGGGTCTGGTGATGGGCGCGCTTTCGGCCGGTGTTCCGATGATCTATCTTCCGGCCGGTCCGATGTTGCGTGGCAACTATGCCGGTAAAATCCTGGGATCGGGCTCGGATGCCTGGAAATACTGGGATGAACGCCGTGCCGGTAACATCAGCGACGAAGAATGGGTAGGTGTCGAAGGCGGGATTGCCCGTTCCTATGGTCACTGCATGACCATGGGCACGGCATCGACCATGACCGCAATTGCCGAGGCCATGGGCCTTTGCCTTCCGGGGGCGTCGTCGATCCCCGCACCGGATGCCGGTCATATCCGTATGTCGACCCAGTGTGGTCGTCGCATCGTTGATATGGTGTGGGAAGATCTGACCCCGAACAAGGTCGTCACCCCGGCATCTGTGCGCAACTCGGCCGTGGTTGCGATGGCAACCGGCTGTTCGACCAATGCTGTTGTGCATCTGCTGGCCATGGCGCGTCGTGCCGGAATTAAAATCACCCTTGATGATCTTGATGAACTTGGTCGCACAACACCGCTGATCGCCAATATCCGCCCGTCGGGCAAGGGCGACTACCTGATGGAAGATTTCTTCTATGCCGGTGGCCTGCGCGCTCTGATGGCGCAGCTTGGTGACAAGCTCGATACATCCGTCACCACGGTCACGGGCAAAACCCTTGCCCAGACCCTCGAAGGTGCGACGGTTTATAATGATGACGTCATCCGCCCGCTTTCAAATCCGGTCTATCATGAAGGGTCGCTTGCGGTTCTGCGCGGCAATCTCTGCCCGGACGGGGCGGTGATCAAACCGGCAGCCTGTGATGAACGGTTCCGCAATCATCAGGGCCCGGCACTTGTTTTTGACAGCTATCCGGAAATGAAAAAGGCGGTGGATGACGAAAATCTCGATATCACGCCCGATCATGTGATGGTGTTGCGCAATGCCGGTCCGCTCGGTGGTCCGGGCTTCCCGGAATGGGGCATGCTTCCGATCCCCAAAGCCCTGATCAAACAGGGGCACCGTGACATGTTGCGTATTTCGGATGCCCGTATGTCGGGAACCTCCTATGGCGCTTGCGTGCTTCATGTCGCACCGGAATCCTATATCGGCGGTCCGCTTGCCCTTCTGAAAACCGGCGATATCGTCAAGCTTGATCTTGATAATCGTCGCCTCGACATGCTGGTCGACGAGGAAGAGCTCGAGCGTCGCCGTGCAGCCTGGCAAACGCCCGAGCCGCGCTATCAGCGTGGATATGGATGGATGTTTGGCAAACATGTCACCCAGGCCAACGAAGGGTGCGACTTTGACTTCCTGTCGCCGGAATTTGGCGAAACCGCGGGCGAGCCGGATATTTTCTAGGCTTGCCGCAAACCATCATCAGAAACAGCAACGGGGCGTGATTTGCGCCCCGTCGCAATGACACGAACCAAATCAATCAGGGATATTGACCCATGGCACTTTCCAAAGCCGATCTGCGTGGCGTGCTGTCAGGTATTTCCGGCATTCTTGTCACCCCTTATGACGAGAATGGCGACATTGCACCGGCCAAGCTGAAACCGATTATCGACCGTGCGCTTGCGGCGGGTGTTCATTTTCCGGTGGTGAATGGCAATACCGGCGAATTTTACGCGCTGACCACGGCTGAGGCCATCACCATGGCCAAATCGGTCGCCGAAATGCTTGACGGTCGTGCGCCGATGCTGGCCGGTATCGGTCGTGGCGTACAGGATGCCTGCGCACTTGCCAAGGCATCTGCCGAAGCTGGGGCCGAAGCATTGATGATCCATCAGCCGCCAGATCCCTTTGTCGCCCCGCGTGGCGTTGTTGAATATATCAAACGCATTGCCGATGCATCGGGCGGGCTTCCGATGATGCTGTATCTGCGCAATGATGCGATTGGCACCAAGGCGATTGCCGATCTTTGTGCCATCGAAGGTGTGGCTGGTGTAAAATGGGCAACCCCGAACCCGATGAAACTGTCCGAGGCGATCAATGCCTGTGATCCGGATATTGTCTGGGTCGGTGGTCTGGCTGAAACCTGGGCGCCGGCATTCTATGCGGTTGGCGCGCGTGGCTTTACATCGGGGCTGATCAATGTCTGGCCGGAACGGTCCATGGCGATCCATGCAGCCCTTGAGGCCGGTGACTATGCCAAGGCCCGCGATCTGATCCGCGATATGAGCGCCTTTGAAGAAGTCCGCGCCGAAGAAATGAACGGCACGAACGTGACCGGTGTCAAAGCGGCCCTTAAGCTTCTTGGCGATGATTGCGGTGCGACCCGCCCGCCGTCTGCCTGGCCGTTGACCGATAAGCAGCATGACAAGCTGGTTGGCTTCATGCGTCAAAACAATCTTGTGAAATAAGCGGCCCCGCCGCACAGAGGAGACATCCATGTCCTATACCCTGACAGGAAAACATCTGATCGCGGGCGACTGGGTCGCCGGAGCCGCAACCTTCCAGTCCGAACCGGCCCACGGCCCGGCCAATACCTTCCCGGTCGGCACCCCCGATCTGGTCGATCGGGCCGCCAAGGCCGCCGAAGAAGCATTCTGGACTTTCGGGTATTTCACCCGCGAAGACCGCGCCAAGTTCCTCAATACCATTGCCGATGAAATCGATGCCCGTGGTGATGAAATCACCGAAATCGGCACCCAGGAAACCGGCCTGCCCGAAGCCCGCCTTCAGGGGGAACGCGGCCGCACGGTTGGTCAGCTCCGCCTGTTTGCCAGCCACATCCTTGATGGTGCCTATCTGGATCGTCGTTATGACGAAGCATTGCCTGATCGTACGCCGCTGCCGCGTCCCGACCTGCGTTTGATGCAGCGTCCGATTGGTCCGGTTGCCGTTTTTGGCGCGTCGAACTTCCCGCTGGCATTTTCGGTTGCCGGTGGTGATACCGCATCAGCACTGGCTGCTGGTTGCCCGGTCGTGGTCAAGGGCCATTCCGCCCATCCGGGTACCGGTGAAATCGTTGCCCAGGCCATTGATGCCGCGATCAAGAAATGCGGTGTCCATCCGGGCGTCTTCAGCCTTATTCAGGGTGGCAAACGTGATGTCGGTCAGTCGCTTGTGCAGCATCCGCTGATCAAGGCGGTCGGCTTTACTGGATCGCTTGGCGGTGGTCGTGCGCTGTTTGATCTGTGCGCATCGCGCCCGGAACCGATCCCGTTCTTTGGCGAACTGGGTTCGGTCAACCCGATGTTCCTGCTGCCCAAGGCTGTTGCCGCACGTGGCGCAGAGCTCGGCAAAGGCTGGGCAGGGTCGCTGACCATGGGGGCGGGGCAGTTCTGCACCAATCCGGGGATTGCGGTTGTAATTGATGGTCCGGATGCCGATGCCTTTGTTAGCGCTGCCAAGGAAGCCCTTTCGGGTGTGGCGGCCCAGACCATGCTGACCGATGGCATGGCGGAAACCTATCGTGCCGGTGCCAAACGCGTTGCGGCAACCGCGGGCGTGAAAGAGGTTCTGACCACGTCATGCGATCTGCGCAATGCGACGCCGTATCTGTTTGAAACCACCGGTGAAAACTGGCTTTCGAACCATGAACTGGGCGAAGAAGTCTTTGGTCCGCTTGGTCTGGTTGTTCGGGTCAAGGATGTTGCGGAAATGCGCACCATCGCCAAGGCGCTTGAAGGCCAGCTGACCTGCACGCTGCATCTTGATGCGGGCGATGCTGCCGATGCGCGTTCGCTTCTGCCGATCCTTGAACACAAGGCGGGCCGTGTTCTTGCCGACGGTTTCCCGACCGGTGTCGAAGTATCCGACACCATGGTCCATGGCGGACCATATCCGGCATCGACCAACTTTGGTGCGACTTCGGTCGGGACCATGGCGATCCGCCGCTTCCTGCGCCCGGTTTGCTATCAGAACATCCCGACCGACGTGCTGCCGGCTGATATCGCGTAACCAACTGCTTTTTCCAAGATACGGCCCGGCGCAAAGCCGCCGGGCAAACCCACGGAGACAAATAATGAGTGACTATGTCCTGAGCAGTGCGACGCGCGACAAGCTCAAGAAAATCAGCACCGCTTCGCTGTGCACGGCACTTTTCAAACGCAACCTGCGCAACCAGTTCATCCAGAATGTCCATCAGGTTGCCCCCAAGGACGAAAACATGGTCGGGCAGGCCTATACGCTGCGCTATATCCCGGCCCGCGAAGATCGCAACCCGATCGAAGTGTTCCGTGATCCCAAACATCCGCAGCGCGTTGCCGTCGAAGAATGCCCGCCCGGTCATGTTCTGGTGATGGATAGCCGCAAGGATGCTCGCGCGGCCTCTGCTGGCTCGATCCTTGTGACCCGCCTGATGAAGCGCGGTGTCGAAGGCATCGTAACCGATGGCGGTTTCCGTGATGCCGAAGGCATTGGCAAGCTTTCCATTCATTCCTATCACTCGCGCCCGTCCGCGCCGACCAACCTGACCCTGCACGAGGCCTATGACCTTAATGTGCCGATCGGATGCGGTGATGCGCCGGTCTTCCCGGGGGATGTTCTGGTTGGGGACAAGGATGGCGTTGTCGTCATTCCGGCCCACCTGACCGATGAACTGGCCGAAGAATGCGCAGGCATGGAAAGCTTCGAGGATTTCGTTCTTGAAGAAGTTCTTTCGGGCAAGCCGATCATTGGTCTTTATCCGGCAACCAAGGATGAAACCAAGGCCAATTACGAAGAATGGCGCAAGAAAAACGGGCGTTGATTTCCACCCGTTGCGTCACAGACAATGCGTCGCAAACGACAAAAGCCGCTCCGATGGGGCGGCTTTTTCATTGGTGGCCGGTTTTGCAAGCGGGGGCTGCTAGTTGGCGGTGGTTGCCTGAAACATGTTTTCATCATGACGCAACAGGCTTTGGCCAATCGCTCCCTGAAGCGCAAGGTCCTTGTCCCAGGCCAGATGGGTGATTTCGGGGCCACGGCGCAGTTCGGGAACCTGTGCTTGTGCAAGGCCGCGCATCAATTCCGGTTCCATCATGTCATAGGCGCGTGCGCCCGATCCGGTGATGAAAATCTGTTTGGGGCCCAAAAGCGCGATCAGATTGGCAATGCCATATCCCAAAACCTTGCCCGCGTGGCGGAACAGATCAGTCAGGTCCTGATCCCCGGCGCGGGCGCGCGCCACCAGATCCATCATCTGTTCTTCACTTGGATGCAGGCTGTTGGTATCGGGCAGGTCAATCAGGCCACGGGCATCGCGCAATATGGCGTAATCCCCGATATAGGCTTCAAGACAGCCGCGCCTGCCACAGTTGCAAAGCGGCCCGTCGGGTTGATATTTGGTGTGGCCGAATTCGGCTGCTGTACCGAAATCGCCATTGTAAACCGACCCGTTCAGAACCAGCCCCATGCCGATGCCATAGCCCAGCATGATCACGGCAAAATCGCCGCCGCGATGCAGATTGGTGTTTTGGGAAATGGCGGTGGCAATGCAGTTGGCATCGTTTGACATCTGCACAATCCCGCCAAACCGTTCGCCCAATGCCTTGGCAAGTGCGATGTTGCGATGGCGCAGGGCCGGGGACCAGATAATTTCGCCGCTATTGCTGTCGCATACCCCCTGAACCGCAAGGCTGATGCCAACCGGTGGCCGGGCTGAAAAATCCTTATGCCGGGTGATGAATTCCTCGATCAGCCCGATCAGGGTCGTGACCAGACCATTTTCATCAAGATCGCGGGTATTGATGCTGTGTTCCGAACTGCATTCAATTTCACCCTTGAAGTTGCCCAGGGCAATTTCGATCAGATTGATGGTGATCTTGACGCCAATCACACAGGCCGCATTGGGCACAAGATCAAGCAGCACCTTGGGGCGGCCGCGTGTTGATCCGCCATTTCCACCGCCATTGCCGGTCGCGTTCCCGTTTGCCGTTCCCTGACTTTCCTGCACCAGCCCCTGTGCCATCAGATCGGCGGTCAGGGATGTTACCGTTGCCGGGCTTAACCCGGTTGCGGTGCCGATATCAATGCGCGCAGCAGGGCCGTGAATGCGCAAATAGCGCAGAATGGCAATCTGTGACGGCTGGCGTGGGGTTTCGGCTTCTTTACGGCGGCTCATGAAGCGGATCTGCATCCTTTGAAATGGCGGGGCGGGCTTTGTGCGCGCCGCAGGATCGGGACGGATCGATGCCGGGTGGCATATCAATACGTCCTGATCCTTGATATGGGCATTTTTTATCCCGCTTTGGCAAGGGGATAGAACACCCGGGGCGTCTGTTTGTTACAGAAGCCCGCGGGCAGCAAGGTTGGTCATCAGGGCGGTAATGCCGAATTGCCACGGATTGATGGCATCGGACCGGTCAACCTGATTGATCAGTTTGCCAAGGCTTGGCGTCGAGATGGTCACAAGATCGCCCATCTCGTGGGTGAAGCCCTTGCCAGCACCGCCGCGATCATCGGTGGGGGCAAACATGGTGCCCAAAAACAACATGAAGCCATCCGGGTACTGGTGATGTTTGCCAATCGCCTGACCGACAAGGCTTTCGGGTGTGCGGCTGATCTGGCTCATCGAACTGACCGCATCAAGGTGATAGCCATCCGTACCATCAACCGCCATGGCAAGATCGGCACCCTTGACGGTTTCAAGGGTAAAGTGGTCATCAAACAGGCGGATGAACGGCCCGATGGCGCATGATCCGTTATTGTCCTTTGCCTTGCCCAGAAGCAACGCGGACCGGCCTTCGACATCACGCAGATTGACGTCATTGCCAAGTGTCGCGCCGACAATCCTGCCCTTGGAGGTCACGGTCAGAACCACTTCGGGTTCCGGGTTGTTCCAGTTTGAAATCGGATGCAGGCCAACATGGGCCCCATGGCCCACAGCCGACATCACTGGGGATTTGGTAAAGATTTCCGCATCCGGGCCGATCCCGACTTCAAGATATTGCGACCAGGCACCTTTTTCGATCAGGACCCGCTTGATCTCGGCGGCCTTGTCTGATCCCGGTTCGATCTGTGACAGGTCATCACCGATAATGCCGGTGATTTCGGTGCGGATCTGATCGGCCTTGCTGGCGTCCCCGCGTGCCTGTTCCTCGATCACCCGTTCAAGCAGGCTGGCAACAAAGGTCACGCCACTTGCCTTGATCGCCTGAAGATCATTGGGGCTCAGAAGATGGGCGGTCTTGCCATCGGCACCCGGTTTTGACTGTTCGATGATGTCGCCAAGCGATGCGGCGGTCGGGAAACTTGCCGGGTTCGACAGCCGGGCCAGAACATCATCGCGTTCAAGCAGCTGGCTGATGGTCGGCGCAAGGCTGCTGATATCACGCAGATTTTCACCATCGACCAGAACCGGGGTCGGGCCGGAAACCCGCGGGTCCCAGATGCGTCCGATCAGAATGGCACGATTGGCGTCATCGGGCAGGATATCGGTTTGGTTTGCCGGAAAGCCTTGGGTCATCGGGGCGTCTCGCTTGTTTCGTTCGGGGTCAAAGGGGCGGGGTGTGGTTGTTCGGTGTCAGTTTTATCCGGTGTTGTCATGTCCGATGCTTTGGATGCGGCCGGACGGTTGGTTGCACCCGGACCAGCCAGATGCAAAAGATGTTCGGGCATCTTGCCCAGAATGATCATGCCAAGAACATCATCATGTGTGACATCCTTGGTTCTGACGCTGCCGACCAGCTTGCCGTTTTTCATCACATGCAGCCGGTCGGAAAGATCAAACACATCATGAAGATCGTGACTGATCAACAATATACCGAGCCCGTCACGTTTCAACTGATCAATCAGTTCGCCGACCATTTTGGTTTCATGCACGCCAAGCGCGGCGCATGGTTCATCCATGATAAGCACGCGGGCTTCGAACAAAAGCGCACGCGCAATCGCAACCGATTGCCGCTGCCCGCCCGACAGGGCCGAAACGGGTGATGTGAATTTCTTGAAATTCGGGTTGAGGCGATGAAGGACTTCGCGCGCCTTGTGTTCCATCGCCGCATCATCAAGGAAGCCAAGCTTGTCGATGATTTCGCGCCCCAAAAACAGGTTCTGGGCGGCATCAAGGTTATCGGCAAGGGCAAGGTTCTGATATATCGTCTCGATATTGTTGTCGCGCGCATCCCGCGCATTTTCGATTTTGGCTTCCTTGCCATCAACAATGATCTGGCCACTATCGGCCTGATAGGCACCTGACAGGATCTTGATCAGGGTCGATTTGCCAGCGCCATTGTGGCCCAATACCCCGACCACTTCGCCGGGATAAAGGTCAATCGAAACCCCGTCGACGGCCTTGACCCCGCCAAAGCTGATATGGATGTCGCGCATTTCAACAAGCGGATCGGTATTTGTGGTCATGTCGGTCATATCCGGTCTCCTTACGCGGTCGGGTCGCTGTAACGACGGTGGAAATACTTGTCGCTAAAGACAGCCAGAACAAGAACCAGCCCGATGACAATGCTTTGAAGCGATGTATCGACCCCCAAAAGCGCCATGCCGCTTTGAAGGCTTTGCATCACAAGCGCACCGATCAGCGCGCCATAAATCGTGCCAACACCCCCGGCAAGCGACGTTCCGCCAATCACCACCGCGGCAATGACGCGCAATTCATCAAGGGTGCCAAGATCATTGCCCGCCGATTGCAGGCGTGCTGATGAAATCGCCGCACTGATCGCGCACAAAACCCCCATCAGGGCAAAGACCGCAACCGTCATGCGTTTGACATTGATGCCTGCAAGCTCGGCGGCCTGCGGATTGCCACCAATCGCAAAGACATAGCGCCCGAACCGGGTCCGCTTGACCACAATGGTCAGGATGATCGCAACAAGGGCGACAATCAGAAGCGGGATCGGAATACCGTGCGAGATTTCAAGATTTTCCGGGGTGACCGGAATGCCCTTGTTCTCAAGCAGGCGTTCGGCAGCGCGCGTCGGCAGGTGATAGGCATTGAGAGTCGCAATCGCGGCCAGAACCAGCCCGCCCTTGATGATGGTATTGGTATATTCCGCCCAGACCGGCTTGACCGGGAATTCGAATGAAAGACGACGGCGGCGTTCCATGATCGCGGCATAGATGATCGCAAGAATGGCGATCAGGGCGACGATCCAGCTCCATGTCGCGCCAATCGTGCCTTCGATCCCGCCGCCCAGCAAAATGAAATTGTGATCAAGCGGGGCAACCGTGCGGCCCTGTGTCACCCACCAGGCCGAACCGCGCCACACCAGAAGACCGCCAAGTGTTACGATAAAGGCCGGAACACCGAGATACCCGACGGCAAGCCCCTGAAGCCCGCCAATAGCCGCGCCAAGGATAATGCCGACCAGAAGGGTCAGGATCCAGGTCAGCGGATGATTGTAATCGAGAAACTGTGGCAGGACATCGGTCTGAACCACGCCCATGATCATGGCCAGAACGCCCAATATGGCGCCGACCGAAAGGTCAATATGGCGGGTAACGATAATAAGAACCATGCCGCAGGCCATCACGGCAACCGATGCGGTCTGGACCGACAGGTTAAAGATATTGCGCGGGGTGATAAATCGCCCGCCCGATGCGATATCAAAGCCGACCCAGATGATCAGCAAAACAACGGCAAGGCCAACCAACCGGCGGTCGACTTCCATTTTCGTAAGCAGTCGTGACATGAAAACGCTCGTAAGGCAGCGGGGCCGGCATGCTGTGTTCTGCGCACGCGAACAGCAGCCGACCCCGGGTTAAGCAAGGCAGGAGGAAATAAAGACTGCCCTAGTTACAGGCAGATACCTTGCCGCTCGGAACGCCTTTGCATACGACGTCTTTGGACACCCAACCGGCATCAATCACCAGATCAAGCTTGTTCTGGGTGATGGCAACCGGATCAAGGAAGAAGGATTTCATGGTCACGCCATTCGGGCTTTGCCAGTCTTCGGTGCCCGAAACGTCGGCAAGCTTGGTGCCCTTTGCCAGATCGACCGCGATTTCAGCGGCCCGTTTGCCAAGAAGACGCGCATCCTTCCAGACCGAAACCGTCTGGGTGCCAAGTGCAACACGGTTCAGGGCCGCATGATCGCCATCCTGACCTGAAACCGGGATACCCTGCATGCCCTGTGCGGAAAGGGCGGCAACCACACCGCCAGCCGTACCATCGTTGGAGGCAACAACAGCATCAACCTTGTTATCCGCAGCCGTCAGGAACTGCTCCATATTGCGCTGGGCGATCGCCGGCTGCCAGCTGTCGGTATAGGCTTCGCCGACAACCTTGATGTCACCGGAATCGATGGCCGCCTGAAGAATTTCAAGCTGGCCTTCATGCAGGATATTGGCATTCGGATCGGTCGGAGCACCCTTGATAAAGACGTAATTGCCTTTGGGCTGGGCGCCAAACACGGCCTCGGCCTGAAGGCGGCCGACTTCCTTGTTGTTGAATGTAATGTAATAGGCGTTCGGATCTTCGATCAGGCGGTCATAACCGACCACCGGGATGCCTTCATTGGTTGCCATTTCCACCGCCGGACCGATCGAGGCGGAGTCTTGCGCCAGAACGATCAGCGCATCCGCGCCGCGCGCAATCAGGCTTTCAATATCGGAAAGCTGCTTGGACGGATTGCTTTGGGCGTCCGCGCTGATGTATTCCGCGCCGGCTGCTTCAAGGGCGGCTTTGATCGCGGCTTCATCGGTTTTCCAGCGTTCTTCCTGGAAATTCGACCAGCTGACGCCAACCGTAAGATCGGCCGCAAAGGCATTGGCAGACAGCAATACGCTACCGGCCAGCATGGCCGTGGAGAGGAGTTTTTTCATTGGTTTCTTCCCTGAATGAATGTGTCTTGTTGCGACATTTATTTTTGTTGTCGAAAAAATGTTGACGTGAAGAAGCCGTCCTGTCAAATTTTTTTTAGTGATTAAATTAAAAACAGCTCTTTAGGCGATCAATTCGTCCCGTAAATCCGCATTTTTGGTTGATTCATGGGGTGATTTTCAATGATGCACTGCATCATTTAATTCGGTTGTCTAAAATAAAGCAAAGATATGACAGGGAACGTTATGACAGCGAGTTATCACGACATTGACGGGAAATCCGTGCTTGTGACCGGCGGTGCGTCGGGAATCGGGGCATCAATTGTGCGTGCCTTCTGTGCCCAGGGGGCGCATGTCGGTTTCTTTGATATTGATGATGGTGCCGCACAAAAGCTGATTGACGAGATCCGCGATGAAACCGGCCGGGCCCCGGTCTACAAATCCTTTGATCTTCGCCAGCAATCGCTGATTGCCGGTGCGGTGCGCGAAATGTCGGCGGCAATCGGGCCGATGGATGTTCTGGTCAATAATGCCGCCCGTGATGACCGGCATCGCCCCGAAGAAATCGGACCGGAACAATGGCGCGATGGTCTGGATGTTAACCTTGCGCATCATTTCTTTTGCGCCCAGGCCGTGGCCCCGGACATGAAGAAAAAAGGCGCAGGCAGCATCATTAATTTCAGTTCCGTAAGTTATATGATGGGGCTTCCCGATCTGGTGGCTTATGAAACGGCCAAGGCCGGGGTGATTGGCCTGACGCGTGCGCTGGCGCGTGACTGGGGGGCTGATGGCATTCGCGTGAATGCGTTAACGCCGGGCTGCATCATGACCCAGCGACAGCTTGATCTGTGGATTTCCCCCGCCGACGAGGAACGCATTCAGCAACAGCAATGCGTCAAACGCCGGCTGGTCGGTGATGATGTCGCGCAGATGGTGCTGTTTCTGGCATCCGATGTTTCATCGGCCTGTTCGTCGCAAAACTTCATTGTTGATGGCGGCATCGTCTGAATAATGCCAATGTCAATACGGTAACGTCGCCGTCCGGATTTGTATGACCAAGCCTGTCCCGCCACGCCTTTGCGATTGAGAAACAGCCATAATGTCACCGACCAATCTTCCCGCATCCCCGATCATCATTGATGAAAAAGCAAACCCGTACCGCGATTGCATTCAGGGGCTGGCCAATCAGCCGATCACGGTCGTCAAACTGTTACGCGACGCGGTGAATGAAAACCCGGTGGTTGCCCGGGATCGTGATTTCAGCGTCCCGGAAATCAGGGATGTGGTCGGGCGTCTGGTGGAAAACCGGCCACGCATTGCGATCATTGGCGGCGCGCCGGATCATCCGGCCCATCTGCTTGATCGGCCACAGGCCCTGATGGCGGCAATCCGCATCTGGGAAATGGGCGGGGTGCCGTTCCTGTTTCATGTGCCCGTAATCTGTGATGGCACCGCGCAAAACAATATCGGACAAAGCTATTCCCTGGCGTCGCGTAATCACACGGCTGCTGCGGTCAATATCACATTCGAAGGGCACAGCTATCACGCGGCCTATGTCATTGCCGGCTGTGACAAATCACCGGCTGCCGTGGTTGCCGGTCTGGCAGCTGCTGATCATGCACGTGCCTATCGCGGCGATCAGGCCCCGGTCTGGGCGGTTTTTGCCCCGTCCCATGTTCTCAAGGGCGGTGAAATTCCCGAAGGCACGCGGCGGTTGCTTGATGATATCGCAGCCAGTGCGGACGCCGCCGGGCATGATGATCTGGGATCGGATATTCGTGAAAACATGCGCTATATCCTGCAATGCACCTCGGACGAGGCCTTTGCCGGGTTGCTGGAACGCGCCCGGTTGCTGGGGCTGATTGATGGCGCACTTGAACGCCGGGTGCTTGATCAGCTTGCCACCGCGACCTGTGATTCAAAGGGCGGCATTTGTGCCTTTAACGGCACGGGAAATTCATCGCGCACCATGTTGGCAGCCTTTGGCCTGACGCCCCCTGAACTGGAACTTCTGACCGATGTTCCGCCCTTTAGTGCGGTGGCGGCCGGGGTGGATGCCTTGTTTGATGTTTTCAACAAACCGCAATATGCGATCGGCAATCTGCTAAAAGCCAATTTCGCCAATTTCGTGCGCATTCATAATGCGACCGGATCAAGCAGCAACATGCTTTTGCATCTGCCTTTCATGATGCGCTATGCCGGGTTTGATGTGTCGATTGATGATTATCAGGATGTGCGCACCAAAACGCCGGTGCCTGAAATCTTTGCCCACAGCCTGACCGAAAATCGCGATACCTTTGTGCTGGCCCAACAAATGGCCGAAGGCAAAAATCGCGGCATGGAAAGCATTTATCGCATTCTTTCCGATCTGGGGGTGGCGATGGATCTTGATGCGCCGACGGTCCTTGGCAAAACCTGGGCCGAACGTATTGCCGGTCTTGAAAATCCGGTTGATCTGTCGCTTGGTGATGCGTCGGTCATTCGCGCCACCCCGGTGCGCAAACGATCGGGTGTCGATGTTCTTACCGGCAGTTTCTTTGAAAATTGCGCGGTCAAAACATCGGGTATGAGCGACCATTTGCTGTCGCATTTCGACGATCATGTTTTCATCGTTCGCTATTACGAAAACGAACATGTCTGTAATGGGGATTTTGCATCCCCCGATCTGGTGACGCGCCTGATTGAAACCGATGGCGTGGACGAAGAACTGATTGCCGCAGTGGTTCGGCGCAATGGCGGGAACAGTGTTGATATGAACGCGCCCAAGGACATGCTGGCACAGGGGCATTTGTCCTTTGCCTTTGTCATTGGCGGGCAGGGGCCCGAAGCCTATGGCATGCCGGAAATGTTTTCACCGTCCCAGAATCTCCGTCATCACCGCATTCTTGAAGCATCCTCGATGTTGATTACCGACGGGCGCTATTCCGGGGTGACCAAGGGCGCGTGCATTGGTCACATGGTGCCCGAAGCATTCACGGGCGGCGGGATCGGTTATCTGCGTGACGGGGATGTGCTGCGTCTGAACCTGACGACGCTGAAACTTGACTGGCTTGATCCGGTGGCGTTTCTGGACGGGGTGGAATTACCCGCCGATCCACGGGGGATCAAAGAACGGATCGAACTCTTCGAAGGGCGGCTTGGGCGGATGAAAGCCCGGCAATGTGATATCGCTGCGAGCAATGTCCTCGATGCGATTGGAAATGCGGCGTGCGGCATCGTCCCACGGGCAGTTGACCGCCGTGCAATCAAGTCCTGGCGATAGGCGTTGCGCGCTGTCGCGTTCAAATATGATTTCACCGCGCGTCACGCTGTTGGATTCCCGAACCGTCAAAACAAGTGCCGCAAAGCACAGCCCGCCACCGACAAGCATCATAAGCCGTCCAAGCATTGGTGCTTTTTCACGATGAAATCGGGGCATGTCCTGACCTTTCAAATATTGCCAATATCCGCGCGCACTGTGATCAGGTCGGGCTGACCTGATCGGTTGCCGCATCGGACTGCGATGCGTCTGGTGTCGCATCCCCGCCCAGCGCCTGATAAAGCGTGATCAGGTTGGTGATGCGATCAAGCTGGTTTTCAAGGACGGTTTCCTCGGTGGTGCGCCGGTCTTCCTGCGCATCAAGCCAATCCTGCATCGCGACCGCCCCCGACCGGAACCGGGTTTCATAGATCGCCTCTGCGTTAAGTGACGCTGCAAGTGCTGCTTCAAGTCTTTCAGCCCGGCGATCATAATTGGTCCGCGCAGACAGGGCATTTTCGACATCCGCCATTGCTTGGTACGTGGTCTGGCGGAACTCGGCGATGGCCTGTTCATATTCGGCTTCGGATACCTTGATATTCAACTGCCCTTCATTCCAGTTCAGGAATGGTAACGCCAGGCTGGCGCCAAGTGTTCCAACCGGATTGGACAAAAGATTGCGCAACTGATCACTGCTTGATCCAAGCGTCCCGGTCAGGCTGATGGTCGGCAACAAGCTGGTCTTTACGGAATTGAGTTCCTCGACACTTTCGCGCAGGCGCAATTCGGCGGCCCGGACATCGGGACGCCGTTCCAGAAGACCCGATGGCAACCCTTCGGGAATGGTGGGCAACATACCGGCGGGCAGTGTCTTGCGCGTGATTTCAATATCTGATGGCGGCTGGTTGAACAGAATGGACAACGCATTCTTGGTTTCGGTCAGGCTCTGTTCAATCTGGGTATAGGCCGCGCGCTGGTTTTCAAGGTTGCTGCGCGCTTCATTGACTTCAAGCGATGATGTCGAACCCGATGCATATTGCACATCCACCAGATCAAGGGTTTGCTGTGCGTAATCAATGCTGGCCTGCGCGATATCAAGACGCTGCTGATAGTAGACTGCCTGCCAGTAAAGGGTCGCCGTCGTCCCGATCAGCGAAAGCGCAGTGCTTTCGCGATCTTCAAGGGTGGCAAGGGCTTCCCACTTGGCGGCATCATAATCGTGGCCAAGCTTGCCCCACAGATCAAGCTCGTAACTGATCCCGGCATCAACGCCATAGCTGCGCGTAATGTCGCCATTGCTGCGACCATCTTCGCTGTCAAACTGGCGCGATGTCGAAATATCGCTGCCTGCTGAAAGATCGGGATAAAGCGCATCTTCGGCAAGTCCGGCTGTAAGCTGTGCCTGGCGGACTTTGATGGTGGCTGCGGCCAAATCGTTGTTGGTTTCAAGCGCGCGCGCAATCAACCGGTTAAGCTGCGGGTCGTCAAAATTCTTCCACCATCCGGTCTGTGCAAGAATTTCTGCCCGGGTTGCGGTGTCATCCGTGCCAATGTCGTATCCAATGTCGTTTCCGGTGGCGGTATCTGTTGACTGGCCCCACGATGCCGGCATGGTCATGTTGGGCCGGTCATAGCTGACTTCCGACAGGCTTGAACATCCGGCAAGCATCAGCACCGACAGGATCGTTCCGGTTTTCAGAATGTTTTTCATGATCTTTTTCTTTCCTAGTCGCGTGACAGGGCATCGACCGGATCCAGTCGTGCCGCATTGCGGGCGGGCAAAAAGCCGAACGTGATCCCGATCATGGTCGCGCAGGCAAAGGCACCGATGATCGATGTCGGTGAATAGACCATCGAAAAACTGCTGCCGATCAGATCAAACAGCTCGCCGATGGCAAGGGCACCAAGAACGCCAAGTCCGCCACCCAGAATGCACACCAGAACCGCTTCGATCAGGAACTGGCGCAAAATGTCGCTTTGACGGGCGCCAACGGCCATGCGGACCCCGATTTCACCGGTGCGTTCGGTGACCGAAACCAGCATGATATTCATCACCCCGATCCCGCCGACGACCAATGAAATCACCGCAATCGACGAAATCAGAAGCGTCATGGTGCTGGTGGTTTTCTCGACCGTCTGGCGGATGCTGTCACTATTGACGGTAAAGAAATCCTTGGTGCCATGGCGCTGGGTCAAAAGGTCGGTGATCTGGCTTTCGGCAAGGGCGGGGGCGACATTGTCGGCCACCCGTACCGTGATGCTGCTCAGATAGGTCTGACCAAGAATACGGGTCAAAGCCGTGCTGTGCGGCACCCAGATATTCAGGCTGTCCTGATTGCCAAACGTGCTGGTCTTTGGCGCAGTTACCCCGATGATCTGTACCGGCACCGATCCAAGAAGGATCACTTCGCCAACCGCACGTTCCCCGTCCGGGAAAAGTTTCTGCACGGTATTGTCATCAATGATGGCAACCTGGGCACGTTTCCCGATTGCCGCCTGGTCAAACCAGATGCCGTCGGCAATTTCATAGCCTCGGACACGGTAATAATCGGTGCCAACACCGGTGACATTGGCATTGACCTCGATATTGCGATATCGCAGTGCGACGGTGCTTGAAACCCGGGGCGTGACGCTGTCGACATAATACTGGCTGGCCAGAACGTCGGCATCACCGGCGGTCAATGTGCGGATCTGATCGGCATCCCGGTCTCCGAAATCCTTGCCGCGATTGATGTCGATCGTGCTGGTGCCGATGCTGCTGATATCGGAAAGGATGCGTTCCTGTGACCCGGTGCCAAGGGCCACGACCGAAACCACCGACGCAATGCCGATAATGATGCCCAGCATGGTCAGGAAAGTGCGCAGGCGATGCGCATTCATCGCAATCAGCGCCATTTTGAACGCTTCGCCAAACCGGCCAAGTTGCGACAGATAACTGCTTTGACCGCTGCTGATGGTGTTGATCGCAACGGTCGATGCGTCGTCATCGGATTTTGGCGTGATGCGTTCATCGCGGATGATTTCGCCGTCGCGGATTTCGATGATGCGTTCGGCATGGGCTGCCACATCATGGTCATGGGTCACCAGAATGACGGTATGTCCGTCCCGATGCAGATCGCGCAACAGATCAAGCGTCTGCTTGCCGCTTTGCGTATCAAGTGCGCCGGTCGGCTCATCGGCCAGAATGACATCGCCGCCATTCATAAGCGCACGGGCAATACTGACACGTTGCTGCTGTCCGCCCGAAAGCTGGCTCGGGCGATGATGGATGCGGTCACCCAATCCGACACGGATCAGGATTTCAGTTGCGCGTCTGGCCCGTTCGCTGGCATCGGTTCCGGCATAGATCGCCGGAACTTCAACATTGCCAAGCGCACTAAGATCCGACAACAGGTGATATCGCTGAAAGATGAACCCGAAATATTCGCGGCGCAGGGCGGCAAGCTCGTCAGGTTCAAGATCTCCGGTCAGGCGACCATTGACACGATATTCCCCTTCGGTCGGGCGATCCAGACAGCCAAGGATATTCATCAATGTCGATTTGCCCGATCCCGACGCCCCGATGATGGCGACCATTTCGCCACGCTCGATCGTCAGATCAACGCCCTTAAGCACGGCGATCTGTTCTTCACCGGCCGGGTAATGACGCCACAGATTGCGAATTTCGATCAGTGGGGCGGTGGTGCTGTTTGACATGGTTTCATCGCGCATGATCAAAACATCCCGCCCGGAGGACCCCGGCGTCCCGATTGTGTGCTTGTCGGCAATTCGGCCCCGCTGGCCATGCCAATGACGATCTCGTCATCTGCACTCAGGCCGCTGGTGATTTCGGCATTGATGTTGGTATTCAGTCCGACGGTGACGGCACGTGGTTCCGGGTGGCCATCGTCGGTCATGACATCAAGAAAATAACCGCCATCTTCGGTCGGGCCTTTCAGGGCCGAGGACGGAACAATCAGGGCATTTTCCGACTGATCCAGAATGATGGTGACTTCGGCTGTCATCCACAGACGCAAAAGATGGTCGGGATTTTCAACATCAAACAGCGCGTTGTAATAGACCGCTTCGTCATCGGTGTTTTCATCATCGTCCTCGATCCCGGTCGGGGCCGGTTCAATGGCGCGAAGGGTGCTTTTGTAAACGGTGCTGGAATCCCCCAGAACCGTGAATTTCACAGGCAGACCTTCCTTGATGCGGATGATATCGGCTTCGGAGACCTCGGCCTTGACGGTTACGGTATCAAGTTTGGCAAGCTTGATGATGGTCGGGGTGGATTGTGATGCGTTGACGGTCTGGCCTTCCTTGACCGGAAGGGCGACGACCGTGCCATCCATCGGCGCTGTGATCTTGGTATAGCCAAGATCGATCCGCGCGGTATCCACCGCGATTTCGGCCTGGGTGATCTGGGCATTCAACGCATCGACATCGGCCTTGGCAATCGCAAGGGTGGCTTCGGCCGCGTCATAGTCTTCCTGCGGGGATGCATCAAGTGCGCGCATCTTCTTCTGGCGGGCAAAATCAAGTTCCGCCTGTTTGAGTGTCGCCTTCTGGGCGGCAAGCTGGGCCTTGATATTGGCAAGGGATGCCTCGGCCTCCTGCAGATCGTTTTCCTGGGTTGAAGGATCGATCTCGGCAATCAGGTCGCCTTCGCGGATCCGGTCGCCAAGTTCCACATGCAGGGCCATGATCTGACCGGAAACCTGCGCGCCGACACTGACCAGCTTCGAAGCACTGACCGCCCCGGTGGCAAGCACGGTATCTTCGATTGTGCCCATGCGCGGCTTGGCCGTGATAAAGGCGGTATCGGCACTGCCGGGGAACAGATAGGCCTGCAACCCCCACGCAGCCCCGGCCAGGGCGACAATCAAAATGACGGCGTTGCGGACACGTTTTCCGGATCTACTCATCTGGCATTCATTCCTGACATTGCTCAGTGGCGCAACATGCGCATTCCTGATGAGCAACAGATAACAAGCCAACCCGGGCTTGAGGGTGAGGGCGGCGAAAATGATCTGTAAGGAATGTGTAAAGATGGCCTTCGGGCTCTTTTAACGGGCGCAACGATGGGTAGAATGGCATCATCCAGACCGCAAAAACAAACCGGCCCGTTATACCGTGCCGACGCCAAGGAAAGACGCAAACAATTGACCCGCATATTGCTTGTAGATGACGACGCCGAACTGGGGGCGATGCTTGCCGAATATCTTGATGGCGAGGGCTTTGACGTTTCCCAGGCCTATAACGGCAAGGAAGGGCTGGCGCGCGCGCTTCAGGGGGAATATGCCGTCATCCTGCTTGATATCATGATGCCCGGCATGGGCGGCATTGACGTGTTGCGCGAACTGCGTGTCAAAAGCCGCGTACCCGTCATCATGCTGACCGCCAAGGGTGATGACGTTGATCGGGTCATCGGGCTTGAACTGGGGGCGGATGATTATATCCCCAAACCCTATTATCCGCGGGAACTGGTGGCCCGTATCCGTGCGGTCTTGCGCCGTGCCGAACCGGTCGTCCCCAGTGATCCGGACGGGGCGGGGGACAATCCGTCCGATGAACTTGTTCATGGCAAACTCAAACTCAAACCGGCCAGCCGCGTGGCAAGTTTTGATGGTGTGGCGTTTGATTTGACCGTGTCGGAATTCAATCTGCTCGAAGTTCTGATGCGTGCGGGCGAACGTGCCCTTTCCAAGGACGAATTGTCGCGCAAGGTGCTGGGTCGCCCGCGCGAGGTTTATGACCGTTCGATTGATGTGCATATGAGCAACCTGCGCCAGAAACTGCAAACCATCAGCGGCGATGCCGGCATGATCGAAACCGTGCGCGGCTTTGGCTATCGTTTAAGGCAGGACACATGAAAAGACGTCTGTTCTGGAAAATCCTGATCGGGTTTATCATAACCTTTACCGGTATCTCGGTCGGGGTCTGGTCGCTGCTGATGTTGTATGGCGGGCCGCCCGAACCGTTCCATATCGGCTATCTCAAACGCACCGCCCCGGGATATCTGCAAACTGCCGCCGAAGTCGCCCGCCATGGCGGTGTTGACGAACTCGAAGCCACCATTGCCCATTGGCCAAAATCCGAACGCAGCCGCCTGATCATTGATCTGGGCTCCCCCGGTTCGGGCGGCACTGTCGATGGCGCCAATAGTGCCGATAATGCCAGCGCTGCCAATAGTACCGATATGGTTGCGCGCGTCTTGCCGGATAATGGTTCCCCCGAATGGCTGGATGCGCTCAAAGAATACCCCGCCTTTGAACAGGTCGTGACCGGACCCGGCGGTGAAAATATCCGCCTGATCTTTGATGTCAGTGATGTGATTGCCGAAATCCCGCAACGTTCACGCTGGAAAGTCCCCAATCCCCTGATCATTCTCGGATCGATTGGCGGCCTTGTCTTTAGTGGTGTACTCGCCTGGTATCTGACGCGCCCGATCCTGAAAATTAGTGACGGGTTCGAAGAATTGTCGCGCGGCAATCTGGATTATCGTCTGGGCAAAACCATCGGGCGGCGGCGCGATGAAATTGCCGATCTGGCCCGTGATTTCGATGTCATGGCTGACCGGTTGCAACGGCTTGTCGCGGCGCGTGACCGGTTGCTTAATGACGTCTCGCACGAATTGCGCTCCCCGCTTGCCCGGATGCAGCTTGCCGTCGGGCTGGCGCGCCAGTCACCGGACAAAAGTGCCACTTCGCTTGATCGCATCGAAAAGGAAGCCGTCCGGCTTGATGAACTGGTGGGGGAACTTCTGACCCTGTCGCGGGCCGAAAGCGGTGCGGCACGCCATCAATCATGGATCGATCTTGATCATCTGCTGGGCCGTGTGGTCAGCGATGCCCGGTTCGAAGCCGATGCCACCGGTGTGATTGTCGATGCCGATTTCGGGGCACGACCGTCCGGTGATCACAATGTACCGGTATTGATGGGCAGTCCCGAACTGTTGCGCCGGGCTTTTGAAAATGTCGTGCGTAATGCCCTGCGCCATTCGGGCGAAGGACAGATCGTCAAAATCACGGCCACGGATGATACCGATCACCAGCAGTTCCGCATCGACATCAGTGACGAAGGTCCGGGCATTGACGGCGACAAACTCGATGAACTGTTTGAACCCTTCGTGCGCGGGCAATCAAATGCCTGGGGCGGTGGGTTCGGCCTTGGCCTGTCGATTGCCCAGCGCGCCATTCGCGCCCATGGCGGGGATATCAAAATCCGCAACCGCGATCAGGGCGGGCTTCTCGTCACAATCCTTCTGCCCTATGAATTGCGTCAGGCCGAAGTCTGATCATCGCGACGGCCAAGAAAGACACCCATAAAAGCAAACGCCCCGGCCTGTGCAAAGCCGGGGCGTTTTGGCTTTCGGATCGGGATGGCTATCCCATACGTTCGGACGCATAGCTTCCCGGACTTGGCGGGAAGACAATGGTGCGATTGCCGTTGATAAAGGACCGGTGGTGAATGTGGGCGTGAACGGCACGCGCCAGAACCTGACTTTCAACGTCCCGCCCGATTGACACATAATCGGCCGAGTTTTGCGCATGGGTGATGCGCGCGATATCCTGTTCAATGATCGGACCTTCATCAAGATCGGCCGTCACATAATGGGCCGTCGCCCCGATCAGTTTGACGCCGCGTTCATAGGCCTGCCGATACGGGTTGGCGCCCTTGAAACTTGGCAGGAATGAATGGTGGATATTGATGATCTTGCCGCTCATTTTCTTGCACAGGCTGTCAGACAGAACCTGCATGTAGCGCGCCAGAACAATCAGTTCGACCTCGCTGCTGGCAACGATATCAAGAAGCTTTTTCTCGGCTTCGGGCTTGTTGTCCTTGGTCACCGGGATGTGGTGGAACGGGATGTCGTGATTGACCACGACCTTTTGATAGTCGAAATGGTTTGAAACCACACCGACGATATCAATCGGCAAGGCCCCGATTTTCCAGCGATACAAAAGATCGTTCAAACAATGGCCAAACCGCGACACCATCAGAAGAACCTTCATCTTTTCCGCGCTGTCATGGAACTGATAGGTCATGCCAAATTGCGTTGCCGGACCATCAAAGCCACGCGACAGGGTTTCCTGATCGACACCTTCTTCGCTGACAAAGGCCACCCGCATAAAGAACAGGCCGGTTTCCATGTCATCAAACTGGGAACTGTCGGTAATGTTGCAACCATGTTCGGCCAGATAGGCTGAAATGGCGGCAACAACCCCGCGCTGGGAGTCACAGGTGACTGTCAGAACGTAGCTTTTCATCTCGTCTGGCTTTCAAAATAACAGTGAATGAAAATGACCCGGCCCCGTCCATCGGGGAATGTTTTGGGGCCGGGCAGAAGCATCAGATATCAAGCGTGTTTTCGCGTTCCCAGCTTGAGAAATGCGAAACATATGAATTCCATTCTTTTTGCTTGAGCTTGAGGAACGCCTTGGAAAACGCCATGCCAAGTTCGGCCTGAAGCGCCTCGTTGCGGCCCAGTTCGCGTAATGCATCAAGAAGGTTCAGCGGCAGGCGCGGCGCATCCTTGACCAGATGGCCTTCTTCATACATGTCGATGTCATAATGCGGGCCGGGATCGGCGGCATTTGCCATGCCGTCAAGTCCGGCCGCAATGATCACCGCCTGAAGCAGATAGGGGTTGGTCGCCCCGTCGGGCAGGCGCAATTCAAACCGGCCCGGTCCGGGAACACGCACCATGTGAGTGCGGTTATTGCCAGTCCAGGTAACCGAATTGGGGGCCCAGGTCGCGCCCGATGTGGTGCGCGGTGCATTGATGCGTTTGTATGAATTGACCGTCGGATTGGTGATCGCGGCCATGGCCGATGCATGGTTCATGATCCCGCCTAGGAAATGCTTGCCCTTTGATGACAGGCCAAACGGGGCCGCGTCATCGGCAAAGGCATTCTGGCCGGCCTCGTTCCACACCGATACATGGCAATGGCATCCGTTGCCCGTCAGGCCGGCAAACGGTTTGGGCATAAAGGTCGCGCGAAGGCCGTGTTTCTCGGCAATCGATTTGACCATGAATTTGAAAAAGGAATGCTTGTCGGCGGTTTTAAGCGCATCATCAAATTCCCAGTTCATTTCAAACTGGCCATTGGCGTCTTCATGGTCGTTCTGATAGGCACCCCAACCCAGTTCCAGCATGTAATCGCAAATCTCCGCAATCACGTCATAGCGGCGCATGACCGCTTGCTGGTCGTAACACGGCTTTTCGGCGGTATCGGCGGCATCCGAGATTGCAGTACCATCTTCGGTGATCAGGAAAAATTCCGCCTCGACCCCGGTTTTGACATTCAGGCCAAGCTTGGCCGCCTTGGCGATCTGGGCCTTAAGGACATTGCGCGGGGCCTGTTCGACCGGCTGGTCTTCCATGATGCAATCGGCCGCGACCCAGGCAACATCGGGTTTCCACGGCAACTGGATCACAGAGTCCGGATCAGGAACCGCAAACATGTCGGGATGGGCCGGGCTCAGATCAAGCCAGGTCGCAAACCCGGCAAATCCCGCACCTTCTTCCTGCATGTCAGCAATCGCCTGGGTGGGAACAAGTTTGGCGCGCTGTCCGCCAAACAGGTCGGTAAAGCTGATCATGAAATACTTTATGCCGCGTTCCCGGGCAAAGGCTGATAGATCCTTGGTCATTGAAGTCCCCTGACGAATTTTATGCAGTGCCAACGGTTATCCCGGCGTGCCAAAAGGCACACCGGTTCCGGTGGTGCGTTAATGTTCTAGAATCCTCCCTGACCGGGAATCCAACTGGTCCCGGCAAGCGGTACACCGGCCATGGCCGCCGCTTCGATATTCAGTGCGCACAGATCCTCGGGTTCGAGGTTGTGCACATGATTTTTGCCGCAGGCGCGCGCAATTGTTTGCGCTTCAAGTGTCATGACCTTCAGGTAGTTGGCCAGACGCCGGCCAGCGGCAATCGGGTCAACCCGTTTCATCAGGTCGGCATCCTGGGTCGTGATGCCTGCGGGATCACGGCCTTCATGCCAATCGTCATACGCCCCGGCCGTCGTGCCAAGCGCGTTATAGTCTTCTTCCCATTTGGGATCGTTATCGCCAATCGCGACCAGGGCAGCCGTCCCGATCGAAACCGCGTCCGCGCCAAGGGCCAATGCCTTTGCCACGTCCGCACCATTGCGAATGCCGCCAGATACGATCAATTGTACTTTGCGATGCATTCCCATGTCTTGCAACGCTTTTACCGCCGGGCGGATACAGGCAAGCGTCGGCTGCCCGACATGTTCAATGAACACTTCCTGGGTTGCGGCCGTTCCGCCCTGCATGCCGTCAAGCACGATGACATCGGCACCGGCCTTGACCGCAAGGGCCACGTCATAATAGGGGCGGGCACCGCCAACCTTGATAAAGATCGGCTTTTGCCAGTCGGTGATTTCGCGCAGTTCCTGAATTTTGATCTCAAGATCATCCGGGCCGGTCCAGTCGGGATGACGACATGCCGAACGCTGATCGATCCCCTTGGGCAGGTTGCGCATATGCGCCACACGGTCCGAGATTTTCTGACCCAGCAACATGCCGCCGCCGCCCGGTTTGGCACCCTGACCAATGACGATTTCAATCGCATCGGCGCGTTTCAGATCGCGCGGGTTCATGCCGTACCGTGACGGAAGATATTGATACACTAGGGTTTCGGAATGGCCGCGTTCTTCCTCGGTCATGCCGCCATCGCCAGTGGTGGTCGATGTGCCCGCAAGGGTCGCCCCACGTCCCAGTGCCTCTTTGGCCGGACCGGAAAGGGATCCGAAACTCATGCCTGCGATGGTGATCGGGATTTTAAGTTCAATCGGCTTTTTGGCAAAACGGGTGCCCAGCGTGACCGCGGTTTCGCATTTCTCGCGATATCCCTCAAGCGGGTAGCGTGACATGGATGCGCCAAGGAACAGCAAATCATCAAAATGCGGGACCTTGCGTTTGGCGCCACTGCCGCGAATGTCATAGATGCCGGTGGCCGCTGCACGGCGGATTTCCGATAAGGTATAATCATCAAAGGTTGCCGATTTGCGCGGCGTGGTAACGGGATGTTTGTGGCTCATGGTCTGATCCTGTTTCTGGGCTGAAAGCATGGTTTCAGCGCTGCGCGTCAATAAGCGTCGGCATTGTCGATGTTGAAATTGTAAAGCTGGCGGGCAGAGCCATATCGCGTGAATTCTTCGGGCTTCACATCCGTGATCCCCGCATCCGACAGAAGCTTGGTCAGGATTTCGATATGTTCGGGGCGCATGTCCTTTTTGATGCAATCCGCACCAAGCGACTTGACCGTCCCGCGCACGAAAAGCCGTGCCTCATAAAGCGAATCACCAAGCGCATCCCCGGCATCGCCCAGAACAACAAGGTTGCCCGACTGCGCCATAAAGGCCGACATATGGCCGATATTGCCTTTGACCACGATGTCGATGCCCTTCATCGAAATGCCGCACCGTGACGATGCATTGCCTTCGATCACCAGCAATCCGCCGTGGGCGGTGGCCCCGGCATACTGGCTGGCATCGCCCTTGATCACGACCTTGCCCGACATCATGTTTTCGGCCACACCCGGACCGGCATTGCCATGCACCGTGATGTTGGCGGTCTCATTCATACCGGCACAGTAATAGCCGACACTGCCCTTGATCTGGACATTGACCGGGGCATCAATCCCGACGGCAACCGCATGGGCACCGCGCGGATTGGTGACTTCGAATTCCTCGTTCCCACCGTCTTTATCAAGTGCATGAAGCGACGCATTCAAATCGCGCAATTCGGTGGTTGCAAGATCAAACACTGGCATATGTGTTCCTTCCTTAAATGGCTGCCTGTGTGAAGCGGCCGGGTCGGGGCGCGATATCGCTGCACCCGACAGGGTTCTTGAAAATCAGTGTTCCCAGAAATAAACCGTGGCCGGTTCCGGTTCCCAAACCCGCGCATCTTCAATGCCCGGCAGGTTCACAAGCGCGCGATATTCCGACCCGAATGCGACATAGGCATCGGTTTCGGCCATGACGGCGGGCTTACACGCAATCGGATCGCGTACCACGCCAAAGCCCGACTTGGTGCCAACGACGAATGTGAAAAACCCGTCAAGGTCATCAAGCGCGCTGGTCAATGCCTCGCCAAGGTTCTTGCCCTTGGCCATTTCCCCGGTCAGATAGGCGGCGGCGACTTCGGAATCGTTTTCGGTTTCCATGCAAATGCCCTGATGGGACAGTTCGCGGCGCAGATTGTTGTGATTGGAAAGTGACCCGTTATGGACAAGGCACTGGTCCGATCCGGTCGAAAACGGATGGGCACCAAGGGTCGTGACCGCACTTTCGGTCGCCATACGCGTATGGCCAATGCCGTGTGTGCCCGACATGTCGGTAATCTTGAACCGTTCGACCACATCCTTGGGCAGGCCGACTTCCTTATAGATTTCCATGACATTGCCCGTGCCCATCACCCGGATATCGGGGCGAAGTTCGGCAAGGGCGGTACGGGTGGCATCGATCTGATCGGCGCCAACCGTGATCACGGCATGTGTGCTTTTGGGCAGGATCGATGCATTGGCAATGCCCGCAGCACGCAATGCATCGGTCAGGCCGGCAAAATCGGTTTCCGGTTCCGGGGACTGAATGGTGAGTTTGGCCAGATTGTTCTGATCTGCGCCATAAATGGCGATCCCCGCACTATCAGGGCCGCGATCGGTCATGGTCACCAGCATTTCCGACAGCAAAGCGCCGAGCTGCGGTTCCAGACTTTTATCTTTAAGGAATAAACCAACGATGCCGCACATGGCAGGACAGTCTCCATTCTGTTGCTTGAATGGAGACTAACTGTTCGCGATTGCGGAATCAACTCATAAGAATAAAAATTTCATCAGGGTGAATTATATTCTTCACCGTGAAGAAATTTTACGAGCGTGCCGGATAGCAGATGATCGACAGATAACGGATTGGAAATGAAAGAAGTTCTTCCGGTCCGTGCCGGGCATCGGCATCAAAAAACAGGCTGTCACCGGCCTGCATGTAATAAAGCTGATCACCGTGGCGATAGCGTACTTCACCCTCAAGCATATAGATGAATTCCATGCCTTCATGCTGGAAGGCGGGGAAACTGCTCGACTCCTCGGTCAGCGTCAGCAAATAGGGCTCGACCACAACACCGCTGGTATTGTTATCAATATGCCCAAGCAGGTTATATTCATGACCTGCGCGCGTGCCGCGCCGTTCAATCGCAATGCCTTCACCCGATTTGACGAACACCGCATTGCGCGGTTCTTCATAACGGCGGAAAAAGTCGGTCAGCGGCACGCCAAGTGCGCTTGCCAATGCCTGAAGCGATGTCAGGGACGGTGACGTCACACCGTTTTCAATCTTGGACAACATCCCCATCGAAATGCCGGTTGCCGATGCCAGATCGGCAATGGTGATGCCAAGTTTCTTGCGCAGGGCGCGGACTTCATGTCCGATCGCGATTTCCAGATTGTTTTCCTTCGGCTCGCGAAGGGCGTGCGGGTCCTGGTTCAGGGCGGCCGGTTTGTTCATGGAGTCCATGGGTATTCCTTGCTCGCTGTTGGCGTTGGTTTTGGTTGGTTTCTGCGATTTGTTATCTGCCATTGTGGCGGCTTCCTTCGCCACCGTGCCCGTAATCGGCGTGCGGTGCGTTTCCTGATCGTTTCCTGGGTCATGCGCGGACCGCTTTGCTTTGGCGGCCGTCTTTTGTTTTGTGCCGGTCTGCCCGCTGATCATTGCGATCCGTGGTGCAGTGCGGCCTTCTGTTTCATTTAAACTGTCAGGAAAGATTTATCAACTGAAGGGAAAATCATTTTGTGGAACAGGCGGGCGGTGGTGGCACAATCAAATTGTTGCAATGCCGCAGAAAATAGCACTTGAGGAATAATTATTGAATTAAATGAAAAATAATTATTGCGTTCGCGAACAAGTTGCCGCCAGAATGGAGAACATAAAAAGCCAATAATTGCGCGCTGATTGCGCGACAAGGCTGCCAAATCAGGGCGACCAAATCAGGAGGCCATCACAATGACTGCAAGCTGGAGATTCTCCGCCCTTGCCGACCGTCACCGCGCGCTTGGTTCCAATCTTGAAGACTGGAGCGGGATGGGCACGGCATGGACCTATGACAAGGATTGGGACGAAGAATATATCGCCATCCGCACCAAGGCCGGGATCATGGATGTATCGGGCCTGAAAAAGGTCCACATCACCGGCCCCCATGCTTCGCACGTCATTGATTATGCCACCACGCGCAATGTCGAAAAAATCTATCCGGGCAAATCGGTCTATGCCTGCATGCTCAATGATCAGGGCAAATTTACCGACGATTGCGTGATCTATCGCATGGGGCCGAATTCATGGATGGTGGTTCACGGATCGGGCACCGGGCACGAAGAATTGACCCGGGCCGCCGTGGGGCGCGATGTATCGGTTCGTTTTGATGACAATCTTCATGACCTGTCGCTTCAGGGGCCGTTGGCGGTCGATTATCTGGCGGAATATGTGCCCGGTATTCGCGATCTTCCCTATTTTCATCACATGCAAACCCAGCTGTTTGGCGCACCGGTGATGATTTCGCGGACCGGCTATACCGGTGAACGCGGTTACGAGATTTTCTGTCGCGGGCAGGATGCCGGGATGATTTGGGACCGGATCGTTGCCGAAGGGGCCGATATGGGCATCATTCCGACCCGCTTTACTACGCTTGATATGTTGCGGGTCGAAAGTTACCTGCTGTTTTATCCCTATGATAACTCGCAGATGTACCCGTTCGAAAACGAAGGACCGGGCGATACCCTGTGGGAGCTTGGCCTTGATTTCACGGTCAGTCCCGGCAAAACCGGGTTCCGCGGCGCCGAGGAACATTACCGTCTCAAGGGCAAGGAACGCTTCAAGATTTTCGGCATCCTGTTTGACGGCAAGGAAGTCCCGACCGAAGGGGCGGCTGTGTTCAAGGACGGGGCAAAGGTTGGCGTTGTGACCTGTGCGATGTATTCCCCGCTCAAAGACCAGACCATGGCGATTGCCCGTCTGGCGGTTGAGTGCGCCGAGCAGGGTGTGCGTCTTGAAATTGCCGGGGCGAACGGCATGCTGGGCGGTATGGCCCACACCATGCCCTTTGATGATCCGAGCAAATCCAAAAGAACCGCCAAGGGCTAGGACATATCCCCGGGATCGGCCGGATCGGCTGGATCGACCGGATCGGTCGGACCGGTTCCCCGGGGCTGTCATTTTATCCGTTGGTTTCTGACAGAATGGGATCCCGCGACCATGTCTGAGAGTTTAATAGAAGAAAGCATCCTTTCCCGCCCCAAATACGGGCAGTTGGCGATTGCACCGGGGCTTGCGCATTATTTCGTTGCCGATGCATCGGGCGCGGAATGCGTCATCCGCGTGGCCCAGACCGCCCCGAAAGGCTTCATGGAAAAGGTTCATATCCTTTATGTGCCGACACCGGGTGAAAATGCCCTGATCACTGCCCTTTATGCCTTGGGGGCGAAACGGTTCGAACATGTCCCGACCATTGATGCGGCGATTGCCAAGCTGGGCGACTGGCTTTCGGAGTCCAAAATGGGAAGCCAGCTTTATCTCGCCGGGACCGAAGGCCTGATTGGCCGGGCTGTCGCCAAGGGCGAGGAATGCGGGCTCGATCACACGGCTGTTCAGTGTGAACATCGCGGCAGTCTGGCGCGTCGGGTTCAATGCGTTCACTGCAAAACCATGATCGAAAAGGTCACAACACAGCCGGTCAAATGCCCGTCCTGTGATTTGCTGCTTTTGGTGCGCGATCATTATTCCCGGCGACTGGCTGCCTTTCAGGGGGTGTGCATCAATGCCGAAGACCCGACCGAGGTAGTCGAAATCAGGGAGGTCTTCAAATGAGCGCGTCCGATCATCTGATCCCGGTGGTGGTTTCCCGGGTTATCGAAGTCAATTCGATCATCAAGCGGTTTGAATTCAAGCATATCCACGGCAACGAACTTCCGGCCTTTTCCGGCGGGGCGCATATCGTGGTGGAAATGCTTGATGGCCCGACCAAACGCAAGAATGCCTATTCCCTGATGAGTTCGCCCTTTGATCGCGACCAATATGCCATTTCGGTGCGGCGCGACGATAACGGTCGCGGCGGATCGAAATTCATGCATGAAAAGGTCGAACCGGGCATGAGAATGAATATCTCGGCCCCGGTGAACCTGTTTGCGCTTGATCTGCGCGCCAGAAAACATCTGATGATTGCGGGCGGCATCGGCATCACGCCGTTCATCGCCCAGATGACCCAGGCATCATCACTTGGCGTGCCGTTCGAACTTCATTACGCCGCGCGCAGCGCATCACAGGCGGCCTATATGGACAGCCTGCAAGACCGGTTTGGCGACCATGTCAGGTGCTATTGCGATGATGCGGGCGGTGGTCCCGACCTGACCGCACTTTTATCGGATCAGCCGCTTGGCACCCATGTCTATGTCTGCGGGCCCAAAGGCATGATCGAAGCGGTCGTTCAAACCGCAACCGATCTTGGCTGGCCTGCGGCCCACATCCATTTCGAACATTTCCTGTCCCCGCCGGTGGGCAAGGCATTTTCGGTCCATCTGGCAAAGGCCGGGATTGATATCACGGTCGGGCCGGAACAAAGCCTGCTTGAAGCGATCGAGGCATCGGGAACACCGGTCAAATGCCTGTGTCGTGGTGGCGCCTGTGGGCAGTGCGAGACAAAGGTCGTCACCTGTGATGGTGACATTGCCCATAACGATCACTGGCTTGATGACGATCAGCGTGCATCGAAACAGTTCATCATGCCCTGCGTGTCGCGGTTCAGCGGCAAGCGTCTTGAACTTGATCTGTAAGCAAGGGGGATCTGCGATATGACCATTCACTTCAGAAACGAGACATTCCGCAATGATTTCACCTATGCCAACAGTCCGGGCAACATTCCGCGCTTTCCGTTCCCGTTCCCCGAAGACGAATATATGTATTCGACTAATGTGGAACCGCATCATGCCACACGGGCCGGAAGCCCGTTTGAACATGCCTTTGATGTCGACGAACATTATGTCTCGGAAATGAAGGACCGCGCCCTTGTCCTGGCCGACGACCCCGGCCGTTGTCAGGCCCTGCCGCATATGGAAACGGCGGCGTGGGATTTTGTCGAACTGGTGATGGTATCGAAGGCGCGCGACTATCCTGATCTGTTTGAACTGACCATTGACGGGGATCGCTGGCACTGGATCAACAAGCCGCTTCAGATCGATGACACCTTTGTCTTTGGCGACAGTTCGACCCTGCCATGTCATCCGATGGAATATATCGGCCGTCAGGTACAGGGCGACCACGCGATCCTTGATCAGCGCGATGGCAATCTTTGGATGGATGCGGGGATCATTACCGCGCAGGCAGACTGGTCGCTTGATTTCGACATTGGCATGAACTTCTTTGAATGGCATGCGCCGGTACCGCTGGCCCATGAACTCGGCGTGTTTCAACGCGCGTTGAAATTCCTGCTGTCCCTGCCGCAAGGCCAGCCGTCCCGGCGTCTGAACTGGACGCTGACGGTTAATCCAAGGCTTGATACCAGTCCGGAAAACTATCCCAAATGGGGGCCGGACAAGCTGACGGTGAATCCCGGAAATATCGGAGAAAAGGTCCATCTTCGGGTCGAACTTCAGACCTTCTGGCGTCTGCCGCGGTCCAACGCGATCCTGTTTCCGATCCGCACCTATCTGATGGCGATGAACGAAGTTGTGACCCAGCCGAAATGGGGCCGTCGCCTGCATCGGGTGATGCGCGATCTGCGCCCGGAACTGGTCGAATATAAGGGGCTGTCACGCTACCACCCGATGCTGGTGGACTGGCTTGCACAGTTTGACGACGGCGCGCCGACGTCACCGGGGATTTTCCCCGACTAACCAAAACCGGCATCAAAAAAACAAGCCGGACGGAGGAAATAACCAGCCATCTATTGGGGATCTAAGGCAATGACACTTCGCGTGGCGATTATTGGCGCCGGCCCGTCGGGCATGGCGCAGATGCGTGCATTTCAGTCAGCAGCAGCCAAAGGGGCCGAAATCCCCGAAGTGGTATGTTTCGAACGTCAGGAAGACTGGGGCGGTTTGTGGAACTATACCTGGCGCACCGGACTTGATGAATATGGTGAACCGATCCACGGGTCGATGTATCGCTATCTGTGGTCAAACGGGCCCAAGGAATGCCTTGAATTTGCCGATTACACTTTCGAGGAACATTTCGGCAAGCCGATCGCATCCTATCCGCCGCGCGCGGTGATCTGGGACTATATCAAGGGCCGGGTCGAAAAGGCCAATGTGCGCCCGTGGGTGCGGTTCAGAACCCCGGTGCGCCGGGTCGAATTTGATGATGGGTCACAGACCTTTACGGTGACTTCGCATGATCTCAAAAACGATATCATTGCATCCGAGGAATTTGATTATGTGGTGGTCGCCAATGGTCATTTCTCGACGCCGAATGTCCCGGAATTCCCGGGGTTCGAAACCTTTGGCGGGCGTGTTTTGCATGCCCATGATTTCCGCGATGCCCTTGAATTCAAGGACAAGGATATCCTGATCATCGGTACCTCCTATTCGGCCGAGGATATCGGATCGCAATGCTATAAATATGGCTGCAAATCCGTCACGGTCAGTCATCGCACCAATCCCATCGGCTTTGACTGGCCCGATAACTGGGCCGAAGTGCCGCTTTTGACCAGGGTTGAGGGCAATACAGCCTATTTCAAGGACGGATCATCGCGTGATGTCGATGCGATCATTCTGTGCACCGGCTATCAGCATCACTTCCCGTTCCTGACCGATGATTTGCGTTTGAAAACCGCTAACCGATTGTGGCCATTGGGTCTTTATAACGGGGTGGTGTGGGAAGAAAACCCAAGGCTGATGTATCTGGGCATGCAGGACCAGTTCTATACCTTCAACATGTTTGATGCCCAAGCATGGTATGCCCGTGATGTGATCATGGGCCGTCTTGATCTGCCGTCAAAGGACGCGATGAAGGCCGACAGTCAGGCCTGGCGCGACCGGGAAGAAGGCCTGAACGAAGATCATGACATGATCTGGTTCCAGGGCGATTACACCGCCCATCTTATTGAAATGACAGACTATCCGATGTTTGACATCGAAGGGGTCAACAAGACCTTCGAGGAATGGGAACATGACAAGGCCCATGACATTATGGGCTATCGCAACAAGTCATATCGATCGCTTATGACCGGCAATATGTCGCCTGCCCATCATACGCCGTGGCTTGATGAACTTGATGACAGTCTGGAAGCCTATTTGCAGACCGGATTAAAAAGCAGCGCTGCAGAATAAGCCGCATTATTAAAAAGAAACTAATAATCGCACTGACCTTCCCTTAGCAGAGCAAACTCGCAGTCACCCCCGCGCCCGTCGCGGGGTTATTTTTGTATGAGGATTGAATTTTGCAGGGTCCATGATGCCCGCGGCATCCCGGCGTTGACGCTATGTGGAGGCGTGAAAAGGGTAGGGCGCGATTGGCGTAGGTAGCGGGATGGAGCCAGAACGTCGGCGCCGCAGGACGGGGCTCAAGGCAGCACCAGCGCAGGCCGTGGTCTTTATGGAGCAAGGGATAGCGAGGGGCAGCGGGGCGCGGGGCGGGGCGGATAAGGGCTAGGGCTGGCCGAATCAGGGTTGGGGCGGGCCAGCTCAGGGCTGGTGCGGGCCGGATCAGAGTTGGGGCGGCCCAGGGCTGGGGCAGGGCGGCTCAGGGCTGGGGCAGGTCGGCTCAGAGGTGGGGCAGGCCGGCTCAAGGTTGGGGCGGGGCGGATCAGGTTGGGCAGGCCGGATCGGGGTTGTGGGGCGGTGAAATATCTGGGAAAGCGGGGCGAGGTTGGTGCGGGTTATGACGCCCGAGGCATCCCGACTTGGGGATCAATTGGTCGGGGGCAGGAAAGGCGCGCCGGACCGGAAATTCGGGCGTGTTTGGGGTGGGATGTAGGAATGTGAGGATTCCTCGTGTTACGATCTTGGTTTGGTTTTTTCCGGGTCGTAATGCGGGAAGGCGGTGATTTTGGCGGGCAGGCGCATCATGTGGCCGTCGAGTTTGCCAATCTCGACCTCGGTGCCGATATCGGCATGGGCAATGTCGATGCGGGCAAGGGCGATGTTTTTGCCCAAAATGGGGGATCGCATCGCACTGGTGATCACCCCGATCTGGGCGCGGCCGATATGGACGCAATCGCCGTGGCTGGCCGCGACATTGCCATCAATCTCGATCCCGACCAGTTTGTGGGATGGATGATCTTTCCGCCGGATCAGGGCATCGCGACCGATAAAGTCGTCTTCCTTGGATTTCAGCGGCACGGTAAAGCCGATCCCGGCTTCGAACGGGTCGGTCTGATCGGAAAATTCGTAATCGGCAAAAATCAGACCCGCTTCGATGCGGACCATATCAAGGGCGGCAAGCCCCATCGGGGTCAGGCCGTGCGGTTCGCCGGCCTCCCAGATCGCATCAAAAACGGTCAGCGCATCCTTGGGATGGCACCAGATTTCATAGCCGAGTTCCCCGGTATAGCCGGTGCGCGAAACGACAACCGGTGCGCCCTTGGCATTGCCGATGCGGCCAATGGTGAATTTGAACCAGCCGACTTCATCAAGCTTGGGCTGATGAGGGGGCGTCCAGATGACATCGCGCAGGATATCGCGGCTTTTGGGGCCCTGAACGGCGATATTGTGCATCTGATCGGTCGAGGATCGGATCAGAACATGCAGGCCAAGCTTGGCGGCCTGTTCGCGCAGCCAGACGCCGCTGTAATCATCGCCGCAAATCCAGCGGAAATTGTCCTGCCCAAGGCGCAGCAAAGTGCCGTCATCAATCATGCCGCCATGGGGATAGCACATGGCGGAATAGACGACCTGACCAATGCCGAGCTTTTTGACATTGCGGGTCAGACAATGCTGCATCAGGGTTTCACTGTCGGGGCCGGTAATTTCGAATTTGCGCAGGGCCGAAAGGTCGATCACGACCGCCTTTTCACGGCAGGCATAATATTCTTCGATCATGCCAAAGCCGGTATATTCGTGCGCCAGCCAGAAGCCCTTATAGTCAACAAAGTTGCGGGTCAGTTCGCCAAAACGCGGGTGAAAGGCGGTTTGTTTGGTCATTTTTGCTTCGGCCTCTGCTGTCGGGCGCCAGGCAACGGCATGGGTGAATTTTTCGGTGCTGTCATAGGCACGGATATGAATGTCGGTCGGCTTCCAGCCATTGGCCGCCGTGGTGTCATCAGGACAGGCCGACGATACGCAGACCAGATCGGTCATGGCCCGCAAAAGCACATAATCCCCCGGACGCGACCATGGCTGATCGGCATACATCACGCCGTGATCATCAATGCCGGTATTGAAAAAGAAATTGATCGCCATCCAGCCGGGGCGCGGATCAACCCCGTGCGCGGCAAGCGCCCCGTTGAAATTATCGGTGCAGTTCACATGCCCCGGATAGCCGATATCGTCGTAATATTTGGATGCGCAGGCCATGGCAAAGGCATCATGACGCCCGCAGGTATCCTGAATAACCTCGACCAGCGGGTCCATGTCCTGATCATAGTATTTGCCATGCAGGCCGGGCATCGGATAGGCGTGACCCATCAGGGTGCGCGTGGTGGTGACATCGAGCGGGTTCTGAAGACCGCGATCAAGTTTGCGGGCATCAAAGCACTGAAAATCGGTGCATTGCCGCCCGTCAACATCAAGGATCTGGATATAGTCACCGGCCCTGATTTCATAGGCGCGCGCGGTGGCCGCATGAATGCGCAGATCAAGCGTCGGATCGGCCAGCGGATCGGGCAGGGCAAAGCTGTATGTATCGTGATGATGGGCGCGGTCAATGGTCACAATCACCGGGCTTGCCGTGTTGTGGGCATCAATCTGCATGATCGGGGCCGGGGTGGCGACAATGACAAAGCCGTCAAACTGGGCGCATAGCACCACCGTATCACCGGCCGGACTGGCATTGCCAAACATCCGCAAGGCCAGACATTCATCAAGATTGACGTCGCGCCGTTTCAGGGTGCGGGCAAAGCGCGCCAGACTGTCATCAAAGGGATGGCTTAAAAGGTCAATCAGGCCGCGCGGTTTGCCGTGCGGCAGATATTCAAAAATCGATGGCAATGACTTTCCCGACGGATCAAGGCCGATCAGTTCGACCGTCTGCATGCCTTCGCTATTGGTCAGCGATAGCTGATCGCCTTCGCGCACCGCAATCAGCACGGCACCGCGTCCGGGAACCTCGTAACGTTCAATATTGCGCGCCATTGCGGTGCGCCCGGCATTGAGAATGCGACTGGGACGTGCGGCGCGCACGGCATGCGCAGATGACTGGGGATGTGAAAGCGCGATCATTGTGGCCTCTGCGGTGAATGATCTGTGCAGATGCAAGGCAGCGATAACATGGGTGACTTGCGCGGGACCGGATGGCAGGCACATGTGCCAGTCGGGTCGGTTGGCATTTATCGTCCGGCAGATGCCGGGGCAGCATTCAGGTGCAGCATTCAGGTCAGGAGCGAAGGCCAGAGCCAGAACCAGAACCAAGGTCGAGGCCAGAGCAAAGGCCGGGTGAGGGTCGGGACAAGAACCGGGATCAGAGCCGGGACCAGAACCAGAACCGGGGCCCGAGCCAGAGCCGGAGCTACAACCAGAACCCTTGAAAGGCCAGTTTTGAGGCTGGCCTTTCAGAGTGGTCATGATGGGATGCATCACCGGGTGCAGTTGGGTTCAGGGCAGGCTGGTGATGCACCCCGTCAATGTCAAAGATTACATGTCTTTGTAAGCTTTGTTCTCGTGGCTGGCCATCGAGGCGATGGTCCAGATGCACACGCCAATACCGACCAGCGTGAACAGAACGAGAAGGGCCGGTTTGTCGGCAAAGGTGAAATAGGCCTCTGCGCCTTCCCAGCTGGTAATCGGAGCTGTGTTCATTTTACAGTTTCCTTATCTGGATTGATCAGAAACGAACTTACTCGGCCGGGGTCGGCGAGGTCGGGTCGTTGGTGAATGCCGCCGGAACAGAGCTTTCCGGATAGGCGCTGACCGGAACTTCGGCCTTGTCGAGACCGGCAAGTTCAGCCTTGTCGGTAACGCGCAGCAGGCCAACCATCTTCAGAACGAAGGACAGGGCATAGCCCGGTACGAAACCAAGGATCATGAAGACAACGGCACTGGACAGCTGACCAACGAACGAGATTTCCGGACCGGCAACGTTCGGGTAACCCGACGCAAAGATACCAGCCATAACAAGACCCCAGACGCCGCCAAAGCCGTGAACGGCGACCGCGCCAACCGCGTCGTCGATCTTGAACTTGCCAACGAGGATGTCGTTGAGTTTCGGCATGATGCAACCGCCGCCGAAGCTGACAAGGAAAGCGAGCCCCGGATAGTAGAGATCAAGTGCCGGAGCAGAAGAGATCACACCGATCAGCGCACCCGACATCATCCAGAACGGATCGCGGGTCACGAGATACGCACCGATCATGCCGCCAGCAACGCCCATCAGAGTGTTGAATGCGAATGCCGACAGGGTTGCCGGGGTGTTGTAGATGGTCATCCAAGTGTCGCCGGTATAGATGATGCAACCGCCGAGGAAGCCGAAGAAGCCCATGACGATCAGCATCAGACCGATCAGCGACATCGGCATGTTGTGGCCGTCAATATTGTTGACCGAGCCATCAGCATTGAAGCGGCCGATACGCGGACCAAGATTGATCAGCACACCCAGGGTGAAGAAGCCGGCAATGGTGTGAACGGCACCCGCCGCACCAACGTCATGCAGGCCCCATTCGGTGGTCAGCCAACCGTCCGGATGCCAGCCCCAGGAAGCGCCGAAGACCCAGACAACCGCGCCCAGGAACAGGGCAAGAATGGTAAAGCCGGAAATACGGATACGTTCAATGACGGAACCCGACATGATCGAGGCGGTGGTCGCCGCGAACAGGGTGAAGGCCGCATAGAAGATGCCTGACGCGTTATCGGTCAGGTTCGGACCCATATTTGCACTCCAGGGCAGGCCGGCTTCGGAGCCGTCAGCGATGCTGAAGCCTGTCGGAAATGCCAGATAGATCCACCAGCCGACATAATAGAATGCCGGAATAAGGAAAGCGAACGCGATCAGGTTTTTCATACCCGATGCCAGCGCGTTCTTTGCGCGCGATGCACCCATTTCATAGGCAAGGAAGCCTGCGTGGATGGCAAGCATCAGTGCTGTACACCACCAATAGAAAACTTCGGAATTGATGGTCGTTGCCATGCTGAGCGATGACTCAAGGCTATCGAGCCTCGCCATCAACTCCGGTACGGATTGTTCCATTTTAGTCTCTCCATCACATAATGCCCCCCGATGGACATTCCTTTTATTAAAAATCAATTCCCTATAGTGAACAAGTTCAAATGTGTTTTTTATTGTGCGTTGCAAAAAATATAATAAAAACAATTAGATAATAAAAATACGATATCCGTCACAGGATAAATGTTTAAAAAATAGTCGTTGAAAAATGATGCATATCAAATATGCAGACTCGTGGAATCGTGCCGATTCTATCGAAATCGCGTGCAGGGGAATGCACCCCTCGGTTGGATAGGGGGCCTTGCCGAACGGGGGATGGGGCGGAATGGTCAGTCGCCGCGTGCCATGCTGGGCGTGACACCATAGGTTGCCTTGTAGCTGCGCGAGAAGTGGCTGCTATTGGAAAAACCGGTGGCAAAGGCGATTTCGGAAATGGTCAGCGCACTTTGGGTCAGAAGCCGGTTGGCATGGTCCAGACGCACCTGGCGATAGGTTTCAAGAAACGATTTTCCAAGATGCTGATCAAACAGGCGGTCAAGCTGACGGGTCGACAGGCGGGCAAACCGCGCCATTTCTTCGCGGGATTTCGGGTCTTCGATGGTGGTTTCCATCTTTTCGAGAACCCGCAACAGTCCCGGATGATGCACGTTATAGCGTTCGGCAAGCGATGCGCGCTGTGAGCCGGTTGATGTGCCGACCTGGGTATGGAGAAACCAGTCCGACACCCGGGTGGCGAAATCCGACCCCAGATGTTGCGCGATCATGGCATGCATCATATCAAGCGGTGCGACCCCGCCGCCGCATGTGATGCGATCACCATCAATGACAAAGCGGGCGCGTTTTGGTTCCAGATCGGGAAAGGCTTCGATCAAAGCCGGGGCGTGTTCCCAATGGATGGTGAATTGCCGCTGCCCCAGAAGCCCGGCAGCCGCCAGAACATAGGCCCCGCTTGAAATGCCGCCCATCCGCACCCCCCAGCGTGCGAGTTTGCGAAGACCGGGCAATATGCCCGGTGCCTGCCATTGTGACGGGTGGCCGCCGGCACAGACAAACAGGCTGTGCAGGCTGGTCGGGGCCTGGGCCAGCGGCGTGGTCGGCACCATGGTCCCGGTCGATGACAGCACATTGCCGCCGGTCGCCGAATAATTGAGGATCTTATAGACCGGGCGCCCGGCCAGAAGATTGGCCGCACGTAACGGTTCAATCGCCGAGGCATAGGACATCAGCGCAAAATCAGGCAGCAGGAAAAAGCCGATATGTTGCGGGGCCGGGAATGCAGTCGGCCCGGCAGGGGCGTTGGAATGGGCATCAGGCCTGGATGAGGGGGGCTTGGCAGACTGGGCGGACTTGGCCGACTGGTAGGCAGTCCGGGCGAGCGGGAAGGCCGGGTTGGGATTGGCGCTGGTTTGGGTTTGCGTGTCCTCGTCCCTGTCTCTGTGCGTATCCCTGAGCTTTTCCCTGTCCGTGCCAGATGTCATCGCATGCCCCTGATCGCGCATTTGGCGGCATCGGATGTGATGTCCCAAATATGTTATTAGATGTCCTTTTTAGACAAGCTGGAAATTGTGTCTCTGTCAAGATCAGCTGGTACCCGTTGCGGGCAACAGCGAAAGATCAAAGATGCGTTATTCAGCCCTGTCACTGCTTGGCAATGCTTTTTCCAAGAACAAGAACTGGAAACCGGCCTGGCGCAATCCGGACCCGAAACCCCGTTATGATGTGATCATCATTGGCGGTGGCGGGCATGGATTGGCGACGGCCTATTACCTGTCCAAGGTGTTTGGCGTCCGCAATGTTGCGGTTCTTGAAAAGGGCTATCTGGGATCAGGCAATATCGGGCGTAACACGACGATCATCCGGTCGAATTACCTGCTGGAAGGCAATAACCCGTTCTATGAATTCTCGATGAAGCTGTGGGAAGGGTTGGAACAGGATTTCAATTTCAACGCCATGGTATCCCAGCGCGGGGTGATCAATCTGTATCATTCCGATGCACAGCGCGATGCCTATACCCGGCGTGGCAATGCCATGCGGTTGCATGGGGTTGATGCAGACCTTCTTGATCGTGATCAGGTGCGTGAAAAGCTGCCATTTCTGGATTACGACAATGCGCGTTTCCCGATCATGGGCGGTTTGATGCAGGCGCGTGGCGGCACGGTGCGCCATGATGCGGTGGCCTGGGGATTTGCCCGCGGGGCTGATCAGAACGGTGTGGATATCATCCAGAATTGCGAAGTCACGGCAATTGACCGCGATGGCGATCAGATCACCGGTGTTCAAACCACACGCGGGGTGATCAAGTGCGGCAAGCTTGCGATGGCGGTGGCGGGCAGTTCAAGCCATGTCGCAAGGATGGTCGATATGCGTCTTCCGATTGAAAGCCACGCGCTTCAGGCGTTTGTGTCCGAGGGGTTGAAGCCGTTTATCGATACGGTCGTCACATTCGGGGCCGGGCATTTTTATGTGTCGCAATCGGACAAGGGCGGGCTTGTGTTTGGCGGGGATATCGAAGGGTATAATTCCTATGCCCAGCGCGGCAACCTTGCCTGTGTCGAACATGTGGCCGAGGCCGGAATGGCGATGATCCCGGCATTGTCGCGGGTGCGTATCCTGCGCAGTTGGGGCGGGATCATGGATATGAGCATGGATGGATCGCCGATCATGGATCGGACCCATCTTTCCAACCTCTATTTCAATGGGGGGTGGTGTTATGGCGGGTTCAAGGCGACCCCGGCATCTGGATATTGCTTTGCTCATTTGTTGGCGACCGATACCCCGCATGAAACCGCGACCGCATTTCGCATGGACCGGTTTGCACGCGGTTATCTGCTTGATGAAAAGGGCGTTGGTGCCCAGGCCAACCTGCACTAAGCCGCAAAGGAATTTGGAAATGAGCAGTCTTGTCAAATGTCCCCATTGCGGTCTTCGTCCCCGTGAGGAATTTACCATCCGTGGCGAGGTGCCAACCCCGCGTCCAGCCGCCGGTGCCGATGAAAGCGTGTGGTTTGATCATGTCTATCTGCGCGACAACCCGCGCGGGCAGCATCGGGAATATTGGCACCATTCGGGCGGGTGCCGTCGCTGGCTGGTGCTGGATCGCAACACGGTCACCCATGAAACCGGTGATGTGGTTGATGCCAGTACCCTGAAATCGGAGGGCCGGGCATGACCAGTTTTCGGATTGATGGCGGCACGCTGATTGACCGCGATGATGTGCGTGAATTCACCTTTAACGGCGAGAAACTTCGCGGTTTTGGCGGGGATACGGTTGCATCGGCCTTGCTTGCCAATGGCAGGCAACTGGTCGGGCGCAGTTTCAAATATCACCGCCCGCGTGGCATTCTGACCGCCGGGGCGGCAGAACCCAATGCACTTTTGACCATCGGGCGCGATGGGCGGCGTGATCCCAACACGCGGGCGACCATGGCGGAACTGTTTGACGGGCTTGAAGCCCGATCCCAGAATTGCTGGCCGAATGTGGATTTTGATATCGGGGCGATGAATGGTCTTTTGGGGCCGTTGCTGGGTGCCGGGTTCTATTACAAGACATTTATGTGGCCCGCGGCATTCTGGGAAAAGGTTTATGAACCGCTGATCCGCAAGGCCGCCGGTCTTGGCCGGGCAAGCTATGATCCCGATCCGGGGTCTTATGAAAAATGCTGGGCGCATTGTGATGTTCTGGTGATCGGGGCCGGTCCGGCCGGGCTTGCCGCGGCACTGACCGCCGGACGAGCAGGGGCACGGGTGATCATTGCCGATGAGGGCGCGCAACTTGGCGGCGGGATGCTGGCCGAAGGCGGGATGATCGGCAATAAACCCGCCGATGCGGTTCTGGCCGATATGGTGGGGGAATTGCATGCCCTGCCCAATGTCGAGGTGAAAAAACGCACCACCGTTTTCGGGGCCTATGACGATCAGGTCTTTGCCGCGGTCGAGCGGGTGCAAAAGCATCTGTCTGACGCGGCGATCAATCCCGACCGGGCGATGGAACGGCTTTGGCGCATTGTTGCCAAGCAGGTCATTCTGGCCACCGGGGCCGAGGAACGCCCGATTGTGTTTGGCGGCAATGATCGGCCCGGCGTGATGACGGCGGGCGCGATGCGGACCTACCTGAATGCGTTTGGTGTCGCACCGGGCAAGCGGGTTGCGCTTTTTGCCAATAACAATCAGGCCTATCAGACCGCGATGGATCTTGAGGCAAGGGGGATCGAGGTCGCAGCGATCATTGATCCGCGCAAATGCCCCGATATCGATTATGGCGGCAAGGCACGCCTGATTGCTGGGGCCATGGTTCGTGATACGGCGGGGCGCAAGGCGATCAAATCAATTGCCGTGCGTCATGATGATGGCCGTGATGAAATGATTGCGGTTGATGCGCTGGCGGTTTCGGGCGGTTATAGCCCGATTGTGCATCTGGCCTGTCATCGCGGGGCAAGGCCGGTCTGGTCGGATGAACATGTCGGTTTCATGCCGCCCGAAAATTGCGATGGCATGGTGCCGGCCGGGGCGGTTGCCGGAAAGGCCGGGATTGCATCGTGCTTTGTCGCCGGTGCGACGGCCGCAGTTTCGGTATTGAATGCACTTGGACTGAATGCCGCGCCAGCAGGTTTGCCCGATACGCAAACAGCCGATGATATTGCGCAGGGAACGGTTGCGATCTGGTCGGTGCCATCCAGCAAGGGCAAGGCATTTGTTGATTATCAGAACGATGTGATGGCGGGTGATATCAATCTTGCGATGCGCGAAGGGTATGATCACGTTGAACTTGCCAAGCGCTATACCACCAACGGCATGGCGACCGATCAGGGCAAGACATCGAATGTGATTGCGATTGGCATCCTTGCCCAAAACAAGGGTGTGTCGCCCGGCGAGATTGGCACCACGACATTCCGCCCGTTCTATACGCCGGTGTCGTTTGGCGCACTTGTTGGCGCATCGAAGGGGTTCGAATTCCAGCCGGTGCGCAAATCGCCGCTGCATGGCTGGGCCGAACGCAACGGGGCGAAATTTGTTGAAACCGGGCTTTGGTACAGATCAAGCTGGTTCCCGAAAGACGGCGAGACATTCTGGCGCGACAGTGTCGATCGCGAAGTCATGAATGTGCGCGAAAATGTCGGGATTTGCGATGTTTCGACCCTTGGCAAGATCGAGATTTTTGGTGCGGATGCGGCAGAATTCCTGAACCGGGTTTATTGCAATGCGTTCCTGAAGCTGCCGGTTGGCAAGGCGCGCTATGGCATCATGCTGCGCGAGGATGGCTTTGTGTATGATGACGGCACGACCAGTTGTTTGGCCGAAAATCATTACTTCATGACCACCACAACCGCCCTTGCGGCGGGGGTTTTGACCCATCTTGAGTTCTGTGCGCAGGTTTTGTGGCCCGATCTTGATGTGCGGCTGGCATCGGCGACCGATCAATGGGCGCAGATGGCCATTGCCGGGCCAAGGGCGCGTGATGTTCTGGCCAAAATCATTGATGACGACATTTCAAATGATGCCTTCCCGTTCCTGGCGGCCCGTGACGTTTCGATGTTTGGCGGGCGGTTGACCGGGCGGTTGTTCCGAATTTCGTTTTCGGGCGAGCTTGCCTATGAAATCGCGGTTCCGGCCGGATATGGCGAAAGCGTTGCCGATGCCATCATGGTGGCAGGCAAGGAATTTGGTATTGCGCCCTATGGCACCGAGGCGCTTGGCGTCATGCGGATTGAAAAGGGTCATGTCACCCATGCCGAGATCAATGGCACGGTGACGCCCGCCGATCTTGGCATGGGGCGGATGGTATCGGCCAAAAAGGATGATTTCATTGGCCGGGTGATGAATATGCGCGAAGGGCTTGCTGACCCGATGCGCCCGGCACTTGTTGGCATCAAGCCGAAATCACCGGCGGATAAATTCGCGACCGGGTCGCATATCCTGAAAATCGGGGATGAGGTCAGCCTTGCCAATGATCAGGGCTATGTGACGTCGATGTGTTATTCGCCAAACCTTGGTCATGCGATTGGTCTGGCCCTGGTGAAAAATGGCCCGGCGCGATATGGCGAGGAAGTCGTCATCTGGAACGGTCTGGCCGGGACCAGCATTACCGGCATCCTGTGCAATCCGGCCTTTGTCGATCCAGAGAATGAGAAGCTCCATGCGTGATTCTCCGTTAAATAACGTATCGCCCTTTGCCGCCATGCCGGACGGGCAGGCGCATGGCGCCATCCATATTGCGCCGGTCAGAACGGGCTTTGTCTTTCATGTTCTGGGGCAGGCGACAGGAACAATCGATCAGACCCGTCAGCAGCAGCTTCAAAAGATGCTGGATGCGATTGCGCCGGATCTGGGCGGGGAGCTTCGGGTATTGTCGCCCGGTCAGTGGTTCTGGGTCGGGGAAAATGATGTGTCGCAAGGCCGGTTTGGCGAAATCGCCGGGCAGCTTCCGGGCGAATTCGCCGTTTCGGATCAGACCCATGGCCGGGTGCGGTTGCGCCTTACGGGGGCGCGGGTATGTGATGTTCTGGCCAAGGGGGTGATGATTGACCTTGATGAAGGTATCTTTGGCGTCGGGCAATCGGCAATGACCCAGATCGGGCATATCGGGGCGATGGTCACGCGCCTTGATCGCGACAGTTTTGAAATCACGGTCCTGCGCAGCTTTGCCGACAGCCTGTGGCACGAGCTTCATCACATGGCCGCCGAATTCACCGGGCCGCATTCCTGAACCGCGGTGGCGTTTGCATCCATGAAGCCGGTTTTTTGATCCTGTGACCTTGTGATGTCACAATCAGGGCATAACTGATTGGGCACAAAGATCAAAACAAGGAGGTTGATTGCGATGACAAAGCTTGCTGTGAGCACCCCGGACGGGAATTTCGAGGCCTATGTGGCGATGCCGGCGAAGCTTCCGGCACCGGTTGTTGTGGTTATCCAGGAAATTTTTGGCGTCAATGCGGTGATGCGCGGCATTGCCGATGATTATGCCAAGCAGGGCTATATCGCGGTATGTCCGGACCTGTTCTGGCGGATCGAGCCGGGGATTGATATCACCGATCAGACCGAAGAAGAATGGAAGCAGGCCTTTGGCTATTATCAGGCATTTGATGTTGATAAGGGCGTTGAAGACATTGCCGCGACCATGAAGGCCGCGCGCGGGATCGAAGGGGCCAATGGCAAGGTCGGGGTCGTTGGTTTCTGCCTTGGCGGATTGCTGACCTTCCTTTCGGCCACGCGGACCGATGGCGATGCCTTTGCCGCCTATTATGGCGGTGGCATGAATAATTACATGAATGAAGCCGATAACATCAAAAAGCCGCTGATCGTGCATCTGGCGGGCAATGATGAATATATCCCGGCCGAGGCCCAGGACGTGATCAAGGAAGCACTTGGCGATCATCCGCTGACCGAGCTTCATATCTATCCGGGGCGCGATCACGCCTTTGCGCGCAAGGGCGGGGCGCATTATGACGAAGCCGATGCCAATACGGCAAATGCGCGCACGGCGGAATTCTTTGAAGCCAATCTGGTTTGATTCAGCAATAATGTGCCAAACGACAAAGGGCTGCGAAATTCGCAGCCCTTTTTGTATTTGTGCTGTGATCTGGCCGGTTATTTGACCAGAACGGCCAGCAATTTATCGAGAAACACTTCGCAGCGGCCCAGCTGGTCAAGTTCGATGAACTCGTCAGGTTTGTGGGCCTGTTCGATATTGCCCGGACCACAAACCACGGTCGGAATATCCCCCATGGCGGAAAAGACCCCGGCTTCTGTGCCAAAGCTGACCTTGCCCGTCGTGTTGGCGCCGGTCAGCGCCATGACCAGTTTGGTGACTTCCTCGTCATCGCCGGTGGCAAGACCGGGCATGTCGGAAATGACTTCGATCTCGACCCCGACATCGGCATAGGTTTCGCGCATTTCCGGGATCAACGTATTGTCGAGATAATCGAAAATCCTGGCCTTAAGCGCGTCGCGATCATCATTGGGCAGATTGCGGAATTCGAAATCGACAAAGCAGTTTTGCGGAATGATGTTCAACTGGGTGCCGCCCTTGATCACGCCTGTATGGAAGGTGGTGTGATTGGGGGTGAATTCATCGTCATGCGGGCCTTCATCGCGGCATTGACGGCCGAGCTTGCGCAGGAAGACCACAAATTCCGAGGCGAACTCAACAGCGTTAACACCTTCGCCCGGAAGCGACGAATGCCCCGACCGGCCGGTGAAATGCGCACGGGCGGAATATTTGCCCTTATGCTGGGTGATGACCTTCATCTCGGTCGGTTCACCAACGATGCACATGGCGGGTTTGTGGGGCAGGTTGTTGATCGCCTCGACCAGGCTTGGCACGCCAAGGCATCCGACTTCCTCGTCATAGGTGAAGGCCAGATGGATCGGCACGCGCAGATCGGCGTTTTTGAAAGTTTCGGCCTTGGCCAGCAGACACGCCAGGAACCCCTTCATGTCGCATGATCCGCGGCCATAAAGTTTGCCGTCGCGGATATCGATGTCATAGGGATCGGATGCCCAGTTCTGGCCTTCGGTCGGGACCACGTCACTGTGACCTGACAGAATGACGCCGCCATTCACGGCCGGACCGATGGTGGCATACAGATTGGCCTTGGTGTTGCTGTCATCGCGAACAACAAGGGTTTCGTAGCCCAGCCCGTCGAGGAAGGCTTTGACTTCTTCGATCAGGGCCATGTTCGGGGTCATGCTGACCGACGGGTGGGCAATCAGTTTGCGGCACCAGTCGATGGTGTCTTGTGACGGTGCAAGTGCGGCGGTGGTCATTCGACGAATTGTTCCTTAAGGATACGCTCTTCGAGATTATGTTCTGGATCAAACAGCAATTTGATCTTCATGTTGCGATCTTCGCGGATCTTCACATGGGACACATCGCGGACCTCGGTATAGTCGGCCACGGCAGAAACCGGGCGTTTTTCCGGGTTTTCGATGGTAAAGACAACTTCGGCCCCGTGCGGCAGCAACGCCCCGCGCCAGCGACGCGGGCGAAACGGGCTTATGGGTGTTAAGGCCAGCAAACCACTGCCCATCGGCAGGATCGGACCATGGGCCGAGAGGTTATAGGCCGTGCTGCCCGCAGGGGTGCAGACAAGTGCACCATCACAAACCAGTTCGGCCAGACGTTCAACCCCGTCGACCTTGATGCGCAATTTGGCGGCCTGACGGGTTTCACGCAAAAGGGAAACTTCGTTGATCGCAAGCGCGCACATGCTTTCGCCGGAAACCGTATGGGCTTCCATCTGAAGGGGGTGAAGTTCGACGGTCTGGGCTTCGGTGATGCGATCAATCAGATCCATCTCGCGGAATTCATTCATCAGAAAACCGACCGTGCCGCGGTTCATGCCATAGATCGGAACTTTCCGGCCCATATAGCGGTGCAGGGTTTCAAGCATGAAGCCGTCCCCGCCAAGGGCGACAATCACATCGGCCTTATCGGGCGCAATGTGGCCATAACGATGTTTCAGCCGATACATCGCATCCTGTGCGATTTTGGTCTCGGCCGCGACAAAGGCGATGGAATCAAGCTGCATCTGCATGTCCGACGGGTAATTGGGGCGCGCCCATAAACGAGCATTTCCAACAATAGAGTATGCTTTGCATTGAATTGCAAGGGGCTGCGTCATCGATCATGTCACACAGCGCATGCAATATACAGGTAGTCAGGTTGACCAGTGCGCGAAAAGAGAGGAACCTGAAACTTATCAATAATTTCGTTTCAGCAGTCATTTTCAGATTGGCGCAATGACCAAAGAACCATTCAGCATCACAGCGGCACTTTCGCGGATCACCCGTGCGGATGATCAATATGATGACGGGACGCTTGAGGTGGATGAAAGCATGGAGGTCGACGCGCTGTCAGAAGGCGCACTTGTGCCCAAGCGGGTGCGCGATCCCGATCTGACCCGTCAGAAACTTCTTGATGCGGCGTTTGGCGAAATCCGCCGGGCCGGTTTTGGCGGGGCATCGATTGCCAATATCCTGGATGTCAGCGGCTGTACCAAAGGGGCGCTGTATCATCATTTTTCCGGCAAGGCCAAGCTGGTCAATGCGGTGATCGAGGAATGCCTGCCCGGCTATGTCGATCAGGTGTGGCTGAACGAGCTTGAAGATGTGGATGACATCCTGCCGGTCATGATGGGGCAGGTCGACCGTCTTGGCCGTCATGATGCGCCCGAACTGCTTGAAGGCGGCTGCCCGCTGGCACGGTTGGCATCGGGGGCAGGCGAACTTGACGAAGGATTGCGCAAACGGATTGACGGTGTTTACCGCTATTGGCGGCGTGGCTTGGCATCGCAGATCGGCAAGGCGCAATTCAACAAAACCGTGCGAACCGATATCGAACCATCGGCGGTGGCGGAATTTGTCATCGCGTCCCTGCACGGGTTTTTGACCCGCCCGCCAGCCTTGCGTACCCGGGAAACCCAGGATGCCTTTGCACGCGAGTTTGCCCGTTATCTGAATAATTTAAGGCCTTAGACTACTCAGAGGTTAAGTGTCGAGCGTTTCTTACGTACACTGGATACTGTAATATCCTGCTATATTCGGCTGTTCCGTCTCTCGAACTTTGCGGGAGTATGTCATACATATATTCCTCATGTAGCAATCTGTATATTGGCCCGTTGAGAGGGCCTTGTTGCGACAGTTCAGCCAGTTTGTGCAAGTCTCTGCCTGATTTGTCGAGCAATTCCGTCAAATAATTTGGGAAGTCGATACGTGATGTTTTGTAACTGTGTGTACTTCTATCAAGATAGGTGCTGGTGAAGTAAAAATTAGAAGATATATCTTTTCGATCTTTTTCCCAATTAATGAACCATTGTCCCAATTCGCGTGAGCATAATTGTTTGAACTCTTCCGTATTCCCAGCATAGTCAGAGAATATTAATGGGAGAAGGTATGCTAGTTGTATTTTAGTGGTGTATCTCCAGAGTGATGTAATTATTGATGTGTATTCAAGACATTGTTCCAAGTCTCGCAGGGTGAGGGAGTAGGATTTTGCACAGTTCACAATAAATTCAACGATATCCGTGTCAAATGGAGCTGCAATCTTCTCCGTCGGAATGTTTTTTGACGAAAGTAGCAGTTTTACAAAGTCTGACATGGATGGGTCGGTGAAGTGATATGTGCTGTCGAAAAATCTGCGAAGATAGCGTGAGCCATCAAACTTCTCGCCGTAAACTGCTGAGATAGAGTGAGCGAGTTGCTGCTTATCAGTTGCTATAACAAAAACGGCACCCTCAACTGCGAAAAGATGCTTAATACGTTCAAGTAAAGTAATTGCGTAGGTTGGTTTACAGCGATCAAGTTCATCTATGAGGATAAATAGTGGGCCGTTGTGACCGGAGTCTCTCAGCGATTTTGTGACTGCAGAAAATGCAGATTTGAACTCGTTGAAGTGTTTCTTGTTCTTGCGAAAATTACTTAATATTTTGTCGGTCGCCTCGCTACTGGCCTTTTCGCTGATATTTACGATGTCATCCTTGATGTCGAGTTCTTCTGCAATTTCAGGTAAGCTGATCCCGGTAATCTTATTTACAATCCCTATTGCGGCATGTTTCCCAAAGGCTTTAGCCAATACAAATAGGTGTGATTTTGCTAGTTTCCATTTTTCGGATGTTTCATGTCCTATCGCAAGTAGTTGTCGGTCAAGTGAAGCTATGATTGGGATCATTGGATCTTCACTAAAGTCATCTTCCCAAGCATTAATGTAGCATGTCGCGTGACCGTCATTTTCGAGTTGCTTTCGCATCCGTGTTAAAAAGAAAGTCTTCCCGGCGCCCCAACCTTGATCAATATTGATTACGTAGGATGGTGATTCTGGGGTGTTTGCCATCTGCGTGCTTTTTGTTAGCAGGAGGTGGATTAGAAAATCCGCATCTTTCTTGCGGCCCAGAAGGTCATCTTCCCAGATTTCGGAATTGCACATGAATGATATCCTTGGGATCTGCACCGTTAGGTTGTGTGATGATAGTGCCAATCTCCAATGCACATATAAACAACAAAAAAATGGTGTATTAATTGAAATATTGACATTTTTCTGTGGGTGATTACATCTCTTTCACAGTTTCATGAATTTTTCGACATATGGAGACAGGCCCCATGCGCTCTCTCATTCTTTCTGCTGTTGCAGTGGTGGCATTTGCCTTTGCTGGAAATGCTGCCCAGGCCGAGCGCCTGACGGAAAAGCCGCTGGTTGATGCCAACTGGGTTGAAGCAAACCTCGATAATCCGTCGCTGGTGGTTGTTGATATCCGTTCGATGACCAAGGAAGGCAGCCCCTATGACGCCGGTCACATCCCGGGGTCGGTTTATGCGCCTTATGGCAAGTTCGGCTGGCGTGCCAAGGTCAATGATGTTGTCGGCATGTTGCCGCCTTTGGATGTGATTTCAAAGCGCATCGGGTCGCTTGGCATCGACAATGACAAACAGGTCGTGGTTGTCCCGGCCGGTCAGAACAGCTCGGACTTCGGGGCTGCAACCCGTGTTTATTGGACCTTCAAGGTTCTGGGCCATGATGCGGTAACCATTCTTGATGGTGGCCAGCGCGCATGGCTTGCCGCAGGCAAGGCGGTTTCGACCGATGCGGTCGCACCTGATGCGGTTGCGTTCAATGTCAATTTCCGTCCGGAACTTCTTGCCACGGCAGAAGACGTTGCCAAGGCACGTGAAAACGGTGTTGCGCTGATTGATGCCCGTCCGGAATCACAGTTCAAGGGCGAAACCAAAAGCGGCGTTGTTGCCCGTGCCGGTGCGGTTCCGGGTGCAAAGAACATTTCGCAGTCGGAATTCTATAGCGATCAGGACGGTGCATTTGTTGCATCGGACGTGATTGAAACGCTGGTTTCGGATGCCGGTGTCGACAAGGATGCCAAGGAAATCACCTATTGCAATACCGGTCACTGGGCATCGGTCGCATGGTTCGGTCTGTCCGAAGTGATGGGCAACAAGAACACCGCGATGTATGATGGTTCCATGACCGAATGGGCTGCTGATCCGAACCGTGAAATGGTTGTTTCGGAATAATTCCGGAATTCATATCAGCCCTGATGGCACAGACATTTTGGACGGAATCGGGTTTGCCCCGGTTCCGTTCGTGTTCGTGGGCTTTGACCCGACAGATTTCCTTTAACGTTACTGAGCGTCACCATGTCAGAAACGACACTTAAGGCCCGCCCGGACGTCCCGGGCTTTGACTTTGACAAGGGACCGGCGGCGATTACCGCGGTTCTGTTTGTTGTGGTCGGCATTGCCATTGCCCAGGCGGTGGATCTGCATCAGGCCGTGCTTTACGGTCTTGGCGGATTGCTGGGCATTTCACTTTATCATGCATCATTCGGTTTTACCGGCGGCTGGCGGCGTTTTTCGGTCGAGAAACGCGGACGGGCGATGCGGGCCCAGCTTTTGATGATCGGGGTTGCGGCCGCGGCCTTTATTCCGATGCTGGCGCTGGGAAGCCCGCTTGGCAACCCGATTGTCGGGGCGGTGGCACCGGTGGGGACATCGGTGCTGGTCGGGGCCTTTATGTTTGGTCTTGGCATGCAGCTTGGCGGCGGATGCGGTTCGGGCACCCTGTTTACGGTTGGTGGTGGCAGTGCGCGCATGTTGCTGACGCTGGCCTTCTTTATCATCGGGGCGGTGATCGGAACGGCGCATTTGCCGATGTGGCTTGAACTGCCATCCTTGCCGCCGATGAGTGTCGGTCGTGAATTCGGTGTTGCGGGCGGCCTTGCCGTGACCTTTGGCGGTCTGGCGCTTGTCGCGCTGATGACGGTGGTTGTCGAAAAGCGTGCCCATGGTTCGCTTGAAGCAACGCCCAAGGCGCCGCGTGCCGGTCTGGCGCGCCTGTTCCATGGTCCCTGGCCGCTGGTCTGGACCGGGTTGCTGTTGGCAGGGCTTAATATCGCGACCCTTCTGATTGCCGGTCACCCGTGGTCGATTACGTTCGGCTTTGGCCTTTGGGGGGCAAAGATCGCCCAGGGCATTGGTATTCCGGTTGAAACCTGGGAATTCTGGAACTGGGCGGGGCCTGCCAAGGCGCTTGGCAATTCGGTTCTCGAAGACAATACCTCGGTGATGAATTTCGGCATCGTGATCGGTGCGGCCTTTGCCGCGGCCCTTGCCGGAAAATTCGCGCCCAAGGTATCGGTGCCGATGGCGTCACTTCTGGCGGCGGCAATTGGCGGGCTTTTGATGGGCTATGGCGCGCGCCTGGCATTTGGTTGCAATATCGGTGCGTTCTTTAGCGGGATCGCATCGGGCAGCGTGCATGGCTGGCTGTGGTTTGTTCTGGCCTTTGCGGGCAGTTGGGTCGGCATTGCGCTGCGTCCGGCATTTGGATTGGATGGATTCCGGAAATGAGCGAGAAAAACACACTTCTTTTCGGTGCGGTCTTCTTGGCGGCGACCGGTGCGGTTGCCCTTGATCATTACACCCATACGGCCAATGTCCCGGCAATCGCCAATCCGGCCCCGGCCAAGCGCCCGGCCGCCGGGGCAAACCCGTGCGCGGGAAATCCGTGTGCCGCCAATCCGTGTGGCGCGAATCCCTGTGGTGCCAATCCGTGTGGGGCGGGCTACAACCCCTGTGCAGCGAACCCGTGTGCGGCAGGGTACAATCCGTGTGCAGCCAATCCATGTGCCGCAAGCCCGTGCGCAGCAGCACCCTGTTCGGCAAATCCGTGCGCGGCCTATAATCCCTGCGGGGCGGCAAACCCCTGTGCGGCAAGCCCGTGCAGTCCATGTGCCGCCAATCCGTGTGCCGCTTATAACCCATGTGCTGCCGCGCCGTGTGCGCCGGCCAGCAATCCCTGTGCTGCGGCCAACCCTTGTGCCGCATACAATCCGTGCGGTGCCGCGAACCCGTGTTCGGCCTATTAGGTCGAAAAAAAACGCGTCATATAAAGCAATTTTCACAGGCCCGGCGCGCAATTCTGCCGGGCCTGTTTGCGTAAAACGCGGGGCTGTCACAAATATGGCGTTTGACAAGCCGGGCAAACTCTGCGCATGGTGTCGCAGAAATTTGATCGCTCCAGAAGCGTAGAGGGGACTGAAATCCCCCACTGTTGAGTGGTTGACCTAAGAACGCATTGAAGTGTCCAGCTACGCGGGTACTTCCTGAACTGCAAGGCGCAGACCTGATTACTACATTTCACCGGGCGTTGTCCCAGCTGTCTGCAGCCTCTAATTTACGAGTTACCCTTATTTGACCCAGTTTTCCGAACTCGGCCTGGCCGAGCCGGTCCTTCGCGCATTGGCGCAAGAAGGCTATGACGCGCCGACACCCATTCAGGCGCAGTCCATCCCGTCCCTGCTTGAAGGTAAGGACCTGCTTGGTATCGCCCAGACCGGTACCGGCAAGACGGCAGCATTCGCGTTGCCGATTCTTGATCGACTTTCCAAAACCGAAGGCCGTACACCCAAAGGTGCCTGCCGTGTGCTGGTGCTTGCGCCGACGCGCGAGCTTGCCGCACAGATCGGTGACAGTTTCCGTGCCTATGGCCGTTTCCTGAATGTCCGTGTGGCTGTGGTTGTGGGCGGTGTTGCCCATGGTCCGCAGATCAAGGCGATTACGCCGGGCATCGAAGTTCTGGTGGCGACACCGGGCCGTCTTCTTGACCATGTTGATAGTGGCAAGCTGACGCTTAAACATGTTGATGTGGTTGTGCTTGATGAAGCCGACCATATGCTTGATCTTGGCTTCTTGCCGCCGATCAAGCGCATCATCAAGATGTTGCCGCGTGACCGTCAGAACCTGTTCTTCTCCGCGACCATGCCGACCCAGATCGGTCAACTGGCCGGTGATATGCTTTCCGATCCGGTCAAGGTTTCCGTGACCCCGGTTGCAACCACCCAGGAACGTGTTGATCAGTCGGTTTATCTGATCGAGCGCACCCGCAAGCGTCAGCTTCTGGCAGAGCTTCTTGATAATCCGGTCTTCAAGCGGACCCTGGTCTTTACGCGCACCAAGCGCGGTGCAGATCGTGTGGCCCGTCATCTTGAAGCCAATAAAATCAGTGCAGCCGCCATTCATGGCAATAAAAGCCAGAACCAGCGCGAGCGCGCCCTGAACGCATTCAAGGATGGTCAGATCGGTGTGCTTGTCGCAACCGATATCGCCGCACGCGGTATTGACGTTGACGGCGTGACCCATGTCGTGAATTTCGAGCTTCCCAATGTGCCGGAAAGCTATGTGCATCGTATTGGCCGTACGGCCCGTGGCGGTGCCAGTGGTACGGCGATTGCGTTCTGTGATGAAGAAGAACGCGGTCTTTTGCGCGATATCGAAAAAACCACCCGCCAGTCGATCCCGGTGATTGATCGCCGCGATGCCGAAGCTGCTGCCGAACAGGAAGCGCAATCGGCAGAAGCGTGTGAAGCCAACCGTGGCCGCCGTGCAAATGGTGGTGGTCAGGCGCGTTCTCAGGGCCGGGGACAGGGGCGCGGACCGAATGGTCAGGCCCGTGGCAATGGCCGTGGCAATGGCAACGGTAATGTCGGTCGTGGTCAGGGTGGCAATGGCCGCCGTGATGGCGAGGCAAACCGTGCAGCCGCCGGCAACCGTCCGGAACGTTCCAATGATCGGCCAGTGCGCCAGTCGTCGCAGCGTCGTGACGGGGAAGGCAATGCCAACGCCAATGCCGCACAGGCAGAGGTGAGCCCGGCACTCGAAAAATCCAGAAGCCGTTACAAGGGCGGGATCAAATCCGGCCCGGCCAACGGTCGCGGGAACGGCCCGGCAGGCAATGCCGGTTCGTCCGATGGGCGCAAGCGCCCGGTCAAGCGCGTTGATTCCGATGGAAACCGCCGCGACCGTGCGCAGGGCGACAATTCAATTTCTTCCGGTCTTTCCTTTATGGGCAGTACCGAGGAACGCCGCGCGAAAGGCAACGGGGGCAATGGTGCCCGCAATGCCAAACCGCAAGGCAAGCGCGGCGGTGCGAACCGCAATCGCAATCCACGTGGCCCACAATCTGGCGGGCAGCCAGGGGGTGCTGGCCGCAACACATCTTCGAACAATCAGAGAAGGCGCGACCGCGCCTGATCTGATTGTCGATCCCAAATAGGCGCGCCCAGTCGGGGCGTGTCGTAACGCCACTCAATACTCGATAGGAGATCTAAAGATGGCAACTGGTACCGTTAAATGGTTCAACGCAACTAAAGGTTTTGGTTTCATTCAGCCGGACGAAGGCGGAAATGACGTATTCCTGCACATCAGCGCTGTTGAGCGCGCTGGCATGGGCCACCCGCAGGAAGGCGACAAAATCAACTACGAACTGCGCACCGATTCCCGTTCGGGTCGCGTTTCGGCTGACGACCTGTCGGCTGCCTAATTCGGTTTGTCCTTCCTTGTGAAGGGCACCGCGTTAATGAAACCCCCATCTGCGCAAGCAGGTGGGGGTTTTGTCTTGCCCGGAATTCGGATCAGGGACGCAAAAAGGCGATCTTGGCCCGGGTCGCGGCGCTGAGAACATGGAAATGCATGGCGTCGCGGGCGCCAGACGGGTTGTGTTCGCGGACATAGCGCAAAACCTGTTCATGTTCGGCCAGCGGGGCGGCAATCGCCTTGGCATTGGCAAAGGGCAGCATCTGGTTTTCATGGATGGTTTGGGCCGCAGGGTGCATGGCCTTGGCAAACATCGGGTTGCCCGATGCCAGCAGCAATATTTCATGAAAGTCGGTATCGGCCATGGCCGCGGCAATCAGGTCGTCCTGTTCAAGGGCGGTGCGCATGTCGGTGATGCTGGTTTCAAGGGCATCCAGATGATCCTTGCTGCGCATTTGTGCCGCAAGCCCAGCGACATAGGGTTCGATTGCCAGTCGGAACTGATAGACCTGACCGGCCAGGCGGTTGCGGTCCTGATCAAGGGGTGTCTGATGGTGACGATCGGCAATGTATACACCCTTGCCAGCATGAATATGGACCATTCCCAAAGCTTCGAGGGTGGCCAGGGCTTCGCGCAGGCTGGTGCGGCTGATGCCCAGTTCGGTTGCCAGAACACGTTGGGCAGGTAACGAGTCACCTGCTTTCAGATCATTGTTTTTAATCAGATTTCGTATGTCCCGCGCGGCGCGTTCCGGGGCGGTTTCGCTGCGTGCCATCTGTTGTTCCTGTTACTGGTCAGACCAGTTTAATAGTTTTTGATATTCGAAAGTGGCCGGTTTTTCGGGGTTTAGGATTGATCTGATATTGAATTTACGCTGAAGAAAAAATTATTCATAGACAAAAGATCAAAAAATGTGCAGCGTCAGTATCAGGTTAAAAATAGTGCATAAACAAATCCAGAAAATCACAGACAGACGGGTAGAGGCTTATGAAACAGTTTTTCAAAACCGCGATTGCGGCCGTTGCGATCCTGACCGCGCCGCTTGGTGCTGCGTCGGCAGGCGCGCTTGACAGCATTGCCGAGGCCGGGGTTCTCAAGGTTGCAGTCCCACAGGATTTCCCACCATTCGGATCGGTCGGTACTGACATGCAGCCCAAGGGCTATGACATTGATATGGCCGCCCTGATCGCCGAAGACCTTGGTGTGAAGCTTGAACTGGTACCGGTGACGTCGGCCAACCGCATTCCGTATCTGACCACCGGCAAGGTCGATCTGGTGATTTCCAGCCTTGGCAAAAACCCGGACCGCGAAAAGGTGATCGATTTCAGCGCACCTTATGCCCCGTTCTATAACGGCGTTTTCGGGCCTGCTGATTTCTCGGTCGAGAAGGCCGATGATCTTTCGGGCATGTCGGTCGGTGTGACCCGCGGGGCGATCGAGGATCTTGAACTGACCAAGATTGCGCCGGCTGATGTCGATATCAAACGCTATGAAGACAATAACGGCACGATTTCGGCATTCCTGTCGGGTCAGGTTGACCTGATTGCCACCGGCAACGTTACCGCCGCTGCGATCATTGAACGCAACCCGCCGCGCAAGCCGGAACCGAAATTTCTGATCAAAAACTCGCCCTGCTATGTCGGTCTGAACAAGGAAGAGCCGGAATTCATGGCCAAGGTCAACGAGATCATTGCCGCATCGATGGCCGATGGCCGTTTGAATGCGATTGCTGAAAAGTGGCTTGGCATTCCGCTTCCGGAAAAGCTCTGAGCAATTTCAAGCCACACCTGACGGGATCGTTGCAGATCAATGGCATATAAATTCGACTTTGGCGCGATCGTGCCGCATTGGGAACTTCTGGTCGACGGGATGATCCTGACGACAGAATTGACAGTGATCGGTGCTGTGGTCGGCGTCGGATTGGGGATCATGGGGGCGTGGGCGCGGGCGTCGCGCGCCCCGGTGATAAGCCAGATTGTCGGTGTCTATGTCGAACTGATCCGCAACACCCCGTTTCTGGTGCAGCTGTTTTTTATCTTTTTCGGGCTTCCGGCCCTTGGCGCGAAGCTTTCCGAATTTCAGGCCGCACTTTTGGCGATGATCGTCAATCTCGGGGCCTATTCCACCGAAATCATCCGGGCGGGTATCCTTGCTATTCCGCAAGGTCAGATCGAGGCGGCCCAAAGCCTTGCCATGAACCGGGTGCAGATTTTTCGTTATGTGGTTTTGCTTCCGGCACTCAAGAAAATCTGGCCGGCCCTTTCAAGCCAGATCGTGATTGTGATGCTGGGATCGTCGGTCTGTTCGCAGATTGCAGCCGAGGAGCTGACATTCGGGGCAAACTATATCCAGGCAATCAATTTCCGCGCCTTTGAAGTCTATTTCGTGGTGACGGGGCTTTATCTGGCGATGTCGATCCTGCTTCGGATGGGGTTGAAAGTTTTGGGCAATTTCCTGTTTGAACGGCGGCGTCATGTCTGAATTTTCCCTATGGGATATTGTTTATAACCTGCTGCTTGCGGCGCGCTGGACGGTGTTGCTTTCGCTGACCGCGTTTGTTCTTGGCGGGATTGTCGGGCTGTTGCTTTTGATGGTGCGTACGGCGGGCAACCCGTGGGTCGTTCGGTTTGTGCGCGGCTATGTCGAACTGTTTCAGGGCACGCCGCTTTTGATGCAGCTTTTTATCGTGTTCTTTGGCTTGCCGCTGATCGGGCTTGATGTATCGCCCTGGGTGGCCGCGACATTCGGGTTAACACTGTTTACCAGTGCGTTCCTGACCGAGATCTGGCGCGGATGCGTTGAATCAGTAAGTCGGGGCCAGTGGGAAGCATCGGCCAGCCTTGGCATGAATTTCACCCAGCAGATGCGCTATATCGTCTTGCCCCAGGCGCTTCGCATTGCCATTCCGCCAACGGTCGGTTTTTCGGTTCAGGTCGTCAAGGGAACGGCCGTGGCATCGATTATCGGTTTTGTCGAACTGACCAAGGCCGGCACCATGATCACCAACGCGACCTACGCGCCGTTTACGGTCTATGGCTGTGTCGCGGTGATGTATTTCCTGATTTGTTATCCGCTGTCGCTGTTTGCCCGTCATCTGGAAGGAAAGTTCCGCAATGTCGCTCGTTGAATTGCATGCCATTCATAAAAGTTTTGGCGCGCTGGAAGTCCTTAAGGGTATCGATCTTTCGATTGAGGAGGGGCAGGTTATTGCCCTGATCGGCAAAAGCGGGTCGGGCAAAAGCACGCTTTTGCGCACGATCAACGGGCTTGAGGCGATTGATGACGGCGTCATCATGGTGGGGGGCAAGAAAATCAGCGAACGCGATACGGATTTGCTGGCCCTTCGGCTTCAGGTCGGCATGGTGTTTCAGCAGTTCAATCTGTTTCCCCATTACATCGCGCTTGAAAATGTGATGCTGTCCCCGCAGGTCGTCAAAAAGCAATCCAAGGCCGAAGCCCGCGAGATTGCCGAGGAAATGCTGGCCAAGGTCGGGCTTGCCGACAAGATGATGCATTACCCCGATCAGCTTTCAGGCGGGCAGCAACAGCGCGTGGCGATTGCGCGCGCCCTTGCCATGAAGCCCAAGGTGCTTTTGTGTGACGAGGTGACATCAGCACTTGATCCGGAACTGGTCAACGAGGTGCTGGCGGTTGTCCGCCAACTGGCCGAAGAAGGCATGACCCTTGTCATGGTGACCCATGAAATGCGCTTTGCGCGCGAGGTGTGCGACAAGCTTGTTTTCATGCATCAGGGCCGCATTCACGAAACCGGCGACCCGGAAGAGGTTTTCGCCAACCCGAAAACGCCCGAGCTTTCAAGTTTTGTTGGTGGGCTGGCCTGATCAGGGGGCGCGATATTGGCAGCTGTTGAAAAGCTGGGGAAGCCCCGAAGGATCGGCGGCCTTCGGGGCGTTCGGGAGTATCCTGTCGAAATGTCCGATTAATTCATCAAATGGATCACGCCATTTGATGCAAGAACGTCCATTTGCTGGAAGGGCATGCCATTTGCGATATCACCGTCTTCACGCAGGAAGTTGGTTTTGATTGGATCGCCGCCCAGGCTTTTGTATTCCATCTGCCCATTCCACATATTGTCTTTGTAGTAGGGGCGGGTTGCGATCTGAGAGCCTACAATTTTGTGGATGATCAGTGTCTTATCTTTGACAGTGAGCGGTGTTGCAGAGTTGCTTTTCGCCGTCGCAATTGCGTCTTCTACTTTGGCGGCAAGGATGCTGTCTTTGATTGCAAAGACTGTAATGGTGTTGTTCTCCAACATGCCGTTGTGGAGTTTGGGAACTTCCCCGCCGTTCATGGCATCACCAAGTCCAGCGGATGCAGCAAAGCTGGCCATAAGTTTATAGGTTTCGGTGTATTGCTCCAAAACTGCATTACCGTCTGTGCCGATCACGATCTTGCCGTCTGCGTCGCGCATGGGGCGTTCTTTTTCAATTTCGATAGATCGTAACACCTCAGCGACAGTTCCCGGGCAGGCTGCGCTTTCTTCTACTGCTTGTTCGGTTCCAACAATCAGGCACGTTTTTTTCGCAAGTTCTTCTGCGTGTGCAGAGATTGCGCAAGTAAAAGTCAAAGTAAAGCCAAGGAATGGTTTCAGTATACTAGTCATCATGAGACCCCTTAGATGATGATTTTTCAAAGCCCAGTATGTTGATCTGGCGGCTGCTGGGCCGGACTGCGGATTGCAGAGTTCAGCTAGAGGGTAATCTTGGGTTGATAATGTGAGAGGCGCATCCCCCATTTGAGGGATGAACTCAAAACAATTGCGTTTCAGAATGCCCGAAAGTCACATGCTAGCGAGGGTGTCGATTAACCTGGGTGAATATTTGATTGGTATTTAAGTAAATCAAGATGTAACCTATGGTTGATATTTTCCTGATCTGTTACGCTGAATTCGCGTTGATCATTTTTAATTCGAGAAGACGTGGTGGACACACACAAAATCTTGGAGTTGATCTCTCTAATTTATGATTTGCCTTACCGAGAAAGCGATCAAAGTTGACGGTCCGTGTTGGATCGTTGTATGGGGGAATTTGGCTTCAGTTTCGGTTCTGTTGATTTGTATGACCCGCTTAGGCGCACCTTCGAGAAAAGTGTGCGGACGAGTTCGTATCACGACGCTGAAGTTTTCGAAAAGTTGTATCAACGCGAACTCATGGCGACCGATATGCAGGCCTATCATGCAGTATCGTCGTACCGAGACCACATATTCAGATCGGATAATGAGGTCATGGGGATATTGAGGGAAGAGAGATACAAGGTATTACCAGCTACCAAGCTTCTTCATGACGTTTTCGGAATAGACGAGCGTTATGCGGCCTGCCTGAATACGCACGGTGCATGGGCAGACGTGATTACTGTTCAGTTGGCTGGTACTGAGAACTGTATCGGCAAACAGGACTGGTCATTATTAACTGCTTTGTTACCCCATTGGGCCAAGGCGATGGAGTTGTATAGAACTTTTAAGCAACTTCGAGTTCGATTTGAAACGATTTTAGCTGGATTGGATCGCCTCCAACTGGGGGTCTGCATAATGACAAGCCAAGGTGAAGTGATCATAAAAAATGAAGAGGCGTTGCGAATAACCGGTGCTGCTGATGGAATTCGGTTAGGGCGAGCCGGGAATGTCATATTGTCAAGTATCAAGCAGCAGGATGCCTTTGATAGGGCCATAATTAGTGCTCGAGATATCGTAGCAGCGGAAGGGGTAGGGAAGTCCACCATGTTGACGGTACCGCGCAAGGAGGGGTTAAGTCCTTATTTAGTAGAGGTTATGCCGCTGAGAGATGATGCTGGTGCGCTTGAGGCTTCATGCCGGGGCATGATTGTTGTGCTGATTGATCCTGACAGGACTGATGTTATTTCGACGAAAGGAATGGAGCTTCTTTACGGGTTAACTGCTGCGGAGAGCGAAGTTTGTGAATTGATTGCAACAGGATTAACCACGCTTCAGGTTGCAGAGAGTAGAAATACCAGCGTTGAAACAACCAAAACTCAGATAAAAAAAGTTCTAGAGAAAACCAGTACGTCAAGTAGATCGCAATTGGTTCGGCTTGCTCATCACGTAAACTTGCCTATAACCAAAAACTGAGTTCGTTGATTCCTGCTCGAGCTAGGTGACTTTCTTTTTTCAGCTAATTCTCTAAGTTATGTTGAATTTTTGGCGTGTTAGTGTGCCAGATGTTATTGGCTTATGAGTAAGTTTAAGTTTTTTGAACTCAATTTTTTAAGTAATTGGATGTGCGTGTGTGATGAGTTTAACTAGTCAAAATACACGCCCGCGTTTGTTTGTGGATGCCGATGCCTGTCCGGTGAAGGCGGAATGCGAACGTGTGGCTGAGCGGCACCGGATCGAGATGATCCTGGTGTCCAATGGCGGTATTCGTCCGTCGCGCAATCCGTTGATCAAAATCGTGATCGTGCCGCCCGAACCCGATGCCGCCGATGACTGGATCGCCGAGAATGCCCGGGCGCGCGATGTGATTGTCACCAATGACATTCCGTTGGCGTCACGCGGGCTTGAGATCGGAGCGCGGGTGTTAAAGCCCAATGGCCAGGAATTTACCGAGGCCAATATCGGCAATGCATTGGCCGGGCGCGAGATCGCGGCTCATATGCGCGAAGTCACGGGCGAGCAGGGGCGCAATGCGGCCTTTACCCAGAAAGACCGGTCGAAATTTTCAAGCGCGCTTGAGGTGCTGGTGCAGGCGGTTCTGCGCGCCTGATCAGACTGAGAGACAAAGACAAATGCAAAAGAGGCCGTCCTGTTTAAGGGCGGCCTCTTTTTTTCAGTTCAGGATGCTGATGGTGATTTTGGCATCGCCTTAAAGGCTGGGTTCCTGACGTTCAGGCTGCGGATTTGATGCGGTGGTGAGGGCAGGGGTGCTGCCGGGCGTGAATGTTTCGCCACGGCCAAGGGCGTTCATCCCCTTGATGACGCGGATCAGGGTCCAGACGAACCAGTAAATGCCCAGCGCCAGCGGCACGATATACAGAATTGCACCGATGCCAAGCGTCATGAAACTCAATGCGCCAATCAGCATGTAAAGCACGATATTGATGACCATGATGATCACGCCGCGCCAGAAAATGGCGATCTGGTGTTCGAAATGATTGGCGGCAACCGCGTCGCTAGTCGTGCGGTTCATATAGGCCATGACGACCCCGGCCAGCGCCGTCAGACCGGTCACAAAGCCGACCAGATAAAGAATGTAAACAATGTTCGCCAGATTGCGGCCTTCGCCGCTTGGGGCTTGCGGGGCGGAATTGGTGGTTGCTTCCATTATGTCCTCAAAATCTAATATGAAGAGAAAATAAACAAGTCGATACCACCATAAAGAGAGTTTCAGGTGAAGGCGAGGAAATAGTGATTGAAATCAATCGGCTGTAAAACAAAACAGGCCGCCGGACATAAAGTCCGACGGCCTGCACACAGGTCCTGACTTGCAAGGGAACTCAGTGCAAGTCAGGCTTCCCCCCTGCGTTAGCTGATTGAACGGGAGAGCCGGACAGAAGTTCCATCCGGTTTCTGTTCCGGTTCCAGTTCCAGTTCCAGTTCCAGTTCCGGTTGGCTTAGAACGGGTAGTGGCGTTTGCCGCTTTGGATGGTGATCCAGCGCATTTCGGTGAATTCGTCGATCGATGCCTGGGAGCCAAACCGGCCATAACCGGACGATTTCACACCGCCAAACGGCATCTGTGCTTCGTCCTGAACGGTCGGGCTATTGATGTGGCAGATGCCGCTTTCGATGCGTTTGGCAACGTCCATGGCACGCGGAATATTGGTCGAGAAGACCGCAGAAGACAGGCCATATTCGCTGTCATTGGCGATGCGAACGGCTTCGTCTTCGTTGCCGGCACGAATGACGACACAGATCGGGCCAAAGCTTTCCTCGGAATAGATTTTCATTGCCGGGGTGACATGATCGAGAAGGGTCGCATCCATCAGAACGCCATCCTTGGCCTTGCCCGAACCGGCCACCAGTTTGGCACCCTTGGAAACGGCGTCTTCGACCAGTTCTTCGATGCGATTGACAGCTTCGACATTGACCACACCGCCCAGGATGTGTTCGGCCTTGGCCGGATCACCAGCGGTAAGGGTTTTTGCCTTGGCAGCCAGTTTGGCAACGAATTCGTCGGCAACCGCATTGTCAACGATCAGTCGTTCGGTCGACATGCAAATCTGGCCCTGGTTCATATAGGCGCCGAATGCCGCGCCATTGACGGCTTCGTCAAGGTCGGCATCGTCAAGAACGAGGAACGGTGCCTTGCCGCCCAGTTCAAGCAGAACCGGTTTGAGATGTTCGGCACCCAGCTTGGCAATGATGCGGCCAACACGGGTCGAGCCGGTAAAGTTGATGCGACGTACCGCCGGATGGGCAATCAGGGTTTCGACGATTTCCGGGGCATCTTCCGGGGCGTTGGTGACAACGTTAACGACGCCCTCGGGTGCGCCGGCTTCGACCAGGCATTCACCGATCAGGCGGTGCAGGGCCGGGCAAAGCTCGGACGCCTTGAGCACCACGGTATTGCCACAGGCAAGCGGCATGGCAATGGCGCGCGTGCCCAGAATGACCGGTGCGTTCCACGGTGCAATGCCAAGAACAACACCGACCGGCTGACGCACACCCATGGCCATCAGGCCCGGATGATCGGACGGAATGATATCGCCGGTGATCTGGGTGGTCATCGCACCGGCTTCGCGGAGCATGTTGGCAGCAAGATGGGCGTTGAAGCCGCCCCACATGCGGGTACTTCCGGTTTCATCAAGGACAAGCTGACCGAACTGGTCGCCCTTGGATTCCATGATGTCGGCTGCCTTGAGCAGGATCTTGCGACGGGCACCCGGGCCCATTTTCGACCATTCCGGGAAGGCCGCGGCAGCGGCATCGGCGGCCTTGCGGGCATCGGCGGCATTGGCCGCCGCGGCAACCGTTGCGGTTTCGCCGGTGACCGGATTCTTGCGTTCAAACGTGCGGTTGTTTGACGCATTCACATCCTGGTTGCCGATCAACAATTTTACATCATTCATGACGTTTCTCCTGACTTTATCAATTACTGCTGCGAGGTGGCGAAAAGCGGCATCATGCCGCCCCAAGGCCAAGGAAGGCCTTTTGCACAGCAGGGTCGGATTGCAGGGCCCGGGCGCTGTCTTGTCCGGTGATGGCCCCGTTTTCAATCAGATATCCCCGATCTGATATGGCAAGGGACTGGTGCGCGTTCTGTTCGACCAGAAGAACACCAACCCCGGTTGTACGAATGGCGGCAAGCGCCTTGAACAGATCCCCGGTCATGATGGGTGACAGACCAAGGGAGGGTTCATCAAGCAGCAAGATATCGGGATTTGACATCAGCGCACGGCCAATTGCGACCATTTGCTGTTCGCCGCCGCTCATGGTGCGGGCGGCCTGGTTCAAACGTTCGGCCAGTTTGGGAAACAGGCCGATCACCCGATCAAGGTTTTGTTTTTCCGATGCGCGTGCACGTTTGGCAAAGGCCCCGAGTTCAAGATTTTCACGCACTGTCAGTTCGCCGAAAATGCCGCGGCCTTCGGGCACAAGCGCCAGACCGGCCTCGACGATTTTGTGGGCGGAAAGATCGGTAAGCTCCGCGCCCGAAAGATTGATGCGCGTCCCATCCTGTGCGGTGACAAGGCCGGCACAGGCTTTGAGCAGGCTGCTTTTGCCCGCACCATTGGCGCCAAGCATCACAACGATTTCACCGCGATCCACGGTGAGCGATACATCGCGCAGGGCTGCGTGTTTGCCATAGGATACAGACAGGTTTTTGATATCAAGCATGGCTGTCTCCCAGATAGGCGCGGACAACTTCGGGATCGGAAAGAACTTCGTCAGGCGTGCCATCGGCGATCTTGGCCCCGGCATTCATGACAACGCAACGATCGCACAGGCTTCTGATCGCATCCATCACATGTTCAACCATGATGATGGTCAGGCCTTCTTCCTTGAGCTGCCGCACCAGGGCAATGCCGTCCTGAAGTTCGGACGGGTTCAGACCGGCCAGCCATTCATCAAGCAAAAGAAGCCTGGGCTGAAGGGCAAGGGCGCGGCCCAGTTCAAGGCGTTTCTGATCGATATATGTCAGATCACCGGCAGGCGTGTGGGCCTGTTTGGCAAGACCGATGCGGTCCAGCAGTTCAAGGGCAGCCGAATGGGCGGCATCCCCCCATAGCGGATTGGTGCGATAGGCAAGACCGGCTTCGATATTTTCCACGCAATCAAGATCAGGCAGAACGCGGACAAGCTGGAACGTGCGCGCAATGCCGGAATGGCTGATTTTATGAGCCGGAAGGTTTGTGATGTCCTTGCCGCTGATGACAACCTTTCCTTCGTTGGCCTGAAGGGCACCGGAAATCAGGTTCATCACCGTGGTTTTGCCCGACCCGTTCGGACCCAGCAGGCCGACAATTTCACCGGCATGGACATCAAACTGCATCTGATTGACCGCAATCAGACCGCCAAATGCCTTATGCAGGCCCGAGATCGAGAGAAGAATTTCGGTATTCATGCTGTTTTCTCCCCTGATTTGCGGGTGGTTTCGGTGTCGGCTGAAAGCGTGCGCTTTTTCGGTGCACGGTATTTTTCATACAGACCCACCACACCACCGGGCAGAAGATAGACAATCACCATGAACACACAGCCAAGCAGAATGCTGAAATGGTTCGGGAAGCTTGCGGTCAGAACTTCAAACAGAAGGGTCAGCGGAATGACACCGAGAAGCGGACCCAGCAAGCGGCGCGGACCGCCCAGAAGTGCCATGATGACAACCTGGAATGACAGCATCGGGTTAAAGGCGATTACCGGATCGATATAGGTCCAGCGCGGTGCGATGATGGCGCCGGTCAGTGTCATGAATAGGGCAGACAGAACAAACAGCGCGACTTTGACGCGGGTAACATCAATACCGCAATGCTTGGCGACGGTTTCGTCTTCGCCAATGATGCGAAGCGCAAAGCCAAGGCGCGAACGCCCAAGGACAAACCCGGTCAGAAGCAATACGGCAAACAGGGCCAGCAACTGCCAGTAAATGTCATTCTGCGTGATATCAAGGAAGACATAACGGCCCATTTCACGGGTGACATTGACTTCGTACCAACTGACAACCTGACGGACCAGTTCGGTCAGGCCGAAGGTGAAAATCACGAAATAAACACCCGCCAGTCGCAGGGTCGAAAAACCGACCAGAAGGGCAACAACCGTTCCGGCAAGACCCGCACACAGAAGAACAAGCGGGAAGGCCATGACTTCACCGAGGACTGCCACCGTATAGGCGCCAATGCCAAAGAACACGACAGTTGCAAGCGAGATATAGCGCGTCGGGCCGGAAAACATCGACCAGGCTGTGGCAAGCACGGCGAAACTTACGACACTGATGGCAAGCGACATATAGTAGCTGTCAACAAGCGATGGCAGGAAGGCAAGAGCGGCAAAGATTGCGGCACCGATGGCCACCGGCTTGATGAAATCGGGTTTCAGGAAGGGGGGCATTATGCGGTCCTCCCGAACAGGCCGGATGGTTTGATCAGCAAGACCAGAAGGAAGATCACATAGGTGACAGCAATGGTCAGGCCCGGATCGATATAGGTCGCCACCAGACTTTCGGCGATGCCAAGGATCAGACCGGCAATCAGCGCACCGAGAAGGTTACCCACCCCGCCCATGATTACAACGATCAGGGCCTTCATGGTAAAGACAACACCCATCGAGGTCGAAAAGGTCAGGAACATGCTGACCAGGACGCCGCCGACAGCCGCGACCGCACCGCCAAGCGCAAAGGCAAAGCAGGCTGCGAAATTGACATCAATGGCAACAAGGCGGGCCGAGGTCGGATCAACCGCAACCGCACGAAGGGCGGTGCCAATACGGGTACGCGTCAGGATCAGATAGAAACCAAGACCAATGACAACGGCAAAGCCAAGGGCAACCAGACGGTTGGCCGCGATGGCCGCGCCAAACACGTCAACCGCGTCATTAAGGAAATCATAGCTGTAATAATTGCCGCCAAACCAGACCAGCAGCACACCCTGAACGATGAACAGCAGGCCGAAGGTGGCCAGAATGCTGTCAACTTCAAGCATGCCACGGTTTTTGGCACGCGCGACCAGCGGGGTCAGCAAAAAGCGATAAATGCCCCAGTTCAGCGCGAAGCTGACCGGAATGATGATCAAAAGACCAAGGATCGGGTTGATCCCGAGTGCGGTCATGAAAACAAAGGCAATAAAGGACGCGACGATCATCAGTTCGCCATAGGCGAGATTCATGATGCGCGAGACACCGTATTGCAGGGTCAGACCCATGGCGACAAGGGCATACATGCCGCCAAGCGTAATCCCCGATAATAATGCGTAGCTTAACATTCACTTCTTCCCAAAGGGGGTATCGGGTCCCGGACGGGGCGGTATCGGGGTTCCCGTGCGGTTGTGCACACACGGAAACCCCGACAATCCTTAAAGGCTGCGATCAGTTCGCGCCTTTCCAGGCCGGTTTCGGGAAGACAAGTTCATGGGCGCCTTCCATGCTGGTCGGGGCAACGCCGACAAATTTGCCGTCCTGCCACTGACCGACCTGCCAGAAGGTCTGGTCGCCCGGCTTGTAGGTGCCAAGGATGGTGTCAAAGCCGCCTTTGGCCAGTTCGGCATTCACAGCTTCGCGGTCGGTGGAACCGGCACGTTCGATTGCCTGTTGCAGGGACTGAAGCGATGCCCAGTTGACGATCGATGCCCAGCGATCCGGTTCGCGACCGGCAAAGGCGATGTGACGTTTGATATAGTCGGCGATCTTCGGATCGTTTTCGCTGGCACCGCCAAGGCTTACGACGCCTTCGGCATCTGCGCCAAAGCGGTCCTTATAAAGCGGGAAGGCCGTACCGACACCGGCATAGAAGACTTTGGGGTTGAAGCCCAGAACGCGGGACTGTTCGGTCAGGCCAAGAGTGCCCGGCGGATAGGAGAAGGCAACAAAGGTGTCTGCACCAAGCGATTTGATGTCATTGACGATGGTTGCAAGATCCTGGGAGCCCAGCGGATAGGTTTTGTCATAGACCAGATCAAAGTCGCGATCTTCAAGGGCAGCACGACCGGCCTTGGACAGTTCGATGCCAAAGCCGTCGGCAACAGCGATCATGGCGACCTTGTCATTGATTTTGCCGGCGTCTTTCAGGCCCTTGAGGAATTCGGCCATTTCGACGGCATATTGTTCACCGGTACCCAGCAGCCAATAGGAGTTTTTCCAGCGCTGAGCCAGTTGCGGTGCCTTGTCGGTCACAGCCGTACCGGCCAGATGGGCATAGCCCGCGCGATCAAGGATCGGCGCAACGGCAAGGTTCATGCCCGTGCCCCAGGGCGACAGGATGAAATCAACCTTGTCCTGGTTGATCAGGCGTTCAACCGCACGTACGGCTTCTTCGGAGCTCGATCGGTCATCATATTCGACGACTTCGATCGGGATCTGTTTGTCGCCGACCTTAAGGCCGCCGGCATCGTTGATTTCCTTGACCCACATTTCATAGTTGGGCGTGGTGCTGGTCGCAGCCCCCGGCGCGCCCGGCCCGGTTTTCGAAATGGCATAACCAATGCGATAGGTTTCCTGGGCATTGGCACCAAACAGCGTCGCGGTGCTCATCAATGCGGTGGTCGCCGCAGCAATGGTCGCGATGCGCAGTTTTGCTGAAATTTGCATGCTTTTCCTCCTGATCTCTTTGCAGAGACGGTTTTCCCGTTTGCGCGTTATTTCAGGAGTTTAGGCAAAGAGATTCTGTAATTTACTTTGGGATTCAAAGTAAATCTCCGGCGTATCCTCCCGCCCATTAGTTCGCAGATGCAAAATAATGGGAACGCATTTTTAATATGTATTGTTGTTTTTGCGGTTCCTTTGACCGTCACTCTAGTAAGCGATGGAACCGTTCCAATGTAAAGATAGCGAAATTGACATTTTAAGACGAAAAATTGTACTTTTATACGTATAACCATTTGGAATGGATGGGCGATAAAAAGGCATGTGTGCGCAGTCATCCCGCGATATCCCGGTATCCAGCCCGGCACGTCTGGCGGAAAATCCGTTTGAAGATCTGTTGCCGGTCACGGCACAGGCGATGATGGACCGGTTTGATCATCCGTTATCCCCGCAAAGCTGGGTGATGAATGATCCGGGGCGGCGCGACCGGTGTTATGCGGTGCTGTTATTGTCCGGGCGGGCGCAGATCGCCCTGCGCCAGGGGGTGATTGATTGCAGGGCCCCGGCACTTGTGTGGTTGCCGCTTGGCGAAACGCAACGGTTTACGGTAACGGCGGGCAGCGAGGGCTATTTGCTGTCGGTGGCCGATGATCTTGTCGCACGTCATTGCGGGGATGGGGCGGGGGTTGCCGGGGGCGGTATGGCCGGCGGGGGGCTTCCGCTTCGGCTTGCGGCCGATACGGTGCATAATGTGACCCCGTCGGAAAACGGCGAAAACATTGCACATTTGCGCCGCAGTTTCGAGGCAATCCGGGCCGAGCTGATGCAAAATGCGCTGGGGGCCAGTCTTGTGGTCGGGGCGCATTTGCAGATCATTCTGACCATGGTGTTGCGTCTGGCCGAAAATGTAATGGAACAGCGCGACAAGCATCGACCGGGCTCGATTACCTTTCAGCGGTTCTTGCAGGTGCTTGAGCTTCATTTCCGCGAACACTGGAATGTGGCCGATTATGCAACCGCCCTTGGCGTCAGTGAAAGGCGCTTGGGATCGGCTGTTTTGCGCGCAACCGGCAAGCCGCCGCTTACGGTTATTCATGACCGCGTCTTGCGCGAAGCCTGCATGCGGCTGGAACAAAGTCCGCTGGGTGTGGCACAGATTGCCTATGGGCTTGGTTTTCGCGACCCGGCCTATTTCAGCCGGTTTTTCAAACGCTATATGGGGGAGGCGCCCGGCGCATACCGGCGTCTGCGGCGTGCGGCAGAACGGGTACGCGATGATACTTTTGCCGCCTGGCCATAGGGTTTTGGCCGGGTAACCGGTTGGTAAATGTCGCGAAAATGTATCAATGGCTCACGGCTTGTTGAATGCCGGTCAAAGTTGCGTTGCCTTTTTTTGATCTTACTTCTTCGCTTTGATCGTAATGTTATTGCAACGCGAAATCAGATTGGATGAAAAACCTTGGGTAAAGGCAAAACACTTCTTCTTGGGCTTGTCGCGGTTCTGGTCCTGCCATTCGGGATCAGTCTTGCCGAAGATCCGCCCGGTCAGGACAAGAAAGAAAGCTATACCTGGCGCAATGCGCCGCGCCATTCATCGGGGGTTGCGCCCAGTGCGCAGGATCATGCCAATCAGGCCATTGTCATGGTGATGGCAGCCGATACATTTGGCTGGCGCGGATATTTTGCGGTTCATCCATGGATCATTTTCAAGCGTGCCGGTGAAACCAGCTATACCCGTTATGACGTGGTTGGCTGGGGTGGCGGCAATGTGGTGCGCAAGAACTATGCGATCCCCGATGGTCTTTGGTTCGGGGCCAAACCGAAAGTTCTGGCCGATCATCGCGGCGAGGCGGCAGAAGCCCTGATTGACGAGATCGAGGCCGCGGTGGCGAGCTATCCGTTCCCCAATGAATATCGCAGCTATCCGGGGCCGAACAGCAACACCTTTATCGCCCATATCGGGCGCGAGGTCCCCGACCTTGATCTTGATATGCCGGCCAATGCGATTGGCAAGGATTACCGCCCGATCACCAATCCGGTGGGCATGTCATCAAGCGGGCAGGGTGTGCAGGCCAATCTGCTTGGCGTTCTTGGATTGTCGGTCGGGCTTGAAGAAGGCATCGAGTTCAATGTGCTGGGCCTGAATTTCGGGATCGATTTCAATCGCCCGGCATTGCGGTTGCCGTCGGTCGGACGGCTTGGCATGGATAATGTCGCAGTCGAAAATGGGCAAGGGGGCAGTGCTGATGATGTTGTTTCCCGGTCAAGAGACTGATTTTTGCCTGATGCCTATTTGTCTTAAGTTGCTCTAGTTGCGGGGGGGGCGAATTTTGGAAGCCCTGAGTTTCCCGTTGCGAGTAAGCTGTTGGGTTACTCAAAAATAGCAAAGGGTCGGAGGTGTCTTTTGTAATAGGGCCTTTGGTTGGGGGAGGCTTCAAGGTGGCCCGCCGGAGACTAAACAGTTCCAATCGCTGTCAGTGGTTCTCCATAAATTGATTCAAATTTTTCAGCTACTCTCTCGTCATCTCTTGCCCATTTAAAAGCAGGCCACTCGATAAAATCATCTTTCTCTAATTCATTGCTAGGCATGAGTTTATCCATTAGGTCTAGTACATGCTCTATTTCCTCTTTCAGGGCGTGAACACATATCTTGTAAACTCCGGTTGTTGCGCTCCAATCTTCTGCATCTAAGACTGCGTGAGCTTCAGAGGTTTTTCCCATGTGTCTCAGGCAGCTAGCGTAGTTGACGATCATCGTTCGTCGTACTGCGTCGCTTGGTGAGGTCGTCTGCCTGTTTAATGCTAAGTCCATTAGCTTATGGGCTACCTTATATTGACCTTCTTTAATCATTCGAAAGGCATGCTCTCCAATAAATTGAAATATTCTATCTTTTTCATTTTTGAAGAACTTCATGGCTACTGAGAACATTAAAGATGTTCCAAATATCAAAAGTGTGGATGCAGAATTTTTCATGTAGTCCTTCTTTAGGTCTAGTGTGTCTCCTATATTTATTTGTGATATGTCAACTCCGCATTCTTTGCATTTTTTTAAGTATGTATTATTTACTATGCACTTTCCATGAGCAACAAGATTTCTTCTTTCAAATATTTCTATAAAGTTGTTCCAGTAATCTATGTTTTTAATTATTGTTAGGTTTAGCTTTTTTTCAATGTATAAAACTTGGTCGTGATGCGATGCGTACATTATGCTGTTTATTTCTTCTTCTGTTATTCTTTTTTTTATTTCATCGACGCCACCAAGTTCAATGATTTCTTTGACAGTAAGTTTCTTTTCTGAGGCGTTCATAAGCTCAGGTTTTTCCTCGAGAATGAACCTAATTGTTTCGGCAATAAACGAATCAAAAGTTGCGACAAGGCTAAGGAGAATTGCACCAGGTAGTACGGAAGAACCTTTGTCAAATTCGCGCAGTTTCCGAACTTGTTCTGAAATTGTTCTTAAACCACTTTTGGGTACGGCAAATGTTTTAAATCGTAGGTTTTCTTGGTGTACATCGAAGTGAGTTTCTGCGTGAGCAAGCATTTCTTGTTCTATGTAGTTGGTTCTCATCGCAGGTATTGTGAAGCTGCTAGCTGCAATTAGCGGGCTGTATGACGATACTGCTTCCCCAAAATCTGTTAGCATCTTGAATAAGCGATCTATGCCAGTAATTTCTTCTTCATCATCGGTTTTAGGAGATTTATTTCTATCATCCTTCTTATTGTCAGTTTTGTTGGAAACCGTATCTACGTCATTTTGACGGATTGAGGCCATCCAGTCTTCGATGACGGATAAATTCTTGGAGGTACAGACATAGGCAAACAAGTCATCATCACTCGCATTGGCAATGCACAGGTAACCAACGTATTTATCCTCATTGTTAGCCGTCATGTAACTTCTCTCCCATATATTCAGCCTACTTCTAATAGAATTTTTTTTATAAAATGCAACTTGATGGTGGTGCTGTTTGAGTTTCTATGTCTGATTCCGTTAGTGGTTGGGGGCGGAACGGATTAAGGAGATGAAGGGGCTTGGTTGCCGCAGTTTTAAATGCTTGCCATTTCGATGAAATGCGGCGAAGTCTTGGGTTCATAAGAATCATTCGCAAGGCTTGGCCGTGTTTTCCCAAATCAGTCTGCTGGCCCGTCCGGGCCAAATCCCCGCGACCGTCTGGATCCTTGGGTTTGTCAGTCTTCTGATGGATGTGTCCTCGGAGATGGTGCAAACCCTGTTGCCGCTTTATATGGTTTCGGGGCTCGGATTGTCGGCGGTGACCATCGGACTGATCGAGGCAATCGCCATCGCAACCGCAACTGCGACCAAATTATGCGCCGGTGTTTTTTCCGATCTGATCGGATCGCGCAAATGGCTTGTTGTGGTCGGGTACGGGTTTGGCGCGCTGGCCAAGCCGTTCTTTCCCCTGGCCGAAGGCTTGGGCGCGATTGTTGCCGGACGGTTTGTTGACCGGGTTGGCAAGGGCATTCGCAGTGCGCCGCGGGATGCGCTGATTGCCGACGCCGCCCCGGCCGATAAACGCGGTGCCTGTTTCGGGTTACGCAAATCCCTTGATACGGTCGGCGGCTTTGTCGGGCCATTGATTGCCGTTCTGGTCATGATGGCGTCGGGCGGGGATTTCAGGCTGGTATTCTGGCTTGCGGTTATACCGGCTGTGCTGGCGGTGGCGATGCTGGTGGCAGGTATCCGCGAACCGGAAACCGCACAGGGCCGCGACGGGCGTCAGACCATAATTGGTCTTTTGAGACGTTCCGGCGATCTGGGGCGCGGTTTCTGGCTTGTCATGGCGGCAGCGGCAATTTTGATGCTGGCCCGGTTTAGCGAGGCATTTTTACTGCTGCAAGCAGGCACGGTCGGGATTGCGGCAAGTTATGTGCCGCTGGTTCTGGTGTTGATGCATCTGGTTTACGGGCTGTGTGCCTATCCGGTCGGGGTGATGTCGGACCGGATCGGGCGGCGCGGACTTCTGGTGGGCAGCATTGCGGTGCTGGCGGTGGCCGATCTGGTCATTGCCTTTGCGCCGGGGATTGCCGGCTATGTGATTGGCATCGGGCTTTGGGGGCTGCATATGGGCATGTCACAGGGGCTGATTGCGACGCTGGTTGCCGATCACAGTCAGGAACGTCTGCGCGGCACGGCCTTTGGGGTGTTTAACCTGGTCTGCGGCGTTGCGCTGATGCTGGGCAATGTGATGGCCGGGCTGATCTGGGAACAGTTTGGCACCTATATGACCTTTGTTGCCGGCGCCGTGGCCTGTGTGATGGCCCTGATCCTGTTCGGGGTGGTGGTTATGCGGGGACACACGCCAGGCGCGAGATAGGCGAGAGCGCAAAACAGGCCGTGAAATTGGCCCGGACCCTAGCCGTTAAGATGCCAGATCGCCCCGTTCAGCAGGGCGGCAAACCCGACCCACAGCACATAGGGGATCAGAAGGATGCCCGCCAGCCGGTCGATTTTGAGAAACATCGCGCAATTGACGATGATCAGGGCAAGCAGGATCACAATATCGACCAGCCCCCAAAAAGGTGACTGGGCGCCAAAGAACAAAAATGACCATGCCAGATTAAGCGTCAGCTGGAGCCCGTAAACAATAAACGGGCCCTTGGCATTGGCGATGCCGGCTTTCAGCCAGACCCGCCAGCCGCTAAAGGCGATCAGGAAATAAATGATGGTCCACATCGGACCAAACAGCCAGTTTGGCGGATTGAAGGCCGGTTTCTGCAGGCTTGCGTACCAGTCATTGACACTGGTTGCGGTTACGGCACCACCTGCGGCCGATATGATCGCACAATACCATAAAGGCAATCAGCGCAAAGACCCTGGTGCGGTGATTGGGGATACGGTGATTGGGGGTGCGGGTTTCGGCATGGGGATCACGCATTTCCGTTCCGATCATTTGGGGCAGCCATGTGGTGATAGTCGCATGTTTCGGACATCATAACCACATGGCATGCGTTTCGAAATCGGCTCGGCTGGTACCCGGTTTATGCAGTCCTTTTGCCCCAGCGCGGAAACGGATCAGGCAGATTGGCATAACGGGTCGGATCAAAGGATGTGGCCAGAGCATCTTCATCCTCATCGACAAGGCAGTCCGAAAGACGCTGGCGCAGGGCGGCCTCGTTCATGTGCTGACCGATAAAAACTATTTCCTGACGACGATCGGCAAAGACCGGATCCCATTTTGAAAAGACCATATCGCGCCATGCCGGATTGTCGGGCCATTGATCGCGCGGAACCGCGCACCACCATGTTCCAAGGGCCTCTGTCTTGACAGCTGCCCCGGCCTGACTGATTTCACCGACCCAGTCCGGGCGGGTCGCCAGCCAGAAATGCCCCTTTGCACGCAGGACGCCGGGCCATTCGCTATTGATGAAGGCATGAAACCGTTGCGGGTGAAAGGGCAGGGATGTACGGAAGGTAAAGCTTTTGATCCCGTATTCTTCGGTCTCGGGCACGTGATCGGCAAAGCCATAGAGTTCCTTGGCCCACAGCGGATGATTTTGTGCCCGTTCGAAATCAAACCGCCCGGTATTGAGGATGCGTTGCGGGTCAACGATGCTGTTGGTGGTTTCGATGATTTCGGCATCGGCATTCAGGGCCCTTAGAATGGCCAGTACCGATTGGCGTTGTTCGGTATCGACAAGATCAAGCTTGTTAACAACGATCACATCAGCAAATTCGATCTGATCAACCAGAAGATCCACAATCGATCTGTCATCCCCGTCGCCCAGGCTTTCGCCGCGGTCGGACAGAAAGTCGGTGGAACTGTAATCGGCAATCATGCGCGCGGCATCGACAACCGTCACCATGGTATCGAGCCGGGCAATATCACCAAGCGATTGGCCGTTTTCATCGCGGAAATCAAAGGTGGCCGCGACTGGCAACGGTTCGGAAATGCCGGTTGATTCAATCAGTAAATAATCAAAGCATCCCTGTTCGGCGAGACGGCGGACCTCGGCGAGGAGATCATCGCGCAAGGTGCAGCAAATGCAGCCATTGGTCATTTCGACCAGCTTTTCATCGGTCAGGGAAAGCTCCGAGCCGCCATTGCGCACAAGGTCGGCATCGATATTGACCTCGGACATGTCATTGACAATGACCGCAACCCGCAAGCCACGGCGATTGTTGAGAACATGATTGAGAAGAGTGGTTTTGCCCGCACCAAGAAAGCCGGACAGAACAGTAACGGGAAGGCGTTTCATCAGATCGACCGTAAATGTTATGTTATAACGTAACATTTACGGGGAAGGGAGCCGTAATGCAATCAAAAAAGTAAGAAGTCCCGAAAGGCTTGGCAAAAGGCTTGCCAAAAAGGCCGGGCAAAAGGCTTGGAAAAATGGGCGGGAAAAAGGGGAAGGTAATAGGTGGGGGCACAAGCTGCCGGTACAGACGATCCGGTCAAAAAAAAAGACCCGGCAGGGACCGCCGGGTCTGTTTCGGTATCAGGCCGGTTTGGATGTCTGTCCAAACAGGATTTTCTTGCCTTCTTCCGTCACAGCAGGCTGTGCGGTGAATGGTTCGGCGGCCTTGTAGGCGGCAATGGTGGCCGGGCGCGCCTTGATGGTTTCAAACCAGCGTTTCAGGTTCGGGAAGTCATTGAGATCCTGTTGCTGTTTTTCATGGCTTACGATCCACGGATAGGATGCCATGTCAGCAATGGTATATGCATCACCGGCAATGAAGTCGCGGCCTTCGAGACGTTTGTTCAGCACACCGTAAAGACGGTTGGTCTCGTTGACGTAACGCGTGATGGCATAGGGGATCTTTTCAGGGGCATAGGTGCCGAAATGATGGTTCTGACCGGCCATCGGACCAAGTCCGCCCATTTGCCAGAACAGCCATTCCATCACCGTTTTGCGGCCGCGTATATCAGTCGGCAGGAACTTGCCGGTCTTTTCGGCGAGATATTGCAAGATCGCCCCGGATTCAAACACCGTGATGGCATCGCCGCCATCTGCCGGATCATGGTCGATGATGGCCGGCATGCGATTGTTTGGCGAAAAGGCCAGGAATTCCGGCTTGAACTGGTCACCGGCACTGATATTGACCGGGAAAATCTTGTAATCCAGCCCGGCTTCTTCAAGGAACAGCGTGATCTTGTGGCCGTTCGGGGTAGGCCAGTAATAAAGGTCAATCATGGGCTTGGGGCTCCTGTGATGATTTTTGAGTGGCAGGGTCAATAAAGGAACCTTGCCAACTGAGACATTATCGGTCAATTTAAAACGAACGTTCCAAAATGCAATACCGGGTCACAGCTTTGTGTTATCAGGCGGGCCCGCAAGGAGACCATTGATGATCCGCTTCTATTTTCATCCGACCCCGAACCCGCAGAAAATCTCGATGATGCTTGAGGCATCCGGGCTTGAATATGAAGTCCTGCCGGTCGACACCCGCAAGGGTCAGCAACATGACCCGGCCTTTCGCGCGGTCAATCCCAATGGCAAGGTGCCAGCCATTGTCGATACCGACGGGGCCGGCGGCACGGAAGTCCGGGTGTTTGATTCCAATGCCATCCTGATGTATCTGGCCGAAAAGTCCGGCAAGTTTCTGGGCAAGCCGGAAGATCGTGGCGAGCTTCTTTCATGGTTGATGTTCATTGCCACCGGCCTTGGTCCGTTTTCCGGTCAGGCGGTGCATTTCCAGTATGTCGCCCCGGAAGGCAGCGATTACGGTGTGAACCGTTACCGCAATGAAATCGCCCGGCATTATCAGGTTCTTGAAGATCATATGAAGGGCCGTGAATTTATTGTCGGCGATGAAATGACCATCGTTGATATTTCGGCCTGGGGCTGGGTCGACAAGGCGCCCTATGTCCACAAGAACCCGGATGTGATGGATAACTATCCCAACCTGAAACGCTGGTTCGCGGCGATGAACAGTCATCCGGCGGCAATTGCCGCACGCGATGTCGGCAAAGGTCACAGCTTCAAAACCGAAATGGACGAAGACGCCAAACGCGCGATGTTCCCGTCAAACTACGTTTGATTGGGCATTCCTTTGTAAGAGCGACCACGTCGGGAAGTTTGGTCTTGCAATGAATGCATCTTTAAAGTGCAATAGTTGTTTGATTGTGCAATCAAAAGGCCATGCCCAAACTTTTCGAAAGAGGTTACTTGCATGCAGGAACTCGAACTTACAGACGGGCGAATTGTGCGCGTATGGTGGCTGTTGACTTGGCGATCGTTTGCGGGGGCGTTTGTCGGCGGCTTTGTGATCAGTTTCGTTATCCATTTTGGTATCGGCTTCTTTAACAAGGTATCTGGCGCAACGCTTGACGGCGGATTTATCGTTTGGCTTTTCAATGCTCTATGGATGTTTTTCTGGCAGTTCATCGTTGTACGGATGATGCTTCGAAAACATTACAAAGGTTTTCGTCTAGCGATTGTCGCCGATGACGTGCCTGAAACGGCAGAAGCCAGTCACACCGTGACCTCCGCATGAAAATCGCGCTGTCGGCTCGCGCGCTTCAGGTCTCCAGATGTAAAAACACCCCGGTTTTGGCCGGGGTGTTTTTCGTTATCCGATCAAACAGGATCATGGTTGGTGATCAGGACTGCGCCGCCTTGCGATCGGCGATCATTCTGATGGTCAGGCTGATGATGCCAGCCAGGATACCGACCGCCATCACCGACAGATAACCGCCGCTGGCAAATAGCTGGGTGCCAAGAACCGATCCGGATGCCATGCCGACAAACATCACGGTAAAGAAGACCGAGTTCAGTCTGCTGCGGGCTTCGGGGGCGATTTGATAGACAATGGTCTGGTGCGAAACCAGAGACGCCTGAACCCCCAGATCAAAGCCGATGGTGCCGATGGCAAGGATGGCAAGCTGTGCACTGACCGATGACAGTGCGGGCACCATGCACATGATGGCAAAGGACAGGATCAGGATGACGGAGCCCAGTTTGGTAACCCGTGCCGGGCCATGGCGATCGGCAAGGCTTCCGGCATAGCGTGCCATCAGGGCCCCGACAGCACCGAGCAAGCCAAAGGCACCGGCAACGTCACTGCCAAGCCCATAGCGTTGATGGAGGATCAGCGAAAGCGACGACCAGAACGCGCTGAAGGCAACCGCAAGGAATGCCTGTGCAATGGCCGCATGGCGCAGCGATGGATGTTCAGTCCAGAGATGGGCAAGGGATTGCAGGAGTTTGGGATAGCTCATCGTTGCGTGGGTTTGGAACGGCGGCAGGATTTTCCAAAGCGCAAAGCCGATGATCAGGATTTGAACCGCAGCGAGTTGCAGCACAATCCGCCATCCGAAATATTCGGCGATCACGCCACTGACCGTGCGTGACAGCAGGATCCCGATCAAAAGACCGGTCATGACGGTACCAATGGTTTTGCCATGCAGATGTTTGGGCGACAGGATGGCGGCGGCCGGAACAATGTCCTGGGCCATGGTTGCGGTGATGCCGATCAGAAGACTTGTGAACAGGATGGTGTTCAGGCCCGGTGAAATGCTGCCGGTCAGAAGCATGGCGGCAAGCAGGACACTTTTAAGAACGATCAGGGTCCTTCGATCATAACGGTCGCCAAGCGGCAACAGGAACAGAATGCCCAAAGCATATCCGACCTGGGTCACTGTCGGGATCAGTCCGGTTGTCCCGGCACCAAGCCCAAGTTCGGTCCCGATCATGTTGAGAACCGGCTGGGTATAATAGATCGAGGCCACGGCCGATCCCGCACCAAGGGCAAGCGCAAAGATGATGTTGCGCGACGGGGCCGCCGTGATCTGCTGCGGATCAGCAGTTGTTTGCGCGGTGGTCATTGAAAGCTCCGTAAAGCGGAATTGATTTTGGCCCAGAATATGGATGACACGCTGGTTTGGTAGAGGGTTGTGCGGTAAGATGGTTATACGTAAAGCGTATGATAGGTGATGAATGTCTTCCGTTGATCGTATGGAGTTGATGCAAACATTTGTGCGTATCGTGGATGGCGGAAGTCTGTCGGCGGCGGCAGGATTGCTTGGCACGACCCAGCCGACCATCAGTCGCCGGTTGCGGACGCTTGAGGATATGCTTGGGGTCGAGCTGATCCTGCGCAATACGCATGCGATCAAGCTGACCGATGACGGGGAACGGTGTTATGCTCATGCCTGCACCCTGATTGAGGGGTGGGACGCCCTGACCGAAGAACTTTCGGGTACGGATGGCGAACCGGTCGGGCGGCTTGCGGTCAAGGTGCCCCATGCCTTTGGGCAGGATCAGTTGCTTCAGCCGCTGATCAAATTCCTGAAACGCTATGACCAGGTCAGTGTCGACTGGGTCCTGAGCGACCGGCCGCCGGACTTTATTTCCGAACGGATCGATTGTGCCATTCATGTTGGCGCGGTGTCCGATCCGTCACATGTTGCCGTGCTGCTTGCGGAAATCCCGCGTATTGTTGTCGCCGCACCCGACATTCTGGCAAACAGACCCGTTTGTGATGTCGGGATGCTGGCGGATCTGCCGTGGGTGTCTCTCAAGACATTTTACGGGTCGGAGATTTCGCTGCAAAATATCGGCAGCCGGGAACTGATCCGGTTTCCGATCAAGCCGCGTCTGAGTACAGACAGTCTGTTTGCAACCCGTCAGGCGGTGCTTGGCGGGCTGGGGGCGGGGATTGTGTCGCGCTGGATCGTGACCGATGACCTGCGAACCGGAAAGCTGATGCATTTATGCCCGGACTGGCAGGCGTCATCCTTGCCTGTTTATCTGGTTTATCCCTATGCCAGCTATTATCCGGCACGCATGCGGAAGTTTTTTGAAATCCTGCGCGATTTCATGCCAGGCCTGGCTGAGGTCGAAGCCCCGGCGCACAGGCGATAAAGCCACATATGAAAACACCCCGGTTTTGACCGGGGTGTTTGCGGTTGGATTGGATCCGGGATCCGGTGATCAATCGGTATTTTTGGAACCGAAATGCTTGTTGAAGTGCAATACCAGCAGGGTAACGATTGCCCCTGAAAGCAGGTAGGCACCAACACCGGGCAGACCGAACTTGTCACACAGATACAATGCGATCAGCGGTGCGAAACCGGCACCGAGCAACCATGCAAGGTCGGATGTCAGGGCAGACCCGGTATAGCGGTATTCACGCTTGAAGTTCGATGCCAGCGTGCCGGCCGCCTGACCAAAGCACAGGCCCAGAACCGCAAAGCCACCTAAAACAATCATGCCTTCATTGATGATGTTGAAGGAATAAAGCAGCGGGGTCAGAACAGCACCCAGGAAGATGATCCCGGCACTGTATCCCAGCAGGCGACGACGACCGAGCTGATCGGCGATGAAGCCCGATGCGACAATGCCAAAGGCGCAAAGTACGGCACCGACACCCTGGGTCAGAAGGAACTGCCCCGGATTGCCGTTGGCATACAGATAGACCCAGCTGAGCGCAAAGACCGTGACCAGATGGAACAGCGCGTAGCTGACCATCGGGACCAGTGCCCCAAGCACAACGGTACGACCGTTATGTTTGAGTGTGTCCATCACGCGGGCTGCTTCCAGTTCGTTCTTTTCAAGAAGATGGCCGAACTCCGAGGTGGCAACCAGACGCAGGCGGGCAAACAATGCGACCACGTTGATGGCAAAGGCCACGAAGAACGCATAGCGCCAGCCAAAGGCCAGGAAGTCATCGGGATGCAGGGTCAGAAGCAGATAGGCAAACAGTGAAGATGCCAGCATGAAGCCAAGCGGTGCGCCCAATTGCGGGATCATCGCATACCAGCCCTTGCGGTTGTCCGGCGCATTGAGGGCCAGAAGCGATGCAAGACCATCCCAGGCACCACCCCATGCAAGACCTTGCAGGAAGCGGAAGCTGCACAGCAGATAGATCGCAAGAACACCGGCAGAGGCATAGCTTGGCAGGAAGGCCATCGCCGCGGTCGAGCCGCCGAGCATGAACATGGCAATCGTCAGTTTGACGCCACGGCCATAATGCCGGTCAACCGTCATGAAGACCAGCGAGCCCACCGGGCGGGCGATAAAGGCCAGAGAGAAGATGGCAAAGGAATACATGGTGCCGACCAATGCCGTTTCGCCGGGAAACAGCAATTGCGGGAACACAAGTACCGATGCGATGCAGTAAACGAAAAAGTCGAAAAATTCCGAAGTCCGGCCGATGATCACGCCAAGCGCGATCTGACCGGGATCGTTGGTTGCGTCGGCATTAAGATGCCGTGCGTCGCGTTCCAAACCTGATGAGGTGGCGGTCGCGTAGTTTTCTGTTGTTTGGTTCACGCCGTTCTCCCTAAATCACTGGTCGGACCTTTTGGTCCTAACTACTTTTGATTGGATCACAAATTCGGATCAAAGGACGATACGACTTTGGATCGAGTCTAAGTATAGACATGTGAATTGCAAACGTCAGTGTCAATTATCTTTCTGCACCGCACAACGTTAGGTTTACATTGGAATGATAATTGTCATTAAGACCCAGCTATGCACGGCGGGTATCTTGACATTGTTGCGATGCAGCTATAGCAATTCCCGCGAAATTCCGACCTGGCGGGTTTTTGAAAAAAATTTGCCAAAATTGTGCCCTTTCCGTGGATGTTTGGAATGATTATTCCTATATGCCGTTGCGACGGGGTACGACGTGTGGCGATCTCCGATGGGTCGTTCATGCGGCTCGCAGGCATATTGTTGCCTGTGAGAACATCTTCCAGAAACTGACAAAGTATGAAGCGCATGCTTTCAAAACTTGTACGCGGCGTCGCTGTAGCCTCGATGTTTTCGCTTCTGGCCGGTTGCAACCTGGTTGTTATCGACCCGTCGGGTGATATCGCGTCCCAGCAGTCCGATCTGATTATCGTTTCCACGATCCTGATGCTGCTGATCATCGTTCCGGTGATGGCACTGACTGTCTTCTTTGCCTGGAAATACCGTCAGGGCAACAAGGACGCGGAATATGATCCCGAATGGCACCATTCCACGAAGCTGGAAGTCGTCATCTGGTCCGCACCACTGGTGATCATTATTGCGCTTGGCGCGATCACCTGGGTTACGACGCATACGCTTGACCCGTATCGTCCGCTGGACCGTATTGACGCTGAACGTCCGTTGGCCAAAGATCACGAACCGATGGTGATCGAAGTCGTTTCCCTCGATTGGAAATGGCTGTTCCTGTATCCGGAACAGGGCATTGCGACCGTCAATGAACTTGCAGCTCCGATTGATACCCCCATTCAGTTCAAAATCACTTCTTCGGGTATCATGAACTCCTTCTTCATTCCGGCTCTTGCGGGCCAGATTTACTCGATGGCGGGTATGGAAACCAAACTCCATGCCGTGATCAACGAAGAGGGCGTTTATGAAGGCTTCTCGGGGAACTATAGCGGTGAGGGCTTCTCTCATATGCGCTTCAAGTTCCACGGCCTGAGCGAAGAAGGCTTTGACAAATGGGTCGCTGATGTGAAGTCCGACGAGAACTTCCTTGGCCGTTCCCAGTATCTTGAACTCGAAAAGCCGAGCGTCGCCGAGCCGGTTCACTACTACAGCGCAGTGGACCCGGAACTCTATACCGCGATCCTCAACATGTGCGTCGACCAGTCGAAAATGTGCATGAACGAGATGATGGCGATCGACGCGAAAGGCGGCGGTGGACTGGCTGGCATCTATAACGTGATGTCGCTGACCTATGACGTTCCGCATATGCGCGGAAGTCAGCCGTTGCCCGAAAGCAAGTCCTATGTGGCGTCGCTTTGCACCACCCCTGAAAGTGGTTTTTCTGGCGAGCTTGCCAATCTGCCCTTGTTTGACAATGGACAGAGTGCACGCGCCATGAGCATTGCGCCCGCAGGCGTTTCGACAGGGTTCTGAAGCAGTGCCGGTTGGTGAAAGCCAACCGGCCCTTCGCAGTTTTCGCACCGGGTATCTGGTGCCTTGCTGCATTTGAAAGAAGAGTAATCCGATGTTCTCTAATCCGGACCTTTTACATTTTATATTTGGCCGGCTGTCAATCGACTCCATCCCGATGTTCCACGAGCCGATTGTCGCCGTGACATTTGCTGCCGTGGTGCTGGGCGGGCTCGTCGTTGTTGGCGCGCTTACCTATTTCCGTTTGTGGGGATATCTCTGGAACGAGTGGATCACCTCGATCGATCATAAAAAGATCGGCATCATGTATATCATTCTGGCGATCGTCATGCTTTTGCGTGGCTTTGCCGATGCACTGATGATGCGCGCCCAGCAGGCGATCGCGTTTGGGGATGTTGCCGGTTATTTGCCGCCCGACCACTATGACCAGATCTTTACCGCGCATGGCGTGATCATGATCTTCTTCGTGGCGATGCCGCTGGTGACCGGTCTGATGAACTTCGTTGTGCCGCTGCAGATCGGCGCGCGCGACGTTGCATTCCCGTTCCTGAACAATTTCAGCTTCTGGATGACCACCTGTGGTGCCGTCCTGATCATGGCGTCGCTGTTTGTCGGTGAGTTCGCAAAAACCGGTTGGCTGGCCTATCCGCCGCTTTCGGACATTGTCTATAGTCCGGGTGTGGGGGTTGATTACTATATCTGGGCCTTGCAGATTGCCGGTGTCGGTACGTTGCTTTCGGGTGTGAACCTGATTGTGACCATCGTCAAAATGCGCGCACCGGGCATGTCGATGATGAAAATGCCGGTCTTTACCTGGACCTCGCTTTGCACCAACATCCTGATTGTTGCAGCATTCCCGGTTCTGACCGCGGTTCTGGTTCTGCTTGGTCTTGACCGTTATGCAGACACCAACTTCTTCACCAACGATCTTGGCGGTAACGCCATGATGTATATCAACCTGATCTGGATCTGGGGTCACCCGGAAGTGTACATCCTGATCCTGCCGGCGTTTGGTGTGTTTTCCGAAGTTGTTTCGACCTTCTGCCGCAAGCGCCTGTTTGGCTACAGCTCGATGGTTTATGCCACGGTGGTTATTACCATCCTGTCCTATATCGTCTGGCTGCACCACTTCTTCACCATGGGTTCGGGTGCAAGTGTGAACGCCTTCTTTGGCATCACAACCATGATCATCTCGATCCCGACCGGTGCAAAGGTCTTCAACTGGCTGTTCACCATGTATAAGGGCCGCATCAGCTTTGATGTGCCGATGCTGTGGACGATCGGTTTCATGCTGACCTTTGTCATTGGTGGCATGACCGGTGTTATGCTGGCGGTTCCGCCGGCTGACTTCGTGCTCCATAACAGCCTGTTCCTGATTGCCCACTTCCACAACGTGATTATCGGTGGTGTGGTCTTCGGGATGTTTGCCGGTATCGTTTACTGGTTCCCGAAAGCATTCGGCTTCAAGCTGGATGAGTTCTGGGGCAAGATGTCGTTCTGGCTGTGGACCATCGGCTTCTACTTTGCCTTCATGCCGCTTTATGTTCTTGGCCTGATGGGCGTTACCCGCCGCATGAGCCACTTTGACGACCCGTCGCTTCAGATCTGGTTCGTTATTGCGGCCTTTGGTGCGGTTCTGATCGCCGGTGGTATCGGTTCGTTCCTGATGTCGATCGTGGTTGCCGTTATCAATCGCGAGAAGCTGCGTGACGAAACCGGTGACCCGTGGGGTGGTCGTACGCTGGAATGGTCGACTTCGTCGCCGCCCCCGGCCTACAACTTCGCCTTTACCCCGGTTGTTCATGAACTGGACGCCTGGGCGGATATGAAAAAGCGTGGCTTTGTACGTCCGACATCGGGCTTCATCGATATCCACATGCCGAAAAATACCGGCGCTGGCTTTATCCTGGCTGCGATTTCGCTTGTCCTTGGTTTCGCCCTTGTCTGGCACATCTGGTGGCTGGCGGCTGTCAGCTTCATCGTGCTGGTGGTTGGTGCGATTGCGCATACCTTCAACTATGACCGTGATTATCACATCCCGGCAGATGAAGTTGTGAAGACCGAAGACGAACGTACCGCCCTTCTGGCAAAACAGCAGGCGTAAGGGAATGACAATGGCGAATAATACTGCCTCTCAGACCGAAACGCCGGTCTTTTACCTGAAAGAAGAGCATCACCCGGAAACCGGTACGATGCTTGGCTTCTGGATCTATCTGATGAGCGATTGCCTCATCTTTGCGATCCTGTTTGCAACCCATGGCGTGCTTGGCCGCAACTATGCGGCCGGGCCTTCGCCGGCGGATCTGTTCGATCTTGAACTGGTGGCGATCAACACCTCGATGCTGCTGTTCTCGTCGATCACCTATGGCTTTGCCATGCTTCAGATGGAAAAAGGCAAGATTGCCGGCACCCAGCTGTGGCTGGCGATTACCGGTCTGTTCGGGATCGCGTTCGTCGGGCTGGAACTTTACGAGTTCCATCACCTGTGGAGCATTGGGGCAACCCCGATGCGCAGTGGCTTCCTGTCGGCGTTCTATACGCTGGTTGCGACCCACGGTCTGCACGTGACGTTCGGCATCATCTGGCTTGTGACCCTGATGGTTCAGGTGTCCCAGCGCGGACTGATCCCGGAAAACAAGCGTCGCCTGATGTGCCTGTCGATGTTCTGGCACTTCCTTGACGTGGTCTGGATCGGTGTCTTCTCTGTCGTTTATCTGCTGGGAGTTCTGGGATGAGTGCACATTCACACGCACATGATGACCATCACGGCGATGGTGCCTCTCACGGTACTTTCAAAAGCTATCTGATCGGTTTCATCCTGTCGGTTATCCTGACAGCGATCCCGTTCTGGCTGGTGATGGATGGCGTTCTTGACAGCAAGGTCGCGACCGCACTTTGGATCATGGGTCTTGGTGTGGTTCAGATCGTGGTTCACATGATCTACTTCCTGCATATGAACACCAAATCCGAAGGTGGCTGGAACATGCTGGCGCTGATCTTCACCATCGTGATCGTGGCGATTGCCATCGCCGGTTCGCTGTGGGTGATGTATCACCTCAATACCAACATGATGCCGCAGATGGATCATGAAATGATCAAGAGCTTTGGCTAGGCCGTTGCTTGATATCTGAAGGGGGCGCGATACTTTACCGGTATCGCGCCCTTTTTCGTTCGCAGACACAGATGCCCTTGGAAAGAAAGCGAGATGACGGACAACCGCATTTCCCGAACCGCCAAAACGACCACAGCAACGCAACCATCCCGGCGCGGACCATCCATGACCACCCGGATCGTGGTTCTGGCACTGGCGGTCATTCTGTTTTCCGGGTTTTGCGCCCTTGGATACTGGCAGATCGAACGCCGGGCCTGGAAACTTGATCTGATTGCGCGGGTTGATGCACGCGTGCATGGTGATGCCCAACCGGCCCCACGCCGCGATGACTGGGCCAATGTCAGCCGCGAACGCGATGAATATCGCAAGGTTACCGTTACCGGCACCTATCGCAATGATCTGGAAAGCCATGTCTATGCCGCGACCGATTACGGGGCGGGCTATTGGGTGATGACGCCGCTTGAACGCGACGATGGTACGATTGTCATGGTCAATCGCGGCTTTGTCCCGACCGACCGCCGCAACCCCGACACCCGCAGCGATGGCATGGTCGACGGGCAGGTCACGGTGACGGGGCTTCTGCGTCTTGACGAGCCGGTCGGGACATTCATGCGTGACAATGTGCCCGGGGATGATCGGTGGTATTCGCGCGATGTCCGCGCCATGGCCGAAAAGCGCGGGCTTGATGCCAATGATGTCGCCCCGTATTTCATTGATGGCGACGGGGCGGAAAATTCGGCAAAGCTTCCGGTCGGCGGACTGACCCGGATCAGTTTCCCCAACAATCACATGTCCTATGCGCTGACCTGGTTTGGCATGGCGGCATTGACGATTGTTGCAGCCTGGATCGTGTTGCGCCCGCGCCGGCGCCGCGAAGAGGGTGACGACCCGGACGAGGATTGATCCTTCCCCGATCTGATACCGAAGAACAAAAAGCCCGGCATTTCAGTTGCCGGGCTTTGTTTTGCAGATTACGTCGCGACAGGTTGGGGAAGGGACCTGTTCGCATGTTGGGCAGGATCACGGATTGGTGTGATCAACCACTTCGCCGCGTGCCGGGTAGCCCTTGGCAATCACGAAATCAAGCGCGCCAAGGATCTGGTCAAAGGCCGGGCGGGCAAACGGCATGGTCTGGACGGTGCCGAAATAAAGGGTGCCGTCCGGACGGACCAGAAACAGACCGGGTTCGGAAAAGATCGCCGGTTCTTCATAGCCGCTTGAGGTCACGCCGTTCGAGGTCGAGATATAAAGACCCCATTCGCGGGCCTTATCAAGATCAAGCCCATAGCCGAGATCAAGGTTTTCAAGGCCCCATTTTGCCTTGGCCTCGGTCGCACGGTCTTCGCCGTCCGAGGACAGGACGACAACATTTACACCGCGCTTGGCAAAATCGGCGAGCTTGTTATCAAGGTCTTTGAGATATTTGCCGCAGATCGGGCAATGCAGGCCGCGATAAAACACGACCATGGTGAAGTTTTCCGGTTTCTGATCGGCCAGCGACCAGGTGCCGCCCCCGACCAGCGGAACGCTGAGAGACGGGACAGGCTGACGGGGCAGAAGCGGGGTAATTGCAGACATTTCGTTCCTCAAGACTTGGTGTATGTGTTGTTTGACCTTATTATGGAATGATCATTCTATAATGCAACATGTTTCGAGACCGATCACTGAACCGTGATCGGAAACAGCGGTTTGCGGGGTTCACAAACCGGTCAGTTCAGGACTTCGAGAATGGTGTTGGTGTAATCTTCAAGCGTTTCACGATCCGCACCGCGGCGCGACATCAACTGAACGCCCTGGATCGACCCGGCAAGGAAGCGCGCCAGTGCGCGGATGTTCTTGTCCTTTGAAATCGTGCCATGTTTGATGCCACGGCTAAGCGCGGCGGCAAACATGTCTTCGACCCGGCGAAAGGCCTGATGGGCGATAGCAGCGGTTTCGGGATCATGCGGGGCCAGTTCCATCCCCGAATTCACAATCAGACAGCCTTTATGTTTGCCTTCTGCGCAGCCGGTTTTGGCGGTGTCGCGGAAAGTCTTTTCAATTGCTTCGCGGCCGTCTTCGATTTCGCGAAGATTGGCAAAACGCTCGGAACTGATTTTCTGGCTGTAATGGTCAAGCACACGCAGGAAAAGAGCCTTTTTGTCGCCAAAGCTTGCATACATGCTTGCCCGGTTCAGGCCGGTTTCTTCCACCAGATCCTGAACAGAGGTCGATTCAAAGCCTTTGCTCCAGAAGATGTTCATTGCGTTATCAAGAACGCTTTCTTCATCAAATCCGCGGGGGCGCGCCATGACATTTCCTTGGGTAGTGACGAGAACACTGGAACGAGTGTTCTATAACTGTTTTAAAGATGGATCGGCTGGCCTGGAAAATCAACCGCTGTGGCATCACGGCAGGGTGCAGCCACACGCATATCGCGCCTATATCCGATCAAGGGTCACGAAACTGTAGTCCGGACCATCGGGATTGTCGATCCTTTGACGGGCGGTTTCGCGCCATTCATCTTCTGCCAGCGGATCAAGGAATGTGTCGCCGTCGATCTTTGCGTGAACTTCGGTCAACTCAAAGCGCGTCGTAAAAGGCAGGGCGAGGTGATAAATCTGGGCGCCACCGGCAATGATGACTTCATTGATCCCGTCGCGCAGCGCAATTTCGTCGGCAAGCCTGATGGCCGTTTCGATGTCATGGCAGACGCGGACATTTTCATGATCAAATGACCAGTCCTTATCGCGGGTAACGACGATATTGGTCCGTTTGGGCAACGGGCGGCCAATGGCTTCAAACGTGACGCGGCCCAGGATCATCGGTTTGCCAAGGGTCAGGGCCTTGAACCGTTTAAGGTCTTCGGGCAGTTCCCACGGCATCCAGCCATCCTTGCCGATGGCGCCATTTTCGGCCGCAGCAACAACCGCAACCCGTTCAATCCGTTCATTGTTGTTTGCCGGCATCAGACAGCAACCTTGCCGGCAATATGCGGGTGCGGGTCATAACCGACCAGTTCGAAATCCTCGAACTTGAAATCAAAGATCGATTTGACATCGGGATTGATTTTCATGGTTGGCAGCGGGCGGGGATCGCGCGACAGCTGCAATTCAACCTGTTCAAGGTGGTTGGTATAAAGATGTGCATCGCCAAGGGTATGGACAAAATCGCCAACGCCAAGATCACAAACCTGGGCAATCATCATGGTCAAAAGCGCATAGGATGCGATGTTGAACGGCACACCAAGGAAGATATCGGCACTGCGCTGATACAGCTGACAGGAAAGCTTGCCGTCCGCGACATAGAACTGGAACAGGCAATGGCAGGGCGGCAGCGCCATGTTGGGCACATCGGCCACGTTCCAGGCCGAAACGATCAGGCGGCGGGAATCGGGATTGTTTTTGATCTGATCGATCAGGCCGGTGATCTGGTCAATGGTTTCCCCATTGGCCCCGCGCCATGACCGCCACTGGCCGCCATAGACCGGGCCAAGATCGCCGTTTTCATCGGCCCATTCGTTCCAGATGCGCACACCGTTGTCTTGCAGATATTTGACATTGGTGTCGCCATCAAGGAACCACAGCAATTCATGAATGATTGATTTCAGATGCAGTTTCTTGGTGGTGACCAGCGGGAAACCTTCGGACAGATCAAACCGCATCTGATGGCCGAAAATCGATACGGTGCCTGTACCCGTGCGGTCTTCCTTGCGCGTGCCGGTGTCGCGCACCAGACGCATCAGATCAAGATATTGCTGCATGCTCAGTCCTGCGTTTTTCGGAATCGTCTTTGGGGCAGCATAGTCAGGTCGGCGGTCATCGGCAAGCAACGCAGTGTCCCCTTTGATATCGCGTTTTAAACACGCCCCTGCTGACGGTTCCTGTCAGGAGAGATCGCGCAAATTCACCCCGTGTGGCTATACTTGATCGCATGAAATTTTGGCGCGTTTAACGCAGGGAGTGTCGGTCATATGCGAACGGAAGTTCAGTGGGTTGATTGGGACGGAAAGGGGCTTGAACATTGTGTCTGCCAAACCGACGCGGACGGGATCAAGCTTGAGGGTGTGGTGATTGGCACGCGTGAAGGCCAGTATGGCGGATCGTACCTTGTTGTGACCGACGCGTCATATGCAACGCGCGAAGTCCGGGTAAGCTATGTCGGCGGGGCGCATATGCATGTCACATCTGACGGCAAGGGAAACTGGTTTGACTGTCTGGCTGATCGGGATTTGCCGGCTCTGACGGGCTGTTTTGATGTGGATATCGGCATCACGCCAGCAACAAACATGCTTCCGATCCGGCGATTGCAACTGCCTGCGGGGGAGGCGTGCGATATTTCGGCGGCCTATGTGCCGCTTCCAAGTCAGATCGAGGGTGATTTTCTTCCGTCGCGTGCAGCGCAACGTTACAGCTGTCTGATTCCGGGGCGTCGTTATCGCTATGAAGGGCTGTTTCGCAATTTCTCGGCAGAGCTTGAAATCGATGAAGCCGGGCTGGTGATCGATTATCCCGATACGTTCCGCCGTGTTTGATGGTGGGCAAAATCGGCAATCCGGCATTGCCCGGATATCGGAATGTTCCGTTCGAATGAAAAAAAAGATTTCCCAAATCCCCTTGTGAAAAGGACCCGGTTTGACCTATATAGGGGCTGTCGGGGCAACCCGACTACGGCGCTAAACTGCGTGACAGAATAGGCTTTACGGACCCGGGGGCGGTACCCGGCGGCTCCACCAAATTTATCGGTTGTCCGACTCAGACAATCTTCGTGGGGCCGAAATAGGATCGACGTGAGCAGTAAAAGTCAATGTGGGCGCTCGGCATGGTACCACCGCATCGGGCCAATGTTTGTAAATGCAAACGACAACAATGCTCCGGTTGCTGTTGCCGCCTAAGCGGTACTAGCACCAAAGCGAAATTCCGGTTGCCGGGAGCGGTAATCTGGTGGGGGACGGGGCACCTAGCAACAGAACGCCCCACTCTTGTATTTATTCCCCGCTTCGTTATGAATAGAGTCATTATAAGGCACTCCAAGATGCAATTGGCGTGCAGAGATGCTATATGACAATGACGGGATTTGCCGGAAAGCACCGGTATCCCGCCAGATACAGGATTACTGATGCAGAAACCGGAAGAATTCCGTTACGATCTTATGGTCGACCAGGCGCTGCGCGGCGTGGTGAAAGATATTCTTGCGCGCGTGGCTGAAGAAGGCCTTTTCGGCGAGCATCACTACTATATCACTTTCCAGACCAACCATCCCGGTGTTGCACTGCCTGAAAGTCAGCGCAAAGCGCATCCCGACAACATCACGGTGGTGTTGCAGCACCGGTTCTGGGATTTGAAGTCCGAAGATGACCATTTCTCGGTTGGAATGAGCTTCGATGGCATGCCGACCACTGTGGTCGTGCCTTTTGATGCGATGCTGGCCTTTGTCGATCCGTCTGCCAACTTCATGCTGACCTTCAGCGTCGAAGAAGAAATGGATGACGATGATTTCGACTTTGAAGAAGATGATGATCTGGATGCCGATCTGATGGATGACGAAGAAGCGGCACCGACGCTGGTGGCCGAACCGTCAAAATCATCGCGCAAAAAATCCAAACCCGATGCGGGCGAAACCGGCGAGGTCATCGCACTGGACGCGTTCCGCAAGAAATAAAACCGACCCGCCTTCGGGCGCATGGCCGGAACATCGATCGCGGGTCTGACACCAATGTGTCGGACCCGTTTTCAATTGCGGTCAGGCAATCGCCAGATAGGCCGACAGGGTGCCAACCGACAGGATGGTGGTGATCAGGATCATGCGCCCGGTCAGTACACTTTCGCGGTTGTAAAATTCGGCCAGCATGAAGGGCCCGGTCCCGGTCGGAAGGGCTGCAAGCAGGACCGCAAGATGGGCCATGTGGCCCGGCAGGCCAAGAACCGGCACCGCCATCACCCAGGTCAGGGCCGGTTGGACAACCAGTTTGAGGATCACGAAAATCCCCGTGGTGCTCCATTTTTCGTGCTTCTGATTGGCGGTGCGATCAGCCAGAAACAGTCCAAGTGCAATCAGCGCACACGGGGCGGCCGCCCCGCCAACAAGTTTCAGATAAACATCAACCGGGCCGGGAATTTCCCACGGGGATAGCATCACCACTGTGCCAAGGGTCGGCGCAATCAGAAGCGGGTTTTTGACCAGTGCCTTGAGGGTCTTGAGAATGATGTCAAAACGGCTGGTTTCCTGTTGCAGGCCAAATTCGATCAGGATGATGGCAATGGCAAACAGCACACAGGCGGTCAGGATGGTGGCAATCAGGGTTGCGGCCAGACCGCTTTCACCAATCAGGGCCAGAACAAGCGGGAAGCCAAGAAAACCGGCATTGGCGTAACTGGTGGTAAGGCCGTCAATCACCGCATCGACCAGATGATGGCCGCTGGCAATCCGCATGATGATGGTCAGGATAAAGACCACGCCACAGCCGAAACCAAAAGCCAGAATGAAGTCAGGTTGCCAGATTTCATGGGGTTCGGCCTTTGCCATGATGTCAAACAACAGGGCGGGCAGGGCAAAATAGACCACAAGCCGGTTGATTTCGCGCGTGGCGGTCGGACCAAGGGCACCGCCTTTGCGCGCGATCCATCCTGTCAGGATCAGTGCAAAAATCGGCAGGATAATCAAAATCTGGGAAAGCATGGGCAAACCTGAAACAAAAAACGCACCCGATTGTGGGTGCGCAACCTTGATGCACTTTTAGAACGGGTAATGTCTAGGGCAGGATCAATCAGCGCGCTATCAGAATGATCGTTTACAGGCAATAGACACCCAATAACAGGCTTTGCTTATCCGCAGAACTGCGTATTTGCGGGCAAAAAACGCATACAAGGGCAAAGAACGTGGAAATTTCTTTGTCGAGGCGCTATGTTCCGCGTCAATTATCGAAAAAAACAATCCCACCTTGTTTTGAGAGAGACGAGAGCCTTCCATGAGTGATTTTGTCTATAAACCCATGTTCGATCAGGGGAAGGACACGACCCCGTACCGCAAGATCGGCGATGAGGGTGTTTCCACCGTTGACGTCAATGGCGAGACCTATTTGAAGGTCGAACCCGAAGCGATTGAAAAACTGACCCTTCAGGCGTTTTTCGATTGTTCGCACCTTTTGCGTCCGGGCCATCTTGAACAGCTTCGCAAAATCCTTGATGACGAAGAAGCCACACCGAACGACAAGTTCGTTGCGATGGATCTTCTGAAAAACGCATCCATTGCCTCGGGCGGTGTTTTGCCGATGTGTCAGGATACCGGAACGGCAATCGTCATGGGCAAACGGGGTGGCAAGGTCATCACCGATGGTTCGGATGAAGAAGCACTGTCCAAAGGTATCTGGCAGGCCTATCAGAAACATAACCTGCGCTTTTCACAGGTTTCCCCGATCAACATGTTCGAAGAAAAGAACACCGGGTCGAACCTTCCGGCACAGATCGATCTTTATGCGACCAAGGGCGATGAATATAAATTCATGTTCATGGCAAAGGGCGGCGGGTCTGCCAACAAGACCTTCCTGTTCCAGCAGACCAAGGCGCTTCTGAACCCGGAAAGCCTGCGCAAGTTCCTTGACGAGAAAATTCGCACCCTTGGCACTTCGGCTTGCCCGCCGTATCACCTTGCCATCGTTATTGGCGGTACGTCGGCAGAATCCTGCCTCAAGACCGTGAAAATGGCGTCAGCGCGTTATTACGACAACCTTCCGACCGAAGGTGGCGAGCATGGTCAGGCCTATCGTGACCTTGAATGGGAACAGAAGGTTCTTGAGATGACCCGCGAAATGGGCATCGGCGCACAGTTTGGCGGCAAGTATTTCTGCCACGATGTGCGTGTGATCCGTCTGCCGCGCCACGGGGCAAGCTGCCCGGTTGGTCTGGGTGTTTCGTGCTCTGCCGATCGTCAGATTCTGGGCAAGATCACCAAAGACGGTATCTTTATCGAGGATCTTGAACATGATCCGGCGAAGTACCTTCCGCAGGTGACGGACGAACATCTTGATGACGAAGTGGTCAAGGTTGACCTGAACCGTCCGATGGATGAAATCCGCAAGCAGCTTTCGCAATATTCGGTCAAAACGCGCCTGTCGCTGACCGGGACCGTGATTGTGGCCCGTGACATCGCGCATGCCAAAATCAAGGAACGCCTTGATGCCGGTGAAGAGATGCCCGAATACCTCAAAAACCATCCGGTCTATTATGCCGGTCCGGCGAAAACCCCGGAAGGCATGCCGTCGGGTTCGTTCGGCCCGACCACGGCCGGTCGCATGGATGCCTATGTCGAGCAGTTCCAGGCCGCTGGCGGTTCGTTCGTGATGCTGGCAAAAGGCAACCGTTCGAAGGCCGTCAAGGATGCCTGTGCGAAATATGGCGGTTTCTATCTTGGTTCGATCGGTGGCCCGGCTGCGCGTCTGGCACAGGATTGCATCAAGAAGGTCGAAGTTCACGAATATCCGGAACTTGGCATGGAAGCCGTCTGGAAGATCGAAGTCGAAGACTTCCCGGCCTTCATCGTTATTGATGACAAGGGCAATGATTTCTTTGCCGAATTCGGCATCTGATTTCGATCCGGTCATCGGGAAAATCAAAAACGGCGCAGGGGCAACCTTGCGCCGTTTTTTCATGGATTTTGCCGCGCATAGCTGACCTCCGGTCAAAGGGGTTGCCGTATTGGGCGCGGCATGGTCTGATTCGGGCAAAATCAACCCTTTATCGGATAACCTGTTATGTCTGAAACTTCCGCGCTTCGTGCCACCAGTGCGACGGAAAGCCGACTTGTCGGTGTGACATCTGCCTTGGCGACGGTCTTTATCTGGGCCGGTTGGCTTATTGCGACCCGCTATGCCATGACATCAAGCTTTACAGCTGTGGATATTGGTCTTTTGCGCTTTGTGGTGCCGTTTGTTCTGCTTGCCCCGATCTGGCTGAAAAAAGGCATCTGGCCCAAGGGGCTTTCGATTGCCAATGGTCTTTTGATGCTGGTCGGGTCGGGGGCGTTTTACACGCTGATGGTTGCCAGTGCGCTGCAATTCGTTCCGGCCAGCCATGTGGGCATTTTGTTGCCTGGTGTGATGGCGGTCTGGGCGGTTCTGATTGCTGTTGTGATGTTTGGCGAACGTCCGGGCAAGCTACGTTTGACCGGGTATGGTGCGGTGATTGTCGGGGTCTTGTCGCTTGTGGCGCTTAAACCGGCAGGCGAGGTCAGCAGTGACATGTTGCTGGGCTATGGCCTTGTTTCAGCCGGGGCGTTCATGTGGGCGTGCTATACCCATGCCATGCGCCAAAGTGGCCTTGGCGCGCTTGAGGCCGCGGCCTTTGTCGGTTTCTGGTCCTTTGTGATCATGGCCATCATTGCGGTCTTTACCGGCACCACGCTTGCCGATGCGCCGGTTGGCGATGTCATGATGCTGTTGACTGCCCAGGGGCTTTTGGCCGGTTGTGTTGCGGTGATTACCTATGGCCTTGCCGTGCGTCATATCGGATCAACCGGTGCGTCGGCATTCGGGGCGATGACGCCGGCCCTGACAGCACTTGGCGGTGTGATCCTGCTGGGTGAGCAGGGCAACCTTGCGCTGGCACTTGCCGTGGTGCTGGTGATCCTTGGTGTGATGATCGCATCGGGTGTCTTTCGCAAGGTCAGGGTTTAGGTCCGCTGATTGCCAACAGCGTGTTTCGCGCACCAGGTGGCGTGGCAAAGCACCTGCGGTCCGGTCTAAATGATTGATTGTATTGCACACGCGAAATGTTCTTTTCGCGTGTGCAATAGTACGCTAATATTCCCTTGTGACCGGGCAATGGCGCCCGGACATTTCGATGATTGGCAGGCAACGAGGCTTGCATGACCTGTTTGGTTTCCGTGTGGGGACCGAACTGTTTCAGCCTCGGAGTTTCAAGATGCTTGCCGGTTTCATCCGTTCTGTTTCCCCCGAAAACGATCCGCAATTCCGTCGCGCGCCTGATGGTTCTGCACTGGTTGATATTTTGCGTTTGCTGCGCAAGGTCAGCACGGTCGCAGACGAGGCCAGCGCACGCGATGAGGCGATTGGCGATATCCTGACCGCAGTGTGTGATTATTGTGCATGGCCGATCGGGCATGCCTATTTGCGATCAGGTGATGAATTGTCATCAGCGGGCATCTGGTCAATCAGTTCATCAATTTCCGGCGCAAGGATTGCCGATTTCCGAGCCCAGTCCGAACAGACTGTTTTTGCCCTGGGGCAGGGATTGATCGGCAGTGTCGCGGCCAATGGTACGGCGGTTTGTATCGCGGATGTCACGCAAAAGGACGGTTTCCTGCGTGCGCCGTCTGCGGCGCGAAACGGGCTTCGGGGATGCTTTGCCCTGCCGGTCAAGCTGTCAGGCCGCACAGAAGGCGTGATCGAGTTTTTCAGCCCCGACATTGCCCGGCTTGATGATGAATTGCTGGAACTTCTGGGATTTGTCGGCGGGCAGGTTGCCCGCATTCTGGAACGTGAACAGGTTTTGAAATCGCGCGAACAGCTGGCATCGGATTTTGAAAATCAGGTTCAGGGCACGGTCGGGATGCTTGGCGCTGCGGTCAGTCAGGTGCGCAGCGCGCTTGACGTTCTGGGCGACAGCCATGATCAGACGCGCAACTGCAATCAGGGGATCGCGCAGGCGGCACAAAGTGCGCTTCAGCGTATTGAAAATGTTGCCCAGCAGATGGAAACCCTGAAAAGCCAGCTGGTACATGTTGGCGGCGAGGCGGCCGAAACCGTGCGCACCACCCACGAAATCGGGTGTCAGGCCCGTGACATGCGCGAAACATTTGCCACCCTTCAGGCCCGCGCCGCCGATGCGGAAAAGATGCTGTCATCGATTTCTGCGATTGCCGCACAAACCAAGATGCTGGGGCTTAATGCATCGATCGAAGCTGCGCGCGTCGGCGAGGCCGGCAAGGGGTTTGCGATTGTCGCCAAGGAGGTCAAGGCCCTTGCCGGGCAGTCTGCCAGTGCAACAGACGAGATTTCGCGCTGGATGGAGCTGATGCTTGGAACCATTGCCAAGGCTGGTAATGACATCGATCAGATCGCCCTGGCGATGGATACCTTGCAGGCGCGATCCGAAACCACTGCCGCACAAACAGAAGAACAGGCCGAAATCTGTATTTCCGTGGCATCGGGGGCAACCAGTGCCGTTTCCGAAGCACGGTCGGTCGGGGACAGTGTCGAAGAAATCACCAATGCCATCGCCCATGCCGATGCGGTTGCCGGTGAACTCAGCGATGCGGCTGCAAATCTTGAAACCCAGGGAAGCGAACTTCGCACCCGGGTCGAAGGCTTTATCGGCAAGATCCTTACGATGTGACCTGATATCTGCGTGCGCAGATGTGATCCATCAGGCCTTCTCGTTTTCGGGGCCGGTCAGATGGGCGGTGCGCCGTGCAACCAACCGGGCAAGCGGCGCACCAAAGGCAAGGACCATGAAAAACCGGGTGGCCTGCAACACCAGTATGAATGACAGATCGACATTGGTGCTGGCAGCAATGATCGCGACCGAGTCAAGTCCACCCGGACTTGTCGCCAGATAGGCGGTCAGCGGATCAACATCCATGAAGATCACCAAAAGACCGGAAATCCCCGCACAAAAGCCGATCAGCATGATGATCGACAACAAGACCTTGGGAAAGGCATGGGCGGCGTGGCGCAAGACCGGCGGGGTGAATTTAAGCCCGATCACCCAGCCGATCATCGCATAGGTCAGGCCCAGAAACCATTCGGGCAACACGACATCAATATAGCCGCTGACATGCAGGATCATGGTGACAATGATCGGTATCAAAAGCGTGCCCGACGGCAGGCGCGATTTTTCCCCGACAAGGCAACAGATAGCTGCCAGCCCAAGCGTGATCGCAAAGCCCGGCACATCAAGCGGCGGGAACCATTGATGGGCTAATGCCGCAGCAGCGGCGACTTCGGGATCAACCCAGAAATTGGCAACACTGGATGCCACGGCAACCACGATCACCACCCGGACATATTGCATGAAGGCAACAAGACGGGCATCCGCGCCAAAGGCCTCGGCCATGATGACCATCGCCGATGCAGCCCCCGGTGACGATCCCCAGATGCCCGCGGTTCCCGGCAGAACCTGTTTGACGCACAGGATCCAGCCCAGAAAGCTGCTGGCCAGAAGCGTTATGGTTGTGACCCCGATGATCAGCGGCCAGTCCTGGACAAAGGATGTCAGGATGCCGATGGTCATTGATCCGCCAATCATCACGCCGAGCACGGATTGCGCCCCGAGATAAAGGGATTTCGGCGGTGTTATGGTGGCACCATTGGTTCCCATGACAATACCGATGATCATCGGCCCGACCAAAAGCGCAGCAGGCACATGCCAGCGATGAAGCAGCACCGAAAACACCAGCGATACCGATACCATTACCATCCACTGGACCGGCTTGGGCAATCGGCCAAGGCGTTCTTTTGATGGTATTTCGGGTGTGTGTTGCGGTTCTGATGACACGATGATTGCCTTTGCAAACAAAAGGATCGGCATATCGCGGGTGGCGCGATCTGACAGATATCGGCACAAGGGGCTTGCCGACCGGGTGGGGCAGGCAATTATAACCTTATAATCATTCAGGAATCGAGCTTTTGCAAAAGAGGTAATCTCTGCAACTGTAATTAGCTGCACGTAGCGTTACACATCGCAGCCGTGTGGTTCTGTGATCTGGTCTGCAATGACTGTCTGGAGATTGTCTGATGACGACGTATGAAATCCCGTTTCTGTTTGACGGGGATGAGAAGGCCGGTTTGACCATCGCGCTTGCACATGGTGCCGGGGCGCCGATGGACAGTCCGTTCATGAATGAAATGGCGGAGGCACTGGCTGCTGGCGGTTTGCGGGTGGCACGGTTTGAGTTTCCCTATATGGCCAAACGCCGGGTGGATGGCAAAAAGCGCGGGCCCGACCGCGCGGCAGTTCTTTTGCCGTTTTTAGGCGAGGTCGTGCGCCAGCTTGGTGGGCCGGAAAACCTGATACTTGGTGGCAAATCAATGGGTGGTCGCATGGCCAGCATGGTGGCAGATGATCTTGGGGTGGCGGGGCTTGTATGTCTTGGATATCCGTTCCATCCGCCGGGCAAACCCGAAAACCTTCGGACCGAGCATTTGGCCAGCCTTGTAACGCCCGCACTGATTTGTCACGGAACGCGCGATCCGTTTGGCAAACCCGACGAGATCGCCGGATATGATTTGTCAAAGACGATCGCGCTGCATTGGGTTGAAGACGGCGAACATGATTTCAAGCCGCGCAAAAGTTCCGGACGGACGCAAAGCCAGAACATTATCGAGGCGGCCGGTGCTATATCGGATTTTGCCCGAAAACTGACCTGATGATACCGGCCCGCCATTGACTGGCGGGCCGGTTTGGGTTGGGTTGCGTTGATTTGATTTGGGGCGTTCAAGTCGTACGGTTTGGCGCAAGGGGGATCAGGCCAGAATGGCCTGGGTATCATCAAGGAAGTGATGGGCATATTCCGGTGCGATTTGCCCGGTCTGGCTTGCGATATCAAGGCGCACGCCATTGGGATCAAGCAAGGCAAAATGACGTTGCCCCCACGGTTCGTCACGGACATCCATGGCGAATTCGAAACCGGCATCGCGCAACTCGCTGGCGGCAGTTCCCGCATCTTCGACTTCAAGACACATCACACTGCCTTCGCCAAGGGTGGCGGCATGGAATATGGCCGGCTGGGTTTCGTGGCCCGGTTTCATCAGGCCAAGCTGAACGGACGGAAAATCCGACCAGACAAGCTGGCAATACCAGTCGCCATCAAACACCGGGGTAAAGCCAAGCTTTTTGTAAAAGGCGCGGCTTTGGGTGAATTTGTCGGTGATGATGATGGGGTATGAGTTGGTGACTTTCATTGTCATGCTCCTGACATTGGCGTTTGATCCTGTCCCGATTTCTCAATGGTTGCACATCCCTCCTGACAGGAGCCTGTCAGGAGCGGTATGATAATTTTCAGGGCAGGATGACGAAGGAGCGATCATGAGAAGGGCCGACCGATTATTTCGCCTTGTTCAAATCTTGCGCCGCCGGAAATTGTGCCGGGCATGTGATTTGGCCGAGGAACTCGAAGTTTCCGAACGTACGATTTACCGCGATATTCGCGATCTTGCCGCGTCCGGTGTCCCGGTCGAAGGCGAGGCCGGTGTCGGCTATATCCTGCGTGATGGGTATGATTTGCCACCCTTGATGTTTGATGCCGACGAGATCGAGGCCCTGGTGGTGGCAGCCCGGATGGTGCAAAGCTGGACCGATCCGCAAATGGCCCGCGCGGCCGGGGATGCTCTGACCAAGATCGAAGCTGTCCTGCCGGAAAAAATGCGCGGTCTGATTGGCGGGGTGCCGATTGCTGTTGCCGAAATTGCACAGGAACCGATTTCGATTTCGATGCCTGATCTGAGGCGGGCCATTCGGGAACGCAATCTGATTGATATTGATTATACCGATGCCAAGGGCGACGAGACCAAACGTCGTGTCTGGCCGTTGGGGATGCTGTTTTTTGGCAGTACGTGGCTTTTGGCGTGCTGGTGCGAATTGCGCGAAGCATTCCGCGTGTTTCGGGCCGACCGTATCCGGGGGATGGAAATTTCAACCGCCAAATACCGCCCGGTTCCGGGGCGTTCTTTGCGCGATTACCTGATTTCCGAAGGTGTTGAAGGCGAAATCCTTAATGGCATCGGTCGATAACGAATTTGTTCTGACATTTGCAGAGATCCTTGCGCCACTGGGCACGATCCGGATCAAACGGATGTTTGGCGGGTTTGGCCTTTATTGCGACGGGGTGTTTTTTGCCATCGTTGCCGATGATGTTGCCTATCTCAAGGGGGATGAACAAACCCGCAAGGCATATGATGACATGGGCATGGCGCCGTTTGTTGTGCCATCAGGACGCGCGCAGACACTGTCCTATTTCGAAGTGCCCGGTGAATGGATCGAGGATGGCGATCAACTGATGGCGTTTGCCCATATGGCACTTGGCGCGGCCCATCGTGCCCGGTCGATCAAGGATGCCAGGGACAAAAGACCGCGCAAGACTGCAAAGAGAAATCCGTCAAACAAGTCAACGGTCAAGCCGGCCGGAAAAGGCGGCTAACGGGCCCGTCGGTGCGTAGTTTTTGTGGTACAGCCAAAACCGCTTAAAGTGGTGAATTGAGGAATAAATACGCGCTTTTGGCGAGTTTGGCGATCAAGGTATGTTATCTAATATAAATTCTGTGTAGTATTTTGCTACGACAATGAAAGTATTAGGTTCCTGATCCGTGGCAGTCGGCGAGTTTGGGCAACGTGTTGCCGATATCTTCAGAATACATACAGAGAAACCGGAACTGATCCGTGCACAGGTAAGGGCCCTGTCGCGGCAGATACCGGTGCTTTACATGTTGCTGTTGGCCAATGCGGTTGCGCTGGCCTACACCCATTACGGGGTCGCACCCGACTGGCTGACGATTTACGCCATCGGCATTCTTGCGGTGGTGTGCGTTGTGCGCGCCATTTCATGGAGCCGGGCGGGGCTTGATGTCAGTGACATTGCGGTCTGTATCGGGCATCTGCGCAAAATACGGGTTCTGGCGGCGGCGATCGCCGTGCTTTTCACGGCATGGGCGATCACGATGTTTGGCTATGGCGACCCGTATCAGAAGGGGCATGTTGCCTATTTCATTTCGATCACCGTTGTTGGCTGCATCTTTTGTCTGGTCAATTTCCCGCCCGCCGCGATGCTGGTGGTGGTGATCGTTCTTGGCACCTTTGTCATGTTTTTCGGGCTGAGCGGCAATGAAGTCTATGTCGCGATTGCGGTGAATATGGCGCTGGTGTCGGTGATGATCATTCAGATCATCCGAAGTTTTTATTCCAACTTTGCCGGTTTGATCGATACCCAGCTTGATCTTGAAGATCAGCATCAGACAACCATCGAGCTGTCGCGCCAGAATGAGGCGCTTGCGCTGATTGACGCATTGACCGGGCTGTCCAATCGTCGCGCCTTCTTTGCCATGCTCGAACAAACGGTCGCGCAGGCCGGTCCCAATGACCAGTTCGCCGTTGCGATGATTGATCTGGACGGTTTCAAGCCGGTCAATGACGTGCATGGTCATCCGATTGGTGATGAGTTGCTTATCCAGGCCGGGATGCGGTTGCGCCGTATTCTCGGCGATGAAACATTGCTGGCGCGCCTTGGCGGTGATGAATTTGGCGTCATTCTGACCAAAGGTCGCGATGCCATAGAACTGATCGAACTCGGATGCGAGCTGTGCAAGGCGCTGAACCGTCCATTTGTTCTAAGCAACATCACGGTTCAGGTGTCCGCATCCCTTGGTTTTGCGACATATCCAAGTGTGGCGCGTAATTCGAACGGATTGTTCGAACGTGCGGATTTCGCGCTTTATCACGCCAAGAAAAACTGCCCGGGCGAACCGGTGCTGTTTGCAGCCCACCATGAAACATTGATCCGTCATGATTCCCAGATCGAGCAGGCCCTGCGCAAGGCTGATCTTTCGCGGGAATTGTCGCTTCATTATCAGCCGGTCTTCAACATCAAGACCGGCCGGGTCAATTCGATTGAAGCCTTGGCACGCTGGGACAGCGAAACAATGGGCCGGGTTTCACCCGCAACGTTTTTCCCGGTTGCCGAAAAGACCGGCCAGGTCAGTTTCCTGACCCGTGTGTTGTTTGAAAAGCTGCTTGAAGATATGGCGGGTTGGCCGGGGAGTGTGCAGGTATCGTTCAATCTGTCAGCCCGCGATATTGTTTTGTCCGATACGGTTGAATGGCTGATCGAACAGATTACGCACAAGAATATCGATCCCGCGCGGCTGACATTCGAGGTTACCGAAACCGCATTCCTGCGCGATTTCGCCGCGGCACGCACCAGCATCCGTTATTTGCGCCAGCATGGGGCACGTGTCGCCCTGGATGATTTCGGTATCGGCTATTCCAGTTTGCGCTATGTGCATGAACTGGAATTTGACGCGTTGAAGGTCGATCGCAGCTTCATCACGCCGCTTGCCAATAACGAACGCAGCCGCCGTATTGTTAAAACCGTTGTCGATATGTGTGCCAATCTTGATATCGATTGCGTGCTTGAAGGCATTGAAACCGAAAGTCAGCGCGATGCGGTCATGGCGCTTGGCGGTCGGTTGATGCAGGGCTATTTCTTTGCCCGCCCGGACCGTGAACCACGGTTGGTCGCACTTTCGGATGCGCTTCGGGCGTGAATATCCTGCCTGTGTCAGAAAAAACAACAAACGGTGCAATCGGTGCGACTCGGTTAATCTTCCCGCAACCAGATGACGTTAATCTGTTCTGAACGGGATCATTGCCATCAGGCCAAAATGACGATGGTTCCCGGTTTTTGGCGAGAACGGGGCATCTGGCAATGTCGTCTCAGACACAGATTTCGCAGACATCTGACATCGCAATCGCGGGGGAGATTGACCTTGCCCCCGAGATCCGCACGCGTCTGCGTCAACTGATTGACAGTCTGCCAAGCCAACCGGCGCGGCTGCGCGTTTTGGGGCATGTCCTGCTTGATCTTGGTTTGGGTGAGCTTGCGCTTAATGCGTTCGGGCGGGCGTTGCTGATTGATGATCTTGATGCCGCGACCCATCTGGGACTGACCCGGGTTTATATCCAGACGGGCCGTCGTGACACCGGGCTTGAACATCTGGAAATTGCCATCAGTTTGCGTCCCGATGCCCGTGAATTACGGGTATTGGCCGCCGATCTTCTGGGATGCCGGGATAAAATGCGGGCCTTGGATCAGTTGGGTAATGTTCTTGCGGCTGAGCCCGATCATGCCGGGGCGCGCAAGGGGCTTGCCAACCTGGTGCGCACGGTTATTGCCGGACGCATCGAAGCCAAAAAACGCGATATCGTCATGCGTGACCGGGCCGAACCGATGGTCGATCACAGCCAGTTTGTCTGGAGTGACGCCGAACCGTTTGGTGATCTGGTCCATTCATCGCTTGGACGGGCGCGTTACCATTCCTGATGCCTGAATGTCCCCTGCATCAAATGGCGCAGGGGATTGGCGTTGATTGCAACGAAACGATGGTAAAGTCATCGGCAAGCTGAGCCGGGGCGCGGTCCATGAACTGATCGGCAATCTGGGCGGCCAGATCAATTTCCGACTTACTTTCAATGATGGTTTCACGCAGCATCGACAGCAGCTTTTCCTCGCTCAGGAACTGGCCGTCATCAAGTGTGGTTTCAATCAGTGCATCACTGTAAAGCAGCAGGAAATTGGCACCGGTAAACGGCACCTCGCGGGTTTCGTAACGTGCATTGCGCACCACGCCAAGCGGGACACCCGATCCGTCAAGATACCGTGCCTGACCGGTCAGGCTGTTGCCCAGAACCGGGGATGTGCAGGCCGCACTGGCATAGGTGAACTTGCTTTCGACCCGGTCGATGATCCCATAGAGCATGGTGGCATATTGCCCGATCGGCAAAAGCCCCTTGAGATGGCGGTTCAGGTTTTCAAGATATTCGCCCGGCTCCCGATCATGGAGCTGATCAGACCAGATCAGGGAATGCAGGCGGAATGTGTTCAGTGCGGCACCAAGACCATGTCCGGCAAAATCGACGATATAAACACCAAGTCGGTGTTCGTCGATCGGCATCAATCCCCACATATCGCCGCCAAGTTCCGATGACATCTGGAAAGTCGCACTGATCCGAAGCCCGTAATCAATACCGGTACCGCGGTAGTTTTCCGGGGTGGGGTTGAGGTTTTCCTGCATGTCGCGCGCCATGGTCAGTTCAGAACGCGTGCGTTCCTGATAGGCTTGCAACTGTTTGACCAGAAGCCGGTTTTCAAGATGAATGCGTGTGCGCGCGATCAGTTCCGCCTTGTTAAGCGGCTTAAGGATAAGGTCGGTCGCGCCATCATCGAAAATCCGTGTCCGGCCTTCGTTTTCTTCAAGGGCGGTCTGGGCGATGATCGGGGTTTCGGCGTAATCCGGATTGGCGCGGATGGCCTTGCACACCCCGTAACCATCAAGTTTCGGCATGATGATATCAAGGATGATCAGGTCGGGATTATGGATTTTGACCTGATCAAGTGCATCTTCGCCATCCTTGGCAAAGACCAGATTGGTAAACCCGTCCGATCGCAGATAGGACGCGATGATTTCGCGCGACAACATCGTGTCATCGGCAATCAGAATGGTTGCATTTTGCGGGTTGCGGATATCGGTATCGGGGACCTGGTCTTTATTACCGTCCAGTTCGGATACAAAGATATCCGATGTCGTCAGAAGGTCGGCCTTGTCCTGATCGAATTGCAGCTCGATGCTGCGCCCGCTGCGTGAAAAGCTGACGGAATGGCACAGGCTTTTGATCAGCGGCAATCCGCGGCCAAATGTTGTTTTGCGCCCGGCCACCGCGGTTGAGCAGGAATCGGATGGCGGGGTAAATCCATTGCCCTGATCATTGACGGTAATCACGATATGGCCGTTCTTTTTGCGGCGCGCGGTCAACAGAATGACGCGTGCGCCATGCTTGCTTGACGCCAGCCGGCGTTTGGTTTCTTCGCCCAGTTCGGTGAAGCTGTCCATCGACAGGTGGCCACTGGTATCGAGTTCGAGATTGCCGTGAATAAGCGAATTGGCGAAGGCTTCCTGAACCGCCATTTCAACGGTCGCCGCGATTTTTTCGGCGATCAGGCCGCGATGGCGCAGGGCGGTCACGAATTTGCGCGCGACAGGAAGGTGATAGGCACTGCGCGTTGACATACAGACCGAAAGCGCATGGCTGCGCCCGCCATTTGTCGGGATCAGCGGTGCCAGATCGGCGAAATCGATTTCAGATGAACATTCAACAAACGTGTCGCAGTCCAGACGGGTCAGGCCGCCAAGCCATTCCCGTCCGACACCGGATGGCAGGAAACACACCGAAAACCGCCTGTTGTGCGAAAAGTCTTCGGGTGTTTGCCCCGTAACGCTTTTGACTGAAACACGATCCGGGGCATCCCAGAGAGCACTGCTGGCAAGGAGGGCATCAATGTCGCTTTGGGCAAGCGACTGCGCAATGGCGACCGAATGGGCGGTGCGGCTTTCTTTGCCAGCAGTCATATCTTAGTCTTCCAATTTGAACAAAGTATCGAAGCGGGCGACTTCAAGCATGCGTTTGACCTGTCCCTGTGCGCCGCGAATGACCACGGATGTGTTGGTCTTTTCGCCTTCGTCACGGGCAAGCAGCAGCATGCCAAGGCCTGCGGAATCGATGAATTCCACACCGGCAACGTCGAGGACATATGTGTCTGAGCCGTGCGGGCGGATCTCTTCGATCAGTTTGCGAAAACTGGAATGGTCACCAAATGTAAAACGACCACTAAGTTCAACTTTTGTGGTCCCGTTAGCGGTTTCTGTCTTGTAGTTCAAAACTGGTACTCCTGGTGGCAGGTAACGGCGTAAAAACTATGCCTTTTTTAACCTTAGTCTGATTGTGTATGCTTTAGGAAGCCACTGCAAGAATGTTAGCAGTTGTGACGAACACAGCTCTATCGGTATGTTGGGCCATAGTGGCTATATCGGGACATGAACACGAAAATGCCAGATCAGGCACGCATTGTAATTGTGGAAGATACATTGTCGCTTGCGCGTGTGTATCAAGACTACCTGCGTGCGGATGGTCATCTGGTTGATCATGTGGTCAATGGCACGGATGCGATTGAACGATTGCGTCAAAACCCGCCCGATGTTCTGGTTCTTGATCTTGTTCTGCCTGACATGGACGGGCGTGACGTGCTGCGCAGTGCTGCCCAGATTTGCCCGGATTGCAAAATAGTCGTCATCACCGCGCACGGATCGGTCAATGTTGCGGTCGAAGCCATGCGCGAAGGGGCATGGGACTTTTTGTTAAAGCCGTTTACTGCCGACAAATTGCGTGAAACCGTGACCAAGGCGCTGGCCGGTGCGCCGTCAATTCCCGATGGACCTGATGTGGACCTTGCAGGGGCGGACACCGACGAGATGTATTTTGACATCATCGGCGGGTCGGACAATATGCGCGACATTTATCGCATCATTGAAAATGCCGCACCAAGCCGCGCGACCGTGTTCATCACCGGTGAATCGGGTACGGGCAAGGAACTTGCCGCCGAAGCCATTCACAGGCGATCGGAACGTTCCAAGGAACCGTTCATACCGCTGAACTGTGGTGCCATTCCCAAGGACCTGATGGAAAGCGAGATTTTCGGTCACGTCAAAGGGGCCTTTACCGGTGCGGTTTCCGACCGCGAAGGTGCGGCACACCGGGCCGAAGGCGGTACACTGTTTCTGGATGAAATCTGCGAAATGGATCTGGATCTTCAGACCAAGCTTCTGCGTTTCATCCAGACCGGCACATTCCAGAAAGTCGGTGGCAGTTCGATTGAAACGGTCGATGTGCGGTTTGTTTGTGCGACCAACCGTGATCCGCTTGAAGAAGTGCGTGCCGGGCGGTTCCGTGAAGATCTTTATTACCGTCTTCATGTGATCCCGCTTCATATGCCGCCCCTGCGCGACCGCGATAACGACATCCTTCAGATCGCCAATTTCTATCTTCAACGCTACACCCGCGAAGAAGGCCGTGACTTCGAACAATTCAGTCCGGAAGTATCCGCCCTGTTTGCGCGCTATACCTGGCCCGGAAACATCCGGCAGCTGCAAAACATCATCCGAAATATCGTTGTTTTGAATAACGGTACCGAAGTCACCCTTGCCATGGTGCCGCGTCCGGTCAATAGCGGGACCGAGGATGACCGTTTCGGGTCTGCGACAATCGAAGCCCCGCCGCCCCATCCGGTGGTCTCGCGTGATTCCGGGGGAAGTGGACGGCTGTGGGAAGGCGATCCCGAGGCGCTGGCCTTTCTGGCCGGGGCGCGCCAGATGCGCAAGGTTGTTGAAAATCACCAGTCAGACAAAAGCAGCCAGCTTGTCGGCACCAATGGTGCATCGAATGACCGCATAAGCATGCCGTCGCAAGGTCTTGGCGCGCCGGGACTGGGGTTTGGTGAAATCCGGCCACTTTGGCAGGTGGAAAAACAGGCGATTGAAGAAGCCATCGAACGTTGCGGCGGATCCATTCCGCGGGCTGCCGATGCGCTTGGCGTCAGCCCATCAACGATTTACCGTAAAAAACAATCCTGGGAAGAAAACGGTCTGTAAGACATTTGCGATCCCGACAGGTCAGAAGCGGCGCAAAGCTTTGCCGTCATGAACGATCCTGCCAGTCGTCAAGTGCGCTGATCAGGCGTTGCCAGTCATCTGACGTACCGGGAAAGCCAAACCGGATCTTGGCGCGGTCGTGATCAAACAGCCGGACCAGAATAGCGCGCCGCGCCAGATGATCGGCCAGTTCGGCACAATCGCCGCCATCATAATACCGAAACAGATCGGTCGTCCCGCAAAGGGCAAGCGACGTCTTGGTCGTAACTTCCCGATCCAGTCGCAGACCATCGGCATGCAGGCGTTGTCTGGTTCCTTGCTGCCAGTCTGTATCGGCAAATGCCCGGGTGGCAATTGTCATTGTCGGGCCGGGAATGGCCCATGGGCCAATGCGTTCGCTTAGCGATGTGACCAGATCGGGGGCCATGACAACACACCCCAACCGGATACCGGCCAGTCCGAAAAACTTGCCAAAGGAACGCAGCACCAATGTATGGGGTAAATCCGCGATCATCGGGCAGACCGACTGATCGGGCTGACAATCCATAAAGGCTTCATCAATGATCAGCCAGCTATCGGCCTGCCGTGCATACCGGGATAGTTCGCAGATATCCTTTACCGGGATAAGGCCGCCATCGGGATTGTTCGGATTGACAATGATGATGACGGCGCCGGGACCTGCCGATGCAAGCAGCCGTTTTGCATGATCAAGACGCGCATCGGCCGCGGTTTCATGGATATGGCAGATGTGACCGGCCCGGTCCCAGCAATGCGCATGTTCGCCATAGGTCGGCCCCATGATATGCACGGCAGACACTTCGACATGATCCCTGATCCAGAACGGGATTGTCTGGATTAGCGCCTGGGTCCCCGGTGCGCAGGCAAGATAGGCCGGATCGGGGATGCCGTAATATGCACAGGCAGCATCCCCAAGGGCTGCCAGTTCGGATGCCAGTGGCAGGCGTTGCCACTGAATGGCGGGGATGTCATCAACCTGATAGGGACATGGATTGATCCCGGTGGACAGATCAAGCCATTCTGCGGCCGGAATGCCGTATTTGCGTGCAGCTGTATCAATAGCGCCACCATGATTGATGGGCGCGGCCGTCCGGGATGATGTCATGTTGGGTGCCATTGAAAGAGCCAAACTCGTTTTTGAACGGGCAAACCAGTGCCACGGACCGTTTTGCCATGGCCGAAGGGGACTTGCCAATAGGGCGGGTGCTGCGTATCGTCCGGCCACCTTCAATACCGGACATTTGTCGATGATCACACCGAAAAACGCCATGCTGCCCGAACAGTGGCAAAAGCTTAATCCGCAATTGTCGATTTCTGATGGCGCACCAATCGGTCACGTGGTCGAGGAAATCGGGGCGCGTGACGGCGGCTTTGATGGTGGTGTGCTTTCGGAGCGTTTCTGGGACGAGGGATATTTCCTGATCGAGGATGTTCTGCCGGTTGCCGAACTTGCCAAATTGCGTGACGGGATCGAAACCCTTGTTGCCAACGGCATGTCGCCCGCGCTGATCTATCTATATGACGAGGCATGGCAGGTGTTTTTGCGCCTGCGCCCGTTACTTAGTCATTTTCTGGGCGACCGGGTTGCGTTGTTACCGCATTTCTGGGCCTGGCATGTTGATCCGGGCGAAGGCGGGCGCGGCTGGCCGCCCCATCGCGATTATCAGGGCGAAAGCGTCATTGGCGATGACATGCTGATCAGTCTTTCACTGTGGGTGCCACTGAGCAAGGCAAGCCCCGAAAACGGCTGTATGTACGTATTGCCGCGTTGTTTCGAAAGGTGTTATGGTGCGTCGGTAATGAAGCCAAAAGACGTTTTGTTGCAGGATGTCAGGGCGTTACCAGCCGAACCCGGGGCGGTGATGGGGTGGCGGCAGGATTTGTATCATTGGGGTGGTCGGGCCAGCAAACATGCCACCGAACCACGGATCAGTCTTTCGCTGGAATTCCAGAATGCGGCCTTTGACCCGCTTGCCGAGGAGCTTCTTAGTCTTGAATGTCCGCCGGCCTTTGACAAACGGCTTGTGCTGATTGCGAGCCAGTTCGAAAAATACCGGCATATGCAGGCCATAGACGACGCCACGGTAAACTGGGCGAAAGCGGTGCTGGAACAAGCGGCATAATGCCCCGACGATGCGGTATTGATGTGGGGCGGTGATCCGGTTCATGGGCGGATGCAGTATCAATAAGGTAGCGTCCCGGATATCGGGGATGTGTACGGTCTGAAACCACGACTTGTGACGAAAGATACATGAATGGATCTGATCGATAAAAGCCGGTTTGCAGAAGTCAGTTCAGCGTTGGGCAAAGAACATTTTGGGATGCTGGTCGGGTTGCTGAGCTCATCCTATCAGGAAGAACGCGCGCGACTAGTGAGTGCGGCAAGCAATCATGACAGCAAGGCCCTGCACGAAGCTGCCCACACCATCAAGGGGATGGCGGCAAATATGGCAGCTGCCAAACTTGCCGAAGAAGCCCGCCGCCTTGAAGGGTATGACGGCGCCTTTGGCGACGAGATCACTGCAAGGATTGCCGAACTCGACAAGACGGCCGATGACACGGTTGTGGCCATGAAGGCCGAACTTGGCCTGATCTAGGTCTGATCTCAGCCTGATAAAGATGGTGTGGGGGCGCCAATGTTTGATCGGTGTCAGATCGATATCAGATCGGCATAACGACTGGACTGAAAATGCAAAGGGCAACCCGACACAGGTTGCCCTTTGTTTACATGATCAGCGCGTGATCAGATCAAGGCCATGGCGCGATACGCTGTCATTGCCGGTTTCGGTGACAATGACCGAATGGCCCGGGCACATGGCAATTCCGCTTTCGCTGTCCATCAGGATCATGTGCAGGAAGAATACCATGCCCGGTTCGGCAATCACCGGGTTGCCGTGATAGAACATCGGCCAGTCCATCCAGTTCGGGGCAAAGGTCGTGCCCATCGAATAGCCACAGGCATTGAGCCGGTGGGCGCGCATTCCGGCCTTATCACAGACCTTGGCATAGGCATCAAACACCTTGCCGATTGGCTCGCCGGGGCGAAGCGCCTCGCGGCAGGCAACCAGCGCATCGGTTGCGACCTTGTGCATTTCAATATGCCGGGGCAGGGCCTTGCCAACCGGGATGGTGCGCATCATCGCCGCATGATAGTGCCGATAGGCACCCGCCCATTCCAAAGTGATCTGGTCGGTCTGGGCGATATGTTTGCGCCCGGTGAAATACCGGCACAACAAGGCATCGCGTCCGGCACCGATAATGAATTCATTGCCCGGATAATCCCCGCCGCCTGCGAAAATAGCGCCCTGCATAGCCGCCAGAATATCGCCTTCGAATGCGCCGGGATGAACCGTATCAAGCGCAGCATCCCATGCGTCATCAGCCAGTTCGGCAGCCTTGCGGATATAATCAAGTTCGGCCGGGCTTTTGACGACGCGCAATTCGGAAACCAGTCCCGATGCATCTTTAAGCGTACAAAAGCCGTCCAGCGCGGTTTCAAGCTTTTTGCCATTGGCTGCGGTCAGGCCATAGGCCTCATACTCGACACCAAGGGTTTTGCCGCCACAGCCGAATTCAGCCAGCATGTCACGCAACTGGAAGGCCGGATTGACGTCAGGGCCATCGACCCAGATGCGGATATCGTCGATATCGGATGTATGTTGCGCCTGTCGCAGATCAGGTGCCCGCGTAATCAGCGCAACCCGACCGTCAACACCAAGATACAGGCACTGGAAAAACACATAGCCGAATGTGTCATACCCGGTCAGGTAAAACATGCTTTCCTGACGGAACATCAACAGCCCGTCGAGACCGGCCTTTTCGAGCTTTTCAATTGTTCGTGCGCGGCGGTTTGCCAGTTCCTGGCGTTCAAAATGCAATGCCATATGACACATCCCTGATCAGTGTTTTGTTTGATGCTATCAGAGATTTCAGGCCCCCCCAACAGAAATGACATTTCAACAATAAAGTGACGATAAATTGTGATGGTGGAGATGTTCCCGATACTTATTTTTCGTTCCATATCAGGGGTATGCCGCACATTTCCGGGAAAAACCGGGCAGGGGGAATAGAAATTCTTCCAAACTCTCCTACATGAATTGTTACGGCACTTTTACAGTTTCGGGGGAAAGCACTGTGCCGAGATCGCTTGGACCGTCCCATAAAGGAGGCAAGAGTGGCGAGCTTTAACAGACTCTCGAAGTCAGAACGGGAAACATCCACGTTTCGTCCCTATCGAAAGCCGGACTTCAACAAATGGCGCCGGGATGATCTTTATCATCTTGCTCAGCAGCAAGGGATCGAAGATCGCGCCAACATGTCCAACGAGGAACTTGCCCGTGCACTTAGCCGTGCACAATCGGGTTCCCCGTAAGAGTCCCGCCCTTTAACGTCAAAATCGCGTACTGTCGGGCTGTTTCAGCCTGTTTCGTGCGGTGGACAAGATGATTATTCATCTATCCGCCGACAGTACCGTTTTGACGGTTTGTCATGCGCAAACAACAACTTGGATGGACTGCCAGATCAGGAAGATGTGGCAGTCATCATAATATTATAGGTATTCTAAATTAAATTCGCGCAGATCATTTGACCTTTGAAGCGAAATTCACTATCCGATCGTATGGATTGCTGAAATACGGTTTTGGCTGTGGCAGCGTTTCTTCGGGGAATGAGAAGTGCATAGGTTGTTTTGGGCTCTGCTTGGGGTCGGTTTATTGTGTGTTGTGGCAGCGCCATTAAAAACAAACGCACAACAAAATGGGGATCAGTCCGACCACATTCGTGTGGCCTTTATCAATCCGGGCTATGGTGATCGCGGGTTCTGGAAAGATGTTCGCGACACCATGCAGGCCGCAGCCGATCAGTTCGGCTATGAGCTGACGGTTTTTGACAGTGATCGAGACTGGAAAATGATGGTTGAAAGTGCCGAGCAGGCCTTTGCCATGCAACCACCCCCCGATTACATCATCGCGGTCAATGAACATCAGCAAGGAACACGCATCGTGCTCGAAGCCGAAAAGCGCGGCATTCCGGTGATCATGTTGCTGAATGATCTTACCCAGGAACAGAAATACACCTATGGCACCCCGCGCAAGGATATCAAAAACTGGATCCTGACGCTGACCCCCGATAACGAACGCGCGGGCTATGATATTGCCCTGTCGCTGATTGATGGCGCGCGCCTGGCACAAGGGGACGCGATGCCCCAGACACTGTGTCTGTTGTCAATTGCCGGAGACCGCAACACCCCGGCATCCTTGCAACGCCTTAAGGGGCTTGATCACGCACTTAGCCGCTATCCGGTGTTGCGCGAACAGCGCCGTATCGTTGCGAACTGGTCATATGACGAAGCATTCCGCCAGACCGAGGCGTGGATAAAGCGCGGTGGCTGCATTGATGCGGTATGGGCGGCAAACGATAATATCGCCCTTGGCGCGATCGCCGCATTGAAAGAAGCTGGGCGGGTTCCGGGCAAGGATGTTTTTGTTGGTGGCCTTAACTGGTCAACAGAAGGACTTGATGCCGTAACCGATGGCGAGATGACGTTGACCCATGGCGGGCATTTTTTTGCCGGTGCCTGGGTGATGGTTTTGTTGCATGATTACGTTAATGGCGTTGAATTTCTGAAAGACCATCCCGAAATAACGTTTAGAATGGAAGCTGTTACGCGCGAAAATATGGCTGACTTTAATGACATATTGTTCACGCGGGACTGGGATAAAGTTGATTTTTCCCGGTTTAGTCTTGTCAACGCGCCCTTGGGGGCAGAATATCGGTTTGGGCTTTTGTCGCACGACAAAGAACATAATTAACTGAAAGCCCAAAAATCAGGACCACTTAAAAGTGAGGGAATGCAGGCTTGGCTAGGCAATCGGACGAAGATGATAACGATGCGCTGGCCAGCCTGAAACTGGGAAGTACAATTGCCGCCCGGCAATTGAAATATTCCCTGTTGCTTGCTGTTGGTCTTGGTTTGCTGATCGTTGCATTTCGCGGATATCAGGATTATCGCTGGCTTGCCGAGATCTATCAGCAGGGCAATCAGCGTGTGACCGCATCCAACGTGCCGGTTGCCGTTGAAGCGCTTAAGAAACACGACCGTAGTCTCGCCGATGTGATGGTTGGCGGCATGATGAACCAGCGGTCCATTCAGCGCGTCGCACTGATGACGTCTGACGGTGATGTCTTCTATGAAAGACGCCGCGCGGCGGGGGAAATTCCGACCAGCCGTTGGGCCGAAAAACTGTTTGGCGGTTTGCAAACCATCAGCGTGCCTGTGCGCGACCCTGATGTCGAACCCGCCACCGTCATGGGCGAAATGATCATTGAATTCAGCCCGCAGGTTTTTGTCACCGCCCTGTTTTCACGTCTGTCCTGGTCATTTCTTGCGACCATGATATTGGCGGCATTGATGGCCATCATTTTTGCAGGCATGAGCTATTATATCTTTTCGCGGCCGCTGGTGCGTCTTGGCAACTATCTGGTCAAATCCGACCCGACCGATGAGTCCAAGCCGATGGAGATGCCGCCATATCACCGGCATGATGATGAAATCCAGTTGCTGGGGTCTGTCACGGTGGGTCTGTTTGGCATGATCCGCGGGCAATTGGGCCAGCTGCGCAAGGCACGCGACGAACTGCTTGATGCCAATGTCAATCTTGAGGCCCGCGTCGCTGCGCGAACCGAAGAATTGAATGCGGCAATGAAAAAGCTCGAAGTGCTGGCCTCGACCGATCCGCTGACCGGTTTGCCGAACCGCCGGTCCTATCTGACGCGGTTTGAAGAAGCGATTTCTGTCTGGCGTCGCCGCGACACGCCGGTTTCGATCATTCTGCTCGATATTGACCGCTTCAAGGCGTTTAACGACACACACGGGCATCAGGCCGGTGATGCGGTTCTGGTCGAACTGGCCAAAGTGATGCAGTCAAGCCTGCGCGACATTGATCTGCCGGCCCGAATGGGCGGTGAAGAATTCGCCGTTCTGTTACCCGGCGAAGAAATCGAAGGGGCGATGAAGCTGGCAGAACGTCTGCGCGGGGCCTTTGAAAAGGCTGTTGTTGCCTTTGGCGGCCATGATCTGCACTTCACGGCAAGTTTCGGGATTGCGGGGCTTCCGTCATCTGCCGGTATGGCCAACCTTGATCACGAAACAACCATGCATATCGACGGGCTTAAAAGCTGGGACAGCGGCGATATATCGGCTGTGATGTACTCGCTGGCGGATAGCGCGCTGTATGATGCCAAGGAAAATGGCCGAAATCGTTGTGAACCCTGCGATTTCAAGCAAATCCCCGAACATTCAAACCTGTCGGTTTCCGAAACCTGATCGCAGAACGTCGATGGCATTGACGGGCGGCGGTCTAGTTCCGGCCGTCGTCATTCCCCTGACGGGATATGCGAATGTCGCGGTGGATTGAAACACTCATCAACAGTCCGAAACTGACCAGAATGGTCATCATCACGGTGCCGCCATACGACACCAGTGGCAATGGCACGCCGACCACCGGGATCAGCCCCATCACCATCGCGATATTGATGAAGACATACAGGAAGAAGGTCGATGTCACCCCGATGGCAACCAGACGCCCGAACTGGTTGCGACAGCGCAGCGCAATCACATAGCCATAGGTAATGACCAGCGCATAAAGAGCCAGCAGCGCCAGACCACCGACAAGACCGAACTCCTCACCCAGCATGGTAAAGATAAAGTCGGTCTGCTTTTCAGGCAGGAAGTTCAGGTGGCTTTGCGACCCCAGCATGAAGCCTTTGCCAAACAGGCCGCCGGACCCCAGTGCAATCTTTGACTGGGTAATGTGATAGCCCGCACCCAGCGGATCATTTTCCGGATTAAGAAACGTCAGAACGCGGTTCTTCTGATAATCGCGCAGGAACTGCCAGCCAATCGGGATTGCGGCAAGGGCGGTGCCAAGAATAAGGGCAAATTTCCACATCCGGACACCGGCTAGCCAGAAAATCACACCACCCCCGGCAATCAGCAAAAGTGCCGTTCCAAGGTCAGGCTGGCGCAACACCAGTGCCGCCGGGGCCAGCACCATCAAAAGTGGCGGGATCAAAAGGGTAATCCGGCCGGAATCTTCGACCGTCAGACCGTGGAAATACCGGGCCAAAGCCAGCACCAGCGAGATCTTCATCAATTCCGATGGTTGCAACTGGAAGAAGCCAAGATTGATCCAGCGTTGCGCACCCATGCCGATATCACCCTTGATTTCGACGCCAACCAGCAAAACCAGCGCAACGAAATAGGAAAAATAGGCCAGTTTCAGCCAGACACGAATATCGGTTACTGCAATCACGATCATCAGGGCCGACCCGACCGCAAAACGCATCATCTGGCGTTCGGCCCATGGCTGGAACGATCCATTGGCCGCGGAATAAAGCATGGCAAAGCCGATCCCCGACAATGCCGCGATCAACAGAACCAGTGTCCAGTTCAACAGCAACAGTCGCCGTCCGATCGGCACATAGTCCGGATCTTCACCAATGCGATATTTGCTCATGGCCATGGATCAGCCCTCATTACGGTTGTTCTGGGCTGGTCTTGGGCGCAGCTGGGCGCTGTTGGGCAAGTTGGCAGCCGATATTCCCTGACGGGCGGATTGCAGTTCCTGTGCCTTCAAAAGAAGATCGCGGACAATCGGGCCAGCAACACTGGATCCACCGCCGCCATGTTCAACCACCACCGTACAGGCGTAGCGCGGATTGTCGACCGGGGCGAAGGCCACAAACAATGCGTGGTCGCGATATTTCCATGGCAATTCGTCATTGCCCAGAACGCCTGTGGTCTGGCGTTCGCGCATGGTGATACGGCGCACCTGGCTGGTACCACTTTTGCCGGCCATTTCCATGCCCTTGATCTTGATCCGGGCGCCATGGCCGGTACCGCGCAATTCGTTGGTCACACCGTTCATGCCGTCGCGGATACGCGCCAGATTGACACGGCTGACCTGAAGGTCAGGGAATTCTTCTGCTTCGCGGCTGGTGACACCTTCGGGTGTTACATGATCGCGTGTCAGGTGCGGTCGCACGGCCTTGCCCGATGCCAGACGTGCGGTCATGGTGCAAAGCTGAAGCGGGGTGGCCAGAACATATCCCTGACCGATCGAGGCAATCAGGGTTTCACCACCCTGCCAACGTTTGCCAAGCTGGATTTCCTTCCAGTCCTTGGTCGGGATCAGGCCGCTGCGTTCATTGGGAAGATCAATGCCGGTTTCTTCGCCCAGACCAAGCTTGTGAGCCATGGCGGCGATCCGGTCGATGCCGATCTTTTGCGAGATTTCATAATAATAGACGTCGCAGGAATGCTTGAGCGAGTCATGCATGTTCATCCAGCCATGACCACCACGTTTCCAGCAATGGAACCGGGCATTGCCAAGATCAAGATGGCCGCTGCAGAAGAATTTCTGATTGGGCGTGATGATCCCGGCCTCAAGCCCGGCAAGGGCGACGCACATCTTGAAGGTCGACCCGGGCGCATAGGTCCCGTTCACTGCCTTGTTCGACAGCGGCGCATAGGTATTGTTGACCAGACTGTTCCAAAGCTTGTGGGAAATGCCGTTGGTAAAGGCATTCGGGTCGTAGCTTGGATGAGATGCCAGGGCCAGGACTTCGCCATTATGGATGTCCATGACAACGGCCGATGCGCTTTCCTGATCCGAAAGGCGCTGATTGGCATAGCGCTGCAATTCAAGATCAAGCGTCATGACAACCGTATTGCCGCTTTCGCCTTCTTCGCGTTCAAGTTCGCGGATCACACGGCCAAGGGCGTTGACTTCGACCTGACTGGTGCCCGCCGTTCCGCGCAGGGCAAGGTCATAGACCTTTTCAACGCCGCTTTTGCCAATGGTAAATCCCGGCAGTTCAAGCAGCGGATCGCCGGTAAGTTCCTTTTCCGAAACCGCAGCAACATAGCCCAGCGTGTGGGCCAGATGCGGGCCTTCGGGATAGTCGCGTGACCGCCCTGCATCAATGATCAGTCCGGGAAGATCGGGCGCATTGACGCCGACACGGGCAACTTCATCCCAAGTCAGATTGTCGCGCACAGTCACCGGTACAAAGGACCGGCGGCGCGAAACATCGCGTTCGACCCGTTCGATGGTATCGGGGCCAAGTTCAATAATCTGATCAAGGATTTCAAGCGTGCGGCGCACATCGGGCGTCTGTTCGCGGACGATCATGATGTGATAGTTCTGCCGGTTCACGGCAAGCGGTGCACCGAACCGGTCGGTCACAAGCCCGCGTGGCGGCGGCAACAGCCGGTGGGAAATGCGGTTTTCATCAGCCAATGTCCGGTAGCGGTCGCTTTCAAGGACCTGAAGATAGTACATCCTTGCGGCCAGCCCCGTCAGCAAAACACCCTTGCCAGCACCCAGCATAAGGGCACGTCGGGTGAACATTCTGAACCTGTCTGAATCGCGATGCCACATGGGCGAAGAATACCTGTCTTTTCTAGGCGAACCGTTGCAGTGCAAAACTGCTGATTTTTGCCCGTTTTATCCCGGTTGGAAGGGCTTGGAAACCATCTTGTTCAAGCATATCCGATAGCCGTTGCCAAAACATCAATTTTGCACGGAATTTCGAAGGATACCCGATGCCCTAAACATAACGCAGCAGGCTGTTTTGCGCGCGCGCCAGAACCCAGGCAACAATCGGAAACAGCACCGCGGTCAGCACATAGCTGATCATGGTTGCCTTGATCGGCAACAATGCGCCAATCAGGGCGGAACTCAGCAACCACTGGATCAGCAGGGCCGGGATCGCCACCAGGGCAAAGCCCCACCACATGACGCTGAAGGGCTTGTTATGGAAAAAGCGTCCCTGACTTGCCGAGCCGGTCTGTACCAGAAGCAAAACCAGCGGGCTTACGCCAAGCGGCAACCCCATCAGAAGATCCTGAAGCAGGCCCAGCAGGAAGGCCGCCACCGCCGTCAAAAGATCGGGCCGGTTCACCGACCAGTAGAACACCGCCATAAGGGCAAGCGCCGGTGATGCTGTGGACAGCAACGGTACACTGATTGGCAAAAGGTTGATCAGCAGAAGGACGAAAACGCTGAATGCCGGAAAAAGACCACGTGCGATGACGTCCAGTCGTTGCCAGACGCCGGGCTTCACGGAAGTTCCCCTGCCGGCGGTTTCTGTGCTGACGGGGCGGGTTCAGCCGGTGCTGCGGGAACCACGCCAACCCCGGCCGGAATTTCGGGCGACAGTTGGGTGGCATTGGTATTTACCGGTGCCTGACTGTCGCGGATGCGCTTTTCGCTCAGGATACCTTGCAGGCCGTAATCGGCGACACGCAGATATTCAAGCTGATGACGGCGGAACAGCGGGGCGACACGAACGGCATTTTCCGATACCGATGACACGACACCGATCGGAATACCCGGCGGGAATGCACCGCCATGGCCTGATGTCAGAATGCGATCACCCGGTGCAACGGCCGCATCGGCGGTCAGGAACGTCAGAAGCGGACGGTTGGTGTTGTCACCAGACAGGAACGCACGGTCACGGGAATTTTCGACAATGACCGGCACGCGCGAATTGATATCGGTGATCAGAAGAACGCGCGATGCCTGATATCCGGCTTCTGCGACGCGTCCAACCAGACCTTCGTCGGAAATAACGGCCTGTCCCTTGGCGACACCGTCACGCGAACCGGCCGAAATCATCACACTATGGGCATAGGCCCCGCCCATGTCGGCGATGACACGCGATGTCACAAGATGCAGGGCAGGCGGATTGGTGTAATGTGCAAGTTCACGCAGGCGCACATTTTCATGCGAAAGATTACGTGCGGCTTGCTGCCAGGCCAGCAATTGCTGGTTTTCACGGCGCAGGCGTTCGTTTTCTTCGTAAAGATGGGCCAGATTGTAAATCTTGTCGGTGAGCTCGTTGATGCTGGCTGCCGGGCGGGAAACAACATTCATGACCGGGGATACGAGATCGGCAGATGCCGCACGGATACGTTCAATCAGAACCGTATCGGCCTTCCCCAGAAGCATCAGCCCGAAAGCTGTGAATATCAGCAATATGAAAGCGAAGCGGTGAAGCGCCGTGCGTAACGGCGAAAAGATTCGCTGCTGCGGACCGCCATGCTGTGCCAATGTATTCCCCGCGATTTCCCAAAAGTTCGTCTTGTATCCCCAACGGGATATTCAACCATAACGAAATCACCGAGTCGCGTCCAGTACGGATACGACCCGGTGATGATATTTCAGGCCAAAATTTTAGTATGCTGTGTGCAGAACGTTGCGCAGCATCTTTTTCTCTTCGAGTGCGCGACCGGTACCCAATGCAACACAGGAAAGAGGATCGTCAGCGATCGAAACCGGAAGGCCGGTTGCATGACGCAGGACATAATCAAGATTGCCAAGCATCGCGCCACCGCCGGTCAGGACGATGCCCTTGTCGACGATATCTGCTGCCAGTTCCGGCGGGGTCTGTTCAAGTGCGACCTTAACAGCCTCGATAATGGCTGAAACCGGTTCTGCAAGGCTTTCTGCGATCTGGCGTTCGGAAATCAGAAGTTCCTTCGGAACACCGTTCATCAGGTCGCGGCCACGGATTTCAACCGTTGCGCCATCACCATCATCGGGTGCACAGGCCGAACCGATTTCCTTCTTGATGCGCTCAGCAGTGCTTTCGCCAACCAGAAGGTTATGGGTGCGACGGATGTAAGCAATGATTGCTTCGTCCATCTTGTCGCCACCAACGCGTACCGAACGTGCATAGACGATACCGCCCAGCGACAGAACGGCAACCTCGGTGGTGCCACCGCCGATATCAACAACCATCGATCCGGTCGGCTCGGTCACCGGAAGACCGGCACCGATTGCCGCAGCCATCGGTTCGTCAATCAGCCAGACCTTGCGTGCGCCGGCACTTTCAGCACTTTCCTGAATGGCGCGGCGTTCAACTGCGGTCGACCCGGACGGTACGCAAATGATGACTTCCGGGCTGGCAAAGTTGCGACGGTTGTGAACCTTGCGGATGAAGTGCTTGATCATTTCTTCGGCGATATGGAATTCCGCAATAACGCCGTCACGCAGCGGGCGGATCGCCTGAATGTACCCCGGGGTACGACCGAGCATCTGTTTGGCTTCTTCACCAACCGCAAGGACCTGTTTCTTGCCTTTTTCGTCGGTAATGGCCACCACGGACGGTTCGTTGAGGACGATGCCACGCCCCTTAACGTAAACCAGTGTGTTCGCGGTGCCCAAATCCACCGCCATGTCGGAGGATAAAACCCCAAGAAGCTTGGAAAACATTCCTGCCCTATGCCCCGGTTAATAGTAAAATCTTGAATGCGAATGTACCGGCTTTGATAGCGCAAGGAACAAGCCGATGCACGAATAATCTGCGCAGGGGATTGAGGAATAATTAAGGCGCGTAAATTTCCTGAAATAAGGGTGGAAAAACATGATCAGGAATATGGTCTTGGCGGATAAATTCAATTTTCTCTGTTTTTGGTGATTACCCCGGATTGGGACAGGAATTCTGTCACAATACTGACAACCTCCGGGCTTTTTTCTGGTGCGACGACTTTACGAGTCGCTTGTTTTTCAACTGTTTCACCATTTCCGATCAGCTCGAAACGGACCAATGCACGCGCAGGTGTCAGGTCGCGATCCATCCGCCATTGGCACCAGGCAGGCGGGTTGAACGGATCACCGCGCAGTGCGATCAGAAGACTTGGCGCAAAATTGTTCATTTCCGACATGCATTGCGGGCGCAACCCGATCAGGGCGCGAAACCGTGCGGCAAAATGTTTGGCATGACCATCACGATAAATCGCCAGTTGAGCCGCGCCGCCACCATATCCATACCCGAAAATGGCAATCCGTTCAGGGTCGATGTCAGGCTGCTTTGCAAGATAACCAAGCGCGCTTAGCCCATCAAACGCCCAATAGGTCAGGCCGTGTTTGGGATTTCCAAGTGACCCTTCGCTGCAATAGGCCTGCGATGGATGGGCGCGGTTTGGTGATATCACCAGAACACCGATGCCAAGATCGCGCAGGATATTGATCCAGTCTTCGGGAAAGTGATCATCGCAATCAGGAAGGGCTACGATTGCAGGGTGGCGGTTTGCGTCGGGAATGTCCGTGCCGATCTGACGCGGGGGATAATAGAGGCCCGGAATATCGGCCTGCAGGCTGTTATCAATGGCGGGAAGTGTTTTCCCGGCATCGGATAACCGTTTGCGCAGTCCGCTTTGCGGATAGGGCAGGGCAGGAACCAAAACGGTGTGTGGCTGTTGGTTTGTTGTGTCACTTGAAGCCTGGCTGATGGTGGTGACACAGACCGACATGGTCGCCATCACAACAGCGATCCTTAACAGGATGTTCCCGTATCGTTTGAATGTGCCCGACATGCCATCACCTGATCCGGCTTTCTGGTCAGGACCAAGGATACCACATGGCGGCAGCGGGCAAAACAGCTGGCAAAACAGCAAGCCGGGGCAATGCCGGTCCAACGGATCAGGATGCAATGTCGCAAGACACATCGAACCGCGATGAACCGGGACAACCCGGCGTTCGTGACCGGCAAAGAAAAGGGGGCGGCGAAAACGCCACCCCCAATGTCTTGTCAGGCAATAAGGCCGATCAGGACGCCATGGCGTCCGGGGCGGTCTTCTTGCTTTTCTCGATCAGTTTGTTCACGGCGGTCACATAGGCCATGCAGGAAGCAACAACCGTATCGGTATCGGATGCATTGCCAACCACAGTGCGGTCTTCGCCATCGAGTTTAACCGTCACGGTGCCCTGGGCGTCGGTGCCCTCTGTCACGGCGTGAACCTGATAGAGTTTCAGGCGCCAGTCATGCGGATAGATTTCCTTGATCGCGTTAAAGGTCGCGTCAATCGGGCCGTCACCGGTGGTTTTGGCCGTGCGGATTTCACCATCGACATTCAGTTCCAGTTCCGCAGTCTGCGGACCTTTGGAGCCACAGGTCACGGTCAGGCCAACGAATTTGATATGTTCGTTATCGCGCATGCCGTCATCGACCAGTGCGACGATATCATCGTCATAGACTTCTTTTTTCTTGTCCGCCAGATCCTTGAAGCGGGCAAAGGCATCTTCGATGGCATTGTCGCCCAAATCGGCAAAGCCCAGCTCTTTGAGCTTCTCACGGAAGGCATGGCGACCGGAATGTTTGCCCATGACCAGGCTTGATTTGTTCAGGCCGATCGATTCCGGCTTCATGATTTCATAGGTTTCGGAATTCTTCAGGAAGCCGTCCTGATGGATGCCGCTTTCATGGGCGAAGGCATTGGCACCAACGATTGCCTTGTTCGGCTGAACGACAAAGCCCGAAACGGCCGAAACCAGACGCGATGCATTCATGATCTTGGTGCTGTCGATCCCGGTGGTGAAGGGGAAGGCGTCGTTACGGGTATTGATCGCCATAACGATTTCTTCGAGTGCGGCGTTGCCCGCGCGTTCACCCAGACCGTTGATCGTGCATTCGATCTGACGGGCCCCGGCATTGACCGCCGAGATCGAGTTGGCAACCGCCATACCCAGATCGTTATGGCAGTGAACCGACAGGATCGCCTTGTCGATGTTCGGAACCCGGTTAAACAGCATGGTCATCAGATCGGCATATTCCGTCGGGGTGGTGTAACCGACCGTGTCCGGGATGTTGATGGTGGTTGCACCGGCATTGATCGCAGCTTCGACGCAGCGGCACAGGAAGTCATGTTCGGTACGCGAACCGTCTTCTGCCGACCATTCGACGTCATCGGTAAATTTGCGCGCCAGGGTCACGCTTTCGATGACCTTTTCCAGAACGCGTTCCGGTTCCATCTGCAATTTGTATTTCATATGCAGCGGGCTGGTGGAAATGAACGTATGGATACGTTTGTTTTCTGCGGGTTCCAGCGCCTCGGCAGCGCGTTCGATGTCGCCCTTGGCCGCGCGGGCCAGCGAACAGATGGTCGGGCCTTTGACCTGTTTGGCGATCTCGTTGACGGACTGGAAGTCACCATTCGATGCGATGGCAAATCCGGCCTCGATCACATCGACCTTCAACTCAGCCAAGGCATTCGCCACGCGCAGCTTTTCATCAAGCGTCATCGACGCACCCGGGGACTGTTCACCGTCACGCAGGGTGGTGTCGAAAATGATGACGCGATTGTCGTTTGCACTAGCCATTATATTGTTTCCTGATCAAGCGGGCCTTGCCCGGTATGTAAATTCTGTCTGGAAGGAGTGCGGGCCGTCTGGCGCGACTTTATTCCCCTGAGCTGCGGCAAATGGATCGACAATGTGTCCTGTGATCCGGGCCGTCATATTACGCTCAGGGGCGCGTAAGTCGTAGCGAGCCTAGGGCTGCAAGACCAATAAGACCGAGTAGAAGGTTTAGGGCAGACAGCACAAAGGCGCCCGAAGCATCGGCTTCGGCGCGATCGGCATATGCATCAATGTTGCAAATGTCTGCGGTCATCGGTCTTCATCAATTGGCTTGGGTGCCAGTCTTGGCTGGCGATGTCCCCAATTTCGTCGGACGACCCGCCGGGGTCAAGTAATTTTTGTACCTTTTGGCTTCTTTTTGGGGTGGAATTTAGCGGGACGGCAAAAAGCAGGGGGCAAAAGCAGGCTGTATTTTCCCGGTTCCAAAGGCTTTCCGGGGATGATTACAGGGAACCGGATTGCGCTTTGTGATGGGAATGAAGCCATGCCAAAAAGACGCTGGTCGGAAATCGCCTTATCGGGTAGTGGTTTTGTCTGATCCTGCCATGCCCCAAAAATGGCGATCAGAAATGCGCACCACACCAAGCCACAGGAACCTTTGATGGTCAGTCTCTCCTTGATCGGGGCCTTTATCCCGACGGCCTTTTTTGTGTCGATTACGCCGGGCATGTGCATGACCCTTGCCCTGACGCTTGGCATGACCATCGGTCTGCGCCGTACTCTTTGGATGATGGCGGGCGAACTTGTTGGCGTCGGGATTGTGGTGGTGGCATCCGCGCTTGGTGTTGCCACCGTGATGTTACAGTACCCGGCCGTCTTTGCGGTTTTCAAATATGTCGGCGGTGCGTATCTGGCTTGGCTGGGCATTCAGATGTGGCGTTCACGCGGGCGTATGGCGCTCTCGGCCGAGGTCGACGGGGTCAAGACAGCAAAGGCAACCGCCCTTATGGCGCAGGGCTTTGTGACCGCCATTGCCAACCCCAAAGGCTGGGCTTTCATGATTTCATTGCTGCCGCCATTTATCAGTCTTGAACATGCCATCGCCCCGCAACTTTCGGTTCTGGTGGCGATCATTCTGGTGACCGAACTGATTTGCATGACCCTGTATGCGACCGGTGGTCGGTCCTTGCGTCGGTTCCTTGAAAAAAGCGGCAATGTACGGGTACTGAACCGGGTGGCCGGAACCCTGATGATCGGTGTCGGCATCTGGCTTGCCAGCAGCTAAGCCGGATTTCGATCACGGGCGGGCCAACCCCTGTGCGTGACGCAGCATCGTCTCTGTTAATGTTTGTTTTGTGGTTCTGCAGTAACCATATGTAATCAAACAACTGTTACAGGATGTGCGGCATGCGCGAGATACGCTGTATCGTTTTTGAAGATGGCGAACTGATCAAGGCGCTGGTCGCGCATGGTCGGCGCACGGGCAAGTCGCTGCCGCCGGGCCAGATCAGCAGTTTTGAAATCGAACGATCAAAAGAAGTCGTCGCCCGCATGACCATCACCTCGGACGAGGGGCAGAAAACCGTCATCCCGACATCCGGTGCCCAGCTTGCCGCAGCGATGATCGCCTATTGCATTGATCGCAAGGTCCCGGTACCCGCACATGCGGCCAAATCGATTACCGTGATTGATGATCACGTTGCCCTGAAAATCACCATGGCAGGGGACTGACCGTTGCCCCAAGGTCGGGCTTACCGGGTCGCATCGGTCAGCAGTCAGGAAAAAAGGCGCGAATTTGATTTCGCGCCTTTTGTGTATCCGAACCGATGGGGTGGGTTACCACTGCATCATCTTGCCCTTGAGCGCGCCCATGCGTTCATCTTCGTTCTTGAAGCTGTGCTGTTCGGCCACGCCATCCTGCACCTTGGTCATCAGAAGCCATTCCTTGACCTTCATGAAGCGCGGGGCAAGGAACTGATAGGTTTCCTTGACAAGCCTTACAGCCGCCGGACCACGTTCAAGCTGAAGGTCTTCCCACAGCTCGATCAGGGGTTGCCAGGCGCGCAGGCGTTTGTGCAGGTCATCACGTTTGCTGCGGATATATTGGCGCTGGGATGTGAAGTTGCGCAGCACCGACATGATTTCCCCGGTATTGGCATCAAGTTCGTCAAATGTCGTTTCGAACTTTTTCTTGGCATCATCAAGCAGGCGGATGGCCTGGGTGACGGTTTCAAGAACGCCTTTTTCGTGGGCATAGATACGGCGCAGTTCCTGCAACTTGCGGTCAACCATCAGGATCTTGCGGTATTTCACGCGCAGCGTTTCGATATAGGACAGCTCGTCTGCGACCTGATGGACCAGATTGACGACTTCCTCGCGGTTGTTCTTGCCAAGGCCAAGCTTTTCGGCAACTTCGTCAAAAGCCTGGTTGATCTTTTTCTTGGTGTTGGGGTCCTCGGCGATCTGCATCAATTCGTCCGGGTCGGTAATGAGTTCCTCACTGCCGGACATCCAGGTGACCAACTGCATGGTAATACGGTTATAGGCAATCGCCTGATGTTCTTCGTCGACTTCCCAGGATGCTTCGCCGGTCAGAACCTCAAGCGGCAAATTGTCGCCGGGGCGCAGCACATTGATAAAATTCAGGGCCTTGTCGATCAGGCTGATCAGATCGCCATCTTTGGATTCCGGATCGATATCGAATTCACGGCAGATGGCCTTAAGCGGCAATGACACAACAGATCCTTCTGCCATTTTAAGGACAAAAAGAGCTTCGTCTGAAATATCAGACTTCTGAAAGTGGCATTCTTCGAACGTTTTGAAAATCTTGTGTTCAAGTTCGATCTTACGTTCGGTCTTTGGTGTCTTCATATGGTTGCTCCGCCCCGCAAAGCCTTTGCACATGTATGTTGTGCATAACAGGGACGATTATAAGGGCTCGAACCTGCTGATTTTGGCCTGTCAGGACACGTGTGTTGGCTCGGTGTCTTTACCTGTTGATTATGTGCCCCGGTTTTCTCTTGTGTCAGAGATTTAATGACCCGGAACGTTTGTTTAGTGCCTGTTTATGCGTATGACCTACTGCAGGACACAGGTGTTTCTACCATCCTGTTTTGCGAGATAAAGAGCCTTGTCCGCGCGATCAACAAACTCAAGTATATTCTCCCCTAGTTGGTAGGACGTCAAGCCAATAGAAACGGTTAACTTACCGAAATCTTTGCCTGTTTTTTTGTTTATAATCCGCTGGTTTGACACGTTTTCACGCAGCTTGTTTGCCAGTTTTTCAGCGTTTTCACGCGTTGTATCAGGCAAGATGACCGCGAATTCTTCGCCGCCATATCGCGCGACCGTATCTGCGCCTTTGGTCGAGCGTACCAGTACCCGCGAGACCGCCTTGAGAACCCCGTCACCGGCCCGGTGCCCGAAATTGTCGTTGAATTCCTTGAAGTGGTCGATATCGATCATCAGCAAGGTCAATGGCGCACCGGTTTCCATGGTCGAGGTCACGGCTTCGCGAAGCGAGCTGTCAAAATTCTTGCGGTTGGCAATGCCGGTCAGCGTATCGGTCAGGGCGTCACGGCGCACCAGTTCCAGTTCGGTTCTGACCCGGCGGACTTCCTTGTGATATTCTTCAAGGCTGCCATTGAAGGTGCCGTAACAGTCGCGGGCCTTGTTCGATGTGCCCGACAACTGGCGGCTGACCGAACGGGCATCTTCAAGGGTAATGTCATCTGCCAGAAGCCGTTGGGATGCGGTATCGAATTCGCCACAGAACTGTTCGGTGTCGCGCATGACCGAATGCACGGCTTCCTCGACGCGTTCAACCGCTGCCTGAAGGCCTTCGACCCCCTGGTTGATATGCTGTTCGACCGCGTGGGTGCCCAGATATTTGTGGTAAATCCGGTATACGGTTTCTTCATCCAGTTCCTGCGTGTTGCGGATCAGGACCTTTACCAACTGGCTGAGTTCGGGAATCTCGTCTGACAAATAGCTGTAAAAAACGTGATAAACCTGAGGTGTCGGCTGCAGGTTAAGCTCGTTTATCAGCGCCATGGCGTTTTGCGCAATGTCACGCGGGTTTGCGATCTTGGTTGTCGCTGTCACTTACTGTATTCCGATCCGAAAGTCGTTCCCATTCAAGTATTTTCGGTGTCCCGGTCGCGTTTGCTGCATCTTATGGTCTGATGCATTGATCTTGTGAATTCGCATCCATTTGATGCGTTTTGGATTCATTGTTCCATAATCAAACCAATTCAGGGGCAATGTCACGTGAAACCGTCCCCGAAAAAATGACAAAATCAGACATTTCTTTTCATCTGGTCTGTAAGTTACTGCGACATAACAGCTTATTTCATTGTGCCCGTTTAACCGCCATTTGGCGCAACAGGATGTGCCGATCTGAAATTTGAATTCATGCGGGTTCCAAGGCGGATCGGCATTCGGTACGCAGGGAAAAGTCACAAGGATCAGTCGCCTATCTGATTTGCCTGTATTGAATATGCGGTTCGATGAAAAAAAATATCCCCATGATATAACTGCATTCTTGCATCTGGAACCGTTGCGAGAATTCGCCGTGAAGATTGTTTTATCTAGGGGTGATGTGTCCTTGCGGGATTTTCAACCGCACGAAATCATGCATTTTACCGATGACATCAGACGGCGAAAAAAGAACTTCATACATGAATCCATTGCACTAAGCCCAAATTTCGCGTAATTGTTGAAACGATGCAGTGCATCTTTCATGCGCGTGGTTGCTTCCTGGTTGATGGTGATCATGCTCTTAATGGGTGTGTTGCAGGGACTGTTTTCTTGCATCTCCTTACTTCGGGGATGCGCCTACTAAACTAAGGACGACTACGGATATGGCTACCGGAACGGTTAAGTGGTTCAATGCGACCAAGGGTTATGGCTTCATCACCCCTGACGAAGGCGGAAAAGATGCATTCGTGCACATCACCGCAGTTCAGCGTGCTGGTCTGCAGGGACTTGATGAAGGGCAGAAAATTCAGTTTGAGCTGATTGAAGGTCGCAATGGCCGCATGTCGGCAGAAGAACTCGCCATTCTCTAAATTTCTATCTGGCTTGCAGCTTTTTTGCTGACAACCGTTAACGCGCCGGGTTCCCGGCGCGTTATGCGTTTATGGGGTTTTGCTGTAGGCTTGTGGCTTCTGTCCTCTGCACATCCTATCTGCTATCCCATCTGCAAACTGTGATCGCGCCCATGAGCCTGAATTTGCCAACCCCGCCACAATCGGACGATGAACAAAGCCAGTCTGAATGGCGGCAAACCGTTCGGCGTATCCTGCTTGGCTGGCGATCGGAACTCGATAGCGTAACCCACCAAAATCTGTCCGATCAGATCCGCGCGCATTTTGACAGTTTCCTGTCGGCGCGGCGCGGTGCCACGGTGGGGTTTTACTGGCCGATCCAGAATGAAGTCGATCTGCGCGCGGTGATAACTGACCATATTTCCGAAGGCGGTCGCGCTGCCCTTCCTGTTGTTCCGGGCCGGGATATGCCGATGGTCTTTCACGACTGGACGCCCGATACCGTAATGACCCCGGGCTTTGCCCGCATACCCGAACCGCAAGATACCCCCGAAATTCCGGTGCATGTATTGCTTGCCCCGCTGGTCGGATTTGATCGGGCAGGGTACAGGCTGGGTTATGGGGGCGGTTTTTTTGACCGCACACTGGCGGCAATGACGCGCAAGCCACTGGTGGTCGGGATCGGGTTTGAAGCAACCCGACTTGAGGACATCAAACCCCACCAATATGACGTGCCCGTCGATGTTTTGATCACCGATGCCGGGACAAGCGTTTTGTCCGATGCGGGCGAGGCGGCCGAAAACAAACCTGATCAGTCATCGCCCCCCTGTCATTTGTGTTCCTGACGATCTGCATGATGATCTGTTTGGTGTCGGCCAGGCAGTATCAATCTTCGTTGCGATCGGTTTCCGGGCGATCTTTTTCATAAGAATGACGAAGCGCAAAATCCGGTAGCCAGCTTTCGCGCCGGATCGTCCAGAGCTCGTAACTCGGGGTGAATTGATCCGGGGCATCGAGAATGCCGAGATTGACTTCGATCTCGTCATCGGTGTGACCATAAACCGATGATCCGCAGGTCGGGCAAAAATGCCGTCCATTGAATGATGTGGTTTCACCGGTAATGGTCACGGCCTTTTCGGGAAAGATCGCGGATGCATGAAACAGCGCGCCATGATGTTTCCGGCAATCCAGGCAATGGCACAAACCGACCCGGTACGGCGCACCGGTTGCCGTGATCGTGACCTTGCCGCAAAGGCAGCCGCCCGTGACCTGATCCATCGCCTGTCTCCTGAAAACGTGATCGAGATTACAGATGTATATCAAAGCTGCCATCACGTGCAATTTGCGTGCGCGCAGGATTGATGATTGATCGACGCCAATTAGAACGACAAAGAACAAAGGTCGAAATCGGGAAGGGCGGGCAAAGTGGCTGGGGAACCTGGATTCGAACCAGGACTGACGGAGTCAGAGTCCGTAGGTCTACCGTTAACCTATTCCCCAGCAGTACTTTGGTGTGCGTTATTTATACCCCGGACCGCATGTTTTGCGCAATGTTGGGCCATTGCAACGTCCGGCAAAGTTGGCTGGGGAACCTGGATTCGAACCAGGACTGACGGAGTCAGAGTCCGTAGGTCTACCGTTAACCTATTCCCCAACAAAACTTGGTCCGCCGCGACACGCGATGCATCGTGGCGTGGGCCGCTATGTATAAAACCCGCCCGGGTTTGGCAACCCCTTTTTTGTTTCGATTTATTCAACCATGCGATTACTGCATACGGGATTTGCCTTGTCGGGGATTGTCGTTACACTCATATAGCTGATTCGCGGGATCGTCATATAAATGTCTTGATGATCCGCGATACAGACAGTGCGATTAACAGAAAGCAGGTTTTCGAAAGGTGAAGCAGGTCAATCCCCATAGCAACTCGCACCGGGCAGAAAGCCCCGCAGGCGGCGCTGCAATGGGCGACCATGCGGTGCTTGATGTGCCTGACAAACCGGCAATGCCGCAGCCGGGGCAGGCTGTGCATGTGCCCGGTGACCGTGAAAAACCTGCGCGCATGGTCGATTGTATCACCGTGCCGCTTTATGCCGCGATTGACCTTGGCAGTTCGAACTGCCGGCTTCTGGTGGCGCGTCCATGTAATGACGGGTTCAAGGTTATTGATGCCTTTTCGCGCGTCGTGCGCTTGGGCGAAGGTGTCCGCGAAAAGGGATATCTGTGCGAAGCGGCCATGGAACGCGCGATTGATGCCCTTCGTGTCTGTGCCAAAAAATTGCGCCGCCATCCCGGTGCACGTTTGCGCGCAGTTGCGACCGAAGCCTGCCGGACGGCCAATAACCGCGAAGAATTCGTGCGTCGTGTTTTTGACGAAACCGGCATCACCCTTGATATCATCAATCCAGACGAGGAAAGCCGCCTTGCGCTTCAGGCCTGCTCGGCGCTGCTGGATGAACGCCCCTATGCGGTGGTGTTTGATATTGGCGGTGGCAGCACGGAAATCTGCTGGATCAAGGTCGACAAAACCGGCAAAACCCAGTGCATTGAAACACTTTCGATGCCATGCGGGGTTTTGTGCCTGACCGAACGCTATGCCTCGGTCGAGGAACGGCGCGAACGGTTCGAAGCAATGCGGACCGAAATCCGTGAACGTCTTGAAGAATTCGCCAAACGCAATTGCTGTACTGACATGCTGGATGATGACAAGGTCCAGATGGTCGGGACATCCGGTACGGTGACGACTTTCTGTGGCATCGCGCTTGGTCTTGAACGCTATGAACGTCATAAGGTTGACGGATCGGATCTGCGCTTCGACGATGCCGAACGGGTGACCGAGCTGCTGTTGCGCATGGAATCAGACAAGCGCAAGGGGCATCCCTGTATCGGGAATCAGCGGGCCGAACTGATGGATGCAGGGGCGGCAATTTTCGCAGCGATTCGTGATATCTGGCCTTTGGCGACGCTCAAGGTCGCGGATCGGGGCCTGCGCGAAGGTATTTTGGTCGATTTGATGCGTGCGGACGGTCATGCTATTGACCCGTGCGACGCGCGCCGTCATACAGTGTCGCATATTCCGGCTTCATCCTGATCGGTAGACGCATCGTCCCGACAGGCCATTGGCCAAAACAGAATTCAGTTCAGGAAAGATCATGAGCGAAAATCGCAGCGGAAAAGGCGGGCAGCGCCGCCGCAAGGGTTCAGCCATTGCAGCCATTGATACCGGCGCACGCCGTGGCCTGCGCACGCGTGTCAAAAGTGCAAAGGGGCGCAAACTGTCTTCGACGCGTTGGCTCGACCGTCAGCTCAATGATCCCTATGTGCAGGAAGCAAAACGTCTGGGCTACCGGTCGCGTGCGGCCTTCAAGCTGATTGAAATCAACAACCAGTTTGATCTGCTGCGCCCGGGTATGCGCATTGTTGACCTTGGTGCCGCACCAGGGGGCTGGACGCAGGTCGCGATTGACATGGTCGGCTCCAAACATGGCAAGGGCCAGGTCGTTGGTCTGGATATTCTGGAATGGGAAGGTCTGTCTGGCGCAACCTGCTTGCAAGCCGACTTCCTTGATCCCAAGGCGCCCGACATGATCAAGCAGGCCCTTGATGGCCCGGTTGATGCGGTAATTTCCGACATGTCGCCTGAAACCACCGGGCATCGTCAAACCGACCATATCCGCATTATTGACCTGGTCGAACATGCCTTGCTGTTTGCCGAGGAAGTTCTGGCGCCGGGCGGTATTTTCATCGCCAAGGTGTTCAAGGGTGGTACCGAAAACGATTTGCTTGACCGGGTTAAGAAGAATTTCCGTGTGACCAAACACGCCAAGCCGCCGGCATCGCGCCCCGAAAGCCCGGAAGCCTATCTGATTGCCACCGGTTTCCGCGGCCAGAACAATGCCGAAGACGACATCAAAAACGCCGAACTGCGTGAAGATGACGGCTGGTCGCCGGTTGAATAATGATCGGGCCGGTCGTGCCAAAGGTCACGACCGGCACCGCCAAATAATCGTCTTTTCCCTTGCGCTACATCAAACCCCGTAATTGGCATTGCGGGATATAGTTACCCTTCAATCTGCGACGAAATGTTTGTGCGCAGATGGACCGATTGGGGTGGGTCCTTTGTTGTGGGGTGTAACTGATGAAGCAGGACAATCTGTTCTTGACCGGCGTCGAACGCTATTTCGACGAACACGAAATTATCGTTTCAAAGACCGACCTTAAAGGTCGGATCACATATGCAAATGATGTGTTCCTTCGGGTGGCCGGATACCGTGAACGCGACATCCTTGGCCAACCCCACAGCATCATTCGTCATCCCGGCATGCCAAGATGTGTGTTTTCCCTGTTATGGCAAACCATCGAAGCCGGTCGCGAAATTTTCGCCTATGTCATCAATCGCTGCTCGAACGGTGACCATTACTGGGTTCTGGCCAATGTAACGCCGACTTTCGGCCCGGATGGCAAGATCATCGGATATCATTCAAATCGTCGCGTACCGCGTCGTGATGCCATTGAAAAAGTCATTCCGCTTTATGCCGCCCTTTGCGAAGAAGAAGCCAAAGAACGCAATCGCAAAGAAGGCATGGCACGCGGAACGGCAATGGTCACGAAGCTTCTGGGGGATGCGGGCGTCGATTATGATCAATTTGTTTTCACTCTCTAACCTGCGTCTGGTATTGGCCGGGGGCTGGTGTCTGGGCCTGTTGGCTGTTGTTGCCGGATTTGTCTGGTCATCGCATATGGGCCTTGTTGTGGCGGGCCTTGCCGGGGTGCTCAGCGTTTGTTGTGCCGCTGGGCTTCTGACCATCTATCGGCAGCAGCGATATCTTGATGAGCTGTGCGACATTGTTCGTGCGGCGGCCAATGGCAATATGGATGCGCGCGTGTCCAACCGGTTGCACCGGGGCAAGCTTGCCAATATGCAAAATGCCGTCAATCAGTTGCTTGACCTGACAGAAGCCTTCACCAAAGAAGCCGCTGCTGCGATGAATTGTGCATCGCGCGGGGATTATTTCCGCAAGATCATTCCACGCGGGCTGCGCGGTGATCTGGTCGGATATGCCCAGAAGGTCAATCAGGCACTTGATGTCATGGATGCCCAGACCAGAACATTTCGCAACAGTGCCGGGCAGATTGGTGATGATCTCAAGCTTGTTGTCGGCGATTTGTCTGATAGTGCGCGCAAGCTGACCACCAATTCCGACTTCCTGTCGCAGAATGTTGGTAAAATTGCGATCCAGGCGGCGGAAATGCGCCGGGCCGCAGATGAAAGCAGTGCCGCACTTGACGGGATTGCGACCGCCACCGAACAATTCAGCGGATCGATCCAGCAGATCGGATGCCAGATTGACGGATCGGCGTCACTGTCAGAAACCGCTGTTGAACGTGCGCGGTCGGCTGGTGAGCATATGGGGCGTCTTGATGCGCTGGCAGTAAGGGTCACCGGTGTGGTTGAACTGATCACGGATGTTGCCGATCAGACAAATCTTCTGGCCCTGAATGCATCAATCGAAGCTGCGCGGGCAGGCGATGCCGGCAAGGGATTTTCCGTTGTCGCATCCGAGGTCAAAAATCTTGCCAGCCAGACCGCCCATGCTGCCGAACAGGTCATTCGTGAAATCGGTCAGATGCAGGAAATGACCCGCGAAGCCGTGATTTCAGTGCGCGATATCAGTGAAACCATTGCCGAAATAGACAATGGTGCGCGTCTGGTAGCGGGGGCAACCCGCGAACAAACCGCCGCGGTGACGGAAATCGGCAACCGTATCGAACAGGCCGTCAAACTGATGCGCGACATTGTCGATAGCGTAACCGAAGTCGCATCGGGCACCCATGCGTCGCGCGATGTCCTGCTTGCCCTGCATGACGAGGCAACCAGTCTTTTGGGGCGTGCTGAAACACTTGATGGTGATGTTCGCCATTTTGTCGGGACGGTTCTTGATACCCGTACCCAAGACGTTGCCTGATCGCAAAATCGCCATCTGGCGCACGGCATCATACGCAGATCACATAACATTGATGTCAGGGATTTGGCGGCTTTGACGGTTGGCGGGATGACAACGTCTACGCGGTGTTGCCTGCCAGAAGCCCCATCGACCAGTTTCTAACGGAATGCGCAAAATAAAGCATCAATAAAATCACAGGGCTGTTATGGGCGCAGAAAACTTGGCATTTGGGGCGTAACGTGTATAAATTCCGCGCCAACTCAGATTAACGAGGTGGCCAGATGACCCGCATTGTAGAAGCCCTGACGTTTGACGACGTATTGATCAAACCCGCCGCATCCGAAGTGCTGCCGGCTCAGGTGCAGACCAACACCCGCATTACCAAGAAAATTGACCTGAAAATCCCGCTGCTTTCCTCGGCTATGGATACGGTGACCGAAAGTGCAATGGCGATTGTCATGGCACAGCATGGCGGCATGGGGGTCATTCACAAGAACCTCGATATCGCACAGCAGGCCGAAGAAGTTCGCCGCGTGAAAAAGTTCGAATCGGGTATGGTTGTCAACCCGATCACCATTCATCCTGACCAGACGCTGGCCGATGCGCTTGATCTGATGGATGTAAACCATATTTCGGGTATTCCGGTTGTCGAGCGCGGCTCGAACAAGCTGGTCGGTATTCTGACCAACCGCGATGTCCGCTTTGCATCCAACCGCGCACAGCCGGTTTCCGAACTGATGACCCACGAAGGTCTGGTTACGGTGACCGAAAATGTCGACACCACCGAAGCCAAAAAGCTTCTGCACCAACACCGTATTGAAAAGCTTCTGGTTGTTGACGAAGCGTATCGTTGCACCGGCCTGATCACGGTCAAGGACATCGAAAAAGCCAAGCTGCACCCGAATGCCTGTAAGGATGAAAGCGGTCGTCTGCGTGTTGCTGCGGCAACCGGTGTCGGCGAGGCGGGCTTTGAACGCGCCGCAGCATTGATCGAAGCCGGTGTTGACGTTCTGGTCATTGATACCGCGCATGGCCATTCGGCTGGCGTGATCAAGGCGGTCGAACAGATCAAGGCAAAAGTCGGCGATACCCAGATCATTGCCGGTAACGTCGCAACCGCAGCCGCCGTCAAGGCCTTGGCAGAAGCCGGTGCCGATGCGGTCAAGGTCGGTATCGGACCGGGGTCGATCTGTACGACCCGTATTGTTGCCGGTGTCGGCGTGCCGCAGTTGACCGCGGTTCTTGATTGTGCCGAAATGGCGCACAAGCTTGATGTGCCGATCATTGCCGATGGTGGTATCAAATTCTCGGGCGACATTGCCAAGGCAATGGCCGCGGGTGCCAGCACCTGCATGGTTGGTTCACTTCTTGCCGGTACGGACGAAGCACCGGGCGAAGTCATCCTTTATCAGGGCCGTTCCTATAAATCCTATCGCGGGATGGGCTCGGTCGGTGCCATGGCACGTGGTTCGGCCGACCGTTATTTCCAGCAGGACGTCCAGGACAACCTGAAACTGGTTCCCGAAGGCATCGAAGGCCGCGTACCGTACAAAGGTCCGGCAGGCCAGATCATCCATCAGCTGGTTGGCGGTCTTAAGGCATCGATGGGCTATACCGGTTCGGCGACCCTTGCCGATTTCCGTGAACGCGCCGAATTCGTACGCATCACCAATGCCGGCCTGCGCGAAAGCCACGCCCATGACGTGACCATCACCCGCGAAGCTCCGAACTATCGTCCGGGCGGCTAAGCAATCAGGTTGCTGATCTGGCTGTCGCGATTTCGCTGAGCAGCCCTGCATTCGAAGCGGTTGGCGAACCGCGCGCGACATGCTATCAGCAGCCCCGTATTTCAGATGACGGCAGGTCTTCCTGCCGTCATCGTCTTTTTTATCGTATTTATCGCAAGCGGTGTTTGCGCTTCCCATATCCGAAGCAGCAGTAACACCCGCAAAACAGGTTGGAAATTCGCTTTGAAACCCGGTGCACGTATCGCAGCCGTCATTGAACTTTATGATGGCTGGACCCATACCCGAGACGACGCAGACCGCGTTGTATCTGGCTATTTCGGATCACGCCGTTACATCGGCGGTGGCGATCGCCGTGAAATCAGCGAACGTTTCTATAACCTGATCCGGCATCAGGCCCGTCTGGGCTGGTGGCTGGCGGAAATGGGCTATGAGTTCCAGGACGGTCGTGCACGCATGATCGCCGAACTGGTTCTGCATGATGGTCTGTCAAAGGCCGATATCGAAGACCGTTTCTGCGGCGAACAATTCTGCCCGGAAACGCTTCATCCCAATGAAAAGCACCTGATCAACAAACTGGCCGACAAGACCCTTGATCATGATGCCCAGCCCGGCGCGGTCAAAACCGAGTTGCCGAAATGGCTGTATGCGGAGCTGATGAAGCTTCACCATGAAAACCTGTCGGCGGAAATGGCGGCCTATAATCAGCCGGCCAAGCTTGATCTGCGCGTCAACCGTCTGCGCGGAACTGTCGAAGACGCGATCAAGTCGCTGAAAGCCGATGGCATCAAGGATATTGAACGCACCCCGTTTGCACCGAACGGCCTGCGTTTGCCGCTGGGCCTCAATATGCTGGTGACTGCGGCCTATAAGGATGGCCTGATCGAAATCCAGGACGAAGCATCGCAGATTTGCGTCAAGCTGGTCGATGCCAAGCCGGGCATGACCATCCTTGATATGTGTGCTGGCGGTGGCGGCAAGACCCTTGGTATTGCGGCTGACATGCGCGGCAAGGGACGTATCCTTGCCTGTGATACCCATGGGGGTCGTCTGGACAATTCGCGCAAACGTGCACGTCGTGCCGGTGCAGGTGATTGCATCCAGCAGCGCATCATTGCTGATGAACGCGACAGCTGGCTGCGCAACAAATCGGGCTTCTTTGACCGTGTGTTGCTTGATGTGCCCTGTTCGGGGCTTGGGACCTTGCGCCGCAATCCGGCTTTGCGCTGGCGTATCGGTCAGCGTGACCTGCGTACCCTGATGGCGCAGCAAAGCAAGATCCTTAAAGCTGGTGCGGCAAAGGTCACCAAGGGCGGGCGCCTGATTTATGCGACCTGTTCGATCATGCCCGAAGAAAACGAACGCCTGATTGAAACCTTCATGCGTGATCGCAAGGATTTCAAACCGGTGCCGATCAATGAAATCTGGCCCGACGCGCCAAAATCCGTTCCGGTTCCGGGCGGCAAGGATAAACCGTGGTTGCGTCTGTCGCCGAATGTCCATGGCACGGACGGGTTCTTTGTTGCGGTGTTCGAACGGACCGCCAAAGGCAAGGTAAAATAATGGACCGACCGGTGATGACATATGGCACCCGGCCCGTCATCAGCCTTAGTCCGTCTGCACAAAAAAAGGCCCTGCGAGGAATACTCGCAGGGCCAGTTTTGTTTTACCGTGAACGAAATATTGCGTTAAGTGGCTCTTCTGCAGATTGCCGGTCCCACGGTGTCGCGGGCGTCAGCCCGTTTGTTGCTCAGAGCAGGTTATTCGGTTTTCTCGGCCGGAATGTCATAGACCGGACCATTGCTGTCCGAACCTTCCGAATTTTCGAGATTGTTCATACCGGGAATAACATCATCCTCTGCATCCGGGCCGGTCTTCAGGCTTTCGCCGATTTCGGCACTCGGCGCAGCCGGTGCAATGGTTTCGGATTTTTCAGCCGGGGCGGTTTCTTCCCTACCGAAGATCGGCAGGGCGGAACCGCCATCTTTCTGGGTCATCGCGATTGCGGTTGCAGTACCGGCAACCAGAATAAGACCAGCGACGGCGAGTGCGATTTTGCTACCTTTGGAAGTGCTCATGATTACGTGTCCCTTGCTTCGATCAAAAATGCGTTGCTCATGCTCGGACGCGTTGTTTCCCGCGTTCCGTTGATTGGAATACTGCGCGACCATTGCGAAGGAAAAAGGGACCAATTGTGTAATTTTCGGGGGATGATGTGCGCAAAAACGCCGCAATTCTCCGTGCCGGCCCGGCAACAGGGCACAAGTTTTTTGAATGCATCGTTGGGGGACCGCCTGCGCCGGGTTGCCCATCACGATGGTTTGGCGTATGTACGGCGCAACCCCATCTTCGACGGAGATACGGCCCGATGACTGATCGCGTGCTGATTATTGATTTCGGATCCCAGGTTACCCAGCTGATTGCACGTCGCGTGCGTGAAAGCGGTGTCTATAGCGAGATCCACCCTTTTAATAACATCTCGGATGCGTTCCTTGATGAATATGCCCCCAAGGCCGTGATCCTTTCGGGTGGCCCGGCGTCTGTCCATTGGGACAAGGCCCCGTCGGCACCGGCAAAGGTGTTTGAACTCGGCGTTCCGGTTCTGGGCATCTGCTATGGTCAGCAGACCATGGTCAACCAGCTTGGCGGCAAGGTCGCGACATCCGATCATCGTGAATTCGGTCGTGCCTTTGTCGACGTGATCGAAGATTGCGCGCTGTTTACCGGCGTTTGGGCCGCGGGCGCACGCGAACAGGTCTGGATGAGCCACGGCGACCGTGTTGATGCACTTCCCGACGGTTTCCGCGTTGTTGGCAAATCCGAAGGCGCACCGTTTGCCGCCATCGCCAATGACGAAAAGAAATTCTATGCGGTTCAGTTCCACCCGGAAGTGGTCCATACCCCGCATGGCGCACAGCTCCTTAAGAACTTTACGCATGGCGTTGCCGGTTGCTCTGGCGACTGGACGATGAATGCCTATAAGGACGATGCGATTGACAAGATCCGCAAACAGGTCGGCGATGGCAAGGTCATCTGTGGTCTGTCGGGCGGTGTTGACAGCTCCGTCACTGCGGTTCTGATCCACGAGGCAATCGGCGATCAGCTGACCTGCGTGTTTGTTGATCATGGTTTCATGCGCGCGGGCGAGGCCGATCAGGTCGTCTCCCTGTTCCGTGACCATTACAACATCCCGCTGGTCCATGTTGATGCGTCCGAAACCTTTATCGGTGCGATCGAAGGCGAAACCGATCCGGAGGTAAAACGCAAAACCATTGGTCGTCTCTTCATCGAAACCTTCGAAGAAGAAGCCAAGAAAATCGGCGGTGCGGATTTCCTCGCACAGGGAACGCTGTATCCGGACGTGATCGAAAGCGTGTCCTTCACCGGCGGTCCGTCAGTCACCATCAAGTCGCACCACAATGTTGGCGGTCTTCCGGAACGCATGAACATGAAGCTGGTTGAACCACTTCGTGAACTGTTCAAGGACGAAGTCCGTGACCTTGGGCGTGAATTGGGCCTGCCCGACAGCTTTGTCGGGCGTCATCCGTTCCCTGGGCCGGGTCTTGCGATCCGTATTCCGGGCCAGCCGATCACGCGCGAAAAGCTTGATATCCTGCGCAAGGCCGATGCGATCTATCTCGAAGAAATCCGCAATGCCGGTCTTTATGACGCGATCTGGCAGGCATTCGCCGTTCTGCTTCCGGTCCGTACCGTTGGCGTGATGGGCGACGGTCGTACCTATGACTATGCCTGTGCACTGCGCGCGGTCACCTCGACCGATGGCATGACCGCGGATTTCTATGCGTTCCCGCCGGAACTGCTTGGCCGCATCGCCAACCGCATCATCAATGAAGTCAACGGCATCAACCGTGTCACCTATGACTTCACATCCAAACCACCGGGAACCATCGAGTGGGAATAAGTTTTCCGATATCGGAAACAACAAACGGCGCGTCCATTGGGCGCGCCGTTTTGTTTTTGAAGTTAGTTCGAGCCTGATGGCCCATCCGACCCGCAATCGCCTGTGGAATTGCACGCATTTGACAAGACCTGCTGGACGCTGCGTTGCCAGTTGAAGGTCAGGCAGGACGACAGGGCCAACAGTGCGGCCAATGCGATGATCAGGCGAAGCGGGCGCATGGGGTCATTGCCTTTACTTTCGGCGCAGCGCTGGTAGGCCAACGCCGGTTGTTTCAAACCCGCCGTCTGCCGCGACGATTTGGCCGGTCACGAAGCTTGCCTTGTCCGAACACAGGAAATGGATGACTTCGGCGATTTCATTTTCCGTGCCGTATCTGCCAAGCGGCATCGCATCAAGGTAGGCTGATATGATGTCGGTTGAATGGACTGCCATCGCCAGTTTGGTTTTGACCGGGCCGGGGCAGACGCAATTGGCGCGAATGCCGTATTCGCCAAGTTCTGCGGCCTGTTGTTTGGTCATGTGAATGACGGCTGCCTTTGACGTGCCATAGGCCACCCGAAGGGTCGATGCACGCAGGCCCGAGATCGAGCCGATATTGACAATAGCACCCTTGGTTTCCTTTAGCGCCGGAATGGCCGCCTGCGAGACAAGGAAGACACCATCAAGGTTGGTTTCCATGATCCGGCGCCAGGTGGCAAAGCTGGTTTCTTCGACCGGAAGGAAATCGGCGACCCCGGCATTGTTGATGACCGCATCAATCCGGCCGAATTCCGAAAGAACATCGTCAATCATCTGATCGACCTGTTGGGGGACGGAGACATCAAAGATGAATGCTTTGCCGTTCGTCATCGTGCTTGCGGCTCGTGTCAGTTCATCTCCGTCACGATCAATCATTGCCACTTTCCAGCCCTGTTCGATGAACAGTTTACTGGTGGCAAGTCCGATCCCGCGCGCAGCCCCTGTGACCAGGGCGATCTTTTGTGTCATCTGTTCCGTCCTCTCCTGAAGCATTTGGTTTTTTACGATGGTGCCATCGCTTTATTGGCTTCATTTAGGCAAAACAATCACGCTGCGGCAAGTACCGCATCGTTTCTGGCGGAACCCGGTATTGTGTCAGGCATGGAGAAACAACTGTACGGCATAGATCAGCATGGCAAGCAGGCTGACGAAATAGGCAATGGACCGCACACCTTTTACCGGGCCGAGATGTTCGATCCCGGCAAGATACAATCCGCCATGCGCAAGACGGGCAAGAAGAAATACAGTCGCACAGGCGATGGTGATCGTATTCGAAATGCCAGTTGCCTGTGCGACAAGAGTGATGATTGCAAACGGTACGAGGTTTTCCAGATGGTTCTGATGTGCGCGCAATCCGCGTGCGGCCATGCCCGCACGTTCCGGAAGGCGGTCACGATTGCCCATCAGCCGTTTGCCGCCAACACCGGGTTGCTTGGCATAGGCGTAATTATAGGCCCACGGAAAGGCCAAGCATAACAGCGCATTTAACAGCAGAATGAAAAGCTCGTATGTCACAGGGCACCCGTAAAGTTATGAGAATGTTGGCTTTACGTTAATTGCATGCATTCCGGATCAGGTGGTCTGGCGTCGGAAGTCAATCATCTGCAACAAATTCCAGCAGATCACCGGGCTGGCAGTCCAGTTCCTTGCAGATCGCAGCCAGGGTTTCAAAGCGTACGCCGCGCACCTTGCCCGATTTCAAAAGCGACAGGTTCTGTTCGCTGATTCCGATCCGGGCGGCGAGATCCTTGGATTTCATTTTGCGGGTGGCGAGCATCACGTCAAGTCGGACAACAATCCCCATCAGACGAAGCTCCGGTTTTCATCATCAATCCGGGCCGCTTCGCCAAGCACCCAGGCAATCACGATAATCAGCGCACCAAGGAACAGGGTGCTGGCCTCGGCATTGCCAAGGCCAATCGACAGCATCCGTTCACCGGCCGGGCGGTGGAAGGTCGCCAATACCGATGTCACAGCCCCGGTCAGCGGTTTGGCCAGTGTTTGTACCAGAAGCGCGACGCCAAACAGTTTAAGATGACGGATCGTTTCAGGCTGAAAAATCGCGTTATGGGAAAAGGCCCCGAACATCTTGCGCAGGTGAAGCAGCCCATAGGCCATGATCAATGACGGGATCATCATCACCAGCATGGTGGCATATTTCTGCCACCCCGAAAGCGCGTGCAATTCCGCAAGGCTGACCGTCATCTGGCTGGTGCTGGCTTCGACCCATCCCGGCAAGTACCAGACCATTGGAATGGCAAGAAACTGAAGAACGATCGCAACCGCACATCCCCAATAAAGCAGGGTGCTGAGCCTGCGGACATTTCTAAGGGTATCGGGCTTCATGGCATGTGATGTGGATGGGGTGGACATGGTGGGGCTCCTGTCAGGTGATGTTCACGAATCGATTTATATAATTAATGTAAAACATGAATAAATTATCGAAATGAGTCAATGTGAAATTGACCGATTGCGGTGTGGTATCGGTGCAGGTCGCGGGTATCGGGCTTGCGGTGTCGAGCGTTCCCTTGTGATTTTTTCAATCGGGCAGGGGCCGGGGCAATTGGAAATCGGCGGTGTCGTGGATCGTATCACGGTGTTTTGGTTCAGTTCCCCTTGCCTTGGATCGGCTGTCATGGAAAATAGGGGCATGTCAGAAAGCAAAACCAAATCCCCGATCGCCAAATCCCCGGTTGGCAAAGCCCCGGTCAGTAAGGCCATGACGTCGCCAACCGAAACAGATTGCCAGGAATGCGATACGGCAGCCCGTCTTGGTCTGAGTACCGAACAAGGTGAAGCCGTCACGCGCGATGCGTCACGTGCTGTGGGGGCGAACCTGTCGCTGCCCCATATCGAGGCCGCGGCAAAGATCTTTTCGCTTTTGGGGGATGCCGGGCGGTTGCAGCTGGTTTTGCGGTGTATGGAACGCCCGCAGACCGTCAGTGAACTGGCCGATGCGACCAACATGTCGCAGTCGCTTTGCAGCCATCATTTGCGCCATTTGCGCGATCAGCGGATTCTGGCATCCGAGCGCCGCGGGCGGCATATTTTCTATCAGATCGATGACGAACATATTTCGCGCGTGGTGCGCGATGTCTTTGCGCATGTGACGCACGACTGATCTGGTTTTGTTTTAATTCAGCTGCTTGAAGGATGATTGCCGGGCGGGTGACTGGCTAGCCAGGCATGGCATTTCCAAACATTCAAATACGCATTTGAATGTTCTTGACAGATAGATATATGAAGCATAGTTTGAATATAACATATGAATGAAAATTTGATTTTATGAGGTGATGAATGTCCTTCGTCGCAAAATGGGAAGACCTTCCGGCAATTGGTGACTGTGCGCAGTGCCGCGCATTATTGATTGATGTTCTTTCGCGGGCCATTCCGGGGCGTGGTATTTCCGGGGACGGGCAGGGGATATCAACATCATCACCGATCAGTGCCGATGAAGACGCCACCTTGCGGGACATTCTTGCCCGTCAGGCCGATGCCAAACGCCATTACCACTGGCAGGTGTCGGGCATGGATTGCGGATCCTGTGTCGCCAAGATCGAAACCGCCCTTGGCAAAATGGATGGCGTGTCCTGTGTCGATGTCTCGATGATGCGCGAAACCGTTACTCTTGGCCTTGATGATCGCCAATCTGATCGTGCTGCGGTTACTTCGTTACTGAACAAGCTGGGCTATCCGGCCCGCGAGAAAACGGCACCCGGTATGGCGGGCGCCCCGCGCAATACATCCTGTTGCGCCGGCGATGCATGCGCGCAGGATGGTGCCCCCAATTCGACCAGTCACAGTCACAGTCACAGTCACGACGCGACCGCAAAAGTTGCGGATGTTGATACTGATGCCGATATCGGTATCAAACAGCGGTTTGTACCCTGGTCGTCTGAAAATGATGAAATTGCCTTTGCTGCCATTTGTCTGGCGCTGGGCGGTCTGGCGGGGGTGATTGTCCCGTCATTCGGGTCTTATGCCATGTCGGTAGCATCTGTTCTGGCTGCTGTGCCGGTAATGAAAAAAGCGATGCGACTGGCACAAAGCGGCGCGATTTTCTCGATCGAGCTTCTGATGTCGGTTGCCGTCATCGGGGCGGTGGCGATTGGCGAAAGTCTTGAGGCCGGTATGGTCGTGCTGCTGTTTGCGATTGGCGAACGGCTTGAAGGTGTCGCCGCCGGACGCGCACGAAGCGGGGTCAAGGCCCTGATGAAGCTGGCCCCCGAACAGGCGCGGCGCATAACCGGCAATGACGTTCAGACCGTTTCACCGGCAGAACTTGCATTGAATGATCTTGTTGAAGTCCGCCCCGGGGAGCGGGTCCCGGCCGATGGTGTGGTTGCATCGGGGGCGGCTGATATTGATAACAGCCATCTGACAGGGGAATCTGTTCCGGTCTATTGCAAGGCGGGCGATGACGTCTTTGCCGGTGCGATTGTGACAGACAGTCCGGTGCGGATCACGGTTACCCGTGCGGCCGGGCAGACCATGCTTGATCGCGTAATCGAGCTGGTCGAACAAAGCGAAAAGCACAAGGCACCGGTCGAACGGTTTGTGGCAAAATTTGCCCGTATCTATACACCGATCATCATGGCGCTTGCCGCCGCGACCGTTATCATCCCGCCGGTTCTGTTCGGGCAGGGCTGGGAAGAATGGATCTATCGCGGCTTGGCATTGCTTCTGATCGGCTGCCCCTGTGCGCTGGTGATTTCAACACCGGCTGCGGTGACATCGGCCTTGGCACGTGCCACCAGGATCGGGCTTCTGGTCAAGGGCGGTGCCGGGTTGGAGCTGATCGGGGCGGTACGCACCATGGCGTTTGACAAGACTGGCACCCTCACCGAAGGAAGGCCGAAAGTTGCTGCGATCAAAACCACGGATGGCTATGGCGAAAACGGCCTTCTGACCATTGCCGCGGCCCTTGAAACCGTGACGTCCCATCCGTTGGCCCGTGCCGTGGTGGCGGCGGCGGAAAACCGGAACCTTGAATTGCCGGTGATCGAAGATGCCAAAACCATCGCCGGTGCCGGTGTCGAAGGCAAAATTGATGGTGCGACCTATCAGGTGGGTGCGGCCAACCGGCTTGGCATCACGCCGAATGGCGAAATGGCGGGCTGGCTGACCGCACAGGAAGAAGACGGCAGCACAGCGGTTGTTATCCTGAAAAACGGCCAAATCATTGGTGCATTGGCACTGCGTGATGTGGCGCGCGCCGATGCGAAGGCCGCCCTTGCCGAACTTAACAGGCTTAACATTACCCCGGTGATGCTGACAGGCGACGCCACCCGTGTGGCCAAACGCATGGCAGCCGATCTTGGCATGGATTATCGCGCCGAACTGATGCCCGAAGACAAGCTTGATGCCCTGACGGCCCTTCGGGATGATCCGAAACGTTCCGGCCCGGTTGCGATGGTTGGCGATGGCATTAATGACGCACCCGCTCTTAAGGCCGCAGATGTCGGTATTGCCATTGGTGGCGGCACCGATATCGCGCTTGAGGCCGCAGATGCGGTCGCGGTCAAGGATCGTCTGGGCGATGTCGTCAATCTGGTCAAACTGTCGCGTGCGGCGCGCCGGGTGATTCGTGAAAACATCACGATTGCACTTGGCCTCAAGGCCGTCTTTCTGGTGACGTCGATCACCGGATTGACCGGCTTGTGGCTGGCTGTTCTTGCCGATACAGGGGCGACTGTCCTTGTGACCATCAACAGCCTGCGTCTTCTGATCGCCCTGCGCACCGCGCGATAGGAAAAAGGTCCCGAAAAGAGAAAGCGGCGGTTATCGTTTCCCGCATCGATAACCACCGCTATTCCACCTTGAGAGGCCTACGGGGAGAGAGGACCCGTAGGTGAGAGACAAGCCGTTTTGGGGACAAATGCGAATGGGTTGCATTCGCGGGCTGTGTCGAGACCTGTTATAGGTGAGGGAAAAACATTGCGCAAGTGAAAATCGTTCTCATTTGCGTAAAATTTTTAGTTGATAATTGTCTTATTTAAATAGCCCGACCAAAACAGTCGGTTAATCTGCCGGTTTTCTGCGGTTTCCATGGGGCTAAAACGATAAAACCCGCAGCATTTGTGCGGGTTTTATCAACATTCATTCGGGATGCGTTTACGCCGTAATGCGTCGCAAATGGTTATCCCAATGCAGCGATTTATGAGAATCGTCGGGAAGTTCCACGCGTTTTCGGCGAATCGCATCAAGACGCCAGCCATTGCCAAGGCCACTGGTGCCGACGAATTCACCCGGGCGATCGGTTGCGGCAAGTCCGCATCCGTCCGGGGCCGCGATATGGGTCAGGAATCCATTGGTCTTTGCATCCCAGAATGTCACAAGCCCGCCGCGCGGGCACGAAATGCCAAATACCTGGCCCGATGCATCAAAGCGCACCGATCCGCAATATTGGCGCATGCGGTACTGGACATTGTCGGGGGCCTCGATCGGGCGGATTTCCTTGCCCGGTTGCCAGATGCCGACAAGCGGCACCTGATCATTGATCTCGCCCTGATACTGGAAACCGGCGGCAATGGTGCCATTGGCTGCGACATCGAGATGACGGATGGAAAGCTGATGCCAGTCATGTTTCAGCGACGCCTGATGGATCAGTTTGCCGGTCCGTCGATCAATGATCGACAGATTGGGTTCCATCGAATCGATATTAAGGGCGGTGCGCCCGTCAAAGTCGGGATGGGTGTGCAACCCGCCATTGGCAATCACCAGCTGTTCGCCGCCGGGCATCAGATGCAATTCATGCGGCCCGGTGCCAAAGCTGTCAAATTCGGCGACCCGGCGATAACCATCCTCGGCATCCCAGACCGACACAACACCGCGCGCATGATCGAAGTCATTCTCGGTGATATAAAGAAACCGCCCGTCATTGGAATAAATGGCATGTCCATAAAACCGGCGGTCTTCCGGACAATGCAGTTTGGCACGGACATCGCCGCTATGACGGTCAAGGATCAGCCCGTAAAGGCCGGGTCGGCGTTCAACGGCAGCGACATCAACATGATTGGGGCGAAGACCGATATCATGTCCGCGTCCCGGCAGGGCCTGTTCAAACAGGATCTTGCCCGATGCGTTGAACGCGCTGACATAATAATCATCGGCATCCCCGGCACTGGCCGAGATATAGACCGCGCGATCTTCGGGTGCTGGCGTGCCGGCCGCACGGGCGATATCAATCGGTAACAGGGTAAATGCCCCGCCAACCCCCATGAGTTTCAGAAACTCGCGACGTTGATGTTTCACTTTATCCTCCGTATTCAGGCCAGGTCAGGGGTGCTCAATCGCCGTCAAGCGCATTGAACCCGCCGCCAAGCTGGGTATTGCCGCCAATATCGTTTTCAACAAGCGTGGTCAGAAAATCGATCTGGGATTTGAATTCCGCGAGCTTGTCATACCCGTCAGGCTGGGCCAGAAGGTCCTCGACCGAGGCAGGAAGACCATCAAGGGTATCGACCACAGTTTGCCAGTTCAGTCGGAACGAACGATCCAGAAGGCTGCTGTCAATCAGGGCAGCCAGACCGGTTCCTTCGCTGCCGACATCGCCCCATTTGCCATCATAGATCGCAAACAGACCGGTCAGGTTATGGGCGATATTGCGAAGTGACCGTTTCGATACTTCACTTTCTGCGCGGCTGGCCTTGGCGTCCTGCTTGTTATCGCCAAGCGGTTTGCCAAGTTTCTGGGCCGATATGATCAGGATACCTTCATGCAAGGCGCGATAAAGATCGGTCGCGGCAAACTTGGCGGTGGGGTAATCCATGCTGTCGGGGCCGGCTGTCGCCATGGCATCGGCAAATTCAGGCCATTCGTCGCGCAATTCCCCGGCAATCGTTTCAAGATTGGTGGCAATGGCAGCCCCGTACTGGCAAAGGTACACGCCGTCTTCGTCGCCGCTTGTCAGATGGGCGGTGTTTTTGGGATCAAACAGAACTTCTTCAAGTGCCGGGAACCCCTGAAGGGCGGCACTGGCTTCGGACAGCTGTTCGGGATCGGTATAGCCTGCCGGTTTGCTAAACAGCAATTTCCGGAACTGGCGGGCGGCGGTGCCGTGCTTGTCTGGCCAATATTCGATATGCTGATCGCGGCCATTGGCAACCATCGGTCCCATGCGCCATGGCTGGATTTCCTGCCAGATATCCATTGCCAGATGGAAATCTTCCTGAACATCTTTCAGGTCATCGGTATCCGGATCGGCGCAGAAATCCGTGATCGACGTGCTGAGTTGCGCATTGGCTTTGTGAAAGTCATCAAGTTTCGGCGGCATGACTTCATTAAGAAGATGGTTCAGAACCGGCCGGTAATTTTCATCCGGGATATCGGCATGTGCGTTCGGGGCTGCAAAACCAATCGCAATTGCGGCGGTGGTTGAAAGAAGCATAAGACGCGAACATGATTTCAGGAGCATATGTCTTTTCCGAATATTCACTTGATCTGAAGGGCTTGGCGCCGGGGCAACCCATGCCAGACTCAAAGTGACTTGAGAAATGCAAGCAGTTTCCTGCGCTCAGATGGTGGCAGCAATGTGACAGAATTGCGCGCAGCTTCGGCTTCGCCACCATGCCAAAGTACGGCTTCAAGAATGGTACGTGCCCGTCCGTCATGCAAGAATTGCGCGCGCGGATCAATCTGTTTTGCCCGTCCAATTCCCCAAAGCGGCGGAGTGCGCCATTCGCGTCCCGATGCCTGTGCTTCGGGTCGATGATCGGCAAGTCCTTCGCCCATGTCATGCAGCAACAGATCGCTATAGGGCCAGATCACCTGTCCGGATTGCTCGGCCATGTCGGGGCGTTCGGGCAATTGATAGCGCGGCGTATGGCAGGATGCGCAACCGATTGAAGCAAAAATCTGCTGCCCGGCAACGACATCGGCATTATGGGCATCCGGGCGCGCAGGCGGGGCGATGTTGCGCGTATAATACAAAACAAGATCGGTGACCTGCGAATGGGCTTCGAGATTTTCGAATTCCGGGTCATTGCCATCCGGCGCGGTCAGGCAATTTTTCTGTGCTTCGGTGCAATCGCCCGATCCGTTGGGATAAAGCGGGGTCGACAGGCCGATATCAAACTGAAAGGCATTCTGGTTTTGCTGATCAAGTGTCGGCATCCCGGCCTTCCAGCCAAATCGACCAATTGCCAGCTTTCCGTTGGCAATATCCCAGACATGATTGACCCGGCCCGAAATGCCATCGCCGTCACGATCCTGGGGATCGGCCGCCGCCAGCAACACATCGTCGGGGATCGCCTCAAGCAGGCCAAGACCGATCATCGGCGGTGCCAGGCGCGGAGAAACCATCACATCGGGATGAAGCGGCCCATAGGCCAGTTCGGTCATCTGGTAATCGGGTTTCTGCAGGGTAATGACTTCACCCCCGGCAAGGCTGACATCTTTGGTCTGATAGGTAACCTTTACACGGCCTTCGGCCTTGATGCCCGGGATTGAAAAGTCCTGAAACTGCCCGCCATAAACCGGATCGGGAATGGTTGCGATCTTGCCATCCAGATGGTCGCGCAACTGATCGGCGGTTTGCGGCGGGATCGACAGGCGCAGCAACATCGAAGTTGCGCCGTCACCCGGGGTATTTTGATCAACCGGATGGCCGCGACCATTGCGGATATGGCATCCGCTGCACGCACGCGAATTAAACAGCGGTCCAAGCCCGTCGGCGGTTTTTGTCTGGGTCGGGGCAGTCACCCAAAGCCTTTGAAAAAGGGCCTCGCCAAGCTTGAAATCAAGCCGCTTTTCAAAGGTCATATTGGCCGAATAATGGGTAAAAACATTCCGGCCGTCTGCGTCGGGCCATGTGGTGTCCCCGCCGGGCCGGGCCGATGCAAACAGATCGTCGGCACGGGCAGGGATCAACGGTGCCATCAAACTGGTCAGTACAAGACCGGATGACAGAATATAGCGCAGGGCAAAAGCGGGACGTTTCATGGCGGGTTCGGTTCTTGTCATTATTATAAAAAGCAAAACGGCGGGAGACACATCCCCCGCCGTTCAATGCCTTCAAGGCAGGTGCCGTAAAAAGGCTTAGTTGACTGCAGACGGATTGTCGAGGCTGTCGGAGCCTTCGAACTCGATGCCGTCAATGCCGACAGCGGCAATGATCTGCTCGATCGATTTGGTCTGGTCAACCAGGGCATCGACAAAGGTCTGGACAACAGCGTTGCCTTCGTCATTGCCCATGGCAATCAGCTGGTCGAAATGTTCGCCGCCCTGTGCGCGGGTAACCATTGCCTTGCCAGCCAGAACCGACGTTGCAAGCTTGCCACGCAGTTCGGTATCAAGGGCTGCGTCTTTTGCCGCAACCAGATCGGAAAGCGACGGGCCTTCAACGACCGAACCGTCAACACGGGTGTAACGGCCAAGATAAACGTTCTGGATGCCCAGCGCGTCATAGTAGTGGCTGTTATGGGTGTTGTCGGAGAAGCAATCATGTTCTTCTTCCGGATCATGAAGCAGCAGGCCAAGCTTGGTGCGCTCGCCGCCCAGCTCGCCATAGGACAGCGAACCCATGCCGGTGACGATTGCGGTCAGACCCGGAACGCCATCACCTTCAAGAACGGTTTCGCGTGCTTCGCCGCCTTCGGCCCACTGTGCCGTGATCCATTCAAGGTCGGATACCAGAAGATCGCTAGCCGCCTTGAGATACGCACCACGACGGTCGCAATTGCCGTTGGTGCATGCATCGCCAGCCGCATAGTCGGTCCATTCACGTGCACCTGCACCAGCACCCGTTCCATTCAGGTCCTGACCCCAAAGCAGGAATTCAATCGCGTGGTAGCCGGTGGCAACGTTGGATTCAACGTCGTCAATTTCATGCAGGCTTTCAAGCAAAGCAGCATCAATGGTCGATGCATCAATGGTTTCACCGGAAATCACCAGGGTCGGGTTGGCGACCACATTGGCGGTGTATGCCGGGTTTTCTTCGCTTTCTTCGCCATAAAGACCGGTTTCGACATAGTCGATCAGGCCTTCGTCAAGCGGCCATGCGTTCACTTTGCCTTCCCAGTCATCAACGATGGCATTCCCAAAGCGATATACTTCGGTCTGCTGATAAGGCGCGCGTGCTGCCAACCAGGCAGATTTCGCAGCACCAAAGGTCTCTGCCGACGGCTGTGCAACCAGTGCATCAATAGCAGCCTGAAGTTCTTTGGCAGTGATCAGTGAATCTTCGTAACCGGCATGCGCGATGTCGGCATAGGTCGTCAGAACGTCTTTGGCGCCCGGTGCGGCATATGCCTGCACACCAAGGGTCGACACCAATGCGGCCGTCCCGAGAATTTTTGCGATTTTCATAGGAGTTCCCATCTATCCCTGAAAGTGAGCCAAGGGCAATGCCCCGCGGATCAGAGCGGCAAAACATCTTGCGCAAATGAAGAAATTTGCTCCCCGATAGTCACCCTGATCCCTATGCTTCCGTTTAAGTGATACTGCTTGTGATAATGATTTTCAATTAGAGAATGGTTTTGTTGCCAAATTTTCACGTTTTTTGAATGTGGTAACCGCAATTTGATCTGTTCATCGGCGCAATAAAGGTCATTATCACTATAGTGTTCATGACCAACCGTCCCGCCAGGAGAGGACCTGATGAGCAATCAGATGTCGGATGAAAAGCCGGATGAAAAGAAAGTCAAACTTTGGGACTTCCCGGTACGCCTGTTTCACTGGTCGCTTGTTGCGGCCATTGTCACGGCATGGTGGACCAACCGTGAACTGATGATCGATATTCACGCCATTGCCGGTTACACCGTATTGGCCCTTGTGCTGTTTCGCATCATCTGGGGCTTTGTCGGCAGTTCGAACGCGCGCTTTGCATCCTTTATCAAAGGCCCGAAAAAGGTCATTGGCTATGCGCTGCGGATCCCCCGGGGATCAATGGCGGACCTGACCTATGCCGGGCATAATCCGGCGGGCGGCTGGATGGTGATAGTGTTGCTGGTTCTTGTCGCGGTGCAGGCGGTAAGTGGCCTGTTTGCGAGCGAAGATACCTTCCTGTTCTTTGATGGTCCGCTTGTTGCCCATGTCAGTTCCGATCTTGCCAGCACGATGAACTGGATCCATCACACCAACATCAATCTGATCTATGCGATGGTCGGGCTGCATGTTTTTGCAGCACTGTTTTATCTTGTGGTCAAACGCGAAAATCTGATCGGTGCAATGATTACCGGTGCCCGGACGGTTCCGACCGAACTTGCGGCCCGCTTTGCGCAGATCCGCTTTGCCTCCCCGATTGCGGGGATTGCCATTCTCGCAGTTTGTACTGTCATTGTCTGGGCGATGGTGACGGTTGCGCGCGGATAGTCGCGTGCGGATAAACGGCCGGCGGATCATCATCTGATCCGCCGTGCCAATGGGAAAATGCCCCCGGCCTGAATTTTCCGGTGTGCTGCGCTGACAGCATGGGGGGGTGAAAACCGGACCGGGGGCGCCCATCCAGGGGTAGGGACGGGCCAGTGTTTGCAATTCCGTTGGTTAGGTTATTTCGACCGATAGGTCTCGTGACAGCCTTTGCACGACTTGCCAAGATTGCCCATCGCAGCCCCCATGGCCGATTTGTCACCGGCTGCGGCGGCCATTGCCAATGCTGCTTCTTTCAGTTCCGGGAACCGTCCGGCAAAGTCATCCCAATCCGACCAGACTTTGTCGGTTGCCGTGGTTTTGACGGTTGCATCCATTGTTTTGGGTTCAAAAGCTGCCGGGGCGGCGTTTGCGGCAAAGGCGATGCCATTTGCCAGATTGCGCAATACCGGATCAGGAAGGTTGCAGTCTCCCTTAAGGTAACAGCCAAGGGTCCCCATCGCCCCGCCGATACCATCCATCAGCATCTGGCGGTTCTGAACCGTGGCATTGTCCATTGTCTCGTCGGCAAAGGCGTTGATCGGCATCATGCTGCCTGCGGCAATCATGGCGCTGAACAGTCCTGCAGTCACAAGGTGCTTCATGGCTTCTCTCTGTTGTATTTTGCGGGGTCTCTCTGATCGCCAAGCGGGCGTTTGATTCTTATCTGTATAAGAAGCATCTTGTTGCTTCCTGCCCGTCGCTCGGATTAGGGTCAGGACCGATTGTCCCAGTTGCGCCCCGAAAACCGGAATCACAAGCGCGTGAGTAGATCAGTTTTTTCGTATCTCGCGTCAAAGGAACTTCCCCGTTATGTCGTCTGCCACCCCGCAAACTGTTTCGAATTCTGATGACCAAGCCATTCGCGAAGGACGCGCGCGTGCCCGCAACCTGATCCGTGAATGGGATCTGAGGCATGCCTATATCAACGGTCTGTGGCAGGATGCCGACAGCCGCGAGACTCTTGATGTGATTGATCCGGCCCGCGGGGATGTGATCGGTGCCGTTCCGTTCATGCGCACATCCGAGGCAAGGCGCGCGATTGATGCCGCCCATGATGCCTTTGCCGGCTGGTCCCGCAGACTGGCAAAAGACCGTGCCGCCATCCTGCGGCGCTGGCGCGATCTGCTTGAAACCCATCAGGAAGATCTGGCGGCATTGATCACCCTTGAACAGGGCAAGCCCTATGATCAGGCCTTGCGCGAAGTTATCGGGGCAATTGCCTATGCCGAATGGTACGGCGAAGAAGCCAAGCGCGCCTATGGTCAGACCATGCCCGCCACCCAGCGCGATCGTCGCGTTGTCGTGCAAAAGCACCCGGTGGGGGTCGTTGCGGCAATCACGCCCTGGAACTTCCCGCTGACCATGGTGGTGCGCAAATGCGCCCCGGCATTGGCGGCGGGCTGTACGGTTGTTGTCAAACCAGCCGAAGATACGCCGCTTTCGGCGCTGGCCGCGGCCAAGCTTGCCGAACAGGCCGGGTTCCCGGCTGGTGTGTTCAATGTGGTTACCGGTCTGCCCCAGCCAATCGGCGAGGCCCTGACGGGGGATGAACGCGTTCGCATGCTGTCCTTTACCGGCTCGACCGAGGTCGGCAAACGGTTGATGGCGCAATGCGCACCCACTGTGAAAAAGCTGTCGCTTGAACTGGGTGGCAATGCGCCCTTCATCGTGATGGATGATGCCGATCTTGATGCGGCTGTTGCCGGGGCGATGATTTCCAAATTCCGCAACAGCGGCCAGACCTGCGTCTGTGCCAACCGCATTTTTGTTCAGGACGGGGTTTATGACGCGTTTGTCGAAAAATTCATTGCCGCAAGCAATGCCCAGACCATCGGCAACGGCTTTGTCCCGGGGACCGAAATCGGTCCACTGATCAATCGGCAGGCGGTGGCAAAGGTCGAACGTCTTGTTGAAAATGCGCGCAAGGCCGGTGCCACGCTGGTCTATGGGGCCGAACGGCCCAAGGACGGACATTTTGTCCGCCCGCTGGTCATGACCGATGTGCCCCATGATGCCGACTGCTTTAACGAGGAACTGTTTGCCCCGGTGGCACCGGTTTATCGTTTCGCGACCGAGGATGAGGTGATCGAACTTGCCAACCGGGTACGCACCGGTCTGTCATCCTATTTGTATAGTCGCGATATCGGCCGCATTCAGCGCATTGCCGACAATCTGGAAACCGGTGTGGTCGGGATCAATGACGGCACCACCAGCCACGAAGGCGCACCGTTTGGCGGTGTGAAGGAAAGCGGGCAGGGGCGCGAAGGTGGTCATTGGGGGCTTGAGGAATATCTTGAACCCAAATACCTCAATTACGCGATTGGCGGGCAGTAACGGCCCCGTTCGAGCCGGTTCAGTCACGGGACTGAACCGGGAAAGGGGATGGGGTCAAATGCGGTTCCGGCCGGTTGAAATGGGCGGATCGCAAGACGATCATTCTACTTATTGCTGTTGTCGCTCTGCGATCCTGACAAAGCTATGCAAAATTGATGAGTCGGATTCCGCGGAAAAACCGGTTTGAATTTGCCGTGTTTGGCAAAAATCCATGCAGTGCAAAGCATCAATCATGGCTGTTTTTTCTGCGGCAATGGCGTAAATCGACGGGCTGCGATGCCTCGAACCCCTTTATATTAGTGGAATGCGCGGGCATCGGGCTGGTCGGTGTCGCAGAAAATCCAGCAAAACGAGCATGTTATTTGTCATGATACGATCATGCGTTCTGCGCATGATAAGATTATGGCGGAAATGTTTCACGATATGCGCTGTGTGCATGGGTGGAGTGAGAAAACTCTTCTCGTGGGAATGCAAAAACAGGCGTAAACCCGTTTTCAGAGAACACAACGCAAAACCCAGACGCGACAAGCGCGGGATGCTTTTGAAAGGAAACGGACATGAAAATGTATCGTGATTATGACCTGGTTGCCCTGCAGCGCGAAGCAGAACGTCTCCGTGCTGTTGCAATGCGCAACATGTTTGCTGCTCTGGTTCGCAAAGTTGGCGCACTGTTCGGTGCCAACCGCAAGCCGCACGGCGGCGTACCGGCTGGCGCATAATATCGCCAGTACAAAGAATTCCGGCGCTGACATGATCAGCACCCTTAAAAACACCTCCGCAATCCTCCCATGCGGGGGTGTTTTTGTTTGTATGCTTCACCTTGGCCCGGCAGACGGTTATTAAGGGGGATTGCTGTCCCATTCCCGATCCCGGAAAGTTGGTTTTATGAAGCTCGCCCATTACGCCTTTGGCGAAGAAAATCGCGACAACGGTACAATTGTCATTGTCCATGGTCTGTTTGGTCAGGCCCGGAACTGGACCGCGATTGCCCGTCGGCTGGCGGAAAAATACCATGTGGTCACGGCGGATTTGCGCAATCACGGCCGGTCGGGCTGGGATATGGATATGACCTATGGTGCGATGGCGGCCGATCTTGCCGAACTGATCGGGTCCGTTTCCGATAAGCCGGTTCATCTTGTCGGGCATTCGATGGGGGGCAAGGCATCAATGGTGCTGGCATTGTCGGCCAATGCCGGACTGGTTGCCGATCTGGTGATCGTTGATATCGCACCGGTCGCCTATGATCATGACTATACCGGTTATATCACGGCGATGCGCGGGGTCGATTTCGATAAGGTCACCCGCCGCGCCGAAGTTGAAGATGCGCTGTCATCCGGGGTTTCGGAAAAAGGCGTGCGTCAGTTCCTGGCCCAGAATGTCACAACGGACAAGGACAGCGGCAAAATGTCCTGGCAGGTCAATATTGACGCGATGGCGGCCCATCTTGATGACATCACCGGCTGGCCGCAATCGGATGTCAGCGGATCCTATGACGGGGATGTTCTGTTTATTTCCGGGGCAAATTCGCATTATGTCGATTCCCGTGATCGCGACCACATCAAATCACTGTTTCCCAAGGCGGCCTTCACCAGCATCAAGGGTGCCGGGCACTGGGTACATGCCGAAAAACCCGAAGCCGTATTGCTGACCTTGTCCGCATTTCTCAAACGCTGAACAAAGGCGGGTGTCCAATGGTCGATCTTCCAAAAGGCTGGTCCATTCCCGATCTTGCCAATATCCGCATAGACGATATCGAATGCCTGTCTGACAACTGGTATCACCTTTATCGTGTCAGTTTTGATCTGAAACGGTCGGACGGATCTTGGCAACATCAAACCCGCGAGGCCTATGAACGCGGAAACGGGGCGGGCATTCTGCTTTATAACCGGGCCGACCGGACGGTGATCCTGACCCGGCAGTTCCGCCTGCCATCCTTTGTCAATGGCAACCCCGATGGCATGCTGATCGAAGTTCCTGCCGGTCTGCTTGATGATCGTGACCCGGCAGCAGCCGTGATTGCCGAGGTCGAGGAAGAAACAGGCTATCGCATCGGCAAACCGCAAAAGGTCTTTGATCTTTTCATGAGCCCGGGCTCGGTCACGGAACGGCTGCATCTTTTTGTCGCCGAAGTCCGCCGTGATCACCGCGAAGGCGATGGCGGTGGCCTGCACGAAGAAGGCGAGGATATCCACGTTCTTGAAATCGCCTTTGACGATATCGCATCGATGATAAGCGATGGCCGCATTCGCGATGCCAAAACAATCATCCTGCTTCAGCACGGGTTACTGACCGGCCTGTTTGACTGACCGGCCTGTTTTTGACGGAACGACACCTTTGCCAGGGCAATTACCAAGGCAATTACCAAGGCAATTCCTGGCCGTCATAGGCAAAGAACCCGCCGGATTGTCGGGGTGTCAGGCCGTCAATCACCGCAAGCATCCTGGCTGTGGCCTGTTCGGGGCTTTGCACATCAAGGCCCGATTTGGCAAACGGGCCGGAAAGGCCGGTATCGACCGTTCCCGGATGCAGGGAAACGCAAATGGCATCGGGCTTGTTGCGGGCAAGTTCAATCGATGCGGTTTTGACCAACTGGTTCAATGCCGCCTTGGCGGCACGATATCCGTACCATCCCCCCATCCGGTTATCACCGATACTGCCGACCTTGGCCGACAGGGTCGCAAAGACGGCCTTGCCCTTGCGCGGCAGCAACGGACAAAAATGCTTCATCAGCAATGCCGGGCCAATCGCATTGATCCGGAACTGTTTGGTCATATAGGCCGCGTCAATCTGACGGAGGGACTTTTCCGGCTGAAAGCTTTCATCATGCAGATAACCGGTCGCATCAATGATCAGGGCAATGTCACATCCATGTGCATCGGCCTGCATGCGGGCATCCCGTGCACAGGCATCGATGCTTTCGGGGATGTCGAAATCAAGTGACGGACGGGTTTTGCGTCCATAGGTCAGGACCTTGGCAAAATGCCCTGATGAGTGCAGATGGGTTGCAAAGGCGGCCCCAATGCCGCCGGTTGCACCGATGACAATCGCGATCTGACCGGTCGGGATGCTTTTGAAGTGCGGTGTTTCAATGCCTGACATCTGCGTCCCCTGGATTGTGCTTTGCGTGGGTGATTGCGTGATGTTTTACGGCGGTGATGGCCGTGCAGTTCAGGATTGATGAGTGTCGGGATTGGGCAAAACCAAAAAGCCGCCGGCACGGGGCTGGCGGCTTTGGCAATGTTTCGGTTGGGTCCGATTATTCGGCGGCGTTGATGCGCGCGATATTCGGGGCGCTGCGGGCGCCTTTGCCTTCGTGATCGTGGCGGCGGATGAAATCCTTGATCCGCGGGCTGATCTGTTCGCGCCAGCGACGGCCGTTAAACACGCCGTAATGGCCAACACCCTGTTGCAGATGATGCATGCGCATATTGTCGGGCAGGTTGCTGCACAACTTGTGCGCAGCCCGGGTCTGACCCATGCCGGTAATATCATCGCGTTCGCCTTCGACCGTCAAAAGGGCGGTTTTGGTAATCGCGGACGGATCAACCGGCACACCCTGCCAGCGCATGGTGCCTTCGGGCAGGCTGTGTTCATGGAACACGACCTTAAGGGTCTGAAGATAAAACTCGGCCGTCATATCCATGACCGCCAGATATTCCTGATAGAAGGATCGCTTGGCTTCGGCGCTTTCGCCGTCACCTTCGACCAGATGCAGGAACATGTCATGATGGGCCGATACATGGCGGTCCCAGTTCATGCTCATGAACCCGGCAAGCTGCATGAAGCCCGGATAAACCCGGCGCATAACACCGGCATGGGGCAGGGGCACATGCGACAGGACATGGCGTTCAAACCAGTCAAGGCTGTGCTGTTTTGCGAAATTGTTGACCTCGGTCGGGTTTTCACGCGTATCGATCGGCCCGCCCATCAGGGTCATCGAGGCCGGCTGGCATTTCTCGTTGCCGGCTGCCATCAGGGATGCGGCGGCGACCACCGGCACGGATGGCTGACACACAGCAATCATGTGGGTGTTGGGGCCAAGCTTGCGCAGGAACCGCATCAGGTAATCGATATAGCTATCAAGGTCGAAATGCCCCTGATGAACCGGGACGGTGCGCGCATCAATCCAGTCGGTGATGTAAACATCGTGATCGGGCAGCAATGCCTCGACCGTGCCGCGCAGAAGCGTTGAAAAATGCCCCGACAGCGGTGCGACAAGCAGCACACGCGGATCATCGGGCTGGGTTTTCAAATGATCGGTTTCGCGCTTGAAATGCAAAAGATCACAAAAGGCCTCGCTATGAACGATTTCTTCGGTGATCGGCACGGTTTCGCCGTCAATGGTTGTGGTTTCAAGCCCGAATTCCGGTTTGCCGTAACGGTGGGTGAAATGGGTGAACACGTCACATGCGGCCGCTGCTGCCCGACCCTGATGGGTATAGGACAGCGGATTGGCCGGATTGCGCAGCCACTTTTTGCTGGCATCCGCAGCCATGCGAAGCGGGCTTATTGTGGCGTGCTGCAATTCATAAAGGTGATACAGCATTTACTCTCACTCCCGGGTGACCGGCCTTTGGGCCTGTATCACCAACTGGTTACGGCATTTCATCCTGTTTATGGTCGTATGGGCGTCTGGCTGTGCGATACGACTTGGTATTCGGGTTCTGATCCGGGCTCGGGATTGATGCCGTTTTGATCCACAACCGTCGGGTCGTGAAGATGTGATCAGAAATCCTGTTATTGCGTCAAAGCCTACGACAGTTCAGCTTACTTGCAATAGCCATAAAGTATGATGAAATTCCAAATTATCGTTTTCTTTGTTGATTCAAACGAAATTTTGCCAGCCTGTCGAGGGAAATTTTGCAACGCAGCGTAAACTGTTGCAATGCAATAAGTGTTTTAAGCCTGAAATGATTGCCCTCCGCTGGGCAGGTCGCAAAAACGATCAGAAAAGCAGACTCGCCCAAAATCGGGTGCGATATCCTTTGGCGCAATATGCGACGGCTGGTTGATCCTGCTGTACGCATAAAGAAAAGGCGCTGCTATCGGGGAATAGCAGCGCCAAGTCGTGCGGAGTATATTTTCAGTCGCCATAAGGCCCAAAAGGGAAGTCGGGCATTGGGGAAGCTCTGGCCGACAGGCGGGACAGGGTATGGGTGCGGGGTTGCCTGCCGGCCAGATGCCCGTGATGGACAAAAGCAATGGTGGCTTAAAGTCCGGGCCTCACAGATTTCAATTCGAATTCACAAGAAACGTTGCGGAACGTTTCAGACAAGACCACGAAGGCTTTGTGCCATGCCCAGGGCGATCACAAACAGGAAGAAACCTGTACTGCCGACAATCGCAACAGTGCTGCAAAGCTCGTTCAGGCGGGTCGGGTTTTCGATCAGTTTGTGCATGGTATGTCCTCCTCGATCTGTCTGAAGAAACCATACTGTTCTGATTTTGTTCTCGCAAGAACAAAATTGGAACAAAATCCGGAGCATTTAATTAAATCATTGTTTTTAAATAAATATATGGTGTTCTCGAATGTTCTCATTTTGACCGGAAAATGAGAACATTCAGCATTATTTCAGGCCGTCAGGTAGAATGAAAGCCGCAGAAAACGGTGCTTTTGCGCGAGTCTTTATATTCCGGACCGATGATGGGCGATTGGGGGGCGGTTTCGGTTTTACCGATCAGCTCACTAATCGGGGATGGCGGGCGAGTTAGGATAGGCGGGGAATGGCGGGGCAAAGCGTCATGAAAGTTTGCATTTCATCCCGGCCGGATCTGGTTGACACTGGTTTGACAAGACATTGTCCGGAACCGGTCAATGTGGTCAAAATCAATTTGTTGCACGATATTCTGACTGGCCTAAAATGGGGGACAACCCGGTGGTTGTTGAAGCCGTTTCGCAACAAATTGTTACGGTTAAACCGGATTCCGGTAAAACGGTCCATTTCGCGCTTGATCGCAGTGGTCTTACCCCCTGAGATCGTGTAACAGTGCGCTTTGCGACCGGTCTGGCGCAGCACTGTTGATCAGGACACAGCATTGCTGTTTGAATCGGTACAATTGGTCAGATAACAGAATACTGCCATGACCAAATCCCGCTGGCAGATGTTCAAAATCGCAGAAATGCGTGTTGTCTGGTCATGATAAACAAGCCGGCTTTGAACCATTTGGGCACCCGTCAGAATGGTTTTGCCAGCAAATGCACAAGCACCATCGGGAATGCCGGTGGTGTTATCACGGTAAAAATGCCGTGTTCCCGTCGCCTGCCAGGATCGACTGATCCGGGGTCCCACCTTGGCGACAGGAAGGAAACGTTGGAAGGCTAAGGGCAGAATGAAACAAAGGCTTAAGCATCGTATCGCTGATATCGTGATTTTCGGTGGGACCGGAGATTTGGCGTTACGGAAACTGTTCCCCGCACTCTATGAAATGGAACGTACCGGGCGTTTCGACGATGAAACCCGCATCTTTGGCGCTTCGCGCAGCGAACATAGCGACGAGGAATTCCGCTCCAAGCTGGAAGAAGCCGGGCAAAAATTCATCCCCAAGGGCGAATTCGACGCCGAAATCTGGAAAAAATTCGCAAGCCGCATTGCTTATGTGCAGGTTTCCGCCGGCGACGAGGCCGGCTTCAAAGTCCTGTATGAAAAGCTTTCCGATCAGCCTGATCGTGATCGCGTCTATTATTTCTCGACCAGTCCGTCCCTGTTTGCCGACATGGCCTTTAACCTCAAAAAGGTCGGGCTGGTGACGCCCAATTCCCGTGTCGTGCTTGAAAAGCCGCTGGGCCACGATCTTGAAAGCTGCCGTGAAATCAACGGCCAGATCGGCGAAGTGTTCGAGGAAAACCAGATTTTCCGTATCGACCACTATCTTGGCAAGGAAACGGTGCAGAACCTTATGATCCTGCGCTTTGCCAATGCGATGTTCGAACCGCTCTGGAACAGTGCGCATATCGATCACGTACAGATCACGGTCGGCGAGGAAGTCGGGGTCGAAGGGCGCTGGTCCTATTATGATGATGCCGGTGCGATGCGCGACATGGTTCAGAACCATATGTTGCAGTTGCTGTGCCTGGTCGCCATGGAACCGCCCTATGTTCTTGATCAGGATGCGGTGCGTGACGAGAAGGTAAAAGTTCTCAAGGCGCTGCAACCGATCAATGACAGCAATATCGACAGTTCCACTGTGCGCGGCCAGTACCGCAAGGGTGCTGTGGGCGGCAAGGAAGTGCCGGGCTACCTTGAAGAAGAAGGTGCCAATGTCGACAGCACGACCGAAACCTTTGTTGCCATCCGGGCCGAGTTGAACAACTGGCGCTGGGCGGGGGTTCCGTTCTATCTGCGCACGGGCAAACGGTTGCCCAAACGTCATTCGGAAATCGTGATCCAGTTCCGCGACGTCCCGCATCAGATTTTCCCGCTGGCCAAATCCATGACCAACTATCAGGCCAACAAGCTTGTTCTGCGGTTGCAGCCTGATGACGGCATTCATCTGGTTCTGAACAACAAGAACCCGGGGCCGGGGCTTGTCCGGTTGCGCCCGACCGCCCTTAACCTGTCCTTTGCCGAGGCATTCGGGGGCCGTAGTCCCGACGCCTATGAACGTCTTTTGCTTGATGCGATTGATGGCAATAACACGCTGTTCGTGCGTCGCGATGAACAGGACATTGCATGGCAATGGGTCGATGCGATCCAGGAAGCCTGGAAAAACAATCATATCACGCCCAAAGGCTACACTTCTGGAACGTGGGGCCCGTCTGCGGCCATTGCGCTGATCGAACGTGATGGACGGACCTGGAACGAAGAAGCCGGGTTCTAGGATGGTGCGGCCCTGGCCAAAAGGCCGGGGCACCACATATTCAGCATGACCCCAATTCGGGAAGAAAACATGATTAACGAACGCATTTTCAAAAGCGGCGATGACATGCTCGCGGCATTGGTCAAGGAAACCGTCGAACGACTGGAATTTGCCATCGCGACCCGCGGTCATGCCAGCATTGCTGTTGCTGGTGGCCGGTTTCCCAAACCGCTTTTCCAGACCCTGTCGACTGTCCGTCTGGACTGGTCAAAGGTAACTGTCACCCTTGGCGATGATCGCTGGGTCGGGCTTGATGATGATCAGTCCAATGAAAAGCTGGTGCGCGACAATCTGTTCATCAACGAAGCACAGAATGCCCGCTTTGTGTCGCTTAAAACATCCGATAGCAGCCCCGAAGACGCGGTTGCCACCGTCAGTGCGCGTTTGCGAACCGAAATGCACTGGCCGCTTGATATTGTCTTTTTGGGGATGGGGGATGACGGCCATACTGCATCACTTTTCCCGTCCTCAACCCCCGAAGCCCTGCGCAAAGGGCTTTATCCCGAACATGGCGAGGTCGTCGCTGCTGCACGCCCGACCGTATCCCCGGTCCCGCGCATCAGCATGACGTTACCTGCCATTCTCAACGCCCGGTATATTGGGATCCATATTACCGGACAATCCAAATGGTCGACCTTTGAAACCGCGAAAAATGGCACCGATATTGAAGAAATGCCGGTTCGCGCAATTTTGCAACAGACTGACGTCCCCGTCGATCTGTGGTGGAGCGCCGAGAACCCGAAAGGCTGAACCCCATGAAACGTGAAATAGAACAGATTACAAAACGCATTATCGAGCGTTCAAAACCAACCCGCGAAGCCTATCTTGCCAAGATCGAGGCTGCTGCGTCTGATCGTCCGCATCGTTCTTCCCTGTCCTGTGGTAACCTTGCCCACGCATCGGCGGGCTGTGGTGCGGCTGAAAAGGCCCGCATCAACGGGGACGAGGGCGCAAACCTTGGCATCGTTACATCCTATAACGATATGCTTTCGGCCCATCAGCCGCTTGGCGTCTATCCCGACCTGATCAAAAAGGCCGTGTTCGAAGCCGGGGCAACCGCACAGGTTGCCGGTGGTGTGCCTGCCATGTGTGATGGCGTGACCCAGGGCCGCCCGGGCATGGAGCTCAGCCTGTTCTCGCGCGATGTCATCGCGATGTCGACGGCGGTTTCGCTGTCGCATGATGTGTTTGACGGTGCGCTTTATCTTGGTGTCTGTGACAAGATCGTTCCCGGTCTTGTCATGGGGGCACTTTCCTATGGTCATATCCCGGCGGTGTTTGTTCCGGCCGGTCCGATGCCATCGGGATTGCCCAACAATGAAAAGGCCCGCATTCGTCAGCTTTATGCCCAGGGCAAGGTTGGCCGCAAGGAACTTCTGGAAGCCGAAACCGCGTCCTATCACAGCCCGGGTACCTGTACTTTCTATGGGACCGCGAATTCCAACCAGATGCTGATGGAAGTCATGGGGCTGCATCTTCCCGGTGCGGCGTTTGTTAATCCGAATACCGAACTGCGCGACGCCCTGACCGAAGAAGCCGCGCGCCGTGCACTTGCCATCACCAAGCTTGGCAATGACTATCGCCCGATTGGCAAAATCCTTGATGAAAAGGCTTTTGTGAACGGCATCGTCGGTCTTCTGGCGACCGGTGGTTCGACCAACCATACCCTGCATCTTCCGGCCATGGCACGTGCCGCCGGGATCGAGCTGCGCTGGGATGACTTTGACGAACTGTCGCGTGTCGTGCCGTTGCTGTGCCGTGTTTATCCAAACGGTCAGGCCGATGTGAACCATTTCCATGCTGCTGGCGGCATGGGCTTTGTCATTTCCGATCTTCTGAAGAACGGCATCCTGCATCCGGATCTGGAAACCATCCATACCGGGGGCATGGCGGCCTATGGCACCGAGCCGTATCTTGATAATGGCAAACTTGCCTGGCGTGATGCGCCGGCCAACAGCCATGATGAAGAAATCCTGCGTCCGACCGAAAAGGCATTCAGTGCCGATGGCGGTCTGCGCATGCTGTCGGGCAATCTTGGCCGTGCCGTGATCAAGGTTTCCGCAGTCAAGCCGGAAAACCGCGTGATCGAAGCCCCGGCAGCGGTGTTTACATCGCAAGAAGCCATGATGGATGCCTTCAAGGAAGGCAAACTGCATCGTGACGTTGTTTGTGTTGTGCGCTTCCAGGGGCCGAAAGCCAACGGCATGCCGGAACTGCATAAACTGACCCCGCCGCTGGGCGTGCTTCAGGATCTTGGTTACAAGGTTGCCCTTGTTACCGATGGTCGGATGTCGGGGGCATCGGGCAAGGTTCCCGCTGCGATCCACGTCACGCCGGAAGGCATGATGAACGGCCCGATTGCCAAGGTCAAAGACGGCGATATCGTCCGTCTGGATGCCGAAACCGGCGAATTGATCCTGAATGTCTCTGATGCCGAGCTGGCCAAACGCGACTTTGCGACCTTTGACAACAAGGCCGAACATCAGGACGGCTTTGGCCGTGAAATGTTTGGCGTGTTCCGTGAACATGTTGGTCTGGCAGAATTGGGTGCCAGTGCTGCCTTCCCGGGGGAGGCAGAAGTCGCGTAATGCAGCTGGTTGGTGATATTGGCGGGACCAATGCCCGCTTTGCCTGGCTTGACGATGCGGGCAATCCCCATACGCCGATGACATTGCCGGTGCGCGAATATGCGGCCATCGGCGATGCCATGCGGGACTTTATGGTCAGGACCGACTGTTCGGACTTGCGTGAATTCGCGGTGGCCGTGGCATGCCCGGCCATGGCCGATACCATCAAGTTCACCAATAATCCGTGGGTATTCTCCAAGGAGGCGCTCAAGGCCGAGTTCAATCTTGATCGTCTTGTCGTGGTCAATGATTTCACCGGTCTTGCCATGTCGGTGCCCTATCTTGGTCCGGAAGACCTGATTACGCTGTTTGACGGGCCGGGCCGTCCGGGGCTGCCATTGGCGGTGATCGGGGCGGGCACCGGTTTGGGTGTTTCGGGTCTGTTGCCCCACGAAGGTCACTGGTTGCCGATCCAGGGCGAAGGCGGGCATGTGTCCCTGCCTGCGGTGGATGATCTTGATTACGAGATCGTCAAATTCCTGACCGGTGAACTGGGCCGTGTTTCGGCCGAACGCATCCTGTCAGGCATGGGGATTGAAAACCTGTATCGGGCGCTGGCAGCGATTGACGGTATTGCGGTAACCCCCAAAACAGCAGCCGAAGTTGTCGATGGCGCACTTAAGGACGGGGATGCCCTGTGTCTTAAGGTGCTTGAACGCTTCTGCCTGTTTATGGGCGGGGTTGCCGGTGATCTTGTCCTGACGCTCGGCGCCTTTGACGGGGTCTTTATTGGTGGCGGCATTGGCCCGCGTATTGCCGATTACATGAAACAAAGCGGCCTGAAAGAGCGCATGATCGCCAAGGGCCGCTTCCGTGATTTGATGAATGATGTGCCGGTACGTCTGATGACGGCGAAATACCCGGCCCTGATTGGCTGTGCCAAGATTTTGACGGCCTGATCAGGAAACAGGAGGAATATTTATGAGCCTTTCATCGCGTGAAATTCTGTCCAAAGCCCCGGTTGTGCCGGTTCTGGTGATTGAAGACGCCAACGACGCCGTTCCTTTGGCCAAGGCACTGGTTGCCGGTGGTTTGCCGGTGCTTGAAATTACCCTGCGGTCCGATGCCGCCGAAGAAAGCATCAAGCGCATTATCGCCGAAGTCCCCGACGCCATCACCGGTGCGGGTACCGTGATCAATGCCAAGCAGATGGAACGTATGGCTGAAATTGGCTGTGCCTTTGCCGTCTCGCCGGGCCATAGTGAAGGCTTGCTCAAGGCAGCAGCCGATACCGGATGCCCGTTGCTTCCGGGGGCTGGTACGCCGTCTGAAATCATGAACCTGCTTGATCATGGCTATGACACGCTGAAATTCTTCCCGGCCGAACAACAGGGCGGTGTTTCGATGCTCAAGGCAATTTCGGGTCCGCTGCCCCAGGTCAAATTCTGCCCGACGGGTGGGGTTTCGCTTAATAATCTCGCCGATTATTTGGCGCTGCCTAATATTATCACGGTCGGCGGGTCCTGGGTGGCCCCCAAGGATGCGGTCAAGGCCGGTGATTGGGACCGGATTACCAAGCTGGCCCAGGAAGCATCCGACCGGGTCAACGCCCTTCGCGGCTGACGACAATCAAATCATCATACAAATAAAAAGGGACCCGTTCGGGTCCCTTTTTGCGTTTGCGGGCAAACATTGTGCGGTGGTGGGCGCGTGGGGGATTAGCGGCTTTGCGGTTGGTTCCGGTTCGGGAACGGACGATCGGTGATCCGTTCGACATACCAGCGTTCGCCATCAAATTTCCGTTGCAGACCGACATCTTCAAGTTGCGCGTCGCTAAGCGTGCTGAGCACTTCGCGCTGGTTCTTGCGTTTGCGGGCCTCGATCGAATAATTGACGATCCTGTCGATCAGGGCGCCAAACGGCATGCGTTTGGCAAAGGGATCGGTCGCGACATCGAATGGTTTTTGGGTCGAAATCTGGTGCGCCATATCGGCCTCCTGATATCTCTGGTTGAGTTGTCTTGTTGATGGTTTGATCGTCCCATATGCAAAATAAAACAGGAATTCGGTTGTTTCGCAGATTTAATGTGCAAAAATAACCAGAATGATTTCGATCGCGACCGACAGGGTGCAGGGATGAACTGGAACGATTTACGCTATTTTCTTGTTCTGGCCGAAGAAGGCAGCCTTTCCGGGGCGGCCAGACGGCTGCGCAAGGAACACACAACTGTTGCGCGCCGCATCGAATCCCTTGAAAGCGATGTCGGGACCAAGCTGTTTGATCGCTTGCCGCGCGGCTGGCAATTGACCACGGCGGGGCAGAACCTTGTGCCGGTTGCCGAACGGGTCGAACAGGAAGCACTGAGTTTCGAGCGCCAGGCCAAGGGCGATGAAGCCGCCCACGGGGTGGTGCGGATTTCCGTGCCGCCGGTTGCCGGGCGTGTGTTGTTTGCCCCGCGGCTGGCGCGGCTGTTGACCGCGCATAAGGGGCTTGAATTTGAAATCATCGGGGCGGCGAATGTGGTCAATCTGGCACGGCGCGAAGCCGATATTGCCGTGCGTATGGTGACCCCGCGCGAACCCGGCCTGATCACGCGCAAGCTTTTGGAACTTGGCGTCGGGCTGTATGGGGCGGCGGGATATCGTGACCAGGTGCCGGAACCCGATTGGGAATTCTGCGGCTATGAAGATACGGCCTACGGGGCCTCGAAAAAGGAATGGGTGCGCACGGTTCTGGGGCGGGAATTGCCCTGCCGTTTCCGTGCCGATGATACCGAAACGGTTCGCCAGTTCATCGCAGCCGGCCACGGGGTTGGCGTTCTTCCCCGCTATCTGGGTGACAAGGATGACCGGCTGGAACTGATCCATGCCGATACTGACGGGCATGGTCGCGAAACCGGCTGGCTGGTTGTCCATCCCGACATGCGCCGTTCCCCCGGTGTGCGGCTGGTGATGGATGCGCTGATCAAGGCCGCAGATGAAATCGCCGAGGAATTCCAGATTTAAAGCCGTCATCCAGCCCCCCGTCTTTCTCCGGCATCGGAGTTGCGAGTTGCGAGCTGGGACTTCGGGGTTCAGCGTTCCGAGTTGAAAGGTCTGAGTTCCGAATTCGGAACATGCGGCGGGCGCTTGGGGCGCGCGTTTTGGTATGGGCCGAGTAACAGTTACATCGTCAAAGACAAAGGCCTCCGACTGGCGGAGGCCTTTTCCATGCCCTGAGGGAGGCATTGGCCCCAAAGCCGATACCCCTATCGGTTCTGAGGCCGGTATCAAAGCGTGTCGATTGCCGCAGGTTGGACCCTTGGCCGCTTTGATCTGGTTATGCGGACCGCCGGTTGATCCGGCCATCGTCGGACCGTTCAAGACCGATGTCGCGCAATTGGGTGTCGCTCAGACGGGTCAGGGCAACGCGACTTTGATACCGCTTATAGGATGCCGCCAGAGTTCCAATAATTGCCGTGATGATAGCGCTAACACCCTTGGAAATGCTGGGGCGCGAGGGCGGGGTGGTCTGGCGTGACGCAGCCATCACCGACAGGCTTTTTGCCGAAACGCAACCAACGACGGGATTGCAATCGATCTGGTTATGGATAGCCATTCTGATGCTCCTTGATCGTGGGGGCTGTTGTGATGCACCAACATTGCCATGCGCAGAAATGCAAAGGAATTCCGATAAAATGCGCTATAGTTGTGCAATATTGCGCGGTTGAGCCATCGGCCGTCAGGCAATAGAGCAAAGTGAGTAAACTGTGCGCCGGTGACCATCATCGCGAAGGGGCCTGCTCCGTTCGGGTATGGCGGTTTGGCACAGGTGAGGACCGGTTCGGCTTGGTGCTGGGGAAGGTTTGATCGGGGCTATCAAGGTTAGTTGGCCTGATTGGTGCCGGTCAGAGCAGATCAGGTGACGTCGTGTCACTTTGTGTCACGTCACGTGGTCAGGTCATCAGGTCATCAGGTCAGCTCGGTTTGGGGAGCAACGGCATGGGCTTGCCTGACTATCGGGCTGCCGGTGATGGCGGTTGAGGGTGATGGCAAAGGCAATGGCAATGGCAATGGCATGACAATGGCAAGACAGGGGGGATCGATGAACTGGAATGATTTGCGGTTTTTTGTCGCGGTGGCACAGGCCGGCACTCTTTCCGGGGCAGCACGCCGGTTGGGAAAGGATCACACCACCGTTGCCCGGCGGATCGAGGCGCTGGAAGCCGATCTTGGCGCGCATCTGTTTGATCGTCTGGCGACCGGCTGGAAATTGACCGAAGCGGGCGAGAATCTGGTGCCGGTGGCCGGCCGGATTGAAGAAGATGTTCTGGCGTTTGAACGTCAGGCCCGCGGTGATGAAACCGCACACGGGGTTGTGCGCATTGCGGTCCCGCCCGCTGCCGGACGTTTGCTGTTTGCCCCGCGACTGGCCGAGTTGCTGCGTGACCAGAAAAATCTGGAATACGAGATTTTGGGATCAAGCGTCATCGCCAACCTTGCCCGCCGCGAGGCGGATGTGGCAGTGCGCATGGCAACCCCGGATCAAAGCGGCCTGATCGTGCGCAAGCTGACCAATCTGCGTTTTGCGGTCTACGCCGCCAAGGGCTATACCGACCGGGTCCCGCGCAAGGATTGGGAATTTTGTGCAGACGGGCGCAACACATTTGGCGATTACCAGCAAGGCTGGGTCTGGGAAACGCTGGAACAGAAATTGCCGATGCGGGTCAAGGCCGATGACAGCCAGACGGTTCTGGCCTTTGTTGCCGCCGGGCATGGGTTGGGATTGTTGCCGCGCTATATGGCCGATCTTGATGATCGTCTGGAACTGGTTTTCGATGACAAACTGGGCGAGGTCAGCAAGCCGGTCTGGCTGGTGGTCCATCCCGATATGCGCCGGTCACCCGGGGTCCGCATGGTGATGGATGCCCTGATCAAGGCAACAGAAAGCATCCCGGCCCAATTCAAATCCTGAACGTTCACCCCCCCCCCCCCCGCAGGCAAAGCCCGATCCGCAGAGAGACCGATCAGCAGAAGGCAAGGTGGGTCAAAGCCATCCCATCTGGCGGGCTGATGCCAGCAACAGCATGACCCCGAACAGGGTGATGGTCGCCGCACCGGCAAAGCCGACACCACGCCGCACGATCCCCGATGTGCTGTCGGACAGATCAAACAGATGCCGGGTGCCGGTGCGAATGCCGATCGCGGCAAGCCCGATCAGGCTGATGGTCAATGCCACCCCGGCTGCCATGGCAAAGGCAGCCCCGATGCCAACCAGAAACATGCCGTTGGCAAGGGTAAAGAGCAGTACCAGAATCGAACCCGTACAGGGACGCAGCCCGACAACCACGCCACTTGCAATCATCTGCCAGCGTGTTTGCGCCGTCGAAGCAGGGGCGTTTTGATGCGCATGTGCATGGTCATGTGTGTGTTGATGGCTGTCGTCATGTCTGTGTTCGTCATGCCCGTGCCCGTCATGCCCATGACTGTGGTGATCGGCATGGTTACAAGCATGGTGGGAGTGGGTGTCATCATGGTGGTGATGATGATCGTGGTTGTGATCATGGTCGTGATGTTGATGGGGGTGACCGCCATGGTCACAGCAATCATCCCGGCCCTGAAGAATGCGCAGGCACATCAGCCCGCCCAGAAGGGCGATCAGGGCATATGACACGGCCTCCATCACCAGTCCGTTGCGGGTAATGGCCGTCGGGCCAAGATTGAGAACAAGCGTAAGCGACCCGACAAGAATGATCGCCGAGACGGCCTGCACGGCTGCGATCAGGCTGCCCATGGCGACACCCTGTTTCCAGCCGGCATCGCGCGACAGGAAATAGGTGGTGGTGATCATTTTGCCATGACCGGGGCCTGCCGCATGAAAAACGCCATAGGCAAAAGACAGGGCAATGATCATCAGTCCGGGCCAGAAACTGTCACCGGATTTGGCTTCGCGCAGGGTGGCGGTGATTTCGCGGTTCAGTTTGGTCTGGATAATGACGGTTTGACCGACAATGTCTGACAACCAGCCGGGCAGGGTGATCATGCTGTCTTCTGCCCGGGATGGTGCGGATGGCGCGGATGGTGCGGTGTCGGTACTGTCCGACGCACCGCGGCCCAGAAGGTTTGATGATTGGGCGGCTGCCGGATTACTCGACGCGAACGAAATCACCAGGAGCAAGGCCGCCAGAACTGCCGCCAGCCGCCACCTTGCCTGCGCAAACAAGATCGGCGCGGACCGGTGCGACAAGGTCAAAATAGATGCGGTTCTTTTCATCTTCGCTCATCTCGAAATGGCAGGACAGGTTCTTGGTGCCGACAAACAGTACGGGATCAACCTGTGTGAAAGCGACATCGATGTAATATTCGGCGTCATAGACAGACAGGCTGATTTTGTCCTTTTTGGGGTCAAGCGGCTGGTCAAGGGTCAGCGTGAAATCATATGTCACGCGCCGGTCATCGGTAATGTCGGCCTTGAAATCGGTCGCACCGGCAAAGGCAAGAAGTTCTTCGTTGCGGCGCAGATGGGTCAGCCAGGAAACTTCGGCAAGGGCGGCAAAGGCATTGTCGCGCAGATTGGTGTTTTCATCGCCAAAGAACCGGGTGTCATGGTTATGGTCGAATTCATCAATCAGCGTCATGCTGAACAGGTCGTCAAACAGCCAGTGCACACGAATTCCGGTAATCCGGTCGTTTTCAAACACAAATTCGGCGCTGGCATCAATCCATACATGGGGATGCGCCAACGCCGCCTGACCGGTTGCCAGCAACGAGGTGCCGGCAACCAGAGCAGTCATAACGGTTTTACGAACCCTGTCCGAGGCAATCGACAAGGGCGTCAACATTCTGTGCAAGGATTTGCTGATAGGTGTCCGGCCCCGCCTTGAGATCGGCACCCAGCGGGTCAAGCGTTCCGGTACGGATGCCGGTATCTGACACAACAGCCTGAACAACTGCCGGACGGAATTGCGGTTCGGCAAAGATGCAAACGGCACCGGTATCGCGAATTTTGTCTTCGATCTCATGGAGGCGCTTGGCTCCGGGCTTCTGGTCGGGGGACACGGTGATCGACCCAACCGCTGTCAAACCAAATCCGGCTTCCAGATACTGATAGGCATCATGGAAAACGACATAGGGTTTGCCCTGAATCGGGGCGACCTTCTGGCGCAGATCATTGCCAAGACTGGTCAGGCTGGCAAGTAACGTTTTCAGATTGTCGCGATAGGCATCGGCGTGTTCCGGGTCGATTTCGACCAGTTCATCGGTGATTGCGATGGCAATGCTTGCGCCATTGGCCGGATCCATCCAGATATGCGGATCAATGCCGCCATGTTCGTGATGGTGATCTTCGTCACTGTCATGGGCGTCCGCGGCGTGATCGTGGTCGTGATCGTGATCATCTGCTTCTTTGGCGTCGTCATGATGATGGTCTTTGTCATGATCATCATGGGCATGGTCATCATGAGCATGCTCATTGTGGTCATCATGGTCGCCGTGCGCGTGATCATCATGTTCGTCATGGTCATGGTGATCATCATCATGGCCGGCATGATCTTCATCGTGATCGCCATGCTGGTGGGCTTCCCATGCGCCACCATCGCGCATTTTACGAAGCGCCATGCCTTCGACGGCGACCAGTTCAAGCTGATGGCTGGATTTGGAAAGTGTCTGCAACGGTTTTTGCAGGAAACCTTCCAGTGAATGGGAAACATATACAACCAGATCGGCCTCGCTAAGCGCACGTGCTTCGCTGGGGCGCAGGGAATAGGCATGCGGGGAAGATGCCCCGTCAACCAGCAAGGCCGGTTCGCCGATATCCTTCATGATGGCACTGGCGATCGAATGGATCGGCTTGATGGATGTGACAACCTTGGGGGCATCATCACCGTGGGCCGATGCCGACCCGGCCGGGATGGCAATCAGCGGCAAGGTGGCAAGGGACGCGGCAAAAAACGCGCGGCGAAAAACAGGGGAGAAGTCAGGCATGTAACCGATCCGGTCTGGAGTGGGGAAGATTTCGATGACCTGATGTTGTTATGATATAACATAACAATCGGTCAAGCGAAAACTCGATACCGGTACTCATTTCAGGATGGAAATGACCGACCGACTGTGAAGCAGGCCACTGTGATCAAGCGACAGGCGACCGCTTTGAATTACCGATTTCAGCCGAAAGAAGCGTGACGGACGGGACAGGACTGGTCGGCGATAAATATGGAAATAGGAAAATCATTCCGCGCGAAAGGATCAAAATCGACGTTATTAGGTGAAATTTGATCCAATTAGAATTTACCAATTGATCCAAATAGAAAGATTGCACAGTCGAAACAAAAAATCTGCGAATGGAGTTGCGGCGATCCGTGCCCTGGACCGCGTTGTTGTCGGGCCAAAACAGATGCCCAAAACATAAGACTGTGTGACCGGTCGGGACTTTAATTGATGGGGTGTGATCCCAATCTACCAGAGGTAGATGTTGTTCATGTTTTCGGGTTTGAGGAACGGCGTGCTTAAATTTTGCAAATGGTTGATTGTCCCGGTGCTGGGATTGTTTGTTATTGGCATTGCAATTTCAAAGCCGTCGCAAGCCGAGACATTCCGCATCGCACTTGTCGGTGACCCGAAAAGCGGGCCTTTTTCCTATCAGTACAAGTTGCTTGAACTTGCCCTTGATCATGCGGGCGGGGACCATCAGGTCGAATATATCGCCTTTGACGGGGCGACGGCCAAACGCATCATGCAGCAAATGGAAGATGGCCAGATCGATGTGATGTTTGCGGGCTATCGCCCCGAATTCGAGCAGGATTTTTCCCAGGTCTATGTGCCACTGACCCGCGGTATTCTGGGGCATCGGGTTTTTGTGACCCGGCCCGATATGGCCCAGGCGCTTAATGAAGTCGAGACGCTGGATGATCTGAAAGGTCATTGCATCGGGTCGGGCGCGGACTGGCTGGATACCAGAATCCTTGAAACCAACGGATTTTGTGTTGAAAAGGCGACATACGAAAATCTGTGGCGGATGCTTGATCACGGGCGGTTCGATCTTTTGAATCGCGGGGCCCATGAAGTTCATGCCGAAATCGGTCTGGCCCTTGATGCGGGGATGGATCTGGTTGTTGATCAGAATATCCTTCTGATCTATCCGCTGGATTTCTTTTTCTATGTGCGGGCCGATGACAGGGCCCGCCATGCAATCATCACAGAAGGGTTGCAGGCGGCCTATGAGAACGGGGCCTTCATGCGCAATTTCTATTCCGATCCGGGAATTGCCCGGTCATTGCGTCTGATCCGTGACAGCAAGCGCAAGGTGTTTCGCATCCCAAATCCCTATATGTCGTCGCAAACCCATGCGGTGGCCAACAGCTATTGGGAAGGCTATTAGGCGGGCTTGAAACCAGTTGGGCGGCCCAGTTGGACGGCGGGGCATAGACCGCGGGTCACAAGATCAGGAAGTTGCCAGATCTTCGGGCGTGTAATTCATTTCATGAAGAATTTCGCCGGTTTCATAATCAACCGCCTGAAGTGTCACGCCATATCCCCACAATTGCCCGATATAGCCAAGTGTCATCTGGGCTTCGGCTTTTTCAAGGCGGATGCCTTCATGTTCGGTATGTTGCACATAAAGCTGGCGATTGCCGCGGATATCGACATCGACCACCTGCATGTCGGGTTCACGCACCGAAATGTCATGCATCCGGGCCAGTGACCGGCGGACCTTGCGATAGCCGTTATCATCATGAATGGCCGCGACTTCGAGATGCGGGGATGTGCTTTGATCATCGATCATGAACATCCGCATGTCGCGCATCAGTTTGGGCGACAGGAATTGCAGGATGAAGCTTTCATCGCGGTAATGTGCCCAGGCTTCCTTGAGCGTTTCCACCGGCTCATTATTCCCGGCGATATCGGGGAACCATTTGCGGTCCTCGTCGGTGGGCTCAACACAGATGCGGTGGATATCCTGCATCATGGCAAAGCCCAGCGCATAGGGATTGAACCCGGAATAGCGCGGATCGTCATATTCGGCCTGAAACACGACGCGCGAATGGTAATCGATGAATTCCATCATCGCACCTTCTGAAATCAGGCCCCTGTCATACAGGCTGTTCATGATGGCGTAATGCACATAGCACGCACAGCCTTCATTCATCATTTTGGTCTGTTTCTGGGGATAGAAATACTGACCGATATTGCGCACGATCCGCAGGATTTCTCGTTCCCATGCCTGAAGCGACGGTGCATTTTTTTCCAGGAAATAAAGCAGGTTTTCTTCGGGAAGGCCGAATTGGGCGCGGCGTTCCTCGATCCGCATTTTGCGTTTGAGCTCGTCCATATCCTGATCGCCCTGATCAGGCTGGGGCAGGGTGCGCCACAGATCGTTATAGGTTTCGTCTTCGTATTTGGCCCGTTCGCGTTCACGTTCCAGTTCGACCGCAAGATTGGGCTTTTCCGGATGGGAATAACGGTTAACCCCCTGTTCCATCAGGGCATGGGCGGCATCAAGTACCCGTTCGACCGCGTCAAAGCCGTACCGGTCTTCGCATTTGGCGATATAGCCCTTGGCGAATTGCAGATAATCCAGAATGCCTTCGGCATCGGTCCATTGTTTGAACAGATAGTTGTTTTTGAAAAAATGGTTATGCCCGAACGCGGCATGGGCCATGACCAGTGCCTGCATGACGATGGTGTTTTCTTCCATCACATAGGAAATGCAGGGGTTCGAATTGATCACGATTTCATAGGCCAGCCCCTGATAGCCTTTGCGATACATGACATCGTCGCGCACGAACCGTTTGCCGAACGACCAGTGGTGATACATCAAGGGCATGCCGATCGATGAATAGGCATCAAGCATCTGTTCGGAGGTGATGACTTCGACCTGGTTGGGATAGACATCAAGTTTGAGTTCATTGATCGCGATGTCTTCAATCGCGTCATAGGTCGCCTTGAGCGTTTCGAAATCCCAGTCGGCACTGGTGAAAAGCAGTTTGCCATTATCAGCTTCGGAGGATCTGGTTTTGGTGCTCATAGCCGTGCCTCCGTGCGGTTTTTGGCAAAGAGTTCCCGGAATACCGGGAAGATGTCGGCGGCCTTTGTCACCCGTTTAAGGGCAAAGCGCGGATTGTGCGACGCCAGCGGGGCATAGGCCTTCCACAGGGCGGTTTCGCCTTCGGCAGCGGCGAAAATCTCTGCCTCGCGTTCATCAGTGATTTCGATATAGGCGTAATACTGGCATTTCGGCAAAAGGTCTTCGGCCAGCAGGCTGGTGCATTTGGCGCCATCATTGGAATAGTTGTCGCCATCGGATGCCTGTGCGGCATAGATGTTCCACTGATCGGTGGGATAGCGGTCCTTGAGCACCTTTTTCATTTCTTCAAGGGCGGTGGAAACAATGGTGCCGCCGGTTTCGCGCGAATAGAAAAAGGTTTCTTCATCAACTTCGGCGGCGCGTGACGTGTGGCGGATGAACACCACTTCGACATGTTCGTAGCGCCGATGCAAAAACAGATGCAGCAACATGAAGAAGCGCTTGGCCAGTTCCTTCATCTGTTCGGACATCGATCCCGATACATCCATCAGACAGAACATCACCGCCTGGGTGTTGGGATCGGGGATTTGCTGGAACTGGTTATAGCGGGTATCGATCGGATCAATGAACGGGATCGCCTTCATGCGGCGTTTGGCTTCTTCAAGATCGGCCAGCAATCCGTGCAGGCTGTCTTCGTCGGCCTTGGTCAGTTTGCCATTGGGGCGTTTTTCGGCCTTGGCCTGAAGGGCTGCGATCTTTTCTTCGAGTTCGCGGACTTCGGCGGTTTTGGGCCGTCTAAGGCCAATGCGCCGGGCCAGTGAATTGCGCATGGTGCGCACAAGGCTCAGGTTGGCGGGCGTGCCTTCAACCGAAAAGCCCGCACGCGCATTGCGAAACGCGGTGGTCTGTTTCAGGCTTTTTTTCAAAAGGTCCGGCAGTTCGAGATCTTCGAAAAAGATATCAAGGAATTCGTCACGGGTCAGGGTGAACTGGAAATCATCCTCGCCGTCGCCATCGGGGCTTGCCTTTGACCCGCCAGCCCCGGCGTCACCACCTTGCGGGCGGGCGATGCGGTCGCCCTGAACGAATTTCTTGTTACCGGGCAGGACATAGTTGCGGTTGCCGCCCCGTCCGGCATGGTGGAAGCCCGGTTCTTTCAATGTCTTGCCGGGAATGGTGATCTGATCGCCGCTGGTGATATCGGTGATGCCGCGCGACCGGATGGTGTCTTCGACGGCTTTTTTGATCTGGGCCTTGGCCCGGCGCATGAAACGCTGTCGGTTGCCAAGACTTTTGCCTGTCGGGTTCTTGCGGCGGTCAACGATATACAGCATGGGCATTCACATCCTTGGACCGACATGCCGGGATAAGGGGCCGTCATGTCATGTGCAGGTCGCTTGGGCCTTTGGTCTTTGACAGGATGGGCGAAAGGGTGCCCATCCTGCGACGGGATAAAAGCCGGGCGGACAAGGGAGAAACCGCCCGGCAGGGTCGGTAAGCCGAGGGCGTGGCTTAGCCGGCCTTATTAACGCGCATATACCATTCGACCAGACGGCGGGTCTGACGTTCGGTATAGCTTCGATCGATCATGCGTTTGACGAACTCGTTATGTTTCTTTTCGGTTTCGCTGTCTTTTTTCGAACCGAACGAAATCACCGGCAGAAGGTCTTCGACCTGGCTGAACATGCGTTTTTCAATCACATCACGCAGTTTCTCATAAGACGTCCAGGACGGGTTTTTGCCCTTGTTGTTCGCACGTGCGCGCAGGGCAAATTTGACGACCTCGTTGCGGAAGTCCTTGGGATTGGCGATGCCGGCCGGTTTTTCGATTTTCGAAAGTTCCTGATCAATGATCTTGCGATCAAGAAGCTGTCCGGTATCGGGGTCCTTGAAGTCTTGATCCTCGATCCAGGCATCGGCATAGGACACGTAGCGATCAAACAGGTTCTGACCGTAATCGGAATAGCTTTCGAGATAGGCCTTCTGGATTTCTGCCCCGATAAATTCGGCATAACGCGGGGCCAGTTCGGACTTGATGAAGTCCATATAATCCTTTTCGCGTTCTTCGGGATATTGTTCACGCCGGATCGCCTGTTCAAGCACATACATCAGATGCACCGGATCGGCGGCAACTTCGTGGGTGTCATGGTTGAAGGTTTCAGACAGAACCTTGAAGGCAAACCGGGTGGAAATGCCGTCCATGCCTTCGTCGACACCGGCGGTATCGCGGTATTCCTGCATGGATTTGGCTTTGGGGTCGACATCCTTCAATGTCTCGCCGTCATAGACCCGCATCTTGGAGTAAAGGTTGGAGTTTTCATGTTCCTGTAGCCGCGACAGGACCGAAAACTGTGCCAGCATCTTGAGCGTTCCGGGCGCGCAGGCACCCTGTTCAAGTTCTGATCCCTGAAGCAGTTTTTCATAGATCATGGTTTCTTCGGTAACCCGCAGGCAATAGGGGACCTTGATCACCGAGATACGATCAATGAAGGCTTCGTTGTTCTTGTTGGATTTGAAGGTCTGCCATTCGGCTTCGTTCGAATGGGCAAGGATCAAGCCCTGGAACGGGATTGCGCCAAGGTTTTCCGTGCCGATATAGTTGCTTTCCTGGGTTGCGGTCAGAAGCGGATGGAGCATCTTGATCGGGGCCTTGAACATTTCGACAAATTCAAGCAAGCCCTGATTGGCGCGGTTCAGACCACCGGAATAGCTATAGGCATCCGGGTCGTTCTGACTGAAATATTCAAGTTTGCGGATATCGACCTTGCCGACCAGTGACGAGATATCCTGATTGTTTTCATCACCTGGTTCGGTCTTGGCGATTGCGATCTGACGCAGGCGCGACGGGATCAGCTTGACCACCGAGAATTTGGAAAGATCGCCGCCAAATTCGTCAAGGCGCTTGACCGCCCAGGGCGACATAAGCCCGGTCAGGCGGCGTTTGGGAATACCGTATTTGTCCTGGATGGCATCGCCCATTTTGGCCGGGTTGAACAGGCCAAGCGGGCTTTCAAAAACCGGGCTGATCACATCCCCGGCCTTCAGAACATAGATCGGTTCGCGTTCCATCAGCTCCTTGAGCCGTTCGGCAAGCGAACTTTTGCCGCCGCCAACCGGACCGAGCAGATAAAGAACCTGTTTGCGTTCCTCAAGCCCCTGGGCCGCATATTTGAAGAAGCCGACAATGCGTTCGACGGTTTCTTCCATGCCAAAGAAATCGGCAAAGGCAGGGTAACGTTTGATGGTTCGGTTCAGGAAAATACGGCCAAGGCGGGGATCGGTCGATGTATCGATCAGTTCCGGTTCGCCAATCGCCGTGATCATGCGTTCCGCGGCCGAGGCATAGGCCGTTGGATCTTCGCGACATAGATTAAGGTAGTCACGGATGGTCAGTTCGGTTTCTTGCTTTCCGTCATACCCTTCCGCATACAGCTCGAAGATGTCCTTGTCTTCAGCCATGGCGCGGTCTCCTTTCAAACGTTATCCCTTTGGTATCGAACGATCGTTTCCTGTCCTGCCTGTTTTGCGTTGCAGCAGACCTGTTGATGGCCGCCTGATTCTGTATACGTCAGCAAATGGTACAAAAGTTCATTTGCCAGACAGTAAATATGTTAACGAAGACTATTTAGCTTCTGGTTAAAATCGGCAGAAGATGCCAAGAGTTTGAAGTTGTTGTCTTTGCCGGTTCGCAAGTTAATATTTGCTACTTTGGGTTGTTGTCTTTTGGCCCCGTTTCGGCAGCCCTTTGATAAAGACTTCAGACCTGAATGGGCGTCGACCTGTCGCCATGACCCGGATCGTTGCCGCTGGAAAATGTCCTATTAAATGACTTGGGAAGCAGCGACCTGTTCCGCAAGGTAAGATAAAGGTATTGGCGAAAGAATTTCCATTCGGGTGATCACGGTTGAGTGACCGGAACGGGCTGTGCGCAAGGCGGTTGCCCGTGATCCGGCCTGACAAAATTATTTTGCGTTTGCACAGTCGGCGGATCGGACGTTATCTCTGCACCAATCGCGAAACCGGCGGCGGTTATGGTCGCGCCGCCCAGCAGGAAGAATGAAATGACCGATGGTGCTGTAAAATTTGTCGAACCCCACGAGCTTGATCTTCTGATCGGCCAGGACGCGGTGACTGTCATCGACGTGCGTGAACCCGATGAATTTGCCACCGGCCATATCGAAACCGCGATCAATATGCCGACTTCAAATTTTGACATTTCGGCACTGGTTGACCTGACCGATGAAAATGACACCGACCTGGTGTTTGTCTGTGCGGTGGGGCAGCGATCCTTTGGCGCGGCCAATGCCGTTCTGCCCCATGTCGATTGCGCGGTCAGCAACCTTAAGGGCGGCATCCAAAGCTGGACCCGGGCCGGATTTGATCTTGAAGGTGGCAAATAAGCCCGGAATTGGTTGTCGGGCAGGGAAGGCTGTTTAATGCTGCCTTTCGCCAGACCCGTAGCTTGGTCCGTCCGGTACGCCCAGTTTGCCCAATCCGCCCGATCTGCCGGGGCTACCCGTGAATTATCTGTGTTCTTCTTTGACCAGAACCCCAGATGCAAGGCATTCGAATGCTGAAATTGCCTTGTGAAGGGTTGTTTGCGGATCATCGCTTGTTGCAACCCAAAGGGCCGCATTCAATGCCACGCCATTCAGCATTCTTGCCAGGGCTTCAATATCCACGGATTTGATCGCGCCCTGATCGGCCAGTTCCCCAAGTGTTGCAATCGTCGCCTGCAAGCAGCGATTTTGACTTGGCCAGTTTGACGGATCACCAAGGAAGGCCGGACCATCGCGAAGGACGATGCGCTGGATCTCGGGATCAAGGGCCAGTTCGATATATGTCCTGCCCTCGGCCATTAACCCGTTCCAGCCACCCCCGGCGGCATCACCGGCATCTTTGGCCTTTTGGGCCATGGCCGAGTCAATTTCATCGACTACAGCCGCAAGCAACCCAAGCTTGTCACCGAAATTATGATAAAGCGCGCCACGCGTCAGGCCGGCGGATGCTGTCAGTTCATCCATTGACGCATCTGCATATCCCTTTTGGGCAAAGGCCTTGCGCCCCGCAGCGATCAATTTAACGCGCGTTTCTTCCATTTTTTCAGCACGGGTCTTGGCAGTCATCAGGCACTCCGATTTTAACATACGGCACGTATGTTAATTGACATACGCGATGTATGTGAATATATCTTTGCTTCACATACACAGCGTATCTGAATTGAGTCTAAAACGCCACATCAACTGAGTTTATCTGAACAGGAGGGCTTTATGTCCCTTGCAAACCAAGCAATCTTTCCCCCGAACCGTCATGCCCTTTATGAGGCGCATGGCTATTCCCCGGCCATCCGGTCTGGCGATCTTCTGTTTGTTTCCGGTCAGGTTGGCAGTCGCGAAGACGGAACCCCGGAACCGGATTTCAAAAAGCAGGTCGAACTGGCGTTTGAAAACCTAAGAGCGATCCTTGAGGCGGCTGGTTGCAGCTTTGATGACATTATTGATGTCACCAGCTTCCACACCGATCCGGAAAACCAGTTTGGCGATATCATGGCGGTCAAAGGAGCGGTCTTTGATCGGGCCCCGTATCCGAACTGGACGGCCGTTGGGGTGACCTGGCTTTCCGGTTTTGATTTCGAGATCAAGGTTGTTGCGCGTATTCCCGATGGGCAGGTTTGACGACGCAATTGATCCACACAGCAAAACTGGCGTGATTTGATCAAACTAAAAAACCGGTCCTGCGTGGTGGATGCAGGGCCGGTTTTCTATCTTGACGAATTCTCATAAATGGAAAAACATCCCGATATTGAGATTCGAGGTTCAAGATGGAAGAAATCGAAACACGCCTTGCGCGAGGCCTGTCACAACTGCGAACCGAACGCGGCTGGTCGCTTGATGAGCTGGCAAAGCGCAGCGGGGTCAGTCGCGCCAGTCTGTCGCGCATTGAAAATGGTGATGTCAGTCCCACCGCCAGTGTATTGAGCAAGCTGTGCGTTGCCTTTGGCGTCACGCTGTCGCGTTTGATGCAGATGGTCGAAGATGATTTTACGCCACTGGTCAGACGCCAGGATCAGGAAATCTGGACCGATCCGGAAACCGGATATCGCCGCCGTCTGGTATCGCCAACATCGCGCAATCTGGCGGGTGAAGTCCTGGAGGTCGAAATTGATCCGGACACGCGGATTGAATATGGCGGATCGCCACGCGACGGGCTGGAACATCATCTTGTGATGCTTGACGGCATGCTGAGCCTGACTGTGGATGGCAAGCGCCATGAACTGGGGGCGGGGGATTGCCTGCGCTATCAGCTGCGTGGTGGCAATGTGTTTGAAACCCCGGCTACCTCCGGGGCGCGCTATCACCTGTTTATTGTCGAATAACCAATCTGAAAGCATCGCGATCATGGGCCAGACCAACCGGACTACCCCACCACGCATCATCACCCTTGATGCGGATGCGCTTGCCGATCGTCTTGAGGCATTTGGCGCGATGCTGCATGCCTGTGTGCATGACGGGGCCAGCATCGGTTTTATCGAACCTTTCCCGATATCCGAGGCGGTGGCATTTTGGCGCGACCGGATCATCCCGGCAGTGGCCGGGGGCAAAAGAACGCTTTTCGTCGCCCTTGATGACGATCGGGTGGTTGGCACGGTGCAGCTTGATATCGATACCATGCCCAATCAGGCCCATCGCGGAGATATCAGCAAACTGATGGTCCATCCCGACTTTCGCCGACGCGGCATTGCCCGTCTTTTGATGGAGGCCGCAGAAAGGCGGGCAGGGGAATTGGGGCGCAGTTTGCTGACCCTTGATACCCGTACCGGCGACAGTGCCGAGACGCTTTATGCATCGCTTGGCTTTGAAACTGCCGGGGTCATTCCTCAATTTGCCCGCGATCCGTTTTCCGAAAAGCTCAGTGCGACAACCGTGATGTATAAACGCCTGCCAATATCAACGTCCCGGGCCGGGTGAGCAGGCAAATAGAAGCTTGCCTAGCCGTTTGAAACTGGGCGCGATTCTCTGAATTGTATTCAAAACAAACATTCTGGCATGCCACATTCGACTGCCGGTCCTGACCGTGCGGTACGAATTGTATTGTTGCATTGCGGAAATTATTGCCCGGAACAGGCCGGAATTCCTTTATTCCATGGTTTCAGCGGGTTGTGCGCCGCACTAAGGGTTTTCTGATAGATCGCTCATACCGTGCGAAACATGTTGAACCGCGCCAAAAAATAGGCGCATCTTTGCGGTCCGGCATTAAGAATTAGAATAAAAGTTCCTGGAGGAAGTCCATTATGAAGAAATTTGCCCTCGCCGCGGCCCTGATGACGGCCGTCGGATTTTCCGGTGCTGTGCATGCGGCTGATCTGACCCTGCGCATTTCGCTGCAGCTGCCGATGAAAAGCCACCTTGGTCAGAACCTTTTGATGTTCAAGAACGAGGTCGAGGAAAAATCGAACGGCGATATCGAAGTTCAGATTTATGACTCGGCCCAGCTTTACAAGGATAAAGAAGTCCCCGCAGCCGTCGGTTCTGGCGCGATCGAAATGGGTGTGGCATCGTTGACCCGTTATGTCGGTGACGTTCCGGCCGTTGACGTGTTCTATCAGCCGTTCCTTCTCGATACCGAAGACAAGGTCCGCAAGGCCGTTGCCCCGGATTCCCCGGTTCGCGCACCGCTTGATGCGGCGATTGCCGATACCGGTGCCACGGTTCTGTGGTGGCAGGCATATGGCGGATCGATCATGCTGTCGAATGGCGGCCCGATCAAAGGTCCGGATGGCCTCAAAGGTCAGAAAGTTCGCGTATTCTCGAAAACCCAGGGTGATTTCATCTCTGCGGCTGGCGGCGCGCCGACCCTGATTTCCGGGTCCGAGCAGTATATCGCCTATCAGCGTGGCACGGTTGATGTCGGCATGACCGGCATGTCGGGCGTCAAATCCCGTCAGCTTTGGGAAGTCATGGACACGGTGACCACCACCAACGATGCCGATATCGAATTCATCGTGGTTGTGAATACCGAATTCTGGAACGGCTTGACCGAAGAGCAGCGCGAAATCATTTCGACCGCGGCGGTAAATGCCGAAAACGACGTGCGTGATCGCATGTCGGCAATCGAAGCTGCTGCCTTTGACGAAGCCAAGGCCAACGGCATGACCATTTACCATCCGACCGAGGAAGAAATGGCTGCATGGCGCGAAGCTGCGAAACCGGTTTACGAGGCATTCCTTGCCCATACCGGTGATCTTGGCAAGCAGGTCTTTGAAGCTGCGCAGAAGTTCTGATCATAAAGCCGGTCCCGCCCAATTTCCGGTGCGGGACCGGATGATCTTTTTGAATGTGATCATGTCATCACTTGCCATGCCGCCGATCATGACGATCCATGTTTCGCGCTTCCGTCACCCGGTCGGCAATTGATGATGATTTCCCGCCCCTTTATCGAGATCAGGAGATGTCCGTTTCACGGTCGCGCATGATCAGCCACCCGGGTAACGGCATTTGTTTTACGATGTTTGATCGTTTTATGCTTTTTCTGGCATGGGCTGCCGCCATCCTGTTCGTGTTGGCAGGCTGCATGCTGACTTATGAAGTTATTGCCCGTTATTTCTTTATCCGTCCGACGATCTGGGCGGCTGAGCTTTCACAGCTTTGCCTGATCTGGGGGGCGTTGCTTGGCATGCCCTGGGCGCTGGCAGCGCGCCGCCATATTGCGGTTGATGCGGTCACCCGTCTGTTTTCACCCACAGCCCAGCGCGGAATCGAAATTGCCGCGATGGCGTGCATTTTCGCCTTTTCGGTGATGGTGACCTACAAGGGCTGGGAAATCTTTTATGAAAGCTTCGAGCGCGGTCGCACCAGCGGCACCATGCTTGATCTTCCGGCCTGGGTGGCGGAACTTCCCGTTGCCATCGGCTTTGCGCTTCTGGCCATTCAGGCGGTGATTGAAATCGTCGGCCTTCTGCGCGGCAAGGATATTCCGAAAGGGGCACACGAATGACCATTCTTCTGACCCTTGCGGCGATGTTTGCGTTGTTGCTGGCGCGTGTTCCGGTGGCCTTTGCACTTGGCGGGCTGGGGCTTGCCATGCTGTTGCTGGGCGGTTTTTCGCCCCTGATGGCGCCGCAAGCGATCCTGTCAACGCTTGATGGCTTTATCCTTCTGGCGGTGCCGCTGTTTCTTTTGATGTCGAATATCCTGTTGCGTGCCGGGGTGGGCAATGACCTTTTTGCAGCGGTCAGCGCCTGGGTCGGGCATTGGCCGGGCGGTCTTGCGGTGGCAACCATCCTGTCATGCGGGGTGTTTGCCGCCATTTCCGGATCGTCGGTTGCAACAGCAGCCACCATCGGCACGGTCGCTATCCCGGAAATGATCAATCGCGGCTATAACAAGAAATTCGTCTATGGCCTTCTGGCGGCGGGCGGCACATTGGGCATTCTGATCCCGCCATCGATCCCGATGATCATTTACGGCTTTGTTACCGAAGAATCGGTGATTTCGCTGTTCCTTGCCGGGATCGGTCCGGGGATTGCGCTTCTGGTTTTCTTCATCCTGTTTTCGATGGTCTATGCCCGCATGGGCGGACAGGAACGCGAACCCAAACAGGGCTGGGCTGAACGCCGTCGGGCCACGCTAAAGGCGCTGCCTGCCGTGATCCTTGCGGTTCTGATTATTTCGGGGATCTATTCGGGGGCCTTTACCCCGACCGAGGCTGCGGCGATCGGCTTTGCCGCGTCGCTGATCATTACCGGTCCGATCATGCGGGTTCTGACGTGGGATGCGCTTAAAAAGGCGGTATTCGATTCCATGGCAACCACGGTTGCGATCATTCTGATCATTGCCGGCGCCAAAATCTTTGGCAAGGCGATCACGCTTTACCGAATCCCCCAGGACATCTCGATGATGATCACGCAGGGAATCGACACCGATCTTGGTTTCATTCTGGTGGTGACGGCGGTTCTGTTGGTGATGGGGCTGGTGTTCGAAGCACTGTCGATGGTGCTGATCATGACGCCGGTTCTGCTGCCTGCGGCCCTTGCGCTTGGATTCGATCCGATCTGGTTCGGGGTCTATATGGTGATCATGGTTGAATGTGCACTGATTACGCCGCCGGTCGGGCTGAACCTTTATGTCATCCAGTCGGTGGCCAAGGCCCGGCTGGGCGAGGTCGCAAGTGGCGTCGCACCGTTCCTGATCCTGATGTTCGTAACAGCGGCTATTCTGTATGTCTGGCACGACCTTGCACTCTATATCCCATTCAAGCTGTAAAGACCGATGACACATATAAAGACACCTGCCGATCAATTGCGTGCGCTGCTTGCCACCGGCGATCTGATCACCATGCCGTGCTGTTTTGATGCGCTTTCTGCCAAGCTGATCGAACAGGAAGGCTTTGCCCTGACCTTCATGTCCGGATTCGCAACATCGGCCGCCCGGATCGGCGAACCCGATCTTGGTCTGATGTCCTATGGCGAGGTCCTCGATCAGGCGCGCAACATTACCGATGCCATTTCGATCCCGCTGATTGGCGATGGCGATACCGGTTATGGCAATGCCATGAATGTCCGGCGCACCGTGACCGGCTTTGCCAAGGCGGGCTGTGCGGCTGTGATGATCGAAGACCAATTGGCGCCCAAACGTTGTGGCCATACCAAGGGCAAGGAAGTTGTCGGCCGCGACGAGGCCTTTGACCGTATCCGTGCGGCAGTGGATGCCAGGGATGCCGGGGCAGATATCCTTATTCTGGCGCGCACCGATGCCCGTCATCAGCATGGCCTTTCCGAGGCGATTGACCGTGCGGCGAAGTTCAAGGAACTGGGGGCGGATATCCTGTTTGTCGAAGCACCCAAAAGTGTTGATGAAATGCGCACCCTGTGTGCCGAACTGCCGGGGCCGAAAATGGCCAATATCGTCGAAGGTGGTGAAACCCCGGACCTGTCGCCCGAAGAACTCAAGGATATCGGCTATCAAATCGCGGCCTATCCGTTATCCCTGATGGGGGCCGCCATGAAGGCGATGGTGGAATGCCTGCAAACCATGAAGGCCGGTCAGCCACGCGATGAAAAATTGATGAACTGGGCCGATCTGCGCAACCGCATCGGGTTCGATGATTATTATAAAGAATCGGAACGCTATGCGTCATCCAGACGGGATGGCTGACAGCGCGGCATCCTGAACAGAATGGTCTTTCGACGGGCGGTGCGTATATTGATATCATGCACCGCCCGCACTGTTTGCGGACAAATTGCGGGCAACAGACATTCAGGGATCAGCAGATGACAGAGAAACATCACGGCAGTTGCCAGTGCGGGGCGGTGACATTCGAGGTCACCGGTCGCTTTGACAGTTTCTTTTTGTGTCATTGCCAATATTGCCGCAAAGACACGGGATCGGCATATGCCGCGAACTTGTTTTCCCGGCAGGCAAAGCTCGAATGGCGTTCTGGCAGGGACAAGGTTGTGACCTATACTGTGCCCGATACACGTCACGAAAAATCATTCTGTCAGACATGCGGTGCGGCGGTGCCGCGCGAACAGTTTGGCGGTCGTCTGGTTGTCGTGCCGGCGGGATGTCTGGATAGTGACGTGATAAAGCGCCCTGATGCGCATATCATGCTGGGCAGCAAGGCTGGCTGGGATGATGATCTGCACGACATCGAGCGGCTTGACGGCTTGCCGGAATAACCGGACCGCCCAGACAAAAGAAAACCCCGTAAGCATGTGCTTGCGGGGTTTCTTTTAATGGTGCCGGCAGAGAGACTCGAACTCCCAACCTTCTGATTACAAATCAGCTGCTCTACCAATTATAGCTATGCCGGCGTGAGCGGCGCGAAACATAATCCGGGCCGCCGGGGAAATCAAGTGCTTGTAGGCCGAAACTGACAAATGGTTTTCGTGCCCCTGCCAACCCCGTGTTTATCGCAGTTCCTTCTGACCGGCAGCGGTGGTTATCAGCGCCCGATAGCAAAGATCGGCTCCCTTGATGACCGTGGGCGGACGATCTATCGACAGGCCGTTATAAAGTGTTCTGATCGCATCCGGATCAGGGTGCGCCAGTGTTAGTGATTGCAGTCTGGCGCCAAGGTCGGGAATCTCGGCCATCGAGGTCGGATCATTGCGGTGATCAATAAGCGACGGCACGGAACCGGCCAGCGGCAGCGACCCGTCTGCCGGGATGGCAAAACAGAACGTCGGATTTTCGAACGGAAGGTCAACACGTTCTCCGAAAATGCCGTCATATTGCGCAAGAACACTGTCAATGCTGGTGGTGCTGGCAACCCAGCCACGCAGGCGCTTGCCCGTTTCCCAATCGGCCCGGACCTGTTTCGGGTTATCGAGGCCGAACCATCGCGGGCGATCCGGGCGACGGGCGACCGGATCGGATGCGATGATTTCCAGATAGACAGTGTCGCCCAGCTGAACACGATGATTGTGCGTGCCCATGTAATCGTGACGGGTTCCAAACGGAATATCCAGATCAAGGCAGCTTTTAACGTGATCGACTCCTTCCGCCAGGGTCGGCGCGATCACAGTAAGGTGGTCCAGCTTGAGCACAACAGCATTCTCCGTACGTTGGGACGGCAAGTGGATGGGCGGTCAGCTTTTGGTGCGATACAGCTCGTAAAGCGCAACCGCGGCGGCGTTGGACACATTGAGGCTTTCGATGCGATCAGACATCGGAAGCTTGACCAGAAAATCACAGCTTTCGCGGGTCAGGCGACGCAGGCCTTCGCCCTCCGACCCCATGACGATCCCGACCCGCCCATGCAGTTTGGCTTCGGCCAGGGTCTGTTCGGCATAGCCATCCATACCGGCCAGCCAGAAATGCGCGCCTTTGAGTTTATCAAGTGTCTGATTAAGGTTGCCGGCATGAATATAGGGCACGGTTTCAAGCGCGCCGCTGGCCGATTTGGCAAGTACACCGGTTTCAGGCGGAGCGTGCCGGTCCGGTACGATGACGGCCGCGGCCCCAAAGGCCGCCGCACTGCGCAGAATCGCGCCGACATTGTGGGGATCGGTGACCTGATCAAGAACCAGCACGGTGCATTGTTCCGAATCCCTGTGATCGGCAATCAGTTCTTCGACTGAAATCTGGGGCAGGGGGGCACAATGCATGGCCATGCCCTGATGGACTGTGCCCGGTGGCAGCATTTCATCAAGGTCGGTACGGCCGGCGGCATCGACGGCAACATCATTGCGATCGGCCTCGGCGAGGGCGGCGACAATTTCATCGCGGACATTTTCGGTCGCCCAGATTTTGTGAATCGTGCGTTGCGGATTGGCAATTGCCATCATCACAGGGTGACGCCCGAAGAGAATCAGGCGCGAATTTCCACCCGATGATCCGCCATCGCGGCCGCGCTTTCGTCCACGGCGCGAATTGCCTTCGCGGTTTTCATCGTTGTGCGGGAGGTTGTCCTGCCCGCTGTCACCTTGATGACGATTTCCTGAACGTGATTTGTTGCGACGCGACATAATGGCGGAAACCTCCGGGCCGTAAGGAACTGAATGCACTTTGTTTGACTCTGAAAGCAGAGCTTGGGGAACATATAGGAAAGGAAATACGATTTCGTGCTTTTTTTGCTGTTGACAACACATGCCCCTCCACCGTATTCCCTCCCTCGCCGCAACGAGGCCGGGCTCAAAACCCGGACGGCGTTAAGACCCTGATGGAGGGGTGGCAGAGCGGTCAAATGCAGCGGACTGTAAATCCGCCGACTTAGTCTACGCAGGTTCGAATCCTGCCCCCTCCACCACTCTCTCGCCCTCGCGAGAGCTCGCAGATAAAAATATGCGGGTGTAGCTCAATGGTAGAGCAGAAGCCTTCCAAGCTTACGACGAGGGTTCGATTCCCTTCACCCGCTCCAATTTTATGATGCAACCCGTCGGCTCGTGCGGTGGGTTTCTACGTGTTTTTTTGGTTCGGATATAGGATCTGAGGGCAATGGCCAAGGAAAAGTTTGAGCGTACAAAACCGCACGTTAACGTTGGCACCGTCGGCCACGTTGACCACGGTAAAACCACGCTGACCGCAGCGATCACCAAAGTTCTGGCAGAACAGGGTGGCGCATCGTTCCAGGACTACAGCATGATCGACAAGGCACCGGAAGAGAAAGCTCGTGGTATCACGATCTCGACCGCGCACGTCGAATATGAGACCGAAAACCGCCACTACGCGCACGTCGACTGCCCGGGCCACGCTGACTATGTTAAAAACATGATCACTGGTGCGGCACAGATGGACGGTGGCATCCTGGTTGTTTCGGCAGCTGATGGCCCGATGCCGCAGACCCGCGAGCACATCCTGCTTGCACGTCAGGTTGGCGTTCCGGCACTGGTCGTGTTCATGAACAAGGTTGACCAGGTTGACGACGAAGAGCTTCTCGAGCTCGTCGAAATGGAAATCCGTGAACTTCTGTCGTCCTACGACTTCCCGGGCGACGATATTCCGATCATCAAGGGCTCGGCTCTTGCTGCTCTGGAAGGTCGCGATGACGAAATCGGCAAAAACGCTATCCTCGAGCTGATGGCTGCTGTTGATGACTACATCCCGGCACCGGATCGTCCGAAAGACAAGCCGTTCCTGATGCCGATCGAAGACGTGTTCTCGATTTCGGGTCGTGGTACGGTTGTTACCGGTCGTGTTGAAACCGGCGTTGTTAAAGTTGGCGAAGAGATCGAAATCGTCGGCATTAAAGACACCGTCAAAACGACTGTTACCGGCGTTGAAATGTTCCGCAAGCTGCTCGATCAGGGTGAAGCTGGCGACAACATCGGCGCACTGCTTCGTGGTACCAAGCGTGAAGACGTTGAACGTGGCCAGGTTCTGGCACATGTTGGCTCGATCACCCCGCACACCAAGTTTGAAGCAGAAGCTTACATCCTGACCAAGGATGAAGGTGGCCGTCACACGCCGTTCTTCTCGAACTACCGTCCGCAGTTCTACTTCCGTACGACTGACGTTACCGGTTCGATCGAGCTGCCGGCTGGCACCGAAATGGTTATGCCGGGCGACAACGTCCAGATGACCGCGACCCTCATTGCACCGATCGCAATGGACGAAGGTCTGCGTTTCGCAATCCGTGAAGGCGGTCGTACCGTCGGCGCGGGCGTTGTTGCGAAAATCATCGAATAATTTTTAAGATTTTGCACGATTGAGTGCTTGATCTTGGATGTGCGGGCGGCTATAAACCGCCCGCACACCCCGCCACCCGGGCGGGGATGAGCCAGAAAGAAGATAAGCTTTTCAACTTTCTGACGATCTTGTAGGAGTGTAGCTCAGTTGGTAGAGCATCGGTCTCCAAAACCGAGTGTCGGGGGTTCGAGTCCCTCCTCTCCTGCCAATTTTTCCGGGTCGTGAAACAAAGCATTAGAAAGCGGTGTAACCCCGACAATGGCTAAAACGTCGCCAGCACAATTCGTACAGCAGGTTCGCTCCGAGGCAAAGAAAGTCTCGTGGCCGTCCCGTAAGGAAACGACTGTTTCGACCATCATGGTTTTCGTGATGGTTGCTTTGGCGTCCGTTTTCTTCTTTGTTGTCGATCAGCTCCTCGCGTGGGGTGTCAAGCTGGTCTTTGGTGTTGGGGGCTAAGTCAATGGCGCATCGCTGGTACGTATTGCACGTTCACTCCGGATTCGAGAAAAAGGTCGCCCAGTCGATCCGCGAACAAGCCATCAAGAAAGGTCTTGAAGGCGAGATCGAAGAGGTCCTGGTCCCGACTGAAGAAACTGTCGAGATGCGTCGCGGCACCAAGGTCAATGCCGAGCGGAAGTTTTTCCCGGGCTATGTCCTGCTGAAGATGGATCTCACTGACGAAAGCTGGCATCTGGTTAAAAACACCGCGAAGGTCACCGATTTCCTGGGTAGCCGTGGCAAGCCGATGCCGATTTCCGAAAAGGAAGCTCAGCACATTCTGCATCAGGTGCAGGAAGGTGTTGATCGTCCGAAGCCGACCATCGCATTCGAGGTTGGCGAGGAAGTGCGTGTTTCCGATGGCCCGTTTGCATCGTTTAACGGTGTCGTCGAAGGAGTTGATGAAGAACGTGCACGCCTGAAGGTGTCTGTTTCGATCTTCGGTCGTTCAACTCCGGTCGAGCTGGAATATACCCAGGTCGAGAAGCTTTAAAAAACGATCTTGAAAATTTAAGTCGCTGCCTGTATACGCAGGCAGCAATCAAGGCGCGGGAGGTCAGCCATGGCCGGACCGCGCGCTTCTTTAAGAGGTACTCTAATGGCGAAGAAAATCGACGGCTATCTTAAGCTGCAGATTCCCGCCGGCAAAGCCAACCCGTCGCCGCCCGTCGGCCCGGCTCTTGGTCAGCGCGGCGTGAACATCATGGAATTCTGCAAGGCGTTCAACGCAGCGACCCAGCAGATGGAACCTGGTATGCCGATTCCGGTCGTCATCACCGTTTATTCCGACCGTTCCTTCTCGTTCGTAACCAAAACCCCGCCGGCATCCTACTTCCTGAAAAAGGCAGCAGGCATTGCCAAAGGTTCCGGTACCACCGGTAAAGGTTATGTTGGCAAGGTGACCAAAGCACAGGTCAAAGAAATCGCAGAAGCCAAAATGGCTGACCTCAATGCATTCGACATTGATGGCGCGATGGCAATGATCGAGGGCTCTGCCCGTGCGATGGGTCTCGAGGTTGTGGAGTAAGACGATGGCCAAGACTGGTAAACGCCTTGCCCAGGCCTATGAGGGCATCGACCGTAACACCCAGTACGAACTGGCAGCTGCTGTCAAACTCGTCAAAGAAGGTGCAAAAGCAAAATTCGATGAAACCATCGAAATTGCCATGAACCTTGGTGTTGATCCGCGTCACGCTGACCAGATGGTCCGTGGTGTTGTTTCCCTTCCGCATGGCACCGGTAAAACCATGCGCGTTGCTGTCTTCGCAAAAGACGCCAAAGCAGAAGAAGCCCAGAAAGCTGGTGCCGACGCTGTTGGTGCAGAAGACCTGATGGAAGCAATGCAGAAAGGCGATCTGAACTACGATCGCGTTATTGCAACCCCGGACATGATGGCTGTTGTCGGCCGTCTCGGTAAGGTTCTCGGCCCGCGCGGCCTGATGCCGAACCCGAAACTCGGCACCGTTACCATGGATGTTGCAACCGCAGTTTCCGACGCAAAAGCTGGCCAGGTCCAGTTCCGCGCCGAGAAAAACGGTATCGTCCATGCCGGTATCGGCAAGGCTTCGTTCAGCGAAGAGCAGATCCTCGAGAACGCAAAAGCATTCGTCGAAGCAATCGTTAAAGCAAAACCGACAGGCGCAAAAGGTCAGTACCTTCAGCGCGCTGCGATCAGCTCCACCATGGGTGCTGGCGTGAAACTGTCGATTGCTGACATCGCTTCGAAGTAAGAAGTTTTTCGAATTCTGACCGGTTTTCGGACCGGTCAGGACCGGAGAGGGCCCAGGCCCTCTCTACCTGTCTGTCCCAGACTGCAGGTGGGCGAAATCATTCGCTCTTAATCTCCTGCATAGGCAGAGGTTCCGGTACTTAGTTTTTCCCCGAACGGGGCATCACACAAGGCTTGGACATCTGGCAAACGGACGGGCGTCACAGACCGGTTCGAAAGGACTGGTCGCGTCTGTGAACCTCCTTGTGGGGTTCAGGGCAATAAGCAATGTCGGAGACTAAAAGTGAACCGCGATGATAAACAACAGTTCGTAGCAGAGATGCGCGAAGTGTTCGAAGCTGCGGAAGGCGTCGTCATCACCCAGTATAAGGGTCTGACGGTTGCTGAAATTACCGCTCTTCGTGCGCAGATGCGTGAAGCTGGTGCGGGCTTCAAGGTCACCAAAAACCGGCTTACGCGACTTGCTCTGGAAGGCACCAAATTTGCTGGTCTTGCAGACTACTTCACCGGCCCGACCGCGATTGGCTATTCAGCTGATCCGGCTTCGGTCGCAAAGGTAGCCTCCGAGTTCGCGAAATCCAACGACAAGCTGGTTCTTGTTGCTGGTGCCATCGGCGAACAGGTTCTCGATGAACAGGGCGTTAAAGCTCTGGCAGAACTGCCGTCGCTGGACGAACTTCGTGCGAAACTGGTTGGTATGATCCAGACCCCGGCACAGCGTATCGCTACGCTGACCTCCAAGCCGGCGGCTCAGATCGCCCAGGTGCTGAAGGCATATGCCGACAAAGGCGAAGCCGCGTAAACCAAATTATCCAGATATCTCAGATATCTAAGTTCAAGCCTAGGAGTTATACAAAATGGCCGATCTTAAGGCACTCGTTGAAGAGCTTTCCAAGCTCACCGTTCTTGAAGCTGCAGAACTTTCCAAAATGCTCGAAGAAGAGTGGGGCGTTTCCGCCGCTGCTCCGGTAGCTGTTGCTGCTGCTGGTGGCGCTGCTGCCGGCGGTGCTGCTGCTGAAGAGAAAACCGAATTCGACGTTATCCTCGCTTCTGCTGGCGACAAGAAAATCAACGTCATTAAAGAAGTACGCGGCATCACCGGTCTTGGCCTCAAAGAAGCCAAAGAACTGGTTGAAGGCGCTCCGAAAGCCGTCAAAGAAGGCGTTGCTAAGGACGAAGCCGAAGAAATCAAGAAGAAGCTGGAAGAAGCCGGCGCAACCGTCGAACTCAAGTAATCGACGGCTTCTTGCCAAGGTCTGGGTCGGCGTCCTCTGGGCGCCGGCCCTTCCGTCTCTGTGCTCCCTGGCAATCGGGCCGGGATATGTGCAGGGGCGCGAACAGGAATTTAACGGTTGACGCTGCCAAAGGTAATCGTACATAACGTAAGGCCGTTTAGGTCAGAGGTTATCTTTGACGGCGTCGACAGCCGAGGGATCAGTGATCTCAATCAAGTTGGATGTCAAAACACATCCACGGTCATAATCAAGTGAACGCCCGCCCCGTACGGGGCTCGGGCGTCGTTGTGCTGTATGCGTTTTGCGCAAGTCGGAAACGTATCAGGGCAGGGACGAACGAGTTCGGACGGTGTGGGGAGGCGCGATTAAAGGAACGATGATGGATAAGTCCTTTACTGGTCGAAAGCGCATCCGCAAAAGCTTTGGACGGATCAGCGAAGTCGCTCCGCTCCCGAATCTCATTGAGGTTCAAAAGAATTCCTACGACAAGTTTTTGCAGACCGGAACCCCGCAGGAGCAGCGGGACGATGCAGGTCTCCAGGAAGTGTTCAAGAGCGTCTTTCCGATTAAAGATTTTTCGGAACGCGCAACTCTTGAATTCGTTTCGTATGAGCTTGAGCAGCCGAAATACGATACCGAAGAGTGTCGCCAGCGTGGCATGACTTTTGCCGCACCGCTGCGCGTAACACTCCGCCTGGTTGTTTGGGATATCGACGAGGACACGGGTGCCCGTTCGATCCGCGATATCAAGGAACAAGACGTGTATATGGGCGACATGCCGCTCATGACCGAACACGGTACCTTTATCGTGAACGGCACCGAGCGTGTGATCGTTTCTCAGATGCACCGTTCGCCGGGCGTCTTCTTTGACCATGACAAAGGTAAGAGCCACAGCTCGGGCAAATATCTGTTTGCCGCGCGTGTGATTCCTTATCGTGGTTCGTGGCTCGATTTCGAATTCGACGCGAAAGACATTCTTTATGTCCGTATCGACCGTCGCCGCAAACTGCCGGCGACCACGCTGCTTATGGCTCTTGAAAACGAAGAGTCCGAACAGCTGCGTGCCCAGCGTGCCGAAGAAGGGCGCTCTGTCGATCCGTCGGAAATCGAAGGCCTGACCCCGGAAGAGATCCTCAACTATTACTATGAGTCGGCTGAATACCGCCGTACCGCAGATGGTTGGGTTACCGATTTCAGTGCAGACCGTTATATCGGCCAGAAGCTGGTTCACGATCTTGTTGATGCCAACAGCGGTGAAGTTGTTGCAGCAGCCGGTTCGAAAATCACCAAGCGTTCTGCTGCCAAAATCACCGAACAGGGCGTCAAGGAAATCCTGGTTCCGGAAGATCAGCTTAATGGCTGGTTCATGGCCGATGACCTGATTGACGGCGAAACCGGTGAGATCCTGGCAGAAGCCGGTCACGAACTGACCGAGGAAGTGTTCGAGCAGCTTAAGGAATGGGGCGTTGATTCCATCCGTCTGCTGATGATCGACCACAACCAAGTTGGTCCGTATCTGCGCAACACCATGGCACTGGACAAGAACAGCAACCGCGAAGAAGCCCTTGTGGACATCTATCGCGTGATGCGCCCGGGCGAACCGCCGACCCTCGAGGGTGCGGAAGCCATGTTCAAAGGCCTGTTCTTCGATGCAGAGCGTTATGATCTTTCGGCTGTTGGCCGTGTGAAGATGAATGCGCGTCTGAATCTGGAATGCCCGGATACTGTTCGTATCCTGCGCCGTGAAGACATTCTGGAAGTCGTCCGTGTTCTGATCGACCTGAAAGACGGTCGTGGCGAGATTGACGATATTGACCATCTTGGCAACCGTCGTCTGCGTTCGGTCGGCGAGCTGATGGAAAACCAGTTCCGTGTTGGTCTGCTGCGTATGGAACGTGCGATCCGCGAGCGTATGAGCTCGGTCGAGATCGACAACGTGATGCCGCATGACCTGATCAATGCCAAGCCGGTTGCGGCTGCTGTGCGTGAATTCTTCGGCTCTTCGCAGCTGTCGCAGTTCATGGACCAGACCAACCCGCTTTCGGAAATTACCCACAAACGTCGTCTTTCGGCGCTTGGCCCGGGTGGTTTGACCCGTGAGCGTGCCGGCTTTGAAGTTCGTGACGTTCATCCGACCCACTATGGTCGTATCTGCCCGGTTGAAACGCCGGAAGGTCCGAACATTGGTCTGATCAACTCGCTGGCGACCTTTGCACGTGTCAACCAGTACGGCTTCATCGAAAGCCCGTACCGCAAGGTTGTCGACGGCAAGGTGACCGCCGAGGTGATCTATCTGTCGGCGATCGAAGAAGGCCGTTATGTCATCGCACAGGCGAACGAACCGCTTAACGGTGATTTCAGCTTTACCAACGAACTGATCAACACCCGTAAAGCCGGTGACCACTATATGGCCCGCTCCGAAGAGATCGACCTTATGGACGTCTCGCCGAAGCAGCTGGTATCGGTCGCATCCGCGCTCATTCCGTTCCTTGAGAACGATGACGCGAACCGCGCACTGATGGGCTCGAACATGCAGCGTCAGGCGGTTCCGCTGATCCGCTCCGAAGCGCCGTATGTCGGTACCGGTATGGAAGTTCCGGTGGCACGTGATTCGGGTGCAACCCTGATCGCACGCCGTGACGGTGTTGTTGAATCCGTTGACGCGACCCGTATGGTTATTCGCGCAACCGGTGACATTGCCGCATCGGAATCGGGTGTCGATATTTACACCCTGCTGAAATATCAGCGTTCCAACCAGGGCAGCTGCATCAACCAGCGTCCGCTGGTGAAAGTTGGCGATGTTGTCAAAAAAGGCGACATCATCTCGGATGGTCCGTGTACCGATATGGGTGAACTTGCCCTTGGCCGTAACGTGCTTGTCGCGTTCATGCCTTGGAACGGTTACAACTTCGAGGATTCCATCCTTCTGTCCGAGCGTATCGCCCGTGATGACGTTTATACCTCGATCCATATCGAGGAATTCGAAGTCATGGCCCGCGATACCAAGCTGGGTCAGGAAGAAATCACCCGTGATATTCCGAACGTCGGTGAAGAAGCGCTCAAAAACCTCGACGAGGCGGGCATTGTCTACATCGGTGCGGAAATCAAGCCGGGCGATATCCTTGTCGGTAAGGTAACGCCGAAGGGCGAAAGCCCGATGACGCCGGAAGAAAAACTTCTGCGCGCCATCTTCGGTGAAAAAGCATCCGACGTCCGTGATACGTCGCTGCGTGTCCCGCCGGGACAGTTCGGTACCATTGTTGAAGTCCGCGTGTTCTCGCGTCGTGGCGTTGACAAGGACGAACGTGCCCTGGCAATCGAGCGCGCCGAGATCGAGCGTCTCGCACAGGACCGTGACGACGAACGCGCCATTCTTGAGCGCAACTTCTATGGTCGTCTGAAAAACCTTCTGCTGGGTCAGCAGCTCGTTGATGGTCCGAAGGGCCTGTCGGGCGAGATCACCGAAGACAGCCTTTCGGGTGTTGCACGTGGTCTGTGGCGTCAGATCGCCGTTGCTGATGACAATGTCATGTCTGACATCGAAGCTCTGAAAAAGCAGTTCGAGGAATCGATTGCTGTTCTTCAGGCTCGTTTCGACGACAAGGTCGACAAGCTGCAGGCTGGTGACGAACTGCCGCCGGGCGTGATGAAGATGGTCAAAGTCTTTGTCGCGGTTAAACGTAAAATGCAGCCGGGTGACAAGATGGCCGGCCGTCACGGGAACAAGGGTGTCGTATCGCGCATTATGCCGGTTGAAGACATGCCGCACCTCGAAGACGGTACGCCGGTCGATATCGTTCTGAACCCGCTGGGCGTTCCGTCGCGTATGAACGTTGGCCAGATCCTTGAAACCCACCTTGGTTGGGCTTCGCGTGGTCTTGGTGAACAGATCGGCGAACTTGTCGATGCTGTTGCCGACGGTCGTGGCGAGATGGAAGACCTGCGTAACAAGCTTAATGATGTCTATGAAGGCGAAGAATACATCGCCGGCATCAAAGAGCTGTCCGATGGTGAAGTCATCGAGCTTGGCAACAACCTGCGTCGCGGCGTTCCGATGGCCACCCCGGTCTTCGACGGCGCCCGTGAGCCGGATGTTGTTCGTATGCTTGAAAAAGCCGGCCTTGATGGTTCTGGCCAGGTTGACCTCTATGACGGTCGTACCGGTGAGAAATTCCATCGCAAGGTGACAGTGGGCTATATCTACATGCTCAAACTGCACCACCTGGTCGATGACAAGATCCACGCACGTTCGATTGGTCCGTACTCTCTTGTTACCCAGCAGCCGCTGGGTGGTAAGGCGCAGTTCGGTGGTCAGCGTTTCGGGGAGATGGAAGTGTGGGCACTCGAAGCTTACGGTGCTGCATACACCCTTCAGGAAATGCTTACGGTCAAGTCGGACGACGTTTCGGGCCGTACCAAGGTTTACGAAGCCATTGTTCGTGGTGAAGACACCTTCGAGGCAGGCATTCCGGAGTCGTTTAACGTTCTTGTTAAAGAACTCCGTTCGCTTGGTCTCAATGTCGAACTTGAGCAGAACGAATACTAAGTGTGTGGCTGACAGGGGTGCCCATCCGGGCATCCCGGTCGCCATTTCGCATCTTTCGGCCTGAAATTGGCGAAACCCGGCGAGACCGGGCATAGCGGGAGAGCCTTTATGAACGAGTTGATGAAGATCTTCGGGCAGCCGCAGGGCACCCAGAGCTTCGATCAGATCCGGATTCAGATTGCCAGCCCGGAGCGTATCCGCTCCTGGTCGTTCGGCGAGATCAAGAAACCGGAAACCATCAACTACCGGACCTTCAAACCGGAGCGCGACGGCCTGTTCTGTGCGCGCATTTTTGGTCCGGTGAAGGATTACGAATGCTTGTGCGGCAAGTACAAGCGTATGAAGTATCGCGGCATTATCTGTGAAAAATGCGGCGTCGAAGTGACTCTGGCCAAAGTACGTCGTGAACGTATGGGCCATATCGAACTGGCGGCACCTGTTGCCCATATCTGGTTCATGAAGTCGCTGCCGAGCCGTCTGGGTCTGCTGCTGGACATGACGCTCAAGGATCTTGAGCGCATTCTGTACTTCGAAAACTATGTGGTTATCGAACCGGGCCTTACCCCGCTTAAAATGGGTGAGCTCCTGTCCGAAGACCAGTATATGACTGCCCAGGAAGAATATGGCGAAGACAGCTTCCGTGCCGGTATCGGTGCCGAAGCCATCCGCGATATGCTTGCGGCAATCGACCTTGATGAAGAACGCGAAACCGCAAAAATCGACCTCAAGGAAACCAATTCCGAAGCCAAGCGCAAGAAGCTGGTCAAGCGTCTCAAGCTGATTGAGGCCTTCCAGGAATCCGGCGCACGCCCGGAATGGATGATCCTTGAAGTGATTCCGGTCATTCCGCCGGAACTGCGTCCGCTGGTTCCGCTTGATGGCGGCCGTTTCGCAACCTCGGATCTGAACGACCTTTACCGTCGTGTCATCAACCGTAACAACCGTCTGAAGCGCCTGATCGAGCTTCGTGCGCCTGATATCATCGTGCGTAACGAAAAACGTATGCTTCAGGAATCGGTTGATGCGCTGTTTGACAACGGTCGTCGCGGTCGTCCGATCACTGGTGCCAACAAGCGTCCGCTCAAATCGATGTCGGACATGCTCAAAGGCAAGCAGGGTCGTTTCCGTCAGAACCTTCTGGGTAAACGCGTCGACTATTCCGGTCGTTCCGTTATTACCGTGGGTCCGAACCTGAAACTGCATCAGTGCGGTCTGCCGAAGAAAATGGCGCTCGAACTGTTCAAGCCGTTCGTTTACGCGAAGCTGGAACTGTACGGGATGGCCACCACCATCAAGGCTGCAAAGCGCATGGTGGAAAAAGAGCGCGCCGAAGTTTGGGATATCCTTGAACAGGTTATCCGTGAACATCCGGTCATGCTCAACCGTGCACCGACCCTGCACCGTCTTGGTATCCAGGCGTTCGAGCCTACTCTGATCGAAGGTAAGGCCATCCAGCTGCATCCGCTCGTTTGTACTGCGTTCAACGCGGACTTCGACGGTGACCAGATGGCTGTCCACGTACCGCTGTCGCTTGAAGCCCAGCTTGAAGCACGTACCCTGATGATGTCGACCAACAACATCCTTTCGCCGGCATCGGGTAAACCGATCATCGTGCCGTCGCAGGATATTGTCCTTGGTCTGTACTACATCTCCATGGAGCGTGACGGTCAGCCGGGCGAGGGGATGTCGTTTGTCAACATCGCCGAGATCGAACAGGCACTGGACGAGGGTGTTGTCACCCTGCATTCCAAGATCAATGCCCGTTACCACACGGTTGATGAAAACAACGAACGCATCACCGTTCGTGTTGCAACCACCCCGGGCCGCATGTTGCTGTCGGAACTTCTGCCGCGTCATCCGCGCATTCCGTTCTCGACCATCAACAAGCTGCTGACCAAAAAAGACGTCTCGAACGTTATCGATGTCGTTTACCGTCACTGTGGCCAGAAAGAGACCGTTATCTTTGCTGACCGCATGATGGGCCTTGGTTTCAACTGGGCATGTAAAGCCGGCATTTCGTTTGGCAAGGATGACATGATCATTCCGGACGCCAAGGAACCGCTGGTCGGTGGTACCCACGACAAGGTCAAGGAATACGAGCAGCAGTACCAGGACGGTCTCATCACCCGTGGTGAGAAATACAACAAGGTTGTTGACGCCTGGGCGCAGTGCACCGACGACGTTTCCGAAGCGATGATGAAAGTCATCTCGGCGACGGCAGAAGGTGACAATGTGAACTCGGTTTACATGATGGCGCACTCCGGTGCTCGTGGTTCTGCCGCCCAGATGCGTCAGCTGGCTGCTATGCGTGGCCTGATGGCGAAACCGGACGGCTCGATCATCGAGACCCCGATTATTTCGAACTTTAAAGAAGGCCTGACCGTGCAGGAGTACTTCAACTCCACCCACGGTGCTCGTAAAGGTCTGGCTGATACCGCACTGAAAACGGCGAACTCGGGTTACCTTACCCGTCGTCTGGTTGACGTGGCCCAGGACTGCATCATCACCCAGCATGATTGCGGTACGGATCGTGGCCTCGACATCGCAGCCGTCGTCGATTCCGGTGAGGTTATCGAAACCCTGTCTGATCGTATCCTCGGTCGTTTCACCGCCGACGAGATCGTTGATCCGTCGACCGGCGAAGTCATCGTGCCGAAGAACGAGATGGTTGAAGAAGATCACCTCGATCTCATCGAGAAAGCCGGTGTTGAAACCGCACGTATCCGTTCGGTTCTGACCTGTGACGCCGAAACCGGTGTTTGCGGCCATTGCTATGGTCGTGACCTGGCACGCGGTACCACGGTGAACATCGGTGAAGCTGTCGGTGTTATCGCCGCACAGTCGATCGGTGAGCCGGGCACCCAGCTGACCATGCGTACGTTCCACATCGGTGGTGCGGCACAGCGTGGTGCAGAGGTCTCCGGTGTCGAAGCGAACTTCGATGCAACCGTGAAACTGAAAAACCGTGCAGTCGTTGAGAACTCGGCAGGCGTCAACATCGTGATGGCGCGTAACCTCGAGATTCTTCTGATCGACAAAACCGGTCGCGAGCGTGCGAAATATCGCGTTCCGTACGGTGCAAAACTTCTCACCGATGAAGGCGCACAGGTCACGCGTGGTCAGAAACTGGCCGAGTGGGATCCGTACACCCTGCCGATCATCACCGAGAAAGAAGGTTATGTGAACTATGTCGACCTTCTCGAGAACGTAACCATTCGCGAAGTCTATGACGAAGCGACCGGTATTGCCTCGAAAACGGTTATCGACTGGAAGAGCATGCCCAAGGCGTCCGACCTTAAGCCGCGCGTTACCCTGCGTAACGAAGCCGGCGAGGTCATCAACCTGGATAACGGTCTTGAAGCCCGTTACTTCCTGTCGGTTGACGCTATTCTCTCGGTCGAGAACGGTCAGAAAGTTCATGCTGGTGACGTGCTTGCACGTATCCCGCGCGAAGGTTCGAAGACCCGTGACATCACCGGTGGTCTGCCGCGTGTTGCCGAGCTGTTCGAAGCCCGTAAACCGAAAGAACACGCAATCATCTCGGATATCCCGGGTCGCGTCGAATTCGGCAAGGACTACAAGAACAAGCGCCGTGTCATTGTTCACCCGCTCGAGGATTCGGGCCTGACCGAACCGGTCGAATACCTGATCCCGAAAGGCAAGCATCTTGCCGTTCAGGAAGGGGACTTCGTCGAGAAGGGCGATCAGCTCCTTGATGGTTCGCCAGTTCCGCACGATATCCTGCGCGTCATGGGCGTCCCGGCACTGGCAGATTACCTGGTCAACGAGATCCAGGAAGTCTACCGTCTGCAGGGCGTGAAGATTAACGACAAGCATATCGAAGTCATCGTTCGCCAGATGCTTCAGAAAGTCGAAATCACCAAACCGGGTGACACGACTCTTCTGGTTGGTGAAATCATTGACCGCGTTGACTTCGATGCCGAAAACGAGCGTGCGCTTAAAGAAGGCGGCGAACTCGCAGAAGGTGCACCGGTCCTCCAGGGGATCACCAAGGCATCCCTGCAGACGCATTCCTTCATCTCGGCCGCGTCGTTCCAGGAAACCACGCGCGTTCTTACCGAAGCAGCCGTTTCGGGCAAGACCGATACCCTTATCGGTCTGAAAGAGAACGTCATCGTGGGTCGTTTGATCCCGGCTGGTACCGGTGCGGTGATGAACCGCTTCCGTGCACTGGCTGCCGAACGCGACAAATCGGTACAGATCGAGGCAGAAGAAGAAATCGGCGACAATTTCGGTCCGCAGGCCGATGCCGACACTGCTTCACTGCCGGCAGGCGAATAACTTCGTCGCGCCAGACAGTTAAAGAATCAGAGGCGAACCGGAACTCTTCTCGACGCACCGGTTCGTCTCGGCGTTTGAAGCGCCAACTCGAAGGTCCATATGGTTTTGCTTGACGCAAAAGGGGGCCGTCACTAGTATGCGCCCACCGAATCTAGGGGGGTGTAGCTGTGCCGGTACCGTTTTGTGCGGTAGCGGGCGGTTTTCGCCCCCCATCGCTTGAGTGCGACTCTGACGGCCGTCGAGGCAGGAACTCCTGCATTTATGGGCGTCCGCGCGTGTTTCCGTACTGTGTATGGGGACGCGTGGTCGCTCGTCGTGCGTCGATAAGAGCAGCGCCCTAGTGGCGTCCGTTGAAGTAAAAGGGAAAGTTAATGCCCACTATTAACCAGTTGATCCGCAAATCGCGGACTCCGCGCACCCAGCGCGATATGGTTCCGGCACTGGAAGCATGCCCGCAGAAACGCGGCGTTTGCACCCGTGTCTACACCACGACCCCGAAGAAGCCGAACTCGGCACTTCGTAAGGTTGCCCGTGTCCGTTTGACCAACGGCTACGAAGTAACCTCCTACATTCCGGGTGAAGGCCACAACCTGCAGGAACACTCTGTCGTGATGATCCGCGGCGGCCGTGTAAAAGATTTGCCGGGTGTTCGTTACCACATCATTCGCGGTACCCTCGATACACAGGGTGTCAAAGACCGTAAGCAGCGTCGTTCGAAATACGGCGCGAAGCGTCCGAAATAAGGAGCAGCTCAGATGTCACGTCGTCACGCTGCTGAAAAGCGCGAAGTACTCCCTGACGCCAAATATGGCGACAAGGTTCTTACCAAGTTCATGAACGGTCTTATGCTCGACGGCAAAAAATCTGCCGCCGAAAAAATCGTTTATGGTGCCCTGGAAGTAATGGAAAGCAAGGGTGCAGACCCGGTTGCCCAGTTCCACGAAGCCATGGATAACGTGAAGCCGAACGTCGAAGTTCGTTCGCGCCGTGTTGGTGGTGCTACTTACCAGGTTCCGGTTGAAGTTCGTTCCGAGCGTCGTCAGGCTCTGGCCATTCGTTGGCTGGTTGACGCTGCCCGCAAGCGTTCCGAAACGACCATGATCGGTCGTCTCGCCGGTGAATTGATGGATGCTGCCAACAACCGCGGCAGTGCTGTCAAGAAGCGCGAAGACACCCACCGTATGGCCGAAGCCAACAAGGCTTTCGCTCATTATCGCTGGTAATTCAGACCTCAAGATCAAGAGTCGATTATGGTACAACGTACTCCGATCTCTCGGTATCGCAACATCGGCATCATGGCGCACATTGATGCCGGTAAAACGACGACCACCGAGCGAATTCTTTTCTACACCGGCAAGTCCTACAAAATCGGCGAAGTCCATGACGGCGCCGCGACCATGGACTGGATGGAACAGGAACAGGAACGTGGCATTACGATTACGTCTGCTGCGACGACCTGCTTCTGGAACGACCACCGTATTAACATCATCGATACCCCGGGCCACGTTGACTTCACCATTGAAGTTGAACGTTCGCTCCGTGTTCTCGATGGTGCCTGCGCTGTTTTCGACGCCGTTTCCGGCGTTGAGCCGCAGACCGAAACCGTGTGGCGTCAGGCTGACAAGTACCACGTTCCGCGTATGTGCTTTGTCAACAAGATGGACCGTACCGGTGCAGACTTCTTCCGCTGCGTCGAAATGATCAAGGAACGCCTCGGTGCCAACGCCGCTGTCATGCAGCTGCCGATCGGTTCCGAAGGTGAGTTCGAAGGTGTTGTTGACCTCGTTCGCAACAAGGAAATCGTCTGGAAAGACGAATCCCTTGGTGCAGAGTTCGAGTATCGCGACATCCGCGATTCCCTGAAAGACCAGGCTGAAGAATACCGTGAAGCTCTGATCGAACAGGCTGTTGAGTGCGACGAAGCAGCAATGGAAGCTTACCTCGAAGGCGAAATGCCGACCGAGGAAGTTCTCAAGAAGTGCATCCGTAAAGGCACCATCGCCGGCGATCTGGTTCCGGTCCTTCTGGGTACCGCGTTCAAGAACAAAGGCGTTCAGCCGCTTCTTGATGCCGTTATCGATTTCATGCCGGCACCGGATGACATCGACGATGTTCGTGGCGTCAAGCCGAACACCGAAGACGAGCCGGATTCCCGTCCGCTGACCGATGAAGCGCCGTTCTCGGCTCTTGCATTCAAGATCATGTCGGATCCGTTCGTTGGTTCGCTGACCTTCATTCGTATCTATTCCGGTATCCTCGATGCCGGCTCGTATGTTCTGAACTCTGTCAAAGAGAAAAAAGAACGTATCGGCCGTATGCTTCTCATGCATTCGAACAACCGCGAAGAAATCAAATACGCTTGCTCGGGCGACATCGTTGCTCTGGTTGGCATGAAGGACACCACCACTGGTGATACCCTTTGTGACCCGGCCAAGCCGATCATCCTTGAGCGTATGGAATTCCCGGATCCGGTTATCGAAATCGCTGTTGAGCCGAAATCGAAAGCCGACCAGGAAAAAATGGGTCTCGCCCTTGCACGTCTTGCACAGGAAGATCCGTCGTTCCGCGTTAAATCCGACCACGAATCCGGCCAGACCATCATTTCGGGTATGGGCGAACTTCACCTCGACATCATCGTCGATCGTATGAAGCGTGAATTCAAAGTCGAAGCTAACATCGGCGCGCCGCAGGTTGCTTATCGCGAAACCATCTCGAAAGAAGTCGATATCGACTACACCCACAAAAAACAGTCGGGTGGTTCGGGTCAGTTCGCGCGTATCAAGCTCACCTTCACCCCGGGTGAACCGGGTTCGGGCTTCTCCTTCACCGATACCGTTGTTGGCGGTAACGTTCCGAAGGAATACATCCCGGGTGTTGCCAAAGGTCTCGAAAGCTCGCTGCAGAGCGGCGTTATCGCAGGCTTCCCGGTAACCGACTTGTCGATCAAGCTGACCGACGGTGCCTACCACGACGTTGACTCGAGCGTCATGGCCTTCGAAATCGCTGCCCGTGCAGCGTTCAAAGAAGGTCTGTCGAAAGCTTCTCCGAAGCTGCTCGAGCCGATCATGAAAGTCGAAGTAGTGACCCCGGAAGAGTATATGGGCGACATCATTGGCGACCTGAACAGCCGTCGTGGCCAGGTTCGTGACATGGACTCCCGTGGCATCGCACGCGTTGTTAACGCGTTCGTACCGCTGGCGAACATGTTCGGTTACGTCAACACGCTGCGCTCCATGTCCCAGGGTCGTGCCCAGTTCGTGATGCAGTTTGATCACTATGCAGACGTTCCGCAGGCAGTTGCGGACGAAGTCAAAGCCAAATCGGCCGGCTAAGGCCAAGCCAGAATAAACGGAGTTAGAAATGGCTAAAGAAAAGTTTGAGCGTACAAAACCGCACGTTAACGTTGGCACCGTCGGCCACGTTGACCACGGTAAAACCACGCTGACCGCAGCGATCACCAAAGTTCTGGCAGAACAGGGTGGCGCATCGTTCCAGGACTACAGCATGATCGACAAGGCACCGGAAGAGAAAGCTCGTGGTATCACGATCTCGACCGCGCACGTCGAATATGAGACCGAAAACCGCCACTACGCGCACGTCGACTGCCCGGGCCACGCTGACTATGTTAAAAACATGATCACTGGTGCGGCACAGATGGACGGTGGCATCCTGGTTGTTTCGGCAGCTGATGGCCCGATGCCGCAGACCCGCGAGCACATCCTGCTTGCACGTCAGGTTGGCGTTCCGGCACTGGTCGTGTTCATGAACAAGGTTGACCAGGTTGACGACGAAGAGCTTCTCGAGCTCGTCGAAATGGAAATCCGTGAACTTCTGTCGTCCTACGACTTCCCGGGCGACGATATTCCGATCATCAAGGGCTCGGCTCTTGCTGCTCTGGAAGGTCGCGATGACGAAATCGGCAAAAACGCTATCCTCGAGCTGATGGCTGCTGTTGATGACTACATCCCGGCACCGGATCGTCCGAAAGACAAGCCGTTCCTGATGCCGATCGAAGACGTGTTCTCGATTTCGGGTCGTGGTACGGTTGTTACCGGTCGTGTTGAAACCGGCGTTGTTAAAGTTGGCGAAGAGATCGAAATCGTCGGCATTAAAGACACCGTCAAAACGACCGTTACCGGCGTTGAAATGTTCCGCAAGCTGCTCGATCAGGGTGAAGCTGGCGACAACATCGGCGCACTGCTTCGTGGTACCAAGCGTGAAGACGTCGAACGTGGCCAGGTTCTGGCGCATGTTGGCTCGATCACCCCGCACACCAAGTTTGAAGCAGAAGCTTACATCCTGACCAAGGATGAAGGTGGCCGTCACACGCCGTTCTTCTCGAACTACCGTCCGCAGTTCTACTTCCGTACGACTGACGTTACCGGTTCGATCGAGCTGCCGGCTGGCACCGAAATGGTTATGCCGGGCGACAACGTCCAGATGACCGCGACCCTCATTGCACCGATCGCAATGGACGAAGGTCTGCGTTTCGCAATCCGTGAAGGCGGTCGTACCGTCGGCGCGGGCGTTGTTGCCAAGATCATCGAGTAATTTTTTCTCTTGATCTTTGTGAAGCGGGCGGCTATGTAAGCCGCCCGCAACACTTTTGCGGCAATCGTCAACTCCAGTTGAGGGGCCGGTGTCCTTTTGAGGGCTCCGGTACATAATTACATGGATAGTCAGAACATTCGCATTCGCCTGAAGGCGTTTGACCATCGCGTGCTGGATCAGTCCACGCGCGAGATCGTCAATACGGCGAAGCGCACTGGCGCAGAGGTCCGCGGCCCGATTCCGCTGCCGACCCGCATTGAAAAATACACTGTTCTGCGGTCTCCGCACATCGATAAGAAATCGCGTGAACAGTTCGAAATCCGTACGCACAAGCGTCTTCTCGACATTGTCGACCCGACCCCGCAGACCGTCGATGCTTTGATGAAGCTCGATCTGGCTGCCGGCGTCGACGTCGAGATCAAACTTTAATCGGGAGTAAGCCGCAATGCGTAGTGGACTTATTACCCAGAAGGTTGGCATGACCCGCGTCTTCAAAGACGATGGTTCCCACCTTCCTGTAACCGTTCTGAAGGTCGAAGATCTTCAGGTTGTCGCCAACCGTACCAACGACACCGACGGCTACGTCGCTGTTCAGCTTGGTTATGGCAAAGCGAAAGTGAAAAACGTATCCAAGCCGATGCGTGGCCACTTCGCCAAAGCCAAGGTTGAGCCGAAAGCCAAACTTGCTGAATTCCGCGTTAGCGAAGATGGCCTGATTGAAGTTGGTGCAGAACTTTCTGCCGCTCACTTCGTTGAAGGCCAGTACGTTGACGTAATCGGCACTTCCATCGGTAAAGGTTTTGCCGGTGCGATGAAGCGTCATAACTTCGGTGGTCTGCGTGCGTCGCACGGTGTGTCGATTTCGCACCGTTCGCATGGTTCCACCGGTCAGTGCCAGGATCCGGGCCGCGTCTTCAAAGGTAAGAAGATGGCTGGTCACCTCGGTGCCGCTCGTGTGACTGTTCAGTCCCTTAAGGTTGTCGCTTCTGACGCCGACAAAGGCCTGATCCTGATCCACGGTGCAGTCCCGGGTCACAAGGGCGCCTACGTCCTTGTCAAGGATGCCGTGAAGCGTGCTGCACCGGAAGGTCTTCCGTTCCCGGCCGCGCTCAAGGGTGCTGCCCCGGCTGCTGAAGAAGCTGTCGCCGAGGATAAGGAATAAGCATCATGAAGCTCGACATTCTCAAACTTGACGCTTCCAAGGCAGGCAATATCGATCTCGCAGAAGAGATCTTTGGTCTGGAAGTACGTCGTGACGTCCTGCACCGCATGGTGAACTGGCAGCTGGCAAAACGCCGCGCCGGTACCCACAAGGTGAAGGAAAAGTCGGAAGTTTCCGCAACCACGAAAAAATTCGTGCGTCAGAAGGGTAGTGGCGGTGCACGTCACGGTTCCCGTAAGGCTGCACAGTTCCGTGGTGGTGGTACCGTGCACGGTCCGCGCGTTCGCGACCACGCACACGATCTGACCAAGAAATTCCGTAAACTCGCGCTTAAAACCGCTCTGTCGGCTAAAGCAAAGGACGGCAAGCTTATCGTTCTTGATAACGCGGAATTCTCGGACGCCAAAACCAAGAATCTGGTCGCAGCTTTTGGTAAGCTCGGCTGGAAATCTGCACTGATCATCGATGGTGCGCAGGTCAACGAAGGTTTTGCACGCGCAGCGCGCAACATCCCGCAGATTGACGTGCTCCCGGAGATCGGTGCTAACGTCTATGACATCCTGCGCCGTGACACCCTGGTGCTGACCAAGGGTGCGGTCGAAGCGTTGGAGGCACGTCTCAAATGACGATCATCAGCAAAGAGCGGATGTACGAAGTCATCCGCGCCCCGCATATCACTGAAAAGTCGACGCTGATTTCTGAACACAACGCAGTTGCGTTCAAAGTTGCGATCGACGCCACCAAGCCGGAGATCAAGGCTGCTGTGGAAGGTCTGTTCGGGGTGAAGGTCAAGGCGGTCAATACCTCTGTGGTAAAAGGAAAGACCAAGCGTTTTCGCGGTGTTTCCGGTCGTCGGAGTGATTTCAAGAAAGCGATGGTAACCCTCGAAGAGGGTCAGTCCATCGACGTGACTACGGGAATCTAAGACAATGGCTTTGAAGAAGTTTAAACCAACCTCTCCTGGTCGCCGTCAGCTGGTTCTCGTGGATCGTTCCGATCTCCACAAGGGCAAGCCGATCAAAGCGTTGACCGAAGGTCTTCGCAAGAAAGGTGGCCGTAACAACACTGGTCGTATCACCGCCCGCCGTATTGGTGGTGGTCACAAACGTCGTTACCGTCTCATCGACTTCAAACGTACCAAGTTTGACGTCGTCGGTACCGTCGAGCGTTTGGAATATGATCCGAACCGTACTGCGTTCATCGCACTGGTTCGTTATTCCGACGACGAGCTGGCCTACATCCTCGCACCGCAGCGTCTCGCTGTCGGCGACAACGTTGTTGCCGCTGAACGCGTAGACATTAAGCCGGGTAACGCCGCACCGCTGAAGAACATTCCGGTCGGTACCATTGTCCATAACGTCGAACTGAAAGCCGGTAAAGGTGGTCAGATCGCACGTTCAGCAGGTGCATACGTGCAGCTCGTTGGTAAGGACCAGGGTTACGCCCAGCTTAAGCTGTCCTCCGGTGAGGTACGTTTGGTACGTGGTGAATGCATGGCAACCATCGGTGCCGTGTCCAACCCGGACCATCAGAACACTAACCTTGGTAAAGCCGGCCGTAATCGCTGGCTCGGCAAGCGTCCTTCGGTTCGTGGTGTTGCCATGAACCCGATCGATCACCCGCATGGTGGTGGTGAAGGTCGTACTTCGGGTGGTCGTCACCCGGTTACGCCGTGGGGCAAGCCTACCAAGGGCAAACGTACCCGCTCGAACAAGAAGACCGACGCGCTCATCATGCGCCGTCGTCACAAGAGCTAACGGAGGAGGCTAGACTATGGCGCGTTCCGTTTGGAAGGGTCCGTTTGTTGACGGATACCTTCTTAAGAAAGCCGATACTGTCCGTGCCTCAGGCCGGAATGAGGTAATTAAGACCTGGTCGCGGCGTTCGACGATTCTGCCGCAATTCGTAGGCCTCACCTTTGGGGTTTACAATGGCCAGAAATTCTTGCCGGTGCTGGTGACCGAAGACATGATTGGTCACAAGTTCGGTGAATTCTCGCCGACCCGTACCTACTATGGTCACGCGGCCGACAAAAAGGCGAAGAGGAAGTAACGATGGGTAAGAAAGCTGACATCCGTCGGCTGGCGGATAACGAGGCTGCGGCTTCGCTCCGGGCAGTACGCATTTCCCCGCGTAAGCTCAACCTCGTCGCCGAGTCGATCCGTGGTTTGAAGGCAGAAGCTGCTTTGGCAGAACTGACCTTCTCCAACAAACGTATTTCGCAGGACGTCAAAAAGCTGCTGGAATCGGCAATTGCTAACGCCGAAAACAACCATCAGCTCGATGTCGACCGTCTCTATGTTAAAGAGGCATCTGTTGGTAAGGCCTTCGTGATGAAACGTTGGCGCGCCCGTGCACGCGGTCGTGTTGGCAAGATCCTGAAGCCGTTCTCCAACATGCGCATCGTCGTTTGCGAACGTGAGGAGGCCGAGTAATGGGTCAGAAAGTAAATCCGATCGGTCTGCGCGTTGGCATTAACCGTACCTGGGATTCCCGCTGGTACGCCAACAAGTCCGATTTCGCTGGTCTTCTTCATGAAGATCTTGCGATCCGTAAATTCATCTTCGACCGCCTCAAGCAGGCTGGTGTTTCGAAGGTGATTATCGAACGTCCGGCGAAGAAAGCCCGCATTTCGATCCACACCGCTCGTCCGGGCGTTGTGATCGGGAAAAAAGGCCAGGACATCGAGAAGCTCAAGAACGATCTGCAGAAGCTGGCAAATGCCGAAGTGCAGGTTAACATCATCGAAATCCGCAAGCCGGAAATCGATGCCAAGCTGGTCGCTGACAACATCGCCCAGCAGCTTGAGCGCCGTGTTTCGTTCCGTCGCGCTATGAAGCGCTCGGTTCAGAACGCAATGCGTCTCGGTGCCGGTGGCATTCGTATTAATGCTGCTGGTCGTCTTGGTGGCGCAGAAATCGCCCGTACCGAATGGTATCGTGAAGGTCGCGTTCCGCTGCACACGCTGCGTGCGGACGTGGATTACGGAACTTCGGAAGCACACACCACCTATGGTGTTTGCGGTCTGAAGGTCTGGATCTTCAAGGGCGAAATCATGGCACATGATCCGCTGGCATCGGAGCGTAAAGCTCTCGAGTCGGCTGGTTCCAGCCGTAAGTAAGGAGATCCAGATATGCTTTCTCCGAAACGTACAAAGTTCCGTAAAGCCCACAAAGGCCGCCTTAAAGGTGAAGCCAAGGGTGGTACGGATCTTAATTTCGGCGCTTATGGCTTGAAAGCCTTGGAGCCTGAGCGTATAACGGCGCGTCAGATCGAAGCGGCTCGCCGCGCGATCACCCGCCACATCCGCCGTCAGGGTCGTGTGTGGATTCGCGTTTTCCCGGATCTCCCGGTCTCGCAGAAGCCTGCCGAAGTCCGTCAGGGTAAAGGTAAAGGCTCGCCTGAATATTGGGCGGCACGCGTTAAACCGGGTCGGATCATGTTTGAACTCGACGGTGTTCCGTTGGATCTTGCACGCCGCGCTTTCGAGCTGGCATCGGCAAAACTGCCGATCAAGACCAAGTTTGTCACCCGTCTTGGTGAAGGGGAGTAATTAGTGATGAAAATTGCTGATCTCCGCGCTAAAAGCGCTGACGAACTGAAACAGCTGCTGCTGGACCTGCGTAAAGAATCGTTCAACATGCGATTCCAGCAGGCTTCCGGTCAGTTTGAGAACACTGCGCGGGTCCGCCAGGTCCGTCGTGATATCGCCCGCATCAAAACCCTTCTCGGTAACGAGAAGGGTGCGACCGCGGCCTAAACTGGACACGCAGAGGAGTAAACACACATGCCGAGGCGTGTATTGCAGGGGACAGTCGTTTCGACCAAAAACGACAAGACCGTGGTGGTCCGTGTGGAACGCCAGGTCATGCACCCGCTGTATAAAAAGTACGTGCGTAAGTCGAAGAAATTCCACGCGCACGATGAAGAGAACCGCTTCAAAACGGGTGACGTAGTTCGCATTCGCGAATGCAAGCCGATCTCGAAGTTGAAGTCTTGGGAAGTAGTGGTCGAGGAGTGAGTCCTCAGCCCAATCATAGTCAAGGGGTAAACCCATGATCCAGATGCAGTCCAATCTGGACGTCGCCGACAACAGCGGCGCTCGCCGCGTCCAGTGCATCAAGGTGCTGGGCGGCTCGAAGCGCAAAACCGCTCACGTTGGTGATGTTATCGTGGTTTCCGTCAAGGAAGCCATCCCGCGCGGTCGCGTAAAGAAGGGTGCAGTTCACAAAGCTGTCATCGTTCGCACCGCAAAGGAAATCCGTCGTGCCGATGGCTCGGCGATCCGCTTTGACCGCAACGCTGCCGTTCTCATTAATGCGAACGGCGAGCCGATCGGCACGCGTATTTTTGGCCCGGTAACCCGCGAACTTCGTTCCAAAGGTTACATGAAGATCATTTCGCTCGCTCCGGAGGTGCTGTAATGGCTGCCAAGATTAAAAAGGGCGACCGCGTCATTGTTCTGACGGGTAAAGACAAAGGGAAGACCGGCGAGGTTCTCGCCGCTTTCCCGGCCGAGAACAAGGTTCTGGTATCGGGCATCAATCTGGTGAAACGTCACCAGCGCCCGACCGGTGCTGATGCCGGTGGCATCGTCGAGAAGGAAGCAAAAATTGCTGTTTCCAACATCGCGATTGTCGACCCGAAAGAAAACAAGCCGACCCGCGTCGGTTTCAAGACCCTCGATGACGGTCGCAAGGTTCGCTTCGCGAAGCTCAGCGGCGAAGTCATCGACAACTGAGGGACGGAAAAATGACGCGCCTGCGCGAACATTACAAAGAAGTGGTGCGTGACGCACTCCAGAAGGAGTTCTCCTACGAGAACACCATGGAGATTCCGCGCCTCGAAAAGATCGTGATCAACATGGGTGTCGGCGACGCCACCCAGGATCGCAAAAAGCTGGAAGGTGCTGCTGCGGATCTCGCTGCAATCACCGGTCAGAAGCCTGTCTTCACCAAAGCGAAAAAGTCGGTAGCGGCTTTCAAGCTGCGTGAAGGTATGAACATCGGTTGTAAAGTGACCCTGCGTCGCGACCGTATGTTTGAGTTCCTGGACCGCCTGGTCACCATCGCGCTTCCGCGCGTTCGTGACTTCCGCGGCCTGAACAAAAAATCCTTCGATGGCCGTGGCAACTTTGCCATGGGCTTGAAGGAACAGTTCGTCTTTCCTGAAGTAGAGTATGACAAAGTCGACTCTGTCCGCGGGATGGACATTATCATTTGTACCACGGCTAAGTCCGACGCCGAAGCTCTTGCCCTTCTTAAGGGTTTTGATCTTCCGTTCGGAAACTAACGGAGGTTGGCCCATGGCCAAGAAAAGCTCAGTAGAGCGTGAACTCAAACGTGAACGCCTGGCAAAGCGCTATGCTGCCAAGCGTGCCGCCCTCAAAGCGGTTATCGCAAATCGCGAGACGTCCCCTGAGGATCGTATCGTGGCTGTGATGAAACTCGCCCAGCTGCCGCGTAACTCGGCTCGTATCCGTCAGCGTATTCGCTGCCAGGTATCCGGTCGTCCGCGCGGTGTCTATCGCAAATTCCGCCTGTCCCGTATCGCCCTTCGTGAACTTGCTTCGCGTGGTCAGATTCCGGGCATGGTGAAGTCGAGCTGGTAAGGAGGACATCACATGTCGATGACTGATCCAGTCGGTGATATGCTCACGCGTATCCGTAACGGTCAGCGCGTTGGTAAATCCAGCGTTGTCTCGCCGGCTTCGAAACTGCGTACCGGTGTGCTGGATGTTCTCCAGCGCGAAGGTTACATCCGCGGTTATAACGTTAATGAAATTCGCAAGGGCGTCAGCGAAATCACCATCGAACTCAAATATTTTGAGGGCGATGCAGTGATCAAGCAGATCGACCGCGTCTCGACCCCGGGCCGTCGCGTATACTCGAAGATCAAAGATCTTCCGAAAGTATACAACGGTCTCGGCATCGCAGTCCTGTCCACTCCGAAAGGGGTTCTCTCGGATCAGGAAGCTCGCGAGCAGAATGTCGGCGGCGAAATCCTCTGCAAAGTATTCTAAGGGGAGCCAACGATGTCGCGAGTAGGAAAAAATCCGGTGGTCGTGCCTAGCGGCGTTACCATCACCTTGACCGAAGAGCAGATCAGTGCAAAGGGCAAGCTCGGTGAGCTTAACCTGCCTCTGACCTCGGACGTATCCGTCACCCAGGAAGATAACCAGATCTTCGTGAAACCGAACAACGATAGCAAGCGCGCCCGTGCCCTTTGGGGTACCACCCGTGCGAATATCGCCAACCTCGTCACCGGGGTTTCGGAAGGGTTCACCAAGAAACTGGAAATCACCGGTGTTGGTTACCGTGCGCAGGTACAGGGTAAGAACCTGGTTCTGCAGCTTGGCTTCTCACACGACGTTGAAATGGAGATCCCTGCGGGTCTGAACGTCGTTGCTGAAAAGCCGACCCTTATCGCCATCTCTGGCGCAGATAAACAGCTTGTCGGTCAGTTCGCTGCAAATGCACGCGGCTGGCGCGGTCCGGAGCCTTACAAAGGCAAAGGTGTCCGCTACGAAGGCGAGTATATCTTGCGCAAAGAAGGCAAGAAGAAGTAAGGACTGGCACGATGAAAAACGTGAGAAGCCTTTTCGAACGCCGCAAGCGTCGCGTTCGTTTTGCGATCCGCCAGAAAGCGGCCGGTCGCCCGCGCCTCAGCGTGCACCGTTCGAACGCTCACATCTATGCACAGATCATCGACGACGTCGCTGGTACCACCCTGGTAGCAGCTTCGACCGCCGAAAAAGATCTGAAGGCGAAAGGCAGCAATGCCGAAGCCGCTGCTCTGGTTGGCAAAGCCATTGCCGAGCGCGCAGTGAAAGCTGGTGTGAAAACGGTCGTTTTCGATCGTGGCGGGTATCTGTTCCATGGCCGGGTGAAAGCTCTGGCCGATGCCGCCCGTGAGGGCGGTCTGGACTTCTAAGGAGCACGACCATGGCACGTAACCAGAATCAACAGCAGCAGGCACCGAAAGCCCGTGAAGAAAACGAACTCGTCGACAAGCTGGTTGGTATCAACCGCGTCGCGAAAGTCGTTAAGGGCGGTCGTCGCTTTGCTTTCTCCGCAATGGTAGTTGTCGGTGACCAGCGCGGTCGCGTCGGATACGGCACGGGTAAAGCCCGTGAAGTTCCGGAAGCGATCCGCAAGGCTACCGAAGCTGCTAAACGCAACATGATCCGCGTTCCGCTTCGTGAAGGTCGTACCCTTCACCATGATACGCAGGGCCATTTCGGTGCAGGCAAGGTTATCCTTCGCTCGGCTCCGGCTGGTACCGGTATCATCGCCGGCGGTGCGATGCGTGCGGTCTTCGAAACCATGGGCGTTCAGGACGTTGTGTCCAAATGTACCGGTTCGAACAACCCGCATAACGTGATCCGCGCAACCCTTGACGCTCTGGTCAACGGTGCATCCCCGCGTCAGGTCGCTGCAAAGCGTGGCCTGAAAGTCGGTGACGTCGTTGCCCGTCGCGATAGCGGTTCGGCTGCTGCCGCCGTTCTCGAAAAGGAGTAATTCGATATGGCTGCTAAGAAAGAAGCGACCGTTCGCGTTACCCAGACGGGTTCGCCGATCGGACGTCCGGCTGATCAGCGCCAGACCCTTGTTGGTCTTGGCCTGAACAAACTGCACCGGACTCGTGAGCTGGAAGATACCCCAGCTGTTCGCGGTATGATCGCAAAGGTCAAGCACCTCGTCCGTGTGGACGAGGCTTGATTGACCCCAGATCGAAAAGGTGTTGAACGATGAAACTCAACGAACTTGCCGATAACCCGGGTGCCCGCAAGGCGCGCACCCGCGTCGGTCGCGGCATCGGTTCGGGCAAAGGCAAAACTTCTGGCGCAGGTCAGAAGGGTCAGAAGTCCCGTTCAGGTGTAGCCATCAATGGCTTCGAAGGCGGGCAGATGCCGGTCTATCGCCGTCTTCCGAAACGCGGCTTCAAAAACCCGTTCAAGAAACAGTTCGGTGTTGTGAACCTTGGTACCCTTCAGACCGCCGTTGATAACGGTGTTCTTGAAGAAGGTGCAAATGTCACCATCGCTGTTCTTGCGGAAAAAGGTCTTGCCCGTCCGCAGAAAGACGGTCTGCGCCTTCTTGCTAAAGGCGAACTGAAAGCGAAACTGAACATCGAGATCTCCGGTGCTTCCAAAGCAGCTGTCGAAGCTGTTGAGAAAGTCGGTGGCTCGGTCAAGGTTCTTGCTCCGGTCGCTGCAGATAACGCAGAATAAGCTAGAATGACTTCGTGAGGGTCCGGTTCCATTAATTTACGGGACCGGACCCTCCAGTTTATGTGTATTGGGAGATGAGTGCATGGCATCCGCCGCCGAGCAGCTTGCCGCGAACCTGAATTGGTCTGCTTTTTCAAAGTCGACCGAGCTTAAAAAGCGTATCTGGTTCACTTTGGGCGCGCTTATTGTTTACCGTCTTGGAACCTATATTCCGGTTCCTGGTGTTGACCCGTCCATTCTTGCTGACATTTTCCGTCAGAATGCGGGCGGCGTTCTGGGCATGTTTGACATGTTCGCCGGTGGTGCGCTGGGTCGTATGACGATCTTTGCGCTGAATATCATGCCGTATATCTCGGCCTCCATTATCATTCAGTTGATGACGACTGTTTCGCCGTCTCTTGAGCAGCTCAAGAAAGAAGGCGAGCAGGGTCGTAAAAAGATTAATCAATATACCCGCTATCTGACGGTGCTGATCGCAACGGTTCAGGCATGGGGCATTGCTGTTGGTCTTGAAAGCATGACCGGTTCGACCGGTGCTGCTGTTCATGATCCGGGCATGTTCTTCCGCTTTACCGCTGTTGTGACGCTGGTCGGTGGCACCATGTTCCTGATGTGGCTTGGTGAACAGATCACCCAGCGCGGCATCGGTAACGGCATTTCGCTGATCATCTTTACCGGTATTGTCGCCGGGCTGCCCAGCGCGATTGCCGGCACCCTGGAACTGGGCCGTACCGGCGCGATTTCCGCTCTGGTGATTGTTGCAATCATCATTCTGGCGGTTGCTGTTATTGCCTTCATCGTCTTTGTTGAACGTGCGCAGCGCCGTGTTCTGATCCAGTACCCGAAACGCCAGGTCGGCATGAAGGTCATGGAAGGTCAGAGCTCGCACCTGCCGCTCAAGATCAACACTGCCGGTGTTATCCCGCCGATCTTTGCAAGCTCGCTTCTGCTGATGCCGCTGTCGGTTGCACAGTTCACCGCTGGTGGCAATGCGCCGGAATGGCTGACGACTGCGACCGCATTGCTTGGCCGTGGCCAGCCGCTCTATATCGCGCTTTATATCGGTCTGATCGTCTTCTTTGCCTTCTTCTACACCGCGGTTGTGTTCAACCCGGAAGATACGGCAGACAACCTGAAGAAACACGGTGGCTTTATTCCGGGCATCCGTCCGGGTAAAAATACCGCGAACTATCTTGATTTCATCCTGACCCGCCTGACGGTGATCGGTGCAGCGTATCTCGCATTCGTCTGTATCCTGCCGGAACTGCTGATCGCGGAATGGTCTGTGCCCTTCTACTTTGGTGGGACTAGCCTCCTGATCGTAGTCACGGTAACCATGGATACCGTTGCTCAGATCCAGTCTCATATGCTGGCGCATCAGTATGAAGGCCTGATCAAGAAATCCAAACTGCGTGGTCGCCGCCGATAAGAGCGGCCACGGAATTCAGGGGGACGACAATGAACATTATCCTTCTTGGCCCTCCCGGTGCAGGGAAAGGCACCCAGGCCAAGCGTCTCGAAACGGGACGCGGCATGATCCAGCTTTCGACTGGTGACATGCTCCGCGCGGCAGTTTCTGCCGGAACGGAACTGGGATTGAAGGCAAAGGAAGTCATGGATGCGGGGCAGCTCGTATCTGACGATCTGATGATCGGTCTGATTTCCGAACGACTTGACCAGGATGATACCAAAGGCGGTTTCATTCTGGACGGTTTCCCGCGCACGACTGCCCAGGCAGAAGCCCTGGACATCATGCTGGAAGCCAAAGGTCTGGCACTTGACTATGTGATTGAACTGCGCGTCGATGACGCAGCACTGGTGGCCCGCATTGTCGGCCGCTATACCTGTGCAAAATGCGGGCAGGGCTATCACGACGAGTTCCAGAAACCCGCTGAAGAAGGTGTCTGCGACGTATGTGGCGGCACTGAATTCAAACGCCGTGCGGATGACAACGCCGAGACGGTCACATCGCGACTGGAAGCTTATCACAAGCAGACAGCACCGATCATTCCTTACTATGAAAAGGTCGGTAAGCTGAAAACAGTTGACGGGATGGCCGAAATCGACGAAGTTACGCGCGAGATTGAAGCCATCCTGGGGTAATTTCCCGGGCAGGGCGCTTTTTGCTTGCGGGTTGGCAGTGATGCTGGCCCGCTTTTGCAACGCTCTACCCTACCGGATCTGCCCTTGGGTTTGTTAACAGGAAACAGGAGTCTCACACAGTGGCTCGTATTGCTGGCGTAAATATCCCGACCGCGAAGCGCGTCGTGATTGCGCTTACCTACATCACCGGCATTGGCCCGGCGAAAGCTAAAGAAATTTGCGAAAAGGTCGGAATCGAAGCAGCAACCCGCGTTCATCAGCTTTCTGATGACCAGGTTCTCAAGGTTCGCGAAGTCATCGACGCTGATTACACCGTTGAAGGCGACCTTCGTCGTGAAACCGCAATGAACATTAAACGTCTGATGGATCTGGGCTGCTACCGCGGTCTCCGTCATCGTCGCGGTCTCCCGGTACGCGGTCAGCGTACCCACACCAACGCTCGCACCCGTAAGGGCCCGGCTAAGCCGATTGCTGGCAAGAAGAAGTAAGGTAGGGGAACGACAATGGCGAAAGCTCCTCAGACTCGCGTCCGTCGCCGCGAGCGCAAGAACATTACGAATGGTATCGCGCACGTAAACGCGACCTTCAACAACACCATGATCACCATCACCGACGTTCAGGGTAACACCATTTCCTGGTCGACCGCTGGTGGTATGGGTTTCCGCGGTTCGCGTAAATCGACTCCGTATGCTGCACAGATGGCTGCCGAAGACGCAGGTAAAAAAGCTGCTGAACACGGCATGAAAACCCTCGAAGTACAGGTTAAAGGCCCGGGTTCGGGACGTGAATCTGCACTGCGTGCGCTTCAGGCTGTCGGTTTCACCATTACGTCGATCAAAGACGTAACGCCGATTCCGCACAACGGTTGCCGTCCGCGTAAACGTCGTCGCGTCTAATCGCGTCGATCTTTGCGGACGACCCCGCGTTTGGGCCCGGATACGCCGGGCCCCTTCGCGTTTCTCGCGAGGGCAGATTTTTGTCCTCCTTACCATAGGCTCCAGTTGCGAAGGTGGGTCTCGTGATTCAAAAGAACTGGCAGGAACTGATTAAGCCGACGAAGCTTGATGTTACTCCGGGTACAGATGCCAGCCGCATCGGTACGATCGTGGCGGAACCGCTGGAGCGCGGTTTTGGTCAGACTCTGGGTAACGCGCTGCGTCGCATTCTGCTGTCGTCGCTCCAGGGTTCGGCGGTGACTGCGATCCAGATCGACGGTGTATTGCACGAATTTTCGTCGATTCCGGGTGTGCGTGAAGATGTTACCGACATCATCCTGAACATCAAGACCATGGGCGTGCGTATGCATGCAGAAGGTCCGAAGAAAATGACCTTGAAGGCGACCGGCCCGGGTGCCGTCACCGCAGGTCAGATCGAAACCGGCGCTGATATCGAAATCCTTAACCCGGATCTCGAACTTTGCCATCTTGACGATGGTGCTACGCTGAACATCGAATTTACCGTTGATAACGGTAAAGGCTATGTCGCAGCCAGCGCACACAGCTCTTCGGATGCGCCGATCGGTCTTATTCCGATCGATGCGATCTTCAGCCCGATCCGTAAAGTGGCCTACAAGGTGGAAAACACCCGTGTTGGTCAGGATACCGATTTTGACAAGCTGTCGCTGACCGTTGAAACCAACGGCGCACTGACCCCGGAAGATTCGGTTGCACTTGCTGCCCGTATCCTTCAGGACCAGCTGTCTCTGTTCGTCAACTTCGAAGAGCCGGAAGCGGTTGTCGAAGAGAAGAAAGAAGACGAACTGCCGTTCAACCGTAACCTTCTTCGTAAGGTTGACGAGCTTGAACTGTCGGTACGTTCGGCTAACTGCCTGAAGAACGACAACATCATCTATATCGGTGATCTTGTTCAGAAGACCGAAGCAGAAATGCTGCGTACGCCGAACTTCGGCCGTAAGTCGCTGAACGAAATCAAAGACGTGCTGGCTCAGATGGGCCTGCATCTCGGTATGGAAGTCGGCGGTTGGCCGCCGGAAAACATCGAAGAACTTGCTCGCAAGTTCGAAGATCCGTTCTAAGAACGGGTCTTCGGCCTTCGGGCCGTTATCGGAACATCCCTGTTCCAAACCGGATAACCCAGTTGTTTGGGCATCCGGCGGGCGAGTTGCCCACACCGCACGTGCATGACCTGACCTTTGCATAAAGTGATCAGGGTGGCGGCGCGGTTTTACAATCGGTTTCGTGAGCGAAGCCAGGCTATTTAGGAGAGTTACCATGCGTCACGGTATGCAAGGCCGTAAGCTTAATCGTACTTCGTCCCATCGTAAGGCGATGTTTGCCAACATGGCAGTTTCGCTGCTCACCCACGAGCAGATCAAAACCACTCTTCCGAAGGCCAAGGATCTTCGCCCGTATGTCGAAAAACTGATTACGCTGGGCAAGCGGGGCGACCTGCATGCACGCCGTCAGGCTATTTCGATCCTGCGTGACGATAAAGTCGTTGCCAAGCTGTTCGGCGAAATCGCTGACCGCTACAAAGAGCGTTCCGGTGGTTACACCCGCGTTCTCAAGGCTGGCTTCCGTTACGGCGATGCGGCTCCGGTGGCTGTGATCGAACTTGTCGATCGCAACGTCGAAGCAAAAGGCGCGGCTGACCGCGCTCGCCTCGAAGCAGAGGGCGAAGGCGAAGAAGCAACTGCTGAATAAGCAACGCTTCGGCCTTTAAGAAACAGAAACGGGCGATGCCATACGGTGTCGCCCGTTTTCTTTTGGCGCTTTGCAATCCCTCGATGGCCCGGTCAGGAGACAATCTCGCAAGGCTGTGACATTGTTCATATTTCTGCCAAGGTTGCGCGGCAGTCCTTGTTTTCCTAATTGAGCATTTGCTACGCGGAATGCGGTCGCATCCCCGAACTGTTTGACGAAAAAGAGAGAGTGTGTCGTGCAGGCAAGATGGATTCCCACCATTTTCACAATCGCCGTTCTGGCCCTTGGTTCGGTTGCCGGTTCCCTGAACCCGGCACATGCCCAGAACAATATCCAGAATGACGACAGGCGCCTGCCCACCAGCCAGGCCGAGATCAAGATGTCTTTCTCGCCACTGGTCAAACAGACGGCCCCGGCAGTGGTCAATATCTATACCAAAAAGGTGGTCGAGCAGCGCCAGCGCACCCCGTTCTTCAATGATCCGTTCTTCAAGCAGTTCTTTGGCGAACGGTTTGGCGGTGCGTTCGGGGCACCGCGCCAGCGGGTTGAACGTTCGCTCGGATCCGGGGTGATTGTTTCGGGTGACGGGACGATTGTGACCAACCATCATGTGATTGATGGTGCCAGCGAAATTCGTGTTGTGCTGCATGACAACCGCGAATTTGATGCCGATCTTGTCGGGTCGGATGAACGTACCGATCTGGCCGTTCTGAAATTGCGCGGGGTTGAAACCGCATTGCCAGCGATCAGTTTCGGAGATTCCGATGCGGTCGAAGTCGGTGATCTTGTTCTTGCCATCGGTAACCCGTTCGGGGTTGGCCAGACGGTGACCAGCGGGATTGTCTCGGCCCTTGCACGGGCCGGTGTGACCGGACAGGATTATCAGTCCTTTATCCAGACCGATGCCGCGATCAACCCGGGCAACTCGGGCGGGGCGCTGATTGATATTGATGGCAAGCTGATCGGGGTCAATTCGGCGATCTTTACCAAATCGGGCGGATCAAACGGCATCGGGTTTGCCGTGCCGGTCAATATGGTCAAGGTTGTGATGCGCGGCCTGATCAGTGGCGATTTGCGCCGCCCGTGGATTGGGGCCACCGGTCAGGCAGTGACGGCCGATCTTGCAACTTCGCTTGAACTTGATCGTCCCCACGGTGTTTTGATCAGTGCGATCCGTGATGGCAGCCCGGCCCAGCGTGGCGGTCTGCTGGCCGGGGATGTGGTTGTGGCGGTCAATGGACTTCCGGTCGACAATCCCAATGAACTCAAATTCCGGATCGCGACACTGGAACTTGATGGCAGTGCCAAGCTGACGGTGCTGCGCCGTGGCAAGGAAACCATCCTGTCGATGCCGCTTGAAGTCGCCCCGGAAGAACCGGCACGCGATGAAAGCGTGATCGAAGGCACCAACCCGTTCAGCGGCGCAAAGGTTGCCAATATGAACCCGGCACTGGCCGATGAGCTTGGCGTTGATACACTGAGCGAAGGGGTGGTGATCCTTGGCATTGCCCGTGACAGTCTGGCGCGGCGTGCACGACTTCAGGCCGGGGATTATATTGTTGAAATCAATGGTCAGAAGATTGACTCGGTCGCCCGCCTGAAGGAAGTTGTCAAAGCAGGCCAGCGCGGTCGGGACTGGAAAATCGCGGTCAAACGCGATGGCAAGGTTTTGACAGGCGAGTTTACCCTGTAACCGCCACCCGTAACGAGAAGACCGTTCATGCCATCCCTGTTTGAAAGTCAGGTAACCCGGCCCTTGGCCGACAGACTGCGCCCCGCCAAGCTTGACGAGGTGGTCGGGCAGGGGCATCTGTTTGGCGATGACGGTCCGATCACGCGCATGATCAAAACCGGGCGGGTGCCCTCGGTCATTCTGTGGGGGCCGCCCGGCTGCGGCAAAACGACATTGGCGCGTCTGATGGCCGATGTTGCCGACATGGCGTTTGAACCGCTTTCGGCGATCTTTTCGGGGGTGTCGGACCTGCGCAAGGTGTTTGAACGCGCCCGTGGCCGCCGGTCAACCGGTGGTGCAACCCTGTTGTTCATTGATGAAATCCATCGTTTCAACAAGGCCCAGCAGGACAGTTTCCTGCCCTATGTCGAAGATGGCACCATCACCCTGATCGGTGCGACAACCGAAAACCCGTCATTCGAGCTGAATGCCGCCCTGTTGTCGCGCTGTCAGGTGCTTGTTCTCAAACGCCTCGATGATCAGGGGCTTGAAGAACTTCTGGTGCGGTCCGAAAAGGAAATGGGGTTTGATCTTCCGGTAACGCCCGAGGCCCGCGAAACCTTGCGTGCCATGGCCGACGGGGACGGGCGCTATTTGCTGAACCTTGCCGAAGAACTGTTTTCCATGCCGCCCAGCGACACCAGCGATGATGGCCCGCTGGGTGTGGCCGAACTGGCGCGCACCGTGCAAAAGCGCATGCCGATCTATGACAAGGGCGATGACAGTCATTACAACCTGATCAGTGCATTGCATAAATCCATTCGCGGTTCGGACCCGGATGCGGCCCTTTACTGGTTCAACCGCATGCTGGCCGGGGGCGAAGACCCCAAATTCGTTGCCCGTCGTCTGACCCGCATGGCGGTCGAGGATATCGGCCTTGCCGACCCGCAGGCCCAGCAATTTTGCATCGGTGCCTGGGAATCCTATGAACGGCTTGGCAGCCCGGAAGGCGAGCTAGCCCTGGCGCAGGCGGTGATTTATCTCGCACTGGCGCCGAAATCGAATGCCGGATATTCGGCCTATAAGAAATCGCTCAAGATTGCGCGTGAAACCGGGTCTCTGATGCCGCCGGCCCATATCCTGAATGCGCCGACCAAACTGATGAAGGATATCGGGTACGGGACCGGATATGCCTATGACCATGATCAGGAAGACGGTTTTTCCGGGCAGAACTATTTCCCCGAAGGCATGCGCCGGCAGAATTTCTATGAGCCGGTCGAACGCGGTTTTGAACGCGATCTGAAAAAACGGGTCGAGTATTTCGATCGATTGCGTCAGGAACGGCAACAAAAGCGGGACAAGAACTGATGCTGCATGGCGTCATTTTGGAAACAATCTGGTGACCAGTATCGGGATAAACACCGAACAGGGAACAGGTTAGGTTCAGGTCAACAAACGAACACGCTTTTGGAGACCTCAAATGACCAATATTCTGCACGTGAATGCATCTGTGAATGGTGAGAATTCCAACTCCCGCCAGATCGCATCCAAACTGATTGCGCGCATTGTCGCTGCTGATCCGTCCGCCAAAGTCGTTGAGCGTGATGCCAATGACGCGGAAATCACTGCACTGACCGGTGAAACCGTTGGCGCTTTCTACACCCCCGAAGAGTCCCGTTCCGACGCACAGAAGGACGTGATTGCCGTTTCCGACAAAATGGTTGCCGAAGTTCAGGCCGCCGACGTTATCGTCATCGGCGCGCCGATGTATAACTTCAGCGTGCCTTCGACCCTTAAGGCCTGGGTTGACCTGATTGCACGTGTTGGCGTGACCTTCCAATACACCGAAAACGGCCCGGTTGGCCTGCTGAGCGGCAAGAAAGCCTATCTGGTGGTTGCCACCGGCGGCGTGCCGGTCAACAGCCCGGCTGACTTCGCAACCCCGTATCTTAAGCAGGTTCTTGCTTTTGTCGGTATCTCCGATGTTGAAGTGATCGACGCGTCGGGCTTTGCGGTAAATGCCGAGGAAGCCATGGAACGTGCGATTGCCAATGTCGAAGCAGTGGCCTTGCCATCAGTTGCCTGATGTCAACGCACTGATCTGACGATCCATGCCAACCCGGTGATCGGCGAAAGCAACTTCCCCCCCCCCCGTTCGCTGATTGCCGTGTTTGCATCCTGTGATGCCCGACTGTTCCCCAGTCGGGCATTTTGATTCCGGATCAATCCGTATTATTGTGGTGCCGTGTCCGCGTGTGTTGTCTGCCGCCAACAGCACGTTAACAGACAGGTGGTGCCATTGAGACGACTGGTTATGTTTGCTGTTTGGGGTTTGATCGTCCTTGCCGGGATATTTGTGGTTATCCGCTTTACCGGCCTGATTGACCATATGTTGCCGGCTGGTGATCCGCCCAACTTCACCTTTGCACCGGAAACACCGGTGCCACAGGCACGCAATTTCTTTATTGTCTGTCCGCCCGGACGATCCCCGCGCACCGACCGCGCGATGCCAAGCCCGTCATTTGATGCGACGGCTGCCACATTGGCCGATGTGATGATCGAAACCGCACCGGCACATGGCATGCAGTTGATGAGCGGCGTTCCCGGGGGCAAACCGGGCCGGCTTTACTTCCTTGCCAGAACACCGGTCTTTCATTTTCCGGACTGGGTCGAAGTCGAATTCATCCTGCCCGAACAGGGCGGCGATATCACATTCTGCCTGTTTGCCCAGTCGGTGTACGGACTTGATGATATCCAGCAAAACGAAAAACGCACCCGCGCCTGGTTGGCGGATGTTGTCGGAAGGATGGGGCCGTCCGGGTGATGCCTGAATTGTTCTGATTCTGAAAGATTGAAAATACGTGCGCTCTGGGGTCTGATGACCGTTCAGGGCGTGCTTTGTTACGGTGTGAAAAAGGGTTCAGATATTGCCATGGCCCCATGCCGTTTTCACACGTGACTTTTGATGTTTGAAAGAATAGGTTCCGCGCCATGCAATTTTCACCGTTGTTAATCGCTTCCATTGCCTTTGGGGGTGCTGTTGGTGCGGTCGCACGTCACAGTGTGTCTGTCATGATGGGCTCGATGCTGGGCAATGGATTTCCCTGGGGGACGCTTACGGTCAATATCGTGGGATCTTTCCTGATGGGGGCGCTGATCGAACTTTCGGCCCTGAAACTTTCGATGGGACCGGAAATGCGCGCGCTTCTTGTGACCGGTTTTCTGGGGGCGTTTACAACCTTTTCGACTTTTTCGCTGGATGTCGCGACCCTATATGAACGAAACAATCTTGGCCTGTCGGCCTTGTATGTCATTGTTTCGGTTGTGGTCGGTATTTCGGCATTGTTCGGCGCGATGGCGCTGGTAAGGGGTATTCTGCAATGAGTGGTGTCACTCTGCGCAAGGTCAAAGCTGACGAGGCCGATATCCGGCTTGATCGTTGGTTCAAGCGCAACTGCCCGGAATTCACATTCGGGCAGGTTCAAAAGTTTCTGCGTGGTGGCCAGATCCGTGTGGATGGCAAACGTGCCAAGGCCAACCAGCGGGTTGAGCCGGGACAGGAAATCCGCATCCCGCCGGTGCCGGTAATGTCTGGTGGCGGTTCGGAACCATGGGCCCAGGAAGGTGCCTATAACCCCGCCGAAGTCCAGCAGCGCAAACAGGCCGGTCCGTCAAAATCCGATGCCAGCGAGGCAGAGCTTCAGGCCCTGCGCGATTCCGTCATTTTCTATGACGAAATGGTGCTGGCAATCAACAAACCCGCCGGTCTGGCGGTGCAGGGCGGGACCAATACCAGTCTGCATGTTGACGGGATGCTCGATGCCCTGAAACTCGATAGCAAGGAACGCCCGAAACTGGTGCATCGTCTTGACAAGGACACCAGCGGTGTTTTGCTGCTGGCCCGTTCGGCGTCTGCGGCCCATGCCCTGACCAAGGCGTTCAAGGACAAATCCACCCGCAAACTTTACTGGGCGATTGTCACCGGCGCGCCGGCGGAACGCGAAGGCCTGATTGACGCACCGCTTGCCAAGCTGGCCGGCAAGGGCGGGGAAAAGATGGTCATTGACGAAAAGCTCGGCAAATCGGCGCAAAGCGTGTTCCGGCAGCTTCATCGCGCCGGGCGCAAGGCCGCCTGGCTTGCCCTGTCGCCGCTGACCGGTCGTACCCACCAGCTGCGCGTTCATTGCGAGGCAATCGAATGCCCGATCCTGGGGGATGGCAAATATGGCGGGGCCAAAGCATTCATCGATGGTCTGTCCAATCAGATGCATCTGCATGCGCGCGCGATTGATTTCCCCCATCCGGTGACCGGTCATCGTGTGGTGATCGAGGCACCGGTGCCGCCGCATTTTGCCGAAACGCTGAAAAAGCTGAATTTCGATCCGAAAACGCCGACCAAATTCCTGACCCCGGAAATTCACCGTGAAAAGGAAGAAAAGCCGAAACCCAAGGCCAAACCGTCGCGTTCGCGTAAGAAATAACGCCCGATCAAATGACCCGATAACGCGAAAAGCCGACGCAGTGCGTCGGCTTTTTCGTCCCTGTCTGAAGTCAAAACCAAAAGGCGTTGAATGACATTCGAGCTTATTATCAAGCGGTATGTTAGTTCTTGCCGAAACGTTTTATGAAGGCATCATACACCCGGTTCAGATGCTGGGCATGAACCGTATTTCCCATGCGTTCGCACATTTCAGCCTGACCTTTGATCATGAACGCAATGCGCTTGCGGCCTTGCGTCGTGTGAACCATGCTCTCGCCTTCCTCGAGTGCGGTCACAATCGGGATTTGCTCACACTCGGCAATCGCGAGAATTTCTTCCTCCTTAAGGTCGCTGAAATCTATACAGTCCCGTAGCGTGAGCATCGCCTGCCTCCGCTGTCATAAAGGTCAGAACCACAGTATAGCGCGCCTTTTGGGTGATCAGAAGAAGTTCAAATTTCACCATTGGTTTCCGGTGCTTCGGGCAAAGCAAAAAATGGTTCTTGGTTGCAGATGTCAGGGACTCGATCTTTGATCGGCTTTGGATTAGGTTCTGCCTTTCCGTTAGACAGGATGAAAGACCCCACATGACCACAGATCCGCTCAGACTTGTCGTATTTGATTGTGACGGCACGCTAGTCGACAGCCAGCATGCGATCTCCCATTGCATGGACCATGCCTTTGCGCAAAACGGGCTTGATTGCCCGGGGCTTGAAAATACCCGCACGATCATCGGTCTGAGTCTGCCCGAAGCCATTACCAAACTGGCCGCCCCCAACCGTATTGACGATGCCCTGATTGATGCCATCACCGTGGCCTACAAGACGGCGTTCTTTACCCTGCGCCAGACCCCTGATTTCCACGAGCCGCTGTTTCCCGGTGTGCGCGAAGTTCTGGCCGAGCTTGACCGTCGCCAGTGGCTGAGCGGTGTTGCCACCGGCAAGGCCCGCCGTGGTCTGGATGCCGTACTGGCCCGGAATGAACTTGAAGGCCGGTTCGTAACGCTTCAGACCTGTGACAATCACCCGTCAAAGCCCAATCCGGCGATGCTGATGGCTGCCCTTGAGGAAACCGGTGTGGATGCGCCCAATGCGGTCATTGTTGGCGATACCAGCTATGATATCGAAATGGGCCGTGCCGCGGGCATGATCGCCATTGGTGTCGATTGGGGCTATCATGATGTCGATACCCTTCATAAATCCGGCGCACATGCCGTGATCAGTCATTTTGATGATTTGCCTGTGGTTCTTGACAGAATATGGGAAAGTGACCGTGACGCCGCTTAAAAACCCGGATCTGGCACCGATCCGTTTTGAATTGACGATGGCAATCGATCCCGAGGATGCCTTTGATGCCTTTACCAAAGGCTTCGGAGACTGGTGGCCGACCGACAGCCATTCCATTTCCAAAAAGGATTGCCTGGCGATTGTCCTTGATCCGGCTGCCGGGGGTGAAATTGTCGAACATGTCAAAGGCAAGGACGACATTCCGTGGGGCCGGATCGATATCTGGCAGCCGGGTGAACGGATTGCCTTTACCTGGCACCCGGGATGGGATACTGGCGATTTCACCCGGATTGATGTGCGGTTCGGTCTGAATGATTTCGGGCGTTGTGTCATTCGTCTTGAGCACGGGGCATGGGAAAATGTCGGCGATATCGCACCGGCATTGCGGGACGGATATCTGTCGGGCTGGGAATTCGTGTTTGGTGAATGTTTTGCCAATTACCTGCGAACAGCGCGCCGCTAAGCCCGAACTCAGACCATAAATCTCGGGTCTTTGGACTGAAATGCAAAAGGGCACCCTGTGGTGCCCTTTGTCATGTCGGTTTGATGTGGGGTGATGTCGGGTTAAAAGACCCGGTCTTCGATCAGTTCACGGTGCAGTTTGACCGGATCGCGGAACCAGTGGGTCATGAACCCCATTTCGCGGGCCTGCTGGATGTTCTTTTCGCTGTCATCGATAAACAGGGTTTCGCGCGGGTTAAGTTTGAAGCGCGCACAGACCAGTTCGAAAATCTGCGGGTCGGGTTTGGCAAGCTTTTCCTGCCCCGATACCAGAATGCCTTCAAAGTAATTTAGGAAATCAAACCGTGCCAGCGCATGCGGCCATGTTTCCGCCGACCAGTTGGTCAGGGCAAACAGGCGGACTTTCTTGCGCGCTTTGAGGTCTTCCAGAATGCCGACTGTGCGTTCGATCGGGCCTTTCATCATTTCAGGCCAGCGTTCGTTCCATGCAGCAATTTCGTCATGATAGTGCGGATAGCGATGCTGAAGATCGGGGATCGAATTGGCAAAGCTCAGCGCGCCCTTGTCATGCAAAAAGTTCCAGTGCGGATGGCAGACTTCGGTCAGGAATTTTTCCATTTCCGCGGGGTCGTTGAAAATCTTGCGATACAGGTGACGCGGATCCCAGTCGACAAGAACCCCACCAAGATCAAACAGGACAGTTTCGATATCGCGCATGATGTTTCCCTATGTCTCCCCGGGGCAATGGATTGCGTGTTACGGGTTGGTTAAACCAGTTGGCACGCGCAATCGCAAGCTGCAGTTTCTTGAAAGATTGCAGATGCGCTATGATCTTGCCGGGGAACGGGAACGTAATAAGGGTCATTCCAGATGACCGGTGTGCCAGCATGCCCCGCCAGGCGGTTGGTCTTGCCGGTCGATGACATGATTGTCATTTGCCAAAACCCGGTGCGGTTGCAAATGATAAACGTTCTGCAAAACAAGAATCAGAGGAGGCCTGAACATGTGTACGCTTGATGGATGTGGTTCTCACGAACATCTTGGTCCGCCGCCCAAGGCGACCGACGAAGACCGTCGACTGTTTCTCAAAGGTGCTGTTGCCCTGCCGCTTGCTGTAATTCTTGCCGATCCGATGCTTGCCCATGCGGCTGGATCGACGCTTGAAAAAGTCACGATTACGACCCCCGAAGGCGATGCCATGATGGCCGAAATCGCCATGCCGGCAACGCTTCCGGCACCGACGGTCATTCTGATCCATGAATGGTGGGGGCTGAATGACCAGATCCGCGCGGTTGCCGCGGAATATGCCAAACAGGGCTATATCGCGCTTGCGGTTGATCTGTATGGCAAACCACCCGCAACGACGCCCGACGGGGCGAAGGCACTGATGGCAGGGCTTGATCCGGTTGCCGCAACCCGCAAGTTGCAGTCATCGGTCGCGTTCCTTCGAAATCACAAGGACTCAACGGGCAAGGTCGGCTCGGTCGGCTGGTGCTTTGGCGGCGGATGGTCGCTTAATACAGCCCTTGCCACCGATATTGATGCTGCTGTGGTCTATTACGGCAATGTCAAAAAGACCCCGGAACAGGTCGCAACCCTCAATGCGCCGCTGATGGGGCATTTCGGCACCCTGGATAAAAGCATCAACAAGGAAATGGTCGAAGGTTTCGAGGAATCCCTGCGCATTGCCGGCAAGTCGGACTATCAGTTCTACTGGTATGATGCCGATCACGCCTTTGCCAATCCAAGTGGCGGTCGCTATGACAGCGAAGACGCCATGCAGGCCTGGGAACGCACCATGGCGTTCTTTGATCAGCATCTGGGATAGTCCCCGGACGCAATTGTATGATGAAAAAAAGGCCGGGATGAACCGGCCTTTTTATTGGTCTGATGATTGGATCAGGTGGTCTGGTTGCCGCGGTTCGCCCATTTGGTCGAACGGCGTTCAATGACGTTGAAGATCTCGTACATCGCAATGCCCATCACTGCGATCACCAGCAATCCGGCAAAGACCAGCGGCATGTTGAATTTCGACGATGCGGACAGCATCAGATATCCGACACCGACATTCGATGCCACGGTCTCGGAAATCACCGACCCGACAAAGGCCAGTGTGATCGCAACCTTGAGCGATGCAAAGAAATAGGGCATGGCACGCGGGAAGCCGACCTTGACCAGAATGTCGGTGCGCGTAGCACCAAGGGAACGCAACACATCGCGCAATTCCGGTTCCAGTGTAGCAAGCCCGGTGGCGACATTGACCACGATCGGAAAGAACGAAATCAAAAATGCGGTGATGATGGCAGGCACGGTGCCGATGCCAAACCACATGACGAGTACCGGCACAAGGGCCACTTTCGGGACCGAATTGAACCCGACCAGAAGCGGGTTGGCCGCATCATAGATCGCCCGGCTGGATCCCACCAGCGCGCCCAGGATCACCCCGAACACCACGGCAATGGCAAAGCCCGCAAGGGTCGTATAAAGCGTGTGAACCGCATGCATCCAGATCGCTTCATGGAATTGCCAGCCGACAATGATGCTTTCGGACGGGGTCGGCAGGACATAGGGCGGAATATTGAAGATCCGCACGATCAGTTCCCACAGAACAAAAAGACCGATCGCACTAAGCCACGGGGCTGCTTTGGAAAGATTGGGTTTCTTTTTCATGATAACTGCCCGCCCTTCTTAGGATTCTCGCACGTCACGGATGTGACTGCGCAGTTCATGGACAAGGTCGGTGAATGGCTGGGTAAAGGTGGCTTCCTGATCGCGCGGGCGGGGCAGGGGATTTTCACGCTCTACCAGAATTTTGCCAGGCCGCTTGGACATCACATAAATGGTGTCGGCCAAATAGGCCGCTTCGCGCAGGTCATGAGTCACCAGAATGACCGTAAAGGGACGCACCATCCAAAGGTTTTGCAAAATGTCCCAAAGCTCTTCACGGGTAAAGGCATCAAGTGCGCCAAACGGTTCATCAAGCATCAGAAGATCCGGTTCATGGATCAGGGACCGGCACAGTGATGCGCGCTGCTGCATGCCGCCGGACAATTCCCAGGGATATTTGTCTTCGTGGCCTTCAAGGCCGACACTGGCCAGAAGTTTGCGCGCGCGTTCTTCGTATTCGGCCCGGTGTTTGCGCAACCGGTTGCGATGCGGTTTGACGATTTCCATGGGCAGCAACACGTTATCAAGTGTCGTCCGCCATGGCAGAAGGGTCGGGTTCTGGAATGCCATGCCGACAATCTTAAGCGGTCCGGCGACTTCCTTGTTATCAACAATGACGGTCCCCTCGGACGGGGGCATCAGGCCGGATACAAGTTTCAGCAACGAAGATTTGCCGCAGCCCGACGGTCCGACAACAGCAATGAACTCGCCCTTGCCGATCTTCATATTGGTGGTTTCAAGTGCCAGATCATCGCCTTCGCTATAGCGCAGCCTGACGTTGTTGAGTTCGACAAAGCTCTTCGACACTGCAGTTAGTCCCCCTGCCTGGTCTTGGTCGTTCTTTTTTGTGAAATCGGATGTGGTCAAAAGGAAACCGGGGCGGAAAACCGCCCCGGAATGCATTGTGACTTATTTGATTTTGCGGTCTTCGGCACCGGGCATGAAGATATCGGTAAAGACATCGCCAACGGTCGGCTTGTTTTCAAAGCCAAAAGCAAGTGCGACCTGATCAATCGCCTTTGCCATACGGTCGGTTTTGACCAGACCCATGCCGTTTTCAAGCGTATCGGGGGTGACGACGTTTTCATCAATCGCCATCTGAAGACGCTGCAATTCCAAGGCCGGGTCAATCAGCGGATCGACTTCCTTAAGGGCTTCGATCGCCGATGCCGGATCGGCAATTGCTGCACGCCAGCCTTTGACAACACCGCGCAGGAAGCCGCGCAGTTCTTCTGCATGGTTTTCCATCATGTCAGGCGACGCCAAAAGGCCGTTGCCGTAAAAGTCCATGCCGAAATCCTTATACTGGAAAACGGTCAGGTCATCCTTGGTCACACCCTGTGCCTGAAGATTGAGGATGGAGGTAAAGTAATGGCCGGAAATGGCATCAACATCACCGCGCACCAGCATCGGTTCACGCAGCGGCGGATCCATGCTTTCCCAGGTCACATCATCAAGTTTAAGCCCGGTTGCCGATGCAAATGCCGGATAAAGCTTGCGCGACGCGTCAAAGACCGGGGCGCCAAGGGTTTTGCCGACCAGGTCTTCGGGTTTGGTGATGCCCGATTTCTTGAGCATGAACAGCGAAAATGGCGGGCGGTCATAGACCATGAAGATCGATTTCATGGCGCGATCGGGGTTCGATGCGTTGAATTCGACCAGCGAGTTGATATCGGCAAGTGATACGTCATAGGCGCCGCTGGCAACGCGGGTAATCGCGCCAACCGAACCGTTGCCTGAGTCAATCGTGACATCCAGGCCTTCTTCGTCAAAATAGCCGTTCTTCTTGGCGAGAAGGTACGGGGCCGCCGGACCTTCGAATTTCCAGTCGAGCGAAAACTTGATCGCCATTTGCGCCATTGCCGAATGCGCGCCCAAAGCAACCGCCGCCCCAAGTGCTGCACCCAAAAGTCGGTTTGTAAAAGTCGTCATTTGTTAAGAAGCCTCCTGTTTCGGGCCGATAATGCCGACCCTGCAACCGAATAGTCCCCTGATGACACAGCAATTCACATGCCATGTCGCGAATGCACCCGCTTTGCCGCGGATTTGTAATCTTCACGAAACAGAGTAGAGTTGTTTATTATTTGGTCAATGGGCCAAATTGATCAAAAATTATACAGAATTTCTTGATAATCGCCCAATCAGCGTTCTGTTCACGGCCAATCGCGATTAAAAGGCCTTGCGCAGCGCGCTGCTTTTAGGCATATGGCGATCATGCTTACAAAAACGATCAATCGCTTCTACAAAAAAGCCGAAGCTGTCGCAGATGACAGCGGTTCGGGTTGGCGCGTGCATCTTGACGGGCGCGCAGTGAAATCGCCGGCAAAGGCAGAATTCCTGCTGCCGTCAGAAGTTCTGGCGCGCGAAATTGCCGCGGAATGGGATGCGCAGGGGGAAAAAGTTCAACCCGCGACCATGCCGATCATGCAGCTTGCGGCAACCGCCATCGATCGGGTGGCGCCAAACCGTGCTGCTGTGATTGCCGAGCTGACCGGGTACGGGCGGTCTGACCTGTTATGTTATCGTGCGACCTTCCCCGAAGATCTGATCGAACGTCAGGCCAAGGCATGGCAGCCGTTGCTTGACTGGGCAAAAGACGGCCTTGGTGTCACGCTTGCCGTGACAGAAGGCGTGATGCCGATCAGCCAGGATGATGCATCGCTTCTGCGGTTGCAGGATCATGTCGAAAGCTTTGATGACTATCACCTGACTGCATTGCACAGCCTGACCACGGTGTCCGGGTCGGTGATTATCGGTCTTGCCGTGATGAACCGTCAGATCGACGCCCAGCGGGCCTTTGAATGCGCCATGCTTGATGAAGAATACGCGATCGAACAATGGGGCGAAGACGCCGAAGCCGTCGCACGCCGCGACCGTCATCAGGCGGAATTGCTGGCAACCGGCCGTTATCTTGATCTTCTTGCCGGTCGCTAGGCGCCGGGCAGTGTCGCCAGCCATCTGATGGCTGGTTTGATATCCCTTGATCCGTAAATGTCGGGTTTCACATGGTCCGGGTTTCTGTCGTCGGGCCGTGTGTTGGTGCGTCGTTGTCTGGGTACGTGAGTGCGCCGTGGTTTGAGTACGTGAGTACTTGAATGGTGTCTCAGTGCATCCAGCGGGCAATCAGCTTGTGCTGAACCGCGGCCTGTGCCGCCACCCGGTAATAGGACAGCAATTCGCGCATCGGCGATGACATCCGGTCAAACCCGGATATGAATGCAACGATAATGCCGACCGACGTCGCCCCTTCAAGCACCAGATAACCCCCGACAAACAGCACGCAAATCGGTGCCAGCGCATTCAGAAAATTGATCAGCGCCTTCATACCGAATTTCAGGAAGAACAGCCGCATCCGGTTGTCAAATATGTCATCAATCCCGCGATTGATGGTTGTCAGCCGGTCGCGGTTTTCCGCACCCGGTGACAGTTCGGACAATTCGTCACTGACAGATCGCATCTTGTTGACCCGATCTTCGATCAGGGCGTTGATGCGTTTCTGAATAACCGGCACCAGCGCGACTTGCGGGATCAGGGCGACCAGTCCGATCACACCAATCACCGGCTCGACACTGATCATATAGCCCAGCCCGAATATCAGCATCCCGCTATTGACGACGGGTTGTGACAGCCCGTCACCGACAAAGCCGCCCAGCTTTTCAATTTCCGATCCGATGATCGAGACCGCGCGTCCGTTGCCTTCGTCTTCGTCACCGGTCTGATTGTCGGCATGAAGCCGCGACAGGTGTTGTCTGTTGTAACGGATGGCACTTTCACTCAGCCAGCCTTCATACATGCGCAGCGCCAGCTTGATCAGGCCATGCACGATGATGATCGCCAGATAGATTGACGCCAGTATGGTCAGAAGTTGGTAATTCTCCTGCGTGATCGCATCATCGACAATCCGCCGTTGCAGCTCGATCGGTGCGATGCCAAGCGCAGCAACACTGACCGCCATCAGGCAAACCGCCACCTGGTGCCATCCGCTCATGCGCCAGACATAACGCCACAATGACGGGGCAGGGCGGTCATCGCCGGTACGTTCGGGCGCGCGCGGAGAAAAATGAAATCTGGGCATACAGCTTAACTCATATGTTTGGGCGGAATTTCCGGTGGGCGGCTTGGCTGCAAGAAGCATGTCGCCGCCAACGCCCAAGGGCAAGAGCTGTCTGTAATGCCGGGCATATCCGGCCAGTTGCCTAGACTTTAGTCCAGCCCATCCTGATATATCGCAATGACGTTAGGGAAATCAGGCATTTGCGGCTATTTTTGTTGTCGTTCGATCGTGTGAAAAATAATTGGCATTCCAGTACCGAATAATGCTATTTCATTTCACAGGACGCGCACATTGGGCGAAATGTGCAAAACGCCTGATCACAGCAAGGAAAACACAAATGCAAGATATCGTCGCCAAGCTCGAAGCGAAACGCGCCGAAGCCGCCATGGGCGGTGGCCAGCGCCGCATTGATAATCAGCACGCCAAAGGCAAGCTCACCGCGCGTGAACGTCTTGATGTGCTGCTTGACGAAGGTTCCTTCGAAGAATGGGATATGTTTGTCGAACATGATTGTGTGGATTTCGGCATGACCGAAAACCGCATCCCGGGCGATGGTGTTGTGACCGGGCATGGCACGATCAATGGCCGTCTTGTCTTTGTGTTTTCACAGGATTTCACCGTGTTTGGCGGGGCGCTTTCGGGCGCGCATGCGCGCAAGATCGGCAAGATCATGGATCAGGCAATGAAGGTCGGTGCACCGGTCATCGGCCTGAATGATTCGGGCGGTGCCCGTATTCAGGAAGGGGTCGAAAGTCTTGCCGGCTATGCCGATGTGTTTCAACGCAATGTCGAGGCATCGGGCGTCATCCCGCAGATTTCGCTGATCATGGGGCCATGCGCCGGTGGGGCGGTCTATAGCCCGGCCATGACCGACTTTATCTTCATGGTCAAGGACAGCTCCTATATGTTCGTGACCGGGCCTGATGTGGTCAAAACCGTGACCCACGAGGAAGTCACCCACGAACAGCTGGGCGGGGCATCGACCCATACCCAGATTTCCGGTGTTGCCGATCTGGCCTTTGACAATGATGTGGACCTGCTGTTGCAGACGCGTCGTTTCATGGATTTCCTGCCGCTTTGTAACAAGGAAGACCCGCCCGCCCATCTGTGCGAGGACCCGATCACGCGTGATGATTTCTCGCTTGATACGCTTGTGCCTGAAAACCCCAACATGCCCTATGACATGAAGGAGCTGATTTCAAAGATCGTCGATGAAGGCGACTTCTTTGAAATTCAGCCCGACTACGCCAAAAACATCATCATCGGCATGGCGCGCATGGATGGCCGCACCGTTGGTGTGGTTGCCAACCAGCCGATGGTTCTGGCCGGGTGCCTTGATATCGACAGTTCGAAAAAGGCCGCGCGCTTTGTGCGGTTCTGCGATGCCTATAACATTCCGATTGTCACCCTTGTTGATGTTCCGGGCTTCATGCCGGGCACCGCACAGGAATATGGCGGGATCATCAAACATGGCGCCAAGCTTCTTTATGCCTATGCCGAGGCAACGGTGCCCAAGGTCACCGTGATTACGCGCAAGGCCTATGGCGGGGCTTATGACGTTATGGCGTCCAAGCATCTGCGTGGTGATGTCAACTATGCCTGGCCAACCGCCGAAATCGCGGTGATGGGGCCAAAGGGTGCTGTGGAAATCATTTTCCGGTCCGACATGAATGACCCGGCCAAGATCGAAGCCCGCACCGAAGAATATCGCGAAAAATTTGCCAACCCGTTTGTCGCTGGTCGCAAGGGGTTCATTGACGATGTCATCATGCCGCACGGGACCCGTCGCCGTGTGTGCAAGGCGCTTGGCATGTTGCGCAACAAGGACATCAAGAACCCGGAAAAGAAACACGGCAACATTCCGTTGTAAGCCGCCAAGACAAATTGGGAGACAGAAAGAATGTTTAGCAAAATCCTGATTGCCAACCGCGGTGAAATTGCCTGCCGTGTGATCAAATCAGCCCGCAAAATGGGCATCAAAACCGTTGCGGTTTATTCCGATGCGGATAAAGCCGCCCTGCATGTGCAGATGGCTGACGAGGCCGTGCATATCGGCCCGGCACCGAGCAACCAGTCCTATCTGATCATTGATAAGATCATCCAGGCCTGCAAATCCACCGGGGCAGAGGCCGTTCATCCGGGCTATGGCTTCCTGTCGGAAAACCAGGCCTTTGCCAAGGCGCTTGATGCCGCCAATATCGCCTTTATCGGCCCGCCGAATGGCGCGATTGCCGCCATGGGCGACAAGATTACCTCCAAGAAAATCGCTGCTGACGCCGGGGTCTCCACCGTTCCGGGCTATATGGGGGTCATCAAGGACACTGATGAAGCGATCAAGATCGCCAATGAAATCGGCTATCCGGTGATGCTCAAGGCATCGGCTGGCGGTGGTGGCAAGGGCATGCGCATTGCGCGCAATGACGCCGAATGCCGCGAAGGGTTCGAACGTGCAACCTCCGAAGCCGCAAGCTCGTTTGGCGATGACCGTGTATTCGTTGAAAAATTCGTCGAAGAACCGCGCCATATCGAAATTCAGGTGCTGGCCGACAAGCACGGCAATGCGATCTATCTTGGCGAACGTGAATGTTCCATTCAGCGCCGCCATCAGAAAGTCGTCGAAGAAGCCCCGTCACCCTTTATCGATCCGGCAACCCGCAAGGCCATGGGCGAACAGGCCGTGGCACTGGCGCGGGCTGTGGATTATTGCTCGGCCGGGACGGTGGAATTCATTGTTGATAAGGACAAGAATTTCTATTTCCTTGAAATGAACACCCGTCTTCAGGTCGAACATCCGGTGACCGAACTTGTCACCGGGCAAGACCTTGTCGAATGGATGATCAGGATCGCCGATGGTCAGGAACTCACCCTTAAACAGGATGACGTGACCTTGACCGGCTGGGCGATGGAAACCCGCGTCTATGCCGAAGACCCGTTCCGTGAATTCCTGCCCTCGACCGGGCGTCTGGTGAAATATCAACCGCCTGCCGAAAGTGCGACGGTGCGTGTTGATACCGGCGTCTATGAAGGCGGCGAAATTTCGATGTATTACGACCCGATGGTCGCCAAGCTCATCACCTATGGCGAAAATCGTGATCAGGCGATTAGGGAAATGCGCGCCGCCCTTGATGCCTATTACATTCGCGGCATTTCGCACAACATCCCGTTCCTGGCTGCCGTCATGGCCAACAAACGGTTCCAGGATGGCAATATCACCACCAACTTCATTGCCGAAGAATATCCGGACGGCTTTTCGGCCGATGATCTTCCCAATGAAGACCCGGCAACGCTTGTTGTTGTCGCGGCATACCTTAATCAGCGTTATGCCGAACGCAATTCCGGCATCACCGGACAGGTCAGCGACCATCCGATCAAGGTCGCCGAAAGCTGGGTCGCGGTAAGTGGCGATGAACACACCCCGTTTGATATCGAGTTTGATGGTGTTAACGGCGATTACATCGTCGCCATCGGCGATCGCAGCTATGGCGTGGTGTCGGACTGGAAAATCGGTGATCCGATGTTTGTCGGTGAAATCGACGGTACGCCGGTTTGTGTGCAGATCGATATCGAAGGTGTTGGCTTCCGCCTGTCATCAAACGGTGTGCAGCGCAGCTTCAAGGTCCTTCTGCCCCGCGTGGCAGAACTTCAGAAACTGATGCCGTTCAAAGCCCCGCCAGACATGTCGAACTTCCTGCAATCACCGATGCCGGGACTTCTGGTCAAGGTCTCCGTGACCGAAGGCCAGACCGTCCAGCCGGGCGAGGAACTTTGCATTCTTGAAGCCATGAAAATGGAAAACGTGCTGAAAGCCGAAAGCAAAGGTGTGGTCAAAAAAATCCATGCCGAACAGGGCGCAAACCTGTCGGTCGATGCCATCATCATCGAGTTCGAAAAAGACGAATAAGCCACCCGATCCCTCAAGGGTGATATCCGCACAAGGCGCTGGCGATCAAATCGCTGGCGCCTTTTCTTTTAACCTGTTCAACCGCTTGCTTTTTCAACCCCTTTCGCAAGGCGATCACGCATATTAAATACAGACAACGGGGCTTTACGCCGGGTTTGCACTGCCATATGGTCGCAAATCGAGGCTGTACTTCCCGATGAATACGGCCATCCAATAACAAGAAACGAGGCGTGAATATGTACAAGCTGATTGCTTTTGATGGCGACGATACCCTGTGGCACAACGAGCCACTTTTCCGCGAAGCCCATGTGCAGCTGCGCGAAATGCTAAGCCATTATGTCCCGGCCGATCAGGTTGATGACCGGCTCTATCAGGCCGAACTGGCCAATCTTTCAATCTATGGCTATGGCGTTACCGGCTTTACCCTGTCGATGATCGAAACCGCGATCGAACTTTCCGACCGCAAGATCAGTGCCGAAGACATCCACAAGCTGGCCGAGATCGGCAAATCCATGCTGCGTGCGCCGACCCGCATCATTGATGGCGCTGAAGATGTGCTTAAACGCTATGCCCATGATCCGAAATACAAGGTGGTCCTGATCACCAAGGGGGATCTGATCGCCCAGCAGCTCAAGATCGACCGGTCCGGGTTCGAAGACCTGTTTGACGGGATCGAGATTGTCTCGGAAAAGGACCCGCTGACCTATCGCAATATCTTTGGCCGCTATGGCGTGGAGCCCGAAGACGCGATCATGATCGGCAATTCGATGAAATCCGATATCCTGCCGGTGCTTGCGTGTGGCGGGTCTGCGATCCACATTCCCTATGAAATCACCTGGGTTCATGAAATGGTCGATCAGACCGAAATTGAAAACCAGAATGTCGTGACCGCCGAAAGCATTGCTGATGTTCCGGCCATGATTGAACAACTTGAACAACACCGCACTGCTGGGAGCATGGAACATGTCTGATTGTGCCGGTTCTGAAATGTCGACGGCGGCCGTCCTGGCCAATGGCCCGGCAGCCGATCTTGATCCGCAAACCAAACTGGAACTCGAAGCCGCGGCCTTTCGCGGGCTTGTGAAGCATCTTCAGGACCGCAAGGACGTTCAGAATATCGATCTGATGAACCTTGCCGGGTTCTGCCGCAACTGCCTGTCGAAATGGTATCTTGCCGCGGCCCGTGAACGCGGTGTGGCGATGGATTATGACGGTGCGCGCGAAGTCGTCTATGGCATGACCTATGACGAATGGAAAGATAACCATCAGGCCCCGGCAACCGACGAACAGAAACAGAAATTCGTCGATACCGCCCATCTGCATGCCAAAATCCCCGGTGCAAAGTAACCTGCGTCCGGGGGAAGGAGTGCGACCATGACCGACACACGCCCCGATCCAGCCACCGGCAAAGGCAACATATCCGTTCACGCCCGGATCGAAGGCCGGGTGCAGGGGGTATGGTATCGGGCCTGGACCGTTGAAGAAGCCCGCAAGCGCGGCCTGACCGGCTGGGTGCGCAATCGCACCGATGGCACGGTCGAGGCGGTCTTTTGCGGGCCGGTGGACCGCGTGCAATCGATGATTGGGGCCTGTCACGAAGGGCCGCTTCATGCCCGTGTTGACCGCATTCACGAAGAGCCCGCCCTGGAAGACGGTTTCACCGGTTTTGAAAAACGCCCAACCGCCTGACACCACATCGTCCTGCGGTCACGTGGCGCTATTGTCAAAATAACTTAATCAGCCTTTTTCGGTGTAATCGCCGAAAAAGGCTTTTTCTTTGATGCAGTGCGATGGCATTCTAGCGGCATCCTGTCTGTATGGTCAGCATCCATTTGGTCGGGAAATCAACAGGGAGAATACAAATGACCTTTATCGCGAAATCATTCGGTGTGGCTGCCATTGTTGCGACCACCGCCTTTTGCGCGGTTGGCGCGCAGGCGCAGGAACCGGCACAGAATGACGGTTTGAACGGAACGCTTTGGCTTCAGACCTCGGTCGAATACAAAACGACCGCCATGTCGGTCTATGCCGGTGCGACCCGTCTGCTGGACGCTGCTATTGGCGATCACAGCTGGACCGCCGCCCTTGAGCAGGACGGCAACTATATGGCCAAACCGCCGGCCGTGATCCTTGACGTTGATGAAACGGTTCTGGACAACTCGAAATATCAGGCATGGGTTGTAACGGAAAACACCTATTACAGCTCCAAGACCTGGGCGAAATTCGTTCATGACATGGTTTCAACCCCGACCCCGGGTGCACTGGAATTCACCAAGGCGGCTGCTGCCAAGGGTGTTGAAGTCTTCTATGTGTCAAACCGCAAGGCACCGGAAGAAGCCCCGACCATCGAAAACCTTAAGAAATACGGTTTCCCCTATGCCGATGAAAAGCACGTGATGCTGCGCGGCGAGATCGAAACCTGGGGTTCGGCCAAGGCACCGCGTCGTCAGGCAGTTGCCGATGATTATCGTGTCATCATGATGTTTGGCGACAACTTTGGTGACTTCACCGACGATATCGATGGCACCATTGATGAACGTCTTGCCGTCATGGACAAATACGCGACCTATTGGGGTGAACGCTGGTTCATGCTGCCAAATCCGAGCTACGGTTCGTGGGAATCGGCGGCCTTTGGTGGTGACTGGGGCAAATCCGGTGGCGAACGCCGTCAGGACAAGCTCAATGCCATGGATCCGTGGGCAGGCCCGGGCGAATAAGCCCATATCAGCTTGACTAAAATGAAAGGGCGCCTGATCGGGCGCCCTTTTTGCATGGCCGGTTATAAGGCCGGTTATAAGGCCGGTTGGATGGGGGGAAGAAAACCGCTCAGACGATCTTGCCGGGGTTCAGGCGATGATCCGGATCGATTGCGCCCTTGATCGCATGCAGCAGTTTCATTTTCTCGGCACTGGCATAGCGCGCAAGCTCGTCACGTTTAAGCTGCCCGATGCCATGTTCGGCGCTGATCGAGCCGCCAAGATCGGCAACGATGTCATGAATGACGCTGTTAAGGCTTTCCCACCGTGCCAGATAGTCGGATTTCTCCATCTGGACGGGCTGGCTGAAATTGAAATGGATATTGCCATCGCCGACATGCCCGAACGGGCAGGGGCGAATGCCCGGGATCAATGCCGATGCGGCTGCGATACCGCGATCGAGAAGATCGGGCACCTTTGACACCGGAACCGACACATCATGCTTGATCGATCCGCCTTCGAACCCTTGTGCCTCGGGGATGCCTTCGCGGATGGCCCACAAATTGGCCCGTTGCTTTTCCGACTGGGCGATGGTGGCGTCTGTTGCCAGACCGATTTCAACCGCATTGCTTAAAAGATCAACCAGAAGCGTCTGCAAATCATCATTGGGGCGCGATGACGTCAGTTCGATCAGAACATGCCAGTCGGTTTGCGTGGCAAGCGGACGTGTCAGCCCCTTAAGGTAAGTGACCGACATATCATGGGCAAAGCCGCTGATCAGCTCGAACGCGGCAATGCCGTCGCCGGTATGGCGGCGTGCCAGTGCCAAAAGATCAATCGCGCAGGCCGGTGACGGCACGGCAAGCCAGGCGGTGGCAACATGTTGCGGCTGTGCAAACAGCTTTAATGTGGCCTTGGTGATGATGCCAAGCGTTCCTTCGGCCCCGATAAACAGATCACGCAGGTCATACCCGGTATTGTCCTTGCGCAATTTGGAAAGCCCGTTCCAGATGCTGCCATCGGGCAGGACAACCTCAAGGCCAAGACACAATTCGCGTGCATTGCCATACCGGATGACATTCAAACCACCGGCATTGGTCGCAAGGTTACCACCAATCTGGCAGGTGCCCTCCGCCCCAAGTGACAGCGGGAAAAGAAGATCATGTTTGGCACAGGCGTCCTGAACGGTTTGCAGGATCGCACCGGCTTCGACCGTCGCGGTGAAATCGCGATCATCAATTTCAATGATCCGGTTCATGCGTTTGAGATTAAGCAAAACCTGTCGCGCGCCGGCAACTGCCCCGCCACAGCGCCCGGTATTGCCGCCTTGCGGCACGATGGCGATATCATGTGCGGCACAGATCGCAACGGATTTTGCGACTTCTTCGGTGCTGGCCGGAAACAGGATGATTTCGGCCTTGCCTTCAAATTTGCCCCGGGCCTCGGCATTGTGGGATGCCAGAATGTCGGCGTCCGTGCTGATCCCCTTGGGACCCAGCAGGGTTTGCAATTCATCAATCACGCCGTCTGGCAGATGGGACATGGCAGCTTTCAGCTTTCCGGTCAGGGGGATGGATGGGGTGTGCGCGGGGCCGCTGCGCGTTTCATCCGGTCATTGATCGCAAGTCCAAGCCCGGTTTCCGGGATCGGCGCAATCGCAATGCCGTCAAAACGCGGCTGATCGGCTTCATGCAGTTTGGCAAACAGATTGGCCGCAGCTTCGCGGGCATCGCCGCTTTTCGAAAGCCACAAAACCGCATCAAATCCCTTGGTGTTGCAATCACCATATGCCAGCAGGATTTCATTGCCATATTTGGCGGGATTGGCGGTGGTGGCATCCAGACGCACCGGCAGGCCCGGCGCATAATGGCTGGTCAGCATGCCGGGGCTTTTGGGCGCTGTATCATCGGTTTCGGCCATCACCACGTCACAGCCAAGAATTTCCGCAACCTGTTCCCTGGTAATTCCGCCGGGACGCAACATCACCACCCGGTCCGTGGTCAGGTCAATGACCGTGCTTTCAAGTCCGACCCCGCATGGCCCACCATCAAGGATCATACCAATCGCGTTCCCCAGCGAATGGGCAACATGACCGGCCGTGGTCGGGCTGATGCGCCCGGACCGGTTGGCAGACGGGGCGGCAATCGGGCGGCCGACCGCGCGCAACAACTGACGTGCCATCGGGTGGGCGGGAACGCGCACCGCAATGCTGGGCAGGCCCGCGGTTACCAGCGCGCACACATCACTATCAGTCTGGCGTGGCAAAACAAGTGTCAGCGCACCGGGCCAGAATGTTTCGGCCAGCTTGTCGGCACGCGCATCAAAGACGGCATGCTTTGCTGCGGCATCACGATCTGGAAAATGGCTGATCAGGGGATTGAAGCTTGGCCGTTGCTTGGCAGCATAGATACCGGCAACCGCATCGGCATTTGTGGCATCGGCACCCAGCCCATAGACCGTCTCGGTCGGAAAGGCCACCAGTTCGCCCGCGCGCAGTTTCGCAGCAGCCTGGCTAAGGGCACCTTCGGAATAGGGTCGAATGGTCAATGCGGGTGACATGCAAGTATCCGTGAAAAGACAATCTACTCAGATACCTAGCTACGATCATGGCCAATGACAAGGAAGAACGCCCCGTTACCGTGCGATGACAGCCAAAAAAGAACTGCATATCGAACGCAAGTTGTCTCTTTCTGCAGGGACGAGTGGTCGCGCTCTTTGCAGTCGATTTTGAGCTAAATACCTAGCTTGTAAACGTTGTGGTACTTCTCACTTGGTTCAAAATATCAATCGGATTAATTGGCGCATCAACTCTGATAGACCTGTAGCAATGACTGACGGTCCGTAACCAGCGCACTTTTTTAGAAACGATCGTTCTTGTGCAGGCATGATGACGTGAATCTCCAAAAATCTCTCTTCGCGAAGAGAGTATTGAGGATTCGTTAACTTGCCATGAATTGTTGGAGGGAAGTCCGATCATTGATTTTAAACAGCGCAGAGCCGCCATGAAATGGCGGCTCCAATTTACGCTCTAGCCCAATTTCGCCCCGCGGTGGTGAAACTGGACCGCGTCGCCGTGATTCCGGCGGCTATTTACGTCACCTACACTCTGTGTGGCGATAAATTCTGTATACTGCGAAATGGCGCAAAAGTCAACAAAACTGCGGGATAGGGATGGTTTTGAGCTGTTCAAAATCAAAGCGGCCTGTCACGGGTGCAATGCACAAATGACAAGCCGCTGATCATACGAATGAATTCGCAAATATCTGTGCTGCGCAGTAAATCAGTCCTGGTATTTTACCGGAACTGACGGGCTGCGGGCGATGAAGAACGGGTTGCGAAATTCACCTTTTCCGTAAAGGAATCGGGAACCGTCCATATTTTCAACAACCCCGCCGGCCGCTGCCAGAACCGCATGACCGGCACCGATATCCCATTCCATGGTCGGGCCCAGGCGCGGATAAAGATCGGCTTCGCCCGCCGCAACCAGACAAAGTTTAAGCGAACTGCCCGCCGGGCGCAGTTCCTTGACCGGAAGATCGCCCAAAAATGCCTTCATGGCTTCGGGATCGCCATGCGAACGCGAACCGACGACAACCACGCCGTCCTCGGGCATGTCGCGCACGGTGATGTCGGTCGTGACCGGGGCGGCATCGCCTTCGATCAGTTTCGCGCCATCCGGGCCACCGTAATACAGCTTTTCAATCGCCGGGGCATAGACCACGCCCAGAACCGGCTGGCCCTTGGCGATCAGTGCTATATTGACGGTAAACTCGCCATTGCGTTTGATGAATTCCTTGGTGCCATCAAGCGGATCAACCAGCCAGAAAAAATCGGTCTCGCCATTCACATCGGGAACATCGCCCTTGGCCGCAGATTCTTCGGACACGATTTTGACATCCGGGGTAAGGGCGCGCAGACCCGGCAGGATCACGGCCTCGGCGGCTTCGTCGGCTTCGGTGACCGGGGATGCATCATCCTTGGAACGCACTTCGAAATCGGTTTTGTAGATTTCCATCATCGCCGCACCGGCTTTGCGCGCGATCTCGATCAATCCGTTTTCAAGCGCATCTGCGCTGGCAGGCAGGGCAATGGTCATTGCTGTCTCGTTCGTTGGCGTGAAAATGATGATTGATGGGGATAGGGAATTTTACGCCCAAGGTCCAGCCCGCGTTTGGCATGCCTGGCAATTTAACCTATGTCCGGCCAAACTGTTTGGCCATCGCTGTCTTGAGCGCGCCCAGCAAATCCGCGCTCAGATCACCCGGCGCGACCATAACCGGCGCAAGGGCGGGTGTGGGCGAAACACCGGCCATCACCCCGTTTTCCCGCCAATCGGGTACGATATGTTCAATGGCATCAATCAGGGTGATGGGCACGGGAACATGATTTGTCTGAATGCTCGCCCCCCAGCTTTGCGCATCCTCGCGGTTGGCAAAGACCGGGCAGAATGTTTGCCCGCTACTGGTATGAAGCAACCAGCCATGATGATAAAGGCCCCAGAAGCCCTCCCATTTCGCAGCCACTTCAAGAAAGTCGTCATATCTTTGATCGCGTGCCTGGTTGCTCGACATATCAGGCATCGCGCCAGAAACCGCGTGGCGTCACATTACGGCCTGCGATGCCGCGCGTAATAAACCGCTGGGCTTGCAGGCTGTCTGACCAGTAATCCATCGGCAATCCGGCCTTGCGTTTCAGGTGGGCGACAAAGTCTCCGGGATCGGGCAACTGATCCCAAACCTGTGGCAGGAACAGGCCCCGCCGATTGCCATCCGACAGGATGATGCCGTCTTCAAACGGGGTCAGTCTGGCAATCAGATCGTCCTGGCTTTTGAACGGAAACGGGTGGGGCGGTGACAGGACCGAGATCGAAAGCTCAAGATCATCATTGATCTCGTTCTGTGTCAGACCGGCAAAGCGCGGATCACGAAACGCTGCCTTGAACGCGTTTTCACACAGATCGGTGGCAAGATCGGTGTGTGCAATGATCGACCCGATGCAGCCACGCAATTGCCCGGATTTCTTCAGCGTGACAAAACATGCTCCCGGTGCGGCAAGGGCCGGGGCGACTTCGCCCGGCGATACATGCAATGGTGCGCCGGTTTCAAGCCCGTGCAGGATCGATTTGCGACACAGATCAAGCATGGCCGGGCCATGGGCCTTGATCAGATCCTCGGTCGCCTTGGCGAAATTGTCTTCGGTGCTGTCTGGTGTGGTCATCGGCTGGCTGCTTTCTTCATAAAGTGCCCAGGCGCCATAGCCGACCACACGGGATTTATCCCCCGTGACATCACCGGAATTGCGCATGCCCAATGTTTCGATCCGCATTTTGCGCGTCCGTGCCGACAGCAACATCCCCGCCACCGGAAGCGCACCACAGGCATCATCACTTCCGATATTTTCCGCGTCGAAATTCTCGATCATTTTGCGTGTATTGCCATCCATGCGACGGGCGGTGTCATAATCATGGAAATGTGACAGGTCCGATGAAATGACAATCAGGGTTTCCGGACCACCCCACAGCTTTTCAATCACTTCATTGACCTGGCGCGGGTTGCACCGGCTAACCAGAAGCGGCACAATCCCGATATCGGTATTTTCGCCAAACAGGCGCTGAATAAACGGCAATTCGATCTCAAGCCCGTGTTCAAGCCTGTGCGCGTCATCAAGCATCTGAACCTGTGGAAGCGACAGCGCGGTTTGCAGGGCCAAAAGATCACAGCGCATCGTGCCAAGCGGGGTGGCAAAACCATCGGCCTTGGCCAGCGCAATGCCCTGAAACGCCATGCGATGCGCCGGACCAATGATCAGAATGCGCTTTATCTTCCCCTTAAGGGCACGCACCGTGGCAAAGCCAAGGGCGGCAAGGCTTCCCGAAAACATCAAACCGGCATGGGGCACAATGATCGCCTTGGGAATGGCCGCATTCTGCGTGGCATCGGCATGCAAGGCAGCATCAATCAACCCGTCAATCTCGCTGCGCAGGATATCGGCATCCGCAGGATAAAAAGTTCCGGCAACGGCAGGGGGGCGAATAATGCTCATAGCTTTTCTCTAATGTACCTGAAAGCCCTTTGAAGCGATGTTTCAGAGTGGTTCGGAACACTTGGACTCAAATTGGTCCAATGGTACCAAGTGTAGTGATATTCTCCCTGTTGGATGCTGAATTTATTCCCACAAATTGTGCATTCGCATCTATAGTCCGCGGACCAGTTTTGGGCGTCTTCCATTTTATCAGTTATGACAACGAATCCTTCCTCCGCTTCTTTGTTTGGATTGAAAAACATGTTGCTTGGGTAAAGTTCGCATTGGCAAGCCTCAGTCTCTCTAATGAAGCTCAGTTTCTTCAATGCAAAGTTCAGGTGGTAATCATTAGACAACAAGCCAGGGCCACTGTTCTTAAAGACGTTTTTTGTCTCCTTTCTAATTTTTTTCAAGTGCTCGGAAATTTCGAGAAGCTTATCTCTATCGCGTAACTTTCTAATTTCACAGCTGGCCAGCCAAACTTTGTGAGGAGCACGGGAAAGGAAGTGTTCTAAAATATCCAATGCGTTGTCCTAAAGTTAGATGCTCATTACAGCAGGAGATTTCTCAGCGACCTTTTGAAAAAGATAGCGATCAGGACTAGATTTTCAAAGAGGAAGCTTTGCCAAAAGAAAGCCCGCGCCATGAACATGACCACCCCGCAGGTCGATACCGTCCCCGCCCGCTACTGGCACCATCTGGATGATGGACGTATTCAGTGCGATGTCTGCCCGCGTTTTTGCAAGCTCAATGACGGGCAGCGGGGCTTGTGCTTTGTCCGGGCCCGCGAAGGGGGCCAGATGGTTCTGACCACCTGGGGGCGATCCTCGGGCTTTTGCATTGATCCGATCGAGAAAAAGCCGCTTAACCATTTCCTGCCGGGAACACCGATCCTGTCATTCGGTACGGCGGGCTGTAATCTGACCTGCAAGTTCTGCCAGAATTACGAGATTTCCAAAGCCCGCAAGATGGACAAGCTTTCATCGCTGGCAACCCCGGAAATGATTGCCAAAACGGCCAAAGCATATGGTTGTTCATCGGTTGCCTTTACCTATAACGATCCGGTGATTTTCCTTGAATATGCGGTGGATGTCGCCCAGGCCTGCCGGGAAATGGGATTGCGTACCGTGGCGGTGACGGCGGGCTATATCGGGGATCAGGCGCGCGAGGAATTTTTCCGCCATATGGATGCGGCCAATGTCGACCTTAAGGGCTTTACCGACCGCTTTTATCATCAGCTTTGTTCCGCCCATCTGCGCGATGTTCTTGAAACGCTTAAATACCTCAAACAGGAAACCGGGGTGTGGTTTGAACTGACCAATCTGGTCATTCCCGGCGAGAATGACGGGGATGCGGAGTTCGATGAAATGACCGGCTGGGTGCAGTCCGAACTTGGCCCGGATGTGCCGATGCATTTTTCGGCCTTTCACCCGGATTGGAAAATGATGGATACGCCGCGTACCCCGCCCGAAACACTGGTGCGCGCCCGCAAGATCGCCATGCAAAACGGCATTCGCTATGCCTATGTCGGCAACGTTCATGACAAATCCCATAGCAGCACCTTTTGCCATGGCTGTGGCGATATCCTGATCGGGCGGGACTGGTATCAGTTATCAGACTGGAATCTTGATACCCACGGGGCCTGCAAGACTTGCGGCACCCATTGCGCCGGCGTGTTTCAGGCCAACCCGGGAACCTGGGGGCCAAAGCGCCAGCCGGTGAAACTTCTTTCAAAAACGTGATAGGTAAAAAGGCAGGAACGTCATGGATATCAAGCGCGCAGGGTCACAGGCCTCCACCACCGGATCGCCGGAATATTTCACCGGGCGGGTGCGGATCGAACCGATCATAAGTGCTGCCGATCCGGCACGGGTCGCAGCGGCCAATGTGACGTTTGAACCCGGTGCACGCACCACATGGCACACCCATCCGCTAGGCCAGACCATTATCGTTACGGCCGGGGTTGGCCGGGCACAGCGCGAAGGCGGCCCGGTCGAGGAAATCCGCCCCGGTGATATCGTCTGGTTCGAGCCCGGCGAAAAGCATTGGCATGGTGCCGGGCCCGAAACGGCCATGACCCATATCGCCATTCAGGAAAAACTGAACGGATCGCCTGTTGACTGGCTGGAGCCGGTCAGTGACGAAGATTACCTTGGCACCGGCGCCTGACAATCATGACGTTTTTAGTAGCGTAATTCGTCGGCTTGGCTAAAGTGCGCGCGGTTTTAACGCATCTGGAAACGCGGCATGGCTGGCATCAAAATTCGAAAAGCACGTTTGGGTGATGTCGGCGCCATCTTTGCCATTCGAAGCCGTGTGCGCGAAAACCATCTTTCCGCGACCGAGCTTGCCGAACGCGGCGTCACCAAGGCGGCTTTTGGCAAATGGCTTGCCGATGGCTATGGCATCTGGATTGCCGATCTGGATGGATCAGCAGCCGGTTTTGCCATCGCCATCCCGGCGGAGGCGACGCTTTGGGCGCTTTTCGTTGATCCCGATTTCGAAGGGCGCGGCGTTGGTGCGGCCTTGCTGCGCACGGCCGAGGAATGGCTGTTTGCACAGGGATGCAATGACATTTCATTGACCACCGGGGCGGACCCGAAAAACCGTGCGCACGGTTTTTACGAAATGCATGGCTGGCACAGCACGGGGGATATCGATAACGGCGATGTGGAATATATCAAATCCAACCCGTCGCTTTCGCTGTTTGATTTTTAGGGTGCGATTGTTTAACGCACCGGAATGCCACCTGTTTTCTTTTGCGACGGTCCCAGCAGAACCGGACCATAGCCGATCAGGAAAGCCAGCCATCCGCCAACCCACATCAAGGTCGCAATGGCAAGAATGGTGACATAATGCGCATTGCTTTGCCCGGCCACTATCCGAAACGCGGTTGAAAACCAGATCAGGCCAAAGGCGGCATTAAGCAGCATGCTGGCACGCAATTCGCGGCCCGTATGGCCAAGGGCGGCCCGCCCGGCAATCGCAATGATCATGCAGGCCATCGCCCCGCCGGTAAGCCCGTGCAAGGCATCGCGCGATCCGATGGCATCGGGCCAGATCATCGATGCCCCCAAAAGTCCCAATCCGACCGGCACCCAGAAATAGCCAAGATGCAGCATGGCAACAATCGGTTCGCGCCAAGTGTGAACCCCGCGCCAGCGCATCAGGCGCACGCCATGAAGCACGCCTGCCATCAACAACACATAACCGGGCAGGGCCGCATCGGGCGTGATGATCACGGTGATGATGGCAAGTGCGATACTTGCCAGACACACCATGTCAAACCGGCCAAACAGGACGGGCAGGGGCGCCGAAATCTGTTCGCGTTGCATCCAGTTGCGCGTAAAGGCCGGGATCACCCGCCCGCCAATCAGCGCAATCAGCAAAATGATCGTCAGGATCGCCGTTTGATAAAGCATCACCGGATCAAGGGTGAGGACATCAACACAGGATGCAACAAACAACCCGTCAAACAGCGCGATGATGCCAATCACCGCCAATACCCGCATGTTCTTAAGGTTACGCGCCGCAATCAGTTCACGCGCCCCCAACGCAATCAGAAACACGAAATAGACCAGTGCCCCGACAATCACGGCAAGCGGCGGCAGGTTTTCTGCAAAGCCAATGACCAAACGCCCCAAAATCCATGTTGATGTAAGGGCCATTAACATCGGCCCGGCAACGGGTGGTCGTCCCGTCCAGTTGGCAATCGCGGTCAATAAAAATCCGCCAATCGCCGCCCCGCCAAATCCGAATATCATTTCATGGGCATGCCAGAAGGATGGCGTGCCAAGGCTTGGCACCGCAATTCCGTGGACATAGCCCGCCACCCACCAGACGACGGCAACAAGCGCAAGGATCCCGGCCAACAGAAAAAGCGGGCGAAACGCCCCGCTCCAGAACGGATGGGAACGAACGGCCGGTTCGGTGATCGAAATCGGGGCGGGCTTGGCGGGCATGATCGGCCTCCTGGATGTAATGGGGCGATCATAGCGGTGTTTGAAATGCTGTCTTTGACGTTGCGCAATTTTGACGCATGCCAAATCACGGGGGCAACAGGTTGCTCTTACGTGAAAACCCTGTGTTTTTCGATGATAAGGCTTTTCAAGCGCGTTATTCACGCTAGATTAGGGGCAGAATTTCAACGCGGCTGCTTTTGAAAGGGCCGCGCGCCCCGAAACATGACAGGAGTCCTGTTCACCATGAAGATCACGTTTTCCGATCTCGCCATTCCGTCCAGCGGTGCCGTTATTGCCTTTGCGACTGAGGGGGCTGATCTGATGCCAAGTGCGGTTGCGCTTGATGAAGCAACCGGTGGATCGATCACCAAGGCGATCAAGTCGTCGACCTTCAAGGGCAAGTCGGGGCAAAGCCTCCAGATCCTTGCACCGGCAAATGTCGATCTGTCGCGCGTGATCATTTTCGGGATTGGCAAGGAAGCCGAATTTGACGTGATCGCAGCCCAGAAGCTTGGCGGCTCGGTTACGGCGCGCGCCCTGGCGACCGGGGAAAAGGAACTTACCGTTCTGTTCGATATGGAAAACCTGGCTTGTGATTTTGCAACCGGTGCCATGCTGCGCGATTATCGCTTCGATAAATACCGCACCACCGAAACCAAGGAAGACAAGCCGGTTCTTAAGGCGTTCGATATCGCCACCCGCGACCACAAGGACGCCAAGAAACAGTTCGACAGCGCCAAAAAGGTCGTCGAAGGCGTGTTCTTTACCCGTGATCTGGTATCCGAACCGGCCAACGTTCTTTATCCGGAAACCTTTGCCAAGGAAGTCTCCGCACTGGAAAAGCTCGGTGTCGAAATTGACGTCCTTGATGAAAAGGAAATGAAAAAGCTCGGCATGGGCGCGCTTCTGGGCGTTGCCATGGGGTCGGCCAAAAAACCGGCGATGGTTGTCATGCGCTGGAACGGTGGCAAGAAAAAAGACGCTCCGATTGCCTTTGTCGGCAAGGGCGTGACCTTTGATACCGGTGGTATTTCTCTTAAACCGGCGGCGGGCATGGAAGACATGAAATGGGACATGGGCGGTGCCGGTGTCGTTTCCGGTCTGATGAAGGCCCTGGCTGGTCGCAAGGCGAAATGCAATGTGGTTGCGGTTCTTGGACTGGTTGAAAATATGCCGTCTTCGACCGCGCAGCGTCCGGGTGATGTTGTGACCTCGATGTCGGGTCAGACCATTGAAGTCATCAATACCGATGCCGAAGGCCGTCTGGTTCTGTGTGATGCGCTGACCTATGTGCAGGAAAAATATGATCCGCGTCTGATCGTTGATCTGGCGACCCTGACCGGGGCGGTCATCATTGCCCTTGGTCATGAAAATGCCGGTCTGTTTTCCAATAATGACGATCTGGCCGCCCAGATCACAACGGCCGGTCTTGCCGTTGATGAAGGTGTGTGGCGTCTGCCGCTGTCACCGGCCTATGACAAGCAGCTTAAATCCGACATTGCCGATATGAAAAACGTTGGCGGTCGCCCGGCCGGGTCGATTACCGCGGCCCAGTTCCTCAAACGCTTTATCACCAAGGACCGCCCGTGGGCGCATCTTGATATCGCGGCAATGGCCTGGTCGACTGCCGACAAGGAAGTCGTACCCAAAGGCGGTACCGGCTTTGGCGTGCGCCTGCTTGATCGCTTTGTGGCCGATAACTACGAAAACTGATCACGTTTTGTGATGTGATTTATGCGGGGCAGGGTGATGATCATCTTGCCCCGTTTTTGCTTTCGCGCTACTGAATTGGCTATGGCTGATATCTGGTTCTATCATCTCACCAGCTTGCCGCTGGAACGCGCCTTGCCGACCCTGCTGTCCAAAACATTGGAGCGGGAAAAACGTGCTGTGGTGATGACGGGCAATGAACAGCGCATTGATGCGATCAACACGCTTCTGTGGACCTATGATCCGGCAAGCTGGCTCCCGCACGGGTCCAAGTCCGATGGCGATCCGGAAATGCAGCCGGTCTGGCTGACGACGGATGATGAAAACCCCAATGGCGCCCAGTTCCTGTTTCTGACCGACCGGGCGATGAGCGACAAGGTCGCCGATTACGAACGCGTCATCATGCTGTTTGATGACCGTGACCACGACGCGGTGGCCGAGGCCCGCACCCGCTGGAAAGACTGGAAAGACGCCGGGCACAAGCTTTCCTACTGGCAACAATCCCCGCAAGGCGCGTGGGAGAAGAAGGCTGAAAGCTGATTATTCTCCGGTGCTTATGGTGTCCCCGACCCTGATGTGAAATCTTCAAACAGGATTTCTACCAGCGCCTTTGTCACCTCATCCTGACTGAGTTTCCCGCCTGCCATTTCATTGATTGCCGGGAAACTGTCAGCAGACAAATCAAAAAGCTTTGTCTGGATTTCCGATGCGCGCACCGGCCAGTCCGGATCGATCTGCGCAAGTCCAAGCAACATGCTCCGCGCCATTTGATCGGCATCGCCGCTTTTTATTGCATCTTGCACTTGTGGGATTTGTCTTGCCTCTGAAACAGCGACGTCAAGCGTTGCCAAAAGGTCGGCCAGTTCTTTGGCCTGTATCTGAATATCCGTGACCGGATAGTTTTGTTCGATCTCGCGCAGCGGCGCGACGGCGGCTGATGTGCCGTAACTTCCCAGATATGATATTGCCCCGCCAAGCTGCCAGCTTTCCCATTTTTTCCAGACCCCGGCTTTGAGATCGTCAATCATCGGGGTGGCGATGGTGCCGCTATATCGACGGAAAATCTGATCAACCGTGTAAGGGGCGGGACGATTGGAGATGCGATCTTCCATCGAGCTTGCAAGACTGGCAATCTCTTTGAGAGCCTGTTGATAGTCGCTTTGTGCACTCATCGGGAAACTCCCTTTTCATGTGCGATGATATCAGGCATCGACCGCCGTCCACCAGTTTGCATAGCGCGCATTACCAAAGGCCGTCTGGCCGTCATAGGGCGCGCGAAGTTCATTTGTGCCGCAGTGAATCTCGCCATGCGCGACATGGTAGTCGTCCCAATCATCAATAAAGACGCATTCCGGACCGTTCTGAATTGCAGCAATCTTCTGTCTGATATCGTCCTCAAACAGATCATGTCCGTTATTGGGCATTGTGTTGTCGACAATCCAGGGGCCAAAAGGCTTGGGGATCATGAGTTTGTCGTTCCCGACGAACATATTGACCATATCCCCGGTCATGGCGCCACTGCGGAAACCGCATTCTCGGCCCGGATAAATGTTGAAGCCGTTATCTGCGCCCATTGTCCAGAAGCTGACCTTGTCGGCCATTGTGAAGTTACCATTGATCTGATGCACTGGAATGAAGATTACGGGCACCCTGATGATATCATTGTCCGTAAGATCGAACGCTGCCTTTAATCGACGGATGTTCTGATTGATCAGATATTCAACGCCATTGATGTTCCAGTCTCTGAGTTGTTTATATGTGTAGTTTTGCAGGTTTCCGGTATTGATATCCTGCCAGCTTGTTGGGGCCTGCCCGTTGCCAAGAAAGTCGGTGATCGTACCTGTCGCATCTATGGCATTGCCGATGCCTAGTCCGGCAAAATTCGGGGTCGCATTGCCCGGCGAATGTGGCGGGCGGGCAAGAAGTGGCGCGTTGCCATGTGCGTTCCTGTTGTTGCGCAGGATGCCATAGGCTGTTGCCGGGCTGGCGACCAGAAGTTTCCATTTCTTGAACGCATTGGCCGGGTTGTTGTCCGGAACGAATGTCATCATCTCGTCCACATGGCCAACCGCCAACCAGTCAGTGTCCAGTGTGATTGGCGGCTGCATGTTCTGCGCATCAAAGAATTCTCTGCTGCTTTGATCCACGGTGCTCTGGACATTGTTGCCAAAATAGATGCGTCCATATCGGTAATAGGTTGTGGCTCCGTTCACCGTTTTCTGCACCGGGGGCGTAACGGCAATATTACCCCCGGAATTGCCATCATTAATGCCGTCAGCACTCCCTGCCGCAGGGTAATACAGCCCTACATTCTGGCTGATCAGAGTTTGGTAAATCCAGTTCTGCAAGGACCGCCAACGGTGAGTTTTCATGAAGGCGTCCTTGCTCTGGACACCTGCTCCGTTTCCTGGCCAGACACTGTGACCCGAAACAATGGTATCGCGCATCCAGCGATCCCTGCTAACAGCAGGTCGCGCTAATCTTCCTGCCGCAATGAAGTTCTGCCAGACATTTCCGTTCAGATACGGAACGTTTGTAAGTGCCGACGCTCCCGGTGTGGCCAATGTCAGGGCATAGGGCGGGTTTTCGTTGGCAACGGGAACGCCAAGGGCCGCCTGAAAATTGGCATTGTTGGCATCGACGACATAAATGCGCGAAACCGTTTGCCGGTGATGATTGCCAATCCAGCGTGCGGCAACGATACGCTCGGCATACATATATGTCGGATTGTTCGCGCCTGTTACTTCGGGCTGAATGATGAACAGGCTGATGATGCCTTGACCGGACGCAAAATTCCGTCCTGCAAATCTGACAGCCTCAATACCGTATGCTTTGGCAGCACCAACAGAGGCGGTTGTGATATTTGCCTCATCTGCGGTTTCCGGCCCGATGATTTCAACGCTGTTATTGGCGTCTCCATCGAAAATTCGGAAATGATTTCTGGCCGCGGCATCCGTGTTTCTGGCTTTGCCGAGCCAGAGTTTAAGGCCCCAGCCGACAGGTACAGGGGCTGCCGGGCCTGCAACAGGCGCCACAATTGTTTGCCGAATTTCAAGCCTTGCGACACCTGTCACCAGATCATTGTTGCCGTTAATGTCGCGGTCCTGATTATCCGTGCGCCCAACAACGGCATTATTGCCGTCACGATTGCAGTTGACCGGAATGATTGCTCCGCGCCCGGCTATCCCGAACGTGACAGTTTGCGGGCTGATCTGATTAATGTTTCCGGCAGCGTCGAGTACACCGTCTCTGTCACGATCCGTATGAAGCGTGTAATAAATCACGGTCAGGTTTTTGATATCGGTCGCATCGTTATTTACAACAACCTGCTCGTCTATCGGGACGAAGCCCATACCGGAAACTTGCAGCCTCCATGTACCGTTCGCGATGTTAAACACATGAGAAGCCGCCACATTCGGAGTGAGAACCAAATCCTTTGTCTGTTGTGGCTGACCCAAGCAGGTTAGCGAGATGCGCACCGTGTTAAACGGATAAACGCCGACGGGGGCTGTCAGTTGGACGGTATAATTTGCCATGGCATCCTCAACGGCTGATGGGTTCGTGGGATGGAATGTCATTCATCGCTTCGGCGATCCGCAGCTTGGCTTGAAGCGCGTTCTTCAAGACATCAACCCGGTCATCTATGGTGCCAAGTGCTGAATCCTTCAGAATCGAACTCGCCCAAGGCTGGGTGGTGACATCTGGTCCGCCTTCAAACTTTATGGTCGCGTAATCGATTATCCCGTCCGGTGTTTTCACGCCGAGCTTGATTGCGGCAGCACCAGCTTCGTCACACGCATTTTTCAGGCTATCGGCATCATAGCTCGCAACCGCATCGGGAATGGTGATCTGCAAATATCCTGGCAGCGATGCGATAACGTCCTGAAGAGACGGTACGGGTGTGGGTTCCGGCTGCGGAGAAGGTGTGGGGCCGGGTGTCGGTGTGGGCGTCGGTTCCGGCTTTGGTGTTGGTTGTGGGGTTGGTTGGGGTTTCGGATCGGGCTGCGGTGTGGGAGCTGGCTTGGTGCCACTTTCCAACTTCGCGACCGCCTGTGCTTCCTGGGTTAGCAGGCTGTTGACTTCATCGGCAAAGCGTTTTTCTGCCTGATAGCGTGACGTGGCGCTGGCATCGAATTTCTGTTTGCTGAAGATGCTCATGGATTTCAGGCGTTCTGCATCCTGTGCGCCAAAGGCAGACAGGGTGGCGGCGATTTGACCGGCGCCAGATTGCAGGCGCGATGACAGGGTGGCGGCATCCGGGCATTTGCCACTGGCAAGGGCAGCGTCCCCTTCGGCGGCGAGCTTTTGCAGCGACGCTGTTTCCGAGGACAGAGTTGAAAGCTGTGCCTTGGTGCGTACATCAACCTTGTTGCCCGTTACCGTTACCACGGTCGGGTATTGCGCCAGGGTTCTGGCAAGGTCACTGATCCGGTCGGCATAGGCCATCTGTCCAATCCCGCATTGATGTTGACCAAAACTAGACGGGGGAAGCGGGCATTTGTGACGCCGTGACGGCGAGGTTGGTTGAACAAAGTTTTAGTGTTGTATATTTGCCGATCATAAAAGCCATGCGTAAAATGCATGATCATTGCCATTGATGAACTGCGTTCAGTGGGGTACACAGGTTACATCGAACGCGCCGATTTGCTCCTCAGCTTGCGGGCGCGATAAAAATGCGGCTAAAGCGAGAGGGCGTATATGCTCCGTATGTACGACCGCCTCGGTGAAGCCGCGGCGGTTTTTTTTGTATCTACGGAAAGGTTGAGGTCCATGATCAGGCTCTCGAACGTCCAGAAGACTTATCCTGCACGACGTGGCAGTGACGAACATACGGCGCTGCGCGGTATCGATCTTGATATCGCAGCCGGCGAGATTGTTGGTGTCATTGGCCGTTCCGGTGCCGGGAAATCCACCCTGATCCGTTGCATCAACCTGCTTGAAACGCCGACTTCGGGTTCGGTGATTGTGGATGGCACCGACGTTACCAAGCTTTCCAACCGTGACCTGCCGCTGTTTCGGCGTCAGCTGGGCATGGTGTTTCAGCACTTCAATCTTCTGTCGTCGCGCACGGTCTATGACAATATCGCATTGCCGCTTGAACTGGCCGGTGCCAGCAAGACCGAGATTGCCGCCGCCGTCGATCCGTTGTTGCCGCTGGTCGGGCTTGAGGAAAAGCGTGACCGCTACCCGGCCGAACTGTCCGGTGGCCAGAAACAGCGCGTCGGCATTGCACGTGCGCTGTCATCAAGCCCGAAGGTTTTGCTGTGTGACGAGGTCACCTCGGCCCTGGATCCGGAAACCACCCGTCAGATCCTTAATCTGCTTAAAGACATCAACAAACGCCTTGGTCTGACCATGGTGGTGATCACCCATGAAATGGCGGTGGTCAAGGCGCTCTGTGATCGTGTGGCGGTGATGGATGGCGGGGTGATTGTCGAAGAAGGGCTGGTTGACGGCATCTTTGCCAACCCGGTCCATGACACCACCAAATCGCTTCTGGCCGATGAATTTGTCGAATTTCGCGCCGGTCAATCCAGCGACCAATCCAGCGGGCAGGAGGGTTAATCATGTTTTCAACACTCGCACCGATCTTGCTTCAGGCAACCGGCGAAACTCTTTATATGGTGGCGGCTGCCTTGGCGCTTGGTACCTCGATGGGGTTGCCGCTTGGCGTGCTTCTGGCGACGTCCGGCCGGGGGGAGCTGTTCGAGGCCCTTTGGTTCCAGCGCATCTTTGGTCCGATCGTCAATGCGACCCGTTCCGTGCCCTTCATTATTCTGGCCGTTGCGATCATTCCGTTCACCCGGTTTGTCGTCGGCACCTCGATCGGCACATCTGCGGCGATTGTCCCGCTGACCGTGGCGGCGATCCCGTTCATCGCGCGCATCATCGAAGGCGCCATTCGCGAAGTCGATAGCGGCCTGATCGAAGCTGCCCAGGCCATGGGCGCCCGCCCGGTTCAGGTCGTGACCAAGGTGCTTCTGCCCGAAGCCTTGCCCGGCATCATTCATGGCCTGACCCTGACCGCCGTCACCCTGATCGGGTATTCGGCGATGGTCGGGGCGGTTGGTGCCGGCGGTCTTGGGGATCTTGGCATTCGGTATGGCTATCAGCGGTTCCGCCCCGATGTGATGGCGGCTGTGGTGATTACCCTGATTGTGGTTGTGCAGGCGGTTCAAAGCTCCGGCGACTGGATGGCGCGCAAAGCCGACAAACGGAATATATGAGTAACCCTCATATTTTGAAATTCCCGCAAAAAACAGCGAAAACAAGGAGTTTTTACAATGCGGTTTCTGCTTAAACTGACGGCTGCGGCCGTTCTGGCATCGGCCCTGACCGGTCAGGCACTTGCCAACGAAAAAATCAAAATCGGCGTTACCCCGGGTGCGCATGAAGAAGTCATGGAAGAAGTCGTCAAGGTTGCGGCGACCAAGGGCCTTGATATCGAAATCGTCAGCTTCTCGGATTATGTCATTCCGAACCAGGCGCTTGATGATGGTGATCTTCAGGCCAACAGCTTCCAGCACAAGCCGTATCTGGACAACCAGATCAAGGATCGTGGCTATGACCTGGCGGTTGTCGGTTACAACATCCTGACCCCGATGGGCATTTATTCCGACAAGATCAAAAGCCTGGACGAGCTTGAAGACGGTGCCGAAATCGGCATCCCGAACGACCCGACCAATGGCGGTCGTGCGCTTCTGGTGCTGCAGGCACAGGGCCTGATCAAGGTTGATCCGTCTGTCGGTCTGGTTGTCAGTCCGCTTGACGTGATTGAAAACCCGAAAAACATTCGCTTTGTCGAACTGGACGCTGCACAGCTGCCGCGTTCGCTGGCGGATCTTGATGCCTCGGCGATCAACACCAACTACGCGCTTGAAGCCGGTCTGAACCCGATCAAGGATTCGATCGCGATCGAAGGCAATGACAGCCCGTATGCCAACGTGATCGTCACCCGCACCCAGGACAAGGACGCACCGTGGGTCAAAACCCTGGTTGAATCCTATCACGATGATGCGATCCGTCAGTTCATCGAAACCAAATACGAAGGTTCGGTGCTTCCGGTCTTTAAAATTTCTGAATAATCAGCCTGATTATTAAATCTGGCTGAATAGTCAAAACACCCGCGCGCCAATCCGGTTCGCGGGTGTTTTACGTTCTAGCCATCCGCGTGATCCGTACCGGATCGCGTCGTCCGGTCTGCATGTCATTTGACATCATCCGGTCTTATCTCTGATCAGGATGACTTAAGACAGATCACGGCTGGATCGGTCGGGGCAGGGCAGGAACGGTGATTTGGAGTGCGGCGTCAGGGGGGCGGCCAGTTATGTGTGTTTATATCCATTTCTGCCCATTTAAGCGTGCTTCAGCTCTCTTCAGTCCGATCCCAGCCTGACCCGCATTCGGACACGGACTCGGATGGGTCCGATGCCCTTCAGTTCAGCCTGCAAGCTGGGATGTCCAGTCCAGTTGAGTTCAGCCCAGCCCAGCCCAGCCCAGCCCAGCCCAGCCTAGTCCAGTTCAGTTCAGTTCAGCCCAGTTCAGCCCAGTTCAGTTCAGTTCAGTTCAGTTCAGTTCAGGGTCATTGCGCCCTGCCAGGCGGTCAGAAGGGCGACGCCGATGAATAATGCCCCGGCGGCGCGACCGATAAAGATGGTTGCGGTCGGGTTGCCGGTGATCAGGGTGCGGCTTGTTCCCGCCGCAAGTGCGAGTGCGCCATAGACAGCAAGCTGGACCGCCGCCGTCATGATTCCCATTACCAGTGCTTGTGACCAAAGTGGTCCGTATTGCGGACGGATGAATTGCGGGTAGACGGCGAAAATAAACAAATAGGCCTTGGGATTGAGCATGCAGGTAATCATGCCCTGGCGAAAGGCGATCCAGAGTGAAGACGGTCTGGCTGCCCGGATGGTCCCGACCGTGATGGCACTTTTGATCAAAGTCACTCCAATCCAGATCATATAGGCCGCACCGGCAAACAGCATGACATTCAAAAGCCAAGGCGCAATCGCCAGAAGGGCGCTGATGCCAATCGCGCCAAGCAAGGTATGATACACACCGCCCAGCATGATGCCGGCGGTGGCCGAAAGCCCGGCACGCCGCCCACCGGTCAGGGCATTGGCAATGACAAAAAACATGTCCATGCCGGGCACGATAATGATGCCCGACAACAGAACGAAAAAGAGCCAGAGGTTTTCAACATAAGTCATGGGTGTCATGAGTGTCATGAGGAGACCTTGCCAGATGAATAAAGGTTGTGATGGGGGCAAGGTAGCAGGGGGCTGCTGACAGGATCATGTCAGGATGATTGGCCAATTCGCGGCATCGTCATTGCGCGGTTGTGGCGTCAGGGTGCCGGGGCATGGAGACAATATCGCGTGATCAGCCCGACAAGCGGTATGCGAATGCCGGTTGATGCGTTATGATTTGTTGAAATCATTGTTATGAATAGGATTTCCATAACGGTGCCAGCCAGAAAAGGCTTGGAACATGGTTCATCAAACAGCGGGAAAGCGATGATCAGATTCGGTCATGTGAAGTCATTTCTGGTGTGTTTCGCACCGCTGAGTGCCGTGTTCCTGGCTGTGGTCGGGTTGCTGTCATGGGAAGGCAGTGCCGTGCGCGAAAAGGTCATTTCCGATGACCAGCGTTATGCACTGGAAAAATCGATATCGGTATTGCGCGAACGCATCGATATCGTGGTTTCCGATCTTTTGATCCTGTCAGAAAGCCAGCAGATCGATGCGGTGATCGCCGGGACGGCCAGTCTTGATCAGGTGGCGGACGAGTTTGCGGTCTTTTCGCTGCGGCGGGGGATTTATGACCAGATCAGGCTGCTTGACAATGATGGCATGGAAATCGTGCGCGTCAATTACGGCAGCGGCATTCCGTTTTCCGTGCCCAGACGCGAACTTCAGAACAAAAGCGAGCGACCCTATTTCCAGCTGGCCCGCAATGCGCCGCGCGGGACGATCTATATATCGGGTGTCGATCTGAACGAGGAGTTTGGCCAGATCGAAAAGCCGATCAAGCCGGTTATCCGGCTGTCGGCGCCGGTCTTTGACCGGTTCGGGGAACGCCATGGCGTTGTGGTCTTGAACCTTCGGGCGGCATCGACACTTGAAGAAGTGGTCAAGTCGCTGAAACTTGACGGGGCAGAACCGTTTGTTCTGGATGGCGATGGCGGCTGGATGCTGGGCGGCAAGCCGGGCGAAAACTGGTCCGAAGAACTGACCGGGATGCCCGCGGTGATCGGTGACCGTTACCCGAAAGCCTGGGAAAGCATGCAACTGGGATTGCAAAGTTTCCGGGTTGATAGCGGTTTCTATTCGGTCCAGCGGCTTGATGTTTCCGATCTTCTTCTGGCGCGCAACTCCAACCGGTCCCTGTCGGTGATCTTTGGCAGTGATCAGGAAAAAAGCAGCCGGTTGAACCTGTATGTCGGGGCACGGTTGCCCAATGATGTGCTTGAACAGTTGCTGTCGCCCGAACGTGACACGCTGACGATTGTTTCGACCGCGTTCATTTTCCTGATTGCGATCGGCAGTGCGGCCTATGCCTGGACCCGTCAGAACCAGATCGTTGCAAGCTTTGACGCGCGCTTATCCGAGCAGGTTCTGCGGGCATCAAAAAACAGTGTGGTTGTCGCCGATGACACGGGCACGATCCTTAAGGTTAATCCGGGCTTTACCGCGATGACCGGATATTTGCCAAACGAAGCAATCGGAAAGCCGTTATCATTCCTGCGTGCCCAGCGCGAAAATGCCGAGGCACTCGACGAGATCCTGATGGCGGCGCGTGCCAATGGCACCTGGGAAGGCGAAGTGCGCAACCGCCGCAAAAGCGGGGATTTCTTTTATTCCAATGTCGTGGTCAGCGCGATAACCGATCCGACAACATCGGATGTCAATTTCGTCGAGATGGGTTTTGACATTTCACGCCACATGGAAAACGCACAGGAATTGTGGCGTCAGGCCAATCATGATGCCCTGACCGGGTTGCCCAACCGGTTGCTGTTTGAAGACCGGCTTGAAGTTGCATGTGGGCATGCGGAAAACGAAGGCCATTCGATCGGGCTTCTTTATATTGACCTGGATGGTTTCAAACCGGTCAATGACCGTTATGGTCACGAAATCGGCGATCAGGTCCTGCGCAAGGTCGGCGAACGCATCAAGAATACCGTGCGTCAGGGCGATACGGTTGCCCGACTGGGCGGGGATGAATTTGCGGTGATTGCCGATGCGGTGAACGGACGCGATGAAGCCGAATGGGTGGCCCAGAAAATCGCGGCATCGATCCAGCGCCCGATTGAGATTGATGCCCTTAGCATCACGGTCGGGGCCAGCATCGGGATTGCTGTCTATCCCGGGGATTGCAACGAAACGATCGCGCTGATCGGCTTTGCCGATGAAAAAATGTATCAGCAGAAGCGCGTGCGCAAGGCAAAGGGCAGTGACGCGGCAAGGGCACTGCATTAAGCCATCAGCGGACAATGCCGGAATTAAAAAAAAGACAGGCTGAAAGAGCCTGTCTTTTTTGGTTTGGCATGGGATGTGAGGGTAACCCGCAAAGGTTACGCAACAAGCGTTTCGTATTCTTCCTGCTTTTCCATCCACTGCATTTCGATGTCGCCAAGCTGGCTTTCGATCTTGCCCAGTTCCATTTGAAGGTCGCCGAGCTTCTGGCCATTGGCAGCTTCATAGAGTTTGGGATCAGCCATTTCGGTTTCGATTGCGGCCTTGCGCGCGGACAATTTTTCCATCTGGGATTCGAGCTTTTCAATCGCGCGTTTGACCGGGGCGGCGGCCTTGCGTTTTTCGGCGGCCTGCTGGCGTTCGGCTTTGCGGTCGCGTTTGGCGTCCTTGCCGTTGGTGTCGTCTTCGCCGGCCTTGTTGGCCCGGCGTTCGGCGCGCGCACGATCGAGAAGATACTGGCGATATTCCGACACGTCGCCGTCAAAGGCGGTTACCGTGCCATCGGCCACCAGAACCAGACGATCAGCACAGGCTTCGATCAGATAGGGATCGTGGCTGATGATGATTACGGCACCTTCATAGGCGTTAAGCGCATGGTTCAGGGCATCGCGGCTGTCGATATCAAGATGGTTGGTCGGTTCATCGAGGATCAGCATATGCGGTGCATCAAGGGTCATCAGCGCAAACAGCAAACGTGCCTTTTCGCCCCCCGAAAGGTCTTTGACCTTGGTGTCGCCCTTGTCCCCTTCGAAGGCAAAGCGGCCAAGTTGCGCGCGCACCTTGCTTTCGATCGCATCGGGCATCAGGGCGGCCATATGCTGATAGGGGGTCTGTTCACCGATCAGTTCGTCGGTCTGATGCTGGGCAAAATAGCCGATGCGCAGTTTGCTTGAGGCGGTCTTTTCACCGGCCATCAGTTCAAGCCGGTCCGAGAGCAATTTCGCCAGGGTCGATTTACCGTTGCCGTTGGCGCCCAGAAGGGCAATGCGGTCATCCATATCAATGCGCAGGCTGATATTGCGCAGGACCGGTTTGCCCGGTTCATAGCCGACTTCGCCATTATGGATATTGATCAGGGGCGGTGGCAGTTCCTTGGGACTTGGGAAGTCAAAGGTAATGCCGCGGTCTTCGACCACCGGGATCGCAGGCCCCATTTTTTCAAGCATCTTGACACGGCTTTGCGCCTGTTTGGCCTTGCTGGCCTTCGCGCGGAAGCGGTCGATGAAGGATTGCAGATGCTTTTGCTGGGCGATCTGCTTTTCATATTGTTTGGACGCCAGTTCCATCTGTTCGCGCCGGGTCTTGGCAAACTTGTCATAGTTGCCGCCATACAGCGTGACGGTGCCGTCATGCAGATGGGCAATCGATTTGACCGCGCGGTTCAAAAGATCACGATCATGGCTGATCAGGATGATCGTGCCGGGATAGTTGATCAGATAGTTTTCAAGCCAGATGGTGGCTTCGAGGTCAAGGTGGTTGGTCGGTTCATCCAGCAGCAGCAGATCCGGGCGCAGGAACAGGGTCGCGGCAAGTGCGACACGCATCCGCCAGCCGCCGGAAAAATCATCACACGGGCGTTGCTGGGCATCGGCATCAAAGCCCAGCCCCGAAAGGATCGATGCCGCGCGTGCTTCGGCGGTGTGGGCATCGATATCTGCAAGGCGGGTGTGGACTTCGGCAATGCGATGTGGATCGGTGGTTGTTTCGGCTTCTTCAAGCAGGCTGGCGCGTTCGGTATCCGCAGCCAGAACAGTTTCAATCAGCGAACGGCTTCCTGCCGGGGCTTCCTGGGAGACAACCCCCATGCGCGCCCGCTTGGACAGGCGAATGTCGCCGCCATCGGTGGCCAGTTCACCGGAAATCAGTTTCAAAAGGGTGGATTTACCCGCCCCGTTGCGGCCAATCAGGCCGACCTTGTGGCCATCGGGAATGGTCAGGGAAACCTGGTCAAGAATGACACGGCCACCAATACGATAGGTGAGATCGGTAATTTGCAGCATTTTATCGGTCGTTCTCTTGATCTTGGGTATCGGGTTTCCCGGTCTTTCCCGCCTTGATCCGGGGGAATCGCAAGGATTTCTGTGCTTTCAATAGGGCAGAGTACGATTTGAAGCAAGGTTTCTTGAAACTGTAACCGGCGGAAATTGGCGACCGGGGGGGCAAAGTAACCGTCGGGAAAATCGCAGTTTTATGCGTTTTTGCGCATTTTCGTGATGGTTTTGAGGTCAATGCAGCTACTGCAAGTCTGTATTGCGCGGGCAGAACTATCTGTTGCGTTGCGCTTCAACCCCGTTTATATAGCGCCAACCTTTGGGTCTGTGGATGATAAGGGAGTGCTTATGTATGGCTCCTTTATGTTCCGCAGGCCCTTTTGGAAGCCCTCTTGGGGGGTAACGAAATTTTTAAAGTAGCTAGGTGAAACCAATGGCTGTCGAACGCACTCTTTCGATCATCAAGCCGGACGCAACGCGCCGCAACCTGACCGGCAAAATCAACGCCGTCATCGAAGAAGCTGGCCTGCGCATTGTCGCACAGAAGCGCGTCGCTCTGACCCGCGCTCAGGCTGAAGGTTTCTATGCAGTTCACAAAGAACGTTCGTTCTTCGGTGAACTGGTAGACTTCATGGTCTCCGGCCCGGTCGTCGTCCAGGTTCTGGAAGGCGAAAACGCTGTCGCGACCTACCGCGAAGTTATGGGTGCAACCAACCCGGCAAACGCCGAGGAAGGCACCATCCGTAAGCAGTTTGCAGAATCCATCGAAGCGAACTCGGTCCATGGTTCGGACTCGCTCGAAAACGCTGCAATCGAAATTGCTTACTTCTTCGCTCAGACCGAAATCGTCGGCTAAGCTTAGAATACAGAATTCCGGTTCATCCGGCATCAAAACGCCCCGCAGATTGCGGGGCGTTTTTTTGTGTCTGTGTGACAGAACGGCGCGGTTAATCGATCAGGAAAGCTGCCATTAACAGCAGCAAAACAGAGATGGAGATAATGCTCCACAAAACGAACTTGGTCCAATGGTGCCAGCCTGCTTCGTGGATTTTGACCAGTTCGACGTCGTAGTCGCTTCCTTGCATTGTTTCCTCCCCAATTGCGGGTCCGATTGTTTCGGATTTCAGGGTTGTGGTGCTGTGGGCGTTCGGATCGCCCTTTGCATCCGGTGCGGTCCGGATCCGTATCAGGACAACAGATTGATCTTATCGGTAATTAACCTATGGGTGAATAAGTTTTATCTTCGTATCTTTTTTGTGCGACGCAGTGTTCTGGACAGCATTGGGTGACCATGCCATGATCAGGCCATGGAAAATGTCGTAACCAGTTCTGCACGAATTTTTACCGCCATTCACAGGATGGCGGGGTTGTGACATTTTGACCAAATGAAACCACCCGCCGCGTGAGGCGGGTTTTTTTTTTGTCTGTCTCCCGGCATTTCCGACAGGGAGATCGCAATGTCATTATCCACATCAGATCAAGATCGAAGGTCACCGGCCCATGCATTGGCCCATGGATTGGTAGGGCAACCGGTGCTGCATATGTTATGCGGGAAAATTGCATCGGGGAAATCGACGCTTGCCGCCGAACTGGCGCGCAAACCGGGAACGGTTCTGATTGCCGAAGATGAATGGTTATCCGTTCTGTTTGGCGATCAGATGCACACAGTGTCGGATTATGTCCGTGCGTCGCGAAAACTGCGTGACGTCATGGGGCCGCATGTCAGCATGTTGCTTTTATCAGGTCTTTCGGTCGTGCTGGATTTCCCGGCCAACACGCGCGCGTTGCGTGGCTGGATGCGCGGCATTTATGAAGAGGTCGGGGCAGGGCACAAATTGCACTTCCTTGATCTGGAAGAAGACATCTGCAAGCAGCGCCTGCACGCCCGCAATCAGGCGGGCAAACATCAATTTTCTGCCAGTGACGCTCAGTTCCATCAAATCTGTGCGGCGTTTCAGCCACCAATTGCGGCAGAGGGATTTGACGTCGTCACCTATAACACCGATACGATTTAAGCGCCTTAACAAACAAAAAAGCTGCCGGTCAACGGCAGCTTTTTACATTTCCGGTTCTGCCATTTGGCAGATCACAGCAGGAAGATCGCCATCAGGATCAGAATGGCAATAACCGAAATGGTCGACCATTTGACAAAGCTGGTGAAGCCTTCATAGATGGCAACATGGGTTTCGGTCAGTTCGTAATCGTTACCCTGCAAATCTACCTCCTGGGTTTTGGGATTTTTCCAATGTATATCCGCAAGGTAGAGTGCGGGCAAGGGTAAGATTAACCGGGGATATCATCCCTTTGGCCAAGGGTGTGGACAGGATCACATCGTCCTATCTGCGTCCTATCTGCCGGTTTCCTTGCAGGCAAAGGGCAGAAACGACCCGGTGGCCCCTTCGTTCATCATCACGACAGACATCAGATTGGCATATTCGAGTTCGGCCCGGTTTTGCGGGCAGACATAGGCGCGTGCCGTGCAGCCCGATGCGACAAATTCGTCTTCCTGATCGTCAAAGGCAGTACTGGTGGCGTTTGCGGGCATTTGTGCCCGGATATCATCCCGATGGGTTTGATAAAGTGCACATTTGGTTGCACGCCAGTTTGCGTTCTGGGCGTGGCTTTCAGTGATCGCCAGACCGATCGGTGCGATAAAGGTTGCAAGCATGACGCCAAGGACGATGTTGCGGATGGTTTTGTTCATGATGGGCCTTTGGACCAGGGGAAACGGATGGAAAACCGTTTGCGTAATCTGGTCTGAAACCGGTCGGGCGCAAGATGCCGCCATGAAAAAAGGGCGGATCAAACCGCCCTTAAATCAGCCTGCGCAATCTGCGCCAAAGGTTCTTTCAAGCCGGTTCAATCGCCGGATTGATTTCCGCAAACTCGGCGGGTTTGGTATCGGCAACCGTTACGATGCCTTTGTCATCAACCGAAACGCGGCCTTCGGCGATCCAGCGGATGACCTGCGGATAGATGCGGTGTTCCTGTTTGAGGATACGCTGGGCCAGTTTGCCGGCATCGTCCCCCGGAAGGACCGGGACAACGGCCTGGGCAATGATCGGGCCGCTATCGACTTCGGGGACGACATAATGCACGGTGCAACCGGCAAATTTGACCCCGGCATCCAGGGCAGCCTGATGCACATGCAGGCCCTTGAAGCTTGGCAGAAGCGACGGGTGAATATTGATCAGCTTGTCTTTCCAGCGGGTGACAAAGCTTTCACTGACCAGTCGCAGGTAGCCAGCCAGAACCACAAGATCCGCACCGCTTTCTTCGATCAGGGCACTGACGGCGGTGTCATAGGCTTCGCGTCCGCCCGGATAGCCTTTGTGCGAGATTGCCTCGGACCGGATACCGGCCTTACGCCCGCGTTCCAGCCCGCCGGCATCAAGCTGGTTTGAGAAAACCAGAACGATTTCGGCCGGGTAGTCGGGCGTATTGCAGGCATCAATGATGGCTTGCAGGTTGGACCCGCCGCCTGAGACCAGAACGGCGAGTTTAAGTTTGCTTACTTTTCCCATGCAGGGCCCATGTTCTTGATGACGACCTGCGGGCCATCACCGGCGCGCGGGCCGATAACACCGATCTGACTGACGGTTTCACCATGTTCACGCAGCAATGCTTCGGCCGCATCCGCCTTGTCAGCCGGAACCACGACGCACATGCCGATGCCGCAGTTAAAGGTCCGCGCCATTTCGACGGCGGGAATGCCGCCCTCGGCTGCGAGCCATTTGAAGATCGGCAGGAATTCCCAGGTGCTGGCATCAAAGACAGCGGTCAGGTTTTCGGGAAGAACACGCGGAACGTTTTCGGTCAGGCCGCCACCGGTAATGTGGGCAAGGGCCTTGACCATGCCGGCCTTGTGCGCTGCCAGACAGCTTTTGACATAAATTCTGGTCGGTTCAAGCAGGGCCTCGCCAACGGTTTTGCCCGGTGCGAACGGGGCTTCGTCGGAATAGCCAAGGCCTGCCTTGTCGACAACCTTGCGGACCAGCGAATAGCCGTTGGAATGAACGCCGCTTGACGCCAGACCAAGGATCACGTCGCCCTCGGCAACGTTGCTGCCATCAAGAAGTTCACCACGTTCGGCCGCACCGACAGCAAAACCGGCAAGGTCATATTCGCCATCCGAATACATGCCCGGCATTTCGGCGGTTTCCCCGCCAATCAGTGCACAGCCGGCCTGTTTGCAGCCCTCGGCAATGCCGGCAACCACATCGGCGGCATTGTCGACCGACAGTTTGCCGGTTGCAAAGTAATCAAGGAACAGAAGCGGCTCGGCACCCTGAACGACCAGGTCATTGACGCTCATGGCGACCAGATCGATGCCAACCGTGTCATGTTTGTCGGCGAGGAAGGCGACCTTAAGCTTGGTGCCGACACCATCGGTGCAGGAAACCAGAACCGGATCGTTGTAGCCGGCCGCTTTGAGGTCAAAAAGGGCACCAAAACCGCCAAGCCCGCCGGAAACACCGGACCGCGAGGTTGCTTTTGCAAGCGGTTTGATTCGATCGACAAGGGCATTTCCGGCATCAATATCGACACCGGAGTCCTTATAGGTAAGGCCTTTGGAGGCGGTCATTTTGGTGATCCTTGGCTTCGCGCATGCATGAAAAAACAGCGGGGCAACCCGCGTTTTTCATCAATACGTACCGACTTCCAAGCGACGTTCACTGGGCATTTGCGGGCCGGGCCGCAGCAAATATGCTGCTGTTTGACCAATCCGCCTTACTGACGCCTTTAATCAGTTGCAGGAATGTCTGCCAGTCCTACTGATAAAAAACGCGGGCTTGATAATTTCCGCTGGGGCGAAAATACTCAAACGCGGACAATATGCAATGATCACCTGCGCATGACAGAGTTTTCTTTCCAGAATGCGTGCAACATGCCACAAGGGCGATTGCAAAATAATTCGACAAGACACGATTAGGGCAACGAGGCATACGTGCTTACTTCATTGAAAAACATCAAGATGTTGGCTGGCGCTGTTACGGTTTCTGCGCTGATGGCTTTTCCGGCTTTTGCGCAGGACATTTTCACCGTGACCGGTGTTCACGTTGATGAAAGTGCGGAAACAGCCGCCGCCGCCCGTGAAAAGGCACTCGAGATCGGCCAGCGCAAGGCATTCGAAGAAGTGATTGCGCGTTTGACCCTGCCGGAAGATCGCGCCGGATTGCAGATGCCGGCGGGCTCGGAAATTACCAATATGGTGCGCGATTTCGGGGTGTCGAATGAAAAGACGTCATCGGTTCGCTATATTGCGGACATGACCGTGCGGTTCAAGGATGACGAGTTGCGGCGCTTTTTGCGGTTCCGCGACATTTCCTTTGCCGAACTGCAATCCAAGCCGGTGATGATTGTGCCGGTTTACCGGACATCGGGCTATGTCACCTTGTGGGATGATCCCAACCCGTGGCGCGATGTCTGGGCACGCAATGTTGCCACATCGGGTCTGGTGCCGATCAAGGCACCGATTGGTGATCTGACCGATATCGGGACCGTGTCCGCCGAACAGGCCGAAAACGGATCGATGGAACGTCTGGCGGCATTGGCCAAACGTTATGGTGCGGATGTTGCCGTTGTTGCCAGTGCCGATGTCAGTGGGGCGACGGGTGCGGAAAGCGTTGATGTGACGGTCACCCGCTATGATCCCAATAGCGGCCCGCAGGTATTTGGTGTTCAGGAAAACACGCTGCCTGACGAGACGCTTAATGAAACGCTGGTCCGTGCGGCCAAGGCGGTTCAGGATCAGCTTGCCGATGGCTGGAAACGGGCCAACCTGATCAATTACAGCACGGGCGGCAGCCTGATGGTGTTTATTCCGATTACCGGGCTTCAGGACTGGGCCAAGATCGAAGACAAGCTGATCGGTCTTCCGGTGGTGCGCAATTCGCGCGTTGTCGCGATGTCGCGCCGTGAAGTGCAACTGTCACTCGACTTTGTCGGATCAACCAGTCAGCTTCAGACAGCACTTAACCAGCAGAACCTGAACCTGACGCGGATGGGGGAATTGTGGTTCATCCAGCCAACCGGATCGGACCGCTTGCAGGGCTTGTCGATCGGCGGCTAGGTCATAAACCCGTGACACCGGCCAGTCCGCGATAATGACTGTCTGCGAATTGGCGGTCCGCGATATTGATCGTCAGTGGCCGGTTCGGGCGTCTTATCGGCGTCCTTCGGGAGTCTGGCAACAAAGGGGAACCCGGACATGACATTACGGCAACAGGCACGTTTCTGGCTTATTTTCATTGTCGGATTCTTCTTTCTGGTGTGGCTGTTTTCAAGCATCCTTCTGCCGTTTGTTGCCGGGATGGCGATTGCCTATTTCCTGGATCCGCTGGCAGACAAGCTTGAGGCGCGCGGCGCCAGCCGCACGGTCGCGACCAGCATCATCACGGTGCTGTTCTTCCTGGTTTTCATCCTGGTGCTGTTGCTGATTGTTCCGATGATCGGAAGCCAGCTTGCCGGGTTCCTTGAACGGTTGCCGGGCTATGTCGATGCGTTGCGCACCAATGTCGCGCCCTATCTTCAGCATGTGCTTGACCGGGTGGCCCCCGAGACCCTGCAAAGTGTGTCTGATGCGGTCAAGGGACAAAGTGCCAATGCGCTTAAATGGATCGGCAATGTGCTGACCAATGTGCTGTCGGGCGGGCTGGCGCTTTTGAACTTTATCAGTTTGCTGTTCATCACACCGGTTGTGTCGTTCTATTTGCTGCGGGACTGGGACAAGATTGTTGCGAAGGTCGACAGTTATCTGCCCCGGCATTCCGCCACCGATATTCGCCAGTGCGCGCGTGAAATTGATGACACCCTGGCGGGCTTTGTGCGCGGGCAGGCATCGGTTTGTGTATTGCTGGGACTGTTTTACGGGCTTGGGCTGACGCTGGTCGGGCTTGAATTCGGCTTTGTCATCGGGTTGATGACCGGTCTTGTTTCCTTTGTGCCCTATTTCGGGATGTTCGCCGGGTTTGCGGTTGGCATGGGGGTGGCGATTGCCCAGTTCGGGTTCGGTCTTGATCTTGGTCTGGTGGCGCTTGTGTTCGGGATCGGCCAGATTCTTGAAGGCAATTTCCTGACGCCGAAGCTTGTCGGGGACAAGGTCGGGCTGCATGCGGTGTGGGTGATGTTTGCCTTGCTGGCCGGTGGTGCGGTGTTCGGGTTGCTTGGTGTGATGCTGGCCGTTCCGGTGGCTGCGGTGATCGGCGTACTTGTGCGTTACGGTTTAAGGCAGTATCTCAGTAGTCGTTTATATGATCATGGACCGGATCACCCGCGCGGTGATGCGATCGAAGACGGCGAGAATTGAGACCACAGTGACCCCGGCGAAACACAATCCGGCCCATCACACGGACAAACCGGTGCCCGAGGCAGAACTTGCAGCCGAGCGCGACAGTGTCGCGCCCGATGTCGGCCCGCAGCAATTGCCCCTTGCACTTGAATTGCGTCCGGCTTTGGGGCGCGATGATTTCATGGTCGCGCAATGCAATCGTGATGCGGTGGCCTGGATTGATCTGTGGCCGAAATGGCCGGTGCCGGCCTTGTGTCTTTATGGGCCCAGGGGCTGTGGCAAAAGTCATCTGGCAGAGGTCTGGCGCGCCCGGTCTGCTGCACTGAGTGTTGCCGCAATCGATCTTGCCGGTTGTGATCCCGACGCGCTGCTGGGTGATGCCAGGGGGCTTGTGATCGAAGATGCCGATGGCGGCATTGATGAAACCGCCTGTTTCCATCTTTATAACATGCTCAAGGAACGGGACGGGCATTTGTTGCTTACCGCGACACAGCCGCCGGCGCGCTGGAATGTCGGGCTGCCCGATCTCAAATCCCGTCTTGGTGCGGCCCTGGTCTGCGAGATTTCCCCGCCCGATGACGATTTGATGGTCGGTCTTCTTCTTAAACTGTTTGCCGATCGGCAAATTCAGGCCGGGCCGCAAACCGTGAGCTATATTTTGCCCCGGATCGAGCGATCCTTTGTCGCACTGACCGATCTGGTCGCAGCGATTGATCGCCGTGCCCTTGCCGAAAAGCGGGCGGTGACCTTGCCGCTTGTACGCAGTGTGATGGAAGAAATGCAGGTGGCATCGGGAACCGATCGCGCCGACTAATTTCGCCCGCACTGTTAAAATCATAGGCCGATCAGCCTTTTGCAGGCTATATTCAAGGCACTTTCAATTACCGGATTGTGCATGTGAGCCCACAACGACTTAAAGTAAAACCGTCATTCAAATCCCATACCGATGCCCTGGTGGCGGGGGGGCATGTTCTTGGCTGGCGTGAATGGATCGGACTTCCTGATCTTGACGTTCCGCTGATCAAGGCCAAGGTTGATACAGGGGCGCGGACATCGTCGCTTCATGCACTTAATCCCAAACAGGTAACCCGGGACGGACAGGATTACGTCCAGTTCGTGTTGCCCCATTATCGCGGAGACGGGCATGGACGCATTCAATGCCTGGCCCCGCTGGTCGAGCTTCGCGAGATTCGGTCTTCGAACGGAAATGCCGAAGAACGGTTCATTGTATCGACCCATATCGTTGTCGGGCATCACAGATTGAAAGTTGAAGTGTCGCTCGCCAACCGGTCAATCATGGGGTTTCCCATGCTTTTGGGGCGTACAGCGATGAAGGCAGGAAGATTTTTGGTGCAACCATCGAAATCTTATCTTGCAGGGAAGCCCGAACAGAGTTAGATGCGCAGAAGAACGATCATGTGGCGGAACAAATTCCCGACAGGATCGTTTTTTCTTTCTGACAATATTCCAAGACCGGGCATGCGACATCTGATCGTCTGCACGGCCATTGTGACCGACCACGGGAGTTCATTTTATGAAAATCGCGATGCTTGCGCGTAACCCAAATCTTTACTCCCACAAACGGTTGGTCGAGGCTGCCGAAGCGCGTGGGCACGAGATCGAAATCATCAACACCTTGCGGGTGACGATGAACATTACCTCGCTCAAGCCGGAAATCTATTACGGCGGCAAGAAACTTCTGGGCTATGACGCAGTCATTCCGCGTATCGGTGTGTCGGTAACGTCATTCGGACTGGCGGTATTGCGCCAGTTTGAAATGATGGGGGTATATCCGCTTAATGAGTCGGTTGCGATCGGTCGTTCGCGCGACAAGTTGCGGTCGCTTCAGATTCTGTCGCGGCGCGGTGTCGGCCTTCCGGTGACGGCCTTTGCCCATGATCCCAAGAAAACCGACGAGGTTTTGCAGATCGTGGGTGGCGCGCCTGTGGTGATCAAGCTTCTGGAAGGAACCCAGGGCATTGGTGTGGTTCTGGGTGAAACCGAGAAATCCGCCAAATCGGTTATCGAGGCATTCCGTGGCGCCAGCGTTGACATCATGGTTCAGGAATTCATCAAGGAAGCCGGCAATACCGACATCCGCTGTTTCGTGATCGGCGGCAAGGTCATCGCCAGCATGGAACGCAAAGGTGCCGAGGGCGATTTCCGGTCAAACATCCATCGCGGTGGATCGGCCCGTTCGGTCCGCATTACCCCCCAGGAACGTGCAACGGCAGTTGAAGCCGCCAAGGCAATGGGGCTAAATGTTTGTGGTGTCGATATTTTGCGCTCGAACCACGGGCCGGTTGTGATGGAAGTCAATTCATCGCCGGGGCTTGAAGGTATCGAAGGCGCAACCGGCAAGGATATCGCCGGGATGATTATCGAATTCCTTGAAAAAGATTACCGTCCGGGAAAAGTCCGGACCAAAGGCAAAGGATAACGGCATGAGCGAAACCGGATCGACCAAGGGAAAAGAAAAAACTCCCAAGGCCCCCAAAACACCTGATTTTGAAATTGGCGGGAAAAAGGTTGCTCCGGGGACGCGCAAGATTGTCGATATTCCGATCTCGCTTCTGTCCAACCACACACCGGTCAATCTGACCGTCAATGTCGTGCATGGCAAACGGCCGGGGCCGGTTCTGTTTGTCAGCGGGGCTGTGCATGGTGACGAGATCGTCGGGGTCGAAGTGATCCGCCGTGTCTTGAAATCCCCGGCATTGAAGGGGATGCGCGGCACGTTGCTTGCCGTGCCACTGGTCAATGCATTCGGCTTTTTGAACCACACCCGTTATCTGCCCGACCGTCGCGACCTTAACCGCAGTTTCCCGGGCCATGCGCGCGGATCGCTTGCCGCGCAGCTTGCGCATCTTTTCCTGCATGAAATTGTCGAACGGTCCGATTTCGGGATTGATTTGCATTCGGCCGCGGTTAACCGCGTTAACTTGCCCCAGATCAGGGTCAATGAAGACGACCCGCAAATCATGGAATATGCCGAGGCCTTTGGCGCGCCGATCATCCTGACCAGTCCACTGCGTGAAGGATCACTGCGCCAGGCCGCGCGTGAAATCGGGGTGCCGATCCTGCTGTATGAAGCAGGCGAGGGGCTTCGTTTTGATGAAATGTCGATCCGGGCTGGTGTGTCAGGTGTGCTGCGTGTGATGCGCAAACTTGGCATGACGTCGGAACGCACCGTGCGGACACCGCGCGTGCCATCGTTCAAATCGTCCAACAGTCACTGGCTGCGTGCGCCGGTTGGTGGGATTTTGCGGACCTTCAAGCTGGCAGGTGAATTCGTGCATGCCGGTGATGTTGTCGCAGCGGTGGCCGATCCGTTCGGGCAAACCGACGAAGAAGTCCTGGCGCGCGAGGATGGCCTGATTATCGGGCGGACCAATTTGCCGATCGTCAATCAGGGCGATGCGCTGTTTCATGTCGCGTCAATCAAACGCCCGGCAGAAGTCCAGGAACGCATGGACGCCATCGAAACCCACCTGCAATCCGATCCGCTGCTTGATGAGGATGAAATCATCTAGGGCGGGGCTTTTGGCGATCAGCCATTCCGTCCATGCGGTGGTCTGACCTGCGTCTAAGCCACTGGCGAATTGTTCCGGGCAATGTTATAGCAATCGACATGGAACCTATTACAACTACAGAAGAACTGCGAAGCTTGTGCGATAGCTTGCGCAAGTTCGATTACGTTACAGTCGATACCGAATTCATGCGGGACTCGACATATTGGCCGCAACTGTGTCTTGTGCAGCTTGCGAGTCCGGAACATTCGGACAACGGTGCGGCGGTTGACCCGCTTGCCGAAGGCATTGACCTGTCGCCGCTGTTTGAGCTGATGCAGGATGAAAGCGTGATCAAGGTGTTTCACGCGGCCCGTCAGGATATCGAAATTTTCGTACATTTGTCGGGCAAGGTGCCCCATCCGGTGTTTGATACCCAGGTGGCGGCCATGGTGCTTGGCTATGGTGACCAGGTCGGATACGAGACACTGGTCAACAAGGTCGCGCGCAAAAGCATCGACAAATCCATGCGGTTTACCGACTGGTCACGTCGTCCGTTATCTTCGAAACAGATCAATTATGCGCTTTCGGATGTGACGCATCTGCGCGTGATCTATGAAGATTTCCACGAACGGCTTGAGGCCAATGGCCGGGCGGTCTGGCTTTTCGAAGAAATGGAACGTCTGACCGATCCGTCGATCTATTCGATTGATCCGGCAGATGCCTGGTTGCGTCTCAAGACCCGGTCAAACAGCCCGAAGTTTCTGGCCGTTGCCCGCGCGCTTGGCGAATGGCGCGAGACCGAGGCACAGCGCAAGAACCTGCCGCGCAATCGCATTTTGCGTGATGACACGTTGCTCGATATCGCCGCGCGTCAGCCAATGACCGAAGCCGATCTGGACAAGACCCGCGGTGTTGGCCGCAATTTCGGAAGCTCCAAGCCCGGTCAGGCAATCATCGAGGCAATCAAGGCGGCTTTGGCCTTGCCACAGGATCAGTGGCCCAAACCAAAACAGCGCATTGAATTGCCAGCCGGCATCGGCCCGACGGTTGAGCTTCTCAAGGTGTTGCTCAAGCTGTGCGCCGAGGAAAAGGGTGTGGCCCAGCGACTGGTGGCATCCGGCGATGATTTGCAAAATATTGCCGCAGACGACAATGCCGATGTTCCGGCCATGCATGGCTGGCGTCGCGAATTGTTCGGGCAGTATGCCTTGCGTCTCAAACACGGTCAGCTTGGTCTCAAGCTGAAAAACGGTGAAGTCGTTCTGGTCGATCTTGACGCCTGACGACTTACGCATTGCCGATCAAAAAGACGGAGCCGGATGGCTCCGTTTTTTGTTGGGCGCACGGATCAAGGCAACAGGCTACCTTATGCCGGTATGGCCGCATCCAGAAGGCCGGTGGCAATTGATTTGGCAATCTGGGCCGCATCAGACAGGCCGCGTACCTGTGCGGTTACAATCGCCCCTTCCTTAAGCAGGGCAAGCTGTTCGGCAAGTCCGACCGGATCAGCTGCACCCGCCGCGCTGCAAAGTTCGACAAGATAGTCGAGTATCTTTTTCTTGTGATCGGCGGCAATGCGGTGGGCAGGGTGGTCGAGTTTTGAAAATTCGCCCGATGCATTGATAAACGCACAGCCGGCAAAACCGAGCCCCTTGAAGGCGCGCCCGGTAAACCAGATTTCAAGCGCATCATACATGGCAAGCAGTTTGGCGCGCGGTTCGGACGATGCCTTTTCCATTTCACCGGTCAGCCAGTCCCTGAACTGTTCATCGCGACGTTCAAGGGCGGCAACAATCAGTTCGTCCTTTGATTTGAAATGTTTGTACATCGTCATTTTGGCGACGCCGGACTCGGCAAGAATCTTGTCAATGCCGGTGGCGTTGAAGCCCTGTGTGTAGAACAGGCGCAGCGCCGTATCGATCAGATCGTCGCGTTTTGATCTCAATTTTTTTCTCCAATAGTCAGACCGGTCTGTCTTCTTGTGCCGCGAAGGGCGCAGAAATGCAAGCATTGCACGTTTCAGAACGACCGGTCCAAAAAATATTTGACAAATAGACAGACCTGTCTGTATGTATCGTTCATCAGCTGATGACGCAAAATCTTTTAAGGAGAAAGTCCATGACGCGAATTACGCTTCCTGCATCGATTGATGCTGCACCGGCAAATGCCCAACCGCTTCTTGAAGGCGTGAAAAAACTGCTCGGATCGGTGCCGAACCTGTTTCGTTTGACGGCCAACAGCCCGGCAGCACTTGAAGGCTATCTTGGCCTTAACGGTGCCTTGGCCAAAGGCGCGCTTGATCCCCAGACCCGTGAACGCATCGCCCTTGCGGTTGCCCAGCTTAATGGCTGTGACTATTGCCTGTCGGCGCATACCTATCTTGGCAAGAACCTTGCGAAACTTGACGATGCGGAAATTGCCGCCAATCGCAACGGGGCGTCGACCGATCCGAAGGCCAATGCCGCCGTGCGCTTTGCCGTGGCACTGGTTCATAACCGTGGCCAGGTTTCTGCTGCTGATGTTTTGGCTGTCAAGGAAGCCGGGTTTAGCGAGGCCGAACTGGTCGAGATCGTGGCACATGTCGCGCTGAATACCCTGACCAATTACCTGAATGAGGCGTTCGATACGCCGATTGATTTCCCGGTCGTGACGGCATCTGCCGCCTAAGGGCAGGCCTGCTTCCGGCAAAGCCCCGGTCGGTGGTCCCCCCTCCGCATATCGCTCCGAACCGACCGGGGTTCCTTTTTCAAACCAGCACCAAAGGACAAGATCGATGTCACGGCCGCCGCTTCCTCCCTTTAATATCGAGACCGCCAAACAGAAAGTCCGCCTGGCGGAAGACGGCTGGAACAGCCGTGATCCGCAAAAGGTTTCCCTGGCCTACACGCCAGACAGCCAATGGCGAAACCGTTCGGAAATGTTTGCCGGTCGCGAAAACATTGTCGCTTTTCTGACCCGCAAATGGGCCAGGGAGATGGAATACCGCCTGATCAAGGAGCTGTGGGCGTTTCATGAAAACCGGATCGCCGTGCGCTTTGCCTATGAATATCGCGATGACAGCGGCAACTGGTTCCGTGCCTATGGCAACGAGAATTGGGAATTTGATGAAGATGGCCTGATGCGTCATCGCGTTGCATCGATCAATGACAAACCGATCACGGAACAGGAACGCTTGTTCCATTGGCCGCAAGGACGCCGTCCCGATGATCATCCCGGATTGTCCGATCTTGGGCTTTGATGCCTGACCGCCATGTTCCGTATCGCGAAGCGGACAGGAAATTTCGGCGGAAAACATTCGTCTCCCGGCAGGCAAGGTGGCACGTCCCCGGTGCTGTCTTGTCTGTCACCCCCGCCAGCAAAGGACCCTGAACATGATTGTCAAATATGTTGTCTTTTCGATCACATCGACCGCCGTGCTTTTCGTTTCGACGTTGCTGAGTTTTGCACCGTAAAGCAGGAAGACGAGATCACCGGAATTGCCCCTTGTTCCGATGCCTCCCTGAAACTTGCCGGACCCCGTTTGGGGTCCGTTTTTTTTGGGCGCTGATCTGTTGTGCATGTTGGAAACGAGAACAGCCGCCCGGAACGCCGGGCGGCTGTTTTGTTTGGTGGCAAGGTTGGCTTAGTTCGTCAGGGCCTTGCGAATGAAATCTTCGACAGATTGCGGCTTGCGGCCAACCAGCGTTTCGAAATCATCACTGACGGTTTCGTAATCGCCCTTTTTCGCGCCGACATATAGACCGGCAAGGGCTTCGACCAGATGGCCGGGAAGGCCGATGCTGTTAAGGATCCCGATGTGGACGTCAGCCGGCAGGTCGGCAAAGGTAATGTCCTTGCCAGTCGCCTTGGCGATGTAGCTGGCAATTTCAGTATGGGTCACGGCTTTCGCACCGGTCAGATCATAGGTCGCATTGATGTGGTTTTGGGGATTGGCAAGAACCACTGCGGCGGCCTCGGCCAAATCATTGCGCGGGATATAGGTGATTTTGGCATCGCCCGCCGGTGCGCCATAAGCCCCGGTTTCGAGTGCGTGCGCAACACCGGCAAGCAGAAGGTCGGCATAGAAACTGTTGCGCAGGAAGGTGTAATTCAGGCCGCTTTCCTTGATGTAATTTTCGGTATCAAGGTGAATGGCAGAATAGGTGAAATCGGCATCAGCACGCGGGTCAATGATACTGGTGTAAACCAGATGTCTGACGCCCGCGGCCTTGGCGGCATCAACCGCTGTGCGGTGCTGGGCAATGCGGGTTGCATTGTCGGCTTCTGCTGAAATGATCAGGGCGGTTTCGATGCCCTTGAAGGCAGTGGTCATTAGGGCTAGGTCATCAAAATCACCATGCCGAACATCAACGCCAAGTGCTGCAAGATTTTCGGCCTTGGCCGGGGTGCGGACACTTACCGCAATTTCGCGGGCCGGAAGGCGATCAAGCAGGTGTTTCACAACGAGAGTGCCGAGCTGGCCGGTTGCGCCGGTAATCAGTGTGGTCATTTCAATTCTCCAATTTGGGGCAGGCGTCGCCTGTTCATGACGGAGAATGTGATCTTTAAAACCTATATGGTCAATTCGATGGGTATGATAATAAGTATGCATGAATATCGATGAATTTGATCTTGATTATCGGTTGTTGCGTCTGTTCCTGATCATCTATGACGAAGGATCGGTTACGGCTGCGGCGCATCGTCTTGGTGTTGGGCAGCCCACCGTCAGTCACGGGCTTGACCGGTTGCGCCAGATTATCGGCGATCCGCTTTTTGTGCGGTCGGGGCGATCGGTTGCGCCAACCGCACATGCCGATGAAATCGCGCCGCAGATCCGTGCTTTGTTACAAGGGATGCGTGATCTGACCAGGGTTGTGGCGTTTGACCCGGATGATCCGTCTCATGGCGCGCATTTTACGATTGGGTGTAATGACTATGAAGTCAGCGTCGTCTTGCCGGCATTGATGCAACGATTGCAGTCCTGCAAGGCAGATATTCGTCTCAAGGTCTTGTCGATCAGTGGCGAGGATCATTTCGTCGGCTTGCTGCGCAGTGGCAAGATTGACCATGCCATCAGCATCCAGTCGGCGGGCAAGCATGCCGATATCGCAATGCAGGCGCTGTTTCGTGAACAGATGCGCTGCTTTTATGATCCGGGTTTTCATGATGCTGCGCCCGATACCCTTGATCGGTACTGTGCGGCCGATCATGCACGTGTGATCATCGGGGCGAATGACGTGTCGGCGATTGACGATTTGCTGCGTGCAACAGGCCGATCACGCCGCACGGCGTTGCAGGTTTCAACCTTTGCCAGCATTCCAAACCTGATCCGCGGCACCAAGGTCATCGCGACATTGCCGTCGCGATTGGCGGAAAACGTGATGGGGGGCTTTGCGACCTGTGACTTTCCGCTGGAATTTCCCGAATATGGCTTTGCCCAATACTGGCACGTCCGGAACGCCGCAAACGCAGCCCATAAATGGCTGCGCAGCGAGATTTTCAGGATTGCAAAGCTGTTAACTTGAATGACCTTGCAGCAGGTTCTAATCAAATTGTTCGTGAGTAATTTTTGTTGCACGGCAACCAAATATCGAACTTACCGTTCCGCAGAACCGGGCGAGGTCCCGCCAGCTTTTCTTTCGGTTTCCGATCAAAATATATGCAATAGCTCGTAGGCCGAATTTGGCTCCAAGTTTTGACCCGATACAAAGTGCAGCTAATTGACCTTTGTATTTGCGTTCGAAATAGACACGTGACCAAGCAAAGTGCCAAAATTTACGCCAATAATAAGCACGGTTTGGACGCACCGAGCCGCCGTTAAGATGGGTAACCACCGAAGTTGGTACCAGAACCACATTATAGCCAGCTGCACGCAGACGCAGACAAAGGTCGTCGTCTTCGAAATACAAATAGATGTTTGGATCGAAATAGCCGATTTTTCGTGCCGCCGTTTTGCGAATTAGATTGACGGCACCGGAAAGAAACTCGACACAAATCGGACCTTCGGCGATCTGTGTGAATTTTGGTCTTTTCGTGTTGTTGCGGTGCCAGATATCTACGTTATAGCTAAGCTCAACCTTTTGGTTGTCGTCAAGGTGGATCGGCCCAAACATGCCAGCATCCGGGTAGGTGTCTGCAGCCTGTTCAAGAGCAGATATTGCTTCCTTGCTTACAAGTGAGTCCGGGTTTGCAATCAGAGCAAATTCTGTCGCAACTTTTTTAAGGCCACGGCTCGCCGCATTGCCGTAACCAAGGCCGATTTCGTTGTAGATGATTTGTGCATCAGGACGGAGTTCATTGGCTAGCTCGAGAGTGTTATCCGTCGAGGCATTATCGATAATAATCAGTGGGATTTCTTTGGGAATTGTGCTGAGAAAATTCCGAAAAACCAAGCCGCTGTTATAGGTGACTGTGACGATTGTCGTTCTTGGCTGCATTAAAGATTCTAACTTGAATTTTGTGAGAAACGTCAGAGAATTTATGGGATTTTGATGCGATTTACTAGTACTGAGACCAAGTAAGTAACGAAGGCACTATAATCATGGTCCGAATAGTCTATAGGGCCTCACTTCGATCCCGCCGACCCAGCGGGTGGTGGTGAAATTGTCGAGGAAGTTTTGGTTGCCTGCCAATGTGTCTGAGCCAGTAGCGGTTATGGTCAGGATGCGGGTTGGCCAGTGCTGGTCCGGATTGTCTGACAGGGTAAATAGCGGCGATTTGCAGTGCATCATGGTCTGGATTTCAGACCAGAACATCAGGTCGGCCAGATAGGGAAGCGGATCGTAGCTTCGCATGAGATGGGCATAGATTTTGCCAACCGGAAGCGGGCCGTGATCGCGTGCGATCTGAAGGACAAGTTTCTGCGTCAGGCCAAGCCCCGACTGCGGGTCCGGCAATTCGGCGATGTGGCGTTCAAGGGCCGGGATCAGATGGGGCAGGGCGCTGGTTCCGGTTTGGATGAATTTTTCCAGTGCGTCGGGTGTTGCGGAGCGAATGGCCTTCCATGCCGTGCGACCGGTTTCAAGCATGGCGTCAGTCACCGATACCCGATGATTTTCCCAGCACCAGATCAGCAGTTCCGGGGACAATTGCCCAAGACCGATAAAACGCTCCACACCGGGGATTGCACCGACCGATATCAATTCGATCCTTGTCGCGGGTCGTGCGGTGGCGATGAAGTCCATCAGGAAGGCCAGAATAAGCTGGTCGTAGCCGTCATGTTCGAACCATAAAACCACATGATCATATTGATCCAGGCGGTTCAGCGCAGCATATTCGCGTTTGCTTCTGGCCAATGCATCCTTTGGGGTGATGTGATAACCGCTTGCGATGAAATCGGCGCGAACTGAAATGAATTCATCAAGCGGTAGATCCGGCACCGGCCCCTGACAGAACGGATCGGCAAATTCCAGAAAATCCCCGACAAAACCGGCAATGCCAAGTCCGTTCCGGATGTCTGATCCGCAACGCAGATGCAGGGTGCGTTTGGTATCAAGCACGGGTGGATTTCCGCTGGAAATCTGACGGTTCTGTTCGGTGATGCGGTCGATATGGTTTTTCAGTTTGGGCCAACTGGCAAAGCCGTTTTCCCGTGCAATCACCAATTGGGCGTCGGCAAGCCGGATATCGGCAAATCCCGCAGCCCCGGTCGGATGATTTGCATCGACAAAGCGTTGTTGCGCGGTTTGGTTCCCGGCACGCAGGGCGCGCAAAAGATCCTTGGCGCGCTTTCGTTGCTGTTCAAGGTTCAGGCGCCCGTCAAAGAAGATGCGGTTTGGGCGCGAAGATTTGGCTTTATCGGATTTCGTTGTGCGTGATGCAGACATACGATTCCCCTGATCATAACGCCTGTGTCCGCCAGACAGGCAAGGAAACCGTGTGTTTCATATGTGTTAAACCGGGCGCAGCCCTTTCCGCGGACGGGGTGCTTGGAAGCATCCCCAACATAGCGGCTTTCGGTGCGAAAGCAAACCGTTCCCGATTTACACCAGACGGACTTCACTTTCGCGGTTCATGAGCTTGGCCAGTTTGGAAAGCCTTTGTTCGACCACTTCGCCGTAAAGTGCGGCGACCTGCTTGTCGAATTCGAGGATCAATTTATCGGCTTCGAGGACGAGACGGGTTTTTGGCAATATCCCCTCAACCCCGCCTGAAAGCGTATGGCCAAGACGGATGGCATGACCAAACAGTCGGCCGGTCAGACGGTCATCCTCGTCAAGGATGCGTTCGCTTGATTCATCACCTTTGAAGTTGCCGGTATAGCGCGACCCGATGGTATAGGCGAGAAACACCCGGTCATGGTGATTGAGATCAAGATAGGGGTGGCGCAAAATCCGGTTATAGCTTTGGATTGCCCGGTAATCGGGGTGTTCGTTCCATCCGATATCGCCAATAATGCAGGCCGCCAGACGCAGCCGTTCGATATTGACCGGAAGTGCGGTAAAGATCGGGGCGCACCAGTGGGCAAGTTCTTCGCCATGCTGGTGGAAGCGTTCGCCGTCTTCGGCGAAGCTCAGACAGGCATCAAGTACCGGATCGCGCTGACGCAAGTCTTCGGGCAGGACTTCATACATCCAGCCTTCGCGCAATCCGTGTCCGGAAAAGACCACTTCGCTTGGGCGCATGCGGGCCATCAACATATTCATGACAAGGGCAGCATGGGGCAGGCTGTCAATACGGCGTTTTGAAACACCGCCAACCTTTTCAAGCGAGATGCGACTTTGCTGGGAAATGATATGGGTCAGTTCATCCATTTCCGAACGCGGCATTGCCAGGTTATGGACAACCGAAATCGGATAGTTTTCCTGGGCGATGAACAGTTTTGCGATCGAGCGCCATGACCCGCCAACCGCAAAAAGCTGTTGCCCGGCGGCCTCTGCCAGCCAGTCGACACTGTCGAGATGGCGGGTGATTTCACTGGTCAGGCGGGCGCGATCAGACCCAAATACCGCATGAAGGCGCATTGCCCCCAAGGGCAGGCTGACGCGTTTTTTGATTTCGCCCTGATCAAGAAGAACCAGTTCGAGCGACCCGCCACCAATATCGCCCATGATGCCGGTCGCAACCGGGTCGCCGGAAATAATGCCAAGTGCCGAAAGCCTTGCTTCTTCAAGGCCGTCAATCACCTTGACGGTCAATCCGGTTTCCTTGGCGATGCGATCGCAAAACAGCTGACCGTCACTGGCCGCACGGACCGCCGCGGTGGCAAGCACATCGACATGTGTAACTTTCATCGCCCGCAGAAGCGTTGCAAACCGGTGCATGGCGACCACGGCAAGCTCGACCCCTTCGGGATTGAGCTTGCCGGTATCTTCCGGATCACGCCCCAGTCCGCACATGACTTTCTCGTTGAAAATCGGGATCGGGGCACGCGTCATGCCGTCGAAAATCACAAGGCGCACAGAGTTGGAGCCAACATCAATGATCGCGATGCGGTTGGAAGCCCGTTGGTCAGTTAGCATACTGTTGGTGGCACCTGTTGGTCGTGTGTCTGCATTTTGACGGCATCAGTCATCAAGTTGCAGAACGGGGACATTCGGGTCCTCTTCATTCAGGGCGCTGCCGCGACCTGACAGGGACGGGTTGGTCATGAAATACTGATGGGATGAAAATGCCTTTTGATCAGCTTCACAACGTTCGTAAGAGCCATCTGGCTGAAGATACCAGGCCTGTGCAGTGTCCTTGAGATTGGCAATCATGATCTGTTCAACAATCTGGCGCTGACAGGTCGGGTTTTCAACCGGAACAAGGGTTTCAACACGGCGGTTCAAATTGCGTGGCATCCAGTCGGCAGAGGAGATGAATGCTTTGGCCTTGCGCGACGGAAGTTTGGCCCCGTTGGCAAAGACCACAATGCGCGAATGTTCAAGGAACCGGCCGACAATCGATTTGACGCGAATGTTTTCCGAAAGCCCCGGCACACCCGGGCGCAAACAGCAAATCCCGCGCACCACCAGTTCGACATGAACGCCCGCCTGGCTTGCACGATAAAGTGCATCGATTACTACCGGATCGACAAGACTGTTCATCTTGGCCCAGATGCCGGACGGTTTGCCGGCCTTGCAGTTTTCGATTTCCTGATCGATGTGGGTCAGAAGGGTCGGGCGCAGGGTATGCGGGGCAATCGCGATTTTTTCCAAAGAACGCGGCGTGGCATAGCCGGTCATGAAATTAAAGATGCTTGCCGCATCACGCCCCAGTGCCGGATCGCACGAGAAGAAGGAAATATCGGTATAGAATTTGGCCGTGATCGGATGATAGTTGCCGGTACCGAAATGGACATAGGTTTTAAGGCCGTGGGTTTCACGGCGGACAACCAGCGACACCTTGGCGTGGGTTTTCCAGTCAAGGAAGCCATAGACCACCTGACAGCCCGCACGTTCAAGGTCGGCCGCCCAGCGCAGGTTGGCTTCTTCGTCAAAGCGGGCTTTGAGCTCGACCATGGCGGTAACGGATTTTCCGGCCTCGGCCGCGGCGATCAGGGCTTTGACGATCGGGCTGTTTTCCGACGTACGGTAAAGCGTCTGTTTGATGGTGACGACATCGGGATCACGCGCTGCCTGAAGCAGGAACTGCACCACCACGTCGAAATCTTCGAACGGGTGGTGAACCACAAGGTCCTTTTTGCTGATCGCGGCAAAGCAATCGCCGCCAAAGTCGCGCACCCGTTCCGGATAGCGCGCGGCATAGGGCGCAAACAGCAAATCATGATGCAGATCGGAATCGATCAACTGTTTGACATCGACAACCCCCAAAAGACCATCAACCTTGACGACTTCTTCGAGTGCGACATCAAGTTCGTCGATCACAAAGTCCAGAAGGTCTTCGGGCATGCCGGCATTGACCTTAAGGCGGATGATGCTGCCACGACGGCGGCGTTTAAGAGCGGTTTTGAAAACGCGCACCAGGTCTTCTGCTTCTTCTTCGATCTCGACATCCGAGTCACGGATGACGCGGAAGAAACCATGTTCGATCATATCGAAGCCCGGGAACAGCTTGCCGAGATACAGCAAGATCGCCTGTTCGACCGGAAGATAGCGTTCGGTCCGGCCGGGCAGGCGCAGGAAACGGCCGATCTTTTGCGGGACCGGGATCAGACCACGCATATTGTGACCATCCGCCGGGTCAAACAGCTGCATCACAATGGCAAAGCCAAGGTTGGGAATGAACGGGAACGGGTGTGACGGGTCAATCGCAAGCGGGGTCAGGGTCGGGAAGATTTCCCGCATGAAATAGCCATCAAGCCATTTGCGATCGGTCTGAGTCAGATCGGATTGATCAATGACCGAGATGCCCTGTTGTTCCATTTCACGGCTGAGCTGGCGCCAGATGCGCTGCTGATCCTGCATCAACTGGTTGGCATCAAAGGTAATGGCGCGCAGCTGTTCGGACGGGCTCATGCCATCCTGGCTGACTTTGGTCATGCCGGCACGAAGTTGCCCGACAAGGCCGGCGACGCGGACCATGTAGAATTCATCAAGGTTGCTGGCCGAAATCGACAGAAAGCGCAAACGTTCAAGCAGCGGGTGCCCGCTGTTCTGGGCTTCTTCAAGAACACGATTGTTGAAAGCCAGCCACGAAAGTTCGCGATTGATAAAACGGCTTTCCGAATCAATGGTGATCGCGCTTGATTGAACTGCAGCGGCGTGAGTCACGCTATGCCTCCTGCGGATTGAGGGAATGTCTTTGAATTTATGCGACAGGTCCCGGTTGCAAATGGAGTATAGGATAACTGTTTGCGCCCGTGCAATTTTCTTAAATTTATGTGTCAGTTTTTCTGATGGCATCGCGGGCGTTGATATGGCATGGAAGAACACCGTTTGATCATCCTTCATGGCCGTAAAGACCAAAGACATGAAAACGTTGCTGTTGCTCAGACATGCCAAATCAAGCTGGGCCGATCCCGGTCGGGCCGACCATGATCGGGAATTGAACCGCCGTGGCGAGAAGGCAGCCCCCTTTATGGGGCGTTACTTGCGCGAGCAGGCTCTGATCCCTGATCTGGTGTGGTGTTCGACAGCCGCCCGTGCGGTTCAGACGCTTGGCCTTCTTGGGCGTGATTTTGCCAGCAATGCGGACGTTATCTATAGCGAAGATCTTTATATGGCGGGGGAACGGGTGCTGCTTGAAAGTTTGCATCACACCCACGAGGACGCAAATTCCGTGATGTTCATCGGCCATAATCCGGGGATGGAACAATTCGCCCAGGCACTGTTTGGCGGCGGGGACGAGGGCGCGCGCGACGCCATGGCACGAAAATTCCCGACATGTGCGTTGGCGCATTTTGAATTTGATGTTGAAAACTGGACCGATATTGCTTTTGGCACCGGCAGGCTGATCGGCTTTACCAAGGTCAAGGAATTGCAGGCTGTCAAAATTGGATCGGAATGATTTGACGGTCTCTGGTGACAGCACTTGACGCGCAGCCCCCGAGAGCGTTTTATACCGCTGAAATTTTGACGCCGCGTCTGAACGGCAACCGACACATCACAGCAAAACGTCCCGAATTGTTCGGGCCGGGCACGTTGTGGTGCGTTTTTTGTTTGACAGCGCGGGTCTGGCATGCACCTTTGCGGCCAAATTTGCGGCCCAAAATATAAAGCAACCTGGAATGACAATGCATCCTTATCGCTCACACAATTGTAATGCGCTGCGCGCGACTGACGCAGATGCGGAAGTTCGTCTGTCTGGCTGGATTCACCGTAAGCGTGACCACGGCAACCTTCTGTTTGTTGACCTGCGCGACCATTACGGCATCACCCAGGTCGTGATCGACATTTCCAGCCCGCTGTTTGAAACGCTTGATAAAGCGCGCGCCGAAAGCGTGATCACGGTGGATGGCAAGGTTGTCAAACGTACCGCAGAAACCATCAACCCGAATCTGCCGACCGGCGAGATCGAAGTTTACGCATCGAATGTCGAAGTTCAGTCTTCGGCCGAAGTGTTGCCGATGCCGGTCTTTGGCGATGTCGAATATGGCGAGGAAATCCGCCTGCGTCACCGTTATCTCGACCTGCGTCGTGAAAGCGTGCATTCCAACATCGTTCTGCGTTCCAAAGTCATTTCGGCCATGCGTCAGAAAATGACCGCACAGGGCTTCCTGGAAATCCAGACCCCGATCCTGACGGCAAGTTCGCCGGAAGGCGCGCGTGACTTCCTGGTGCCGTCGCGCATGCATCCGGGCAAGTTCTATGCCCTGCCGCAGGCCCCGCAGCAGTTCAAACAGCTTCTGATGGTTTCGGGCTTTGACCGTTACTTCCAGATCGCACCGTGCTTCCGTGATGAAGACGCCCGTGCCGACCGTTCGCCGGGCGAGTTTTATCAGCTCGACTTCGAGATGGCCTTTGCCACCCAGGAAGACGTGTTTGCCGCGATTGAGCCGGTTCTGTACGAAATCTTTGTCGAGTTCGGCGGTGGTCGCGATGTAACCCCGTTCCCGTTCCCGCGTATTCCGTTTGATGAATCGATGGCGAAATACGGTTCGGACAAGCCGGACCTGCGCAACCCGCTGATCATTTCCGATGTGACTGAGCCGTTCCGTGGTTCGAGCTTTGGCATCTTTGCGTCGAACATCGAAAAAGGTTCGGTCGTTCGTGCCATTCCGGCAACCGGTGCCGCAGCACGCCCGCGCAGCTTCTTTGACAAACTCAATTCCTGGGCACGTGATGAAGGTGCGGCTGGTCTTGGCTATATCGTTTATGGCGAAGACGGCGAAGCAAAAGGCCCGATTGCCAAGAACCTTGACGCTGATCGTATCGCCCAGATCAAGGAAATCACCGGTGTTGCCAATGGCGACGCGGTCTTCTTTGTCTGTGACAAGGCACTGGCAGCCGCCAAATTCGCCGGCAAGGTCCGTGACAAGGTCTGTGACGAACTTGAACTGCGTGAAGAAGGCATGTTCAAATTCTGCTGGATCGTTGATTTCCCGATGTATGAGGAAGACGACGACGGCAAGATCGAATTCAGCCACAACCCGTTCTCGATGCCGCAGGGTGGCCTTGAAGCACTTGAGACCATGAACCCGCTCGATATCAAGGCGTGGCAGTATGACATCGTCTGTAACGGTATCGAACTGTCGTCGGGTGCCATTCGTAACCATCGCCCGGACATCATGTATCGTGCGTTCGAAATCGCCGGTTACGGCAAGGATGTTGTCGAAGAACAGTTCGGTGGCATGCTTAACGCATTCAAATTCGGCGCCCCGCCGCACGGTGGTTCCGCACCGGGTGTTGACCGTATCGTCATGCTGCTGGCAGACGAGCCGAACATTCGTGAAGTCATTGCCTTCCCGCTGAACCAGCAGGCGCAGGACCTTATGATGAATGCGCCGTCGAATGTCGAAGACAAGCAGCTCAAGGAATTGCATCTGCGTGTCCAGATGCCGCCGAAGGCGAAAAAAGACTGATTGAAAGACCGGTCATCCGACCTAGATTTCAAACGTAAAGAGCGGCCCGGTTTTCCGGGCCGTTTTTCGTTGAACTTGTGCCCGACCGGATGATGCGGGCAGGTTTTGGTTACCTAATATTAACCGCCAATGCGTCAAAGTGCCCGCAAGAGAACAAATTTGATCCTGCGGGGGACGGGCTGTGAAAAAGATACTAGTTGTGGCGGCACCTTTGGCGCTGAGCGCATGTGGCGGGCCGATCGAACTTACCGTCGCCAAACTGGCAGGTGACCTGATCAGTTATGTCACAACCGGCAAAAGCACCACCGATCACGCCGTTTCAATCGTCGCCGCGCAGGATTGCGCCTTGCACCGTCCGCTGTTTGATCAGGATGTTTGCAAGGATGAGGACACCATCCTTGAGGAAGAGGCCGCCGCCCTTGCGGTGATGGGCGAGCCCGAAATCAAACGTGAAATTCGCGCCGCCCGCCCGGAAATCTATGCGGTCAATGCACCGGCTGAAAACTGGTCGCGCCCGGCCGACATGACGGCCACCCCGATGATCAAAACCGATCTTCCGCCGCGCGCAAGCGTGACAGAAGTCGCACTTGATGCACCTGTCGCACCAGTCGATGAAGTGCCGACCGATCAAGTGGCAACCAATGACGGGCTTGCCGATGCACAGCCGGTTGAAGTCGCATCTGCGAGCGAGCAACTCGATCTTGGTGATGTGAATTCATATGGCCGCGAGGGGAATGTGCTTGATCCCCAGGCCGAAGCCGATGCGGCAATTGCCGGGTATGTCCCCGATGCAAAACCGGCCGAGCCGGCCCTGAACGGAACCGTAACGGCCGCCCTGGTCGATACCACCGTTATGACCGATGATGGCACAACGGTTTCCGCGCCGATTGATGTGACCAAAGACGGCCAGGGATTGGCCGGTGATGTACTTGCAGCGCCGCTGCCCGGTGACTATGTCATTCTGGCAAGTTTTACCGACAAGCTCCGTGCTCAGAAGGCGCTTGAGATTTATCACGAATATCAGCCGCGACTTTTGAATGCACTTGTCAGTGGCCGCACCTATATGCGGGTCGCTGTCGGGCCGCTTTCGGCAGAACATGCAAATGATTTACGCCTTCTTGCTGCCAAAAAGGGTGTTAAAGATCCCTGGATTGTCGGGATTGGCGCCACCGGAGAGTGATTTTGTCGGTTTTGTTTTCGAAGTTTGAAGTCAATCGGCGTTCCTTTGCAGGAACGCTGATCTTGTGTTCGGGCCTTGCCGGATGTGCAGCACAGGCGGGGAATATTTCCGCCATGGAAAGCACGATGGTGCCCCATGTCGCAGAATATCATTTCAAGATGACCCGGTCCGAGCAGGGCAGTTCGGTGGTCGATGCGTCCGGTGTTCTGGGCTATCGCTTTGAAAAAATGTGCGATGGCTGGGTCACAGAGATGCAGCAGATCATGATCCTGCAAGGGGCCGAAGGGGCGTCAATCAATTCCGCCTATTCGATGACCCAGTGGGAAAACTTCGCCGGGACACAATACCGGTTCAGAATGCGCGATTATCTTGATGGCACCAAGGTCGACGAAATCGTTGGCAAGGCCGTGCGTGAAAGCGACGGGGTGACGGTCACCTATGAAATCCCGGTCGAAGTCACCGAAGAACTTCCGGCTGATACCATGTTCCCGACACAGCATTCGGTCGAGCTATTAAAACGGGCGGCTGCCGGCGAGAAATTTGGCAATGATCTGGTCTTTGATGGCAGCGGGGAAACCCCGACCAACCGGATTGCGGTGGTGATTTCCGGTGAAAAGAAACCCGAACACAAGGCCGATGATCCCGACGGGATCGCCGATACGCCGTTTCACCGCATGAGCTTGGCATTCTATCCGCTGGGCGAGGCGGAAAACGGACCTTCGACCGAAATGGCGGTCGATTTCGGGGAAAACGGTGTGGCCCATGCCATGCGGTTTGATTATGGCGAGTTCGAAGTGTTCGGCACTTTGGACAAGGTATCGAAGTTGCCGCAACCCGATTGCGGATGACGCCTGTGAATGATCGGGTGATGCGTACATCAACCCACAAAAAAAGCCTGCCACATTGGCAGGCTTTTTTTGTGGGGGTGTCTCGTCCTGAAATATGTTGTCACCATGAGGAGACGACAATGTCCTGTTCAGGAACGGAGCGCCGCAAGCGCACC
>NZ_JAYMEG010000060.1:0-1036 GCF_037029325.1 Thalassospira sp. CH_XMU1420-2
GCCTTGGCCCTGGAAGTGCCCGGTTTTTCGTAGGTCGAGCAGTTGTCGTTCGGCCCAACCAGCCCAATTGCGAGTGTCAACAGTTCTCGTAACCCGGAAGCCGAGCTTTCCTAAAGTTCCAGACTCGGATGCAAGTCGATCCATCAAAGGTTTGTAGAGTTCTTCCAGCGCTTTTTGTTCTTTTATCGTAGCGGCAAAAACATCGTGGTACGCGTCCATTCGTTTAGCATTGAGCGTACTCCGCCGCTCTTTGGCGCTTTTGGCATCTGCAAGCTGCCTTTGAAGCTCTTTTAGGTTCGATTGTTCTTTAGTGATACGATTGGTGAGTTCGCCATATTGTTGCTGCACAAGGCGATCCGCTCCGATCATCGTAGACAGTCGTTCTTGCTCTGCCTTCAAAGTGTTCAAAGGGAGTGTTGACAAGTCAGCGTCATCAGCGATTAAAGCGGTTTTGTTATCTTTGGAATCGACAGCCTGGCCTGTCAACTCGGCGATTTTAGCATCTGTCTTCTTCACATACTCGGCCAAGTTGGTATCGACATCGCCTTGGAATATGAGGAGGAACTTCTGCCATTCTGCGTCACTGAGCCCACTTCTCTGGTGTTCGGTTTTGATCTTCCTCAGATGGCCTGGGGCCAACTTTTCCCGGGTGTCTTTTACTTGATCTTGTAATGCGATTACGGAACGCTTTTGCTCTTTTATTCCCAGAATTTTGCCGCGACATTTTTCGAGTGCTTCAGTCACTTCCGCATGGCGATTTGCTTTTGCTTCACTGCCTTTGACAATAAGACCGTCTCGGTCTTTCAAGTAACCATTGATCCGTGCTTGCAACTGTTTCACTTCGGCTTCGCGTCCGGCGACGGACTTTTCTTTTTCCATCTCGGAGGCAATGGCCGCCGAAAGTTCATTAATTTCGGCTGCAGCGCTCGCCCTGTTCTGAATAAATCGATCTGTTCGCAGATCTCGCAGTTCTCCAAATTTCGTGGCCCCTTCCCTGTCGTCAATCGGGTGCGCATCGAATATCACACGTTCAATT
>NZ_JAYMEG010000061.1:0-1022 GCF_037029325.1 Thalassospira sp. CH_XMU1420-2
TGCGGGCTGGCTCATGGGCAGCAACGCACCACCTGACGTTGTTCTGCTACGGAACCAACATCGGACCGACAGAAACGGCCCGGTCAGTGAAAGGCATATCCCGCAAACAGATCGCCTGGATCAGTCTCAAAAGGACGACCGAAGAGCGCCTTGATAAGGCCATCGCCAAGGTCAACAACGCTTACAAGAAGTACGGCCTAATTGAGTGTTGGGGCTCAGGCAACAGCGTTTCTGCTGATGGCAAGCTTTGGGACCTGTACGAGGACAATCTGCTGTCTGAATACCATCTGCGATACGGCAGTTACGGGGGTATCGCTTACTACCATGTCTCCGATACCTATATTGCATTGTTCAGCCGGTTCATTCCGTGCGGTGTTTACGAGGCCATCTACATTCTCGATGGTCTCTTGAACGACAAATCCGACTTCAATCCGGATACCGTGCACGGCGACACTCAGGCGCAGTCAACGCCGGTGTTCGGGTTGGCCTCCCTGCTGGGCATTAAACTGATGCCTCGCATCCGCAACATCAAAGACCTAACGTTCTACAAGTCAGACAGGGGACTGGTGTTACAGCATATCCAATCGCTATTCAGCGATCCCATTCGGTGGGAGCTCATTCAGACGCATTACCCCGATATGATGAGGACCGCCATGTCGGTAAAAACGGGCAAGATCACCGCGTCGACCATTCTCAGGCGATTTGGCACCAAAAACCGCAAGAATAAGCTGTACTTTGCATTTCGGGAACTGGGAAGGGTCGTCAGAACCATGTTTTTGCTGGACTATGTTACCGACCTTGACCTGCGGAGGACGATTCAGGCCGCCACATGTAAGAGTGAAGAGTTCAACGAATTTGCGCGCTGGTTGTTTTTTGCCAACGGTGGGAAGATCAGCGCAAACCTCAGGCATGAGCAGAGCAAGATCGTGAAATACAATCACTTATTACGCCATCACCGATTTGCCGGCAGACGGCAATGCCCTGATTGCCGCGATCAAGGCGGGGCCGACCAACGATTTCAA
>NZ_JAYMEG010000062.1:0-989 GCF_037029325.1 Thalassospira sp. CH_XMU1420-2
CCCCGCAACTGGAGATGTTGTATGGGCCTCTTACATGCGAAATCACGCCAGCCTGATAGTCGTGGTAGGCAACGCAGGATCCTTCGGGCTTGGTCAGCTTTTCGCACGTTTTATAGTCGGGAATGTGCGCATCGACCGTGCCATCTGTCACGGTTTCTGAAACCTCGCAGTCGGCATATTCGCCGGAGAGATCGCCGAAATCCGCCAGCAACTCATCGGACTGGTTCCAGATAGGATCGTTTGAGAGGTTCGGACGCGAAAGGCTGTTTGTTTCCTTCAGAACCCGATATGCGTCGCCCCACTCTGTTGGGTCTACAGCCAGGTTGCTGTTGGCCGTCGATCCGGCCTGTTCCATTCCGTTCTGACTATCGTAGTATTTGCTGAAGTCGTTGACGTTCCCGCCGCTTGAGGATCCCGGGAAGATATCATTTTGATCGAGCTCAACCGGATCGCTTGCGTCCGGATAGAGGGTTGCTTTACCCGTCGCTTGGTCAAACGAGAAAATATCCACCGAAGGCGCAATGGATTTGCCGAACGCTTCGCCCGCCTGAGCTGCATCATCAAATTCGGATGCTGCAATTGCCGGCGAGATGTGGATCCATAGAACGGCTGCAGAGACGATTGTAGCGACAGTCCGTCCGAATACAGTCTGGTTAAAGGAACGGATCATCAGAAGAACCTCATGCAGCAGTCGTTCCAGCGGAAAATGTTGTAGAGAGCATCCTCGCCAACACCCGGGATCTTGCGGTGTTCGCCCCAGCGGAAAGTGGTTTCGCCGATCTGGTGTGCGTCATTGGCCTCTGCGAGCGGATAGAACATCGACATCTTGTATTGCGACTTGGTGATCATCACGTCGATCACCCCGCCGCCGCTGCACATCGCGTCATCCCCCATCGTCCGCCAGTTCAGCCCACGTCGGTGATCTACTGCGAGCTTCTTTGTTGCCAGCATTGAGGTGTTTTGCGGCATAGACCCAAATGCCTTGGTAT
>NZ_JAYMEG010000063.1:0-967 GCF_037029325.1 Thalassospira sp. CH_XMU1420-2
CAAAGCAGGCATTAATACGCAAAACGCCCGGCACAAGGCCGGGCGCTACAACATGGCAACTGCAACGATCGTGCCTTCTGCGCCGTGCCACCAATCAATTGGTCGCACTGGAGATGGCCAAAAACCGCGCCAACCGAACCCTTACCCAACAACAAGCAGCTGACTTGCCATGAAAGTGTATATCAGCGCATTTCTCGGCCCGATCCATGCCGCACCAGGTGGGGATCTGTGTTTGCCGATCGTTGGGCTCGAACGAGCCCGCTTGGTACTAAAGGATCCTCATGGTCAGGTACTTCAAGAAATCCCGAACCACGGACAACCATGGGATTACGAACGACTGGTCGCCCTGGAACATACCCTCACTGTCCCCAAACAACGCAGTGCTGATCTGTTTCTGGGTGACCAGATGATTGGGTCAACAGACGTGACTACAGCCAGAATGAACATGCCGAAAGAAAGTGAAACTGGCCAGTAAGAAGAGGTTTGACGATCGCTTCACCGTCCGCTCCGCTTAGAGTTGCGCCTCTTTTCTTCTATCGTGCTTAGGTTGTCTCTCATCTGAAAGCGCGATATATTGCCCTTATCGAATTCAACAACACGAACAGCAAGGAGACAAGCGATGAACTCGACCGATCTTGGACTGCTGATCATGATAGGCGTGCTGCTTGTCCCGTCTGTTCTGATAGTTCGTGCCTTGATCAAAGGCGCTGGTTTCGAGCTACACGATGCACCTCGTACACGCCGAAACCCCTTTAGCCTTGATTACACTAGTGCCGATTTGGCCAATATCAACAAGCAGTCAATGCTCAATATAGAGAACCACGACAAGTATAACGGTTTGTGAGCGGCCCAATACAAGTGTTAGGAAAGCCAATGGACTTCATCCAACAATTTGTTCCGATGTCCGATGCTGAGATCATGGTCTCACTTGCCTTTGCTGTCGCACTCGGAATCATGATCGTCGGTG
>NZ_JAYMEG010000064.1:0-958 GCF_037029325.1 Thalassospira sp. CH_XMU1420-2
GCAGGGTGTGATGCCTTACCTGTGCATGCGTGGGATGCGATCCGATTGCAGGACGATACTCAGCTTATCAAAGCTGAAAAGTGTGATCTGGTCGGGTTGAACAAGCGCTTTGTCGTTTGGCAGATGGCAGGGTTTAACGAGGCACCGGTCGTAATCCGCAAAGACGGGCAAGTAATCAAAGGGCAACCCCATGACCTCGCAAGCCGTCTGGAAGATTGAGGAGAACGACAATGTCACACCTTGAACGGATCGTGCCGAAGGCCCCAAAGTTTGGCTCGCTCCTCTGTCACGTAGCATCCTCTGACGAACATCTGCATTTAGGCTCGGACAAGATGCTGGGCTTTGCGCTCGAATGCGTTCCACTGCCATACGTAAACCAAGAGGCGATTGAAAAAATCACATCATGCATGAGCCTGCCCGATGGCGCTTACATGCAAATCATCAGTCATGCCTCGGACGACGTCGCAGCCGATGTCTATCGTTTCGAAGAAGAACGTCGCGGGCAGTCGAACAAGCTTCTGAAGTCTTTGTGCGAGGGACGTGCATCGTTTCTGCGCAATGGTGTTCATGATCCGATTGACGCAACCGGAACAATGATCCGTGTCCATAAAGTCTATGTGACAGTGAAGGTTCCGATCACCGACGTCACACCAAATGACAACGAAGAGAAAGAACTTCTTCGCATCCTGGCCAAGGTCCGGTCTGCGTTTGAAAGTGCGAACATGGCGCCGCGCGTCATGGACAAAAAGCGGCTCAAGCGCGTTCTGTCTTCGCTCCTTAATCATGGGGCGGACGCGAGCTGGCGTAATCTGGTTGTCGACTATGACGACAGCAAAGAATTGCGCCACCAGGTGTTGGATCACAATGAAGTGGTCTGCCCGTGTCGGGCGACGAACTGGCAGGTGCGATTGCCGAATATGAAGCCATCAGCGAGATTTGCGGTAAAATCGGCTCCTTT
>NZ_JAYMEG010000065.1:0-955 GCF_037029325.1 Thalassospira sp. CH_XMU1420-2
ACGCCATAACGCTGCCCGCGCATCCCTTCCTGCTTATCAACAATGTCAAAGAACTTAAGGACCGAAGCCCTTAACCAACCTGACCGCGTCGCCGTTTCGTTTGGCGCCGCACCCCGTCGGTGGAGGCGGGTTATAGGGCCCTAGTGCGGGGCTGTAAACACCTTTTTGCAGAAAAATGACAGAAAACCCGAAAACCACCATTTCCAAAGAGTTTTCGACAGTTCTTTCGCCAACTGCGCGCGAAGGGCACATCACAGATAACCCTTTTGGCGCCTTTCGCAGCACGACAAAATCTCTTTGCCCCTTCAGACAAGATGCAATAGCCCGCAAAATTCCGATTTGCCTGGCTGATGATTCGCAAATCGGGGGTAAATTTTATGAATGTCACTGACTGCGCAGTACAAAGATTCGGGATTCGGATGGGATTCGTCAAGAACAGTCCAACCTCGCAGCGATTCTTTTTGCCTTCATCTATCTCGTGAAAGCGCTTCGATCAGCAAAATGAGACTCTGGAGAGTCTTAATCGTTCAGAATCGGAAAATACGGTTTCGGGGCAGGATTAGCGCTCACTGCGTTCGCTCAGCTCCGGCCTTTGGCCTTCGCAAAGAACCTTGTGCAAACAGGTATCGGATAGATTTGAGGAAGAGGCGATAGCGCAGTCTGCGCGCGGCTTCGCCGTGCTCGACCTTCAGACTAAAAACGTGCCACTGGCACGTTTTCTTGACGTCCTTTCTCAGGACTTACGCGCACCCACCGGGTGCACGGTTCCTTCGAAACCATCAAGTTATGAGAAGGCTCATAAGCCAAGGAAGGTTGCAGGTTCGAATGCTGACCCAAGGCTAAAACGACAAAACCCCGCCGGATGGCGGGGTTTGTTGTTTTGGTTGCGGGGGCAGGATTTGAACCTGCGACCTTCAGGTTATGAGCCTGACGAGCTACCGGGCTGCTCCACCCC
>NZ_JAYMEG010000066.1:0-943 GCF_037029325.1 Thalassospira sp. CH_XMU1420-2
TAACGAGCATTTCCGTGAACCACTCGAAGTAAGTCTCGACACGATTATGCGCGGCGGTCATCCCGATGATCGGCCAGTGAAGTATAGCTATTATGTGAACGGCGAGCTTTCGACCGAGGATGATCGTCCGCGTCAGAGCACGGTGCTGTCAGCAGGAAGCCATACGGTAAGGGTCGATGTCGAAACCGAGTTTGGTCAGACGATCCAGGAAACAAAGAGCATCGACGTTTATCCGAACCAAGAACCGGTTTGTGAGCTTACCGGTGACATGTTCAGTACGTCTTATTCATACAAAGCGTATTGTGACGACCCGGATGGAACCGTGACGGACTATCGGTGGACGATTAACGGTACCGTGATCGATACAGTTCGCGGGTACCGCATGACCACCCCGCGTGCCGACTACGAGACCGTTCCAACGGTATCAGTGGTCGCGATTGACGACTCTGGTGCAGAGTCCGCAGAAGTGTCCTTGTCGGATCCAGACGCCTAATAGAGTTGGGGAGGCATCACAGAAAATGTCTCCCCAACGCACATTCCAAAACCACCACAACAACTCGCGGGGGCAATAGCCCCCGCTTTTTTGTCTCAACCTCTGCAATGTGCTTCTAAGTGAGGAAATTTGCTCACAACCCGCACATTGGTCGTTCTGACATGACGTAGCATCCGGGAAACTTCATTTTAAGGACGTACCCGATGCGCTCAAAAAACTCCCAATTCGTTCACCGCTTTCCGAGATTGCTCCTTGCCGCCGCGGTCTCGGCTCTCGCTCTTGGGACTGCTTTGTCAGTGACCAAGATGGCGAACGCTCAGCAGATGAAATTCTCCGACGTGGCCGGTCCTGGCATGAACGGTTCGAGCGTCACCGGGGCAATCAAATCTATGGCTACCCTTGATGGCCGGATCGAAAAGGTTTTCGAAGATATCGACATTTCAAGCCAGC
>NZ_JAYMEG010000067.1:0-916 GCF_037029325.1 Thalassospira sp. CH_XMU1420-2
TGTTGATCCGCCGGTTGCCAGTGCGGCCGATTATCCGGAAGTGCGTGCTGCCCTTGCCGGCTATTCGCGCGGCGTGGCCGGATACCAAGTGCTCTACGCCAAGCAGCCCTACGTTTGTGGGAAAGCCGTTAAGCTCACCAAGGGGATGCCCAGTGGCGAACCGGTACCGCTTGCAGATGCACAAACCTTCGCGAGCGAGACCCTAGATCTGCAGGATGAAGCTTGGACGGTCCATAGTGGCCACCCTGTGCTGCAGACCGGGTCATTTCAGTTCATCGTTTATCGCGGACTAGATGGGGCGGTGCGGCTGGATATGTTTGATGACGAACGTCCCAGCGATTTTGACGTCCCGGATCAATACCTGCTGATTTGAGGACACGTCACCTCACAAAGCTAAACCAAAGTCTCACGCGAACCCTGCCCCCTCTCTTGGAATCACGTCCTCATAGGCCACGGTTATCTTTTGGATTCTATGAAAGCTTGTCTCACCTGGGGCAAGATAAAGACAGGCGTCTGGGTCGGTAACGCAAAGCATTTCCCGTGCCCCCACCATAGCCTTGTTTCTCTGAACACGATCGCTCTCTGTTTTTGAACTATACCGTTGAAGCCTTATCTTAAATGTATCCTTGGCCACTCTTGATACTTTATTGAACAAAACGACGTTTTCGCCAACTGTATTGGTCTGCGCTGATGGGTAGATAATCCCGTCGATGCCTGGATGAATTTCAGTTGCCAAATAGTCGGCGATTGCCTGCGTTGGCAGGTACTTACGCCGCTCATCTCTTGGCTGAATGGGCCTAGCCATAATCCCGCTCAGATCTCTGAGAAACAGCGCCAACGCACCTCTTGCCTTCGCTCTGGGATCGAAGACACTTCCTTCGGAGCGGGCTTGTTGCAATGCTCTCAGATTCAGTAG
>NZ_JAYMEG010000068.1:0-913 GCF_037029325.1 Thalassospira sp. CH_XMU1420-2
CAAGGCGCGATTTCAACGCTGTCTGCTGATCGGCCAGCTGGCCAGCCTCTTGAGTGAGCGCGGCGCAGCGGTCAGAGAGCTCTTTGATCCGGTGTTCATAGCGGCTTTTACTTTCATCGATGATGTCGTGTGCCTCTTCCTGTAGGCGCGATGCCAGGCGCGCAATGAGGTCCTTAATGGGCTGGCTCAATAGGGCCTCATCATCGAGTCTGGTGGACGCCTCCTCCTCCAGCTCTTTGAGATAGCGATGAATCGTTGATTTGGAGCCGGTATTACCGAGCTCTATGCGTATCGCGTCAATGGAGGGGTTTTCTCCCCTGGCTAGAACGGCCTGATGGGCCTTGGCCACCAATGCTTTGTTGATACCGCCACGAGCCATGCTGTCCTCTCCTGTTTATTTCGTACTGTGATACGTAATATGTATATACGTACTATATTAGGCGGTAATGGGAGCTTTGAATAGACCTAATTTAACCCAAGATAATAAAGCATTATCTGATGTTAGAACGTTTTTTGCGCAAACCGACGCCAAAATCTGTACAGGTACAGATGTTTCCAGACCAAGTAAGTCATGAAGAGGTTGCTGCAAACCGCTAGCCCTGACTTCAAATCCCTTGATCTTCAAGGTGATGCGGGCATGGCTCTACTCCACACAACTCAAGAGATGACCTCGACTTCGAAGGCCTATCCGCTCTACAAGGAAGTCATCGCCTACGGCTTGTCGAAGGCGGCTAGCGGACCGTGACAGCCAGACGCGCGGTCCCGTAAACGGGAAAGGAGTTGTATTGTCTGATTGCTTGCAAGTAAACTCAACTACATGAAGAAAAGCTCTCTGATCCTGTTTTTAATGCTGGTAGCCGTCGCGAACCTCGTGTTCGCGGCGGATTTGCATGAGCTGGCGACGGGAGACGAG
>NZ_JAYMEG010000069.1:0-902 GCF_037029325.1 Thalassospira sp. CH_XMU1420-2
GCGATAAAATCACTTAATCTGAGCCGGAAAAGCGCGATAAGTGCAAGTTTGACGGATTATAAGTGCAATCCTCTATAAGTACGTGACATCGTTCGTCTCCTAGGTTTGAACCTAGAAAACATCGAGAAGCAGATAAAAGAAGCCAGCAGGATGCGCTACTTCGTCATTTGAACAAACGAAAATACCCGGTTCGCGCAGGGGCGTCCCGGGGGATTGAGGCGTTGCGGATTTGGCAATTTGATCAAGCGTTTTGAAGATGCAGTCGACTGGATATGTAGCTCGAATGCAACACCGTGGCAGGTTTATCGTTGTCATAACTCGGGGGAACCGAGTGTTTGTTAACGGAGTTTCATGAGAGCAACACAGTAGGGAAGTTGAGTGGAAGTTGAGGAGTCCGAGAAAATTTGGATCCCATGCATGTGATAGTTTGACTCAGTTCTCGCGTTTGAAATGAACAAACGCGTTGATGCCGACAAGGATCAGAACCGTTAGCGGGGCGATGCTGTGAGTGAATTCGCCGTTAAGGACGAGTGTGCCGGCGGCGGCGATCATGACGCTTCCGGCAAGTGCTGAGCCAATCAATCGGGTTGCACTGAATGCGAGAAGGATGGCTGCGGTCCATTCCAGGGTGCCGGTGAGATACGGGAACCAGGTCGGGTAGCCCCATCTTGTGTAGTCCGCCAAGGTCGCCTCCGATGCGGCAAGGTTCATGGTACCGCCAATGGCAAAGAAGATTGCCAGCACTAGGGCGTAAATCGTTATCCAGTTCAATTTCTTCATGTGTCTCGCTCTGTTGGCGCCAGCTAATCGGCCGGTATGTAATTTCGGGCGTGATGAAACCGCCCGCGGCAAAAAATCTTATGCGATCACGGATTTAGCCAACAATTTCCGGGGATGTTAGC
>NZ_JAYMEG010000006.1:0-304126 GCF_037029325.1 Thalassospira sp. CH_XMU1420-2
CGATAAAATCACTTAATCTGAGCCGGAAAAGCGCGATAAGTGCAAGTTTGACGGATTATAAGTGCAATCCTCTATACATAGACAATATAGGAATGCCCGACCACCCAGCCGACATCGGACGCCGCCCAGTAAACATCACCGGCTTCGACGTCATAGATGTTTTTCATCGACCAGTGCAGGGCAACCATATGGCCACCATTGTCGCGGACAACGCCCTTGGGCTGACCGGTTGTTCCGGACGTATAAAGAATATAAAGCGGATCGGTCGCCGCCACCGGCACACAATCCGATGGCGCGGCCTTGGCACATTCCACGGTCCAGTCAAAATCCCGCCCGGGGATCAGCAAGGCGTCACATTGCGGGCGCTGATACAGAATGACCGATGACGGTTTATGGTCGGCAAGTTCGATCGCACGATCAAGAAGCGGTTTGTATTCAATGATGCGCGATCCTTCGACGCCGCAACTGGCCGTCAGGATCAGTTTCGGCTTGGCATCATTGATGCGCGTGGCAAGTTCGTTTGATGCAAACCCGCCAAACACCACCGAATGCACAGCCCCGATGCGCGCGCACGCCAACATTGCCATCGCGGCCTGCGGGATCATCGGCATGTAGATAATTACCCGGTCGCCCTTGGTCACACCGCGTGCATGCAGGGCCCCGGCAAGGCGGGCCACATCATCACGCAAATGGCGATAGGTGATTTTTTCGACCGTGTTGGTGACCGGGCTGTCATAGATCAGGGCCGCTTGGTCCCCGCGCCCGTTTTCGATATGCCGGTCAAGCGCGTTATAGCAGGTATTGACCTCGCCGCCGGTGAACCATCGGTAAAACGGCACATTGCTGTCATCAAGAACGCGGTCCCATTTGCGGTACCATGTGATGTTTTCGGCAGCTTCTGCCCAGAAACCTTCCTTGTCAGCAAGGGAGCGATCATAGGTTTCCTGATAACGACCAGTCATTGGCGAAAATTCCTCCCGCGATGATGGATCTTGTGCCCATACGGACCGCGTTTTTGTGGCGAGCGATTAAATCGGCATCATAATACCTATTTAATGCGCACTTACCCCTTAGACATTGGTAGAGCGTCGGTATTCCGCCATTTTCTGCGGATTAAAATCACTAAAATCCATTGCGCCGTGATCGGCTTGGGCCGCACGCGCGTATCGGTTCAGGTGTCATCAGTGATGCGGGAATGTCGCCAGGCGCCTTAAAGCGCAGACATAAAGTTGCCGCCTCACGCGTGGGCGACAATCGGAGGCGGCAAAAGCAAGAGTTAGGAAATCTGTGAGGTCGTCAAACCGTCTGCATGGTTGGTCGCATGTTTTTCATCACGCGTTTGGCCATGCTCAAACGGCTAATGGTTTATTCGGTTTATCTCGTCCTTGATTTCAAGCTTGCGACGTTTAATGTCTGCGACAAGGGAATCATCGGGCGCCGGTCGGCGCGTCTCGAGGTGGAGTTCCTGCTCAAGTGCAGCATGTTTGGCAGTAAGAGCTTCGATATGGCTTTGAACGCTCATTCGCCTACTCCTTATATCTGACATTGCCCACAAGAAGATGGTATTAATTTCGTAACATGATTTCCAGTGTTTCAATCACAATCGTGAACCAGAACACAGTCCAGCAAGGATCGGCATGACGCAAAAAGATCGACTTATCATCGGCATAACCGGCGCATCGGGTGTGATTTACGGCATACGTTTTTTAGAATTGCTCAAAAACACACCAATCGAGACTCATCTGGTTCTTTCGAAGGCAGCCGAACGCACCATCGCCTATGAGACCGATTTTAAAATCCGCGATATCAAGGAGATGGCAAACGTCATCCATGACAATGCCGACATTGGTGCATCCATTGCGTCGGGATCGTTCCGGGCACGCGGGATGGTGGTTGCCCCCTGCTCGATGAAGTCCCTAGCCGAGGTCGCAAGCGGAGTCGCCGACAATCTGATCGCGCGTGCAGCTGACGTGATGCTCAAGGAACGCCGCCGTCTTGTGCTGATGGTGCGCGAAACCCCGCTGCATGCCGGGCACATCCGCAACATGGCGCAGGCTACCGAAAACGGTGCGATCATTGCCCCGCCGGTTCCGGCCTTTTATGCCCGGCCGCAATCGCTTGATGAAATGGTCACGCAAAGTTGCGGGCGGGTACTTGATCTGTTTGATATCGATTTGCCCGACACCGCACGCTGGGGCGATGAGGATGCCGCCAATCACATCCCGGTCACCGGCAAGCCGAAAAACCGGGCCTGAACGTTCATCGCGGCCTCAGGCCGCGACCAACCCCATCAGCGAGATCAGGCGATTTAGCGCCTGATCACATTCGCCCTGTTCCAGATCGAACCGGGTGGGCGACAGATATGCCCGTGCCCCGGCAAACGGGTCATCCGACGGGATCGGCGTTACCGCGTCACACAGGATATGCTGTTCAATCCGTTCTGCCTGCAATTCGTCTGATTTGACCTTTTGGCGCAATTCCTGGGCAGTTGCGCGCGGGTCATCGCGCAAAAAGCGTCTGGTTTGGCGCAACGGAACGATCACGTTGTCGCGCCAGTCCCGCACGACTTCTTCCAGTGCGCTGACGCTGTGCGGTGCCAATCCTTTCTGACCAAGAAAGAACATGAACAGCAGCATGTTCACATCCAGACCACAGCGTTCCTGCAATTCCAGACACAGCTTTGCCACACCGTCGCGACCATACATCCCGACCGTAAAGGTCCAGACTTCATCCTGATCCATTGTTACCTGCTCGTATCGTTTTTTTGTTTTGTCTGATCGTCACACGGTTTTTGCCGTGCGCGCGACCTTTGGCGGATGCCCGAGATAAGCACCAAGCCCCTTTGCCGTCGAGACCATCGTGCCCGCCGTATCAACCAGACGTGGACCGACAATAACATCGGCCATCGCCACATCGACAACCTTGCGCTTTGACCAGGCGACAACCCGGTCAAACTTCTGGTCGGCAATCAGATCGACCGCATGAACCCCAAAGGCCGATGCAATCACCCGGTCACGCGGCGATGGTGTTCCACCGCGCTGAACATGCCCCAGAACAGTAACCCGCGTGTCCCAGCCCGTACGCGCACCAAGTTCATCGGCCAGCCAGTGCCCGATCCCGCCATAGCGGACCTTTTGGCCGTCATCACCCTGGGTCACGGCCGCCCCGTCATCGCGTTTGACCGCCTCGGCGACAATCACCAGCGCATGGTTGCGCCCGCGTTTGCGGATATTGAGACAATGTTCGGTCAACGCATCAAGATCGTAATCCATTTCCGGGATCAGAATGGCATCCGCCCCACCCGCAACCCCGGCAAACAACGCAATATGCCCGGCATCGCGCCCCATGACCTCAAGGATCATGATGCGATCGTGGGATGCGGCGGTCGGTTGCAGGCGGTCCAGTGCCTCGACCGCGACATTGACCGCGGTGGTAAAGCCGACCGAATATTCGGTCTGGGCCAGATCGTTATCGATGGTTTTGGGAATACCGACCAGATTGATGCCCCCCATCTGGGCCAGCCGATGCAGGATCGCCATGCTGCCATCCCCGCCAACCCCGATCAGCGCATCCAGTCCAAGCTTGTGATAGCCATCAATCACTTCCTGCGAGCGGTCGGCAAAACTGCCATCGGGCATCGGATAATGAAACGGATCACCTTTGTTGATCGTGCCAAGAATGGTCCCGCCAAGACGCAACATGCCGTCATTATTGACCTGATCATTAAGATCAATCGCCTGGGGCGGGTCCTGCATCAGGCCGTGTGTGCCCTGACGGATACCGACAACATCCCAGCCATAGCCAAGAACCGCGCGGCGCACGACCGCCAGAATAACAGCATTCAGTCCGGCACAATCGCCACCACTGGTCAAAATCCCGATCCGCATGTGTTTCCTTCCCAAGGTCGCCATAATTATTTTAAAGTCCGGATCCTGATTTCAGGGTCCCGCCCGCAAAGGGTGATACAAATCATATGGGTTGCCCACCTCAATTCTGGTATTATCAGAATCCCTTCGCGTTGATTATTAAGCTGGATCAAAAATGGACGAAATCAATCAGATCGAGATTGAAAAGAAACTTCTTTCATTGCGCGAGGAACACCGCGATCTTGATATCGCCATCGAACAGATGGTTCAGGCCCCGCACCATGACCAATTGCGTCTGGGCCGCATGAAAAAGCGCAAACTCGCGTTAAAAGATGAAATTCGCTATGTCGAGTCGCAACTCGTGCCCGATATTATTGCCTGACCGGGCCGGCAATTGCGCCCGCGTGGGGCGCCGATTTTGCCCATACGCGAAAGCGCCCCGACACCCTTTAAAAATTTGATCCGAACCGCACCCCGACCGTCAATTGACGATGCGGGGTTTGTGTTTTTGAAGATCACACAAAAAAACATGCAAGGCCAAGCCTTGCATCGGGCATTCAATGCATATGCGAAGCAATCAGATGCCGTAAGGGATACGGTCAAGCTGGGCAAGGCGCATTTCCTTTTGCGCGCGCAAGGCGGCATCCGCAGAATTCAGAACCGACTGGGCTGTATCGCCATTGGTCGCCTGATACAGGCCAAAGACCGGCACGACATAGATGAATTTGTCATTATGCGAATAGGGGTTCTGTTCAAGCCAGCGCGTTATCGCATCGGCACGCTGCAACACATCGTCACGATCGACATTATACATCAAGGCGACAAAGTCATTACATCCCAGATAGCCCAGATGATGCGGTGCCATCACGAAATCGGCCATGATTCTGCGGACATAGTTGAACAGGCCGTGTTTGCAGCCCTGTCCATAACGCTGAAGAATATCGTCAATGTTAAACAGCTCGCAGATCAGAACCGTCCTGTTGGTGCGGTCCGTTCCGATCAGGGAAACTTCGTTTTCAAGGATCTGCATAAAGGTCGGATAGCTGAGCGCCCCGGTAAACGGATCGCGGCCTTCGGTGCGGGCCAGACGTGCCTGCCGCTTTTTCAGTTCATTGACATTTTCCGTCAGACTGTTGATGCGCACCATCAACCGGCCGATGGCCTGTTCAACGGCCGGGGTTACCTGACTGTCGGGAATGCCAAGGACATTGGCCATATCAGGCGTGTGAAAGGGAACGTCATCCGCCGTGTCGGGATGCGTTTCCGTATCGATATCAACCTGATGTTCGCGGCTGGGCGCGCGTCGACTTCCGGCATCCCTGCCATAGGCAAGTACACCATACGGATTGGATGGGTATCTGCCATCCCCGCCCCCCATGGAGGGTGTCAACGAACCGGGCCTTGTGACTTTCATGTCTGACCTTCCCGTGCTACCTGCACAGTTATATGAGTGATTGGTAAATAATAAATCAAAAGTACAATCATTTCACATTAATTTTCAATCGACAGTAAGAATAGTATCGCTACCCTTCCGGGTAGCGCGGAATAATTGAAGATCGGACAGGAAAATATAAAGGATTCTGCGGGTCTGGCATGTTGCAAGCAGGCTTGCATGATGGCCCGTGCTGCATATAATGCGGCCCTTCACGAAACCGCCCGAATACGGAGCCGCCAACATGAGCGATCAAACACCGGTCATCGGCATTATCATGGGAAGCCAGTCCGACTGGGAAACCATGAAAAACGCAGCAGATGTCCTCGATGCGCTGAACGTCCCTTACGAAAAGAAAATCGTTTCAGCCCATCGCACCCCTGATCGCCTGTATGACTATGCCAAAACGGCAAAGTCACGCGGCCTTAAGATCATTATCGCCGGTGCTGGCGGGGCGGCCCATCTTCCGGGCATGGCAGCGGCCATGACGCCGCTTCCGGTGCTGGGTGTGCCGGTTCAAAGCCGCACCCTTAAGGGGCTTGATAGCCTGCTTTCCATCGTGCAGATGCCGGGCGGCGTTCCGGTTGGTACCCTTGCCATCGGATCGGCCGGTGCAAAGAATGCCGGTCTGATGGCCGCCGAAATCATGGCGCTGATGGATGACGGACTTGCCGCACGCCTTGATGACTGGCGCGCAGCCCAGACCGCATCGGTCGCCGACGAACCGGTTGATCCGGCACCATGACCCAAGACAGGCGCGCCCAAACGGGCGCGTTTTTGTTTTGCCCGTCACAGATTTGAAATTGGCCTGACGACAGGCAATGTTTTCCCACCGGGAAGATTTTTGATCGAGGATTAAATGACGCAGGATTTCGACACGCGCATCATCGTACCGGGAAGCACGATTGGCATCATGGGCAACGGCCAGCTTGGCCGTATGGCCGCCTTCTGCGCGGCTGAACTGGGCTATAAGGTCCATGTGTTTGGCCCGGGGGCCGACAGCCCGACCGAACAGGTTTGCGCCAAGGCAACCGTTGCCGATTACACCGATCTGGATGCGCTGCGTGCCTTTGCCGAGGATGTTGATGTCGTCACGTTTGAATTTGAAAACGTCCCGCATGACAGCGTAAAGCTGCTTGCTGACCTGGTGCCGGTACGCCCGGGCTGGAAATGCCTGCATATTTCGCAAAACCGCCTGCGTGAAAAGACCTTCTGCAACGAACATGGCATCGGCACCGCCCCGTTCGAAGCCGTCCGTTCGCTTGCCGATCTTGAAGCCGCGGTTGCCAAACTTGGCCGCCCGTCGGTTCTCAAGACCACCGAACTTGGCTATGACGGCAAGGGACAGGTGAAAATCAACGCAGATACCGATCTGGCCGAAGCCTGGGACGAGATGAAGGGGGCCGATGCCATCCTTGAAGGTTTCATTTCCTTTGAACGCGAAATCTCGGTTATTGTCGCACGCGGCGTTCAGGGTGATACCGCCTGCTTCTGCCCGGTCGAAAACGTGCATACCAACCACATTCTTGATGTGACCGTTGCCCCGGCTGAAATTGCCGACAGCCTGTCAAAAAAGGCCGAAGACATCGCAATCAAGCTGGTCAGTGCGATGGAGTTCGTCGGCCTTCTGGCGGTTGAAATGTTTGTCACCACCGATGGTGACATTCTGGTCAATGAAGTGGCCCCGCGCCCGCACAATTCCGGTCACTGGACCATTGATGCCTGCATCACCAGCCAGTTCGAACAGTTCATCCGCGCTGTTTGTGGCCTGCCGCTGGGCGATCCGGCCCACCATTCCAAGGCCCGCATGAAGAACCTTCTTGGCGATGACATCAATGACTGGCAGGCAATTTTGACCGAGCCGAATGCAAAACTGCATCTCTATGGCAAGGCCGAAGCAAAGCCGGGCCGCAAAATGGGTCACGTGACCTGGGTTCTTCCCAAATAAAGTGCCCCGACCGTAAGGTCACACAATATTCATAGCCCCGGACAGCGCATGCGTCCGGGGATTTTTGCTATGCATTTCATTACGTTACGCATCAATATCACCGGCTGGCATTTTATGCCCAGCAGATTGGCATCGGGTTTGCTGTTGATCAGGCAGGAAACTCTTTACGGACTGAACGTGATGAAGAAACTTCTGATCATTGTTGCAATGCTTGCCGGGCTTGGCGCCATCGAAACCCGCCTGAATGGCGCATATGCCGCACCGGGTGCTGCCGGATTTCCCGAAGTTGTCGAAGGCGACAAGCTTCGTTTTGGCAATCTGATTGTTGAACTGTTTGGCATTCGCGCCCCGAAACCGGGCATGATTTGCCGTGCGGGATCGGTTGAATTCCAGTGCGGTGCCGCCGCATCCCAGGCACTTGACCGCATCATCAACAACTATGCCATCAAATGTCAGCAGGTCTCGGATGTGCAGCTGTTCCCGATGCTGACCGAATGCACCATCGGGCGAAATGACCTTAACCGGTTGATCCTGCGTGCCGGGTGGGCGATGGTCGATATGGTCAGCTGCGACAGCCATCCGAGCTGTGCGACCTATTTGCGCGATCAGGAATTTGCCAAGGAAAACCGCAAGGGCATCTGGATGGGAACGCCGCCGTCCGAACTGGTTGCGCTGGCAGCCAAACCGACCCTAGAAGAAATCCAGTCCGCCGATGACAAGGCAAAGCGCAAAGCCAATGGCGACAGCCCGCGCCATCTTTTCGGATCAGCCTTCACCGTCGATCTGGCCGAGGACATGAAACGCGCAAACGCCCCGGACAGAACGCTTCTGAGTTTTCTTGAAAACACCTTTTAGGTCCGCCTTCCGGACCATCGCCCCCAAAGAGTTCCCGATCCAAAACAAAACGCCACCGCATTGCTGCCGGTGGCGTTTCTGATTTTGTCTTTATGCTTGGCAGTCGGTCGGCTCAGCCCCCGAACTGACGGCGCAGCCGCCCCGGGGTCGGCATGCAATTGGCGACCTTTGCACCAAGCTTGAACGGGGCTGTGGCAAATTTGCCGACCTTGCCCAGCTTGGCGGTGATTTTCGGGATTTGCAGAACATTGCCGATCCGGCGATCAAGGAACGCCCAGCTATCGGCATGGTCATCGGATGTATCATCCAGCCAGTAAGCCAGCGTCGATCCATACACCCCGGCCAGCAGCATGCGCTTGGTGTACCAGTTATGATCGGTCGATGTATCACCGGCGGCAACCCACATGGCATCAACCGTGCCATGGGTCAGTTTAAGCCCAAGGGCGGCATTTTGCGGAAGGGTCATGAAGGCCAGCGCACCGCGCACGGCGTCTTTCTGATTTTCCACCAGATCAAGCCGGGTTTTGACCGCCGTGGCAATCCGGTCGCGGATTTTCATGTTTTCCAGCCCCTTCTCATCAAGGGCGGCGATCATTTTGCGATCGGTCATTTCGACATAGGTCACAATGGCTTGACGGATACCATTGGGCAGCAACCGGTCCACTTCACCCGGCGCAAGATCAAGATCCTCTGCCCCGGCCAGCAGCGCCTGTCTGGTCCAGCCGTCAAAGGGGATATGTTCAAGGGCGGCCTCGACCAGTGCTTCGCGCTGGGCTTGCAGGCGGCTCATGCTTTCGGACACGGTCATTTATGCCTCCTCGTCAGGTGATCCGGCGTCTTGCGCATCGTCATCACTTCGCGATGCACAAGCCTGCCTGAATGTAGTCTCGGGCGGGTATTCGCGCAATTCTTCGTTAAACCCAAGAAGCGTCATGTCTTCCATACGTTCGGGATACATGACTCCGATCAAATGATCATATTCATGCTGAACGACCCGGGCATGGAACCCACCGGCAATGCGTTCGATTTCTTCGCCCTGTTCATTTAACCCGCGATAGCGGATTTTGTTCCAGCGCGGTACCACCCCCTGAAGCCCCGGGATCGACAGGCACCCTTCCCAGCCATCAACGATTTCATCGCCAACCGGTTCGATTTCCGGGTTGATCAGAACCGAAAGCGGAATGGCCGCATCGTCAGGATCGTCGCTTTGGCGCATCGCGGGCACGTAATAGACCATGATCGCCTTTGACTGAAACACCTGTGGTGCCGCAAGGCCAACGCCACCGGCATCCTTCATGGTGTCCTTCATATCAGCAATCAGGCGCTGAATTTCGGGATCAAGCGGGTCTTCGACCCGGTCGGCGACCTTGCGCAGAACCGGGTGGCCCATCCGGGCAATTTTCAGGATCGACATAGCACTATATCCATCCAAAACCGCCCGGCTGTAAAGCCCCGGCGTGCAAAACATCCCGACGATACCGGCCCTTGCAAGCAACACCTGCGATGCCAGCGGTACTCATCCTTGCAATCCTCCGGCGCATCCCGGGGATGCCCCATTCCTAGTGCCCGGTCAGAACCAGCGTCTGGATCGGCAATAGCAGGGCCTGAACCCGCAGGAGCAGCGCATGAACCACACCGACGGTCTGTACCATATGCAGGAACAGCCATTCTCCGGTTCCGATATCGGGATTTTCAAGCTGGTCATGGGTGTTGGTATAGGCATTGCCGGCACATTTGCTGCCAAGCGGCACATCGGCAATCGATTCCGGATAAAGCGGCACCATCTTGACCAGGAACGTACCGGGCTTGGCCCGTTCGGTGATATCAAGCAACTGGTCGCTTGGCCGGAACTGACCGGCGGCGATCACCGGCTGCACATCAATCACCACCATCGGAATGATTTCAAATGGCAGGGACGCACAGGTGACTTCGGTAATCACACCGGTTTTGACCACTTGTGTCGATATCTGGTTAAAGCCGGCAAGGAATATGGTTTCCCCGTCCCGTTCCGGGATCAGGATACCGGCCGGACGCAAGATCGGACTGACAAAATCCCCGACCTGAAGGGCGAATTGCTGGATATTGCCCTTTACCCCGGCGCGGACCACGGTTTTGGACAGATCAGCCTCGGCCGATCGCAAGGCTGCCTGCGCATTGGCAAGCTGGGCGGGCAGAAGACTGTCAAGCTTGGTCTTGATGACATTCAGGCTGGCCTCGGCGGCATTAAGGCCGCCCTGGCGTGTGGTCAGTGATACTTCCAGCCGTTCGACTTCGCGCCTTGAAACCGCATTGGTGCCGCGCGACAGCAGGTCCGATTTGACCTTCAATTCGTCGCGCACCTGATTATAGGCCCCGCGCGCCTGTTCGACATTGCCCTCGGCCACGGCAATATCGGCACGCGCCACATCCATCTGGGCACGGATTTCGGCAATACGCTGTTCGGCCATGGCAACGGCTTCGCGTTCAACCCGGTTATCAAGGCGGAATAACGGGTCCCCGGCATCCACATCGTCATCATTATCGACATAAACCTCGACCACGCGCCCGCCCTTTTCCGGCAGAATGGTGATGGTCCGGAAAAAGGACGACACATTGGTTGTCGACGGATGGAAATAGAAAATCAACGTCACCAGACTAAGCGTCAGGATCGCACAGGCCGTAATGCCATAGCGAAGCTCATACCAGACGGAAAACAGGGTTAATTCCTTGCCGATCCGTTTGCCCTGGACATACCGGCGCACCAGAAAATCGGGCAGGATGGTGAACATAGAACACAGAAGAAGCTCAAACATCTTTCGGATTCTCCTGACGCGCGCCCCCGGATGACGGATCAGGGCTGCCTGCCCCGTCCGCCGGTTTCACATCGGTTGTCCCATGTGCCGTTGCTGGTGACGGGTTTGGCGCCGGGGTTCCCGACGGGCTTGACGACGGGTTTTGGGTCGCACCACCGGGGCTTATGGTCGCCCCCTTGGCCTGCGCCATCGCCATAAGCGCATTGGCGATCACCTGAATCGGGGAAATGAAATCGGGGAACCTAATCACCGCCAGAACCAGTGCTGCCACCCAGAACACGTTGTTATGGGTAAATAACGCCAAAAGCGTCAAAACACCGATCAGCTGAATTTGGGTGTGATTGGCATGATGGGCCAACCGTTCGGGCAAGGCATGGATATTCAGATAAAACGCCCCGATCAAAAACACCGCCAGAATCACAAACCACACAACACCGACAAACAGGGCATCGGTATCGCCCGGCGCTGTAACAAAGAACGGCGCATGGGCAATTGCCGCTTCGCGCAGACTGTTTTCCATCTGTGGACCCTACCCGTTTTTGAACCAACCTTGTCTTGTGCGTTTTCATATCCGGGGCTGATCACCCTTGGTGGCCCGCGATATATTGAATTTTGTCAACGCATTATAGCAACTTTTGATTTTATTTTTACTATATAATTCACCCAAAGCATCCTATCACAAAACCGACATCGGAAATTCACCTCCCATGCCTTGGCGTTTTGCGGTGCAGGCATGTATAAACGTCAAAGGCGAACATCCCCTTCCCTCTTTTCTTTTTGGCCGGTTTGCACTATATACAGGCCACGGTCAGCTTGACCGTAAATCCAACCGGGGAGCATTCCGCACTCCGGGTGTTTTTGTTTTTTTGAAAGGAGCGTGGTTTCCGTGCAGGTAATCGTTCGCGACAACAATGTCGATCAGGCTCTGAAAGCGCTTAAGAAAAAGATGCAGCGCGAGGGCATTTTCCGTGAGATGAAACTCCGTCGCCACTTTGAAAAGCCGTCGGAGAAGAAAGCTCGCGAAGGGGCGGAAGCAATCCGTCGTGCCCGCAAGCTGGAGCGTAAGCGCATCGAGCGCGAAGGCTTCTAGTCTTTTTCACTTTCGGGGTATCTCGAACGTGACTGTACGATCGAATTTGGCTTGCCAAGTTCGGACCCGTGCGCCAAGCCCGCCTCGGAGCAATCCGGGCGGGTTTGGTTTTTCTGGACTATTGAAACGCGACTGATTTCACATCAGTTTCCCGACACCCAGGCCCGGATATCATCAAGCATCGTTGGCTCATAGCCAATCGGATCGGGCATCGGTTCGGACCGGATGATAATCCCCGACTGGGTGCGATAAACCCGATACACCGTATCTTCCTTGATATCGGTGTAGGTCGAACTGCCATATTCGGCATCGACCAGAAAATTCCATTCCGCCAGATAATTGATCAGATCAAGCGCATCACCCGTTCCAAGCTCATAGGCCCGAAACGGTGCGGTATTTTGCCGCACCACATCGCGATAGCGGCCCTCGAACCGCACAAGCTGATAACGCGCATCCATGCCAATGATATTGGCCCATGGCTTCAGCTTGATGAATTCCGCATCAATCCGCCACTGATCACCAAGGATTTCATAAGTCCCGCTGACACCGGGATCATCGGACACCAGATGCGCGGTAAACACATCCTCGGAAACCGGTTCGAAATAAAGGGCCGCAATCGGGTCTTCATCGGTCAGACGCACATAGGTCAGAATATTCAACCCCATCGACGCGACCAGCGCAATTGACAACGCCATGGTCAAATACAGTAAGTATCTTGCAGTTTTTAACATTCAACCTACTTGATATCTAAATTTTATATTTCAGATCGAATAAAGAAATAAAAAATCAAAAATCACAAAACTTTCACACCAACGATCTTGAGTTTCTTCCTGAGATCATTCATCACCAGTCCATTAATTTTCTTCGAATACTTAATTTGACTTTCTACATATTCCCTATTTTCGTCTGAGAAGTGATCATATCTTGGCGACATAGCAATTAGTTTTAGTTGAAGCTTTAGCACATTGTAACCAAGCCAAGCGCTCACAGTTTCCCGATCATATGGAGCTAGCAAACTTGTCCCAAGTTTTTTGGGATGCCCGCGAACATCCTCAAAGCAATTACCACTCCGGAGATATATGCGCCCTCTTCGCCCACAAGAAAGAATATTTTTCTCCAAAAAACCTGTCTGAAATAGGTTCAAATATTTTGGTTCATTTGCCAATTCAGACGAAATGACAGGCTGAAATAACGACAGGCAATCAAGTCCTATTAAGGGAGGCATAATTGGCAATGATACTTTTGATCTCGCTCTAGAAAAATCTCCTCCAACCAGCCCAGTAAACTCCTTTAGATATCGGTTTTTGAATATTGGAAATTGCAAGTTGTGAGAAAAAAGATTCTGCGATGAAATATTTATAAAACTCAAACTGTTAATGGATAGCGCAAAACAAGATGGGCTTAAGTGGAATGCAAGAGTAGATACTCCAGTATAACCCAATCCCTCTGAACCATCTCCACACCTTAATATGTGGATTGCCCTATCTCCCTGCCCTACTCGGTCGGATATATAAAAATTTGGATCTACGGAGTTCTGCTTACTGTTTCTGACAATATCAGCCAACCATAGCCCAACACGTACTTTATCCATCCAGTCCAGAAATAATGATATTTCTTCTTCTGTAACCGGCTCATCTTGAAAAAATTTTAGCAGAATCCTTTTTGCTTCATTTTCTAGAAATGAAAAATCGGAGTTGCAGCCTTCACATGCAGGAAAAGTGAACGCACTGAACGAATGCTGGATTGGAGAAAAGTCATTTTTGTCAATTAGGACTGTTGTATTTCGGTTCTTATCCCCCGTGAGCTCAATCAGCCATTTTGGGAGAATGTGTTCTTTATTCTTACTGACCGGGTTTTTCCCACAAAAAACACAGAATTTTCGCAGACTCACCATGCAAATCACCGACTCTTACGACCCACATAAGACACCTTGGCTACTAGCAAAGCTACAAAGGGCGACCAAACGGTCGCCCTTTGAGCATCAGTATGCTGGACCTCGATCAGTTATCAAGATGCATGACGATTTCTTCACACATCTTTTTGGCGTCACCAAACAGCATCATGGTGTTGTCCTTGAAGAACAGTTCGTTCTGGATGCCAGCGTAACCGGCTGACATGCCGCGTTTGACGAACAGGACCGTTTTGGCCTTTTCGACTTCAAGGATCGGCATGCCAAAGATCGGGCTGGCCGGATCGGTTTTGGCGGCCGGGTTGGTGATGTCGTTGGCCCCGATGACAAAGGCAACGTCGGCGGAACCGAAATCACGGTTGATTTCTTCCATTTCCAGAACGTCGTCATAGGGAACGCTGGCCTCGGCCAGAAGCACGTTCATGTGACCGGGCATACGTCCTGCGACCGGATGGATGGCGTAGCGGACATTGACACCCTCGGCCTTGAGGATATCGGCCATTTCACGCAATGCGTGCTGTGCCTGTGCCACGGCCATGCCATAGCCCGGAACGATGATCACGTTTGATGCATTCTTCATGATGAAGGCCGCATCATCGGCCGATCCGGATTTGACCGCACGATCGCCATCACCGCCACCAGCAGCGGCAGCTTCACCTTCGGCACCAAAGCCGCCAAAGATGACGTTGAAGATCGAACGGTTCATGCCCTTGCACATGATGTAGGACAGGATCGCCCCCGACGCACCGACCAGCGCACCGGTAATGATCAGCGCGTTGTTTTGCAGGGTAAAGCCGATGCCACATGCTGCCCAGCCGGAATAGGAGTTCAGCATGGAAACAACGACCGGCATGTCCGCCCCGCCAATCGGAATGATCAGCGTGATCCCCAGAACAAGCGCCAGCGCAACCAGGATCCAGAAGGCCGTATGGCTTTCGGTTGCAACAAGGATGATGGCAAAGACAACAATGCCGATCCCGATGCACAGGTTCAGCATATGCTGCCCCGGGAAGCGCACCGGCGTCCCCGAAACAATGCCCTGCAACTTGCCAAAGGCGACAAGCGATCCGGTAAAGGTAATCGCACCGATGGCAACGCCAAGCCCCATTTCAATCAGGCTGGCCGCACCGATATTGCCCGCCGTTCCGATACCATAGGCACCGGGCGAATACAGGGCCGCACCGGCAACAAACACCGCTGCCAGACCGACAAGCGAATGGAAGGCCGCGACAAGCTGTGGCAAGGCGGTCATCTGGATTTTAAGGGCGATCACCGTACCGATCGCACCGCCAATCAGGATGCCGACAATGATGGTGGTATAAGACAGCACCGCCGGGGAGGCCAGCGTGGTAAAGATGGCAATTGCCATACCCACCATGCCAAGGATGTTCCCGGTCCGGGCCGATTCAGGTGACGAAAGTCCGCGCAACGACAGGATGAAGCAGACCGAGGCCACCAGATACAGGAAAGCCGAAAGGTTTTCCGACATTGTGTGTTCCCCCTACTTCTTTTTCTTGAACATATGCAGCATGCGCTGGGCGACGATAAAGCCGCCAAAGATGTTGACCGATGCCAACACCACCGCGATGAAGCCCATCATCTTGGAGAAGTTCATCTCCACCGGGCCTGCTGCAAGAAGTGCACCGACAATAATCACCGACGAAATGGCGTTGGTAACCGCCATCAGGGGTGAATGAAGGGCCGGGGTGACTTTCCACACCACGTAATAGCCGACAAAACAGGCCAGTACGAACACGGTCAGACCAAGAACCGTCGGGCTGACGCCCGTTCCCTGGACTGCGACCGTGGCGGTGTTTGCTGCGTCGGTTGCGCCACTTGCCAGACTGTCGGCAAGCTTCGCGGCCTTTTCTGCCAGACCAAGGGCGGCATCACGCAGTTCATTTGCATTCTGGGCTACGGATTGATCAGCCATTTGCGACCTCCTCCCCGCCGAATTTCGGATGGACGACCTTTCCGTCGTGGGTGAGCCTGGTTTCGGAGATAATCTGGTCTTCGCCGTCAAACACCAGTGCGCCCTTGTCCTTGTCAACAGAAAGGGTAATGAAGTTCAAAAGGTTCTTGGCATACATCGCGGTTGCATCGGTCGCGACCGAGCTTGTGATATTTGCCGGACCGATCAGCTTGACGCCATTTTCGGTCAGAACCGTTTCGCCAAGCTTCACACCGGCAACGTTGCCACCGCGTTCCGCGGCCAGATCAATGATCACCGAACCCGGTTTCATGCCGGCAACCATGTCGGCTGTGACAATTTCCGGGGCCGGACGGCCGGGAATAAGCGCGGTCGTAATGACGATGTCGGTCTTGGCCAGAACTTCCTTGAGCTTCTCGGCCTGCTTTTTCTTGTAGTCGTCCGACATTTCCTTGGCATAGCCGCCAGAGGTTTCTGCATCCGATGCGTTGTCGTCTTCGACTTCGATAAAGGTACCGCCAAGCGACTGGACCTGTTCCTTGACCGCCGGGCGCACGTCAAATGCCGACACAACGGCACCAAGGCGCTTGGCCGTTGCAATGGCCTGAAGGCCGGCAACACCGGCCCCGACCACGACAACACGGGCGGGCGGCAAGGTGCCGGCAGCCGTCATCATCATCGGATAGATCCGGCCAAACTCATGGGCGGCATCAAGAACCGCGCGATATCCGGCAAGGTTGGATTGCGACGACAGAACGTCCATCGACTGGGCACGCGAAATACGCGGCATCAGTTCCATGGAATAGCCATCAACCCCGGCCTTGGCCATCGCATCGATCAGGTCTTTGCGGTCATAGGGCTCAAGCAGGGCAACAACAGCAGCCCCCTTTTTATAAGCCGTCAATTCGTTGGTTTTGCCATCAATGACAGGTGGGCGAACCTTGAAGATGACATCGGCATCCTTCACGGTCGTTTTCATTGTCTTGGCAATGGTTGCACCGGCATCGACAAAGCGATCATCCGGTATGGCGGCGTCAATTCCGGCACCAGCCTCAATTGCGACGTCGAACCCCAGAGCCTTCAGCTTCTTGACGGTCTCTGGTGTGACGGCAACGCGCTTCTCTCCGGGCCATATTTCCTTTGGAACGGCCAGTTTCATCGCGTTAGACCTCCTTCCCTAATGTAATGGTAAGCACGGTAATTCTTGTTGTTATTGCGAAGTAACCGGTTTCAGAATGTCATCACGCATTCTGTTTTGATCCGGCTACCGGCACCCTTGCCCGGAAAGAAAAAAGGCGGTTCTTCCAGCTAACGCAGAAGAAACCGCCCACTTTCCCACCACGCATTCCGAGGCATAAAGCCTTGGTGACATGTCAGGTCCCACCCGCCATTGGTGCTCAGGACAAACAATCAATGACGCCCCGCCATGTCTGCGTTGAAAGCAAGATGCGATTTCCCACCAACAACCACAATATCAAAAACCTATAAAAAATCAGTTTAACTGAATTTCGATTAACAACGATGAAATTCCATTGTGTGCGGATTTTCGCACATTTTATTTCCGTAACGGAACAGGTCTTGATCCGCACCATCACACAATAGACCGTTGATTTACAGCAGTTTCCCCTATTTTCACCCCACGCAGAAAGTGAACATTATCTTACAAACAAACGCGCAAGTCTGCATCAAATGCCTGACTGGCATTGATCTGGAAACGCTTGAATTATGAAAAAGTTCGTAAAAAAACTTATCGTTCGCGTGAGAAACGGCAGTGTTTTTTGTCTCGAATGCGATCAAACATCGATCTGTTTGGCGAAAATCAGCCCCGATTCCGCGACCTCGAACCACGAATCGTTATGACTTATAAGCCACTTATCAATCTTCCGGGCGTTCCAGCCCGATCAGATCAAGGGCCTTTTTCTGACGGGATTCGAGTTCAGAGACATCAAAATCGCCCACCAGATCATGGAACAGACGATACCAGTTCACATGCGCATCAAGGCGCAGGAACACAGCCCCCAGCCCGACAGCGGCACGATCGACCAGCACGAATTCACGTGGCGGCTTGACCCCGCCGACGCGGCGCAATTCCTGATGGACCTTGGCGGCGACTTCGGCGCCATAGGCAACCGAATTGGTTTCGCCCATTTTGCGTTCGCGGTCATCAAGGATCGGGCCATAAACAAAGCTGGCCCAGATGTTAAGCACATCAATCAGTTCGCGTGACGGCGCCTCAAAGCCCCAGCTTTCATAGGCGGAAACGGCCTTTTCCTCGTCCTCGTCACGAAGGGCTTCATAAAGCGTGATCACCGCCTTGACGAAATCGGGTTTGAAGATACGGATGCAGCCAAAATCCAGAAGATTGACCGACAGGTCATCACGCAATGTGTAATTGCCCAAATGCGGGTCACCATGAATGACGCCATAACGGTAAAATGGCACATACCAGGCCCGAAACATGTTAAGCGCCACCTGATTGCGCGCATCCTGGTCGGGATTGCTATCAAGGAACTTCTGGAACTTCTGCCCGTTTTGCCAGGTCATGGTCAAAAGCCGCCCGGTGGTCAGCCCGTCCACCGGTTCGGGAACATGCACGGTATTTTCACCGGCCAACATGTGACCATAAAGGCGCATATGTTTGGCTTCGCGGGCGTAATCAAGCTCTTCGCGCAGGCGTGCCGTCAGTTCGTTCTGGATATTTTCGGCATCGATCGCACTGTCATAGCGCTTATAGATCGCAAAGGCGGCGCGAAGCTGCTTAAGATCGGCCTCAACCGTTGCCGACATGTCGGGATATTGCAGCTTGCAGGCCACTTCGCGCCCGTCGGGCAGGGTTGCCTTATGCACTTGTCCAAGCGATGCTGCGGCCACCGCATCGTGGCTGAATTCAGTGAAATTTGATTGCCATCCCGCCCCCAATTCACTGCGCATCCGGCGTTTGACAAACAGCCAGCCCATGCTGGGCGCATCGGCCTGAAGCTGTGCCAGGGCCTGGGTATATTCCTTGGGCAGGGCATCGGGGATGGTTGAAAGGATCTGGGCCACTTTCATAAGCGGGCCTTTCAACCCGCCCAAGGCCGAGGTCAGTTCGGCAGCATATTTGGCATGATCAATTTCACCACCGAACACCTTTCCGGTGGCAAGGCGTGCGGCCAGTTTCCCGGCCGACGCCCCCACCCTTGCATAACGACGAACCCGCCCGCCAAACCTGTTTTCTTCGGAAGGTGGGGTAAAATCATCGTCGTCTGCATTCATGTCAGGAAAGCTCCTCCAGCTCGTCGATCATGCGTTTGATCATGTTCAGACCCCGTTGCCAGAAGGCCGGGTCGGATGCATCAAGACCGAACGGTGCCAGAAGTTCCTTGTGATGTTTGGTGCCACCGGCTTTCAGCATATCAAGATATTTCTGCTGGAAGCCGTCTTCGGCGTGTTCGTAAACATCATAAAGCGAGTTCACAAGGCAATCGCCAAAGGCATAGGCATACACATAGAACGGCGAATGGATGAAGTGCGGAATATAGGACCAGTAATATTTGTACTCGTCCTCATACCGGATGGCATCGCCCAGACTTTCGTGTTGTACGGCAAGCCAGATCTCGCAGATCTCATCAACGGTCAATTCACCTTCGCGGCGCTTGTCATGGACGCGTTTTTCGAACTCGAAGAACGCGATCTGACGCACGACGGTGTTGAGCATATCCTCAACCTTGCCGGCCAGCATGATGCGTTTCATCTTCGGATCGGTTTCCGAGCGCAGCATCGACTGGAAAGTCAGCATTTCGCCAAATACCGATGCTGTTTCCGCAAGGGTCAGCGGCGTATCAGACAGGAAATAGCCATGTTCACCGGCCAGAACCTGATGCACACCATGGCCCAGTTCATGGGCAAGGGTCATCACATCACGCGTTTTGCCGTGATAGTTCAGCAGCAAATAGGGATGGGCTGACGGTACGGTCGGATGGGCAAAGGCACCCGATGATTTACCGGCACGCGGCGGCACATCGATCCATGGATTATCAAAGAATTTCTGCCCAACCGCGGCCAGTTCCGGTGAAAATTCACCATAAGCCTTAAGCACGGTCGACCGTGCGGTTTCCCAATCGATCTGACGGTCATCGTCATCAGGAAGCGGCGCGTTACGGTCCCAGTAATCAAGCTGATCGACACCGAACCATTTTGCCTTCAGGCGATAATAACGGTGCGACAGATCGGCATGGCTGTTTTTAACGGCGGTATTAAGCGCATCAACCACTTCGTCTTCGACCTGGTTGGACAGGTTGCGCGATGATACCGGGGTGGCAAATTTGCGCAGGCGATCATCAATCTCCTTGTCCTTGGCAAGGGTGTTGGTGATATGCGCCAGAAGCTTGATATTCTTGCCCAGAACATCGCCAATTGCCTTGGCAGCCTTTTTGCGATCTTCCACCTTGGTCGAGGACAGCATGTTTGATGCGTCCGACATGGTCAGCTCATTGCCATCAATCGGGAAGCGCAGATCAGCCATGGTCTGATCAAACAGGCGCACCCAGGCGCTTGATCCGGCGACACGGCGTTCATGAAGAACCTGTTCGACTTCGTCAGACAGTTGGTGCGGGCGGAAGGCCCGGTTTTCATTCAGCCACGGGCGATACCGGCGCAGATCGGCACTTTCGGCATATTTCGCTTCAAGCGCATCATCTTCGATCCGGTTCAGCTCAAGCCCGAAGAACAGCGACAGGCTTGAAATCGCCGTCATTTCTTCCTGAACGGACTGATAGAACTGACCAATTGCGGGATCGGCACTGTCACCGGCATAAAGCAGCTGTGCAAAGGAGCCGATTTTACCGCAAATCTCGCTGATGGCTTCATATTCGGCAATCGCACCTGCCAGTTCGTCGCCCGACAGATCGTTCAATTTGCCCTGATAGCTTTTTTGGAACGCCTGACTGCGATTTTTTGCATCATCAAGATCGCGCCGGATAGCGGGGTCTTTTGGATCGTTATAGAGATCCGTCAGATCCCAGGTCGGCAAATTCTTGTTGATCGCGTTCATTTGTCCTCCAGACTAATCTCTTGCTTTCGCCCCGTTCTGCGCCGTCATGATCCGCATGCCGCGCAGTCACATCCCGATACCGATATATAGCTGCTTGATGCCATATCACCAGCCCTGAATGCGGATCGATTTCCGGGCGATCCAACCGATCATATCGTTACCGTCGATCCGAACAACAGCAAACCGTCATAAAGATGGCCCGACAATGTGTTCAGATCACGTCATCGTCGGCACGATTGCGTGAAAAATTTCCCGAAAATTCAATGTTCTTTGTGAAAAGCATTCCGGCAGACGCAAATTTCGTCATTTTCAGGCTGCCAAACGATGCAATCCCTGATAACAAAATTGTCTTGGAACGTTCATTTAAATTGGTCCAGCTTGCATCTTGCGCGATCTGAACGATTTGAAGAGAACAACCAGTTCAGGGCAACCCGAAGATTGCCGACCACGGGAAAAGATAACAAGGCAAGGAAATGTCATGACGAGCTTGCAGGATTATGCCGACTGGCAAAACTTGCCCTCGATGTTTTTCGCACAGGCCAAGAAATATGGTGACGCACCGTTTCTTTGGACCAAAAACAGCGAAACCAATGAATTTGTCCCCACCACCTGGCTTGAGGCGGCCGATCAGGTCCGCGCCCTTGCCCGTGCGCTTTATGATATCGGTGTGCGTCCGGGGGACCGGGTTTTGCTGGTGTCGGAAAACCGCACGGAATGGGGGATTGCCGATCTTGCCATCATGTGCGTGGGCGCAATGACTGTCCCGGCCTATACCACCAATACCGAACGCGATCATTTGCACGCGATCGAAGACAGTGGTGCGGCCGTTGCCATCATATCGACCAAGAAACTCGCCCAGCCCTTCCTGCATGCCGCCCTTGATAGCGGGCGCTGCCGTCATGCCATCATGATGGAAGAATGGGGACAGAGCTTTGTTGGCGATATCACCATTTCACGGTGGGATGACCTGATTGCCAAGGGCCGCGGTCTTGCGCATGATATCGACAGCTGGGTCAACGGGATCAAGCGCGATGATCTGGCCTGCCTGATCTATACGTCAGGGACCGGCGGTTCGCCCAAGGGTGTGATGCTTGCCCACGGGGCAATCCTGTCGAACTGCATGGGGGCGTTCGACATCATTGATACCCTTGGCATCGAAGATGAAATCTTCCTGTCATTCCTGCCGCTGTCGCATTCCTACGAACATACAGCCGGGCTTTATTTCCCGATGAGTATCGGCGCGCAGATCTATTACGCCGAAAGCCTTGATAAGCTTGCGGCCAATCTTGCCGAAGTCCGCCCGACCATCATGACCGCGGTGCCGCGTCTTTATGAGATGCTTTATCAGCGCATGAGCCGCATGGTCGAAAAAGAAGGCGGCATCAAACAGAAGCTGTTTGAACTGACACTCCGCCTTGGGCGCAAGAATTACGAAAAGCAGCGCCTGACATTTGTGGAAAAGCTTCAGAACCTTGCATGTGAATTGCTGTTGCGGCGCAAGTTGCGCCAACGTTTCGGTGGCCGCATCAAGGCCATGGTATCGGGCGGCGGGCCGCTGAACTATGAACTGGGTGTTCTGTTTGTATCGTGCGGTATCCGCATTTTGCAGGGATATGGCCAGACCGAATTCGCCCCGGTTGTTTCGTGTAACCGTGCCGAAAACAACAAACTGCGCACCGTTGGTCCGCCCATGGTCGGCGCAGAGGTACAGATTGCCCCGGATGGCGAAATCCTTCTGCGCGGCGAAAGCATGATGAAAGGCTACTGGAACCTGCCCGATGTGACGGCAGCAACCATTGTTGATGGCTGGCTTCATACCGGCGATATCGGCATGTTTGACGAAGAAGGCAGCCTGATCATCACCGATCGCAAAAAGGACATCATCGTCAATTCCGGCGGGGACAATATTTCACCCCAGCGGATCGAAGGTCTGATGACGCTTGAAACCGAAATCTCGCAGGCCATGGTATATGGCGATGCCTTGCCCTATCTGGTGGCGGTTGTCTGGCCGGAAGAAGACTTCATGCGCGAATTCGCCCGCGACAATTCGATTGAAAACAATATCGATGTGCTGGCGAAAAACGAAGATTTCCGCAAAGCCATCCGTGACGCCATTGATCGCGTCAACAAACGCCTGTCGACGATTGAAAAGGTCCGCAGCTTCATGTTTGCCGAAGCTCCGTTCAGCATCGATAACGAAATGCTGACGCCGTCGATGAAAATCCGTCGCCATAAAATCCGCGAGGCTTATGGCAAACAGCTTGATGGCCTTTATCAGCGCAAGCGCAAAGGCCAGTAACTGTCAAAATGCCTGGCGTCAAAGACGGAAAGCTTCAAACACTAACCCTGATCCGGGGTCTTCCCGGATCAGGGAAATCAACATTGGCCGTGCATCTGGCATCGGCAACCGGCGCGCTACATCTGGAAGCCGACATGTTCATGGTCGACCGTCAGGGCTTCTATGAATTTGACATCCGCCGGCTTCGTCACACCCACGCCAAATGCGAAGCCAAATGTCGCGAGGCCCTGACAGATGGCAGGAATGTCATCGTCTCCAACACCTTTACCCGGTTCTGGGAAATGAAGGCCTATATCGACATGGCCGAACAGCTTGATATCAAACTTCTGATCGTCGAATGCCACGGCAAATTCGGCAGCATCCATCAGGTTCCCGACGAAACCCTTGCCGACATGCGTGACCGCTGGGAAGACCTTCCCGAACAATACCGCTGATCAAAGCCGGTCGTTTCGCATCCACGGCCCCGGCTCCAAGGCCCCTATTGCGCGGCCGAGAAAACCTTTTTGAGGATATCTGTCGTCCAGCGGGTCGGATCGGAACGAATGTCTGCTTCCTGAAGCGCGATGTAATGGAACAGACCGTCCATTGCCTTTTCCGTCGCATGATCGGTCAGTGACGCCTTGAGATCGGGGACGAACGGCAATGTGTCATATTGCCCGACCATCTGATCATAAAGCGACAGGGCACCGGTATCTGCCAGCGCATCGGTAATAACCGGGCGCAAGCGCCCTTCGATGTCGGATCCGGCAACACGACGCAGATAACTGGTTGCAGCGTCATCCGGCCCTTCAAGGATGCCCTTGGCATCGGCAACCGTCATCTGTTTGACCGCATTGACCAGGATATCACCCGCATCGCTCATGGTTTGTTCGGCCGCCCGGTTCATGCGCAGCTCGATCTCGTCGGCATAGCTGCCAAGCCCGGCGGCACTCAAAAGTTTCTGGGCCGATTTGACACTTTCAGGAAGCGGGATATGGGCCACCGGGTCGGCATTGAAGCCATCGGTCGCGCCAAGCTGACTGGTAACAAGATCAACCCCCATATCAAGCGCCTGTTTAAGGCCCTGCTCCACCGTATCCGACGACAGGGCCGAAACCGCCGCACTCGTGGCATCTGACGAACTGCCTGATCCCGATGAATTCAACGCATCGCCAAGCGTTTGCTTTGCCTTGTCAAAAAAGGATTGCGCCACAGATGGCTGGGACATCCCGGTTGAAAGAACAAGCGCACCAAGTGCGATCGCGCCAAGGCGCTGCATGGATGAAGACGGTTTTGACTGCATGTGATGTCCCGGTCATTTACGTGGTTGTGTGTTGTCTGATCTGTCTATCTTATCGCAAACCGATAGTGCCGGGTAATCATGACCCGAAAAAGACAAAACCCCGGACATATGCCGGGGTTTTGCATTTGTAATGTCAGGCGGGGTTATTCAACCACCTCGACCTTTTTGCCATTCAGCAAAAGATCGCTTCCTTCGGTCGAGACCGGCACGGTATCGCCATCCTTGATCGCGCCTTCAAGGATCTGCATCGCCAGCGGGTTTTGCAGATAACGCTGAATGACGCGTTTAAGCGGGCGCGCACCGTAAATCGGGTCATACCCTTTTTCTGCCAGCCAATCCTTGGCAGCATCATCAAGCTTGAGATCGATCTTGCGATCAAACAGCAGCTTCTCAAGACGGCCAAGCTGGATTTCAACGATCTTGCCCATCTGTTCGCGGGCCAGACGATGGAACAGGATGGTTTCATCCAGACGGTTGAGGAATTCCGGACGGAACGATGCCCGGACAATTTCCATGACCTGATTGCGGACTTCGCCGCTGTCATGACCCGGTTGCTGGTTGGCAAGAATTTCACCGCCCAGGTTCGAGGTCAGAATGATCAGCGTATTGCGGAAATCGACAACCCGGCCCTGCCCGTCGGTCAGACGACCTTCGTCAAGAACCTGAAGCAGGACGTTGAACACATCGGGATGTGCCTTTTCGACTTCGTCAAACAGCACCACCTGATACGGACGCCGCCGTACCGCTTCGGTCAGGGAACCGCCTTCTTCGTAACCGACATAGCCCGGGGGCGCACCGATCAGACGCGCGACGGCATGTTTTTCCATGAATTCGGACATATCAATCCGCACCATGGCCTGTTCATCATCAAACAGAAACTGTGCCAGCGCCTTGGTCAGTTCGGTTTTACCAACCCCGGTGGGGCCAAGGAACAGGAACGAACCAATCGGTCGGTTTGGATCCTGAAGCCCGGCACGGGCACGGCGCACCGCGTTCGATATCGACCGCACGGCGTCATCCTGACCAACAACCCGCTTGCGCAACGTGTCTTCCATTTCCAGAAGTTTTTCACGTTCACCTTCAAGCATCTTGTCCACCGGAATACCGGTCCAGCGCGATACCACCGATGCGATATGCTTTTCGGTTACCGCTTCTTCCTTGATGCCGCGCGACGGGTCGTTTTCGGCTTTTTCAAGCAATGCCATCAGGGCCGGGATTTCTTCGTATTGAAGCTGTCCGGCACGGTCGAGTTTGCCATCACGCATTGCACGTTCAAGTTCACCGCGCGCCTGGTCAAGCTGTTCCTTGATATGGGTTGATGCCGCCAGTTCTTTTTTCTGGGCTTCCCATTTCGCGGTCAGTTCGGCCGACTTGCCTTCCAGTTCGGCCAGTTCCTTTTCCAGACGGCCAAGACGATCCTGTGACGCGCTGTCCTGTTCTTTTTTCAGGGCCTCGCGTTCGATCTTGAGCTGAATGATACGGCGATCAAGCTCGTCGATTTCCTCGGGCTTGGAATCAAGTTCCATCCGAAGACGTGATGATGCCTCATCCATCAGATCGATCGCCTTGTCGGGCAGGAAACGATCCGTGATATAGCGGTTCGAAAGCGTTGCGGCGGCCACCAGTGCGGTATCGGCAATCCGGACCCCGTGATGGAGTTCGTATTTGTCCTTGATGCCGCGCAGGATCGATACCGTGTCGGCAACCGATGGTTCGGATACAAAGACCGGCTGGAAACGCCGGGCCAGTGCAGCATCCTTTTCGATATGCTGACGATATTCGTCCAACGTGGTCGCACCAACGCAGTGCAGCTCACCGCGCGCCAGTGCCGGCTTCAGAAGGTTGGATGCATCCATCGAACCTTCTGCCTTGCCCGCCCCGACAAGGGTGTGCAGCTCGTCAATGAACAGAATGATCTGACCGGCTTCTGATTCAATTTCGCTCAAGACCGCTTTGAGGCGTTCCTCGAACTCGCCGCGGAACTTGGCACCGGCAATCAATGCCCCAAGATCAAGCGACAGAAGTTTCTTGTCCTTGAGCGTTTCGGGCACGTCACCCTTGACGATGCGCAATGCCAGACCTTCGGCAATCGCGGTTTTACCGACACCGGGTTCACCGATCATTACCGGGTTGTTTTTGGTCCGGCGCGACAGGACTTGAACGGCACGACGGATTTCCTCGTCACGGCCAATGACCGGATCAAGTTTGCCTTCGCGCGCCGCCTCGGTCAGGTCACGGGCATATTTCTTAAGGGCATCATACTGATTTTCCGCGCCCGCACTGTCTGCCGTGCGGCCCTTGCGGATGTCATTGATCGCCCCGTTAAGGCCCTGTGCGGTTACACCGGCATCCGCCAGAACCTTGCCCGCGGTCGATTTCGGATCAAGTGCGATGGTCAGCAACAGCCGTTCAGCCGTGACATAGCTGTCACCAGCCTTTTTGGCGACTTCCTGTGCCTGATCAATCAGACGGGCAAATTCCGACGAAAGGTAAATCTGACCATTGCCGCCGGAAACCTTTGGCAATTTTGCCAGTTCCTGCGCACAGCGTTCCTGGGCAAGTTTCGGCTTGCCGCCTGCTGCCTTGATCAGATTGGCTGCCAGACCTTCTTCGTCATCCAGCAGCACTTTCAGAAGATGGATCGGTACAAATTGCTGGTGGTTTTCACGCAGCGCAAGCGATTGCGCAGACTGCAGAAATCCTTTGGACCGGTCCGTAAACTTTTCGAATTCCATTCCTGCCACTCCTTGAGTCAACAGTATCCATACGATGTGGACCTTCTTTGAAGCATCCACGGCCTTGGCGTCATTGCCGAATTCTAAAATTATAGATTATTTCAACAGCGACAACATTGATATGTCTCAGTCTAGCCTGTTTGCAACCATATACCCCTACAAAAGTTGCAAGAATTATTTGTGCGCCGCAACACGGAATTCTGTCATTATTCCAGAGACGCCCGGACTGCCCTGAAACATGTATGAATGTTGGGGTTGCTCTTGGCAAAACAACGAATTAACGTCACCGTTTACGGCATGTATTCCGCCCCGAACCGATACCATGCCAAAGCGCCATACAGGAAGACACACCATGACGGTCGAGCTCAAAGCCATCAAACGATACCCGGTCAAGGGAATGCGCGGCATCGATATGCCAGACGCCAAAATCACGGCGCATAAAATGCTTGCCGATGATCGCCGGTTTGTCGTCGCCACCCAGTCATCGCTGGGACAAGACGGTGTGCGGGAGTGGGCGCGCAAAAGCAACTTCCTGCAACTGGTCAACACCCCCAAGCTGGCCGAACTTGGCACCGAATATGATCAGGACACCGCGACATTGACGGTTTTGCGAAATGGCCGGGCAATCTGCAAGGGCAAGCTTGACGATGCCATGGGCCGCACCGTGATTGAGGATTTTCTCAAGGCGTTTCTGAAAAACGATGTCGCTGGCACGCCGAAAATCTATTCCGCACCTGAAACCCAATTTGGCGATATGCGCGAACCCTATATTTCGGTTCTCAATCTGGCATCCATCCGCGATTTCGCCACCCGTATCGTCCAGGGCGAAGTCGATCCGATGCGGTTCCGTGGCAATTTGCTGATTGACGGACTTGATCCGTGGAAAGAACTGGAATGGGAAGAAGGCCAGATCATCAAGATCAATGGTGGATCATTCCGGGTCATTCACCCGATCACCCGGTGCAAGGCAACAAGTGTCAATCCAGACACCGCCGTTTCCGACATCAATGTGCCCCTGATGCTGCGCAAGGGTGTGAACCATCTTTATATGGGTGTCTATGTTGAGGCCCTTGACGATGTGACCATCACCCCGGGTGATGCGATCACGATCAACTGATCAAAACATTCCCGAAATTTCGATCCTGCCGGTGGTTCACCCAAAACCGGCAGGATGTCGTTCATAGATGATCGCCGCCCCCCGAATAGCGTTTCTAGCTTTCCGGATTGAATGTCGGGGCGTGAACAGCCATGCCGGCAAACATTTCATCATGATGCCAGTCAAGTCGCCAGGCCCGGATCGGTGGGCATCCCTTGCGAAACAGGATTTGTTCTTCCTTCGGGAACCGTGCGACTTCGGCTGATCTGAGGATCGGCTGGTTGTCTTGCGGGCGCAAATGCACCGGGCGTGTGGTATCGGCCCCGCCACCGGTATCGTCAAAGCGTGACATCGCCGTCAGCCCCGACACCCAGTCAAGGTTGAACGCCCCTTCCTGGCTAAGCACCGAAATGGCATCAACCCGCCCGACAACGTTTTCCCAGTTCAGGCACACATCCATCAGGCCGCTGACACCGCTAAATCCGGGCCAGACCACCATGCCATCACCATATCCGCCGCCAAGAAGCCGTTCAAACAACGGCATGCGCCCGACCCGTTCCACCCCGTCCAGCAGAATCAGGAATTCTGGGTCCCCCGACTTCCAGCCGCGCTGATTGATCAGGTTCATTATCCCGGCCAGCATCACACGGCTGAAGGAAGGCTGAACATCCGGGGTTTCCCCGGCCAGTTGCCCGATGACAAAAATCGAAACGCCGCCCGATACGATATCATCGATGGTGAAGCTGCTGCTGCTGACCAGGCGCGAGATTTGCGGATGATCGAATTCCGCCGTCGCATTGCGGCAGGCCTCGATGATCTTCATGCGCTGATCTTCGGTCATATCCAGGATATTCAGGGCGACTTCGGAAATCCGCCCATCGGCGGATTCAATTCCCATCAATTCTTCAAGGATCTTGTAGAACCGGTGAGAAGGCATGATCAGGTTGCGGCGGACTTCGCCCAAATTCCTGTTTTCCTTAAGACTTTTCTGAATGGTATGAACGATGAATCCCTGCAACAGTGTGCGCGCAGTTCGCACTTCCTGTTCGTCAAGTTCCTGGACAAACATCGGCGCCAACAGGGTATCGGCGATCAGCCCGGTATCGGTAATCAACCCTTCGCCCTGCTGACGGATAAAATCAAACGGATTGAATTGATGGGTTTCAGCCCCGCTTTGTCCGTGCGGATCCAGCACGATCAGCTTCTGGCCCATTTTTGCACGGCGATCATGAACCGCCCGATAGATGCTGCCGACCCGTTCATAGACAAACAGATTGCCGGTATGAAGCAACGCATTGGGTTCGGCTGAGGACCGGTAATATTCGTCAGGTGACGTGGCAAAGGTGATGACACGTTTCAAACCCGACGCCCCGACCAGGCGTTTTTCATCCCCCCAGCGCCCCAGAACAAGTGGCGGATTGTTTTCAAGAAGCTTGCGGGCCGTCAGGTCTTCGCGCTTGGCCCATTGTCCTTCGGCCTTGATTTTGGCCTGCTGGGCCGGTGACAGGGTTTTCTTGGACTTCGAAGAAGCCGGTCGCGACCGGTTGATGGCAATCACAATCAGCGGCAGGAACATCGGGATGATAAAACATACCCCGCCAAGCAGGGCCAGTTCATAGTCACCATTAAACAAACCAAGGGCGATGACCATCCCGCCAAGTGCCCATAACAGCACCATGATGACCCGAAACAGACCTGTTCCCATCAACCACTCCCCGACTATGCGCGCCTTTCGGTGGTCACCACCTGTGTTCTTTGACCGGCAGTAACCTTACGGAATTATTTGTGATTTTTATAAATTGATACCAATAATAATCTCAGGTTGCACGATATATTCCGATATATTGTTTTACAGTTACACCGCGTTAAACAGCCACCCGGGACCGGAAATTCCATCGGAAACGACAACACCCCTGCAAGTCATTGACTTACAGGGGTGTTTGTCATGTTGAGATGATGTGACCGTCAGATCAGGCCGAAACCGGTTCCGTACCTTCGTCGGAAGAAACGGCTTCTTCGTCATCACGGCCTGCCGCACGGCTGCGCCCGCGACGTGCTGTCGGATGGCGGCCACGGGTGCGGGCGGTGCCGCTTGCGGCACGGCGCGGTTTCTTTTCGGTTTCGTCACCCTGCTCTGCCGTTTCGGCATCAGCCGGGGTGTCGTCCCCAGCGGCATCTGCTGCTGCGGGCTTGTCGGACGCATCGGCATCGTCGGTTTTGCGCGGGCGACCGCGACCGGTTGCACGACCATCGGTCCGACGGGTGCGGGTTGCGCGTTTCGGCTTGTCGTCACCATCGTCGCTTGCGGCAGTTTCGGTGTTTTCACCAGCCGAACCGTCTGCATCCGCCGGGGTTGCAACACTGTCGTTGGACGCGTTTTCCGCGTTTTCGGTGTTGTCGCCCTGCTGGTCGTCGCCCTGGTTTGACTGGGCGTCGTTGCGGTCGTCACGGTTGCCACGGTTGTTGCGCTGACGATTGTTTTCGCCACGTTCTTCGCGACGCTGGTTTTCCCACTCCTGTGCCGCCTGAAGAATGCGGTGGTAGTGTTCAGCGTGCTGATAGAAGTTTTCCGCAAGAACCGGATCGTCAGTGCAATCCTTGGCAAGCGAAACGTATTTTTCGTAGACCTGCTGGGCGTTGCCGCGAACACGGCCGTCCGGCCCATTGCTGTCAAAATTCTGGAATTTTGGATTTACTGGACGTTTGTTAGACTGTTGCCGTCCGCGCGGACGTTTATTGTTATTTCTCATATCAACATGACTTTGGTGTTGAAGAACAATCCGGTGGCATCAAAGGCCCCGGAACCACTCCGTCTGAAAAACATATTTCCCGCTAAACAGCACCGGTCAAAACGGCACCTACACAAACCTGCCGGGATCCATCAATGGAACGGAGATTGTTAACTGTTTACTGGGGAACACGGCGCTCTCATAAGCGCGTCGGGCACCCGGCCCGTTAAAACCAACCTATATGGCTTGATCTGTTATTCCAACTGTTTTTTTCACTGCCAATCGCTTTTTTTACATCACAGGGACGCAAAACTCAGATTACGCAACGACCAACAGAACAGCGCGTTTTCTTTGCCGCGACACAGCGCACAATACCGCCAAGGTCTTCGCGATATTCCACCCCGACAAAACCGGCTTCGACCAGCAACTGGCCAACGTCTTTTTCCTGACCGCGGCCGATCTCGAAAATCACGAAGCCACCCGGCTTTGCCAGATCAAAGGCAACCTGCGACAGCACCCGATAGGCCGCCAGCCCGTCCCCTTCATCGGTCAGGGCAATGCGCGGATCAAATTTCTGAACTTCCGGTGACAGTGTTTCCATCTCGTCCCGGGTGATATAGGGCGGGTTGGACATCACAAGATCAAACCCGTCCGCACGTTCGCGATCATCAAGGGCACTATCCCAATCCGAGACCCGGAATTCCACCTGCCCGTCCAGATCAAGGGCGCGGGCATTTTCCCGTGCACAGGCAACCGCACCTTCGCTGATATCAAGACCGATACCGCTTGATCCGGGCAGATCACCAATGGTCGAAAGCAACAAACACCCGGTGCCGGTACCAAAATCGACAATGCGCGGCGCATCATTGTCTTCAAGGAAATCAATCGCCCATTCAACAAGGGTTTCGCTATCGGGGCGCGGTTCAAGCGTTTCGGGGGCCAGCTTGAAAGTATGACGCCAGAAATCGCGTTCACCCAAAATCCGCCCGACCGGTTCATGGCCGCTGCGCCGCGCAATCATGTCACGAAACAGTGCTTCCTTGTCAGCCGCGACTTCGTCTTCGGGCCATGCCGAAATCCGCCCTCCATCAACACCGGCCGCACGTGCAAGCAAGATGCGCACATCCATCCGGGCATTTTCAATGCCCGCCTCATTCAGGGCGGCGACCCCTTCTGCCATCAATGTGCCGAGTGTTGCGGACATGCTTACCCTTCGATCTCGGCCAGTTTCTGTGCCTGTTCTTCGGCAATCAGGGCATCGATCATTTCATCGACGGCCGGGCCACCGGCAATGAAATCATCCAGACGATACAGGGTCAGGTTGATGCGGTGATCCGATACACGCCCCTGCGGGAAGTTATAGGTGCGGATACGCTCGGAACGATCGCCTGAACCGACCTGCGATTTACGGTCAGCTGCACGCGCGCTGTCCTTGCTTTCACGTTCCTGATCATACAGGCGCGAAAGCAGCATCTTCATCGCCTTTTCCTTGTTCTTGTGCTGGGACTTTGCTTCCTGGCTGGCGGCGACAACACCGGTCGGGATATGGGTGATGCGCACCGCACTATCGGTTGTGTTGACGTGCTGACCACCGGCCCCTTGCGAACGGTATGTATCAATACGCAGATCCTTGGGATCAATGCGGATATCGACTTCTTCGGCCTCGGGCAGCACCGCAACGGTTGCCGCAGACGTATGAATGCGGCCGCCGCCTTCTGTCACCGGGACACGCTGCACACGGTGCACGCCACTTTCAAATTTCAGACGCGCAAACACGTCCGTGCCCGACACGTTGACGATGACTTCCTTGTAACCGCCAAGGTCGTTTTCGCTGGCATCCATCTGTTCGAACTTCCAGCCGCGGCCTTCGGCGTAACGCTGATACATGCGATACAGATCGGCGGCAAACAGGGCGGCTTCCTCGCCGCCGGTGCCGGCACGAATTTCAAGAATGGCGTTTTTGGTATCTGCGCTGTCCTTGGGGATCAGCATCAGCTTCATCTGGCGTTCGGCTTCGGGCAGTTTTTCAAGAATTTCGTATTTCTCGGTTTCTGCCATTTCACGCATGTCGCGATCGCCGGACGGGTCAGCCAGGATTTCTTCGGCTTCTTCAAGGTCGCTCAATAGGCGTTTATAGGCCTCGATCGCCTCGACCACCGGGGCCAGTTCGGCATGTTCGCGCGACATTTTGGCAAAGCCTTCGCCATCAAGCTCGCCGCTTGAAAGAAGCGCGTTGAGTTCGTCAAACCGGCGCACAACACCATCAAGTTTACCAAGGTCGAGACTCACTCTTCATTCTCCTGCTTCGGATCGGTCGGGCTTTTTGCCGTGTCGACCGGTTTGTCTTCAAGTTCAAACAGGCGCGCCAACAATTTCTGGGCCTTGACCCATTCCACGGTGCCAACACCGTCTGTTGTCGTCGCCAAATCTTTCAGGGCCTGGGTCGGTGCATGCAAAAGACGATTGACCAGAAGTCTGGTTGCCTTTTCCGCATCCCCGTGGCTTTCACGCAGTGCATCTTCGCGGACGGCCTCGAACCGTTTGCGCAAATCGGCAATGGCCGGAACAGCCGCCCGTTGCGCACGATCCCGGACGAAACCGTCAAGCTCGGTTTCAATCAGCGCCCAGGCTTCGTCTGCCTTTTCCTCGCGCCCGCCGCGTCCTTCGGCAGCGATCTTTTCCAGATCCTCGATCCGGTAAAAGAACACTTCGTCAATTTCATCGACCTGCGGATCGATATCGCCCGGAACGGCGGTATCAATCATCAGAACCGGTCGGAACCGGCGGCGTTTGACCGCGGCAAGCGCGCGGTCCTTGTCAATCATGTATCGCCGTGACCCACCGGCGGTCAGAACCAGATCCGCCTCGGCCAGAAGCCGGTCCAGATCGTCCATTTCCGACCAATGGCAATCAAGCCGCCTGGCCACCAGCCGCGCCCGGGCCGTCAGGCGATCGGTCACCAGAATGCGTCCGATGCCCCGTTCGGCAAGCGATGCGGCAATCAGTTCGCCCATATCCCCGGCCCCGGCAACAAGCAAGGTACAATCCTTAAGATCACCATGCAGGTCACGGGCAACCGACTGGGCCGCTGCGGCAATCGAAACCGCGCCCTGTCCGATACCGGTCTGGCTTCGGACCTTTTTGGCGATCGCATAGGCGGTCTGATAAACCTGTTCCAGTTCGCGCCCGACCAGATCATGCTTGCGCGCGATGCGATGCGCATCCTTGACCTGACCAAAGACTTCGGGTTCGCCAATCACCAGACTGTCAAGCGATGCAGCGACCGCAAACATGTGGCGAAGCGCATCCCGGCCTGCGCGGATATAAAGTTCGGTTGCCAGCTGATCACGATCAATATCAGCCCAAAGCGACATCAGATCGATCAGACGTTCGCGACCGCGCTCGGCCTCAGACGCCAGCAAATGGATTTCGGTGCGGTTACAGGTCGAAACCACCACGGCCTGCCCCAGACGGGCCTGCTCGATCGCGGCCAGAAACTGTGGCAGGCGGGCTTCTTCGATGAACAGACGGTCGCGGGTATCCTCGCTTGAGCGCCGATGATTGGTGCCGATCACCATCAGGCGATCAAGCGGCCAGTCTCCGGCATCCTCATGCGTTGGTCCGTCTGTCACGCTGTTCTCACTTTTTGCCGATCACATCAGCAAGCTGATCAAGTGCGACTTCCTGTTGCTCGCCACTGTCAAGATCGCGCAACTGGGCGACACCTTTGGCCAGTTCGTCATCACCAAGGATCACGGCCCGGCTGGCATTTGCCTTGTCCGCGCGCTTAAGACGCTTTTTCATATTGCCTGAATAGCCAAGCTCGACAGCTACACCGGCTTCGCGCAAAGTCTGGGCCAGACTTCTGCATTTGGCTTCGGCCGCATCCCCCATCGGGATCAGGGCCACCGGTCGCGCACCGGCCGGGGCTTCGCCCACCATAAGGGCAAGACGTTCCACACCAGCCGCCCAGCCAACACCGGCGGTCTGCGGACCACCCATCGTTGAAATCAGGCCGTCATAACGGCCACCGGCCATCACGGTGCCCTGTGCGCCAAGGGTGTTGGTGGTGAACTCGAAACAGGTATGGCAATAGTAATCCAGACCACGCACCAGACGCGGGTTCAGCTGATAGCTGATGCCGATATCCCCCAGACCTTCGGTCAGGCCCTTGAAGAATTCCTTGCTGTGATCATTCAGATATTCCGAAAACAGCGGCGCATTGGCCACCAGTTCGCGGTCGCCTTCATCCTTGGAGTCAAGAATACGCAGCGGGTTCTTTTCCAGACGCGCGCGGCTGTCTTCTGACAGCTTGTCAAAATGGCCCTTGAAGTAATCGACCAGCACATCGCGATAAGCCGCACGGCTTTCCGGATCGCCAAGGGTATTGAGTTCAAGCGTGATGTCATCCCAAAGGCCAAGGCGTTTAAGGATATGTGCGCCATACCCGATCATTTCGATGTCGCCTGCGACCTGTTCAACGCCAAGAAGTTCAGCACCGATCTGGTGGAACTGGCGCTGGCGGCCTTTTTGCGGACGTTCATACCGGAACATCGGGCCATAATAGCTGACCTTGACCGGGGACATCTGCTGCATGCCATTGGAAATATAGGCACGCGCAATACCCGCGGTTCCTTCGGGGCGCAGCGTGATCTGTTCGCCGCCGCGATCTTCGAACGTATACATTTCCTTGGTCACGACATCGGATGTATCGCCAAGGGTTCTGGCAAAGACTTCGGTAAATTCGAAGATCGGCGTGGTCATCCGGTGGTAGCCATACAACTCGCCGATTTCGCGTGCAGTATTCGCGATATAATCCTGCAGACGGTTCTGTTCCGGCAGAAGGTCGTGCGTGCCACGGACGGGTTGAAGCGATGCCACTTTGGGTCTCCGATCTAACTTGAATTCCAGATATTTGCGCGAAAATCCGAGCTGCACAAATTCATGTGAACATGAAAATAGCTTTCCGCCGGTGCGGCGGAAAGCCAAAATTGATCAATACAGCGTTGCTATTCCGCTGCGGTTTGTTTTGCTGCTTCTTCGGCTTCGATCTTGGCAGCCCGTTCTTCGACCAGTTCGACGATATGGTCGACCATCTTTTCGGTGCTGATATTGTGATCGGGACGGCCGGAAATATACATCTTGTGATTTCCGCCACCACCCCCGGTCAGACCGATATCGGTTTCGCGGGCTTCGCCCGGGCCATTGACGATACAGCCGATAATCGACAGGGAAATCGGGGTCGAGATATGGGCAAGACGCTTTTCAAGTTCTGCCACGGTTTCAACCACGTTAAAGCCCTGACGCGCACAGGACGGACAGGAAATGATCTGAACACCGCGGGTCCGAAGGCCAAGCGATTTCAGAATATCAAACCCGACATGGATTTCCTCGACCGGGTCAGCCGACAGCGACACACGAAGCGTATCACCAATGCCAGCCCACAGAAGGTTGCCCATACCGATCGACGATTTTACCGTGCCCCCGCGCAGACCACCGGCCTCGGTAATGCCAAGATGCAGCGGATAATCGCATGCTTCGGCCAAACCGTAATAGGCGGCAACCGCAAGGAACACGTCCGATGCCTTTACCGAAATCTTGAATTCGCGGAAATCCTGATCTTCAAGGATCTTGGCATGGTTAAGCGCACTTTCGACCATCGCCTCCGGGCAAGGTTCGCCGTACCGTTCCAGAAGCTCCTTTTCGAGCGACCCGGCATTTACGCCGATGCGCATCGAACAGCCATGATCCTTGGCCGCCTTGACGACTTCGCGTACGCGGTCGGTTGATCCGATATTGCCCGGATTGATGCGCAGACATGCAGCACCGGCTTCGGCGGCCTCGATCGCGCGTTTGTAATGGAAATGAATGTCGGCAACGATCGGGACATGCACCTGTTTGATGATGTCTTTCAGGGCTGCGGTTGATTCCTGATCGGGGCAGGAAACACGCACAATATCCGCACCCGCTTCTTCCAGACGATGGATCTGCGCAACTGTCGCGTTCACATCGGTGGTCAGGGTATTGGTCATCGACTGCACCGAGATCGGCGCGTCTCCACCAACTTCCACATTACCAACACGGATTTTGCGGCTTTGGCGGCGTTCAATATCGCGATATGGGCGGACGCTCATTTCGTGTTCCAGAATGTTCAAGATGTCTTGGGGGTGTATATAGCTTATCAGGCACAGATTAGAAACCGTTGCCTGACAGATTTTCAGCCAGATTTTGCATATCTGACACGAAAAAGGCGACCCGTCGGGTCGCCTTCGTCATCAGATCACAGTTCCGTGCCAGTTCGATGGCAGAAAAGTTACTGTGCAGTCGGCTGATCGGCCTGTGTCAGATCATCGACATCAAGCGAAAAGTCCGAAATCACCGCACCGTAATCGCCGACCGGCTTGGCGTCCGCACCGTCGATGCTATAGGTCAGCGCACCGGCATTGCCGACTTCAAGTTTAAGGCCATCACGATTCGGCACCTTATAGGTATCGCCTGCCGTCAGCATACGGGTCAGAAGCACATTGCCATCTGACTCGCGGATGCGGACCCAGCTGGTCTCAACCGCCGAAATCGTGACACGGCTGTCAACATTGACCGCCCCGAACACACGGGCACCGCCCGCTTCTTCGACTTCCGGTGCCGCAGGAACCGACGCAACTTCCGCTGCGGGTGCCGCCGGTGCCGATGTCGATGCCGAAGCAGAAGGTTGCTGTTCAGCCGGCGCAGGCGTCGCCGCAGGCGCCGTTTCAGGCGTGGCTGCGGCTTCTTCGGTCACAACCGGTGCCGGCGCATCAGATGCGCCGGTTGCCTCGGTTGCTTCTGCAACTTCGGCGGCCGGTGCCGATTGCGGTTCCGCGACCGGTTCTTCTGTCGCGGTTGCAGTTTCCTGTGACGGCACGACCGGGGTGACTGGCGCATCAGATGCGTCATTCGCCGCCGTTTCCGGGGTTACCGGTGCTGTTGCAGGAACATCGGCCTCGGCGGCTTGTGCCTCGGCTGCGTTTTCAAGATTACGCGGTTCAGCCGGCTCAACCGGCTTTGCCGAATAGCTTGCCAGGCGTTCGGGCAACGGATCAACCAGATCAGCAATGGTTTTGCCCTGGCTCGACAGATAGTACCATCCGCCATAAGCACCAAGACCCAGCATCACGGCAATCAGCAGCACCGCCCCACCGGGCACACGGCTTTCCTGAACCGGTTTCGGGAATGACAATTCGCTGCGAACCGCAGGCGCATTGCTTTCCTCGCGGAAACGACGGGTCATTTCTGCCCCGTCCAATCCAAGATGTTCGGCATATGCCTTTACAAAGCCAAGACCATAGGGACCATTCGGCAAGATCGAATAGTCGCTGTTTTCAATGGCTTCGATATAGATTTTGCGAATACGGAGCATACGGCAAACGTCTTCGACTGATTGCCCCAATCCGGTACGGGTCGCCTTAAGCAGGCTTCCGACATCGGCACTTCCACCGCCGAACTGATTATTCTCTGCGTCCATCACAACATCATTCGATGGCTGGTCCCCGGATAAAGGCCTGAAACGCAGGCGTTCACGGGACTCATCACCCAAATGATCTTCCTTTCGCTTTTTGATCGCCAACTCCGCACCCCCACGTTACGATCTAGCAATAAAAAATAGCAGATACCCCCACCAAAAGCGATGTTTTTTAAAGTTTTACACCATGATCTATTGCGAAAGCCTTAAGACGCGAACGCAGAGATCTGGTGGAACTGTCCATTATCGTCAGGACATATCTTTCAACTTCAGCCTTGCACATGCTTCTGACCATTTCCTTCACAGGACCGACAGATGCAGGCGCCATTGACAATCGTTTGATTCCCAAACCGATGAGAGCCATCGCTTCGAGCGGCCGCCCCGCCATTTCACCACAAATGGTCAGGCGGACATTCCGCTGGTCACACAATGTCACCAATTGCCGCATAAATGCAAATACACTCGGTGACAGGGTATCATACCGTCCTTCGATCCGCGGGTTACCGCGATCGGCAGCAAACATGAACTGCAAAAGATCGTTGGTCCCAACCGACAGGAAATCCACCCGGTCAAGCAATGTCGGGGCCTGCCAGATCAGGGCGGGCACTTCGAGCATTGCGCCAACTTCGACCTTGCGCGGCACAAATCCGCGTTCGGCTTCACGTTTAAGCTGCTGATCCAGAAGCTGCTTGGCCTGATCAAACTCGGCCACTTCTGCGATCATCGGGAACATGACATACAGATCCCGGTCATGACCGGCCCGGATCAGGGCGCGCAACTGATGCACAAGCACTGCTGGGCGATCCAGGGTGATGCGGATCGACCGCCACCCCATTGCCGGGTTTTCTTCTGTCATGTCCTCCCAATAGGGTAACAACTTGTCACCCCCGACATCAAGGGTCCGAAACACAACAGGACGCCCGTCCGCCTGTTCGAAAATCCGGTCGTAAAGACGCGTCTGGTCGGTGATATCGGGCATGGCCGATCGCACCATGAACGGAATTTCCGTCCGGTACAGGCCAATACCATCCGCACCGCTTTCCACCACATGGGGGACATCGATCAAAAGACCGGCATTCACATTAAGCGAAATATCCGCACCATCGGTGGTGCGTGCCGGCATGTCGCGCATCTGGGCATAAAGCGCCTTGCGTTCCGCCCGGGCCTTAAGGGCGCCGTCAATTACGGCGCGCACATCTTCGGTCGGGCGGACAAACAGCTGGGTATTGTCAGCATCAACAATCAGCGGATCACCGGCCTCGACCTTGTCGAGAACCCCTTTGACCCCGCCCAGAACCGGAATATCAAGCGCACGGGCAACGATCGCCACGTGCGAGGTATGCGACCCTTCCTCAAGCGCCAGACCGCGCAACCGGGTATGATCATAATCAAGTAGTTCGGCCGGACCGATATTGCGCGCAACCAGAATAATATCATCAGGCAGATCGCCAAATGCCGGGGACTGATATTGCCCGGAAAGATGCTGCAACAACCGGTTGGCCAGATCTTCGAGATCATGAAGGCGTTCGCGCAAATACGGGTCGGAGACCTGCGCCATGCGCGCACGCGTATCGTCATGGACCTTTTGCACCGCGGCTTCTGCGGTAAGGCCGGTATGGACCGCCTCGGTGATGCGGTTAAGCCATCCGGTATCCTGGGCAATCATCCGATAGGCTTCAAGAATATCGCCCGGATCGTCGGCCTCGTTCAGGCCATCAATACCCGATACTGCTTCGAGCATCTTGTCGAGATGGTTCTGAAGCCCGTGCATCGCTTCGCGCAGACGCGTCAATTCTTCTTCCGGGTCTTCGGACACCATGCGATCAATGACGATGCGCGGTTCATGAAGAACGGCAAGCCCCTTGCCGATCCCGGGTGCCAGACGCGCCCCGCCCAGACGCAGCGGCAATAATGCAATCCCATCAGCCGGAAGCAGTTCTTCACGGCTGACCAGTTCGCCACCGGCGACCATTTCGGCCAGCACCATGGCTACGTTTTCAAGTGCTTCCTGTTCGTCTTCGGAATAAAGGCGTTCGGTACGGTTCTGGACGGCCAGAACCCCGATGATGCGGCCACCGCGCAAAATCGGCACACCGATCATGGAATGATAGATTTCCTCGCCGGTTTCCGGGCGATAGGCAAAGTTCGGGTGCTTTTGCGCATCCTTGAGATTAAGCGGACGGGCATGGGCGGCAACAAAACCGACAATGCCCTCGCCAACGCGCAGGCGGGTCATGTGGACCGCCTCTTTGGACAGACCACATGTCGCGAACAGTTCAAGCACTTCGCCCGCGCGCATGACATATACCGAGCACACCTCTGCCACCATATCAGCAGCAATGATGGTTACGATCTGTCCCAGACGCTCTTCCGCAGTCCCCGGCCCAGCCATAACGTCACGGACGCGCTTTAAAAGGCGTCGCGGACCAGAGACTGCGGCGGAGGGAATGCTCATTTGGCTTAGTCGTCTCTCTTAATCAGGGAATGAACGGCCTGTTCGACCAACTCTTGCAGAATTTCGGTAACCGGTTGTTCTTTCTTTACCATACCAACCGACTGCCCTGCCATAACCGATCCACTTTCGACGTCACCATCGATCACGGCGCGGCGCAATGCCCCGGCCCAGAAATGTTCGATTTCAAGCTGGGCGGCACCCTGATCGAGTTCGCCTGAACGGAATTTCTCAATGACCTTGCGCTGGGTTTCGCGGAATTCCTCGGTTCCCTTGTTGGCAAGGGCACGGACCGGAATAACCGGGAAACGGTCATCAAGCTGCACGGTGGTGACAGCATCACGCGCGCTTGCGCGAATGAAGGCCTTCTTGAAATCGGGATGGGCAATGCATTCTTCGGCACACACCAGACGAGTCCCGATTTGCACACCCGCCGCCCCCTGTTCAAGCAGACCGGTAATTGCTTCGCCACGTCCAATACCACCGGCACAGAAAACCGGAATGTCGGAAATGTTTGGCAGAATTTCCTGAACCAGAACGGTCAGCGACACCGGGCCGATATGGCCACCGGCCTCACTGCCTTCGATCACCAGCGCATCGGCACCCGAACGGATCAGCTTCTTGGCCAGAACCAGCGCCGGGGCAAAACAGACAACCTTGGCGAATTCCTTGGCCTGCTTGATCGAGTTTGACGACGGCAACCCACCAGCCAGAACCACATGACCGACATTATGTTCACGGCAAACTTCGATCAGATCATCAAGCTGCGGATGCATGGTGATCAGATTGACGCCGAACGGCTTTTTGGTCATTTCCTTGGTCGCGGCAATTTCGGCCGACAGCAAATCCGGGGTCATGGAGCCACAGGCAATTACACCAAAACCGCCCGCATTTGAGACCGCCGAAACCAGATGACGTTCAGACACCCACGACATTGCGCCAGCCATGATGGCATAATCGGTTCCAAGGAATTCCTTGCCCGCTGCCCACAGTTTTTCAAGGCGCGCGTGTGCTGCGTCGAATTTCGGATCACTCATATTTTCTGTACCCCAAAGCAGAAATGCAGGAGACCGATTGATCCCCTGCCATTTCATCACAAATGGCCGAAACACATCGTTGCGACCAGTATGTAGTATTACACGTAATTTAACAGTGGCTTAATCGCGCAAAAGCGATCGGACTGTCGAAATTATTCGTCATCAAGACCATAAGCAGTGTGCAGGGCACGAACTGCAAGTTCGGTATATTCCTCGGCGATCAGAACGCTGACCTTGATTTCCGAGGTGGAGATGACCTGAATGTTGATGCCCTTTTCAGCAAGGGTTTCAAACATTTTGCGCGCGACACCGACATGCGAGCGCATGCCGACACCAATGATCGATACCTTGGTAACATCCGAAGTGCTCAGAAGTTCCTGATAGGCGATCTTGTCCTTGTTTTTTTCGATGACCTGAAGCGCACGCTGGAATTCACCCCGCGGAACGGTAAAGGTCATGTCCGTGCTTTTGCCGTCTTCAGAGACGTTCTGCACGATCATATCGACATTGATATTCGCATCAGCCAGCGGGCTGAAAATAGAAGCGGCAATACCCGGCTTATCAGCGACTTTAACCAAGGTGATCTTGGCTTCGTCACGACTATAGGCAATTCCGCTGACGACTTCCTGTTCCACGATTTCGTCCTCGTCTACAACAAGTGTTCCTTCTGCTTCGCTAAAGGTCGAGCGGACCTGTACCCGGACGCGATGGTTCATGGCCATCTCGACAGAACGGGTTTGCAGGACCTTCGCACCCAGCGAAGCCAGTTCCAGCATTTCTTCGTAGGTAATCTTTTCGATCTTCTTGGCCTTGGGCACGATGCGCGGATCGGTGGTGTAAACCCCTTCAACATCGGTATAGATGTCGCAACGATCCGCATTCAGTGCCGCCGCAAGCGCCACAGCAGACGTATCCGACCCGCCACGCCCGAGCGTGGTGATCCGGTTGTCCGGTGCGATCCCCTGGAACCCGGCCACACAAACGACTTCGCCGCCATTCATGCGCTTGTCGAGTTCGGTGGTGTCGATTTCCTTGATACGGGCCTTGGCATGTGCGCCGTCGGTCTTGATCGGAATCTGCCATCCAAGCCAGGAACGCGCAGGCACATCCATGCTTTGCAGCGCCATGGCCAGAAGCCCGACGGTAACCTGCTCACCCGACGATACGATGACATCATATTCGCGTGCATCATACATCGGCGAGACTTCCTGCGCCCAACCGACCAGTTCATTGGTCTTGCCAGACATGGCAGAGACGACCACAGCAACCTGATTGCCAGCGTCCACCTCGGCCTTGACCCGACGTGCTACGTTTTTGATTTTATCAACATCAGCGACCGAAGTGCCGCCAAATTTCATGACAATACGGGCCATGAAGTATCCCCGCTATGCTCTCCGTCCATCGGCGATCCGAACGAGACGGTATGTGATCCGGTTCCCTGGCAGGGATGCAATGCCATCGTATCGGCGCGTCCCCTGTTTCGGGCGGCGTTATCAATACTTCCATAATCATCGCGAAACAAGCATCAACGCAGCCGATAAATTGCGTCGGAGCAATTTTTATAAGCCAAATATGTCCCGAATGGCTCCGCGCATGCAAATTCAGTGAAATATCGTGCGAAATTTACCCAAAAACCCTGACGATCCATACCGGCAATGCAGATCACCTCAGACATGGTTTTGATGCCCGATCGGCGACGATGGCCGCGCGCATTTGTCAGCTGAGTATTGCCTTGCCGATCAGGCCCGCGTAAACAGGGCACAGAACACATATACTGATGTCACGCCTTTGGAGCCACGCCATGTCGGACGCATCCGCCAAAACCAGCCGCACCGCCAATGCCGAGGAAATCGCGCGTTTTTCCGCGATGGCAGAAAAATGGTGGGATCCGAATGGCGTGATGAAACCGCTGCACCGCTTCAACCCGGTGCGCTTGCAGCTTTTGCGGGACAATATCTGTGCCCATGTCGGACGTGACCCCGCACAGATCGAACCTCTTAAAGATATCGAAATCATCGATATCGGCTGTGGTGCGGGCCTGTTGTCAGAGCCGCTGGCACGGATGGGGGCCAAAATGACCTCGATCGATGCTGCGGAAAACAACATCGAAGTCGCCAAGGTTCATGCAGCACAGTCCGGTCTTGAAATCGACTATCGTTGCTGCACGCCGGAAATGCTGGCCGATGAAGGCAAACAGTTTGATATCGTGCTCAATATGGAAGTCATCGAACATGTCGATGATCCGCAATTCTTCATGCAGGCCTGTGCATCGGTTCTCAAACCGGGCGGACTGATGTTTGTTGCGACCCTTAACCGCACCATCAAGTCACTGGCACTGGCCAAGATCGGCGCTGAATATGTTCTGCGCTGGCTGCCGGCTGGCACTCATGACTGGCGCAAATTCGTCAAACCGTCGGAAATGTCGGGCTACCTGCGTGGTGCCGGCCTGGAACTGACCGATATCACCGGTGTTGCCTATAACCCGATCAAGGATACCTGGTATCCCGCCCCGCGCGATCTTGACGTCAATTACATGGTCATCGCCCGCAAGCCCGAGGCGGCCTGAACCCGGGGTCGCCTGAACCCGGGGCCGCGAAACGGCCCCTAACATTGCGAAATCACAAACCGGTTCTTGCCCGACCTTTTGGCTTCGTACAGATCCCGGTCGGCGACCTGCATGACCTTGTCCGTATCGATGCCGTTGCTCGGAACCACGAAACATGCGCCAAGACTGATAGTGATCGACACATGCTGACCGTCGGCAAGTTCAACCTGACATGACCGTGCATTTGACAGCACCCTGGCACACAGGATGTCCGCTGCTTTGCGCTCTTTGACGATTGAGGCAAAGGCAAATTCTTCGCCGCCGATCCTGCCAAACACATCTTCGATGCGGAACTGATCGTCAACCGCACGCGCCAATTGCACCAGCACCTCGTCCCCTACGCCGTGACCGTGCGTATCGTTGACATATTTGAAGTCATCAATATCAAAAATGCCGACCAGCAACGGGTAACTGTTGCGCACACAAAACCCGAACATCTTTTGCAACTGGTCGGTGAAGCTGCGCCTGTTGGGAACGCCGGTCAACGCATCATAATAGGCAAGCTGTTCAAGCTTGATATTGGCTTCGCGAAGCTGACGGGTCTTTTCCTGAACAAGCTTGTTAAGCGAGTCCTTGATTTGCCTGAGCTCCGCATTTCGCCGTTCAAGCTGCTGCGCGTTGAACACTGATTCCGTCACATCATGTTCAATCGCCGCAAAATGGGTAACCTGACCATTTCGCCCAAAAAGCGGCATGATGCTCATATCAAGCCAATATGGCTTTCCGGTTTTGGAATAGTTCAGCAATGTCTCGCGGATATTGGTTTTTTCGTGCAGGGCCCTGGAAATGCGTCGACAGGCTTCGATATCGGTCAGTTGGCCTTGCAATATGCGCGGTGTTTCACCGATGACTTCGTCGCGCGAATATCCTGTCAGCTTTTCGAACGCCTTGTTCACATAGACGATTTTCGGGCCAAACGGTGCCTCTATCGGATCGGCTTCGGTAACGATGACCACATCCCCGGCATGTTCCAGAATATGTTCATAGGAAAACAGGTTCTGCCGGTCGGTAATGTCATTGAAGGAAACAACAATGAAGCCTTTGCCATCGGGCAGATTGGGTTGGCGTTCGACATAGGCATTTACCAGAAACCACCTGACGTCACCGGTTTGCTCATTCACCTTGCCAAAGACTTCGTTGACCATCGTGGTGTTGGTTTTACGCACCCTGTTGACCGGGTATTCGTAAACCATCAACCGCCTGTGCTGTTCGTCAACAAAGTGCCATTGCGGATCGTATGATGTTTTTCCGATCAGATGATCGTAGCTCATTTCCAGCAAATCCATCGCCCGCGGGTTCGCATAGACGATCGATGTATCCCAGTCATGGATCACCACGCCGACGATGGAATTATCAAGAAGGGTCTTCAGATTCAGTTCGTTAAAATCAATCTTCATCTCCCCACACTCTTCTTCAGTCGGTTGAACCGGACACGGTTTATGGTCCGCGCGTGGGAGAGCCGTCTGATCAGATAACGATTTCTGTGATGGCCTTCAGGCCATTCTGGTTTTCAAGCCAATGCCGGGAATACCGAAATTGCGGTGCTTTCGCTTCCCCGAACCTCTCCCTCCGAATAGCTCCAGCCATTCAAATGGGGAGGAACAGAAATCTTTCAATGCAATTGCAGGCAACTTTCGATGATTGCAACTTGCATATCAAGACACCCGTCGGCCTGATGTGCTGTCAGTTCTTTTTCTTGGTGTCATCGCCCCAGGGCAAGGCGTGGACGTCGATGCCTTCTTCGACGAGTTCGACCGTTTCCTTCAGCGATGCCTCACCATAGATGCCGCGTTTTTCAGCTTCGCCGTAATGGATCTTGCGGGCTTCCTCGGCAAATTTGTCACCGACATGCTCGCAATTGGTTTCGACCTGTTTGCGGATTTCGGCAATCGCGGCCTTGGTTGCTTCGGCCACGGCTTTTTGCTGCTGTTTTTCCGCTGCCAGTTCCTTTTGCCGCGATGTGCGCAATCGCGGCGTCATCAGGGCCTTGCCCACATTGGACGTGCCACAGACCGGACAGGACAAATCGCCGCTTGCGGCCTGCATGTCATAGGTCGCGCCGTCCTTGAACCAGCCTTCAAATTCGTGATCATGTTCGCATTTAAGCTGAAAAAGAATCATGATGGTACTTGTGGAAACCGATATGTCGCAGAATTAAGGTATCTGTAATATGGCCTGACCGGGCGCATTCCGCCAGTCACATGCGAAACCTTCAATAAACAAGATTTACAAAAATGTCATCCCAATTGCCATCGGACTGGATCACACAGCATTGCCCTGTGGCAACGCCGGGACATAACCGCGCACTCGACCTTGCCTGCGGCGCCGGACGGCACAGTTTCTGGCTGGCCAAACGGGGATGGGACGTTACGGCAATTGATCGCGATCTTTCGCGTATTGAACAGTCAGGCAACCGGGTGATCAACTGGATCGAGGCTGATCTTGAAACCGGGAACTGGCCCCTTGAAAACCGTCAGTTTGATCTGATTGTCGTCGTCAATTACCTGCATCGTCCGCTGCTTGATCATCTGCGGGCCGCAACAAGCCCGGGCGGCACCCTGATCTATGAGACCTTCATGGTCGGCAATGAACGTTTTGGCCGGCCACGGTCACCGGAATTTCTGCTGCGCCCGGATGAATTGAACAAAACCTTTGCCGACTGGAATATCATCACCACCCAGCAAGGCCCCGTCCGCGACAGCGATACCGGATTACCGGTTTCTGTCAAACAGGCGATCGTTGCGCAAAAGCCGGCTAAGCCTGAAAACGAATGATCGGGCCCGAAGGATCGATCACGGTCGCAAGGTTCGGTCTGGTAAAATCGACATTCAAATGAACAATCGGCTCTTTCGAAACATCATACCAACAAGTCACACATTTGTGGATTTGCCCAAACTGCTGCTTTGTCAATATTATCGTTCAATAACAGCACCTTATGATGTCGACCACACGACCGCACCACACCGGTGAAAACATATCGTCAGACTTTTGAAATCGCGGGAATTGGCGAATTCCGGTTCATCCGAACATTGTAACAGATCAATCATATTTGCTTCACGAAAGCGCCTTTCACAGACACTAGACTCCCGCCGCATTCGCTGTTGGGCAGATAGCAGCGAGCATATTATTCGATAAGGGAGACTATCGAAATGAAACGCCTTCTTGTGGCTTCCGCGCTGGCTGGTGCCATGTGCGCAAACGTTGCCTATGCGGCTGATCAGCTTCCGCAGGCAAACGATTCCTATTTCCTTGCTGCACAGCAGACCCTTCAGCAGAAGCTGATGGAACAGGACAACACCAACCGTGCCAAAAACATCATCCTGTTCGTCGGGGATGGCATGAGCATTCCGACCGTTACCGCGGCCCGTATCTTTGAAGGCCAGAAGCGCGGCGTTGACGGCGAAAGCAACAGCCTGATTTTCGGTCAGTTCCCGAACGTGGCACTGTCGAAAACCTATACCCATGACGCCCAGATCGCTGACTCGGCACCGACCGCATCGGCAATGGTTACCGGTGTTAAGCTCAATAACGGCACCATCGGCGTTTCCAAGGAAGTCGCCCGTCGTGATTGCGAAGCACAGAAAGAACATCCGCTGACCAGCATCGCGGCACAGGCCGAAGAAAAAGGCATGTCGACCGGCTGGATTTCCACCGCCCGCCTGACCCACGCGACCCCGGCTGCGAACTATGTTCATACCGCTGACCGTAACTGGGAAAGCGACAGCGACCTGACCGAAGAAGCAAAGGCAGGCGGCTGCAAGGACATTGCCCTTCAGATGATCGAATGGAAAGAAGGCGGTGACGGGTTTGAAGTTGCCATGGGCGGCGGTCGTCGCATGTTCATGGACAAAACCATGGAAGACCCGGAAGATGCCGGCAAAATGGGCCAGCGTTCCGATGGTCGCGATCTTCCGAAAGAATGGGTAGAAGCCAACGGTGCCGGTGCGCAATACATCTGGAACCAGGAACAATTCAACAAACTTGACCCGGCCAAAACCAAAAAGGTCCTGGGCCTGTTTGACCGTTCGCACATGGAATATGAAGCCGACCGTGCAAAAGATGCGGCTGGCGAACCGTCGCTTGCTGAAATGACCGGCAAGGCGATTGATATTCTCGCGAAAAATGACAAGGGCTTCTTCCTGATGGTCGAAGCAGGTCGTATTGACCACGCCCACCATGCCGGCAATGCCGCACGCGCCCTTGAAGACACCGTCGCGCTGAACGATGCCGTCAAGGAAGCCATGGGCAAGGTCAACCTGAATGACACCCTGATCATTGTCACCGCCGACCACGCGCACACCATGACCATTTCCGGTTATGCAAGCCGCGGCAACCCGATCCTCGGCCTGTCCGAAGAAAAAGGCGATGATGGCAAGCCTTACACCACCCTTGGCTACATGAACGGCCCGGGTGCTCTGAAAGACAACCTTCGTGCCGATCTGACCAATGTTGACACCACCGACATTGACTACCTTCAGCAGGCACTGGTCCCGATGAGCAGCGAAACCCACGCGGGCGACGATGTTGCAATCTTTGCAGCCGGTCCGTGGTCGCACCTGTTCAAGGGTGTGGTTGAACAGAACTTCATCTACCACGTCATGGCGCATGCCTCGAAAATCCAGGAAAGCATGGCTTCGAAATAAGCCATCCGCTGACCACCATCTTTGCCGGTCGCAGTTCGCTGCGACCGGTGCTTCTGTTTGACGGAGACTTCCCATGCCCATCGGACGCCGCACATTCATTACCGGTGCCTCTGCCTCAATCGGTCTTGCCCTGACCCGTCCGGCATTCGCGCAAAGCCGCATCAAAATTCGCGACCTTTACAAAACACAGGCCGAATTTTCCGCCGAGGCAAAAGCCTTTGCCGCATCGCGCGAAATCATCACGGTCCCGGGTTTCATGGCCCCGCCGCTTAAGGCAGATGCATCCTTTTTTGTCCTGACCCAGCGCCCGATGGCGGTCTGCCCGTTCTGTGAAACATCGGCAGACTGGCCAAGTGACATCGTTTTTGTCCGTACCCGCGATACGGTTGATGCGGTGGCATTCAATCGCCCGATCATTACCACCGGTATTCTTGAACTCGGTGAAGCCAAAGATGAGGAAACCGGTTTTGTCAGCCTTGTCCGACTTGTCGATGCCCAGTTCGAACTTATCTGAGCCCGTCTTTGACGTGCTTTTGCGCATCGAAGAACTCAGTCTGCATTACGGGAAAAACCAGCCCCCTGTGTTGCAAATCGGAAATCTTGCGATTGATCGCGGGCAAACCGTCGGCATTTCCGGCCCGTCCGGATCAGGTAAATCAAGCCTGCTGTATCTGATCAGCGGCCTTTTGAAGCCAAGCCACGGCAAGATCATCTGGAACGGCACGGATATCACCACCCTGGGCGAAGGTGAAGCAGATCGCTGGCGGCGCAAATCCATCGGTTTCGTGTTTCAGGATTTCCACCTGATTGATGAAGTCAGCCCGCTTGACAACGTTCTGATCCCGGCAAGTTTTATCGGCTTTCGCATTGATGACGCCACCCGTAAACGCGCCCACGAACTTCTTGATCAGGTGGGCGTACCGCTGGCGCGCAAAAGCACATCTGATTTGTCACGCGGTGAACAGCAACGTGTCGCCATTGCCCGTGCCCTGCTGTTTGATCCGCCCGTCATTCTGGCCGATGAACCAACGGCAAGCCTTGATGACGCCGCATCAAAAACCGCAACCGACATCCTGTTTTCGCTGGCCGGGTCGAACCGCACCATCATCACCGTCAGTCATGATCAGGATGTGATTGATCGCTGCGGCCGTGTTCTGCGTTTTGACAAGGGCGCCCTGATTGATGATAGCGCTAACATCAAGGAAAAGGCTGAGCTTGCATGAACCCGTTTCCCATCGTGATGGCCAGTCTGAAACGGCACTGGATCATGAACATTCTGTTTGTTCTTCTGATCGCGGTTGCGGTTGCCATCGGTGTTGGCCTGACGGCACAGGAACGTGCGCTCCGTCAGGGCAGTGCACAGGCGGCCGACAAGTTTGATATCCTGATCGCAGCACCGGGAAGCCAGACCGAAATCGTCATGAATTCGATCTTCCTGCAACATAGCGCCATCAATCTTCTTGATGGTCCTTATTGGGGCAAGCTGTTTGACGATCCGCGTGTTGAAATTGCCGCCCCGCTTGCCTTTGGCGACAGCTGGAAGGGGCATTCGATTGTCGGATCAACGCCGCAATTCGTGACCTATCTGTCTGGCGGGCTTGCCAGCGGGCATGTGTTTGAAACCATCGAACAGGCCGTGGTCGGTGCTGCCGTGCCGCTTGCCATTGGCGATGAATTTGAACCCAGTCATGGCCATGGCCCCGAAGAAGTCCTTGATCATCATCACGGCGCGGAACTTCATGTGGTCGGCAAAATGCAGCCGACCGGCACGCCATGGGACAGCGCCATCATTGTTGCCGTCGAACAGGTCTGGGATCTTCATGCCCTACCGACCGGGCATCATGAACCTGCCGGTGATGAACATGATCATGACGGCAGCGAAGCGCATGAAGATCACGAAGATCATGAACACAATGAAGCCAATGCCCATCATGAGGGTGATCACGATCATGACCATGCAGCAGATCACGACGAAGACGCCCATGATCACGCACACGAACATGATGACCATCATCACGTAACCCGCATCGGCCCGCCCTTTGATCTTGATGAATTGCCCGGTGTCCCTGCCATTGTCGTCAGACCCAAAAGCGTTGCCGCGGCCTATACCATCCGGTCCGATTATCGCACCGACCATTCCACCGCCTTTTTCCCGGCCGAAGTCCTGGTCGAGATGTATCGTCTGCTTGGCAATGCCGGATCGGTGATGCGGGCCATGGCGCTGGGGTCACAAGCGCTTGTAGTTGCGGCAATTCTGGCTGCGATCCTTGCGCTGATGCAGCTTTATCGCAAACAGTTTGCCGTTCTGCGGGCCCTTGGTGCGCCGCGCAGTTATGTCTTTTCCGCGATCTGGAGTTACGTCTCCCTGCTGGTGGTTACCGGCGCGATTTGCGGTCTTGGGCTTGGCTGGATGGTGGCGCAATCGGTATCGCGGATCTTTACCGCCGAAACCGGCATGGCCATGCAGGCATCGCTCGGATCATCGGAACTGATGCTGGCGGGGGGCTTTGTCATTATTGGATTGATCCTGGCAACCCTGCCCGCCTTTTTGCTGTATCGCCGCCCGGTGGTCAGCGCATTGCGCGGTTCCTGAGCTAACCTGATCTGATCCGTCACCGATCAAAAAACACCCCGGCAGACCGTTCTGGCCGGGGTGTTTTGTTATGGGTGGAAATATAGCAGGGCAGTATGGGGCGCTATGGGCTGTTTGGGGCTTAACGCTTATTTGATCGGTGCTGCCATGTCATAGGTGCCGTCATTGTCGCTCATCTCCATCCAGCTGTCATCAGACGCCGATTTCGGTTCAAGATCGGACCATTCATCATTAGCATCCATGATGTAATCGGCGATATCGCTGTTCCAGGTTTCGGCGACTTCCGGGGTGATGTTAAGATACAAGCTGCCATCAACAATCCGCCACAGGTTCGGGTTGGCAGGCACCTTCGCCCCCTTGGCAACACCATATGCACAATGCCCGTCATATTTCGGGGCATATTTTGCCGGATCGGCCAGGAACATGTCGCGGTTTTCTGCCGTCGCAAAGGCCCAGGTCGCCCCGTTATAATCAGCGGTAATGTCCGCGCGGCCCGGCACGGCATGGGGCTGCATCATCCCATCGTCTTTTTGCGCCAGATTGAAATAGGCCACCGCGTCATAACCGCTGATCGCAAAGCCGGTTTCGTCAACATATTGCTCACCCGCCAGGGCCGCGCCCGACATGGCAAAAAGGACAATCGCCCCAGTCAGTGTTTTCTTCAACATTGGTGCTGTCTCTCCGCTTGGGTTTCCGTGATGACCAAGAGTGCCCTGCACAGCCTGAAAATCGAAATGACGTTGCGACACTGTTTCGTGAGGCCCTGTGAGCAATCTGTCATCCCGATCAGATAAAATTGCAAATTCAATGCAATTTGGCCCTTGACCTAAACCTTACTTCAGGAATTACCACCAAGGAACAAACCCACCCTTCTCCTTTACATTGAAAGGGAAACGCCATGAGTGAAGCATTTCTGGAACACGTTAATTTTACCGTTTCCGACCCCGCCCGAACGGCAAGTCTTCTGCATGACTGGTTCGGATGGAACGTCCGCTGGAAAGGCCCGTCGATCCATGACGGTGAGACCTATCATGTCGGCAACAGTTCAAGTTACGTCGCACTTTATGCACCCGGCAAAGCCGACAGTTCAAACGGCGCCCGTGATGCACGCGACAATACCTATCAGACGCGCGGTGGCCTGAACCATATTGCCGTGGTGGTCGATGACCTTGATGCGACCGAAGAAAAGATCAAGGCATCGGGTTTCACAACCCACAATCACGCCGATTACGAACCGGGACGGCGGTTCTATTTCCGCGATGCCGACAATATCGAGTTCGAAGTGGTCAGTTATTCCTGACCACTTCGACATCAGATCCTAGACCGCGAACCTCGAACCTCAAGCCTTACCGGCACATGGTCAGCACGGCTTATAGGTCTGACCATTTTGCAGGGACGGCACCATGCGCCGGATTTCATCAACGCGCGACAGATCGATCTCGGCTGTGACAAAGCCGGGATCGGTCCCGCCATCGGCCAGAACTTCGCCCCACGGATCAATGATCAGGGAATGACCGAATGTCTGGCGCCCGCCCGGATGATCACCACATTGGGCCGCGGCGATGACAAAGCAGCCATTTTCAATCGCCCGCGCCTTCAAAAGTGTATGCCAATGTGCCTGTCCGGTGGTTCGGGTAAAGGCCGCCGGGATGCTCAGGATCTTGGCACCGGCCTTGGCGTAATCGCGAAACAGATGCGGGAACCGCACGTCATAGCAAACCGACACACCGATCTTGCCAAACTCGGTCTCCGCAAGTTTGGCGGTGTCGCCGGGACGGAATGTTTTGCTTTCGCGGTAACTTTCCCCATTGGCAAGATCGACATCAAACATATGGATCTTGTCATAGGACGTGATGACATTGCCATCGGGTCCAATCACAAAGCAGCGGTTTGCCACCCGGTCTTCACCCGCGACCTTTACATGCAGCGATCCGACAATCAGGGTTGATTGAAGTTCCCGGGCCAGATCGGCAAAGAAGCCAAGACCGGGATGTTCTTCCTGGGGAAAGGCTGCGGCGCGGACATTTTCCCCGCCAAAGGACATCATGGATACGTTTTCAGGAAATGCGATCAACCGGGCCCCTGCCGCATGGGCATCGCGCGCATAGGTCGCCGCACGCACAAGGTTGTCGGACATGACGTCACGGGAATTGACCTGGACACAGGCAGCAATGAAACGGGTCATGATGCATTCTCCTTTTTATCATTATCCCTGCCATGATGACCCTGTCGGTCACGCGCGACAATACGCAATTCGATCAGTACGAACTTCGCACCTTATCACCATCGCACCGCCTTTCGGTCGTGATGCCCAGCCCCCCGTACGCAATGACAAAACGTCACGTCCGCGCGGGCACGTGATCAACCGCATGCCCCCAAAAGAGTCCTGATTGCAACTTACACCTTTCCTTGGTCGAAATTACTGTATACAGTATTCCGTACACCTAAGAAGGATCGAAGATGGAACCTCTTTCCGGTCGAAAAAGTCTGACTGACGAAGTGCATGACCGCCTGGTTGATGCCTTGTGTTCCGGTGCTCTCCCTCCCGGGACACCTTTGCGTCAGGAAGCGCTGGCTGAGGAACTCAATGTCTCGCGGCAACCCGTGTTGCAAGCTCTGGGGCTGCTGCGTCGTGACGGACTGGTCGAACCGATGGGGCGGCGCGGCTATCGCGTGGCACCTGTTGATGCCGATCTGGTCCGTCACGTTTATGACCTGCGAGAAGCGTTTGACGGGCTCGCCGCCCGTCTTGCCGCCCAATCCAACGCCCCGGACCGGGAATCGGCTTTGCGGGCTGCCATCACACAGGGAAACCACGCCCTGGGCAGCGGCGACACCGCAGAACTTGTTGCAGCCGACGTCGCATTTCATCAAACGATCTATCGTCTGTCGGGCAACCCCCTTTTGCCCGAAGCATCAGCGGCCGTCTGGTTGCAAATTCGGCGTGTGATGCATGCAGACCTGCAGACCGGATCGTCCCGCGATCCGATCTGGACGGAACATGAAGCCATCGCCGACGCGATCTGTGCCGGCGATGGCGACCGTGCCCAAATGCTGGCCATTGAACATACCCACAATGCCAAGCATCGCCTGATCTCGAATATGAAGGATACCGATCACCACACCAATTAACCGCCCGAAGCGGGCATCAGCCGCAACACAATAAACAAGAATGTGCGGCGCGGAGGAAACGTCATGAAACTCAGTGAGACCGAACTCGCGAAATTTCGCGAAGATGGCTTTGTTTTTTTGCCTGAACTTTTTTCACGCGAAGAAGCTGCCCTGCTGTTATCCGAAGCCAAACAGATTTACGCATCCGACCGCGAAGAGGTCTGGCGCGAGAAATCCGGCGTCGCCCGAACCGCCTTTGCCGCACATACCTATAACGAAGCCCACCGCCGTCTTGGCGCCCATCCTCGCCTGATCGAACCGGTTGTTCAGTATCTTGAAGAACAGGTCTACATGCATCAGTACAAGATCAACGCCAAGGCCGCCTTTGATGGCGCTGTCTGGCAGTGGCATCAGGATTACGGCACATGGCAACGCGATGATGAAATGCCCGAACCGCGCGCGTTCAACATTGCCCTGTTCCTCGAAGACGTGACCCCGGCCAACGGCCCGCTTCTTTTCATTCCCAAAAGCCACAAGGCAGGCGTGCTTCAGGCCGGTCACGATCTTGAAACCACGTCTTACCCGCTTTGGACGCTTGATCGTGAAACCGTGACCAAACTTGCCAATGATGGCGGCTGCGAAGCCCCGATTGGTCCGGCCGGATCGGTTGTGATGTTCCACGGCAATCTGGTCCATGCCAGCCCGCCCAATATCAGCCCGTTTGACCGCACGATTGTGTATCTCAGCCTGTGTGCGGTTTCGAACCATATTCGGGCATTCAATCGCAAACCGTGGATTGCGCACCGCGATTTCACGCCGATCGAACCGCTTGCGGATAACTGCCTTGAAGAACTGGTCGCCAAGCGCACCGCTGCATAACACCTGCCGGAGAAGTGAAGATAAATGAATCTCGATGCAAAACTGCGCAAGCGTGCCGATGAAGGCAATCCGGTCCGGGTTGGCATTATCGGTGCCGGTAAATTCGGATCGATGTTTTTAAGTCAGGCCGGACATCATCCGGGCTACCATGTGCTGGGCATCGCAGATCTTGGCATCGACCGGGCCAAGGCGGCATTGCGCCGCGTTGGCTGGTCCGATGACCGGTTTTCGGCAACCGACCCGGCAAGTGCGTATAAAAACGGAACGACCTGGATCACCGATGATGCCGACACCCTGATCGCCGCTGACGGGCTTGAAGTCATCATTGATGCAACCGGAAGCCCGTCAGCCGGTATTCGCTTTGCGCTAAAGGCCATCGAATATGGTCGCCATATCGTCATGGTAAATGTCGAGGCCGATGTGCTTGCAGGCCCCCTTCTTGCCAAGCGGGCCGAGGCCGCCGGTCTTGTCTATTCCATGGCCTATGGCGATCAGCCGGCTCTGATTTCGGAAATGGTTGATTGGGCACGCGCAATTGGCCTGCCGGTAACCTGCGCGGGCAAGGGCACCAAATATCTTCCGATCTATCACCATGTAACCCCTGATGATGTCTGGCATCACTATGGCCTGACGCCCGAACAGGCACAGGCGGGCGGCATGAACCCGCAAATTTTCAACAGCTTCCTTGATGGCACCAAATCCGCCATTGAAATGGCCGCTGTTTCCAATGCCTGTGATCTGGTGCCCCAGGATTGCGGATTGCAATTCCCGGCCTGCGGGGTTGATGACCTTCCCCGATTGCTGTGCCCGCGTGAAAGCGGCGGCATCCTTGATCGCAAAGGCACGGTCGAAGTTGTTTCAAGTCTTGAACGTGACACCCGCCCGGTCTTTCGCGATCTGCGCTGGGGCGTTTATGTGACATTTGAAGCCCCCAGTGACTATGTCGTCAGATGCTTTAACGAATATGGCCTTCTGACCGATCCAAGCGGGCAATATTCCACCATGTATAAACCCTATCACCTGATCGGGCTGGAACTGGGCATTTCGGTGGCATCGGCGGCCCTGCGCGGTGAGGCAACCGGCACATCACGCGCCTGGTCGGGCGATGCGGTCGCCACCGCCAAACGCGATCTTAAACCCGGTGAAATGCTGGATGGTGAAGGGGGCTATACGGTGTATGGCAAACTCTCCCCGGCCAGCACATCGCGTGCACGCAATGCGCTGCCGATCGGCCTTGCCCACCATCTTAAAATCAAACGCCCGGTCGGGATGGACCAAACCCTGACCTGGGATGATGTCGAATTTGACGCCAAAGACCCGGCAATCGCATTCCGCAAGGAAATGGAAAGGGTCTTTTCCTGATTTTCGCAAATCAGTCTCGCCCCGTCCCCCGTGCCACCAACAAAAAACCCCGGCCACAAAAAGGCCGGGGTTTTTAACATGTGCGGGTCAGGATGACCTGATTTATGCCGACAGTTTTGCGTCAAGCTTGTCAGCAGCTTCAAGCGCCATCAGTTCGTCGCAGCCGCCGATATGTTCGTCATTGATGAAGATCTGCGGCACGGTATGACGGCCATTGGCACGGTCCATCATTTCCTTTTTGCGCTTCGGCTCCATCATCACGTCGATCAGCTGATATTTCGCGCCTTTTTCTTCAAGAAGCTTACGGGCACGTTTGCAATAGGGGCACCATTCGGTGGCATACACTTCAACTTTTGCCATTGGGCATTCATCCTTTTTCAAGCAGCCGATCATGCCAAAAGCCCCGTAAACCGGGCTTTGAACATTTGATACGGCGCGGAAAACTGTTCTGATGACGGCTGTATAACAGATTTTTTGCAACGCGTCATCGTACGACGCGTGCAACCGTGATCACAGATACGTGCATGACGCCCGACTGCTTCAACGCCCGGGCACAGGCATTGGCGGTTGCCCCGGTTGTCAGCACATCATCAATCAAAACAACCCGCCCGCCATCAAGCCCGCAAAGCTGCGCCCGTTTGTCATCAATGGCAAAAGCACCGCCGACTTCACGTTTGCGCGATGACGGACCAAGCCCGCCAAGACTGCGCGTGTTTCGCTTGCGCCCCAGCACCAATCCATCCCAGGGAATACCGGTCATTTTTGATAATCTGGCGGCCAGCAATCCCGACTGGTTATAGCGACGATGCAATAACCGCCGCCGATGCAGCGGAACCGGCACAATCAAATCCGCCTGATCCCATATCCCCTTGCCACACTGATAAAGCCAGCGTGCCAGAAGCGGGGTCAGATCGGTACGATCGGCATGTTTGAACCGAAGCAGATAATCGCGGCTGTGATCATCATAAACAAGTGCAGCCCGCGCCAGATCAAAAGCCGGTTTCTTTTGCAGACAGTTTCCACACAGCACCTGCCCGTCAGGCTGTTCATTTCCGGTGGTGTTAGCGCTATCATCAAGTTCAAACGGATAGCCGCAACAGGCACATTGCGGGGCCGATATGAACCGCAATCCCGCCCAGCAATCGGCACAGACCGCATGAGTGGTTTCGGTAATCGCGCCACACCCGCCACAGCGCGGCGGCAGGATGGCATCAATCCCGATCCGGCCAACCGTGCGCAACAACGCCATTACCATTCCCGTGATCCCCGATTTCCCCGCAATCACCGGATCATATCACACGCACAGGTCGAATTAATCGGAATTCAAAACCGGGTTTGATCGCAGGGTTTCGACCGCAAGATCGATAAAACTTCGGACCTTTGCCGGGGCGTGGCGGCCTTCGGGATGGACCAGATGAACCGGCACCGGGTCGGGGGCATGATCATCAAGCACGGTTTGCAGACTGCCGTCGGAAATGAAGGGTGCGGCCTGATAGGACAACATGCGCATGATCCCCCACCCGTCAATTACGGCTTTTCGCGCCGCTTCGATCGAATTGGTCTGCCATCTGGCATCCGGGGATACCTGTATTTTACGCCCGGCCCCCGACAATGTGTTGAATTGCCAATCAAGCCTTGCCGATGAACCGGTGGTGGCAATGATCCGGTGCCCGGCCAGATCCGCGGGGATTTCAGGCACCCCGACACGGTCAAAATAGGCCGGCGCGCCACAAACCACCTGGCGCACCTGCCCGATGCGGATGGCTGAAAGCGATGAATCGGCAAGATGACCGATCCGCACCGCAAGGTCGATGCCTTCTTCGACGATATTGACGATGCGGTCAAACAGCATCAGGCGTGCACGCATGTCAGGATATTGATCAAGATAGCGCCCGACAATCGGGGCAACATGCATCTGTCCGAACTGCACAGGTGCGGTAATCGACAACATCCCGCTTGGGCGGGCATATGCCCCGCCAGCCGCGGCTTCGACTTCGTGCAAATCCGCCAGCAACCGTTTGCAATCAGCCAGATACCGTGTCCCGGCCTCGGTCATTGTGACTGTGCGTGTCGTGCGGATCAGAAGCCGCGCGCCGATGATATCTTCAAGCTGGGCAATGGTCCGGGTGACGGCGGCCGGGCTCATATTCAGGGCGCGGGCCGCAGCGGCAAAGCCTTGTTCCTCGGCCACACGCACATAGACCTTCATGGCGTTAAAGCGATCCAAGCACAGCCTCCTTCGCAACGACGATTATTTCATTTATCGGAATAATAAATTGCAGATGATATGAATTCCATAAATTTTCCGAAACAGACATCATGGCACGACATTTACAGCGCAATCACAGGGAAACCTGCCATGAAACTCTATTACCATCCGATTTCCGGGCATGCCCATCGTGCGGTCTTGATGCTTGGCCTTTTGGGGCTTGATCATGAATTGATCGAAGTCGATCTTGCCAGCGGCGCGCACAAGAAGCCCGACTTTCTCGCCCTTAATCCATTTGGGCAGGTTCCGGTCCTGCAGGATGGCGAGACGGTGATTTCCGATTCAAATGCCATTCTGGTCTATCTTGCCAAGAAGCAGCGGGCGACCAACTGGCTGCCCGAAGACCCAAAAGGTGCTGCCAGCATACAGCGATGGCTGTCGGTTGCGGCAGGTCAGATCGCCTTTGGCCCCTGTGCCGCCCGTCTTGTCACCCTGTTTGGCGCACCTTTTAACCCCGATGAAGTGATTGCGCGCGCCCATGCCATCCTTGGTTTAATGGAAGCCCATCTGAACACCCAGAACTGGCTGGCAGCCGATCATCCGACCATCGCCGATGTCGCGCTATACAGCTATGTCGCCCGCGCGCCCGAAGGCAATGTTGATCTTGCCGGCTATGGCAAGGTGCGCGACTGGCTGTCGCGGATCGAAGAATTGCCGGGTTTTGTGCCCTTCATGCATGCCCCGGCCGAAATGCTGGCGTCTTCCTGAACGCCCGGTCCTGACCCCATGCCTGCTACCACCTGCCTGTTGCCAGTTGCCTGCTGCCCCCTTGTTTGAAGGACGCACACATGTCTGATCGCATCGACACCCAAAACCCGCACTTCCCCCGACCGCCTGTGTCGGATAGTGCCCCCACCCCCTGGCATGCTGGAGAAATCCGTCTTCAGCAAATTCTGGGTGTCGATGCGCGTATGGAGGAAGTCGGGCGCAAGGTGCTGCGTGATCATTTGATCGAACAGCACCGCCTGTTTTACCCGCAACTGCCATTCGTCGTATTGGGCAGTGTCGATCCCGATGACAGACCGTGGGCCACCCTTCGCGCCAACAAGCCGGGCTTTTTGTTTGCGACCGATATCTATCATCTTGCCGTAACGCTGCCGCGCGACGGGAATGACCCGGCTGATGCCGGGATGGAAGACGGCGATGCCATCGGATTACTGGGGATCGAGCTTCATACCCGTCGACGCAATCGTCTGAATGGGACAATCAGTCGCACAAATGAGACATCGTTTGACATCACGGTCGGGCACAGTTTTGGCAATTGCCCGAAATATATCACCCCGCGCGATCTCGACATTGCCCGTCATTCTGCCCCCGCAGGCGCCTCAATCACCCGTGGCGAGCATGACCTTTCAAACGATGCCCGTGCATTGATTGCGCGCAGTGACACATTTTTCATCGCGTCCTATATCGATCATGATGATCAAAGGCGGGATGTCGATGTATCGCATCGCGGCGGCAATCCGGGCTTTGTCCATATCGAGGATGACGGAACCCTGATCATTCCCGATTATGCCGGAAACCGGTTCTTTAACACGCTGGGCAACCTTTTGATCAATCCGCGGGCCGGGCTGGTATTTGTGGATTTTACCAGTGGCGACATGTTGCAGATTACCGGCAATGCCGAAATCATCATGGGCGGTGCCATGCTGGCAAATTATGAGGGCGCGGAACGCCTAGTCGCATTTCGACCAAGCCAATGGATCCATCGTCCCGGCGCATTTCCGTTGCGCATGAACGGTGCGAATGGCTGAATGGTTTGATGGTTGATTGCGCGGTGGACCAAGACGCTCTATCTAGGTCGTAACATTTTTAACGACTTTTGCCGGAGCATCCCGCCTCATGGCCGATCCGATCACTGTCTTTGATCGAGACATATTAAAGCTGCGCCGCGACCGTGCGGCAACCAGGGCACAGGATTACAATTTCCTGTTTGCCGAAACCGCCGAACGGCTTGCCGACCGGCTCGACGATACCACACGCACATTCCCCTTGGCGGTTGATCTTGGCTGCCACAGTGGCGAATTGGGCCAGATCATTGGCACGCGCGGCGGTATTGACACACTGTATCAATCCGATATTTCAACCGGCTATGCCCGCAATGCGCAGGCCAACAATGGCAAACCGACCCTTGTCGCGGACGAAGAATTTCTGCCCTTTGCCGAAGGATCGCTTGACCTGATCCTGTCCAACCTGTCGCTGCACTGGGTCAATGACCTTCCGGGCATGTTGCTGCAGGCACGCCGGGCGCTGAAACCCGACGGGTTGCTTTTGGCCTGTATGCTGGGCGGCGATACATTGCGTGATTTGCGCGAAGCCCTGATGGCTGCCGAGGCCGAGGAAGAAGGCGGCGTATCCCCGCGTGTATCACCGTTCGTCGATGTGAAGGATGCCGGTGCGTTGCTTCAGCGCAGCGGCTTTGCCCTGCCGGTTGTTGATGCCGATGACATCACCATTGATTATCCCGATGCGCTTAAACTGATGCGTGATCTTTCGGGCATGGGTGAAAGCAACCTGATCGCCAAACGGTCAAAGAAATTCACCAAACGCAGCACCCTTGCCCGTGCGGCCGCGATCTATCACGAACGCCATGCCCGCGAAGATGGCCGCATTCATGCGAAGTTTCAGGTGATCTATCTGACCGCCTGGGCACCTGATGAAAGCCAGCCCAAGCCGCTGCGCCGTGGATCGGGTCAGGTCAGCCTGGTTGATTTCCTTGGCGATGATGCCAAGAAACAATAATCCCTGTTTGGCGGGCTATTTGCCCGCCAGCACCATCTCGCGGATTTTGGTGGCCTTTTCGAAATGATCAAGCTGGTGGGTTTTAATCCACCAGGTTGCGGCCTCCATCAAAAGAGCCGGATCATCATTGCGGTTGGCAAAGAACGCATAAAATGACAGGCCGACATTGGGTCCCTTTTGCGCGATTTTGCGATCGCATACGGCAATGATTTTGGCGCGCTGGCTTTGACGCATGATGGTTCCGATACGGGCTGGTATGTGCAAGGGGTTGATGTATGACCGATTTGCCGCAAAATTGGCATCCTGATCGCGGCCCCAAACTGACAGTTTCTGTCAGGACAGATTTCCCGAAAGGTTTTTCATGCAGCTTCCCCAGCCCCCGATCCATGGCAAACTGATCAAGCGATACAAACGTTTCCTTGCCGATATCGAACTGGATAATGGCGAGATGATTACGGCCCATTGCGCCAATCCGGGCGGGATGATCGGGCTTACGGAGCCGGGCATTGATGTCTGGTTGTCAAAATCGGACAATCCGAAACGCAAACTGAAATACAGCTGGGAACTTTGCCAGATCGGTGATGCCTGGATCGGGATCAATACCGCCCATCCCAATGCCATCGTCGAAGAAGCGATCCTGTCGGGCAAGGTCCCGGAACTGGCGGGCTATGAAACCCTGAAACGCGAAGTCAAATACGGCAAAAACTCGCGGATTGATATTCTGCTGTCGGACCCGGATCGCGGGCTTTGCTATGTCGAAGTCAAGAATGTGCATCTGAAACGCGATGAAGATGTGCCCGGTCTTGCCGAATTCCCCGATGCCGTCACCGCACGCGGGGCCAAGCATCTTGATGAAATGGCCGATATGGTGGCCGAAGGCCACCGGGCGGTGATGTTTTACCTGATCCAGCGTACCGATTGTGATCGCTTTACCCTGTCGACCGATATTGATCCCCATTACGGCGAACGGTTCAAGGCCGCGCGCAGCAACGGGGTCGAGGCGATTGCCTATGACTGTTCGATAGATACAGATGCCGTGACCGTGCGGTCGGCGTTACCGATTGTCGGCCTGTAAGCACCGATCCCAAATCCCTGCATATCAGCCAATCCTTGCCAATTTCGGCGTCTGGCTTTATGTCATTGGACTATAAAACACAGATATACTTAGCCGAACGTAAGGAGATTTCGGGTGGCGAACGGAACAGTCAAACTTCACGGACCCGAAGCATTTGAAGGCATGCGCGCCGCAGGTAAGCTGGCAGCGGAAGTGCTTGATATGATTACCCCGCATGTTGTGCCCGGTGTAACCACCGGTGAACTTGACCGCCTGTGCGACGAATATATCCGCGACCATAATGCGATTTCGGCCTGCCTTGGCTATCGCGGTTTTCCGAAATCGATCTGCACATCGATCAACCATGTTGTCTGTCACGGTATTCCCGGTGACAAGAAACTGGCCAATGGCGACATCATGAATATCGATGTCACGGTTATCCTTGATGGCTGGTACGGCGATACATCACGCATGTATATCGCAGGCACGCCCAAAGTCATGGCGCAGCGTCTTGTTGATGTGACCTATGAAGCGCTTTGGCGTGGCATCAATGCGGTAAAACCGGGCGCGACCCTTGGCGATATTGGTCATGCGATCCAGTCCTATGCCGAAAGCGAACGTTTTTCGGTCGTGCGTGATTTCTGTGGGCATGGCCTTGGCCAGGTATTCCATGATGCGCCCAATGTCCTGCATTACGGCAAGCCGGGCGAAGGTCTGGTTCTTGAACCGGGCATGATCTTTACGATTGAGCCGATGATCAACCAGGGAACCTATGCGTGCAAAATTTTGCCAGATGGCTGGACAGCCGTAACGCGAGACCGCAAACTGTCGGCACAGTTTGAACATTCGCTCGGCGTGACGGATGACGGGTTTGAAATCTTTACCCGATCCCCGGCCGGTCTGGACAAGCCGCCCTATGACCTGCCCGCTGCGGCAGAATAAACAAGGGCCAATACGGGGGAAGCAGAATTGAGCGAAACCGAAGATCGCAAACCTGCTTCTGCCCCGAATATCCCCACCCCATCTGAAATTGATGACGGCACGCGGGTCTTTTTTGATCAGGCCCGCGATCATCTGGCATCGGGTAACGCCACCCCGGTTGATGCAGACATCGCATCCAAAGCAGATGACAAAGCATCAAAATCGGCCAAGCCTGCAAAGCCCCATTATCACGGACACCGCCAGCGCCTGCGTGAACGTTTTATCAAGGGGGGTGCCGATGCATTGGCCGATTACGAGCTTCTGGAATTGATGCTGTGCATGGCGATGCCCCGCGGGGACGTCAAACCATTGGCCAAGGCACTGATTGCGCAATTCGGAAGCTTTGCCAATGTCCTTGCCGCCCGCCCCGAAGATTTGCAAACCGCCAAGGGACTGGGCGATGCCGGGATCGCGGCCATCAAAATTGCCGAAGCCGGGGCACGGCATCTTTCGCGTGAACGTGCCATGGAATTGCCGGTGATTGCGAGTTGGGAACAGCTGATCGAATATTGCCGGGTCCGGATCGGGCATCTCAAGACCGAGGAACTGCATTTGCTGTTTCTTGATCGCAAGAACCGCCTGATTGCCGATGAATGTCATCAGCGCGGCACGGTCGATCACACCCCGGTCTATCCGCGCGAGGTGATAAAACGCGCACTTGAACTGCATGCATCGGCGATCATTCTGGTCCATAACCACCCAAGCGGCGATGCCACCCCGTCAAAGGGGGATATCGACATGACCCGCAAGATCATCGATGCCGCCAAGGCGATGGAAATCATCGTGCATGACCATATCATCATCAGTCATGCCGGATATAATTCCTTCAAGACGCTTGGCCTGATATAGACCGCATCTGGTCACCCATCGCATAACGAGAATTCATCATGCCCCATATCGGTTTGTGCGCGCTTATTGTGCGCGACTATGACGACGCCATTGCCTTTTATACCGACAAGGTCGGGTTTGATCTGATTGAAGATACGGATATGGGGGACGGGAAACGCTGGGTCATCGTTGCCCCGACGGGTGCCACGGAAACCCGCATATTGCTGGCCCGGGCATCCGGCGCGGATCAGGAAAATACGATTGGCAACCAGACAGGTGGCCGGGTGGGCTTTTTCCTCAATACCGATGATTTTGCGCGCGACCACGCACGCATGACAAAGGCCGGTGTGCGGTTTCTTGAAGCCCCGCGACACGAGCCATATGGCACAGTCGCGGTGTTTGAAGATCTGTATGGCAACAAATGGGATTTGCTTGAACTGGCTTTGCAATAGTGCAAAAAATTGTGGGCCGGTCAAAAACAGCGGGGAAACCGGCCCACCCCGATCACCATCACTGGCACCGGAAAGTTTTGGGGTAAAGATGGATCAGATCATTTCGAATTGCCGACCCTAGAAGGTATAAACCAGCACCAGTCCGGCACTGATGACATAGTCATCTTCGATGATTGAGCTGTCGGTATATTCATCGGGCAGGAAGCGCACATCACTTGTCCCGATCACGGCAAAGCTTTCGGTCACCGGATAGATCACGCTGAAATCAAGATGGGGGACAAAGGCCGCATCCGGCGCATAGAAGCCCCGGTCACTGCGCGCTTCACTGCGTTTTACGCCAACATTATAATCAACCAGTTCTTCGCTTTGCCAGGTGACACCACCGCCGATATTGAAATTGAACTTGTCCCAATTGGTCGGGATGTAATAGCCGACATCAACTTCATGTCCGCCATAAGCATCATTCACATCGGTCAGGTAGCTTGCCTTCACTTCCCCCCGCCACAGACGCAATGATCCGCCAAGTCCGGCTTCGAATGCCATGTCACGGTCTTCAAGCCCCTTGAGATACGGGGAATCATCTGGATCGAACGGCTCCATCCGCAGATTGCCGAGCAAAGACACGCTGCCAAATTTGTTTTCCCAGACCTTTGCATTGATTCCATCAATGCCGACATGCAGGCGTTCGGCATCATAGGCCAGCATAGGCAATCCGGTCAGATCCGTGTTGTCTGCACCGCGATAGGGATTGGAACTTACCCGCCCAAGCACGCCGATCTGCCAGTCGCCGCCCAGCCATGGTTTCAGAGCATCTTCGGTCTGGGGATTTACCTGTTCGCGGATAATTTCCTTTTGCCCCGGCGTTGCCGATTGGGCGTAGGCATCGCTGCTCAGGGCCATGATGATTGCGGTTGTGGAGATCGCAAGACCGCCCAGCACCATCATGCATCCCAATCGCCGCGTCCAAAAATACGAGACCATATGTCTAAACATCCCCTTGTGTGGTTGATGTCGCGACTTTGCCCGAATGTGAAAAGCACGGCGTCCGGTTTTATAGCCTTGTACGTACAAACCATCCATCAGAGGTACGAATGCGCATTCATACGCCTTATGCTTTTGATTTCACGTCATTATTGCTGCGATAGACACTTGGTGTCTGACCGGTGATTTTCTTGAAAGCCTGATTGAAAGTCGATTTGGAATTGAAGCCAACCTCGGTCGCAATATCGAGGATCGTGCGGTCTGGTTCGTCGATCAGGAGGCGAGAAGCCGTGTTAATCCGGACCTCATTGACAAAATCGAAGAAGCTTTTGCCCAGATGCTGGTTCAGGACGAAGGAGAGCTGATTGGGAGTTGCCCCGACAGCTGCAGCCAGTTTGGGCATGGTGAGCAGTGGATCAAGCATAATATCAGAGTCAGAGACGATCCCTGTAAGGCGGGTATGAATGCGGGCGATACCTGAATCATCAACAATTGCACGCGATATCTGGGCCTGTCGGGCATTTCCTCCCTGGTCGCCTTCCTGGCGCGCAGACAGATTGTCGGAAATGCCGTCTTCGGTTTCCGCCTGCACAAAGATCGCCGGGTTATGCGCAATAACCTGACACATGCGGAAGAACACAAGCACAAACCCGACCTTCACGCCAAGAGACAACCATTCCGCTTGAAATACAAACAGATCCAATAGATTGGTCAATGTGAAGACGGAAAACAACACCGTCATCCCGACAAGAAGTTCGATAATCCAGCGGCGCATTCGTTCACTGTCAGCCTGGAGTTGCCAATCGGCTTGTCGCAGATAACGCCGCGCGCGCCGCCATATCCCGGCCATGTAAGCGATAAACGACACGCAAAACAGAACTACAATCGCCAGGAGAACAAGATTGGCGAGCCCTTGCGATGAAAACGCAAGATGTAACCCGATATCACGCACATGATCCTGATTGGCGACGATACGCGTACTTTTTAGGTAAACCATAAGTCCGATCGCCGCAGTTACCGGAATCAATACCAAATAATGCCGGTGTGGCTGAGAAACCGGGTTTCCGGAAACTTCCCGAAAATACAAATATATCGACGGGATAAAGGCAAAAAAGAATGGTGCAAAAACCGGTACAAGATACAGGTTAACAATCGGACTGATGAAGGGGTCGAACGTATCGTCGATAAAACTCATACCGACCGAAAACCCGAACACCATCAGCCAACGATTGGCGCGAAAAGAACGCTTTCCTTCGTCCATCAACAAGACAATCAGGAAAATCGCCTGCGATACGCCAAGAACCGAAACGATCAGAAAAAGAATGTCGAATGTTTCAATCATTCCCGCGCCTTCAGTGGCGGTTTCTATAGTGGGATATGCCTAGCCAAGCAGAACGCAGGGCCCATAATAAACGAACTCTACGGAAATACGCGACTATCAGCCAAGCTGCAACCGGGAATGGTGCGACCGGATGTTCTGTCAGCAGCATTGATGCCCGTCACCCCAGCTTCATTTGCGAAATCAAAGAAGCATTTTCGCAGACAGCATGAAAACAATGCCTTTCCGATCCCGAATTGATCGTCACTCGATTCATCCAGCGCACAAATTCACTCCCTCCGGCGATTCGACCATCCCCGATCATGCCCAAGCCCTTGAATGTGATGTATTTCACACCGCAATCCACAACCCTGGGCACAAAAACCGACCGGAAACACACCAATAAACAGGTTTCCGGCCGACCGAACCAATCTGGAAATTGGACCGCACAAAATTGGGCATAATTTGCTCATCACGCAAAAAATCACCTGCATTTTTGTAAAAATGCGCAAATTTCGACCAATTGCGTCAATAAAGTGAAATCTGACTTGCAGTTGACGCATGGCAGCCTCAGTATTTTTGCGTACGTACTTTCAGGGAGTACCGTACGCAACAAATCATAATTGTTGAGGGAGACATCACACATGTCAGAAAACACGAAGACTGCAAAAGGTCTCGTGAACGGATTGCTGAAATCCTCACGTGCCTTTGTCCTTGGGACAGCCTTGATTGCGGGCTCCATGACCATGCTGTCGAGTACCCATGCCCAGGCTGAAAAAATCCTGCGCATCGGCAATGACGGCGAGCCCCAGTCGATGGATCCGCATTTTATCTCCACCATTCAGACCAGCCGTATCTCCGATGATATGTCGCTTGGCCTTCTGACCTATGGCCCGGATGGACAGCCGGTCGCCGGTGCAGCAGAAAGCTGGACGGTTTCAGAAGACGGCATGACCTATACGTTCAAAATCCGCGACCATAACTGGTCGGATGGAACACCGGTCACCGCACAGGATTTCATTGCCGGCTGGGAACGCCTTCTTGATCCGGAACTGGGTGCGGAATATGCATCCCTTCTTTACATCATCGAAGGTGCCGAGGCGGTCAATACCGGCAAAGAGGGTGCCAAACTTGGCGTAAAGGCGATTGACGATCACACCCTTGAAGTCAAACTGACGGCACCAGCACCCTATTTCCTGGCACAGCTTACCCACCAGACCGCATTTGCCATCCCCCGTCATGTCGTTGAAAAATACGGCAAAGACTGGGTGAAGCCCGAACATATCGTGGTCAATGGCCCGTATAAACTGGTCGAGTGGCTTCCGAACGTTCACACCAAACTGGTCAAGAACGAAGAATTCTATGATGCCGCCAATGTTCCGATCGACGAGGTGATCTATTACACCTATGAAGATCGCACCGCGATGCAGAACCGTTTCCGCGCCGATGAACTTGACGTTGCGCGCGACATCGCATCCGAACAGATTTCGTGGCTGCGTGACAATCTGGCAGACAGCCTGCGCATCGCGCCTTATGCCGGTATCTATTATTATGCGATCCGCACCGATAAGGACAAATTCAAGGATGTCCGCGTGCGCAAGGCGCTTTCACTGGCGATCAACCGCGAAGCCATTACCGATGCGGTCCTGAAGACCGGTGAATTGCCGGCCTATTCCTTTGTTCCGCCGGGAACCGGCAACTACACGGAACCGGCCTATGTTTCGTGGAAAGACCTGCCCTATGCCGAAAAACTTGCCGAAGCCAAAAAGCTGATGGCAGAGGCCGGTTACGGTCCGGACAACCCGCTTAAATTCACCCTGCGTTACAACACATCGGAAAACCACAAGCGCATCGCGATTGCCGCACAGAACATGTGGAAACAGATCGGTGTCGAAGCCGAACTGTTCAATTCCGAAGGCAAAATCCATTATGCCGATTTGAAAGTTGGTGACTTTGAAGTCGCCCGCGCTGGCTGGATTGCCGATTACAACGATGCACAGAACTTCCTGTTCCTGGCAGAAGAACGCACCGGGCCGCTGAACTATTCCGCATTCGACAACCCGCGTTACAACGAATTGATGCTGGCGGCCGAAAAGGAAGGCGACCTTAAAAAGCGTTCGGACCTGATGCATCAGGCCGAAGCCATCATGATGGAAGCACAGCCTTACATCCCCATTTACTACTATGTCTCGAAACAGCTTGTCTCGCCAAAGATCAAGGGCTGGATCGATAACGCCCCGGATCGCCACCTGACCCGCTGGCTCGACATTGCCGAGTAAATCCTGACTTCGTGTCGCAGGCTGCGTGGTGTTCCTCCCGCCCGCAGCCTGTGACCACCCCGACGGGGATGAGAGAGAATTATGTTATCTTACGCCATTCGGCGCCTGTTGATCGCGATCCCGACATTGTTCATCGTGATCACGGTGGCCTTTTTCATGATGCGTATTGCACCGGGCGGCCCGTTCGATCAGGAACGCGCATTGCCACCCGAAATCGAAAAGAACATCAAGGCGGCCTATGATCTTGATAAGCCGCTGATCGAACAATACGCGATCTATATCGGAAAACTGTTTCAGGGCGACTTTGGCCCATCGATCAAAATCCGCGACTTCAGCGTTGCCGAACTGATCATGGCCGGTGCACCGGCATCCATGCAGCTTGGACTGAGTGCAATTGCCATCGCCCTTGTTTTCGGGGTCGGTTTTGGCACCTATGCCGCCCTTCGGCAAAACAGTGCGGTTGATTTTGCGGTGATGGGCGTTGCCATGATCGGCATTGCCATTCCGAACTTTGTGATGGCACCGCTTTTGTCACTGGTGTTCGGGCTGTATCTTTCGATCCTGCCGACGGCGGGATGGGGAGATGGTGAAATCCAGTACAAGATTTTGCCGATCATTGCCCTTGCCCTGCCCCAGATTGCCTATATCGCGCGTCTGACCCGCGGCTCCATGGTCGAGGTTCTGCATTCCAACTATATCCGCACCGCGCGCGCCAAGGGATTGCATGAAACCCTTGTCGTCAATCGTCATGCGATCAAAGGCGCACTTTTGCCGGTTGTGTCCTATCTGGGGCCGGCAACCGCGGCCGTGATGACCGGATCGGTGGTGATCGAGAGCATCTTTGGCGTGCCCGGTATCGGCACCTATTTCATCAAGGCGGCACTTAACCGTGACTACCCGCTCGTGATGGGTGTGGTCATTGTCTATGCGGTGATGATCATCATGCTGAATTTCCTGGTCGACATGGTTTACGGCCTTCTTGATCCAAAATTGAAGTCACGCTGATGATGAATAAATCTGAAAAGACAGCAATTCTTGAAGCAGCAGGCGCGCCAGCGGAAATCGAAGGCCGCAGCCTGTGGCGGGATGCGCGTATCCGCCTGTTTCGCAACAAGGCGGCTGTGGGGTCGATGATCATTCTGGGGATCATTACCCTGTTGGCGATTTTTGCCCCGCTTCTTAGTCCCTATGCCTATGACCAGATCGACTGGGGCTATATCCAGGAAGGCCCGAACTGGGAAAACGGCCATATCTTTGGCACCGACGGCAACGGGCGCGATCTGTTTATCCGTATTCTGTATGGTGCGCGGGTTTCACTGGCGGTCGGCCTGCTTGCGACATCGGTGTCGCTGGCGATCGGGGTGACATATGGCGCGGTTGCCGGGTATTTCGGCGGCAAGGTCGACAACATCATGATGCGCTTTGTCGATGTGCTTTATTCCCTGCCCTTCATGTTCTTTGTCATCATGTTGATGGTGGTGTTTGGCCGAAACATTTTCCTGATCTTTGTTGCCCTTGGTGCGGTTGAATGGCTGACCATGGCGCGTATTGTCCGCGGTCAGACCTTATCCCTGCGCCGTCGCGAATTTATCGAGGCTGCCCACGCCACGGGTGTTTCGAACTTCAAGATCATTTTCCGGCACATCATCCCCAACGTTCTGGGGCCGGTCATTGTCTATATGACCCTGACCATCCCGCAGGTCATCCTGACCGAAAGCTTCCTGTCCTTCCTTGGACTGGGCGTGCAGGAACCGCTGACCAGCTGGGGAGTTCTGATTTCCGAAGGGGCCAAAGTGATTGAAGCATCGACCTGGATGCTGATCTATCCGGCCCTGTTCCTGGCACTCACCCTTTTCTGTTTCAACTTCATCGGTGACGGTCTGCGCGATGCGCTTGATCCGAAAGACAGATAAGGGACGGCAAGGACACATATCATGACAACAAATCATATTCTGACAGTCGAAAACCTGACCGCCCGTTTCCAGACCCCGGACGGGGAAGTCGCAGCCGTCAATAACGTCAACTTCCATCTTGATCCGGGCGAAACACTTGGCGTGGTGGGGGAATCCGGGTCGGGAAAGACCCAGATTTTCATGTCGATCATGGGGCTTCTGGCCAAGAATGGCGCATCGAGCGGGTCGGTTCGCTATAAGGACAGTGAAATCCTGAACCTGCCTGCACGCGAACTTAACAAGATCCGCGGTGTTTCGATGTCGATGATCTTTCAGGATCCGATGACGTCACTGAACCCGTATCTGAAAATCTCCAAACAGATGACCGAAGTGCTGGTCGAACATCGCGGCATGTCCGAGGCCGAGGCCCTTAAACGTGCAATCGCGATGCTTGATCGTGTTGGCATCCCGGGTGCGGCCCAGCGTGTTCATATGTATCCGCATGAATTTTCCGGCGGCATGCGACAGCGCGTGATGATTGCCATGGCGCTTTTGTGCGATCCGGAAGTTCTGATTGCCGATGAACCGACCACCGCCCTTGATGTGACGGTACAGGCACAGATTCTGGATCTGTTGCGCGACCTGCAAAAGGACTTCAACACCGCCACGGTCATGATCACCCATGATCTTGGCGTGGTGGCCGGGCTGTGTGACCGGGTGATGGTGATGTATGGCGGGCGCGTGGTCGAAACCGGATCTGTCCGCGACATTTATTACGACAGTCATCATCCCTATACCGAAGGGCTTCTGAAATCGATGCCGCGCATCGATCACGCCAATGAGGAAAGTCTGTTTGCCATTCCGGGCCAGCCGCCCAACCTGCAAAACCTGCCGACAGGGTGCGCCTATCAGGAACGCTGTGGCTATGTCATGGATCGGTGCTGTGCCGAACGCCCGGTTCTTAAGGTGTTTGATCAGGGCCGTGCCAGCGCCTGCTTCCGGGAGGATGGACAATGACCGCAATCACCGCGCACAAACCCAAAAAAGCAACGAGTCCGATCCTGTCCGTTCGCGATCTCAAGGTGCATTTTTCCGTACCGGGCAAGGGACTTTTTGCCCCTGACCGCAAGCTTCGCGCAGTGGACGGGGTGAATTTCGACCTTTATCCCGGCGAGACACTTGGCGTTGTCGGAGAGTCCGGCTGTGGCAAATCGACCCTTGGCCGGGCGATCCTGCAACTGATTCCGCCATCAAGCGGACAGGTCGCCTGGCTTGGCAAAGATATTGTCGGCGCCCCGCACCGTGAAATGCAGCCGCTGCGCCGTGATCTTCAGATCATTTTCCAAGATCCGCTGGCCAGCCTTAATCCCCGCATGACGATTGGCGAAATCATTGCCGAGCCGCTGGTGACCCACAAACCCGAACTGGGCAAAGATGAAATCAAGGCCCGGGTCAAACGCATGATGGCGCGTGTGGGATTGCTCCCGCAGATGATCAACCGTTATCCGCATGAATTTTCGGGTGGTCAGTGCCAGCGTATCGGGATTGCGCGTGCGATGATCCTTGAACCGAAACTGATTGTCTGTGACGAACCGGTTTCGGCACTGGATGTGTCCATTCAGGCCCAGATCGTCAATCTGTTGCAGGAATTGCAGCGTGAGTTTGACCTGTCGCTGATTTTCATCAGCCATGACCTGTCGATCGTGCGCCATATCTGCCACCGCATGATGGTGCTGTATCTGGGCAATGTCATGGAACTGGCAGATCGTGACAGCATCTATGCGGCACCAAGACATCCCTATACCAAGGCGCTGATTTCAGCCGTGCCGATCCCCGATCCCGAGATCGAACGCAACAAGGAACGCATCGTTCTGACCGGTGATCTGCCAAGTCCGCTGTCACCACCATCGGGCTGTGTTTTCAGAACCCGGTGTCCGTTTGCACAGGACAAATGCGCAACCGCATCACCAACACTTGACCGGGTTTCCGAAACCCAGGAAGTCGCCTGTCATTTCCATGACAGCATCTCATAAGAAGCCCCCAATAATTGCACCCTGAACTTGCCGGACCGTCCCTGTGGCGGTCCGTTTTTTTCGGTGCAAGAACGGGCTGCTATTTGGAAAGGATGAATTGTTCGATATCGACTTCGTCGCACTGCTCGGACCGTAGATATTTACGGCCGTAATCCAGATATGTCCCGCTGACCAGAAACAGTTCAAACAGGTCATTGTCGATCTGACCCTTGTCACGCATGTCGGCAAGGATCGCGATACATTCAGACAGAAGTTTGGGCCGTTTATAGGGACGGTCGACCGCGGTCAGTGCCTCGAAGATATCGGCGATCACCATCACTTTTTCGAGTATCCCCATATCATCACCGGTAAGGCCGCGCGGGTATCCCGAACCGTCCATTTTTTCGTGATGGTTGCCCGCAATCGCCGGAATGCGTTGCAATTCGCGCGGATAGGGCAACTGGGCAAGCATATCCTGCGTGATCACCACATGATCATTGATCACCTGGCGTTCTTCGGATGTCAGCGTCCCGTGCGGGACCGAAAGATTGTAAAGTTCCCCGCGGTTGAAGCCCTGATAGATGTGATCTTCGCGATCCATCAAAAGATTTTCCGGGCCCGGTTCGCGCAAGGTTGCAAGTTCGGTATCACTTAGCCGTTCATTTTCCGCCCATGACAGACCCAATGTCCGGTCGAAATGGCGGGTCCATTTTTGTTCCGCGATGTCATGCAAGGCATAGATGGCATCGGTATCGATTTCCGCATCACCGATATTGGCATCGGCCACCAGCGCAAACTGTGCTTCCAGTTCGCCGACGCGCGCTTTGAAATCGGCCTCGCATACACCGGCATCCTCACCGGCAAGCTGGCGTTTGAGCATGTCGATTTCCGCATCACGTCTAAGGACTTCGAACCGGGTACGGATTTCATGAATGCGGTTATGGATGGTTTCAAGCTTGGTGGCCTTTTCAATCACGTGATCAGGCGTAACGATCTTGCCGCAATCATGAAGCCAGGCGGCAAGATCAAGCTCATACCATTCCATATCGGTCAGATAGAAATTGGAAAACGGCCCACGTTTGTCATCAACAGCGGCCTGTGCCAGCATGCGTGCAATCACCGGCACGCGCGAACAATGATCGGCCGTATGTGGCGATTTGGCATCGATCGCATGGCCCAGCACATGGACAAAGCTTTCCATCAGGTCACGCTGGGCAACCAGAAGACGGCTGTTTTCAATGGCGACTGCCGCCTGACTGGCAAGAGCATTGATGATCGGTTCGATCGCCGGATCAAAGGCAATGACATTGCCCTTGCCATCGCGCGCATTGATCAGCTGCAAAACGCCAATGACCGTGCCACGGGTGTTTTTCAACGGCACCGTCAGGAAGGATTTTGACCGATAACCGGTTTTGGCATCAAAGGCACGCGTTCCCGAAAAATCGAAACCCTTGGCGCAATAGGCATCTTCGATATTGATCGCCTTGCCGCTTAGCGCGACATAGGTTGCGATATTGCGGTAATTCGGGCGGCCTTCGTCATCATAAAGCGGCAATGGCGGAAACGGCTTTTCAGCCTCGCGGCCGCTCACGAAAAAGGTATCGAGCGTGTCATTGACCAGAATGCGGAAATGCAGTTCGCTTTCTTCGCGGTTTACAAGATACAGCGACCCGCCATCGGCATTGGTAAATTCGCGCGCCGCCATCAGGATTTTCTGATTGAGCTCTTCGCGCCCCTGTTCGGCGGAAAGTGCGATCCCCAGATCCACGAGCCTGGCAAGATGGTTCTCGTCGGTCATCTGGCTGCCGGTCGGTTCTTTCTGGTGACTCTTGGCCCCGTCGGCTTCACGCGCCATTAATTTCCCGCCTACTCAACAATCGGATTGTCAGGCTGAATGCACTGACAGCGTTTCGATCAACACTGCATATATTATCTAAGTTGCTATATTTCTAACAGAAGACAAGTTTTTGGGCGGTAAAAATGCGTTCACATCCCTGCCATACCGTCTGCAGGGTTGCCAATTGCCCCGGAATGGACTATCCGACCCGGTGAAAGCGTGCCGGCCTTATGATCGTGCAACTGATCACGCATTCCGATCATTCACATCATGCCCCGGCGCCCAACCATTATGCCCGGAGGCGACCGCATGATCCCCCGTTATTCCCGTCCGCAGATGACAGCCATCTGGGAACCGGCGAACAAATTCCGTATCTGGTTCGAAATCGAAGCTCACGCTGCTGACAAACTGGCTGAACTGGGTGTTATCCCGGCTGAATCCGCCAAGCTTGTCTGGGAAAAAGGCGACAAGCCCTATACCCAGGACCGCATTGATCGCATCGACACCGTCGAAGCAGAAGTCAAACATGACGTGATCGCGTTCCTGACCGAACTGGCCGAACAGGTCGGTGAAGAAGCCCGTTTTGTCCATCAGGGCATGACCAGCTCGGACGTTCTGGATACCTGCTTTAACGTGCAGCTTGCCCAGGCAACCGACATTCTTCTTGAAGATATGGACAAGCTTCTGGCCGCCCTTAAAAAGCGCGCCTATGAAACCAAAGATGTTCCCTGCATGGGCCGTTCGCACGGCATCCACGCAGAGCCGGTGACCTTTGGCCTTAAGCTTGCGACTTTCTATGCGGAATTCAAACGTAACCGTGATCGTCTGGTCGCGGCACGTGACGAAATTGCCACCTGTGCAATTTCCGGTGCGGTCGGCACATTTGCCAATATCGATCCGAGCGTCGAAGAACATGTCGCAGCCAAGCTTGGCCTGAAACCGGAACCGGTTTCGACCCAGGTGATCCCGCGTGACCGTCATGCCGCCTATTTCGCTGCCCTTGGTGTCATCGCATCCTCGATCGAGCATCTGGCAACCGAAATTCGCCACCTGCAGCGTACCGAAGTGCGCGAAGCCGAAGAATTCTTCTCCAAGGGGCAGAAAGGCTCCTCGGCGATGCCGCACAAGCGTAACCCGGTTCTGACCGAAAACCTGACCGGTCTTGCCCGTCTGGTCCGTTCGATGGCAATCCCGGCGATGGAAAACGTTGCCCTGTGGCACGAGCGCGACATTTCGCACAGCTCGGTCGAACGTAACATCGGCCCGGATGCGACCGTAACGCTTGATTTCGCACTGATGCGTTTGACCAACGTTGTTGAAAATCTGGTGATCTATCCGGAACGCATGGACGAGATCCTGAACCAGATGGGTGGTCTGGTCTTCTCGCAGCGCGTGCTGCTGACCCTGACCCAGCATGGTGTTTCGCGCGAAGATTCTTACCGCATTGTTCAGCGCAACGCGATGAAGGTCTGGAACCGCGAAGGCGATCTTCTGTCGCTTCTGAAAACCGACGAAGACGTCACCGCACGTATTCCGATGGACAAACTCGAAGCGCTGTTTGACCTTGGTTACCACACCAAGCATGTCGACACGATCTTTGCCCGCGTGTTTGCCGACTAACGGCAACCCGGATCAAAAATCAAAGCCCCGGTCATTGGCCGGGGCTTTTTTTGTTCCAGATTTATTCGTGTCCGTACGCCCTGAGCAGCAATGGCAAGCGCTGCCCCTGCAGCATCATATGATCACGCATAAGAAAATCGGCTTCTGCACCATTACCCGCCAACACCGCATCTTTAATGTTCACATGCTCCTCAAATGACTGCTCAAGCCGACCTCGAATTCCATAAGGCATCGATCTGTAAGGATTGATCGTCCTGGACAAGTCAGCAAGTTGATCAATTAACCGATCATTCTCTGACGCTTTATGTATAGCAGTATGGAATTGAAGGTTTGCAGCGGCATAAGCCTCTGTATCTTCCTTCTCAACAGCCTGATTGCAGGCCTCCAGACCTTCTAAAAGATTCTTCAGATGAGCATCTGTCAAACGTTCTGACGCCAGCCGACACGCCATTCCTTCAAGCTCGGCACATACTTCAAACAGATCAATCAATTCCTTTATCGACAAAACTCTGACGAAGGCCCCTTTGCGCGACCGCGTTTCCAAGAGCCCACTTTCAACAAGTGATCTCACCGCTTCGCGTACCGGTGTTCGTGAAACCCCGAATCTTTCGGCAAGCGCTGCCTCTTCGAGCTGGTCCCCGGGGCTAAGTACACCTGATTGAATTTCGTTTTTAAGTTCTTCGATAAGTTGGTCGGCTACACGCGCCATTTACAATCCCCTGTTTCTGCGAGGATTTTATCCAGAACAAGGCCATAAGTCGACACGCAATAGTTTTTTATTGCATTCTTATAAATTTTATATGTATACATATAAAACTCAAATGAACACACAAAGAGACATTCAGTGATCAAAACCATCCTATCGCCCACACCTACAGGTAGCACTTTTATTCCTAACCGAACCCAAGCAGAGAACTCAATCTACCGCACCAGTGGTCCACAAACGATCTCCGGCATCACGTCGCGCAGATGCTTCTTGATCAAAACAAACCTTCTTGGCTCTCAGTCGCCTGCATGCTTGTTACCATTCTGCTTCCGTGCATCTTCCCTAAGATTGCGACGTAGCGCCCGGACGCAACCATGGATTCTTCCTTGTAATTTTCACGAGAAATGAAACGGAGACCAATATGCCATTTTCGGAAAGAACCAGACGGATCGGAATGATAGTACCGAGTTCCAATGTCACTATGGAAACCGAGATTCCTGCACTTCTTAAAGCACGTGAACATATCCTGCCAGATCGCTTCACCTTTCACTCGTCACGCATGCGCATGAAAAGCGTGATCAAGGAAGAGCTGGAGGCAATGGATGCCGATAGTAAACGTTGCGCTCAAGAACTGTCTGACGCCGCAGTAGAAGTCCAAGCATATGCCTGCCTTGTTGCAATCATGTCGATGGGGCTGGGTTACCACAGAACATCATCAGAAACTCTATACCAAGCAACCGTGGATAACGGTTGTCCTACACCTATTCTCAATTCAGCAGGAGCACTGGTCGACGGCATTCAGGAACTTGGCGCGAAGAAAGTTGCTATAATTTGCCCATACATGCGTCCACTCACTGAAATGGTAGTCAATTACATTGAGAATGAAGGGATTGAAGTTCACGACTTTCTGGCACTGGAAATTCCTGACAATTTGGCGGTCGCAGCTCAGGATCCGTGCGCGCCTGCTGAACTGTGGCGTAAACTCGACCTTACAGGTGTTGATGCAATCGTTGCATCTGCTTGTGTGCAGATGCCCTCTTTGCCATCAATTGAAATGATTGAACGCGCATCTGGTCTTCCGACCTTGTCTGCGGCAGTGGCCACGACCCGGAAAATTTTGCAGATGCTTAATCTTTCCGAAATTGCACCTGGAGGAGGAGCCTTACTTTCCGGAGGTTTACCATCCAAACGCATTCAAGCCACCTGAACTCACGATCTGAATGCAACCAGCCCAATCCAGTTTCCGAGGCCAGTAATAACAATATTGCCCCGGAACAACTTGCCAGCCTCTTTGGGCAGCCCTCCGCGCTTATAACTACCACCGAGTTGACATACACACGGAAAAGGAAACCTAATAATGAAGCTTCATATTCAAGGATGGAACGAAGGCGCGCCAATACCCAATAAATTTGCCTTTGGTAAAATCCCCACTGAAGGACGGTTTGAATTGGCAGAGAACATCAATCCGGCCATTTTCTGGACAGACATCCCCAAAGGCACCAAATCGTTCGCTCTAATTTGCCATGATTCGGATGTTCCATCTTCTGGTGAGAACGTCAATATTGAGGGCAAAACAATATCCCCAGACTTACCAAGGGTCGACTTTTACCACTGGGTCGTTGCAAATATACCGCCGTCAACAACCAAAATTGACGAGGGTCAGGCTTCAAATAGGGTGACACCAACGGGAAAGAAGCCTGGAGCTCGCCCATATGGCGAAGCAGGGTTGAACAACTACACCAATTGGTTTGCTGACCATCCCACTATGGGTGGAAACTATGCAGATTATGACGGCCCATGCCCTCCCTGGAATGATGCACTTATTCATCGCTATCATTTTACCATTTATGCACTCGACGTTAATGAAGTTCCTCTGCCACAGCCCTTCGGTGGCCCTGAACTGTTAACCGCGATTGATGGTCATGTTTTGGCAAAGGCCTGCTATACGGGCACATATTCAATGAACCGCGACCTTTAATCACTTCCCCGATCGGCTCACACCGATTGGGGAGTAAACTTGTGTAAGTTCGCTTGCTTCATCAAGCAACCAGTCACGAAACAGCCGGACCTGCCTGCGCAATTCGCGCTTTTCCGGATGGACCAGATAATAGCCAAGGGGCACCGTTAGGACATGTTGCGGGAAAAGATGAACGAGCTTGCCTTCACTTACATCTTCCTCGGTCAGAAGCGGGTTGGCAATCACCACGCCCTGATTGTGAATGGCGGCCTCGATTACCATGGCGGTCTGATCAATATCGATATGCTTTAGTGCCCGGGTCTGATCGGGATCAATTCCGGCAAAGGTCGCAAGCCAGTCTGCCCACCAGTGATGTTTGGTATCATTGATCAGGGTCGCTCGCACAAGATCCCCCGGTGTTTCAAGGCCCAGTTCATCACGATATGACGGCGCGCAATAAACAGCAGCCTGCCCGCGATACAGCAACACTGCCTCAAGACTGTCGTCATTGCCATCAAAGTAGCGAACCGCAATATCAAGGCCATCCTGATCGAAGTTCGGCTTTTCTTCGGTCGATCCGACATGAAGGGCCGTGGTCGGATGCATGATCAGAAACCGGGCCATTCGCGATGAAAACCACTTGGCGGCAAAGCTTGGCGGCATGGCGAAATGAACGGAATGATCCTGCCGTCGGCGCAATTGCGCACTGGCATCGGAAATCTGCTGCAAGGCCGGACCGATACGGGCGGCATAGGCCAGCCCGTCTGCGGTCGGGTAGACCTGTCGCACCGAGCGGGTGAACAGTTCAACGCCAAGCCATTCTTCGAGTTTGCGGATCTGCTGTCCGACTGCACCCGGCGTGACATTAAGTTCATCCGCAGCCAGCGAAAAGCTTTGCAGACGTAATGCAGCCTCGAAAGCCGGAAGCGTCTTCAGGGGCGGATATGGTGACATAATGCAGTTTTTCTATATTATGATCCAGATAGCATGATTTGTAAGATACACGGTAAATAAGTAAATGTCGTGGAAACTTCGCAATTCGAGTTTTCCGACATGAAGAAGAATGCCTATATCGTTTTCGGATTTCTCGCCCTTGTCTGGGGGCTGACCTATCTGTTTAACAAAACCGCCAGCCACTATGTCAGCCCGATGCATATTGTGATGGTTCGGGTCACCATGGGCTTTGTGCCGTTATTTCTGATTGCGTTGTTGCGCCGAAAACTCGCATGGCGGCACCTGCGACATACCCATCATTTCGTTGTGATGTCGCTTCTGGCAGCGTCGGTTTATTATTACGCCTTTGCCAAGGGCATCGCGATCCTGCCATCAAGCATCGCCGGGATCCTGGCAGGAGCCATTCCGTTCTTCACCTTTATCGCCGCCCTGCTGTTCCTGAAGGGAGAGCCGATCAATCTGCGTTCTGTCGGGGGATTGGTGCTTGGCTTTGCAGGGATTGCCGCCATTGCCCGCCCGTGGGAAGGCAGTGCCGGGGCAATTGATCCGGCCGGGGTCGGCTATATCGCATTCGGGTCTGCCTGTGTCGGGCTGTCCTTTGTTTATGCGCGCAAATTCATAAGCCCGCTTGGCATTTCCCCGATTGCGCTTTGCACCTATCAGCTTGGCCTGTCGTCGGCCACCTTGCTTGTGGTGGGTGATCTTGACGGGATTGATGCGATCTTTGTCAGTCCGCTGGCAACGGCCGGGCTGTTTATCGGGCTTGGCCTGTTTGGCACCGGCATTGCCTATATGTGCTATTACTATGTTGTCGAAAAACTCGGCGTGATCAAAGCAGCCAGCTCGACCTATATCCCGCCTGTCATCGGTCTTGCGACCGGGACCCTGATCCTTGGTGAAACGGTTACCGCGACCGATCTGGTTGCCACTTCGGTAATTCTGGTCGGGGTCATCATCATGCAATCGGGCAGAACGCCCGCCCCCATCGCGTCCACCACCCCTGCGATATCCCCATCACCAGATGTCCGGGCCCACAACCGGCCCGAACCAGCCTGAGAGCTCCCTGTTCTCAGAAACTGCGCCCCCGTGTCCCCGGGGGCGCTTTTTTTTTTGCAACCATGTGATGGCTGCCCATGAAACTGGGCAGAAAACAGCTATGCCGCAAGCATCATTGCCGCATCGACAAAGGCTGAGATCAGCGGATGGGGCTCGTCGCGCAATCCGGATCGTTCGGGCTGGAACGCTGTTCCGATAAAGAATGGATGATCATCGATTTCGACAGCACGCGGATCCCCGTCCCGATCCCAGGCCGAAACGCGCATCGAGTGACCTTCAAGCAACCCGACATGGTCACGGTTAAAACCATAACTGCAACGATAGGTCTCCGTGATTTGGTCCTGGCCATAACGGGACTGGATCAGGCTGTCTTTGAGCAGATCAATTCCGCCGTCCTGATCAATCAATGCACAGACCAGCGGCGCAATAATCGGAAGTTCGGCGTCGGGATCGATTTCGGCATTTGCGGCATTCCCGAAACCAAGCTCATTACGGACATATTCAAGAACCGCATGTTGATAACCACCACATGTGCCAAGAAACGGCACCTTGTTCAGGCGGGCATACCCGATGGCGGCAAGTGCCCCATCAAAGCTTTGATACGGGCTTGCAGGCACACACCAGATGCCCTGATAACGGCCAAGCTGTGATGCGATATTTTCCGGATCAATCGATGCGGTCGCAATCCAGTCATGGTGAACCGATATGCCCGCGCGATTGCCCGCGATTTCAAGCGCCTTCGGGATCGCCTGATGGGCGGTGACATCGGGATTAAAATCGCCGATCAATGCAATTTTGACAGTCATGAATTTTTCCTCGTTTCAGGTGACATTACGAGGGAACGCAAACCGGTTTTCGCAACAAAAAACGGCCCGTGAAATCACGAGCCGGGATTTGCGCCACAAACTGAGCTGCCTTTGACGAAGATACTACAAACTTCCGGTGCGCGCCATATCTTCGAGCGCCATTTTCACCGCCTGTGCCCGGTTGGACACATTGAGTTTGCGATAGATGTTTTTGAGATGGTATTTGACCGTGATCTCGCGCAGGTCGAGATGACGGGCGATATCCTTGTTCGGGCGCCCTTCGGACAGCAGTGCCAGGACTTCGCGTTCGCGCGGTGTCAAACGGCCAAAGTCGCCATCACTTCCGAAACCGCCGGCCAGACGACCATCACCGTCGCCACCACCAATCGTGCCGTCGCTCAGATCATTCAGAATCGACGATGGCAGGTATTTTTCCCCGGCCAGAACGAGCTGAACGGCATTTGCAAGGGCCTGCCCGCGCAGGGTCTTGGGAATGAAACCATGCGCCCCGGCCTCTATGGCGTTGCGCACATCTTCACTGCGATAGGCACCCGACAGCAGAACCACAAAGGTCGATGGCGCGACTTTTTCAAGTGCACGTTTCAACCCTTCCAGACCGTTCATGCCGGGCATGCGCAGGTCAAGCAACACAAGATCGAATGAATTGTTTTCGTCAATCAAATCCAGCGCCGGTTCCAATGCACCGGCCTCAGCGACTTCGCAATCGTCGAAATACTGCTGAAACAGAAGTGATATCGCCTCACGAACCAGATCGTGATCGTCCGCCAAAAGGATACGCAAAGCCTTTGCCCTTCTTCTACCTGATTAGCACCCTTACGCCCCTGGTGCATAATATCACACCAAAAGGTTGCACCCACTCGTCTTTTATTACAAGACGCAGGATACGAGACCGCCTAGTGGTTTGCAAACTAGAAGTTTTTGGCAAAGGCTTGCATCCTGACCGTCAGGTCAGGACTTCTGCGCGCGCAACCGGACGTAGTTCTTCGAGTTTGGCATTGAGTTCAGAGGCCGTGATATCGACATTTTTGCGCCCGAAGTCCGCCAGAAGCATTGCAACAACGCCATTGTCACGCGGATTGGCAACCACTTCGCCCACGACCTTGACGGCATAATCCTGACTTTCCTGGGCGGACATGCCCATCTGTTCGCCGGCCCAGGCGATCAGCATTTTATAAAGATGTGTCTCGACACGAAAATCCTGTTCCAGATCAAAACTGTACTTTGCTTCGAAACCACGTTCACGATCATTAAAGCTGTTCATATCGAGCCCTCCTTGGATGTTGCACCGGCTTTCACACTGGGTGTGTTGCGCCCGTCCTCTGAATTAATATTTGAGAATAAGCGGGGTATTTTTCACCCCTTTGTTCGACACTTTTGAATTTGACAAATCATCTTTCATCGCGCTTTGATCTGGCTCATGTGCACAGTCATTATTTTACGCCGCCCCGACCATGACTGGCCGGTGATCATCGGCGCCAATCGCGACGAAATGAACAATCGCCCGTGGAAATCCCCGGCACGTCACTGGGATGATCGTCCCGATGTTGTGGCCGGACTGGATGAAACGGCCGGTGGCACCTGGCTTGGTGTCAACGAAGATGGCGTTGTCGCGGCCGTTCTGAACCGGTTTGGCACCCTTGGCCCGGCCGAGGACAAACGATCCCGCGGGGAATTGCCGCTTGAGGCCCTTGATCATGCCGATGCTATTGATGCGGCACAGGCGCTGGCGGCCCTTGATGGCGATGCCTATCGCCCGTTCAACATGGTTATTGCCGATAACCGGGATGCCTATTGGCTGGCCAATCGCGGGACAGGAAAAATCGAAATTACCGACATTCCCGAAGGATTGTCGATTTTGACGGCCCATGATCTGAACGATACGGCAAACAGTGCGCGTACACGCCGCAATCTGCCACGGTTTCGTGCCGCCCCGGCACCAAACCCGGAAGCAGATGACTGGTTTGCCTGGCAGGCCCTGCTGGCCGATACCGGTATCGAGGCCCCCGATCCCGATCATCATGACATCCGGTCCGATGCCATGCTGGTGCGCAGCAATATGGGATTTGAAACGGTTTGTTCGTCCCTGATCGGTTTGCCGGCGATTCCCACAAGCGAACATGAACTGCCACGTCGTCCGGTCTGGTTATTTGCCGACGGGCAGCCTGACACCACACCGTTCCATCCGGTAAACCTTTAGGCCCCGATCAGGCATAAAACGCAACTTTGCCAGATGTTTGCAGTGTAAAACAGACCGTCCCGGGATTGATGCCCGGACGGTTGCAAATTTTGATTATCAAGTTTGCGTAAATAGAGCTTAAGCGACAATTGAGTTTCTCGCCCAGCACTGCTATACGGGGGGCGCGAATTTCAGGGTGCCTGCGCAGTTGCCGTGCGGGCCTAGATGTGAAAGATCCCGCCAATGTCCAGAAAGCAGCCCATCTACGAGGGTAAAGCCAAGGTTCTTTACGAAGGTACTGAGCCCGGTACGATCATTCAGTATTTCAAGGATGACGCCACTGCGTTTAACGCTCAGAAGCGCGGCACGATTGCCGGCAAGGGCGTCCTGAACAACATGATCACCGAATTCGTCATGACCCGTCTGGCGGAAATCGGCATTCCGACCCATTTCATTCGCCGTCTGAACATGCGCGAACAGCTTTGCAAGAAATGCGAAATTGTTCCGATCGAAGTGGTGGTCCGCAACATCGTTGCCGGTTCCATGGCAAAGCGTCTTGGCCTTGAAGAAGGCGAACGTCTGCCCCGCCCGATCGTCGAGTTCTATTACAAGGACGACGCGCTTGGTGATCCGTTGGTTTCTGACGAGCATATCCTTGCTCTGGGCTGGGCAAGCCCCGAAGAGCTTGAGGAAATCGTTGGCATGACCCTGCGTGTGAATGACTACCTTTGTGGTTTGATGCGCGGCATCGGTCTGAAACTGGTCGATTTCAAACTTGAATTCGGTCGTGTTTGGGAAGGCGATTTTGCGCAGCTGGTGCTGGCTGATGAATTCAGCCCCGACAACTGCCGCCTGTGGGACGCCATCACCAACGAAAAGATGGACAAGGACCGCTTCCGTCGCGATCTCGGCGGCGTCGAAGAGGCCTATCAGGAAGTCGCGCGCCGTCTTGGTGTGCTCCCTGAGTCCGCCGAAATAGAGTCGCTGAACAAAGACGCGACCAAATAACACCCCAAGGCCGCGCTCGCGCGGCCTTTTCTTATGGCTGACCGGCGGCGAATGCCGGACAGCGTTCTGTTTGCAAACAAAGTCGCGCGAGCCCCGCGCCTGCGAACTTAAAGGAGCTTCTCGTGAAAGCACGTGTTCATGTCACCCTGAAGAACGGTGTTCTTGACCCGCAGGGCAAAGCCGTTCACCACGCCCTTCAGGGTCTGGGTTTTGATGGGGTCAATGACGTCCGCCAGGGCAAATTCATCGAACTCGAACTGGATGGCACCGATGCCGCCAAGGCCGAAGCCGAGGTCAAGGAAATGTGCGAGAAGCTTCTCGCCAATACCGTGATCGAAGACTACAGCATCGAGCTGGCCTAACCGCCTGGACGGGGCTTTGCCGATGCGGGGCCTTTGTCTTTCGCGATCACGTAACGGACATTAATCGAGAGACGGTATTTCATGAAATCCGCTGTCATCCTCTTCCCCGGTATCAACCGGGAGAATGACGCCATTGCAGCACTTGAGCAGGCCACCGGCACCAAACCGATCGTAGTCTGGCATGGCGAAACCGAACTGCCAAAGACCGACATCATCATGGTTCCGGGTGGTTTTTCCTATGGCGACTATCTGCGTTGCGGCGCCATGGCTGCCAAATCCCCGATCATGCGCGCTGTTGCTGATCGCGCCAAAGCCGGTGTGACCATTCTTGGTGTTTGTAACGGTTTCCAGATCCTGACAGAAGCAGGCCTGCTGCCCGGTGCGCTGATGCGCAATGCCAGCCTGAAATTCATCTGCAAGAACACGCATCTGAAAATCGAAAACGCCAATACCCGCTTTACCAACCAGTACAAGGCTGGCGAGGTTGTCGACTATCCGGTTGCCCATCATGACGGCAATTTCTTTGCCGACAGCGAAACGCTTGACCGCCTTGAAGGCGAAGGTCGCGTGATCCTGCGCTATTGCGATGCGGATGGTGTTGTCGATCCCAAAACCAACCTTAATGGTTCCCAGCGCAACATTGCCGGTATCATCAACGAGGTCGGCAACGTTCTTGGCATGATGCCGCATCCGGAAAATGCGATTGATCCGCTCCATGGTGGCACTGATGGCCGCAATCTGTTCAAAAGCTTGGTGGAGGCAGCATCGTGAGTGCACTTGATTTCAACACCCCGATCACGCCGGAACTGGTCAAGGAACACGGCCTGAACGAGGAAGAATACAAACTCGTTCTCGAAATCATGGGTCGCGAACCCAACATCAACGAACTTGGCATTTTCTCGGTCATGTGGTCGGAGCATTGCTCCTACAAGTCGTCGAAAAAATGGCTTAAAACCCTTCCGACCAAGGCTGACTGGGTCATTCAGGGTCCGGGTGAAAACGCCGGTGTGATTGACATCGGTGATGGTCAGGCTGCTGTCTTCAAGATGGAAAGCCACAACCACCCGTCCTTTATCGAACCCTATCAGGGTGCTGCAACCGGCGTTGGCGGCATCATGCGTGACGTCTTCACCATGGGCGCACGTCCGATTGCAAACCTTAATGCCCTTCGCTTTGGCGAGGCCGACCATCCGAAAACCCGCCATCTTCTGAGCGGCGTTGTCGAAGGGATCGGTGGGTATGGCAACTGCATGGGCGTTCCGACCATCGGTGGGGAAACCAACTTCCACGCGTCATACAATGGCAACATCCTGGTCAATGCCATGACCGTGGGTCTGGCCGATGCGGACAATATTTTCTATTCGGCGGCGGCCGGTATCGGCAACCCGGTTGTCTATGTCGGTTCGAAAACCGGTCGTGACGGCATCCATGGCGCGACCATGGCATCGGCCGAGTTCGATGATGACAGCGAAGAAAAGCGTCCTACCGTTCAGGTCGGCGATCCGTTCACCGAGAAGCTTCTGCTTGAAGCCTGCCTTGAACTGATGGCAACCGACATGATCGTCGCCATTCAGGATATGGGTGCGGCCGGTCTGACCTCGTCCTCGTTCGAAATGGCGTCCAAGGGTGGCGTCGGTGTCGAGCTGTGGCTTGATAAGGTTCCGATGCGCGAAGAAGGCATGACGCCTTATGAGCTGATGCTGTCAGAGTCGCAGGAACGCATGCTGATGGTTCTCAAACCCGGTTGCGAAGAAGCCGCCAAGGCGATCTTTGACAAATGGGAACTCGACTTTGCCGTCATCGGTGTTCTGACCGACACCAAACGCATGGTTCTGAAATGGCATGGTGACGTTGCCGGTGATCTTCCGATTGATCCGCTGGCCGAAGCATCGCCGGAATATGATCGTCCGTGGGAACCGACCCCGAAACAGGATCGCATTGATCCCGACAGCATTTCCGCAAAAGTCAGCCATATCGACGCGCTCAAGACCCTGATCGCATCGCCCGATCTGGCATCACGTCGCTGGATATGGGAACAGTATGACCATCTGGTCATGGGCAACACCATTGTTCGCCCGGGTGGCGATGCCGGTGTCGTTCGCGTTGATGGCACCAACAAGGGCATTGCAGCCACCACCGACTGCACCCCGCGCTATGTCATGGCCGATCCGGTCGAAGGCGGCAAACAGGCCGTTGCCGAAGCATATCGCAACCTGGTTGCAACCGGTGCCAAGCCGCTTGCCATCACGGACAATATGAACTTCGGCAACCCGGAACGCCCGCGCATCATGGGACAGTTCGTTGGCGCATGCCAGGGTATTGGCGAAGCCTGCATCGCGCTGGAATTCCCGGTCGTTTCAGGCAACGTGTCGCTTTACAACGAAACCAACGGCGTTGGCATCATGCCGACCCCGGCAATTGGTGGCGTTGGTGTGATTTCCGATCTGGGTCACCACGCAACGATCGGCATCAAGCGCGATGACAGTGCATTGATCATGATCGGTGCGGCCACCGGTGAACTTGGCCAGTCGCTGTATCTCAAAACCATCGAAGGTCGCGAAGAAGGTGCACCGCCGCCGGTTGATCTGAATGCGGAAAAGCGTGCCGGTACGCTGGTCCGCGAACTGATCGAACTTGGTCTTGTGCGGACTTGCCACGATATCGCCGATGGCGGTTTGCTGGTCACGGTTGCCGAGATGTGCCTTGCCGGCAATATCGGTGCTGAACTGCATCTTCCGGAAGTTGGCAGCGAAATCGCGTGGCTGTTTGGTGAAGACCAGGGCCGTTACGTGATCGCAACCCGCGACCCGGACAAAGTCCTGAATGCGGCAAGCAGCTCGAACGTTGCAGCAGTGATCATTGGTCAGGCAGGCGGCGATTCTGTCACCATTGATGGTGGCGACAAGGTAACGCTAGCCGAACTGCGCGAACTGAACGAGGGCTGGATGCCGTCCTTCATGGCAGAAGCCGTTCAGTAAGCAACCCCGATTTCAAAACAAAACCCCGTCAGAGCAATCTGGCGGGGTTTTGTGATTTCAGGCGTTCAAACAGCTGGTTACTTGAAGCTGATCTTGGGGAACAGGCCCTTTTTCTTGGGTGCCTCGGACGGGCCGACGCGTTCTTCGATCGCGGTTGCGATCTTTTGGGCGATTGCGCCATAGGCCTTGGCATGTTCGCCATCGGCCTCGGTCTGGACAATCGGTTTGCCTTCATCGGCCCCCAGACGGATTTTGAGATCCAGCGGGATTTCACCCAGGAACGGAACCCCCAGTTCATCGGCAGCCTTGCGTGCGCCGCCGTGATCAAAGACATGATCGACATGGCCGCATTCCGGGCATTTGTAATAGGACATATTTTCGATCAGGCCGAAGACCGGCACATTGACCTTGCGGAACATGTTCAGGCCCTTTTTGGCGTCCAGAAGGGCAATGTCTTGCGGGGTTGAAACAATGACAGCGCCGGTCACCGGAACACGCTGTGCCATGGAAAGCTGAATGTCACCGGTGCCCGGGGGCATGTCGACCACCAGCACATCAATATCGCCCCAGTCGGTATCACGCAGAAGCTGTTCAAGCGCGCCCATCGCCATCGGTCCGCGCCAGATTACCGGCTGTTCTTCATCAACCATGAACCCGATCGACATGATCCGGATGCCAAAGGCCGATGGCGGGATCATTTTGCCCTGATGTTCGGATGACGGGGTCGGCTTGGCAGCGCGAAGCCCCATCATACGCGGCAGGCTGGGTCCATAAATATCGGCATCAAGCAGGCCGACCTTGAGCCCCTTGGCCACCAGCGACAGCGCCAGATTGACCGACGTGGTCGATTTGCCAACCCCGCCCTTGCCCGATGCGACGGTGACGATGCTGCGCACGGTTGGCAGTTCAAGCGGCTTCTGACCGGCCCCTTGCGGGCGCTGTCCGGGTTGTGCCGGGCGCGCAGCCGCTGGTTGTTGTGGCGCGGACTGACTTGCAGCCGCCGGTCGTTCCGCCGTCAGGGCGACACGGGCAGTTGTGACCCCGTTCACAGCAGCCACGGCCTTTTCGGCGGCCTGACGCAAATCTTCGAGTGCCGGGCCGCGCTTTGGATCGACCGCGATCATTACATTGACGACTTCATTATTGATATCAATACCTTGCACCATATCCTTGGCTGTGATTGATTTGCCGTCGACCGGGTCGATGACGCTGTCGAGTGCGGCGACAATCTGTTCACGGTTGAGCGAAGTCATATTGCGGTCTCCAAATTTTGGCTTAAGTCCGTGATCACACAGAACTTGCAGGCGCGTAACATTGTTTTGCAAGGCAAGCTGTCATATAAGGCCTAAGGGCATGCTCCGTCCAACAAGATTTCGTGAGTTTGCTATGGTCTGCAATCGGTTGCACCACCAAATGGCATATGATCAACATGTTGCCGGACTGGTGGTAACGGACTGATCGCCCGAACTTTGCCGGGTTTTACCGGCCTTGATCGTGCGAAATGTCAATCGGGCCAAATCACGGCTGTCACGTGGTCTGGATCCACGCCAGAATGGCACACTGGATCTTGTTGGACGGAGCATGCGTTGGGGGTAACGTCCCCAAGCTCGGTAAACAAAGATAAACACCGAACGGCAAGAAGAGGAAAACACTCGATGCCTTGGAATTCACAAGGGGGCGGCGGCCCCTGGGGTGGCGGCGGAAATAACGGCGGCGGCCAGAATCCGTGGGGACAGCGTCCCCAGGGTGGTGGCGGTGGCGGAAATACGCCCCCTGATTTTGATGAAATGATTCGTAAAGGCCAGGAACGCCTGAAACGGCTGTTCCCCGGTGGTGGCGGTTACAAGGGCTTTGTCCTGATCGGTATCGCTGTGATCGGGTTGTGGCTTTTGACCGGCTTCTATCGTGTGCAGCCGGGCGAACAGGGTGTGACACTTCTGTTTGGCAAATGGGTCGGCACAACCGGCCCTGGTCTGAACTACTTCCTGCCCGCCCCGATCGGCGAAGTCATCAAGCCGAATGTCGAACGCACCAACCAGATCGAGGTTGGCTATCGCGGTGCAGGCACGGTGGCATCGAACGGTTCGCGTGACGTTCCGGAAGAAAGCCTGATGCTGACCGGTGATCAGAACATCATCGACATTGATTATGTTGTTCAGTGGCGCATCAGCGACGCGGGCGCATATCTGTTCAATGTTCGCGATCCGGAAAACACCATCAAGCTGGCATCCGAAAGTGCGATGCGTGAAGTGATCGGGAAAACCAATCTGGAAGAGGCTCTGACGGTTGGCCGTGTCCGGGTTGAGGAACAGACCCGTACCCTGCTTCAGAAAATCATGGACGGGTATGATTCCGGTATCTTCATTGCAGAAGTGAAGATGCAGAAAGTGGATCCGCCGCGTGATGTTATCGATGCGTTCAACGACGTGCAGCGTGCCCGTCAGGACCGTGACCGTTCCCAGAACGAGGCACTGGCCTATCGCAACGACATCATCCCGCGTGCAAAGGGTGAAGCTGAACGTCAGGTTCTTCAGGCGCGTGCCTATAAGGACCGCGTGACCAAGGAAGCAGAAGGTGAAGCGGAACGCTTTACCTCGGTCTATAATTCCTATCTGACCGCGCAGGACGTGACCACACGTCGCCTGTATCTTGAAACCATGCAGGACATCCTGAACAAATCCGAAAAGATCATTCTTGATCAGAAAGGCGATGGAAACGGCGTTGTCCCGTATCTGCCGCTGCCGGAAGTTCAGAAACGTGCGAATGCAGGAGGCAACAACTAATGGCAAGTCCTAAACTTATTGCCGCTGGCGTCGTCCTTGTAATTGCCGCTGTGGTTGGTTCGATGTGTGTCTTTACGGTTCGTCAGGACCAGCAGGCACTTGTTCTTCAGTTCGGTAATCCGGTTCATGCGGTTTCCGAGCCGGGCCTGCATTTCAAACTGCCGATCCAGAACGTCGAATATTACGAGCGTCGTATTCTTGAACTCGATCCGCCGGTACAGCAGGTTCTTCTGTCGGATCAGAAGCGTGTCAATGTTGACAGCTTTGCCCGCTGGAGAATTATCGATCCCCTGACCTTCCGTCAGCGTGCTACCAACTCTGCCAACTTTGTGCAGCTGTTTGGTCAGCGACTGAACTCGGTCATCCGTGGTGAACTTGCGCAGGCCCCGCTTGTTGCAATGCTGTCGGACAACCGTGCACAGATCATGGAAAAGATCCAGGCGACCCTGGTTGATCCGGCCAAGGAATTCGGTGTCGAACTGATTGATGTTCGTATCGGTCGTACCGACCTTCCGCAGGAAACGTCGCAGGCGGTATATAACCGTATGCGTTCTTCGCGTATCGCCGAAGCCGCACAGCTTCGCGCAGAGGGTGAAGAGCTCAAGGCGAAAATCCAGGCAGAAGCCGATCGTGAACGTATTGGCATCATCGCCGAAGCCAACCGTCAGGCAGAAGTCCTGCGGGGTGAAGGTGATGCACAGCGGAACGTTATTTTGGGTAAAGCTTACGGTCAGGATGCGAAATTCTTCGAATTCTACCGTTCGCTGGAAGCCTACAAAACGGCACTTTCGAATGGCTCGACCATGGTGCTTTCACCAGACAGCGAGTTTTTCCAATACTTTAATCAGTCGGCTCCAAGCACAAGCCGCTAGACAAAACACTAGGGCGACCTGATACTGGCATCAGGTCGCCCTTTTTGTTTTCATAATCAAGTCCTGCTGGCGCATTGCGTAAGGCAGGCTTTAAAAACCGCCGGAACGTCCACGCCCATGAAGGAACTTGCTACTGCCATACTTCTGGCCATCGCGCTGGAGGGCATGTTTTATTCGCTGTTTCCCGGCGGCGCGAAAAGGGTGCTGGAACTGGTTCAGGAAATCCCTGAGTCACAATTGCGCATCGGTGGACTGATTGCAGCGGTCGTTGCCATTGGCGCAATCTGGGCGGTACGTGTTTGGCTCTAGGCCCCGAAAACCGCCAGATATGACAGGAACGTCACGACTTTGTGCCGAGAATTCCTTGATTTTTCCAAGAGCCGCCCAAATTCTGCCAAAGTCGGGGTTAATTTGGTTACTTAAGCGACGGGTAAAATAAACGCCCCATCGCGCGCTGCAAAACAGAATTACAAATACCGTGAACGCGGCAACGAACAGGATCAGACACATGCTAAAAGCATTTTACAACCCGGTGCGGTCGAAGGTTAGCGCTGCACTGGTGATTGTTCTCCTTGGCGTGACCAGTGTTTCGCATATCGCGAATGCCCGCCCCGCTCCTGAGAGTTTCGCAGACTTGGCCGAAAAGCTTCTGCCGAGTGTCGTGAATATATCTACCAGCCAGATGGTCGCTGAACGCCAGGGACCGGATTTCCAGTTCCCTCCCGGTTCGCCATTCGAAGACCTTTTCCGTGACTTCATGGATCGCAATGGCCAGGGCGGCCAAGGTGGTCAGGCCCCGCAAAAGCGCCGCGCTACGGCACTTGGTTCGGGCTTTATCATCTCGGCTGACGGTTACATTGTGACCAACAATCACGTTATTGATGGTGCCGATGAAATCAGCGTCCGTCTTCATGATGGTGAAACCCTTGATGCCGAACTGATCGGTCGCGATCCGAAAACCGACGTCGCCCTTTTGAAAGTCGAACCGAAGGATGACCTGCCATTTGTAAAATGGGGGGACTCGGACGCGTCGCGTATCGGTGACTGGGCAATGGCGATCGGGAACCCGTTCGGTCTTGGCGGTACGGTAACGGCCGGCATCATTTCCGCCCGCAACCGCGACATCAACCAGGGTCCGTATGATGACTTCATCCAGACCGATGCATCGATCAACCGCGGGAACTCTGGCGGGCCGTTGTTCAACCTTGATGGCGACGTGATCGGTATTAACAGCGCGATCTATTCCCCGTCCGGTGGTTCGGTTGGCATCGGCTTTGCCATTCCGTCGGCCATTGCACAGGGTGTTGTTGATCAGCTTAAGGAATATGGCCGTACCCGTCGTGGCTGGCTTGGTGTTCACATCCAGACCGTGACCGACGATATCGCGGACTCGGTTGGCCTTGATAGCGCAACCGGCGCAATGGTTGCCGGCGTTTCTGACGACAGCCCGGCCAAGAAAGCCGGCATCAAACAGGGTGATGTCATCCTGAAATTTGATGGCAAGGATGTCGAGTCCATGCGCCGCCTGCCGCGTATCGTTGCCGAAACCAAAATCGGCAAGGATGTCGATGTTGTGATCTGGCGCGATGGCAAGAAACAGACCGTACAGGTCGAGCTTGGCGAACTTGAAGAAGAAGTGATTGCCGCAAGCGCAAGCCCGTCCGAAGGCGATGAAGCCCCGGCAATCGCCGAAGCCAGCATTGCCGAACTGGGCATCAAGGTCGCCAATGTCGATGACGCACTTCGTCAGCGTTACAACCTTGCCGAAGGTACCGAAGGCGTGATTGTCACCGATGTTTCGGGTGACAGCTATGCGGCTGAAAAAGGCGTTCGTCCCGGTGATATCATCATCGAGGCATCGCACAGCTCGGTCACAACCGTCGAAGACGTCACCAAGGCCGTCAAAGCCGCGGTCGATGATGACAAACGCACCATCCTGATGTTGATCGAAACATCGGCTGGCCCGCGTTACTTCGGCCTCACACTCTCGGTTGCTGAATAAGCATCCCGAACACGATCATACGAAAAAAGGGCGACCTGCTTGGCAGGCCGCCCTTTTTCTTTTCGGGGTTTCCGATATCAGGAAACGAAATCGGACTTGCTGTAACCTTGCAGATAAAGCAACGCTGTCAGATCACCGTGATTGATGCAAATACGTGCCTGTTCCTGCACCGACGGTTTGGCGTGGAAGGCAACGCCGGTCCCGGCAAGCGAGATCATCTGAAGATCATTGGCGCCATCGCCAACCGCAATTGCATCATCGACCGTAATGCCCTGCTGGGCTGAAAGGGTTTCAAGGGCATCGACCTTGGCCTGGCGATCGAGCACCGGCTTCTTGACCTTGCCGGTCAGTTTGCCATCACTTTCGATCAGGACATTGGCCTGATCATAGTCAAAACCAAGTTCGGCCCGAACCGCACCGGTAAAGAAATCAAATCCGCCCGATACCAGTGCCGCAAACGCCCCGTTGGCCTTCATGGTGGCAACAAGGGTTTTGGCCCCGCCGGTATATTCCACGGTTTTCCACGCTTCTTGCAGCATGTCTGTCGACATGCCTTCAAGCAGGCCGACACGTTCATCAAGGGCCGCTTCGAAATCAAGTTCCCCGTTCATCGCGCGCGCGGTGATCGCGGCGACACGTTCCTTTACACCGGCAAACTCGGCCAGTTCGTCAAGGGTTTCCCCGGTGACCATGGTGCTGTCCATATCGGCAATCAGCAGCTTCTTGCGCCGGGTGGAGATTTTCTGGGTGACGGCGTCCACGCCAAGCTCCGCCTCGGCGAGGCTGGTATCGGCCACATCAAGTGGAATGCCATCAAAAATCAGATCGCATGCCTCGCCATCCGCCAGCCAGGTAACATCCCCGACCAGCGCACCGGCACCGGTCAAGGCGATTGCGGCCTGATCAATCACGTTTTTGGTCAGCGCATTTGAATTGGGGGCGGCAATCAGGGTCAGTACCAATTTCATGGTCTGCGGGCTCCTTGGCGGAAAAGGCATAAAACAGATTTGTCGCCTTTATCCGAATTGCGCCCGACTGTGGCAAGAGAACTTTGATGATCGACGCCATGCTTACGTGTTTTTTGCAGCCGGTTATTGTCCCAAATCGCTATGCCTTTGGCATCGAAGTCAATAGACTGATCGGCCTTTGACACGTGTTTGAATTTGGAAGTGCCTTTTATGTCGGCTGTGAATGCCAATTTGTCTTTTGCCCCGGTCCTGATCGTTGCTGGCCCGACTGCCAGCGGCAAATCCGCACTTGCGCTTGATATGGCCGAAGCGTTTGACGGGGTGGTGATCAATGCCGACAGCATGCAGGTCTATTCCGAACTCCGTGTCCTGAGTGCCCGCCCCGATGAAAGTGAAACGTCGCGTGCGCCACACCGGCTTTATGGTGTGCTGTCGGGACGCGAAGCCTGTTCGGCCGGCAAGTGGCGCGACATGGCGATGGCCGAAATCAATGACTGCCACGCGCAGGGAAAATTGCCGATCGTAACGGGCGGAACGGGCATGTATCTGAATGCCCTGACCGAAGGAATCGCCCCCATTCCCGATGTTCCGAGCCGGATTCGCGACAGTGTGACCGCCGAACTCGAGGATATTGGCCATGCCGCCTTCTTTGAAAAGCTTAAAAAGAACGATCCGGAGACCGCGGCAACACTCGATGGCACCAATACGCAACGGATGATTCGCGCCGCCGAAGTTTTTGCCCATACCGGTCGCGGATTGGCTTCCTGGCACAAGGAACCGATGGTTCCCCCGCCCGCCAATATGAAGTTCAAAAAACTTTGTTACATGCCGCCGCGCGATATTCTTTATGACCGCTGCAATCGCCGTTTTGACCTTATGCTTGAACAGGGCGCGATCGATGAAGTCCGCGATTTGATTGCGCTTGGGCTTCCTGACACGGCGCCGGTCATGAAGGCCGTGGGCGTGCGCGAGCTTGGCGCATACCTTGCCGGCGAGATCGATTTGCCCACCGCCCAGGAAAAATCACAACGCGAAACCCGACGTTACGCAAAGCGCCAATTGACGTGGTTTCGCCACCAGATGAGCGACAAGGAAATCATCGACGCGCAATATTCGGAAAGTTTGGCAGCAAAAATGCGTCATGATATTAACCAATTTCTGTTGACCACGCCAAAGTGAGGCGATAGGTTGGCGCTTCCCCCGCCGAAATGGCGGAAAACCGCCGTTTCGGCGGATTTTTCAACTCCAATTTGAGGATAATTGGATCATGTTTCAATCACGCGGTTATCACGCGACACGTTGTTGTCGTTAAGTAAAGAGGCTCGAAAATCATGGCAGAACGTATTTTAAGCGGTTCGGAAGTAGTGTTGCAGGCCCTTGCTGATCAGGGTGTGGAAGTCGTGTTCGGCTATCCTGGCGGCGCTGTCCTACCGCTATATGACGAGATATTTAAACAAAACCGGATTCGTCACGTTCTAGTGCGCCATGAACAGGCTGCTGTCCACGCTGCTGAGGGTTACGCCCGTTCGACCGGCAAGGTCGGCGTTGTGCTGGTGACCTCGGGACCGGGTGCGACAAATGCTGTTACGGGCCTTACCGACGCGTTGATGGATTCTATTCCAGTTGTCTGCCTGACCGGCCAGGTCCCGACCCATCTGATCGGGAATGATGCCTTCCAGGAAGCCGACACCACCGGCATTACCCGCCCGTGCACCAAGCATAACTATCTGGTGAAAAATCCGGATCGTCTTGCACGCACCATGCACGAAGCCTTCCACGTTGCTTCAAGCGGCCGTCCGGGTCCGGTTGTGATCGACCTTCCCAAGGACATCCTTGTTGGCAAGGCTCCCTATATGGAGCCGGCACAGGTTCAGCATCGCACCTATAACCCGGTCGTCAAAGGCGAACGCAGCCAGATCGAAGAAGCGCTCGAGATGCTGGCATCGGCGAAAAAGCCGATCCTGTATTGCGGCGGCGGTGTCATCAATTCCGGCACCCAGGCTTGCAAGCTTCTGACCGAATTCACCCGCATGACCGGTGCGCCGATCACGCTGACCCTGATGGGGCTTGGCGCCTATCCGGCATCGGACAAGCAGTATCTTGGCATGGTCGGGATGCACGGCACCTATGAATCGAACATGTCGATGCATGATTGCGACGTTATGGTCGCGATTGGCGCGCGTTTCGATGACCGCGTGACCGGCAACCTTGATTTCTTTGCCCCGAATTCGCAGAAAATCCAGATCGATATCGATCAGAGCTCGATCAACAAAAACGTTCCGGTCGATATCGGGATTGTTGGTGATGTCGGTCATGTTCTTGAAGACATGATCAAGATCTGGAAAGCCAAACAGTACAAGATCGATGCGACCGCACTTGATAGCTGGTGGGATGAAATCGAAGGATGGCGTGGCAAACACTGCCTGTCCTATAAGCAGCCCAAAGACGTTATCAAGCCGCAGCACGTTATTCGTCGTGTTCATGCGCTTACCCGTGATCGCAAGACCTATATCACCACCGATGTTGGCCAGCACCAGATGTGGGCAGCCCAGCATTTCGGGTTCGAACATCCCTATGAATGGATGACGTCCGGTGGTCTTGGCACCATGGGCTATGGCATGCCGGCCGCCCTTGGCGTTCAGGTTGCCCATCCCGATGCGACGGTTGTGTGCTTTACCGGTGATGCGTCCATCATGATGAACATTCAGGAATGCGCGACGATGACGCAGTATCGTCTGCCGATCAAAACCGTGATCCTGAATAACCGTTACATGGGTATGGTTCGTCAGTGGCAGCAGCTTCTGCACGGTTCGCGCTATTCCGAAAGCTATAGCGAGACCCTGCCTGACTTCGTCAAACTGTCCGAGGCATTCGGCTTTACCGGTCTGACCTGTAACAATCCGGCCGATCTTGATGACGCGATCAAGAAGATGCTCGAGATTGATGGTCCGGTGATTCTGGATGTTGCCGTGGATGACAAGGAAAACTGCTATCCGATGATTCCATCGGGCAAGCCGCATAATGAAATGCTGCTTGGGCAGGAAACCGACGGCAACGAAGCCATTGATTCCGACGAAGGGATGGTTCTGGTCTGATCCGCACAAACCAATGTGCGAGACGAACTCATCAAACCATAATTAAAAGGCCGGCGCGGGCGGCACAAAGATGCCTCAATGTGCCTCCTGGCCGAGTACCTACGGAGCGAAACCGTGAAAGAAACCGAAATCTCGAAACACACCATATCCGTTCTGGTGGACAACGAATCTGGCGTTCTGGCCCGCGTGATCGGCCTGTTTTCCGGTCGTGGCTATAACATTGAAAGCCTGACCGTTGCCGAAGTCGACGCCGATGCCCACCAGTCGCGCATCACTGTGGTTACCTCGGGCACGCCCATGGTAATCGAACAGATCAAGGCACAGCTTTCGCGTCTTGTCCCGGTTCACAAGGTCAGCGATCTGACACTTGCCGGACCGAGTGTCGAACGTGAACTGGCACTGGTCAAAGTGATCGCCACGGGTGAACAGCGTGTTGAATCCCTGCGTATCGCCGACATCTTCAAGGCCCGCGCAGTCGATGCGACCAATAATTCCTTCGTTTATGAAATCATCGGCAGCCCCGAAAAGATTGATGCCTTCATCAAATTGATGGCGCCACTGGGGCTTTCGGAAATTTCGCGTACCGGTGTGGCTGCGATTTCGCGCGGCACACTAACGATGTGAGTTTGCCCTGCCTGGTGATCCGCATCGGGCAAGGCATCGGGATATGTTCCCGAAATCATTATTACCATCCACCACGCACAGACATAAGCGTGGTCCAACGTCCAGAGGTATCGAAAGATGCGTGTTTATTACGACCGCGATGCAGATGTTAATCTGATCAAGACCAAAAAAGTTGCCATCATCGGTTACGGTTCGCAGGGCCATGCCCATGCACTGAACCTGCATGACTCCGGCGTTAAAGAAGTTGTTGTTGGCCTTCGTGAAGGCTCGAGCTCGCGCAAGAAAGCCGAAGCTGCCGGTCTGAAAACCATGACCCCGGCCGAAGCAGCCGCATGGGCAGACGTCGTCATGATCCTGACCCCGGACGAACACCAGGCAGCGATCTATGCAAACGAACTGCGTGACAACCTGAAACAGGGTGCCGCACTTCTGTTCGCACACGGTCTGAACGTTCACTTCGGCCTGATCGAGCCGCGCGCTGACCTTGACGTCATGATGATCGCGCCGAAAGGCCCGGGTCACACCGTTCGTTCCGAATACAAGCGTGGCGGCGGTGTTCCGTGCCTGGTTGCTATCGAACAGAACGCTTCGGGCAACGCGCTTGAAGTTGCACTGTCCTATGCATCGGCAATCGGTGGCGGTCGTTCCGGCGTTATCGAAACCACCTTCCGCGAAGAATGCGAAACCGACCTGTTCGGCGAGCAGGCAGTTCTCTGTGGCGGCCTGACCCAGCTGATCAAATACGGTTTTGAGACCCTGACCGAAGCTGGTTATGCACCGGAAATGGCATATTTCGAGTGCCTGCACGAAGTTAAGCTGATCGTTGACCTGATGTATGAAGGCGGCATGGCCAACATGCGTTACTCGATCTCGAACACCGCAGAATACGGCGACTATGTCACCGGCCCGCGCGTGATCGACGCATCGGTCAAAGAACGCATGAAAGAAGTTCTTGCTGACATTCAGGAAGGCAAATTCGTTCGTGACTTCGTTCAGGAAATGCATTGCGGCCAGCCGATGTTCAAGGCAACCCGCCGTCTGAACGCCGAACATGAAATCGAAGAAGTTGGTACCAAACTGCGTGCGATGATGCCGTGGATTGCTGCAAACCAGCTCGTCGACAAAGAAAAGAACTAAGCATCGCTTAGATCGTTCTTGCGCGAACGGCCGTCCCGATGGGGCGGCCGTTTTGCTTTGTGTGCCGCAACGTTTCCTGTCCGGGCCCTGTCCGGGTTCAGGCACCGTGTTTCATCTGTCGCAGCGGCAGGCGCAATTCGGTCACAGCCCAGATCACCGCACACAGGACCGAAACAGTTGATCCAAGGGCCACCACAGCAGGCCATCCCCCCATGCCATAAGCAACAGCCGAGCTTGCCGATCCACAGGCACCGCCAAAGAAGTAGCTGGCCATATAGCCTGTTGTCAGGCGGCTGCGGGCCTCGGCACTCAGGCGATAAACCTCGCTCTGGTTCGAGATATGTGTGCCCTGAATACCAAGATCGAGCAACACCACCCCGATGGCAAAGGCCACCAGCGACCATTGCCCCCAATAGAGCAACACCCAGCTTGATATGGTGGTCAAAAGGAACCCGCCGGTGCTAAGCCGTGCCCAGCCCTTGTCAGCCAGACGACCAGCGATGCGCGCTGCCAGAATACCGATCGCCCCGATCAGGCCATAAAGCCCGATGACGGCTTCGGACATGTCATACTGGCGCACCAGCATGAAGGCCATCGACGTCCAGAAAATCGCGAAGACCGCATATTGCAACCCGCCAATCAGGCTGCGCCGCCGCAGAACCGGCTCATCCCTGAACAGATGCAGGATCGACAGATAAAGTGCGCGATAGCTGGTATGCGAGGTCGGCGGAATATTGGGAATGATGCGATAGCACGCAACTGCATAGAACGCCATCAGGACAGACGCGACAATAAAGACCGATCGCCATCCGGCGAGCTCCGCCATCACGCCGGAAAAAGTACGCGCCAGCAAGATCCCCAGCAAAAGCCCGCTCATTACAGCCCCCACCGCCGATCCACGCTTGTCATCGGCCGCAAGGTGGGCGGCGAGCGGCACCAGAATTTGTGCCGTCACACAGGTAATGCCGACCGAAATACTGAAAGCCACCAGCATCAGAAACGATGGCGCCAACCCCATGGCGAGCAATCCAAGCGCCGTAAGAGCCGACGTCACCGTCAAAAGTTTACGCCGTTCGTGATGATCACCAAGCGGGACAACCGCAATCAAGCCGGTCAGATAGCCAAGCTGCGCGACCGTCACCAGAAGTCCGGCGCTGGTTTCACTTAACCCGTATTCGCGGGCCAGCAATTCAAGAAGCGGCTGCACGTAATAAAGGCTGGCGACAGACAGGCCACTTCCGACCGCCATAAAGGTCAGAAGTCCGCGCGTCAGGGTGGGCTTGGCATGCATTTCAGATGGGCTTTCACAACGTGGTATTGTTTCAGGATATCCATCAAATCAGTTGCTTACAATCGGATCGCTGGCACAAGTCCGTTGCAACAGGGGCAACGATATACCTGCCCGCGCAAGGCAGCCATTCCCAATGCATGATCAGATGACGTGGTTTGGGCTGGATTTATCAGGCCCACCTGTTTAATTCTGGCCTTTAAAACTTTAACTTCAAGACGAGCAGATTGAATGTCTGACTATATCGATATCGCCCCCGAGGTCGCAGAAGCCCTGGTAAGCGGCAAGCCGGTTGTGGCCCTTGAATCCACCATTATTTCGCACGGGATGCCTTATCCGCAGAACCTTGAAACAGCGCAGGCTGTGGAACAGGATGTGCGTGACAACGGTGCGATCCCTGCCACCATCGCCGTGATTGGCGGTCGCTGCAAGATCGGCCTGTCGCCCGAAGAACTCGAATATTTTGCCAAGGGCACCGATATTCTGAAGCTGTCGCGTCGCGATATTCCATATTGCATTGCCAAGAAACGCGATGGTGCGACCACGGTTTCAGCAACCATGATCCTGGCAGAAAAAGCCGGCATTCGTGTCTTTGCAACTGGCGGCATCGGTGGTGTTCATCGTGATCTGGCTGGCAATTTCGATGTATCGGCCGATCTGACCGAACTTGGCAAAACCAGTGTTGCGGTTGTCTGTGCAGGGGCCAAGGCGATCCTTGATATCCCCAAAACGCTTGAGCATCTTGAAACGCTTGGCGTTCCGGTTATTGCCTATGGCACCGATGAATTCCCGGCATTCTATTCGGTCGAAAGCGGCCACAAGGCACCTCTTCGTCTTGATAGCCCGGAAGATTTGGCGGCATTCCTGAAATCGAAATGGGAATTCGGTCTTGAAGGCGGTGCTGTGATTGGCAATCCGCCAGAAGCCGACAAGGCACTGGCCCGTGAAGCCATCGAAGGCGCAATTGATGATGCACTGGCCGAAGCGCAGAAAAAAGGCATTCATGGACGTGATGTCACCCCGTTCCTGTTGGCACGTGTGACGCAACTGACCGAAGGCAAAAGCCTTGAAGCCAACATTGCCCTTGTGCGCAACAATGCACGCCTGGGCGCAAAGATCGCGGTTGCCATGGCAGGCTGATCAAACAGATCGCTATCCGAACAGACGAAGGGCTGGCAAATGATTGCCAGCCCTTTTTCATTTAATCACGAAGATGTCCGAAGATATCCCTGCCCCTCGAACCCGGGTTTGATGCGGGTATCGTCAATCGGGGTGCCCCAGTGGGTCGTACTGGGCAGGATACCGGCCCATACCGGCCAGTCATAATCTTCGTCATCATCGACCGGATCGCCGGCGCGAACCTTTGCCGAAACCTGTTCAAGATCAAATCCAAGGAACATCGTGGCTTTGAGTTCCTGTTTGTTTGGCTGGCGGATTTTATCCCAGCGCCCCGGTTCAAGCTTTTCGACAAACAGGCGGGAATGTTCCATCTTGTCGGCGTCATCGGCGACAACCGCGCCCTTGCCATAAATGATGACTGAGCGGTAATTGGCGGAATGATGAAAGGCAGAACGCGCCATCACCAGACCATCAAGATGGGTGATGCATAGGCAGGCTTCTGCGCCATCGGCAATCGCCGCCAGAATGCGGTTTTTTGACGCACCATGGATGTAAATCCGTTCACCCACACGCCAATGCGCGGTCGGGATCATGGCCGGACGACCGTTGACCACCGTGCCGACATGACAAATCAGCGCATCATCAATGATGCCATGCACAAGTTCACGGTCATAAGATGCGCGTTTGGGTCCGCGGACAACTTTGGTGTGGGGATGGACTTCATATTGTTCGGACAAGGTCGTATCAGCCATGGCGGTCTCGTTCTTTTATTCGGGTGGCAATCAATGGTGCCATCATCCTTAGAATTGGACTTTTAAAAAGGTCCATTATAGTAAAAATGATAGATCCAATTTAACCCACAGGACCGCCGATGCCACGCAGTGATTACAGCTGGATTTACCCAAGCCAGATCGACGGGGACAACGAGCCCGGCGCAACCACGGCCTATCGCAGGCTTTATCACGGCATCCGGTCGGCCATTCTGGACGGGCGGCTACATCCCGGTGAACGGCTTCCGGCAAGTCGTGACCTGGCAAAGTCACTGGGGATATCGCGCAATACGGTGGTGACCAGTTTCGATTTGCTGACATCGGAAGGATATCTTGAAACCCGCATTGGCGCTGGAAGCTTTGTTGCCCGCTCACTCCCCGATCGTGACATGCAAACCGTGTCACAAACCGGAAAGGCCCCGTCGCGGGGAGCGGACGCGCGCGCCTTGCATCTTAGTCAAAGCGCATCACGGATGCTGGCATATCAGCGACGGTTTCCGCGTTTTCGCGTTGCCCGCCCGTTCAACCCGGCAACGCCGGACCTGGACGGTTTCCCGTTTGATATGTGGGCACGCCTTTTGCGCCGCGCCTGGCGCGCGCCAAATATCGACCTGACCATTCCCGATGATCCGATGGGATTGCCGCAATTGCGGGCGGAAATTGCCAAATGGCTGCGCCAGTCGCGCGGGGTCAATTGCCACGCCGATCAGGTCATGGTGGTTTCCGGTGCCCAGCAGGCACTTGATCTGATTGCCCGTGCCCTTGTTGATCCGGGCGATATCATCGCAACCGAGGACCCCGGTTACGAGGGCATTCGCGGGGTATTGGCATCAAGTGGCGCCATTGTGCATCCGGTGGCGGTCGACGATGAAGGGTTATGTGTTGCACGGTTATCCCAAACGCCGTCCCCGTCCCGGGTGATTGTGACCACCCCGTCGCGCAATTATCCGTTGGGCACCACATTGTCCCTGTCGCGGCGATTGGCACTTTTGCAATGGGCACAGGCCCATGACGCCTGGATTGTTGAAGACGATTACGACAGTGATTATCGCTATGACGGGCCGCCACTTTCATCGCTTCAGGGGCTCGATACCGATCATCGGGTGATTTATGTCGGGACGTTTTCACGGGTCCTGTTTCCGGGTATTCGGCTTGGCTATCTTGTTCTGCCACCGGCATTGATCCCGGCTTTTCGTGGCATGCGCGGTTTTGCCGACGGTGTTCCGGCACCAACGGCACAGGCGGCCCTTGGTACATTCTTTGCCGAAGGACATTTTGGCAGTCATGTCCGCAAAATGCGGATGCGATACGGGGAAAGACGCGCCCATCTCAAGGATCTGATTGCAAACAGCGCGTCAGGAGTGCTTGCGGCAATGCCATCGGATGGCGGATTGCACCTGTGCGCCCGACTGACAGGTGGCCATGACGATATATTCATTCAGGAAAAAATGGTCGAGGCCGGTTTGGATTGCCGGGCTCTTTCATCCTATTACCATGACAAATCACCCGAAAATGCAGAAACCTTGCCCAAGGGGCTGGTTCTTGGATTTGCCGGCTGGGATAAAAACCAACTTTCTGACAGCTTCGGTGAACTGATCGAAATTCTGAAACGTAATGTTTAATGTACCCCGAGCCAGAGAGAGTGGCGTGACATCCCCTCAATACGCTGTCACAGTCACGACACTCTCTCCCCTCCGGCTTTGAAATCCCCGCAGGACAAGAAACTTCAGGAATATTAATGACCCAACGCCCGATCGCCATCATGTGGTTTCGCAACGATCTGCGTCTGGCGGACAATCCTGCCTTGCGTGCGGCTGTAAAATGGGCGTCCGAGCATAATGGTGTGGTGTTGCCGGTCTTTATTCTTGATCCGGTCATTGACGGTCAGCTTGGCGGGGCAACGCGCTGGTGGCTTCAAAAAAGCCTGTCTGCCCTTGCGCAAGGCATTGATGGCCTGGCGGCAAAGTCATCGACCCAAATCCCATCCTTGCGCCTGTTTCACGGTGATGCGCATGGGGTTCTTGAAACGATCATCGGGTCCTGCAACGTCAAGGCGGTGTTTTGGAACCGCATGTATGACAAACCATCAACAGACCGCGATACCAACATCAAATCCGCATTGTCTGATCGCGGCCTGACATGCGAAAGCTTCAAGGCCAATCTTCTGTTCGAACCGTGGGAAGTCAAAACCGGTAACGGGACGGATTTCAAGGTCTATAGCCCGTTCTGGCGGGCCTGCCAGAAATTTCCACCGCCCCGTACGCCAATTGCCGGACCGGACACGATTGCGCTGTGCGATGTCGAACTTGGTGACGAAGTAAGCCTTTCGGCCCTTGATCTTGGCCCCAAACCGTTTGACTGGGCCGGTGGCCTTGCCGAACGTTTCACCCCGGGTGAACAAGGGGCAAAAGACCAGCTGTTTGATTTTATCGATGATCGTCTGGTTGATTACGCCGATCTGCGCGACCGGCCCGACCGCCGGGTAACGTCCGAGCTTTCCCCGCATTTACGTTTTGGCGAAATCAGCCCCTACCAGGTGTGGCATAGCGCGAACCACTATGCCGATGCCCATCCGGGACAGGGGAAAACCGCGTCAAAATTCATGTCCGAACTGGGATGGCGCGAATTTGCCCATCACATTCTTTTTCATGCCAAAGACCTGCAATCTGTACCATTGCAGGGGCAGTTTGCGCATTTTCCATGGTCAGAAGATCAGGACGCCCTTGAACGCTGGCAAAAAGGCCAAACCGGTTTTCCCATTGTCGATGCCGGCATGCGCGAACTTTGGCACACCGGCTATATGCATAACCGGGTTCGGATGATTGTCGGTTCGGTTTTGGTCAAGCATCTGCTGATTCATTGGCGCGCGGGGCTGGCATGGTTTGACGATACGCTTGTTGATGCCTGCCCGGCCAATAATGCCTTTTCCTGGCAATGGATTGGTGGATGCGGGGCGGATGCGGCCCCGTATTTCCGCATTTTCAACCCGGTACTTCAGGGTGAAAAATTTGATCCGGCCGGTGACTATGTCCGTCAGTGGGTGCCGGAACTGCGCGACATGCCCGAACAATATATTCACAAACCGTGGGAAGCATCGCCCTTGATCCTCAAGGCCGCTGGCGTCCGTTTGGGCACCGACTACCCCGAACCGGTTATCGGCGTCAAAGAAGGCCGTGAACGCGCTCTTAGTGCCTATCAGGACATGAAGCAGGCGGCATCTTAGGCACCCGGCTTCACCCGCCCCGCAGCAACCGGGTTACCTACTTCCAGAACAGCTTTTGTTCTGTGAAGTTCTTGCAGGCTTCTTCAAGTCCCTGAAGTTCATGTTCGACGCGTGCGCCAAACCAGCCCGACACCAGTCCGACCGCAACATGCCCGTCAGCTGACAGTTCGGGCGTCAGGACCGAAAGCCTTGCCTCTGCAACGGCCGCGTCCTGAAGCTGTCCCAGAATTTGCTGCATCGATGTCAGTTTTGAGCGGAACTTTTTGACCTTTTTGGCCGGATAGACCGACCCGAAAAACTCGGTCCCATAGCGCATCTGTTTGACATCAAGGCGCAAGGCATGGAGTTGCGGCGTATTGAGTTCGGCGACATTTTCGCCCCGCTTGGTGACGCGCTTATAGGCCCGATCAAGAAGCGGTGTTGCCAGATCAGTGACCGGGGATGCCATTGCCTTCATCTGTTCGGCACTGGCCCCTGATGCCCAACGCGAATAACTTGCCCAGGCCCCCAGGATCAAAAGAAGCTGACCATATTCCGGCGCATCAAGCATCACCCGGGCCGCGTCCAATGCCTTGGCACGCTGTTTTTGGGCTGCGATGCGCAATTCGGCAACGCCTTGGTGATCGGGGAAACGTTCTTCGATCAGGGGCAGGGTCTCGCCCAGGAAAACATCCCAATCGCGCAAACCATCGAGCCCCTTGCTGCATGATTTAAGCAAACGGCGCAGCAAGACGGCCTCGCCAGCCGGAAGGTTTCTTTTGAAAAGGTTCAGTGCGACCCGCAATCGACGCATTCCGATGCGCATCTGATGGCAGCCTTCAACATCAAGATCCTGACGAACACAGACCTCGTTGCTGAGAATCATCCGAAGCCCCTGCCCCAGCATGGTGCGAAATGCCGTTTCAGCCGACATGTCATCGGTCAGTTCAACCGGGGCCGCGCGGTACGCGCCGGGGCCCCGATCAAGATAAAGGTCACGCCCGCGCGATGCCTTGGAGCGCATGCTTAACAACAACGGAACCGTGCGCTGCAGTTCAAGTGCGAGATCAAAAAGTGCCGCCGGATGGCCTTTTTTAAGTTCAAACTCGACCTCGGAAATCGGAACTTCCTTTTCACCTGATCGCACGACACCCTGATCGATCGCCAGTTCCATGACGGCATCGCGATAGGTCAAATCAACGGCACTTCGTTTCAGGTCGCTTTCGAAAATACGGTCGATCTTCTTTTTTCGGGCAAACTTGTTCAGAAGTTTTTTGACGTCCTTATCGGTAAACAGATCAAGATCAAGCACACCGTCTTCGAGTTCCACCGTCCATTCATGACGCGATGGCAGTGCTTCACGCAGGCCGTTGGATGTCTTGACCGTTTGCTCCCAGCCTTTGGTGCCTTTTTTGCGTACGCGGATCGCAAGCCCCTTGTTGGCAAGGGCAAGCTTGGGCGTGTCATGGTAAATAGAGACAAGATGCGTCGTCATCAGACGCCGACCTTCCTTGACCTCGCGCAGGACCGGCGCGTTCTTAAGGCGCGCAACGTGTTTCGGATCGATCCGAAGTTTCAGTTCGATCTCGATCTGCTTCTCAGTCATGTTTGTCCCCTGGGCATCCAGTTTTCGGTGACGCGGGAGCCACCGGTTGGTTACGCGAACTCCGATAACATTTTGCTGCCGTCTGATTTCAAAGCGTACCGGAATGTAAAATTTCCGCAACAAAAGGCGTAAAGCCGTTCTTAATCAAGCACTAAACGCAGATCTGGCGGCTCGCACAGTTTCGGCTTTTCATTTGAAATCCAGACTTGGGGATTCTGTTCATTTGAGCAGTTTTGTTCCCCTTCTTTGCTGGTTTGCATCAAGGACCATGCGACGTTCCCCCAAAAAATTTGACGTCACACCGGCCCGATTCCCGACATCCGGCATTTTTCGCATTCTCAAGCATGGAAAACCAGCAACCATCTGAAAGTACAGGACTAAAATCGCATTCCCACCCCTTTGATCAGGTCCCAGAGATATCAAACATCCCTATGCTGTTTGCGGGACATTAAAAATTGAGGGCAAAAATGCAGACCAAAAAACTTATCGGCTTTGCCGTGATTGGCACCACCCTGTTGTTGGCGGGGTGCCAGACAACCCGGAATTATTCTTTTTCGGAATGGCAGGAACAGCCGATCGGCAAATCGCGGTTCAACGTTCCGACCATTTCAAACATTCCTGTCACAAAGCTTGAACAGAACGACCGCAACAACGGTCAGGTCCAGAACGAAAAGTGGGAATTGGGCTGTGGCAACGGGATTGTGACCAGCTCTTATACGTTTGATGTCTGGTTTACCCAGCAAACCGAACAGAAACTCAAAGACGAAGAAGAATTTCGGGCCGAATTTGCCAAGAACAATATCGAAATCCTGAAAACCTATCCGGTTACGTCAAACGATAACGGTCGTGCCGTCGGCTATTACGCGGATGCCAATATCGGCAACATTTCCGAGTGCAAGGTTGCCAAATTCGGCTTTCGTGCGACCCGCGGGCAGAAGATCTATGACAATGATCATGGCGGGATCGATGCCGTGGTCAGCGTCTATTATTGCGGCCAGCCCGATCTGAACATGACCAAGCTTATTCAGGGCATCAGCCTGGTCAAGGATCGCGACGCCTATGGCGCGCAGGTTGCCGCACTTCCGAAACAGCAATGCCCTGCCCGCAAATCAGCCGCATCGCAATCCTCATCCTTTGAAGACAGCAACTGGGCGACCGTGAAAAAAGGCGATTACAAACGCACTTTCGCGATGACCTGGGGCGATGGCTTTTCCGACGGTTATCTTGATACCCAGATCAGCCTCAAGGACTATGGCGGATCAATGGAATTTGTCGGCCGCAACAGCGCCAACTGCAAAATGCAGCTGAGTGTCAGCAAATATGACAGCCCGGCCGAAGGCAGCTGGTTTACCAATTGCGACAAGGGCGATTTTGCGTCGGGCACCTTCACGCTGGATCGCAAGCGCAACCTGACGGGCGAAGGAACGGATCAGGACGACAAAGCCGTTGCTTTTACCTTGTGGCTTCCGAATACCGACAGCTGACAGGATGGAGAAACAAAAAACCCGGCCATAAGGCCGGGTTTTTTTGGCTACCGAAAGTGGTGCCCAGGGGCGGACTCGAACCACCGACACGCGGATTTTCAGTCCACTGCTCTACCAACTGAGCTACCTGGGCAAATCCGACTTTCGTCTCCGTCTCCGGAGTGTTCCCTGCGGAACGAGCGGGGTTATACAAACTCCTTTGGGGCTTGTCTAGCCTCAAATCGCATTTTTTTTGCGATTAAAATTCTTCTTCATCTTCAAGGTCTTCCAGATACTCCGGCGGCTCGGTCGCGGGAATTGCATAGCTTTCATTCAACCACTTCCCAAGGTCGCGATCCGCACAGCGTCTGGAACAGAACGGCTTGTATTTGTCGTCTGCCGGCTTGCCACAAACCACGCACTCGGAGCTGACTGTTTTCGTTGTATTTTCTTGGGTCATCCTAATTCTTTTCCAACCGGTAACTATCGTTTTCAAGGGCCGGATCGGCCAGGATTTGCGGGACCGTTCCAAACGCCCTGATCAGTATCTGGCGCGCATCGTCACTTTCAGCAAGTCTTTGCGCAATGTCACTGGCAACATACAAACGCACCGTTCCCGCCAGCCCCGTGCGACTTTCCCCGACCACATTTCGCAAGACATTGTTCAATGCCGAAACAGCATTAAGCTGTGCCTGATCCTGTTTGACCAGAATCCGTGCTGCCAACGATTCGCCGGCGCGCTGACGGCTCAATTCATAAAGACCCAACCGGGTAAATCCGCCAATTTGCACGGCACCATCAAGTTCCGGCCCAAACGCGGCCTTGATCGCGGCATCGAATTTGTCACGCCCGGCACGGCTTTTCATCCGCAACGGATCAATCACGACAAGACCGCCAATATTGCGCAGTCTGATCTGGTGGACAATTTCGTCAGCAGCCCGCAGATTGATGTCTATTGCACGGGATTCCGGATCACGTCCGCTATCTGCGCCGGCCCCATTGACATCAATCGCACATAACGCTGTTGCCTGATCAATTGCGATCCACCCGCCCCCGGCAAGGTCGACTTTTGAAATCAGGGCATTGGCAATATCGGCCTCGATATCCTGATCATCAAACAGCAAACGTGACCCGCCATGGCGCAACAGATGATCTTCGGCCTTTCCGCGTGCCTTTAATATGCCGCGCAATCGAACAAATTCGTCGACCCCGTCGACCAGGCATTCCTGCCCCGCCATCAGATGGCGTTCGATCATCTGATCAAGTTCCGACTGCGCCTTGCAAACCAGCAACGGTTTACGCGGGTTTGCAAGGGCGGCCTCGGCCTTTTGCCACTGGGCGCTTAGCAGCCGGTATTCACTGGCAATCGCGTCTTCGTCCCAATCTGTGGCACCGGAACGCAACATGATGCCATCGTCGTGTGACTGGATGTTTTTCAGGATCGCAAGCAGGTTGGCACGCTGTTGCGCATCTTTGAGTTTTCTGGGCAGCTCAATCAGTCGACCACCAGGACGCAAGATCATCCCGACACCTTCGATCGCGATGCGTCCGGTCAGTTTCACGCCCTTGTCTTCAAAACCAAGGCGGGCGATCTGAACCACAACCCATTGGCCTTCGTGCAACGACCCGTCATGGCGGTCAAACGGTAACAAACCGTCTTCCAAACCATCAAGCGCAACCATTGCGGCCGCCATTTCAGGAAGAATTTTGGAAACACGTCCAAGATGGATATCAAACCGGGCCGGGCCGCCGCGATCAATCCACAGACGGCAAAGGCGGTCATTCCTGATCAGCGCGACCCTGCGTTCAAGCGCAATCGCATCAATCAGCAGGCGGTCCCGGTTTTGTCCGCCAGCCGACATGATCAGACCTCTTTTGCTTGATAGCCAAGGCCGCGCAGCAGACCATCCACCTCGCACAGTGACAGTCCGACCACATTCGAATAGGACCCGGAAATCGCCTTTACAAAGGTTGCCGCATGTCCCTGGATGGCATAGGCGCCTGCCTTGCCTTTCCATTCATCATGCGACAAATAACGATCCAGATCTTCGTGCCCGAGATTTCTGAATTTGACTTGCGTTTCGATCACACGCGAGCGTTCCGTGCCATCCGGTGCAATCAGGCACATGCCACCATAAACACGATGACGACGCCCCGAAAGCAGTGTCAGGAACTTGCGGGCTTCGGCCTGATCCTCGGCCTTGCCCAAGGCCCGGTTGCCGCATGCGACCACCGTGTCCGCCGCAAGCACAAAAGCCCCGCCATTACCTTTTGCAACAGCACGGGCTTTTTCCTCGGCAAGGCGAAGCGCCAGCCGGCGCGGACTTTCATCGGCCGTGGGTGTTTCGTCGATATCTGCCGGGACCACCTGATCTGGCACAATTCCGATCTGCGCAAGCAGCTCAAGACGGCGCGGCGATGCAGATGCCAGTATCAGTTTCGACAAGACGTGGCTCCCGGATATCGGATCTTAAACCGTGGGATTGACGTGCTCAAAGATGCACATCCCCGTAAACAGCAACAAGTTGCCCTGGACGCAAAGGGTAAACTGCGCGCCAGACAAGGTCAATTTGCGCTGGAACTGGTTCCAGATTACTTGAAACGGAAGGTGATACGACCTTTGGTCAGGTCATAAGGGGTCATTTCGACGCTGACACGGTCCCCTGCGAGAACACGAATACGGTTCTTGCGCATTTTACCCGAGGTGTGGGCAAGGATTTCGTGGTCATTGTCCAGCTTCACGCGAAACATCGCATTGGGCAGAAGTTCAACGACGGTGCCCTGAAACTCGATAACGTCTTCTTTAGCCATGTGACTCCTAGCTTTCGTATTGCAATATCAAAATACCGGTGGGGCGCAAACTGCTCTGAACCGGGCAAAAGGTCAAGTTCTTTCGCATGTCATGGCGGGCGTCTCAGCACTGCATCTTTGGCATGGCAGCGATATTTGATCTGACCGGTGCGGGGTTGCGACCATTATCCGGATTGGCAACAAGCCCACATAAACGGTGATTGATCCTTTGCCCCGGCCCTGTGCCCGCGTATTGTTCCAACAATCAATCGCCCCGTTTCAAAGGAAAATACGGATGCCCCGCCACCCGGAAATTCGTTTGGCCCAAAAGCCCGACGCCCCCGCCATCCATGCCATGCTGCTTGAAATCGCCAAAACTACCGGCTGTGAGGACAAATTCAGAAGCACGCCCGATGATTTGATCCGTGACGGCTTTGGCGACAGCCCGGCATTCGAGGCATTGATCGCAACCGATCACCAGACACCGGTCGCGGTTTGTGTATTTTTTCCCAGCTATTCAACCTTTCGCGGCAAAGCCGGGCTTTATATCCAGGACCTTTATGTCGCGCCGTCTCATCGCGGGGGCGGTTTCGCCCGGCATCTTGTTGCCAATGTCGCCCGCCGGGCACGCGCGTCCGGCAAAAGTTATATCCGGCTGTCAGTTGATGCCGAAAATATGGTGGGCCAACGATTTTACGAAAAGCTCGGGATGCGTCACGCAAGTGATGAACGGATTTTCGTTCTTGATGGACCGGCATTCGACCATCTGGCAACAGAGGCCAGCTGATCTTTCTAGATTTTCGGTGCCGGGCCGACCGGGAAACGATCAAGGATGCGCTTTTTGATCTGATCGCGGACCTGACGATAGGCATCAAGTCTGGTTTCGCGCGATCCTTCGATCATGGTGGCGTCAAAGGTATTCCAGAATTCGACATCACAGGCCATCGTGCGGGTCATCTCCACCGCACGGTGCTGGGCCTCGGGCGACATGGTGATAATCAGGTCAAAGAACCCGTCTTCGAGCTGATCGAATGTCTTGGATTTATAGGATGAAATATCGAGCCCGATTTCATCCATCACGGCGATGGCAAAACCGTCAACATCGCCTGCACGCACGCCGCAACTTTCAACATAAACGCGTGTTCCGTGATAATGCCGCAACAGTGCGGCCGCCATCACGGAACGAACGGCATTGTAACTACAGGCAAAAAGAACCGATCCGGGAAGTTCTTCTGCCACGTCGCCTTAACCCCGGATGTGAAGAACACAAATCAGCGTAAACAGGCGACGGGCCGTATTTTCATCAATCGTCACCTTGTCGGTCAGAAGCTCGCGCAATTGCTCCGACCCTTCGTTATGCAGGCCGCGCCGCGCCATATCGATCGTCTCGATCTGGGCTGCACTCGCCTTCTTGATTGCGTCATAATAGCTTTCGCAAATCATGAAGTAATCTTTGACGATCCGGCGGAACGGCGACAAGGGCACTGGAATGGTGGTCAGGTTTTCACTGTCATCATCGCCACGCACATCCATATAGATGCGATTGTCTTCGATGCGCATATGAACGGAATACGGGCCTTCGAACCCGCCAGCAGGCTCGAAGTGATTTTCTTCCAGCAGGTCGTAAATTGCCACAGCCTGCTCGTGCTCGACCTCGGGACGGCGACGCACCTTGTATTTTTCATCAAGATAAATACCGGCGATACACTGATTTGAAGCCATGGCTTTCTCCCTGCGGTCCCCTTACGCGCTGCACTGCAACAGCTTACATCTGGTTTGACCGGATCGCTACTGAAAGTCCGTGTGCCTGCAAACCTTCACTTTCTGCCAGTGCAATTGCGGCCGGCCCGATTTTGGCAAGGCTTTCGGGTGTGCACTTGATCAGCGAAGAACGCTTGATGAAGTCCAGAACCCCTAGACCGGAAGAAAACCGTGCCGAACGGGCAGTTGGCAGAACGTGGTTCGGCCCGGCGACATAGTCACCAATGGCTTCCGGCGTGTAACGACCCAGGAAAATCGCGCCGGCATGATGAATGTCTTCTGCCAGGGCGTCCGGATCATCGACCGCCAGTTCAAGATGTTCCGGTGCGATCCGATCCACAAGGGCCGGAGCCTGCGACAGATTTTCGACCAAGACAATTGCACCAAAGTCGCGCCAGCTTGCACCCGCGATTTCTGCACGTGGCAACGTTTCAAGATGCGTATCAATGGCTTGTTGCACGCGATCGGCAAACCCGGCGTCGTCAGTAATCAGAATCGACTGCGCAACCGGATCATGTTCGGCCTGGGACAACAGATCGGCTGCGACCCAGCTTGGATCGTTGCTGCCATCCGCAACGACAAGGATTTCCGACGGACCGGCAATCATATCAATGCCGACCTGACCGAAAACGCGACGCTTGGCCGCGGCAACAAAGGCATTGCCCGGACCAACGATCTTGTCGACCGGCTTGATGGTTTCAGTGCCATAGGCAAGGGCCGCGACCGCCTGTGCGCCGCCGATACGGTAAATTTCGTCGACACCGGCAATGCGGGCTGCGGCCAGAACCAGCGGGTTCATTTTGTTGTCCGGGGTCGGCACAACCATGACAAGGCGTTCAACACCGGCCACCTTGGCCGGGATCGCATTCATCAGAACAGATGACGGATAGGACGCCAAACCGCCCGGTACATAAAGACCGGCTGCCGAAACAGGACGCCAGCGCCAGCCAAGCTCAACCCCGGCTTCGTCGGTGTAACGTTCATCTGCCGGCATTTGCTTGGCGTGATAGGCGCCAATGCGTTCGGCGGCCAGTTCCAGCGACTTAAGCAAGTCCGCATCAATATCGGCAATTGCGGCATCAACTTCGGCTGCACTAACCGCCATGCCCTTGGCATCGATATTCAGACGGTCAAAGCGATTGGTATATTCACAAACGGCTTCGTCACCGCGTGCACGCACGTCGGCGATGATATTGGCAACAGCGGCATCAACATCGGCATCCGATTCGCGCTTCATGCCCAGAAGCTTGACAAAGTCTTCTTCGAAATTGGCGTCCGTAATGGAAAGCTTAAGCGGCATTGACTACCTCGGAGAAACGGTCGATCCAGGGCTGAATATCAGTCGGGCGTGTCTTAAGAGCAGCCCGGTTCACAATCAGACGCGATGTCACATCGGCGATATGTTCAATCTCGCGCAGGCCATTGGCCTTAAGCGTATTACCGGTCGAAACAAGATCGACAATACGACGACACAAACCAAGCGTCGGGGCCAGTTCCATCGCACCATTAAGCTTGATGCATTCGGCCTGCACACCGCGGGCTGCAAAATGGGTCCGGGTTACGTGCGGATATTTGGTGGCGACACGAACATGCGACCAGCGTGACGGATCATCGCCATCAATCATGTCTTCGGGTTCGGCAACAGCCAGACGGCAATGCCCGATATTCAGATCCAGCGGCGCGTAAATATCGGGATAGTCAAATTCCATCAGGACATCATTGCCGCATACACCGATATGGGCAGCACCAAATGCAACAAAGGTTGCAACATCAAAACTGCGAACACGAATGATATCGATATGTGGATGATTGGTGGCAAACCGAAGTGCCCGGGATTTCGGATCATCAAATGCCGCTTCCGGTTCGATCCCGGCGGATCGGACCAGTGGCATCACCTCGTCAAGAATGCGCCCCTTAGGCAGGGCAAGCACCAACTTTTCGTCACTCATAAATCAGTCGCCTTACGCGTTTGTCTGTTGTCCCGATCGCTGTGCGATCACCACCGGCAAATCAGGCCGGAACGCGGACACGTTCGATTTGCGCCCCACAGGCCGCAAGTTTTTCTTCAAGCCGCTCATAGCCGCGATCAAGATGATAGACACGGTTAATAACCGTCTCGCCCTCGGCTGCCAAGCCCGCAAGCACCATGGATACCGATGCACGCAGATCGGTCGCCATTACTTCGGCACCTGAAAGCTTTGCACTGCCGCGTACGATTGCGGATCGCCCATGCACATTCACATCCGCCCCCATGCGTCCCAGTTCAGGCACATGCATGAAGCGGTTTTCAAAAATGGTCTCGGTAATCATCGAAGCGCCATTGGCAACCGACATCAGCGCCATGAACTGGGCCTGCATATCGGTCGGGAACCCCGGATAGGGTTCAGTCATGACATCAACACCGCGAAGGGTCGCACGGTTACCCCGTACTTTCATGCCGTCAGCAGTTTCTTCGATTTCGACGCCGGCCTTGCGCATCGCATCAACCAGGCTTTCGATCAGATCCATACGGGTTCCGGTCAACTCGATCTCACCGCCGGTGATGGCCGCGGCAATCGCATAGGTCCCGGTTTCAATACGATCCGGTACAACCGAATATTCCGCACCATGCAGGCGCGGTTTGCCGGTAACTTTCAGGGTGTCGGTGCCAATACCCTCAATCTCCGCCCCCATTGCAACAAGGCAATGGGCAAGATCCGCGACCTCTGGTTCGCGGGCAGCATTGGCAATCGTGACAACTCCATCGGCAAGCGATGCCGCCATCAGCGCATTTTCAGTCGCCCCGACGGAAACCTGCGGGAACAGGACATGCCCGCCTTTCAGGCCTTGGGGCGCGCGGGCTTCGATATAGCCCTCTGTAAGGTGGATTTCAGCCCCCATGGCTTCGAGTGCCTTGAGATGCAGGTCAACCGGCCGGTTCCCGATCGCACAGCCGCCCGGCAGCGACACACGGGCAATCCCGCAACGTGCAACAATCGGACCCAATACCAGAACCGATGCCCGCATCTTGCGAACAAGGTCATAGGGGGCTGTTGTGGACGTGATTTCCTTGGCGGTCATTTCCAGAACGCGGCCAGTGTGCCCGCCATTGGGCGCATGCCCGTTCAGATGCAACGCAACACCATGCTGGGCGAGAAGATTCGCCATCGAGGTGATGTCCGCCAGATGCGGCAGGTTGGAAAGGGTCAGCGTTTCATCTGTCAGCAGGGATGCCGCCATCAGGGGAAGTGCCGCGTTTTTGGCGCCGCCAATTGCAATTTTGCCCTGCAACCGGCGACCACCGGAAATCTTGATCTTGTCCATTCAATCCTCTTTGTGCTGCGCTTGCTCGCGCAGCGAACGCGCGTCTTGGCATCTTGATGCCAGATTGGTTGCCATGCCTTTATCACAGACGCGGCAATGTGACACCTTTTTGGCCCATATATTTCCCTGCGCGATCCGCATAGGAGGTATCGCATTCGCTTTCGGCTTTCAGGAAAATGAACTGACAGGCACCTTCATTGGCGTAAATACGTGCCGGAAGTGGTGTCGTGTTTGAAAATTCCAGCGTCACATGCCCTTCCCATTCCGGTTCAAGCGGGGTGACATTGACGATGATGCCGCAACGGGCATAGGTCGATTTGCCAAGACAGATCACAAGTGTGTCGCGCGGGATGCGGAAATATTCCACGGTGCGCGCCAGTGCGAAACTGTTGGGCGGGATCACGCAGACATCGGTCTGGCGATTGACGAACCCGTCATCGGAAAATTCCTTGGGGTCGACAATGGCCGAGTCGACATTGGTGAAAATCTTGAACTCGTCGGCAACACGGGCGTCATAGCCGTAAGAACTGACACCATAGGAGATCACGCCATCGCGCTTGAAGCCGTCAACGAACGGCTCGATCATGCCCTTTTCCTGCGCCATCTGGCGTATCCAGTGATCCGGTCTTACCGACATAGTGCCACCCCTTTGTTGCGAAACAGTCCCTGTGCTTTTCTGCACCTTCGGTTTTACCCGTGCCTGACCTTCAAGATCAACCAAACGATATGCCGTTACGCGCTTTATGGCTGCCTGGTTCGATCGCACTGCTTTGGGGCCGACCATAACGGTGGCAGCTTCGCAATCTGGTTGCTCAGCTACTCGTTCGAACTGCCTTTGGCATCAGAGTCGCCAGAGCTCTCCTTGCGCGATCGCTGCTGTTGTTTGCGCTTGGCCAGATTGGCGCGAAGAGCTTCGGCCTCACGCTTCAGGCGTTCTTCATTCACCGCCGGGCGGATATCGGATTTCTTTGCAGTCATGGTTCGATTTGGGTTCCGGTGTGCGTACGGGTTCAATCCTTGGACCTGTTATAAAACAGCAGGCGAAAAATTACAGCCGATCTTGACGAAAACAGGGCGAAAAGCAGCCTTGGACAATCATTCGGAAAACTTCGCATATTTCGGGCTTGACCAATTGCTGATCCGTGGCCTATAACCCGCCCGCACCGCATGGGGCATACGCTGCTGTAGCTCAGGGGTAGAGCACTCCCTTGGTAAGGGAGAGGCCGGGAGTTCAAATCTCCCCAGCAGCACCATCCCCCACCGGATTGCCTGATGATATCGGGCTGCTGTAGCTCAGGGGTAGAGCACTCCCTTGGTAAGGGAGAGGCCGGGAGTTCAAATCTCCCCAGCAGCACCATTTCCCCAAAATAGATCGCCAATGATGGCAAATGCCTGATGTGCTGCAGTTCGCAGAAATCGCATCATCACGTTTCATGCAGTGGACAACGCCAGCAGACTTTGCGCTATGGCGAAAGCATGCTGGCAGGTTACCGGACGACCAAATAACGCAATGACAGCACTGTCGGGTCCACCCCAAGCGTCTTGCGACACAGGATTGCAAGGATTAGTGGGTAACCGGCAACAGATACGGCGGCGATGACAACGCCGCCCAACATGCCAACCTGGATCATGGCGACAGCCAAACCAATTACGGTCAATCCTGCCCATACAGAAACAATTTTTGTCATTGCCCTGTGGATGCCCGTCATATTGAGCAGCGCAACACTTGGTCCACACGCGGCCTGAACCGCATAGGCAATCAGCATCATCCGTAAATAAGGGACAGCACCGGTATAATCGTCACCAAACAGCGACAGCAATTCCGGCGCGAAGATAAAGAAAGCACCGCAAACAGGCACAGCCACCAGCAAGGAAAAGCCCGTCGCGCGCGAAACCAGGGACTGTAATTCCCAGGTATCATCTTTGGCCATGGCCCTTGAAAGAAACGGTGCCACGACCGAATTCACGGCCGTCAAGGCAAAGGCAACAAGCATCGCCAAACGAATGACCGCGCCAATTTCGCCGGCATCAAATGCGGATAATAGGACACCTGCCAGCACGACAGGCGACTGGTTCAGCAGTGCGATGGAAAGTTGGGAAAACAGAACATTCAGACCGAGCTGAAGCCAAAGTCGAATGTCTGCCATCCTTGGATGAAAGGTGCTGCGCCATTTGATGTGCCCACCCCTGATTACAAGGCAAAGCGCCGATACCGTCGCAACACTTAGTGCAATGGCATAAGAACTGACGACACTAAGCAGGGTCAGTTCCCCATGCAGCCAAAAATAGAGCGAAAGAAGACAAACGGCAAAGATCAGGGGCCTTACGACGGCCTCCCCCACTACCGCGCGTGAAACATTGGCATCAGCACGAATTGCGCCCTGCAGTACCGAAAGAATGACAGCCAACGGCAAGCACACGCCAGCCGCAAACCCGATCTCAAGACTATAGTTTCTGAAATGGACCAGAATGGTCGCCAGGACAATACCGCCAAGGATCGACAACAGTGCTGCGAACACCAGAACAAAGCGCTGCATGCCACTGACAAGCTGCCGTTTTCCTTCTTCGCGATATTTGGGCAAGAACCGGACAATCGTGGTATCCATGCCGAACGTTACGACAGGAGCTGCCGAGATAATCAACCCAAGTATGACCGAGAAGAAGCCGAAAAGATCCTTGCCGCCATAGCGCGAGATAAACACGCTGGCCAGAAACATCATGCCCGCCGAAAACGCATTGGCGAACAGCACGAAGATCGCGGCAAATTTCAAGTTATCTTACCCGTAAAAAGACCGGTACCATTCAACAAAGTTGCCGATCCCGGTTTCAATCGATGTTGCCGGTTTGAAGCCGACGGCATCGGTCAGCGCTTCGACATCGGCATAAGTCGCCGGCACATCGCCATCCTGCATCGGCAGCATATTCTTTTCGGCCTTAACGCCCAATGCCTTTTCGATGGTCTCGATCATATACATCAGTTCGACCGGGCTGTTATTGCCGATATTGAACACGCGATACGGCGCGGAACTGGTCGCCGGATCGGGTTTGGCCGAATTCCAGTTCGGATTTGGTTGGGCAACCGTGGAAATACAACGGTAAACACCTTCGACAATGTCATCGATATAGGTGAAATCACGCCGCATTTTGCCTTCGTTAAAGACGTTGATCGGACGCCCTTCAAGAATCGCCTTGGTAAACAGGAACAGGGCCATATCCGGACGTCCCCACGGACCATACACCGTGAAGAAACGAAGACCCGTCGTCGGCAAGCGATAGAGATGGCTATAGGTATGTGCCATCAGCTCGTTTGCTTTTTTGGATGCTGCGTAAAGGCTGATTGGGTGATCGACATTGTGATGCACGGAGAAAGGCATTTCCGTGTTCATGCCATATACCGAGCTGCTTGAAGCATAGACCAGATGCTTCACATTGTTGTGGCGACACCCTTCAAGAATATTTGTGAAACCGACAAGGTTCGCATCGATATAGGCATGCGGATTTTCGATTGAATACCGCACCCCGGCCTGTGCTGCCAGGTTCACAACATATGTCGGTTTTTCCGTTGCAAACAGATCCGCGATACCCTCGCGGCTTTCAAGGTCCATGCGCACAAATTTGAAACCGGGCTTGCCTTCCAGACGGGCAAGTCGTGCTTCTTTCAGGTTAACATCATAATAGTCATTGACGTTATCCAGTCCGACGACGGTTGATCCCTGCTCCAGCAATTTCAGGCAAAGGTGAGAACCAATAAAACCTGCTGCGCCCGTAACGAGTACTTTTTCGTTGGCGGGTATAACAAAGTCGGACATATGCGTATGAATTCCTGATTGAATTGATTGCAGCGACGATTACCGTACCGCCGAAATTTGGCTTTCCTGATATCAGCAAGCCACACGCTGCGCAAGACATGAGCTCCCCCACACCGGAATTGGAATCCGGTGCAAGACTCCGTGCGCATTTTCTGATAACCTGCGATGTATAGTCTTTTGCGTTCAAACTTGGGAACCACTTCGACATCAATGATTGCAGCGGGCCAAACCATAGCAAATCCCAATAGCGGCGGAATGGGCGTGATCCTGAATGTTCGGGAAATCGCGCAAACGTCTGACGGGCGCGTTCTGGCCGAATATGAAGCAGTCGAAGTCCACAAAAATTCCAAATCAGGAACTGCTGCCTCGCCCTATTCCATCGGGGGAGAAGATAATAACAGCCTGCGGACGCGCATCGTCGATCCAAGAACATTGACCGAAGCACAGGCCGTCGCCGGTGGCGTAAGCCGGGCCGAGTATCGCGACGCTGTCAAAACCAATGAAGAAAATGGTGACGCTTCTTCTGCAACGTCAAACAGCACAGACCTTGATCCCGCAGAAAAAGCCGTTGTGTCACAATTGCAGGCACGGGATTCTGCCGTGCGTCAGGAAGAAGAAGCCCATGCGGCCGCAGCAGGCCCATATGGATCGGCCCCGCAATATACCTATCAGATAGGCCCGGATGGCAATGCCTATGCTATCGGGGGGCATGTTGATGTCAGCGTTTCGATGTCGGGCAGCAAGGCCGACCGTGATCGCGCACTGGCGACATTGCAGAACGCCGCCCTTGCGCCGAATGCGCCTTCTGGTGCTGACATGGCGGCCTTCCGACAGGCCAGCCTGCAGCGGGCCACCAGCAACGACGACAGCCCTGTATTCTCAGCGGAAGAATCCGCGACACAAAATGCACGCGCCGATAGCATCGACCAGCCAAGTCTTTCGATTTCCGTCTGATTTCCAACCTCCGGAAATGGCCTTGCGCCTCCCGCATACTATGCAATATGGGATAAAACATTGACTCCCGCACAAGCCGACCTATCTGATCGAATAGTTGAGGCTTTCAGAAACTATCCTGCCGTTTGACACGACCCCGGTTTTGTTGAATGCTGCGCACGCGTCCGGGGGGGACGCTTGAATTATAATCTAACTATTGCGCGTAACCGTGTCGTCAGTACGGGGAGCGTTTCCGGGGCCAATCATCAGATGTCAGAGCTTCGGACAAGAACGGGTACTGCATAAAAATGAACATCCTGCTAGCAGACGACCACGATCTCGTCAGAGACGGGATTACTTCCTTCCTTAAAATCGCAGCGCCGGAAGTTGAAGTCGCGCAGGCGAAGGATTTCGCAGAAGCACTTGCCGTCGTTGACGGGGAAACAGACGTTGATCTGACAATCCTTGATCTCAACATGCCGGGCATGAACGGTTTGTCGGGGTTGACGGTCATGCGCCAGAAGCATCCGGAGATTCCTGTCGTGATCTTGTCAGGCTCGGTAAAGCGCAGCGACGTTCTGAATGCTCTTGAGCATGGTGCATCAGGGTATCTCCCCAAAACATTGTCAGGCAAATCGCTGATCAATGCGTTGCGCCTGATCCTGTCAGGGGAGAAATATATTCCTTCTGCATTGCTTGAAGATGACGGCTCGCAAATCCGTCCTGGCGAAATTGATCTTGAAGGCCTTGCACCCGACAACCCCCTGCGTCAGCTGACCAATCGTGAACGTGAAGTTCTTGGCCTGTTGACCAAAGGGCTTTCCAACAAGGAAATCGCCAAGCAGCTTACGGTTCGTGAAATCACGGTCAAAGTCCATCTGACCGGCATTTTCAAGAAACTTGGCGCGGCCAATCGTACACAGGCTGTCAAAATTGCCATGCAGCTTGGTTGGGAAGCCTAAAAGCAACCAGCCTTCTGCCCGATATCAAATACAAAAAAGCCCGGCTACGACCGGGCTTTTTCTTTGACCGGATCCTGTACTGCTCCGGCATCTACTCTGGCATCATTGAATACAGACTTCCGACAATTCATCCAGAATACCCAGAAGCTCCTTGAGGTTGAGTGGCTTGGACATCACCATCACCGGGGCATCGGCACCATCATCGTCTACCGGGCGCTCTGCATCGCCGGGATGCCCGGTCATCACGATAACCGGCAATGCCGGGTCGCGGCTGCGCAGTTCCTTGACCAGGGCATTGCCGTCCATTTGCGGCATCCGGATGTCTGTAATCAGAATATTGGGCTGTACCACCGCTGCAAGTGCCAGCGCATCTTCACCATCACTGGCCGCAGAAACGTTATAGCCCTGTGCTTCGAGATATCCCGATATGATTTCCATGGCGTCAACTTCGTCATCCACCACCAGAATTCTGATGTTCTGACGCGTTTCCGCATTCAATCCCGTGTCCCCGCCCGGATGTTCTTCCGGCTCATATTCCGTCTGGTCTGCATCGCTTGCATCGAAGCTGACGATGGGAAGTGTCACTTCAAAACAAGCACCATCACCTTCGTTCCTGACATCGATCTTGCCGCCCATTGCTTCCACAATGCCAAAACTGACCGACAGCCCAAGGCCAGTGCCCTTTCCAACATCCTTTGTTGTAAAGAACGGATGGAACAACAGATCAATGGCGGCTTCGGGAACACCACCGCCATTGTCATTCACCGCCAGCTTAAGCACCTGATTGGTCTTGTCGACCATGGCGCTGACCCGGATAAGACCGCCGATATTTCCATCATCGCCATTTTCGTTAATCGCGTCGCGGGCATTGGTCAGCATGTTGACAAGAACCTGTTCAAGCTGAACCTGACGACCACTGACCAGACAGGCCTGGGCAGGTGGCACCACTTCGATTTCGATACCCGAAAGCCGACAATCATGTTCAATCATGTCCACCGAACTTGCCACAGCACGCATCGGATCGAACGGCACGAAGTCATCATCATCGGGCCGGCTGTAGATCTGCAGATGCTTGATGATTTCCGACATGCGTTCGGTCTGGCTGCTGATCAGCGCCAGTCTTTCATGCTGAAACGCTGGCTTGACCGCGTCAAGATCATATTGAAGCGCACAGGTATCGGCCGCCATGCGAATAACATTCAGCGGCTGGTTCATTTCATGGGCAACAGAAGCCGCCATTTCACCAAGGGTCGCAAGCTTGGACGTCTGGACCAGTTGGCGTTCGATTTTGCGCTTCTCGGTAACGTCTTCGGCCAGCATCAGCATGGCCGGCGCCCCTTCATGGGTAAATGCAATGGCGGAAACTTCGAGTTCCACATTGTCCCCAGCCGGGCGCTGACACATGATGGTGAAATCTGCGCGCCCGGTGTATCCATCCCTGTAACGGGCAATATATTCGCCCAACGTTTCCCTGCTTGCCGGATGAACCATTTCCATAAAAGAACGACCGATAAGGGCTGCACTGTCGTCTGCGCCGAGGATCGAAAGCCCCTGCTGGTTGATATAGGCGATTTCTTCCCCGCTCAGGATGGAAATCAATTCGGGGGCAAGTTCAACCAGTTTGCGGTAACGTTCTTCACTTTCCTTAAGGGCACGCTCGGCGCGTGATCGCTCAATCGCATAGCGGATGGACCGGCGAATGGTGCGACCGTCCGGGAATTCCTTGGTCAGATAATCTTCGGCACCATGCTGAAGCGCCTCGAAAGCCAGTTCTTCATCCTTGTGCCCGGTCAACACAACAACCGGTGCTGTGTTGGCACAGTCCCTGATACGGCTGATGGTCGTCACCCCCGAAGAATCCGGTAATGTCAGATCCAGCAAAACCACATCAAAAACCGCATCAGGGCCCTCTCCGTTCAGAACGGCCATGGCGGAAGTCAGATCGCTGCGATGTTCAATATCAAACGGCTCGCCGGTCTCCTCAAGGAGTGTGCGGACAAGAAACGCATCACCGGGGTTATCTTCCACAAGAAGAATGCGAAACCGTTGTTCAAGCATCAGATTGACTTCCAGCTAACAAATTGACAGGTCCCGTTTACCGAAAGTACCGATCGGGAACCTGCTGATTCTGCATGGTTTTGACCTTACTAGCAATCCTGCACGTCAATCAGAACTCGACCTTTGACCTGACCTTTCAGGATTTTCTCCCCCCAAGGCAGAATTTCGGACAAGGCAACCTTGGTCGTCGCTGTGGACAAATGATCGCTCGGCAATTGTCTGGCAAGGCGTTCCCAAGCCTTCACACGATAGTCATAGGGACACATCACCGAATCAATTCCGATCAGCCGAACCCCGCGCAGCAAGAACGGTATGACCGTAGCCGGAAGATCCGGACCACCGGCAAGACCGCATGCCGCCACCACACCGTGATACTTCATTTCTGACAATACATGTGCAAGTGTGCTGCTGCCGACGCTGTCAATCGCACCAACCCATTTCTCACTTAGAAGCGGCTTGCTGGTATCGGTCAATTCGTTGCGATCAACGATTGTCGTTGCGCCTAGGTCACGAAGATACTGATGTGTTTCGGCACGCCCGGTCGATGCGGCAACCCGGTATCCCAGCGCCGCCAATATCGAAACGGCAACTGACCCGACACCCCCGGCAGCACCGGTTACAAGAACCTCACCATCCTGATCCGGTGAAACACCCTGCTCCTCAAGGGCCATAACCGCCAGCATGGAAGTGAAGCCCGCCGTGCCGATGGCCATGGCCTGATCCGCGCCCAGCCCGTTTGGCAGCGGAACCAGCCAATCCGCCTTGACCCGGGCATATTGAGCATAGCCACCCCAGTGGGCCTCACCCACGCGCCAGCCGGTCAGGATGACCTCATCGCCGGGTTTATATCGCCGGTCTGTTGATGAAACGACCTCACCGGAAAAATCGACGCCAGGCACATGCGGATAGGATCGAACGAGGCGCCCCAATCCGTTCAGAATCATGCCATCCTTGTAATTAAGGGTCGACCACTTCACCCGAACCAGAACATCACCTTCTGGCAAATCTTCTGTCGTCAGATTTTTGAAACTGGCCGAAACGGACTTGTCCTGCTGATCAAGAACCAATGCACGGAATGTATCACTCATGACTTTCTTCCCTGTCTGACGGTTTTTATGACCAAAGGTTAGTCTTCGATCCCTACCCCGTCAAACATGCTGTCCGGATCATGACAACTGTGTCAGACGACAGTTTCACTCGGCCAACCCCGGCTGGGTTGGCGAGACCGGGTATTGGGCATCCCCCCAAATGGCAATGACAACTATCGCGACGACAAGAAGCAAAAGGTAAAGCCAGACCCGGCGCGTCGATTTTGCAGTACGCTGATCAAAAGAAGCAACATCGTCCTGGATAGCTGGTGGCAAACTTCGATAGGACAACCAGCCTAGCAACGGCACAATGACAAGATCATCAAGCCAGCCAATCCCGACAAGAACATCAGGCAAAAGATCGACCGGACTGATCAAATAGACCAGTCCGCCAAGCAGCAAAGCTTTCGACTTCCAGCTGACATCCCCCCGAAAAAGGGTCCGCAAAAGATTTGGGACAATCATCCAGACTGAAGATCTGATCTTGGGCATAGCCGCCTCCTGTCCTAAATCAGGGTTGGGTGCAGTCTTTAGGGTGCCAGTGTTTCAAACACATCTTTTTCCGGAGCATGGCCCAAAACATTGGCCTGATGCCACAGCGCATAGAAAAGAAGATGCCAGCAAGCCGCACCTTCGCGTTTTCCCGGTGTATTGAACAGTTTTTCGACCTTTGACGGGTCGGCGATTTCAAGTATGCCTGCCTGATTGGCAACCAAAGGTCCCAGACGCTTACCCTGTCCTGAAATCCATTCTGCAACCGGCACAGTAAAGCCACGTTTTTTCGCAAATGGATGGGCCATCGGCAAGCAGCGTTCCAGCCAGCTGCGCAGCAGGAACTTGCCAACTCCCTTGCGAACTTTAAGACGATCCGGCAACTGATAGGCAAATTCGGCAACCATCGGATCAAGGAATGGTGTTCGCCCTTCAAGCCCGTGTGCCATCAGCATGCGATCAAGCTTGATCAGCAAGTCATTTGGCAACCAGTCGGAACAATCAACAGCCTGCGCCACCGCAAGTCTCGAACGCTTTCCTCGGTTTTCGCGACTTTCCGATGCAGCAATCCCGTCGCGCCATCCTTCAAGCACATCGGGACGCAATACATCAATCTTGTCGAACGTCCCCTTGGACCGCATTACGCGCCCGCCCAGAAGAAGCGGTCGCATCACGGAACGGTACCGCCCATACCCGCCAAACAGCTCATCCCCGCCTTCGCCGCACAGCACGACCTTGAAATCGCGTGCGGCTTCGCTGGCCAGTTTGTAGGTTGGAAGAATTGCGTAATCTGCAACGGGATCATCCATCCGCGCAGCAACTTCCGGCAGAAGCGTCCAGAAATCACGTTCCGAGAACATGACCTCGATGTGATTGGCGTTGCAAGCCTTGGCAACATCGCGTGCAATTTCACGTTCATCATGCACGCTTGATGCTTCAAACGCTGCTGTATAGGCCGTTACCGGACGCTCATTCAACCGGTGCATCATGCCAAGCAACGATGCACTATCAACCCCGCCTGAAAGGAACATGGCGTAATCAACGTCTGATCGTTGATGCACCCTGACGGATTCTTCGAACACACGATCCCAGTCGGTCAACGCTGCTTCAAGATGTGTGCCGACCGATGCACTGTCCACAAGAACCTGACGACGGCGACGATCAATGATCCGACCATTGCTCAGGACAATGGTCTCGCCCGGCAGAAGCCGCTTGATCCCGTCAAAAATCATATCGCTGCCGGTTGTGAATTGAACCTGCAATAATTCGGAACGGGCATCTGCACGCACATCCCGACCAACCAGACCGGCTGCGATCAATGCCTGTGCTTCGGATGCGAAGGCGAAATATTCCGGCGTTTCGACATAGTAAAGCTGTTTGATACCAAACGGATCCCGGCACAGAACAACCTGGTTCTCTACAGCATCATGAATGGCAAAGGCATACATACCGCGCAGGGCATCAAAGCCTTCAATATTGTCACGGGCATAGACCCGAAGCGCTGTCTCGCTGTCAGACCCGGTCTTGAAGCTGGCTTCGCACAGGCTTTTGCGCAGCTCGACATAGTTATAGATCTCGCCATTGGCGACCAGTGCACTACCATTTTCATGATAAAGCGGTTGATCACCGGTATTCAGATCAATGATCGCAAGGCGGGTCTGGATAAAGCCAATCGGCCCTTTGACATATCGCCCGTCGCCGTCAGGCCCACGATGGCCCAGCGCATCACGCAAACGGTCAAGAATTTCAGGATCAAGGGTTTGCTTATCCTTGGCGATATAACCGGCAATTCCGCACATTAACGCGCAACCTCGTCAAAGAAAGCCTTGTATCTGGCAACCACTACGTCTTCGGTGAAATTGGCCTCGAACGCGGCGCGACCATTCGCAGACAATGTGTCTGAAAGCGCCTTGTCGTCAAGGACAGTCCGAAGATCACCTGCCAAAGCAGATGCATCTTCAAGCGGGGACAACAATCCGCTTTCCCCTTGGGTAATCAGTTGAACCGGCCCCTGACTTGCCTGTGCAACAACCGGTTTGCCATGTGCCCATGCCTCGATCACCATATTACCAAGCGGCTCGTGACGCGAAGATGCACAAAAGACATCACAAGTCGCAAACAGGTTGGCAACATCCCGCCGCCAGCCAAGCAAACGCACACGATCCGCAACGCCGCATTCACCCGACAATTTCAGTAAATCGTCCTTCAGATCACCGGCACCCGCGATCCAAAGATAGGCACCCGGCACATCGGCCAAGGCCCGGATCAGAGTATCAAATCCCTTGTTTTCATGCAGTCGACCGAGCCCGAGAATGAGCGGTGCATCGGACGGCGTATTGAACTCGGCACGATCAATGGCCGTGCCCGGAACAGCATCGACAAAGTTCGGCAGGTAATGTGTCCGTTCGACCGGCCAGCCTTCACGTACCAGATAATCGCAAATGTCTTTGGTATTGCCGATCAGATGATCGCAATCGCGAAAGTTCTTAAGCTTGTAATACCCGCCAAGCCGCGCGACCTTGGTGAAATCACCAGATGGTGTCATTCGGCTGGCCCGGTTCATCCATGTCAGGACGATGCGGGGTTTGTGTTTTTTGATTTGCTGGCGCAATCCCCAAGGGGTGCGCAAATCAAGGCGCCCGCCAAATGGCAACTCGTCAAACGAAACGCCATTGGCAGCAAGAACCGGATTACGTCCCTCGTTCGGACGGACAACGCAATGCTGATCAATACCGGCGCGCTGAAAACCGCAGGCAAGGCGCACAAAAAACTCCTCGGCCCCGCCAAACGGACTTCCGGCCATGGTCTGCAGCAACATTGTCATGCACCAGTCCCCAACTGAATTTGGTTATTCTTCATCATAGCGGGCTTTGAGATAGGAAATCATCGGGAACAAGGCGGCCAGAAGCGCGATCAAAAAGCCCATCCCGCCTTCCTTGTACCCCTTGCGCGATACGAAACAGCGCCAAAATCGCGAAAAAATCCGGCGGAAATTATGGCGGAATGTTCCGATATTCCCGCTTGCCCGCAAATCTGCGGCACGCGCATTGGTGTAGCTATCAAGCCGACGGATCATGTCCGAGATATTGCGATCCACAAAATGCACCAAGGCCCCGTTCAGTTTCGGCCCCTGCCGCCCGGACATTTCAATGGCCGGATGCACGCGCTGATCACCCCAAACCTTGTGACCCTTGCGAAACAGTCGCCACACCGCAGAAGTGCCAAATGACGCACCCCAGCCATATCGCACCAACCGTTTGCCAATATAGTTATCGACCGGGATCAGATAGCGGTCATAGGCGCCACTATTCACCGCCTCGCGGATTGCAATCGCCAGTTCCGCGTTAACATGTTCATCGGCGTCAAGTTCGAAAATCCAGTCGCCGGTTGCTTCTTCGATGGCCTTGTTGCGACGATGCCCTTCGATGTCCCAGCTGCCGACAACGGTTTTGGCACCAAATTCCTTGGCGATTTCTTCGGTTCGATCGGTGCATTTGTCACAAATCACAACGATTTCGTCGGCAAAGCTGACCTTTTCCAGACAGGTCGCCAGTCGCTTTTCCTCGTTATGGGCACACAGAACAACTGAAATACGCGGTGCTGCATCAGTCATTGTTTTTTCCTGCAAGACGATGTTCGGTAACCAGTTCGGTTGCCGCTTTGACAACCTTTTCGACCGGCAAGGTTTCCATCAGGTTTTCCTGTGAAAAACGGCTGGTCCGGTTTGCAATGATTTTGTCGTACGACCATTCGGTACGGACGGCCCTGCCCCATTTGGCAAATGGCCGATAATGTTCATCCCGCGACGGGCCAAACAAACCCAGTGTCGGGCATCCTGACGCCGCTGCCATATGCATCAGGCCAGAATCATTGCCAAGATACAAATCAGCACGTTCCAGACAGGCCATGACAGTCAAAAGGCTTTCGGTGCCAAAGATTACCGACCGTCTTTCTTCCGGGATCGACTTGATGACTTCTTCTGCCATATCCCGTTCGTTGGGCGCGCCGACAACCAGCACATGGGCATCTTCAAGCACTGCCCCCTTCCCGGTCAGGGTCGCAATCGTTTCGATGAAACGTTCCTTGTGCCAGGTCTTGCCAACCCAGTTTGATGTCGGCCCGACAATCAAAAGCGAACCTTTGACATTGCCAAGCAACGTGTCAGCACGATTCCGGCTTTCCTGATCGATCCAGATTTTAGGCAAAGGTGGTGGTGACACCTTCAACAACGCACCAAGCTGTTCAAGCCGGTGCAGGCTGTCATCGTTGCCTTTCAGCACAACGCGCCTGGTCCCGGGAAGGACATAGGCCGTGGCACTTCCGCGCAGGTCAACGATCACATCCCACCAGTTCAGAACAACCGACTTCCACAATTTCCACCAATGCCCGCCACGCTTTTGCTTGGGCATTTCAATAATGCCGTCAAGGTTCGGCACAGCCTTGAAAATCGGGGCCGCAACCGGGCCACAGGCAACCGTTATCCGAATACCCGGAAAGGTTTCGACATAATGTCGCAGAACTGCCGTCGACAGGACCGCATCACCAAGACGGTTTGACGTGATAAACAGAAGGCGCACGGTTTAAAGTTTCTCCAGCTCGCCTGCGACGTGAATCCATTCCCGACGATCATTGCGTGCGGCTTCGGACTGGTTGGCAAAAAATGCCCGGTCGGTCAAAAGCTGGGACGTGATGTTGCCATAGGCAGCTTCATCAGGAACGATATAGCCGGTTTTGCCGTCTTCAATCCGGTTCCGCGCAATCCCGCCATAGGACACCACCGGGGTCGCAGCCCCAAGGGCATCAACAATCCACTGACCGGCATAATCCGTACCGTATTTCCCGTGATGCAGGAATGCACGCGCATTGGCGATGGTCTCGGCCATGTCGGCTTCGGGTTTTGGATGATGAACCCTTACACCTTTGTCAATCGCACTGCGGACAAGATCAAGAACGTCGTCAGAAACGTCGTCATTTTCCCCTGCCATCGCGCTGAACAGGTCATAGGCGTAAATTTCAAGGATCGCGTTCGGTGCCTTGGGCGCGACATAGGCATCCCAAATCCGAACGATCTGGGCAATACCGGTTTTGGTATTGGCAACCGTCACCGCCAGTTCATCGCGCGATTCAAATGCCCAATGCATGTTCGACGCCATGGTGAAGGCAGCTGTTGCGCCCGGTTTCACCACGATCGGCTTTTTGGCAAGGTCCGCATCAAATGATTTGGCCTGGGCATCATCGGTAAAGATGACCTGTACTTTCTTTTCCTGAAGCACCAACCGCACTTCATCCGCATTCAGTCGCGCCGGATCACCGTCAAACCACAGAACAACCGTGGCATTTGTCGGTACCGAAAGATGGCTGAGCAAAGCAGGATCGCGCCAGACAATAACAGTATTGGCCGCATCGCCACCAAAAGGCGGCAATTCGGCATCAAGTTGTCGCCATGCTACACCGCTTGCATCCTTGTCGATGCCGCCATTGCGGCGCGCTTCGACCTTGTGTCCACGGGCAACAAGGGCCTCGGCCAGCGCAATGAAAGCACGTTGGCAGGTTCCCAGCGGGCGGGCTTCGCGATCCTTGGGATCAAAGCCGATTGAATGATCAAGCATCAAGATTTTCATAAGTTTGGTTCTATCTGCTCACAGGCGTTTTATGAAGGGTTTTCTTGCAGATCGTGCGGGCTTTATCCCCGCAGTCTACCCTTGCGAAATTTAGCTGATTGCCCCACATTTCGCCCAAACAAATCCGACAGATCGGAGCCAATACGATTATGAGTGAGTCTTTTTACGCCGTTCTGAGTGACCGCGCCGTCATCCGCGTGAGCGGACCGGACCGCGTCAGCTTTCTGCAAGGGCTGGTGTCAAACAATGTCGAAACCGTTTCTGCCACCAAATCGGGATATGGCGCGCTGCTGACACCGCAGGGGAAATTCCTGTTTGATTTCTTTGTCTATCAACAGGATGAGGAAAGCCTTCTTCTGGAATGCGAACGCGGTGAAAATGGCGAACGCGCCGCCGAACTGTTCAAGAAACTGCGCATGTACAAACTGCGCGCAAAGGTCGAACTGACCGATGTCACCGACAGTTACGACGTTATCGCCATTTTCGGCAAAGATGCCCTTGCGAACCTGTTTACCGACACGACACCGGGTACGACCGGACGCATTGCCAATGGCATCAAGGCTGTTGACCCGCGCCTGAGCGCAATGGGGGCCCGCATCTTGCTGCCCAAGAATGAGCTGGCTGAAATGGCAGCAATCGGCGCATCGGAAAGCGATGAAGAATCCTATCATCAGCTTCGCGTTTCACTTGGCCTGCCCAATGGCAGCGAAGAACTTGAGATCGAAAAATCCATCCTGCTTGAAAACGGCTTTGAGGAGCTGGGTGGGGTTGATTTCAAAAAAGGCTGCTATATGGGCCAGGAACTGACAGCGCGCACCAAATATCGCGGCCTTGTGCGCAAGCGCCTGCTGCCGATCTCGGTTGAGGGCCCGGCACCGGAAGCCGGAACCATCATCATGAACGGTGACAAGGAAGCTGGAACCATTCGGTCTGTGCACGGAAATGGCGGTCTTGCCCTGATCCGTCTGGAACGGGTTAGCGATGATGCCGACCTTGTTGCCGGCGATGCAAAAATCACGGTTCATGTTCCGGGCTGGGTCAAACTGCCCGAAACTGCGGCATAATCCACCCATCACGTGATCGCAAAATTTTGCAACCGGGCCCCGAATTCGGGGCCCGTTTTGTTTTCAAACCTGTTCGAAAGGGGTAATAACCCCTATGTTAAGGCCGGAACAAAACAGGTAACCGGAATGAAACTGCGTCACGCAGCCCCGTTTTTGATCGCATTGTTTTCTGCGCTTTGCGTCATGGCGACATCGCCAAACATTGCATTGGCACAGCAAACGCCGCCGGGCATCAGCGACAAGCCGGTTCCGGATATGTCAATCGACGAAACCACCGCGGAACTTGCCACCATCACTCAGATCTATAACCGTAAAGGCAATGAAATCAAACAGATGGCCCAAGGCGTTCTGTTGCGGTTCTATCCGCAAAAGATCGTGCCGTGTGGTGCAATCGTGACCACGGTTCGCGACTGCATTGATCATGAATGGCCGGATCTGAAAAATTATCCCGGTCACTTTCTCGGCCCGTATGAACAGCCGCCACTGAAGCCAACCCTGGCACAGGCGCGGATGACAGAGGAAAACTATTTCGATGCGGTTGAGCGCCTGAACATGTTGCTGCGTGCCGTGCGCTATGAAAGCACGCTTAAACCCGAAACCCGGTACCGCGCCCACATGAACGAGGTCATCGAACGCATGACCTATTTGCAGGAAGAAGAATTCCACCGCGCGGCCCTGTACGAAAAAATGTTCAAGATCGGCGGTATTGTGCTGCTGCTTCTCGGGCTGTCGGTTGGCGGGATGTTGATCATGAAACACATCGCCCACCGCAACGACCCGGATTCAGAAACGGGTCATAAATAACGGCGGCAAGTTTCCCCGCCGCCGTGTGAAGTCAGTCCCGATCGCGCCTATTTGCGACCAAGGGCCGCCTGTGCTGCTGCCAGGCGTGCAATCGGCACGCGGTATGGCGAACAGGATACGTAATCAAGCCCCTGTGCCTCGCAGAACGCGATGGATGACGGATCACCGCCATGCTCCCCGCAGATACCAAGCTTGATGTCACCCCGGGTCGCACGACCACGTTCTGCTGCAAGCCCGACCAGTTCGCCAACACCTTCCTGATCAAGGGATACGAACGGGTCGCCAGCAAAGATATCCTTGGCAATATAGGTATCAAGGAAACGCGATGCGTCATCACGTGACAGACCAAAGGTCGTCTGGGTCAAATCGTTGGTGCCAAAGCTGAAGAATTCGGCTTCTTCGGCGATTTCACCGGCACGCAGGGCTGCGCGCGGCAGTTCAATCATGGTGCCCACAAGGAAGTTCAGCTTTGCCGACTTTTCGGTTTCGACATCGGCCGCAACCCTGATGATGGCAGCTTTGAGGATTTCCAATTCCTTTTTGCCAACGATCAGCGGGATCATGATTTCCGGGATCACCGGATCACCGCCATCCTTGGAAACTTCGATCGCAGCTTCAAAGATAGCGCGCGCCTGCATTTCATAGATTTCCGGATAACTGATGCCAAGACGGCAACCACGATGCCCCAGCATCGGGTTGGCTTCGGCAAGATCAAGCAAGCGACGCTTGACGATGGCCTCGGACACACCGGCGGCATTTGCCACCTCGGCAATTTCGGCATCGCCATGTGGCAGGAATTCATGAAGTGGCGGATCGAGCAGACGGATCGTCACCGGAAGCCCCTTCATGATCCGGAACAGATCAATGAAGTCCTGCCGCTGATAGGGCAGAAGCTTGTCAAGCGCGGCACGGCGACCCTGTTCTGTTTCAGCTAGGATCATCTCACGCATGGAAATGATACGTGCCGGGTCAAAGAACATATGTTCGGTACGGCAAAGACCAATGCCCTCAGCCCCGAACCCGCGTGCGGTTTCCGCATCATCGGGGGTTTCGGCATTGGTACGGACTTTCAGGCGGCGCACGGCGTCTGCCCATTCCATCAACTGGGAGAAATCGCCCGAAAGGTCGGGTTTCAGAGTTGCGACCTCGCCCAGCATGACTTCACCGGTGCTGCCATCAAGGGTAATGACATCCCCTTCCTTAAGAGTCACACCACCGGAAATCATGGTTTTGTTGGCATAATCAATCTTGATCGCGCCAGCACCACAAACGCACGGCGTTCCCATTCCGCGGGCCACAACGGCGGCGTGACTGGTCATGCCACCGCGCGATGTCAGGATGCCTTCGGCGGCATGCATGCCCGCGATATCTTCGGGGCTGGTTTCAATACGCACCAGAATGACTTTGCGGCCTTTGTTCGAAACCCATTCTTCGGCTGCCTCGGCAGAAAACACGATCTGACCGGATGCGGCCCCCGGCGATGCCGGAAGTCCCATGCCGACAACCTTGCGTTCCGCATCCGGATCAAGGGTCGGATGAAGCAGCTGATCAAGCTGTGCCGGATCGACACGGCGCAATGCGTCTTCCTTGGAAATCACGCCATCGCGGCACATTTCAACCGCGATACGAAGGGCAGCCTTGGCGGTGCGCTTACCCGCACGGGTCTGAAGCATGTAAAGCTTGCCCGATTCAACAGTGAATTCCATGTCCTGCATATCGCGGTAATGGGATTCAAGCTTGTCACGGATATCACAAAGTTCAGCAAACACACCCGGCAGGGCTTCTTCCATCGATGTCAGATCAGAACCGGACTCTTCGCGTTCGATCTTGGTCAGCGGTGCCGGGGTACGGATGCCCGCAACCACATCTTCGCCCTGCGCATTGATCAGATATTCACCATAGAACCGGTTTTCGCCGGTCGACGGGTTGCGCGAGAAGCAAACACCGGTCGCGCAGTCATCGCCCATATTGCCAAAGACCATGGCCTGAACGTTGACCGCGGTCCCCCAGCTTGCCGGGATGTTGTGCAAACGGCGATAGGTGTTGGCGCGTGCATTCATCCAGCTGCCAAATACGGCACCAATCGCGCCCCAAAGCTGTTCGCGCGGGTCTTGCGGGAATGGCGCGTCGAGTTCGCTTTGGACTTTCTTTTTGAATTGTCCAACGACTTCGGCCCAGTCATCGGCACCCATTTCGGTATCAAGGGAATAGCCCTTGTCTTCCTTGTGAATTTCAAGGATTTCTTCGAAATGGTAGTGGTCAACGCCGAGAACGACGTCACCATACATTTGAATGAAACGGCGGTAGCTGTCATAAGCGAAACGACGGTCGCCGGAAACGGTTGCAAGGCCTTCAACGGTTTCGTCATTCAGACCAAGGTTAAGAACCGTGTCCATCATGCCCGGCATTGAGGCACGGGCACCGGAACGCACGGAAACAAGAAGCGGGTCCTTGGCATCGCCAAATTTGCGCCCGACCAGCTTTTCAACAGCGGCCAGCGCATTTTCCACTTCGGCATCAAGACCATCCGGGTAGGCACGGTCATTGTCATAAAACGCCGTGCAAACTTCGGTTGTAATGGTAAAGCCGGGCGGAACAGGAAGTCCGAGATTGCTCATCTCGGCAAGGTTCGCGCCCTTGCCGCCCAGAAGTTCACGCATATCCGAACGGCCTTCGGCGCTACCGCCACCGAAACCGTACACCCATTTGGTCATCTTGCCTTTTCCTCATCTGGTCAAGGCCCCTTTTGGGCCTCCCCGGATGGGGAAAGCCCCGCAACCTTGACCTATTTACGATTCGATCTTCGAGAAGTCGGCAATGTCATGCAACGCAGTGCGAATTTGCGCCAACAGCTTAAGACGGTTGGCGCGCTCGTCTGCATTGTCACTATTTACCGTGACCTTTTCGAAGAATGCATCGACCGGTTCACGCAACCGCGCAAATTCGGCCATAGCCGCGGCATAATCCTCGTCACGCAGAAGTGGCAGGGCCTTATGCCGGACATCAATGAGCGCCTCATACAGCTTGCGTTCTTCTTCCTCGCGCAGAAGAGATGCGGAAACGTCCGCATCATAGGACGTATTGTCCTTTTTCTCTTCGATGCGCAGGATGTTGGACGCGCGCTTGTAGCCGGCCATAAGGTTGACGCCGCTTTCACCAGAGACAAAATCGGAAAGCGCTTCAACACGGGCCAGCAGGCGGACAAGATCGTCCTCGCCATCCAGTGCAAACACGGCTGAGACCAGATCATGGCGCACACCCTGTTCACGCAGATGGACTTTCAGGCGGTCTGCAAAGAAGGCCAGAAGGTCTTCGACCGCCTCGTCACGACGAATGGCTGCCGGATACTGGGAGACGGCGAATGCAAATGCGCGACGCAGCGGCAAACGCAAGCCGTTTTCCAGAACCAGACGGATGACACCCAGTGCCGCACGACGAAGCGCAAACGGGTCTTTTGAACCGGTTGGCTTTTCATCGATGGTAAAGAACCCGGCAAGGGTATCGAGCTTCTCTGCCAGTGCCACCGCAACCGAAACCGGGGCGGTCGGACAGCTATCCGACGGGCCGGCAGGTGCATAATGTTCGGCAATGGCATTGGCGACTTCCGGGGCTTCGCCGTCATTTTCGGCGTAGTATTTACCCATCAGTCCCTGAAGTTCGGTGAATTCGAACACCATCTGCGACACCAGATCGGCCTTGCCGATTTCTGCCGCACGGTCTGCCAGTTTGACATCGCAATTCGGAATGTCGGCAGACAGTTCACGCGCAAGGCCCCGCAAACGCAATACGCGTTCGGCAAGTGATCCAAGTTTGGCGTGGAAGACGATGTTATCAAGTTTCGGCAGACGCGATTGCAGCGTCACTTTCCGATCCTGATCCCAGAAGAATTTGGCATCATGCAGACGCGCACGCAGAACACGCTCGTTACCGGCGATGATTTTGGCGTTGTTGTCGGCAGTCACCATGTTGGAAATCGTGATGAAGCGCGCAGCAAGTTTGCCGTCCTTGTCTTCAACAACGAAATATTTCTGATGTTCACGCATCGAGGTTTCCAGAACCTCGCGCGGGATGTCCATGAACTGGTCGTCGACCTTGCCCATGACCGGAACCGGCCATTCAACCAGACCACAAACCTCTTCAAGAAGACCATTATCTTCAAGAAGCTCATATCCTTCGGCAGCGGCCAGTTTTTTGGCACCTTCAAGGATAACCTGCTTGCGCTCTTCGCGGTCAATCATGACCTTGGCAGCGCGCAGTTTTTCCTTATATTCCGCAGCATTGGCAACGCTGAATTCCGCCGGCGCCAGGAAGCGATGACCACGTGTGCTGTCACCAGCGGTTACCGGACCATAGGTTACCGGGATCACCTTGCCGTCAAACAGGCACAGGATGCGGTCAAGCTGACGAACCCAGCGGACTTTCTGATCAGCCCAGCGCATGGATTTCGGCCATGGCAGTTTGTTCATCGCATCTTCGATGATGTCCTTGATCACCTCGGATGCCGGGCGGCCTTTCTGCTCGACAATTGCAAACAGGAAGACACCCTTGGGCGTTTCGCGCTTTTCGCACTGTTCAAGGGTCACACCATTGCCGGCAAGGAACCCGCTGATGGCCTTTTCCGGGGCATCGGCACGCGGACCGCGGCGTTCTTCGCGCAGGTCAGGCTGCTTTTCCGGCAAACCGTCAATGATCAGCGCCAGACGACGCGGGGTCACAAGTGCCTCGACATTATCAAATGCAAGGTCGGCGGCCTTCAGGCCATCCGTCACCAGTTTCGACAGGTCTTCGCTTGCACGGGCCTGCATACGGGCCGGGATTTCTTCGGAAAACAGTTCAAGCAGCAACTCGGCCATAACTTATGCCTCCTCTTTCAGATGGCCGCGCGACCGCAGCCACGCCTCGCAGCAGGATTTCGACATGTCACGAACACGACCGATATAGGCCGCACGTTCGGTAACCGAAATTACGCCGCGCGCATCAAGAAGGTTAAAGAGATGGCTTGCTTTCATCGCCTGTTCATAGGCCGGAAGCGCCAGACCGCGTTCGATATTCACCGCACACTCGGCCTGTGCATCCTTGAAGTGCTGGAACAACATATCGGTGTTCGCGACTTCAAAGTTATAGGTCGATTGTTCAACTTCGTTCTGAAGGAATACTTCGCCATAGGTCACGCCCTGACCGTTATAATCAAGGTCATAGACGTTTTCGACGCCCTGGATATACATCGCCAGACGTTCCAGACCATAGGTCAGCTCAACCGGAACCGGGTTACATTCATAACCGCCGACCTGCTGGAAATAGGTAAACTGGGTAACTTCCATGCCGTCAAGCCAAACTTCCCAGCCAAGGCCCCATGCACCAAGGGTCGGGCTTTCCCAGTCATCCTCGACAAAGCGGATGTCATGGGCCATCGGGTCAATGCCCAGATGTTTCAGCGAGCCAAGATACAGATCCTGCGAATTGCTGGGCGACGGTTTCAGCAGAACCTGGAACTGGTAGTAATGCTGCAAACGGTTGGGGTTCTCGCCATAACGACCATCGGTCGGGCGACGACATGGCTGCACATAAGCCACATTCCAGCTTTCCGGACCAAGCGCGCGCAGGGTTGTCGCGGTATGGAAGGTACCGGCACCGACTTCCAAGTCATATGGCTGAAGGATGACACATCCCTGATCAGCCCAATAGCTTTGCAGTCGAAGAATGATTTCCTGGAATGAAGGGGGACGTTGCGACCCGTCGAGCGCCATGGCGCGAACTCTCTATTACTGTTGCCTATAAATTAGAGCGGCAAGCTACCGCCCTGCCCCCTCGCGGTCAAGAACGCAAAAGCCCTGAGACACGCTGAATTTGCAACCCTTGCATCCGGGCTGGCCTTCTTATGCCGCATTGCAGCAACATAGATCAACGATCCGATCCGGATTTCCAAGCAAAATTCGCGCAATTTCACCCAAAGTCGTAGCCCGGAATGCTTTTATATACGGGCAAGAATATCAGCCTCAGGCATCGCAGCGATGGGCTGAACCCTCGGCATGGTAAACACCACAATCAGGGCATTTTTCCATTTCCTGCGCGGCGGGCGCGGACTGTTGGTTTTTCTGGGCGCGGGTTTGTTTGGGCTGATCCTTGGTCGGGACCTGTTTGGCACGGTTAAACAGTTTGAAACCTTGCCAGACGACAACAATGACCAAGGCAGTGAAGATTATTTTCGAAAAGCTCAGCATATCCGGTCCCAAAGCACCCAAATTTCCGTGACACAGGCCACAGCCATGTCGCACTTATAGGGAACTCTGTGCGATTTAGAAACCGGGCAATGGCAACGGATTGCGCAAAAGTATGTCAGTTTCGGGCAAATATGCCCCCGCCGCATCATGCAGAACAATCCCGCGCCGCATGCAAAGCGGGGATGCCACACCCTTTCTGGCCGATACAATGACCCGTAAAGGTGCATCTGAATCGGCCTTGGACCAGATCGGGTAAACTGTCATGTCACCGGCACGACCATGCAAAAGCCCGATGATACGGTCCAGATGATCCGCACGATGCACAAGGGTAATGCGGCCCTTTTGCCGAACCATCTTAAGGCAAAAACCGATCCAGTCTTTCAGATCGGCACTGCCTTCCTGATGGGCGGTCGCGCGGCTTTCATTGGCCGGTCGCGTGCCCCCGGCATAATAGGGCGGATTTGAAATCACCTGATCGAAGCTTTCCGCGACAAGCGGCAAGCTGGCATCATTGATATCACCGTGAACCGGGTTGACCCGGCCCGCCAGTTCATTTTCCACGACGTTGCGGCAAAACAGTGCGTACAAGTCATCCTGAAGTTCGACCCCGGTAACCTTTGCATCCTCAAGCCGCTTGGCAACACAAAGCCCGGCGGACCCCACAGCCGCCCCGACATCCAGAATTTTTTCATCCCGCCTGGAATTGATCGAAACAGAAGCGGCCAGCAACACCGCATCGACTGCCGCGCGATAGCCGTCCACCGGCTGTTTCAACGTCACCGCCCCACCCAGCAGATAATCATGACTGATGCGTGCTTCCGGAAAATCAGGGACGTCTATTGCTGCCACTGCGCTTGCCATCAGATCAAGGTCCTGCCTGCTGTGTTATTCCGATGCCAGGGCGTCGGAGGATGAATTGGTCGCAGCGTTATGCGCATCCAGATCGCGTCTGGCAATATCGAGAATGTATTTCGCCCGGCTTTCGGCTTCGCCATCCACCATCAACCGGCGGGGAAGTGCACCAATCGATCCTTCGATGATGCTGGCATGATAGTCAAAGATATGACTTGTGATTCCTTCGTCCGCCAAGACCGATTGCGCCCAGCTCAGTTCGATCGGATCATTGCTGCGAAAGAGTTCAATCATCTGGCATTTCCCCTGAAACTTTGGTGTTGCCTGCGTCCTGCACCTTTGGATCGGAACGACAGGAACAGACTATATGTAATATAATGTAGGGGCTTGCAGACAGAGATTTCAAAATTCTGTCGGCAAAACCGCAATTTATCGGGAGAAATCCAGATCACCCGATACGATTTGTCCACTTGACCATGGTGCCTTGGCCTATCTATGTTGAGGCCGCCTGGTGTTATTTGCGATCTTCGCCCAAAGCAGGCAGCGAAGATGCCATTGAGATAGTCGGAATACAGCGTGACCAATACCGCACCGCAGCCTAAGACTCAGCCGAGCCTTGATTCACTGATCAACCTTGTCGACGCCGATATGAAGCGTGTCAATCAGGTGATCATCGACAACATGCACAGCGAAGTCGCCCTGATTCCGCAATTGGCAACCCATCTGGTTGCAGCCGGCGGCAAGCGCATGCGTCCGATGCTGACACTGGCCGCAGCCCGGTTGTGCGGATATGGCGACGGCCCGCATGCGGTTGATCTTGCCGCCTGTGTCGAATTCATCCACACCGCAACGCTTTTGCATGATGATGTGGTCGATGAAAGCCAGCTGCGCCGGGGTCAGGCATCGGCAAATGCCCTGTTTGGCAACGAAGCAAGCGTTCTGGTCGGGGATTTCCTGTTTGCGCGCGCCTTTGTGGTCATGGTCAAAACCGGATCGCTGCGCGTTCTTGATATTCTGGCACAGGCATCGGCTGTCATTGCCGAGGGCGAAGTCCTTCAGTTGTCGACGGCAAACGACATGGGCACGACCGAGGAAGCCTATCTTGAAGTTATCACCGCCAAAACCGCGGCCCTGTTTGGCGCAGCATCACAAATTGGCGCGGTGATTGCCAACCGCTCCGCCGAAGACGAAGAAGCCCTGCGCCTTTATGGCATTTATCTTGGCACGGCATTCCAGCTGATTGACGATGTTCTGGATTATTCGGCCCATCAGGCAACACTTGGCAAAACCGTCGGCGATGATTTCCGCGATGGCAAGGTGACGCTGCCGGTCATTATTTCCTATGCCAAGGGCGATGATGAAGAAAAAGCATTCTGGCGCCGCTGCATGGAAGATCAGGATTTCAAAGACGGCGACCTTGACCGGGCGCAGACCCTTATTCGCAAATATGATGCCCTTGATGCGTCCATGGACCGGGCCCGCGAATACGGCCAGATGGCGATTGATACACTTGCCCGTTTTGAAGATGGCGCGATCAAGGATGCGATGATCGAAGCGGTAGAGTTCTGTATTTCCCGCCCTTATTAACGGCCATACCCCAAACGCATGCCGGGGTCGTTGAAGTTTGTCGTAAAAATATCTTGCGTCATGCTTCATAAACCAGTATCACCCGGCTTCGCAGAATGACGGAGCGTAGCTCAGCCTGGTAGAGCACTGTCTTCGGGAGGCAGGGGTCGGAGGTTCGAATCCTCTCGCTCCGACCATCATTCAAAGGCCCTGAAACGTTTCGGCGTTTCGGGGCCTTTTGCGTTTTACCCGCCGCGATCGGCAACTCCCCCCCCCGGTTCGCCCCAGCCCAGAGGTGATCTTTATCGCTTTCGGGCAACCGGGTGCTGAAACATCAGATTTCGACGAATTTTTTCACCCGAAACAGCCGGATTATGCTTGATCCGCGCCGAAAGACGGGCTAAACCTCCGCCCACTGACGGAGCGTAGCTCAGCCTGGTAGAGCACTGTCTTCGGGAGGCAGGGGTCGGAGGTTCGAATCCTCTCGCTCCGACCATCAGTCGGGCGGTCTTTCATTGAAAGATCGCCCGTTTTTATTTCCGGTGTTTTCATCCTCGAAACTTCATGATGATCGGTCCCTTCCCATCCGGTCTGGTCGATGATGTCAGCCATCCCCCTTTGACGGTTTGACAGATGCAATGGCCCGAACGGTTTCATGACGCGGGCACCCCATGCCCACTATCCATTCCGGTAGCTGTGCCCGCCCCGCGACAAGTTATTCCCTGCTCGGCCAAAATCGCCCCCCCGATTCCATCTGGCAAAAAGCCGACTCCGCCCTATTAAATTCGGCGGAATGGCAAAAACTATGTAGTTTATAAGGATTCTAACCGCACCATCACCAAAAGCCGGATGAAATCGGCATTTCAGTGCGCAATTCCTACTTTTGAATAGTAATGCAAGTTCTTTTTTGCCCGAACGGAAAGATATTTTCTTGCGCAACGGGCTAAACAAACTTGCCCATACTTGCGAAATACGCTTATGCTTCGCCCTGCAACATAAAGATCGGGGAGAAAACCGCCCAATAATAAAAGCAAAAGGCGGTAGTCGACCTCACGTGGTATTACCAATTTCGGACTTCTTAGGGAGGAAGACGAATGACTTTTTCTAAATTGCTCAAGTCGGCAACCTGTGCCGCTGTTCTTGCTGCAGCTGCATTTTCTGTGGCGCCGTCTGATGCAAATGCTCAGGAGCGTGTTCGCTGGAAAATGGGCTCGACCTATCCGGGCAGCCTGACCCAGCTTGGTACGCTCGGTAAGCGCGTCGACGACAAGATCGACGAAGTTTCCGGTGGCAACATCAAAATCAAATTCTATGAGCCGGGCGCACTTGTGCCGGCACTTGAAGTTTTCGATGCCGTTTCGACCGGCTCGATTGATGCCGCATTCTCCACACCGGGCTACTGGGCAGGTAAAGTTCCGGCACTGCAGCTGTTTGGATCGGTTCCGTTCGGTCCGCAGGCTGGTGAATATCTGGCCTGGGTCAAGTTTGGCGGCGGTCAGGAAATCTTTGACAAGCTGTATGCCGAACATGGCATCAAGTCGCTGTTCTGCGGCCTGATCGCACCGGAAGCATCCGGTTGGTTCTCCAAGGAAATCAACACGGTTGAAGACCTTAAAGGTCTGAAAATGCGCTTCTTCGGCCTTGGCGCAAAGGTCATGGAAAAGCTTGGCGTTTCCACCCAGCTTTTGTCAGCAGGTGACATTTACCCGGCCCTTGAACTTGGCACCATTGATGCCACCGAATTCTCGATGCCCGCAATTGACCTTAAGCTCGGCTTCCATCAGGTCGCGAAATATTACTATTTCCCGGGCTGGCATCAGCAGTCGACCTTCTTTGATCTGATGATGAACAAGGAAAAGTGGGACGCACTGGACAAAACCCAGCAGGCACAGATCGAAGCCGTTTGTAACGACAACTTGGCTTACGGTTTTGCCGAAGGTGAAGCCATTCAGTTCGCAGCTTTGAAAGAGCTGCAGGAAAAAGGCGTCAACATCAAGAAATGGTCCCCTGAAATGCTGGGCGCGATGCGCGGAGCATGGGAAGAAGTTGCGGCCGAACTTTCGGCTGATGATGCTGACTTCAAAATGGCCTATGAGAGCCTCCAGGAGTTCCGTGCGAACTACAAAATCTGGAAAGACATCGGTTATCTCGACTAATCCGACAGGTCTGACTGACAGCTAATGCAGTCAATAAGAACAAGTCTCGGCAAGGCCGGGTGCCAGGTGCCCCCGGCCTTGACCGCGAATAAAAAAGACCCGGGAGACTTCTATGGAAGCGCTACTAAAAATCAGTGACAGCATGGACAATGTTGTTACCCGCGCGGGAAAGCTCGCTTCCCTGCTTGCCATTCCACTGATGTTCGTCATCATCTATGACGTGATCCAGCGCAAATTCGGCGGTCAGGGCTCCATCAAGCTGCAAGAACTTGAATGGCACCTGCATACCGGCCTGTTCATGCTGTGCTTTGGATATGGTTATGTTCGTGATTCCCACGTTCGCATCGAACTTATTCGTGACAATCTGCGCCCGCGCACGCGCGCCATCATTGAAATGATCGGCGGCATTTTGTGTGTCTTGCCGTTTTGTGCACTGGTTATCTATTTCGGTTTTGATTTTGTTGCCCGGTCCTATGACAGCCACGAGGTTTCGGCTGCTGCGACCGGATTGACCCATCGCTGGATTATCAAGTCCACCATTCCGATCGGCTTTGGCCTTCTTGCCATGGCGGGCATTTCCATCTTCCTGAAATGCTTCGTTTTTGTCTTTGGTCCGACCGACCTGCACAAGCGTGCCGGCTATTATGTCGGTACTCATCACGCAGACCTTGGCGATATCGCCAAAGTCGAAGACTAAGCGGAACAGGGATACATCCAAAATGGGTAACTTCTATATCGAAGACTGGTTTCCGCTGTTCATGTTTGCCTCTTTGGGCATTCTTGTTTTCACGGGACTTCCGGTCGCATTTGTCATTTCGGGCATCGGGATTGCCTTTGGCTTCCTTGGCATGGCCTATGACATTTTCTCGTTTATTGAATTTTTCAATATCGTTTCACGCATCTGGGGCGGCATCTCCGAAAACATGGTGATGGTTGCGGTGCCGATGTTCATCTATATGGGCACGATGCTGGAAAAAAGTGGCGTTGCAGAAGACCTTCTGGAATGCCTCAACATGCTGCTGCGGAAAGTTCCGGGCGGGCTTGCACTGTCTGTCACCCTGATGGGCACCATCATGGCTGCCACCACCGGCATTATCGGTGCATCGGTTGTCATGATGACGCTTCTGGCCCTGCCGGTCATGATGCGACGCAATTATGACCCGTCGCTGGCCACCGGTACGATTGCCGCATCCGGCACACTGGGCATTCTGATCCCGCCATCAATCATGCTGGTTCTGATGTCCGATCTGTTGTCGGTATCGGTCGGCAACCTGTTCCTGGCCGCGATCATTCCGGGTCTGCTTCTGGCAAGTCTTTATACGCTGTATATCTTTGTTCGCTGCCAGATCAATCCGTCCCTTGCACCGCCCCTGCCCGAGGGCGAAGCGGTTCACGGCATGGATCTGGTCAAGATGATGCTGCGCAGCTTCCTGCCGCCGGTCTTCCTGATTGTTCTGGTTCTGGGATCGATCTTTGCCGGGTTTGCCACCCCGACCGAGGCCGCCGGTGTCGGCGCGGTTGGTGCGACTTTCCTCGCCCTGGTCAAGGGACGTCTGAAATGGCCGGTCCTTAAGGATGTCTGCGAACGCTCCGCCCTGACCGGTGCGATGCTGTTCTTCCTGTTTGCCGGTGCAACGGTCTTTTCCTATGTCTTCCGCTCGCTTGGCGGGGATGACCTGGTGATTGACCTTGTCGAAGGCGCTGGACTTGGACCGTGGGGCATTCTGCTTTTGCTGATGCTGATTGTCTTCATTCTTGGCTTCTTCTTTGACTGGGTCGAAATCACCCTGATCGTTCTGCCGATCTTTGCCCCGGTTATTGCCCAGCTTGATTTCGGTCATCATCTTGATATCGGTGGTGTTGATGCCACCCATGCGCAGGTGCTGACATGGTTCGCGGTTCTGGTCGCAGTCAACCTGCAAACAAGCTTCCTGACGCCACCCTTCGGGTTTGCCCTGTTCTATCTTAAAGGTGTGGCGCCGAAATCGATCTCGATCCAGCAGATCTACAAAGGCATCATTCCCTTTGTTCTGCTTCAGGTTCTTGGATTGCTTCTGGTTATGTATTTCCCGGAACTGGCATTGTGGATGCCAAACACGTTCCTTGAATAACCGGTAACATCCGATCACATCAAAAAGGCGCTGTGCATCACACAGCGCCTTTTTTTGCTGCCTGCCGCCGACCGGGACCGCGCAAAACAAAACCGCCCGGATCATGGATCGGGCGGTTTTGTCAGATTCCGGCAATTCAGCAGCAGAACAATCAGGTATGCATTGCCCGTTCACTTGGCAATTGCAACATCCGCCCCATCAGATAATCGACGTCATCTGAATCGAATTCGACACCAAGATCGCCATACTGGGTCAGAACCCGTTCGATCATCCGGCGCGAATAGCGTTCCTTGTCCTGTTCTCCGCCATCAAAGGTGGTTTCGCGCGCGACTTCAATCGCGGCCCGGACACCCGGGAAGAAATGTTCAGGCAGCTTGGCCTTGTTATAGATCGCCTCAAGACCGAAAGGCCCGCTATCATGAATAAGAATGCGCGTATTGATCAGCGACACCCCGGCACGCTTGGCCAGCGCCGCCTCGAAGAAGGACACATCACCCATGCAAAGAGCGCGCAGGATCAACCCGCTCGTCAGACGATTATTGGTATAAAGATGTTCGACAAGCAATTCGACGTCGCGATCTTCGACACCATCGCCCAGAAGCCCGATTGTCGCGCTTTCCTGTGACTGGGTCATGACCGCGTTAACGATCCCTTCGGGGATGTGCCCGCGCGAAATCAGTTGCGAACGCATCCGTTCGGACACCAGCGTCACCAGCCGTTCGGCAATGGTAATCGGCAAGTGATTGCGTTCGATCATCGGTTTCTGGATGCGTTCATTGTCGCCAAAATCATTGACGACTTTCTGCAGGGAAACTTCGCTGATTTCAGCACCCTGGTTTGACATCAGGTCGACCATCACGTCTTCATGACCGATATCGACAAGGGTCGCAGATACAATTTCCGAAACATAGGCACGTGACGCAATGGCGCGCTGCTTTTCGACACTGTCGGCATTGTCACCAATGATATCGACCAGGTCTTCGTCGTTCAGAACTTCGGAAAATTCAAGAACCGGAAGCGCAACCTCATCCACATCACGGGCAAGCGTTGCGGCCACATCATGGGGAACAAGCGGTGTCTGGGCCAAGTTCTTCGCAAGCGCCTTGCGCACGCGGATCTCGGCATCGCGGATCATCAGTCGAAAGATATCTTCAGCCAGAACACGTTCACTCTCCGAGAGTGTATCCGTGGAAAATTCACGGCTAATCTTATCGGCTGTCTCAGCGCGGTTATCCCCCGAAGGGTCCTGAACCAGCTTGTTCAGATCGTCTTTTGTGATACGTGGCAATAGATATCTCCTGGCACGCTTCTCAACTGGCTGCCAATTCGCACAAGCAGATTATACTTTTGGCACTAAATCGACAAACATATTTTCCCCGTGCGGACGACAAGTTGCTGATTTTCAAACATCCTGCAGTTTTCATTGTTCAACTGAAACCTTCACAACCGCGTTCTGCCGTACAATTTGGCCTATGAAAAACAAACCATATGCGCCAACCCGACGTATCAGGAAATACCGTAAATTCATCCTGATTAATTGATGAAACTCAAATCCCTGACTTATCAGATATGGTAAGTCTCAGTGAGATTTTCCAATACCGGATGACATGGCAATTTTTTCCTGTGACGTTCTGCCGTGTTGACCTTGCGTTTACCCTGCGAAATGGTAGTCCGAAAACAGATTGTACCGATCGTCAAAAGAACCAAGAGAGAGATCCACAATGACCTATTTGCGCAAACTGTCTTTTGTCGCCAGTTCTCTGGTCATCCTCGCAACCGCGCCAGCAATGGCCGGGGATGCCGCAAATGGCGAGAAACTGTTCAAACGCTGCGCTGCCTGCCACAGCATTGAAGCCGGTGTGAACAAGGTTGGGCCAAGTCTTGCCGGGGCAGTCGGACGCGAATGCGGCACTGTTGAGGGCTACAAATACGGGCGCGGTTATCTGGCCGCCTGCGAGAAGGGCTTTGTCGCCGACGAAGCATTCCTGACCGACTACCTCAAAGACCCGTCTGCGAAACTCAGCGAGATCGCCGGTTCCAAGGAACGTTCGAAAATGGCGTTCAAACTCAAAAAAGATGAAGACGTCGCCGATATCATCGAATTCCTGAAAACCAAGTAATTCCGGTTCAGGACCATCCCGCGACTTCATATGAAAATGGCCGGCGCAAATACATGCAGCCGGCCATTTTGTTTTCTCGATCCGAAATTGGAACGCAGCAATTATGCGGCCTTGCGCCGTCTTCCCAACTCATCACCGATCGCACGGATCTGATCAACAACAGTGACATTTTCGGTTGATGTGACTTCAAGTTCGCGGTCTTCGTAAACATCGCGATCAGGGTGGGCTTCCTGCCAGCTGGCAACTGCAATGTCGCGTTTGCGGATCAATTCTTCGATTTGCGGGCGGAACAGCACCATCATCCCCGATACCCACCGGTTCACCGGCCAGGACGGCTGGGCATGATCGATCAGAAACCCGTCAAGCATATTGATCACGTCATCAGCATCATACCAGACTTCGCCGGTGACCCAGCGATTGGTGGTAAACAGCCGCTGACAAAAGCCGAATTCATCCATCGAAAAAGCGATCAAATGAGACAACGCGTCATTCGGGCCTTCGGGATATTCAAACCCGTCAATCTGTTTTGGCTTGCAATGGTCGGGCATGCCGCGCGGACGCATGAATGTATGGAAATGACCATGTTCATCCCATTCACGACGTTCTTCCTTGGGATGGGCATGATAATAGAATTGCGCATGTGACTGGCGATCATAGACATCGCCTTCGGGATAATGGGACCATTCATAAAAGGCCCCCGCCCCTTTGATCAGTTCACCAACAATGTTGTCGCCGGTTGCCGTCAAGACACGATGGCATTCCATAACATCGCGACCGGCAGCCAACATCCGTTCCAGTTGGCCCGTCGGCAGTGAAGTCCAGTCAATTTCAATATCGGTCATACAAACACCAGCATCTTTGCGATCCGCTCAGAATTTCCGCAAAGGCAGAATTATCGGCATTCATGCCCGCGGGCGAATGAACACCGATCAAGAGTTAGTGATTTCACGCTGGTTTGCAACAATGTTCCATCAAAACGGCCTGATTTAACAATGGAAACATCGCACACGGGATACGGACCGGACAGTCCATCAGTCCAGATACATCACCCGGAACCCGATCAGGATATGTTTGAGATGTTCCGGACGCCCATGCCGCGCCGCCGGTCGACAGACACCGCATCCCCGATCATCCCATGACCCGCCCTTGACCAGCCGATAGCCAGCCTGGGCCGATGTTGATGTCCATTCAAACACCTGACCGGCACCGTCATACAACCCGTACGGACCGGGCTCGAACTGTCCGACTGGCATTGTATCAAACGGTCCGCGGTCACCGCTATTGAGCCGATCGGGATCAAAAATATTGCCCCACGGATAAAATGCGCCTTCCGGTCCCCGTACCGCCTTTTCCCAATGAAGTTCACTGGGCAAGGCCCACTTTTTGCCGGTCTTTTCGCCAAGCCACTGCACATAAGCTTCTGCATCCTGCCAGGACACAAGAACAACCGGATGGTTGCCGCGCCCTCTGGGTGGTTTGCCCTTTGACCACAGGAACGGCTGTATGGTGTCAAAATTATAGATCAGCCCCTGCCGGTTCCATTCATCGCGCGTCATTTCCGGTGCCGGGTGCCCGGTATCTTCGATGAAAGCGGCGTACTGATCGTTTGTCACCGGCGTTTTGGCAATATGATAACTCAGAAGATGCACATGCCATTTGTCAGCTTCGATATCGTACCAGCGATTGCGTCGGCTCAGATCGTGACCATAGACCTGTTCGTCAATCTGATAGGCATACTGGCGTTCAACCGAATCCGATCCTTGCCAGAACCAGCCTGACGGGATTTCGACAACAGACGGTATATCACCGTCATTTGCCTGTGCCGGTGTGGCGGCAATCATCCCCAACAGAAATGCCGCTGCGCACATTTTATGAATAGATGCGATACTGTCCCCAACTCTCATATGCGAATTCCGTCCTGATCGAACTTGGTTCTCACGGTTTCTTTAGCCCGCCCGACGACTTTGATCTGTCGTCTTTATTATCATCAAGATGAGTAAAAGTGACCGTTCTTTCAATCAGTTTGAGGATTTAAATCCGGTTTTACCCGACCAAATCATTGTGAAGTCGCGATAACCGGGGCAATTGCCGGGCGCTGACCATACACAAAGCTCTCACACAACAGTGAAACCATGTGACGCCGCCCGCCTGCCATTTTGGCCCATAGTGCCTGCACCGATCGGCAGCATCGCCGTCGGGCTTTGATCGAACAGGACCTTTCAGAGAGGCAAGAATGACCAAGAAATCACAAAGCTTCGCCAAAAAAGCATTGCTTCCGGCACTGGCCATGGGCACCGGCATTGCAATGGCAACCCCGATGGCAATGGCAGCGCCGCTTCCGTCGCCGACCGCCGAAGTGGCAAGTTGCACGGCCAATCCCTGTGCGGCGAACCCGTGCGCTGCAAATCCGTGTGCGGCCAATCCGTGTGCGGCGAAAAAAATCGTCAATCCTTGCAGCCCGTGCGCAGCCAATCCCTGTGCAGCAAATCCGTGCGCTGCGAAAAATCCGTGCGCTGCAAATCCCTGTGCCGCCAACCCATGCGCAGCCAAATAAGACCTTTCGCGTCCCGGCGATGTTCCAAAGACAAAGGGGCGATGCATTGCATCGCCCCTTTGCACATACCGGCTTTGATCGGAAAAGCCGAAATCAGTCGCGTACCACCATCACCGAACAATCGGCATGGCGGACAACGCGGGCCGCGTTCGGCCCAAGCAGATAGTCTTTCAGTTCCGGACGATGGGCACCGATCACGATCAGGTCGCAATTGGTTTTCTTGGCCATCTTTAGGATCACCTCGTACACGGTGCCCTGCCCCACGATATGCTGAACCTTGATATCGGAGGGGATATGTTCGGACACAAATTCATGCAGCCGCTGGTTATAGGCTTCAAGAACCTTGCCTTCATATCCCTTGGGGAAGAACTGCCCGACCATTGACATGCCCACAGACGGCACCACGGTCAGAACATGCAAACGCGCGCCAAAGCTTTGCGCCTGCTTGATCGCGACCGGCACGGCCTTCTTCCAGGAAGACTCATGATCAAGGTCTACTGTAACCAGAATATCCTTATACATGTTCATTCTCCCTATCAGGCTGTGCCAAGCGCTTCTTCACTGCGCTTGCGACGGCGTTGCAGAACAATGATCCCACCCAGCAACAAGAATGCCGGGATAAAGAACACTTCCTTGGGCATGCGATCAGCTTCGACCTTTACTGCGGTGATTTCGAAATCGAAATCCAGGCCGGCTTTTTCGGCCGGTCCGGCAAAGACCAGATCGTCAATGAAGATGCGACCATCTTCGTTGCGAACGGCAATACCCGCATTGTAAAGGCGGTCCTCACCCGAACCTGCCGGACCAAGCGGCAGCATCACGGATTTGGAAACTTCTTCGCCTTCGATATTGATGCCTTCAACATCCAGAAGAATGCTGGAATTTTCCGGCATGCCTTCGGCATCTTCGATGATCGATGCTGCCGGAAGGTTGTCATAAGGCGGCTCGATCAGATCAAGCCAGAAACCCGGACGGAACAGGGTGAAGGCAATCAGCAGCAATGCCGCACTTTCCCAGAGCTTGGACCGGGCAAAGAAGTAGCCCTGCGTTGCTGCGGCAAAGACCAGCATGGCTATTGTCGAAACAATGATCACCATCACCACATCCACCGGATGATCCAGACCGATCATCAGAAGCTGGGTGTTGAACAGGAACAGGAACGGCAGAACCGCGGTACGCATCGAATAGAAGAATGCCACCACACCTGTTTTCATCGGGTCAGATCCCGATACCGCGGCCGCGGCAAAGGACGCCAGACCAACCGGCGGGGTCACATCGGCCATGATCCCGAAATAGAACACAAACAGGTGTACTGCGATCAACGGCACGATCAGGCCGTTTTCCGCGCCAAGTTCGACAATCACCGGCGCCATCAGGCTGGAAACCACGATATAGTTTGCCGTGGTCGGAAGCCCCATGCCCAGGATCAGGCTGATCACCGCCGTAAAGATCAGGATCAGCATCAGATTGCCGCCCGAAATCAGTTCGACGAATTCAACCATCACCTGTCCGATACCGGTCAGCGATACGGTACCGACGATGATACCGGCCGCCGCCGTCGCGACACCGATGCCGATCATGTTACGGGCACCGGTCGCAAAACCGTCGATGACATCGGCAAAGCCCTGTTTGAACTCGGCTGCATAATCCGCGGTTTTGCGGAAATATGCCTTGGCCGCATGCTGGGTCAGCATGATGAAGATCATCAGAACCGTCGCCCAGAAGGCCGAAAGTCCCGGTGATTTCAGCTCGATCATCAGGAACCAGACCAGAACAACCACCGGCAGCAGATAATGCAGACCGGCCTTTGCCGTTTCGCCAAGTTGCGGCAATTCGACAACCGGCTGGTTCGGATCATCCATTTCCAGATCGGGATATTTCGCCGCGTAATACAGACCCGCCAGATAAATCACCGCACATTCAATGGCGACGACCCAGCCAACGGCGGCCCCAAACAGCTGTTTCTGGAAGACGATGGCATAATAAACCAGCCCCGCCAGAACAATCAGCGACAGCACAAACATCAGCGACCGGATCAGGGTCTGCGACAGCGTCGAGGTCACGCGTTTAGGCAGACCTTTCATGTTCGCCTTAAGTGCTTCAAGGTGAACGATATAGATCAGCGCGATATAGGAAATCGTTGCCGGCAGGAAGGCATGCTTGATGACTTCCGGATATGGAATGCCGACATATTCGACCATCAGGAAGGCAGCAGCCCCCATGACCGGCGGCATGATCTGACCATTGACCGAGGATGCGACTTCGACCGCACCAGCCTTCTCGCCCGAGAAGCCGACACGTTTCATCAGCGGAATGGTGAATGTTCCGGTGGTCACAACGTTGGCAATCGACGACCCGGAAATAAGACCGGTCATTGCCGATGACAGAACAGCGGCCTTTGCAGGACCACCGCGCATGTGACCAAGGGCGGCAAACGCCACCTTGATGAAATAGTTGCCTGCACCGGCTTTATCGAGAAGCGATCCAAACAGCACGAACAGGAAGACGAAGCTTGTCGAAACGCCAAGCGCGATCCCGAATACGCCTTCGGTCGTGATCCACTGGTGCGACATCGCCTTGGAGAAGCTGGCCCCGGCCCATTGCAGAACTTCCGGCACCCAGGCAGCATTCCCGAAGAAGACATACACCAAGAACAGGACCGCAACACACATCAAGGGCGGGCCAAGTGCACGGCGGGTTGCTTCAAGCAACAGCACCAGACCGGCACCGGCCACAACCAGGTCCTGGGTAATCGGAAGTCCCGGACGCCCGGCAAGGTCGCGGTAAAAGATGTAAATATAGGCAGCACAAAACGCCGCAGCAGCCGCCAGAACCCAGTCAAGGATCGGAATATAGCTGCGCGGCGATGTCTTGAAGGCCGGATAGGCCAGAAATGCAAGAAAGACGGCAAAAGCCAAATGGATCGACCGTGCCTCGGTCGAGTTGAACACGCCAAAGCTGACAAGATAGGGCAATGGTGATGCCAGCCACAGCTGGAACAACGACCACGCCACAGCAACATACAGCAAGACCTTTGCTGTCATGCCGCTCGGCTGGCGCGCACCTGTATCATTTTCTGCAATAAGATCCTGCAGGTCCTGATCAGACGCACCCTGGTTCGCGTTTTTCACGTCGGTCATTACAAACTCCCGGTCTGAACAAAGATTTTTGTTCTGGTCTCCAGAATCAAAAAATCTCCGTCGACACACACCCGGTCGCCCACGGAGTACCCTGGTATCGATCAACGATACCGTTTAATTCAATTTTTTGGTCGTACCCAGCGGGCGAAAGAAAGAAAAACGGAGGGCAGAAACCTGCCCTCCGTTCCTGCCTGAATTACATCAGGCCTGCTTCTTTGTAGTATTTGACAGCGCCGTCATGCAGCGGTGCCGACAGGCCATCTTTGACCATTTCTTCTTTGACGAGGTTCGCAAAAGCCGGATGCAGCTTTTTGAAATCGTCGAAGTTGTCAAAGACTGCTTTAACAACGTGGTACACAACGTCCGCATCGGTTGCGGTCGAGGATACGAAGGTTGCGCCAACACCAAAGGTTTTGACGTCATCCGGGTTACCGCGATACATGCCGCCCGGGATGGTGGCAACACGGTAATACGGGTTTTCGGCAACCAGTTTGTCGATGGCATCGCCAGCAACTTCAACCAGAACCGAATCACAGGCAGTGGTTGCTTCCTGGATCGAACCGGACGGGTGACCAACGGTGTAGATCATCGCGTCGATCTTGTTATCGCAAAGCGCCTGGGACTGCTCAGCCGGCTTCAGCTCGGATGCCAGTGCGAAATCGTCAAGGGTCCAGCCTTTGGCTGCCATAACGATGTCCATGGTGTCGCGCTGACCCGAACCCGGGTTACCGATGTTCACGCGCTTGCCTTTGAGGTCGTCAAAGGTTTTGATGCCGGCATCTGCACGGGCAACAACGGTGAACGGCTCCGGATGGACGGAGAAGACCGCACGAAGATCTTCGAACGGACCGACTTCGGAGAATGCTTTCTCACCATGCAGGGCATAGTACTGAATGTCGGACTGGGCAACACCAAGGTCCAGTTCGCCCGAACGGATGGTGTTGATGTTGTAGGACGAACCACCGGTGGATTCGACCGAGCAACGAATGCCGTGCTCTTTACGATCCTTGTTCACCAGACGGCAGATCGCGCCACCGGTCGGGTAGTAAACGCCGGTTACGCCACCGGTACCGATGGTGATGAAACGGTTTTCCTGTGCTGATGCCTGACCAGCAAAAAGCGATGCGCCAGCAATCGCTGCCACGGCAGTCGCTACTGCAATTAGTTTTTTCATTAGGATTAGCTCCCTTGTACACCCTGTTATAAGGCATCCAACCATTCTGGACGGAACAGTCGAATTATAGGGAAACACCAGTTAAATCAGGTGTTTCGACTTCCAGATTATAGGGTTGGGCGCTTTGAATTTAAAGCCCATAACCCCAAAACCTCCTGATAAAATTCAAACTTTCAGCATTTCAAGTGCTTGCGATGAGGCCTCCTACCATAATGGTTGCATGATCTGATTTGCTTGTTCGCCTGTCGCGATCTTGCGGCCCATCAAACGCGCACCGTCTCGTGCCTGCGCGATAAGGTCAGCATTACCCTGCGCCAATGATCCGTCAACCTTAAGATGATTATTCTCAAATCCGATACGCCCGTGACCACCCAGTCCGGCCCCGGTCAGGATGCATGCATTTTCAAACGCACCAAACGCACACAGCATCCATTCCGACACATACGGGCTGGACCCGATGAATGGCAGCAACTCGACAGGATTGGACATCTGACCAACCGTGTAACGTCCCAGCACGAAAAGAACCGGAAACTTTTCGCCGGGCAGAATACCTGCTTCGACCAGCTGGTTGAAACGCGCGACATCTTCGGGGGCATAAAGGATGAATTGCGGCAAGATACCCGCTTCACGCATGAATTCGCAAAATGCCCGGACCTGATCAAGGTCGGCATTTGGCGGGGCGATTTCACGAATGGCAATCGACACCGCATCAGGCACAAGCGCACGCACCATGGCCATCTGCGCATCGGCATCATAGATGCCAACCGCCTCGGTCGTGACCTGCAACAGCATGTTCGGGCCGACGGCATTGCGCACCTCTGTCAGCATCTCGCGATAGCGCCCGGCATCCAGACTGTGTTTCTGATCATCATCACGCACATGCAGATGCATCATTGCCGCCCCGGCCTTCTGGCAGGCAACCGCCTCGCGGGCGACCTCGGCCGGTGTGATCGGAATGTTGGGAAGATCGGTTTTGGTCTTGCGCGCACCGTTGGGGGCCGCCGCAATCAGAAACGGGGTTTCACCATATGCCATCATGCCAGCCCCTCGGCGGCAAAGACGTCATCCAGTGCAGTTGCAAACAGATCAATAATCTTTGCAACATCATCTTCGGTGACGATGAACGGGGGCGCAAACAGCACATGATCCCCGCGCACGCCATCAATTGTGCCCCCCATCGGATAGGCCATAAGACCACGGGCGAACGCCGCCTTTTTGATTTTCGCATTGATCTTGAGCGCCGGGTCAAACGGGTCCTTGGTTTCACGGTTTGCGACCAGTTCGACCCCTCGGAAAAGTCCGCGTCCGCGAATATCGCCAACAAACGGATGCTGCCCAAGCTTTGCCTGAAGCCCGTTCACAAGGTTTTCCCCCTGTTTGACCACATTGCCAAGCAAGTCACGATCGCGGATTGCCCGCTGGGTTGCCAGTGCCGCCGCACAGGCCGTGGCATGCCCCTGATAGGTATGGCCATGCTGGAAAAAGCCCGAACCGGTTGCAATGGCGTCATTGATCTTTTTGGAAACCAGAACCGCACCAATCGGCTGATATCCAGCGCCAAGTCCCTTGGCAATTGTTTGCAGATCGCCAGAAATGCCTTCCTGTTCGATCGCATGAAGGGTTCCGGTACGCCCCATGCCGCACATCACCTCATCAAGGATCAGCAACACACCGTACTGATCGCAAATCTCGCGAATGCGTTTGAAATAGCCCGGCACCGGCGCCAGGGCACCGGCCGTCGCACCGACAACCGGCTCGGCCACGAAGGCCGCAACACTATCGGCGCCAAGTTCAAGGATTGCGGTTTCAAGTTCATTGGCCACACGAAGACCATAGGCCTCCGGCGTTTCATCCAGGCGCTGGTCCCGATACTGATACACTGGTGCAATGTGACTTGCGGTGATCAAAAGTGGCTCGAACTGTTTGCGTCGCCACATATTGCCGCCCACCGACAAGGCACCAAGCGTATTGCCATGATAGGACTGGCGACGTGCAATCACGTATTTGCGGTCAGGCTGCCCGATTTCCAGGAAATACTGACGCGCCATCTTAAGGGCGGCTTCGGTTGCCTCCGACCCGCCAGACACAAAGTAGACCTTGTCCATACCGGCCGGTGCGTTGGCCACCAGTTCATCAGCCAGTTCTTCCATCGCATCCGATGAAAAGAACCCGGAATGGGCATAGGCAATCTGATCGATCTGGGCATGCATTGCCGCACGAACATCCGGGTCGGAATGACCAAGGCATGACACAGCCGCACCGCCACAGGCATCAAGATAGCTTTTGCCATTCTGATCAAAGATATAAATGCCTTCACCGCGAACAGCACGCGGCGGTGTCGCCGTACTGGAACGATGCAGAACACGGGTGGTGGCATTGGGAACGGGATTGGTATTTGACACAGTCGTCATCTTCGGAAATCCGTATGGGGCTGCAGTTTTGCCCTAGTCTTCAAAATAGGTATCGAAAGCAGCAAGTTGTTCTTCTGCTGCGGAAATCCGCTGCAGGGCCTTTTGACCGCCACGCGCGACAAGCAGGGCAACAAGCGCCTGCATGACCGACAACGCAGCGGTAAAACTTTGGAAAAATGATTGCGACGTATCGCGCACAACCAGTTTGGTCATGGCATCAAGTGCAATCGGGGAAACGTCTGAATCACTGATTGCGATTACCGGGCAATGCTGGCTGCGCGCGAAATCAACGGCGCGGACCGTATCGCGGATATAGGGTTTGGCCGCCACCGCAATCATCAGATCGCGACGCCCGATACCGCGCAATTCATCCCCGAATGCGCCGGCATGACCATCAACCAGCACACCGTTATCGCGAAACAGCCGATAGGCATAGGCAAACTGATATGCCGCCGGATACGCAGCCCCGCGCCCGACAATGTAGACATGGCGCGCATTTTCGATTGCGGCACATGCCCTGATCATACCAGCCATCAGATCGGGATTGAACGCAGCGCCGATATTGTCGATTTCGGTACGCGCGATGCTTTCAAGCAAATGTTCGTCACGATTGGCATCATGTTCGGTACTTTGCGTTTCACGGGCCCGCTGGGCATAGCTTGCGGGCTGATCAAGCAACCGGTTCTGATAGTGATCGCGAAATTCCTGCCATGTACCAACCCCGATCGCCCCCATCAGACGGCTGATCGTGCTGGGCGGAACATCCGCAGCCGCGGCAAGTGCGCGCATCGACCGCAAGGCGACCTCGTTGGGATGATCCAGAATATAGCGCGCCGCTTTCTGCATCTGCGGACTTAGCTTGCCATAGTCGGAAATCAGTTTTTCGCGCAGATCGGAATACAAACCCATCTATCAGGCACCTTTGTGCAACAGGACACCTGAAATTACGCCACATGACTTCGCACTTCGCAACATATGTTTCACTCGCCGCAATCATTGAAACACATGTTTCAAACAAGTGTTTCACGCGTTTTGAGTGACTTAGATCCGTGACTGTTAAAAATCATGGACTTATTAGAAAAAACTGTAACAATATTAGGAGTCATACAAGAAACGTGAACGTTTCACCCAAAAAGAATCTTTGTGCCTTTTGGTAAGGGACTGGGCACCGAATCGGTAGGTGGCCAATGGAACATCGGATTATTGATGCACTTGCGCAGACGCAAGCAGGCATTGCTCTTTTTGACGCGGACGAACGGATTGTCTACGCCAATCCGGCGTGGGAGCAATTGATCACCGGTGTTGCCGAAGAAGATCTGATTTTCAACGAAACCGAACTTGCCGATGGCGGCATGATTTCCGTTTGCTTCGTCAAACCACAGCTTCTGCCGCTTGATAAAATCAATCTCGAAAATTCGGCCAATGATTCCAAAATCGGGACCGTCATCATCGCCGATGACAGCGAAAGCAACCGCATGGTCGCCCGTCGAATTCTTCAGGCCGAAGGATACAGCATCGTTGAGGCAAGCAGCGGACAAACGGTTCTGAACATGCTGCGCCGCGGGGTCAATGCCGACCTGATCCTGATGGATGTTGAAATGCCCGATATGGACGGCTTGCACACCACCCGCCGTATCCGCCACATGGCAGGACCGGTTTCACAGACCCCGATCATTGCGCTGTCGGCACATCAGTCGCGTGACTGGAATGTCATTGCCCGCCAATCCGGGGTCGATGAATTTATCAACAAACCGATCCAGCGCGAAAAGCTGATCGAAACCATGCATGACCTGATTTCGCGTGCACCGGGAACGGTCAGCAACGCCCAGTCTAAAAACTCGCCCCCGCCGCATCTAAGGAGCAAAAGCGCCCGCATTGGTCGCCCGCCACGTCCGGAGTCCCCGACAAGCCCGGTACTTGATATCCGTGTTCTTGAACAACTTTACAATGATGCCGGGGATGAAGGCGCAAAATGCGGCATCGACATATTCATCAATGAAACGGAATCACGGCTGGTCAAAATCGACAAGGCCCTGTCAGAAGATGATCTGAAAACCGTGCGCAACGAAGTCCATGCCCTTAAAAGCACATCGGGGACCTTTGGATTACGTCAGTTGTCGGAATTGTGCGAAACGACCCAGTCGGTGTTTGAAGACAGCAACCTTGACGAAGAACGCGTGCTTTCATTGTCGCGCCAGGTCGTTCAGCTGGCGCCAACCGCGCTGACCGCCCTTAACCTGTATCGCCGGTCGCGCAATATTGCCGGTGACAGCACGGCATAGGGCAAAACCACGCTGTTCCTGCCACTGACTATTTCCCGTTGCGAACCATTGGCCACACTGCCCAAACCAGAAGCGCCCAAACACTAAGCGCCATGTCCATATCCCGTCCCGATATGGCACGCTTCCAGCATTTGCGTTGTTCGGCCGATGTCACACCCGCATGCGCAAACAGGTTTTGCAAAATCCGGGTCTCGTTCCCCCAGATATATGGCCCCAGCATCGCCAGCCAGTTTGCAACAGGCGGATTAAATCCGATCTTGCGATTACGCAGATGCCAGTCCGGAAGAAATGGCGCAACGACTTCACGCCAGACCACTTTAGCGCCCCCGCGCAGGTGGGATATCGCCGGCACCTGGGATGCTTTGCGTACAATATCATGGCCCAACAATGGTGGCCGATATTCTAGCCCGAACGCCATCCCGCAAATATCAGCCATGACAAGCTGATTACCGGGCAAGGTCACATCACGATCAAACGTCATCATCTGATCGGCTAGCGGCCTTTTAACGTCAAAACCGCCATCCTCGGGATGCCACCCCGCCGTCAATTGCCCAATCGCACAACGGTTATTCCAAACCGCAAATGCAGTCTTTGCATCCCCTTGGCCGCCAATCAGGAACCGCGACAATGCGCGACTGCCAATCCCCTGTCCGGCATGTGCCGATAATCGCCGCAGGCTTGCTGGCAGATAGTGCCAGGCACTGTCAAACAACCGTGCGGCGCGATATCGCGGGTAACCGCCAAACAGCTCATCACCGCCATCGCCACTTAGACAGACCCGCACATCCCGCGCCACCCGTTCTGACAGCTTCCAGTTCAAAATGATCGCAGGATTGGCGAAGGGTACGCCGACGGCTCCGAGTGCCGCTGTCAGAATATCAAAAATCTCGTCCGCCTTTTGCGGGGCCGACACAATGTCTAACTCAAGCCCGAGATGCGCACACAATTTACGTGCCGCATCGGTTTCATCACGTGCCGGGTCATCAAACCCCATCGTGAATGCAGGTGGCGGATCACGATCATGCGCGCGCGCAATGTCGCATGCGATTGCCGCTACACCGGCACTATCAAGCCCGCCTGAAACCAGACAGCCAAGGGTGCAATCAACATCCATCGCATCGGCAACCGATTGACGAACATGTTGGCGCAAATCCGCGATTACATCGGGCATTGCCTGCCGCGCGCGCTCGGCTGTTGCCGGATGGGCGATGATACTGCGCGATGTTTTGCCATCCTGCCAACACAGGACCGTTCCCGGCTTCAGACGTTCTGTCTGGCGAATACCGCTTGCCGGGGCTGGCACGAACAGATGGGCAAAGTAATCTGATGCTATGCTGTCATCGAATTGGCCTGCCCGTATTTCATCAAGTGCCGCCAGTTCCGACGCAAAGGCAATGTCACCATTGGTGCGATGCGCAACATAAAGCGACTTGATCCCCAACGGATCGCAGGCCAGCCAAAGCCGCCTTTGCGTCCGGTCCCAAAGTGCCAGCGCGAACTGCCCGGAAAGACCGGTCAGAGTATCGGCAACGTCGCAGTCATCCGCAACGGCACGCGCCAGCACTTGCAAGACAAGTTCGGCGTCACTGGAACTGCGCGGCAAACCACCATCATTTGTCCGGCGGGCAATCTTGCGGCGGTGAGCGGCAATATAGCCATTAAATACCAGAACGAATTTCCCGTCTGATGTCACCAATGGCTGATCCGCAGATGGATCGGGATCCGTGGTCATGAGCCGCGCACAGGCAAGTGCGACCGTTCCACTCATGGCATCATTCTGCTCTGTCCATATTGCTTGATGGTCAGGGCCACGATGGGACAGTTTTTGCAACATGCGCGCCATTGCCGGCTGATCAGTTGGTGCTGTTAGCCCGGCAATACCACACATCGACCTTATGCCTGTTTGTCCGGACTGGGTGCATCATCGGGTGCGCCTGTTGCACCGGGGCCAGTTTGAGCTTGGCCGGTCGTCTGATTTAACGTTTGGCTGGCAAGTCGGTTTTGAAGGTCACGCAACACATAAAGGCGAAGCGCACTTGAAAGATTGCCGTCGCGATCGGAATCAATTTCGACAACAAGCTCCGCCAGGGTCACGTTACGGCGTTCGGCAATACCGACCAGTTCCTGCCAGAACGCATCTTCAAGCGAAAAGCTGGTTCTGTGCCCGGCAATTGTCACTGATCTTTTACGAACGCTGTCATCCATCGGCGTTTATATCTTTTCATGTCTGGGAAAAACGAACATGATTTCAAATGCTTTTGATCATGATAGGGCATCGTCATGAAATTCATACATCTTTCCGATCTTCATATTCTGTCGCGCAACGACATGTCGCGTAAGCCCGATGCTGCGGCAACGCTGCGCAAGGTTATTGGCGAAGTCAATGCACTGCACCCTGATGCGGAAATTTGTGTAATTACCGGGGATATCACCCATCGCGGTACACCCGAACAGTATGAACATGCTGTTGATATCCTGTCGGATCTTGCCATTCCCTATCTGGTCATTCCGGGCAATCATGACATTCGCGAAGCATTCCGCGATGCATTCCCGACCACCGATATTGATGCCAACGGCTTTGTCAATTTCGGTCAAACAATTGGCGGGGTTCGCTTTGTGATGATGGACAGCATCGTTCCCGATCATCATCACGGCACGTTATGTGATCGTCGTCTTGCATGGCTGCGTGACGAACTTGCCGCCCATCGCGATACCCCGACTTTCCTGTTCATGCATCATCCGCCCTTTGAAATGGGTTTGCCTTTCATGGATACGATCCGGCTTGATGTTGAACATGAACTTGGCGAAATCGTTCAGGCAAACCGACAGATCAAACATCTGTTCTTTGGCCACCTTCACCGGCCGGCAACCGGAACCTGGCTTGGTGTGCCATTTGTTCTGGCCAACAGCACCCAATGCGGGGAGCCGCTTGATTTCCGCCATGAAAAGGAAGAAGAACTCGAAGATCGCAACCCGCTAGGCCCGGGCTATGGCATCGGCTTTACCGATCCCAAGGGCGGACTTCGCTATCACTTTGATTTTGTGAAATTCGATATGAATTTGTAATCAGGCCGCGACCGGCACCAAATCCCATTCGTCGCGCACAATCGGGCTTTGTTCAGTGTCATAATGTTCAGCCTTCAGGGCATCAAATGCCGCTTTGCTCATCAAACGCGAAAGCGCCCAAACGGCACTGGCACGGATCAGCGCACTTTCATCGGCAAGCAAGGCTGTAATTTTCGGGATCAGCCGTTCTGAGCAGCTGTTGCCTGCGGCGATCAGAACATTGCGCAAAAACTTTGCCCGTCCAATGCGCTTGATCGGCGACCCGGTAAAGAATGCCCGAAATGATGCATCATCAAGATCAAGAAAATCCGCCAGTCGCGGTGCGGTCAGTTCGGCACGCGGGATGAAGGCAAGTTCTTCGGTGCGGCTGGCAAATTTGTTCCAGGGACAGGCCGCCAGACAATCATCACAGCCATAGATACGATTGCCCATTGCCGTTCGGAATTGACCCGGGATCGGCCCGTCATGTTCAATCGTCAAATAGGAAATGCATTTGCGCGCATCAAGCTTGTAAGGCGCCGGAAAGGCATTAGTCGGACAGGCTGAAAGACATTTCGAACATGACCCGCAATGATCGATTTCCGGTTCTGCCTGTGCAAATTCGATGGTGGTAAAGACCTCGCCCAGAAACAACCAGCTGCCAAATTCCCGCGAGACCAGATTGGTATGCTTGCCCTGCCAGCCAATCCCTGATGACTGGCCAAGCGGCTTTTCAAGGACAGGGGCGGTATCAACAAACACTTTGACCTGTTCTGTTCCACCGGATTGTTCAACCAGCCAGCGGGCCAGCTGTTTCAGGCGTTTTTTGATCAGGTCGTGGTAATCCTTGTTGCGGGCATAAACCGAAATCATAGCCCGGTCCGGGTGATCAAGCAGCGCCATCGGATTTTCGGCCGGGCCATAATTGCTACCCAGAACAATCACCGATTTGACATCCGGCCACAGCATTTCCGGATCGCGCCGGCGCGGCAGACGTTCGGGATCATTCATCCAGGCCATCGACCCGTATTCACCCGCGGCAACAAATTCATCCAGACGCTGCTGATTGCGCGGGTCAATTTCCGGACGCGCCACCCCACAGACATCAAAGCCGATTTCACGGGCTTTGGCCTGAAGCATGTCAAAGGTGATGGTCTTGCGCGTCTTCGTGGTCATGGCATCAGTCGGGCTTGTCTTGTTTGGGCCTCTCTCTGCTGCCTTATATAATCATCTGCCTGAAACGCAAAAGGCCGCAGCACGATGCTGCGGCCCTTGATTGGAAAGTAGTGCTGATCAGAACCGATAGCGTACGGTCGCAAGGATCGAACGTTCTTCGCCATAGTAACAGTTGTCCGATGACGACGTGATCAAACAGGACGCGACATATTCTTCGTCAAGCAGGTTGTTCACATTGACCCGAAGATCGGTGTTTTCAAGACCGACATTGGCCATGTCATAGTTCAGCGACAGGTCAAAGATGGTGTAATCCGGAACCGTTATGGTGTTGGTTTCATTGGCTGCCATTTCACCGACAAACCGCGCACCGGCACCAATGGACAGGCCATTCAACGCCCCGGAATAGAACGAATAGTTGCCCCAAAGTGATGCCATATGTTCAGGCACCTGCATCGGCTGTTTGCCGTCCTTGGTATCGCCCGGCGCGTCATAGGCCGCGTCGGTATAGGTATAAGACGCCATCACACTCAGGTTTTCGTTCAGGTTCGCACGCGCTTCAAGCTCAAGCCCCTGACTGACGATCTTGCCGACCGGATCATAGGCATAGGTCGATGAATCGTAAATCGCGACATTATCCTGCTCAAGATAGAAGGCCGCCGCACTCAAAAGAAGGTTGCCGTTCTCAGGTTGGTATTTCACACCCGCCTCATACTGCGTGCCTTCTGACGGTTCGATCGGGTTGCCCGCGACATCGGAATAAAGGCTTGGATTAAAAGATTCGGAATAGCTGACATACGGTGCGACACCATTATCAAACAGATAAAGCACCCCTGCCCGCTTGGTGAGTTTCTGACGGTCTTCACCGGTATTTTTCTGTGTCAGACGGTCATGCTTGGTGGTCTCGACCCAATCCTGACGCAAGCCAAGGGAAAAGCGCCATTTTTCGTATTCCAACTGGTCTTCAAGATAAAGACCGGCTTGTTCAAGCGTCTGCACTTTGCTGTTTGTCGGCGCGCCGATGGTCACACCCGTGTTGCCATATACCGGGTTAAAGGCATTGATGCTGGATGCACTTGGGAACTGCCAGGCATTTTCAACGCGGCGATGCTGATAATCAAAGCCACCCAGAACGGTATGGTCGATATCCGCTGTCGCAAATTCGGCCTGAAGCTGGTTGTCGACGGCATAGGCGCGCATGTCTTCGTCACCACCGCCATAGCGCCGGTTCAGGTTATCAGACGATCCATCCCAGCCAGTCTGATAGATCTGATCGATATGGACCGATGCATCAAGAAAGCGGAAGTTCTGGCGCGCTGTCAGATTGTCATCAAAATCATGTTCGAACTGATATCCGACCATATTCTGGGTTCTTTCGAATGCTTCGAGCGACGGGTCACCATCAAAAAATCCGGTCGAGATGTATTTGCCATTGCGCGGGAACAAGGTGCCCTCTGAGGGCAACCCGTTATGGGTTCCGCCTTCGGGATCCTTTTGCAGATATGCCATCAGGGTAACACGGGTATCATCCGTGAAGTTCGCCGTCAGCGAAGGTGCAATCGCGTAACGTTCTTCTTCGGTACCGGTATATTGGGTGTCGGCCGCGTCCGCCTTGCCCGTCACGCGAAAGGCAAGCTTTCCGGCGTCATCAAGCGGACCGGTAAGATCAAAACCGATACCGCGTTGATTGCGGTTACCATAGGAAACCTCAATCTCGCCCTGCTGTTCGAACTGCGGCTTTTTGCTTGAAAGCGCAACGATCCCCCCCGGTGAACTGCGTCCGTACAGGACAGATGCCGGGCCTCTGACAACGTCTGCGCGTTCAACAAAATACGGGTCGATCTGCATCGAGCTATATGTCGAGTCATCGCCCATGGTTTTCAGGCCATCGAGATAAATATTATCAATCGACCGGTCGACCAGGCCGCGCAGGATCACATAATCATAGCGGTTTGATGCCCCGACCTGTCCGGTAAAGGCACCGGGGGTATAGCGCATGGCCTGCATGATGGTTTGCGAACCCTGATCTTCCATCTGATCCTGCGTCACAACCGTGATGCTTTGTGATGTTTCAAGGATCGGTGTCCCGGTCTTGGTCGCGGCCAGTGATTTCGTGGCGATATATCCCTCAACAGGGCCATCCGCCTTTTCGCCGACACTGTTTGCCTCAATCCGGATGGCGTCGGTGACGTTCTCGCCAGTTTCGGAAAGCGGCTCAATTGTAATCGTGCCACCATCGGTGTAGCGCCAAAAATGACCCGTTCCGCTCAGAAGACGATCAAGAGCCGCATCAACAGTCATCTCACCCCTAAGTTCCGGGGCTTGCAGCCCGTTCAGTCCCTGGGACGGGAAAAGCAGCTTCAGGTTGGCCTGATCGGCAAAACTGGTCAACGCACGGTCAAGTTCCTGTGCCGGGATATCAAGGCGTACGACAGTCGACTGCGCGACTTCAGCATCAATCGATACCGGTGCTTGCTGTTCGGTTGCCTGTGCGACGATCGGGCACGTTGCCGTGATCCCCGAGATCACCGTGGTTGCAGCCAGACGGCGCATCCATCCATTACGTAAAGCCCCACTCCGCTGCACAGATTTTTGACTGACTGCGGCCTGCGCCATCATATTCGTTGAATTCATCATAAGTCTTCCGGTCATTCCCCTGTTTGCGAATGATTATAAGAACCGAAATCATTCGCTTTTGACCTTAAGACGATCTGACCCAACGCGATTTGCACCGGATTTTTCAATTTTTTTCGATTTTATTGGAAAACGCCCGAAAACCGGCCAGCCGGGAACAGGATTTAGTAGATCACCGTCAAAAGCGGCAACCTGACAACCCGGGCATTCATTGCCTGTTCCAGCGTATCAAGCAATGCATCAAGATCGGCAATGTCAAATACACCGGTAACTTTCAAGTTATGGACCGCATCACGGGCAATGACGATGCGTTCGGCCTTATAGCGCTGAACTTCATCAATCACATCGCCCAAGGGACGGTTGTTAAAGATCAGCTTGCCGCGTTGCCAGCTTCCATACGCTGCCAGGTCAACGGTTCCATCTGCCTGCGGGCCGCGACCATTCTGATAAACGGCGCGATCTCCGGCCAAAAGGCGTATGCTGCTTCCGACACCGGTACTGACTTCAACGATACCTTCGCGCACCGTTACGTTCACATGATCATCTTTGATGCGAACGCCATAGACGGTACCAACGGCCATGGCTTCGCCACCCTGGGCGGAAACGATAAAGGGATGTTGTGCATCCTTGGCCACATCAAAGATCACCTCGCCCGCGGCCAGATCAACCCGTCGCACCCCGTCAGAGAAATCAATGGAAAAGGCCGACGCCGTATTCATGTGGGCCACCGTACCGTCCGGCAGATTGACGGTTTTAGCCCCCCCGATATCAGTGCTGTATTGTGCATTCCAGCGTGCCCAGATGTCGCTTTGCATACCAGCCCCGGTCACAATCATCAGAACAAATGCACAAAGCGATGCAGCCGTCAGGGCAAACCGGCGTGTGCCAAACCTTGCAACAGAACGGGCTGCCGGACGCCGGTTTGTTCGTGCTGGGTTATTTGGCTTTACTGCATTGGGTGACAATGGCGCGACGTGCCCCGTCCAGTCCTGCGCGGTTTGCGTTTGATCGACCGCCCCAAACAACGCCTCTGCATCGCGGACTGCGCGCATATGCGCATCACTTTGGGCGGACCATTTGGCAAATGCCTGACGATCATGATCCGTCGCATCATCGGATTGCAGACGCACAAGCCAGTCAATGGCCTGATCGCTTAATGCGACCATGTCATTGTCATAGCCTTGCAGAACTGGCTGCTGATGTGCGGATGCACCCGAATTCAAAGTAACCGTCCCCGATCCTGTGCCGTCTTTGATAAACGGCTATTCCTGTTATTAAGACGAGTGAGCAGAACAAATGATGCCATTTTTTTTGACATTATTTTTCGCCCCCTGCCAAAAGCGCATCACGGCAATGCTTTAAGGCGCGACCAATATATTTCGCGACCATGCTGTTGGAAACACCAAGTTTCTCGGCAATCTCGGTATGGGACAATCCTTCTACCCGAAACATCAGCAATGCTGCACGGGCATTTTCCGGCAACTGGTTCAATGCCTGATCAAGCAGTTTGACCTGTTCACGCGACAGATAAATTCTTTCCGGGCCGGGTTCGGGATCACTGATCTCCGACGCACCATCTGCGCCATCATGATGGGCGGATTGGCGGCGGTCACTTCTGATCTGATCAATCGCAAGGTTCCCGGCCACGCGATAGATATAGGCCCGGGGATTGTCGATTTCGTCGTCAGTATCTGGCGTTCTGGCAAGGCGCACAAAGGTGTCCTGGGCAACATCGGCGGCACGTTCGGAATCACCATTCAGCTTTCGGGTCAGAAACCGCAAAAGCTGTTCATAGTTTTCCTGAAAACTCGCAATAAGGACTGATGCGCTTTGGCGCGCCATCGCCGTTTTCCAACCAAGCCAGTAACACAAACCCGGCAGGTTCCCCTGCCCGGCTTCTGACTTAGCAGGATCAATTGAAAATGACAATGCGAATAATTATCAACAACTGATCATACCCTTACCAAAATCGCACGAAAAAGGCCGCCTTGCGAAACAAGGCAGCCCTTTGAATTCTTGCCCCGGCCCGGAAAACCAGACCGATGCGCCAGACTATCCGCGCCCGCGATACGGGGCAACGCCCTGTTCCGGGATCCACACACCTTCGGGTGCGGCACCGGTTTGATAAAACACATCAATCGGAATACCACCGCGCGGATACCAGTATCCGCCAATGCGCAGCCATTTCGGATCAAGCGTTTCAACAATGCGTTTGCCGACCTTGATCGTGCAATCTTCATGGAATGAACCATGATTACGGAACGACGTCAGAAACAGCTTCAGTGACTTGCTTTCGACCAGCCAGTCACCCGGCACATAGTCGATCACCAGATGGGCGAAATCGGGCTGCCCGGTGATCGGGCAAAGGGATGTGAATTCCGGTGCAACAAAGCGCACACAGTAATCCGTTCCCGCCTGCGGGTTCTGAACACGTTCAAGAACGGCTTCGTCCGGGGATGCCGGTTGTACCGTGTCACCGCCCAGCATGGTCAGATTGTCGTAAATGGTCTGATCGGCCATGACAGCCTCCTTAATCTTCGATGATCGGCACGGGATCGATATCCCCGCCTTCCTGTCCGGCATGGAAATCGCGCGCAAAGGCCTCCATCCGGCCTTCGGCAATGGCTTCGCGCATGCCGTGCATCAAATCCTGATAATAGGCAAGGTTATGCCAGGTCAGCAGAACCGCGCCCAGAATTTCACCCGCCTTGATCAGATGATGCAGATAGGCCCGCGAATATTTGGTGCAAGCCGGGCAATTGCACTGATCATCAAGCGGACGATCATCATCGCGATGACGGCCATTCTTAAGGTTCAAGGTCCCGCGATGAGTAAAGGCCTGCGCATTGCGGCCCGAACGGGTCGGAAGAACACAATCAAACTGATCAATCCCGCGCATCACCGCACCAACAAGGTCAGACGGCTTGCCAACTCCCATCAGGTAACGCGGCTTGTTGGCCGGCAGCATATCGACGCAGAAATCAAGCGTATCAAACATGATCTGCTGGCCTTCGCCAACGGCAAGACCGCCAACCGAATGGCCCGGAAGATCAAGCTCGGCCAGCTTTTCTGAACTTTCACGACGCAGGTTTTCAAAAACGCTGCCCTGCTGAATACCATAAAGCGCATAGCCTTCGCGTTCGACAAAGGCGTCCTTGGAACGCGTGGCCCAGCGCATCGACATCTGCATGCTTTCGCGGGCCTGCTGTTCGGTTGCCGGGAACGGCGTGCATTCATCAAAGGCCATGGTGATGGTCGAACCCAGCAAATGCTGGATTTCCATCGAGCGTTCCGGCGTCAGGTTAAACTTGCGCCCGTCAATGTGGCTTTTGAAGGTGACGCCTTCTTCGGTGATCTTGCGCAATTTTGCCAGCGACATGACCTGATACCCGCCACTGTCAGTCAGGATCGGCTTGTCCCAGTTCATGAATTTGTGCAAACCACCAAGACGCGCAATGCGTTCCGCACCGGGACGCAGCATCAGGTGATAGGTATTACCCAAAAGGATTTGCGCACCGGTATCGGCGACGTTTTCCGGCAACATGCCCTTAACCGTGGCGGCAGTCCCCACCGGCATGAAAGTCGGCGTATCGATCACGCCGTGCGCGGTGTGGATGCGCCCCAAGCGGGCCTTGCCATCCTGGGCAAGCAATTCATAGCGAAATTCGGTCATGACAATTTATGTCCGTGCATCAATTTTACTGGCGCATTCAAGCAGACTGCAATCGCCATAAGAATAAAAACGGTATTCGTTTTCGATCGCGTGGTTATAGGCGCCCTTCATGCGCTCAAACCCGGCAAAGGCCGAAACCAGCATGAACAGGGTCGAACGCGGCAGATGGAAGTTGGTCAAAAGCATGTCGACCGCTCGGAACTTATACCCCGGCGTGATAAAGATGTCGGTTTCCGCCTCGAACGGTTCAACCACACCATCTTCGCGCGCTGCACTTTCAAGCAGGCGCAGCGACGTCGTACCCACCGCAACAACGCGTCCGCCATTGGCGCGCGTTTCGTTGATCAGATCAGCGATTTCCTTGCTGATCGATCCCCATTCCGCATGCATTTTATGGTCATCGGTATCATCAACCTTGACCGGAAGGAACGTGCCCGCCCCGACATGCAGGGTAATGGTGCGGCGATTGATCCCGCGTGCATCCAGATTGGCCAAAAGTTCCGGGGTAAAATGCAAGCCCGCTGTCGGGGCGGCCACAGCACCATCTTTTTGCGCAAAGATGGTCTGATAATCGGATTTGTCCTGATCATTGCCGCCGGCTTCGCGACGGATATAGGGCGGCAACGGCATGACACCGTATTTTTCAAGTGCCGCGATCAGATCAGCACCCGAACGGTTGAATTTCAGCGTAACCTCGCCGCCATCCTTTTTATCAAGCACTTCGGCTTCGAATTCGTCATTGACCTTGAAGGTTTCCCCGATCCGAAGCTTTTTGGCCGGCTTTGCAAACGCCACCCATTCGGCCAGTCCTTCCTGCTTGTGCAGGGTGACTTCGACCTTGGCGTCACCGCGCTTGCCAAACAGGCGCGCCGGGATCACGCGGGTATCATTTGAAATAAGCAAATCACCCGGGCGCAAAATATCGGGCAGTTCGCGCACGATACGGTCGGTCATTCCGCCAGCAGACAGATCAAGCATGCGTGCAGCATCACGCGGATTTGCCGGATGTTCGGCAATGCGTTCGCGCGGCAATTCGAAATCGAACAGATCGACTTTCATGGATCGGGATTATTCCGGTTGATTGGACAAACAATTGAAGGGGCGTTTTATGCGCCCCTTCGTTCAAAACCACAAGGCTTGGCGCGTCATATCAGCCCTGTGCCGGTTCCGCATTCAGGCGCGGCGTTACCACCGCCATCAACAGACGGAACGGCGCAAGACAGGTCAGCGCCATGATCACCTTGGCGGTGAAATCACCCAGTGCCCAGGTATCCCAAGGAAGACCGGTCCCGGCAAAGGCGATCGAAAAGAACAATGCCGTATCAACTGCCGAACCGATGCCAGATGAAACAAGAGGTGCTTTCCACCAGGTTGCCTGACGCAGTTTGTCAAAGATGGTGACATCAAGCATCTGGGCAATCAGGAAAGCAGTACCGGACGCGATGGCGATCCGTGTGTCCGCAAGGATCAGCGACAACACAACAGCCAGGGCAAAGCCCGCCAGCACAACAATACGTGCGGCCCCTGCACCGCGTGCACGGTTGGTCAGATCGGTTACCAGAAACGCCACCGGATAGGTAAAGGCGCCATAGGTCAGCCAATCTGCCAACACACCCGGAAGCGGGTATTCGACCAGAATGTTCGACGCAACAACAGTCGCCGCCATTGCCAGAATGCCGAAAATGATCGCTTTCATCTTTTCGTCCTTCAAAAAGGTGAACCCACGCATAACAAATCTCGCGGCCCACCTTACTGGGCGACGATCAAGACCGGGTTCGGATAACTTTGGTTGGGGCGCTGTTTACGCCCCGCCCCCCGTATGGTCAAGGAAAAACGGCGGCCAGGTTACCCTGACCGCCGCTGCAGATCGCTGCAAGTCGCCCCGGGGAAAGTGGGACGCCGTGCCGCGAAACTTTATTCTTATTGCAATTACAGCATGATACCGCGAATGGTGAAGAACAGCAGCGCCCCAAGGAAGGCACCGGCCGGAACCGTCACCACCCAGGCTGTTGCAATCGTCACCGCATAGCGACGGCGCACCAGAAGACGCTTGCGCAGTTTCTTCTCGGCCCGTTCGGCTTCGTTCGGATCAATCTGACGCAATGCTTCGAGATGTTCGTCGGACTGTTCGCCTTCCGGCGCGTCCACCAGCATCGGCGGTGCCACCTGACGACGACGATGCGACAGGCTTTCACGCAGGAAACCGACACCAAACACCGCGCCGACCGCAATATGGGTCGAGCTGACAGGAAGACCGAGTGCCGAGGCCACAATCACGGTCAATGCCGCGGAAAGCGCAACCGTATAGGCACGGATCGGATCAAGTTTGGTGATTTTGGAGCCAACGGTTTTGATCAGTTTCGGACCAAACAGGATCAGACCAGCCGAAATACCAAGTGCACCAATCACCATAACCCAGATCGGGATCGGGGCCTTGGTCACGATTTCACCGCTATCCACACCTGATACGATGGCTGCAAGCGGGCCAATCGCGTTGGCAACGTCGTTAGAACCGTGGGCAAAGGACAAAAGAGCTGCCGACACAACAAGCGGAATACGGAACAGCGATGCAATTTCCTTGCGCCGTCCGGTCATCGATGCCGATGCACGGATCACGGCCTTGCGAACCGGAATGACCGTAATGAAGAATGCGGCGATACCAATGGCAATCACAACCGGGGTATCGGCCTTCCAGACTTTCTTCACACCCTTCATCATCAGATACATCGAGAATGCCGAAACCATCACGCCCACAAGGATCGGAACCCATTTGCGTGCGGCCGCAACGCGGTCCTCGGTATAGATGATGCGGAATTTGATAAAGGCCAAGAAGCCCGCGGCAATCAGACCACCCAGAACCGGGGAAATCACCCAGCTGGCAGCAATGGTGCCCATGGTCGGCCAGTTGACAGCACCAAGCCCGACGGCAGCCATGCCAGCCCCCATCACACCGCCAACGATCGAATGCGTGGTTGATACCGGCGCCCCGAGCCAGGTCGCCAGGTTCAGCCAAAGGGCAGCAGCCAAAAGCGCCGCCATCATCGCCCAGACAAAGGTCTGTGCATCAGGCATCTGGTTTGGATCGATAATGCCGTTCTTGATGGTCCCGACAACGTCGCCACCGGCAATGATCGCACCTGCGGCTTCGAAAACGGCGGCAATCAACAGCGCGCCAACCATGGTCAGTGCTTTCGAGCCGACCGCAGGACCGACATTGTTGGCAACATCATTGGCACCGATATTGAGCGCCATGTAACCGCCGATCACTGCAGCGGCGATCAGGAAGCCACTTTGCGGCAGTCCGCCCATGTGAAAGGCGACAAACGCACTACAGGCAAGCAGGAAAACAATGGCAAGACCAAGTTTTGCACTGATAGACGCAGTTGCGCCCATCCCGGCATCCATGCGCTTTTGCCACTTGAGGTCCTTATCCAGAGCAGTTTTTTTAACCGACATAATCAACCGTTACCACAAAAGGGAATCGACGCGCGGATCATGTCGAAGCCGAGCCCGTTTGTTAAGGTTTTTTTGCCGTTATATTACAACATACGAACAACCGTCTGAGGACAAACGAAAAACGGCCCCGCAATGCAGGGCCGTTTTCTGTGTAATCACAATGCCGGACGCCTAGCGACCAAACTGATTCAAAAGCCCTTTCAAAAGGCCCTTTGCAGCATCTTCGGGTGAATTGCCACCCGATCCGGTATCACTGTTGCCAGAGCTGCTTCCGCCAAGTGCCTTATCAAGGATGTTATCAAGAACCTTGACCGCAACCTTGTCCATGCGTCCGGTAATGACCGGATCATCGATCTTGCCTTTGGCATAAACGCTAAACGGCGGCAGTTCTTCGATCTTCTTGGAAAAATCGAAATCTGCGGTCGTATCCATCACCCATTTCGGAAGATCAAGCGTCGCATCGGCATCCGCCGTCCCGACACGCGAAAGCGCTTCGACACGGGTGGTCTTGGCAATGCCCTTGGTGATGGTGATGTCACCTTCAAGCGATTGCAGCAGATCGTTGTTACCAACCCCTTCGACGACCATTGCCTGTGGCCCCTGACGCAGCAGGGCTTCGATATTCAGTTTCGGATCACTCGACCGTTTTGACGCATTGCTGAACCGGACTTCGGTCAAAACCAGATTGGCCGTGCCGTTCAGGGCCGAAACCAGACGGCGTGACGTATTGCCCGATGCCGTAACATCGAATTTAAGGTTCGCACCGCCAATAATCGTATCATTGGCCACCTTGATCGGCGTCAGCCTTTCGATCCGCGCACCATCAAGATCCCCCTTAAGGGCAAGCTGCGGCACATCCGTATTACGTGCATCAAACGTCCCGTTGATGGCAAGATCACCATCCCCCAACAATCCCTTGAAGTTCGAGATCGTCAGAAGTCCCTGAACCAGGGTTGCCTTCAGATCCGGATTCACAAGGCTGTGAGTATCGAAATCAAGCTGATCAAGCGCAATGGCGATGTCGGCATCAATCGATCGCAATGCCGATACGTCAATGACAGTATCATCCCAAGGCGTACCATCACGGGCATCAACCCGTGTTGCGGTCATGCTTGCCGGAAGATTGAACGCGGCCTTGCGCGGACCACTGCCAATACCGGGCATAAGACCCGCGCGCTTTTGTGCTGGCAGGAACGGATCGACGACCAGTTTGCCACCAGAAAGTGCGACAGTCAGTTTTGGCTGTGCCTGGCTGCCATCAAAGGTCACCTTACCCGCGGTTTCGAACGCACCAAGCACAAGCTTCAGATCATCAAGCGTAACATTTTGCGCATTGCCCTTGACCGTGCTGGAAACGGCCAGTCGGCCAAGATTGCCTGATGGCGTATAGGTCGGCGCAACAAGATCAAGCGCGCGGTTCAGACTGGATGCCTGCACCGCCAGTTTGCCATCCAGTCCCGGATTGGCACCCAGCATCTGTGACACCACACCATCAAGTGCCACCTGCATAAGCGGGTTGGACACATCAAGTTTAAGGGTCGGACCGGTAATCGGACCATTCAGGCCAAGATTTGCCTGAATGCTTTTATAGCTGCTTGCCGGCGCCGGAAGCGTAATGCCCGTAAGCTTGACAAGCGGTTCCAGTGTCTTTGCGGTTACCCGGACAGACAGATTTTCAAAAGCCGGGATGTCGGCACTGCCATTAAAGGTACCCTTTGCCGATGCACTCAGCCCTGCGGCATCTGAAACGGCAAAATTGCCAAGGGTGATATCGCGCCCCTTGATGCTGCCATCAATCATGATGCCGCGCACCGCAACACCCGACGAAATGATTTCATCGGCAGCCAGCCGGTAATTTGCCGCCAGCCCATCAAGTGGCGCCAATGCGTCCTTGATGACCTTGACCATGTCTTCCTTGGCCGCGGTCGCGTTTGAAACACCATTCGCAGTCCCGCCGGTGGCGGACGTTCCGGTTGCGGTGCCATTACCCGCGCTGCCCGACGTCGTTGCGGATGCATCGCCGCCGGTCTGGGCGGTTGCGACATACTGATCAAGATTGATCCGGTCGAGCTTCAAGCCGATGCCAAGTGCCGGCAGCCCCGACCCGCCAAGATTGGCAACAACCGCACCACGAATGGCGGTGTCATCAATCCGAAGATCAAGATCGGAAATGTTCAACTGATCGGGCGTTCCCTTGATCCCGCCAGTCAGTGAGAACCGGCGCAGCCTGTCTGCACGAACACCGTCAACATCAACACCCAGCCAACGGATCACCGCCCGGATATTTTCCGATGCCATTTCATAGCTCAGCGCCGCAGACAGCTTGGGCTTTTCACCGGAAATGCTGCCGAACACGGCAAAGTCGGTCCCGCCCGGAAGGCCGGCTGAAACCTCGTTCAGGGTGATCTTGCTGTTGGCAATCGCGGCATTGACCCGCGCATTGTGAACCGGGGTCTGATTGTAAATAAGGGTTTCGACTTCAAAATCGATCGCGGCGGTCAGGTCAGCCGGAATGATCGGCGCATTTGCACTGTCACCCTTTTTAACCGAGCTTTGCGACGGGATGGATTGTGCGCTGCCATCGGTTGCACCGTCATTGCCCGTAATTGCCGATCCGGCCGCATCTGTCGATGATGAACCCGATGCAGCCCCGGCCCCGTCGCCCATATCTGCCAGAACCAGAATGCTATCAAGGTCAAGCTGGTTGAACCGCAATGCGACATCGGCACGCATGCTGGGTTCCTGATCAATGGCAATGGCGCCCGAACCACGGGTCTCGCCAAAGCGGATCGACAGATCATTTAACGTGACCGACTTTGCATTCGCGGTGATGTGACCACCAAGATCAAGCGGCTTTGCCGCAATATCGGGGATTTCTGCACCATCACCGGCGATACGCAGGGCCGCTTCGCGAAGGTCCTTGAAATCACCGTCAATCTGACCATCAAAGCCGGGATTGTCGGTTGAAAGATCGACACGTCCGGCAACGGTGACACCACCGTCAACCTTGTCGATGCCGACTTTCAGGCTGATCGGGAATGGCGCAACCTGACTGATCTGACCGACATTAAAGCCAAATGTCAGCGGGATACCGCGATAGAAAACGTACCCTTCCCCTTCGAGCGGGCCATTCAGACTGTCGGCCGACACACCAACCGTCAGACCCTCGATACGTTCGACCGAACCCGGGGTGCGGTAAATGATGGTGGCATTTTCGATTTCAAGACGATCGATCTTGATCGTGCTTGCAAAATCACTGCCGGATGCGGTTTCGTCAGTCGCGGTTGTGGCACTGCCGCCATTTTCCTCGTTGGCTGCCGGGGTCTGGGGTTCAGTTTGCGGAACTGTTATCGTGCCTGCATCCGGTCCGGAACGCGGCGCGGCTGCCGGATCAAAGACCAGATTGTTCGTACCGTTATCAAATGTCTCGATTGCGATGACCGGATCAATCAGGCTGACTTCAGTAACCTGGATATTGCCGGTCAGAAGCGGCATCAGGGCAACCGAAACCCGTGCCTCTTCAATCGAAACCATGTCGGCATCCTGTGCGCCGGGCAAATTGCCCAAGGTCACCTGACTTGCCGAAAGCGACGGCGACGGGATCAGCGACATCGACAGGTCGCCCGTCAGAACAAGCTCCCTGCCCGTCGCATCCCGGACGGCCTGGGTGATCTGTGCCTTGTAGCCATTCCAGTCAATCAGGGACGGAATGATCAGCAATGCGGCTACAAGCACCACTACTAACGCACCGATTACGGCAAGGATCTTTTTCAACAGTCAGGCTCCGCTCGCTCGCAAGGTCACACTGCCTTTTGGCCGTGACCCTCAATGGTTTGATTTTCAGTCCAAAATCATAGGGCTCGTGACATCTGTCGCAACAGAAAATGGCGAGAGAATGTTGCATTCATTACACGACATGGTGCGCGATCTTGCGGGATGCATTTTTCCACCGCCTTATCGCCCCGGCCCATAACATGTGAGCAGCCCCCGGACACGGGTCAAGCATCGCGCAGAAATCGCACAATTTTTAACAAATAAAAACAAGCATCGAACAGGCCGTAACCAAACCATAAATTCCAGTTTCGAAACACATTTCGAGCCAAATACATAGTTTAAAATCAATTGGATACTGGAAATCGCCGATTAAAATGATACATTTTAGAAAACAATAAATTCAATCCTGACTTTCATTCAAATCGAAAGATCATCGCGCTTTTCCGCGACAGGGAGGATGAAAATGACCGATACAACAATTCAAACGCCAGAAAACACGGTCGACAACGGACTGCACGGTATTACGATCCGGACCATCACAACCGATCAGTCGGGCAAATGGCTTCAGGCCGGCTGGCGGGACTTCAAACAGACACCGGCGATTGGCCTGACCTATGGTGCGCTTTGCGTCCTGGCTGGGTGGCTCGTGATCCTGAGCATCTTTCGAACCGGACAGCCTTATCTGACACTGCCGCTGGCTGCGGGCTTCATGCTTTTGGCACCGCTTGTCGCCGTGGGCCTTTACGAAACCAGCCGCCGCCTTGAGATGGGCGAAAATGTTACCATCTGGCACAGCCTGAACGGTTTTCGCCGCAACCCCGGACAGATCGGGGCGATCGGTGTTGTTCTGATGCTGTTCTTCCTGGCATGGACGCGGATTGCGATGTTGCTGTTCGCGCTGTTTTACAACGGAACCATGCCGTCACTTGATGCCCTGATCTGGGAAACATTCTTTTCGCGCGATGCGATTACATTCCTGATTACCGGTTCCATCCTTGGCGGTGCGCTGGCGATCATTGTTTTTGCCATTTCGGTGGTCTCGATCCCGCTTCTGGTTGATCGCGATGTTGATGTGATTACCGCTGTCATCATCAGTGTGAATGCATTTCGCAAAAACTGGAAAGTTCTGATCGGCTGGGCTGCGGTGATTGCCATTCTTGCCGCCTGTGGCATGGTCGTCTTCATGTTCGGACTGGCGATCATGATGCCGTTGCTTGGCTATTCAAGCTGGCATGCCTATCGCGGGATCATTGACACCAGTCACGCCGATGTCGCGCGCCTGCGTCGACAGGTGCCGTAACCAGCCCAACAGGCCAGACCATCCTCCAAACGCCGCCACACTGGCGGCGTTTTTGTGCCCAAAGCCGAAATTGTGATAAACAGATCACATCATTGCGGGAACAATCATGGCATCGTATTGTTTCACGGTTACAATAGATTGGCCCGGCTTTCTGTAATCGGGCCCCGCATCCGGACAGCACTTACAAACCCGCCACAAATTGTCCAAATTCTGTGGTCATAGGGTCAGGACCAATTAATATCCGAACTTTCACATGTTTCCCTGCAACCATCTGCGTTCATGAGATAATTCATTATGTATCAGGCCCCGGCAGTTCGTCATCTTGTCGTACTTTCAGCGTCACTGATTGCCTTAGTCGCCGGGATGGGAACCCTGCATGCCCAGACCAATACGGCAGACGGGCCGCAATCAACGCGTACGCCGGATGAAAAATGGGGTGTGTCGCTTTCGGTTGAAAACGACCTTTTCACACCGACCAACAGTGATCAGCATTACACCAACGGTGTGCGACTGGCCTTTGTTTCGCCAGAAGACAGTGCGCCCGCGGCCTTTTTGAACGTTGCCAAACAGGTGCCGTTTTTCGCATCCGAAGGCCGCATTCGCACCAGCTATTCGCTGGGCCAGACGATGTATACCCCCGATGACATAACCATCGCCGAACACCAGCCCGATGATCGCCCCTGGGCCGGGATGCTGTATGGGACGGCGGGGCTTCTGTCTGATACCGGACTGAAATCCGATGACGGCGAAAGCAACTATTCGCGCATCGACACACTTGAACTGACACTGGGCGTTGTCGGCCCGGCGTCTCTTGCCGACAAAACGCAGGATTTCGTGCATAAACTGATCGACAGCCCACGCCCGGAAGGCTGGGACAACCAGATCAAGAATGAACCGATCATTGGCCTGACCTATGAACGGAAATATCGCAGCTGGTTTGAAGCCGATGTCTCCGGCATCGAGTTTGATGCCACACCGCACGGGGCTGTGACCCTTGGCAACGCGTTCACCAATGCCGAAATCGGGACGATGTTCCGCATGGGCTTTGACCTGCCTGCCGATTACGGCCCGCCGCGCATTCGCCCAAGCCTTCCCGGTTCGGACTTCTTTGTCCCGGATACAGAAGGCTTCCCGGTCAGCGGATATCTTTTTGCGGGCTTTGCCGGCCGCTATGTGGTGCGCGACATCACCCTTGATGGCAATACCTTTGCCGACAGTGCCTCGGTCGACAAGGAACCGCTGGTCGGGGACCTTCAGATCGGTTTTGCGATGATCATCGGCCAGGCGCGCCTGACCTACACCCATGTCTATCGCACCCCGGAATTCACCGCCCAAAGCGGTGCTGATCAGTTCGGATCGATTTCACTGTCATTCCGCTTCTGACCAAAAACGGGGCCCAAGGGCCCCGTTTTGCAACACTTTTCCAAATTGTATGATGATATCAAAGCCCGGGGATCAGCTTGCCCGGATTCATCAGACCTTTGGGATCAATGGCCGCTTTGATGGCGCGCATCATGGCGATCGTATCTTCGCCATGTTCGGCAACCATGAAGTCGAGCTTACCATAACCGATGCCATGTTCCCCCGTGCAGGTCCCGCCAAGCTTCAGGGCACGTTCCACCATGCGCTTGTGCAGGCGGTTGGCTTCTTCCATCTGTGCCGGATCTTCCGGATCGAGCAGGATCAACGTGTGGAAGTTGCCATCGCCGACATGACCGATGATGGTGCAGGTAAGCGGGCTGGCATCGCAATCGGCACGGGTTTCGGTGATGGCTTCGGCCAGTTTTGAAATCGGCACACACACATCGGTCGGCATGCCGGCCTTGCCCGGTTCCAGCTGAAGCGACGCGTAATAAGCCTTGTGGCGTGCGGCCCACAGCTTGTTTCGATCTTCCTGGCGGGTTGCCCACTGGAATTCCTCGGCACCGTATTCTTCGGCAACGGACTGAACAAACTCGGCCTGTTCCTTCACACCGGCTTCGGTGCCATGGAATTCAAAGAACAGGGTCGGGGCTTCTTTGTGATCAAGCTTGGAATAGTTGTTAACCGCGCGGACCTGCAATTCATCAAGGAACTCGATCCGGGCAACCGGAATACCAGCCTGAATGGTCAGGATCACGGTATCAACCGCGGCCTCGACCGTCGGGAAGGCGCAGACAGCAGCCGACATGGCTTCCGGGATGCCATAAAGCTTCAATCCGATTTCCGTGATCACACCAAGCGTGCCCTCGGACCCGACAAACAGACGGGTCAGGTCATAACCGGCCGATGATTTGCGGGCGCGATTGGCAGTCTTGATGATCTTGCCTTCCGGGGTCACGACCGTCAGGCTCAGCACATTGTCGCGCATGGTACCATAACGCACCGCATTGGTGCCCGATGCGCGGGTTGCAGTCATGCCGCCGATCGATGCATTCGCACCCGGATCAATCGGGAAAAACAGACCGGTATCGCGCAAGTGATCATTAAGCTGTTCGCGGGTTACACCGGCCTGAACGCGGCAATCAAGATCCTCGTTATTGACCTCAAGGATCGCGTCCATCCGCGATACATCAATGCAAATCCCGCCACGCAATGCCGCAACATGCCCTTCAAGCGATGAACCCGTACCAAACGGAACAATCGGGACATTGTGGGCAACACACAGCTTGACGACTTCGGCAACTTCTTCGGTCGAGGTTGCAAAAACCACCGCATCGGGCGGCGATGCTTCGTGCCAGCTTTCATCCTTACCATGCTGTTCAAGCACAGCCTGCGCAGTTGACAGCCGATCGCCCAGCATCTCGCGCAGGGCGCTGATCAGGCTTTCCGGGGTTTCGATGCGTTCATATTGGCGATCTGACATGATTTTGCTCTTTGGTCTTTTCAATCCTGGTGGCGGTCGCAAACCGGACCAGAATGATGTGGGGTCTGATCCGGATTACGCGATAAGGGCTGACACCTTACGCCGAGATGATCGAAATTGGTAATACCTTTTGACCGGTTTGGCAAAAATTCAAACCCGATAAATCTGTCGCGCCCGTCAAAACATGCGGGCACGACATATCCGTCATGATGCCGACAAGCCCGTCTTAGCCCTTGTTGCGATCCTGCGGCAGGGCCGCGGCAATGCGATCGGCAAGGCGCGAGAATGGCAGACTTTGCAGCCAGACCGTACCCGGACCTTCAAGGGTCGTGACAAACAGCCCCTCGCCGCCAAACAGCGCATTGGTAAAACCGCCAACAAACTTGATCGAATAATCAATGGATGGCGTCATTGCGACCAACGCGCCGGTATCCACGCGCAAGGTCTGACCTGCTTGCAAATCCTTGCGGATGATCGTGCCCCCGGCATGCATGAAGGCCATGCCATCACCGCTGAGGCGCTGAAGGATGAAACCTTCACCACCAAACAGGCCCGCACCGATCTTTTTGGAAAAGGCGATATCAATATCGATCCCGGCCGCAGCACACAGGAACGCATCCTTCTGACAGATGATTTCACCACCAAGTTCCGCCAGATCAAGTGCCACCACCTTGCCCGGATAGGGGGCTGCAAAGGCAACATGCCCCTTGCCCGATCCTTCATGGACAAAGCTTGTGATAAAGAAACCTTCACCGGTCAGCATGCGCTTGAACCCGGAAAACAGGCCCCCGCCCGTCCCGGTCTGCATGGCAATGCCATCGCCCATATACATCATGGCACCGGCTTCGGCCCGGACACCCTCGCCCGGATCCAGTTCGATTTCGACCAACTGCATTTCTTCGCCATGGATCGTATAGTCGATCACGTCTGCCATGCGGGCGTCTCCTTGTATGAAATCATCAATCTGTTTGGCGCAAGTCTGGAACCTGTTGATCCTGATCGCAAGAAAAAGGGGCAACAATCCGGCAAGAGATGGCATCGTTTTCTTGTAAAAACCTGAAAATCAAGCAGGATATGTCATCACGAACTCTGCCGGGGAATTGCGTGTATCATCGGTTCCGGGCTTTCAGATGCTGGCGTTTCATCCTGCTGATGCCATTTCTGGCGATCGGCCTTGGCGCTTGTCAGCCCGACGATCCCTGGCAATTCAACATCTGCCGCATTGCCCTGCCCGGCATTGAAGACGAAGCACCCAAAATCCGGCTTCTGACCCGATTTGACGAAATCACCGATCAGACGCGCATCACCCTGCACTATCAGATCATACCGGACAATGCCCAAACGGCTCCAGCCCAGGGCCCATCACCATCGGCCATATCGTCCCTGCCGGTCCATCAGATGAGCTGTCTGTTTTCACATGCGGACAAACCCAACAGTCCCGGCACTCTGATCGGGATCGAAACCAGCCGGTTCGGACCGGTTTCCCCGACCCATCTTTCGATCCTGAACCGGTTCTGGCTTGATCGTGTCGGCAGGCAGGCGCTTGATCGGTATGAAAACCCTGATCAGCACGGTCTGACGCCCGATGTCCCCGAAGTTTCCCGCGATCTGGCCTATGGGCTGCAACTTGGTATCAATGGCCTGTCGCGCGGGGCGATTTACGGATTGCTCGCGCTGTCTTTCACGCTGATTTACGGGTTGATCGGACGGATCAATCTGGCCTTTGGCGAAATCGTCATGACGGCAGCCCTGTCAACGGTGATTGGCGGTTTGCTGTTATCATCGCTTGCCGGCTGGAACCTTTTTCTGATCGTGATCGGGGCAAGCGCGATGGCGGTCTTTGTCGGTTCCGGACTAAGCCATCTTACTTGGCGCAATGTCTTCGGGCCGCTCGGACGCAAGGCCGCGGGTGGCCGGGCCGTGATCGTGGCATCGCTTGGATGTGTTTTGTTCATTCAGGAGTTTGTCCGGCTTGTCATATCGGCCCGCAATTTCAATCTGCCGCCGCTGTGGCAATATTCGTTTCCGGTCCTGCGCAGCGATCAGTTCGTTGTGCGCATGCTTGGATTTGACGTTCTGTCGATCGGCATGGCCGTTGCGGTTGGTGGCGTCCTGATCTGGATGATGGCAAATACCCGGTTCGGGCGCCGATGGCGCGCAATCAGCCAGGATCGCATTGCTGCTGGTCTGTGCGGCATATCGTTGCAACGCATCGAACAGCAATCATTTGTTCTGGCTGGATTTTTATGCGGCATTACCGGTGCTGTAATGGCGTTGCGTTATGGCGTGATTAACTTTCATTCCGGTACACTTTTCGGGTTCAAGGCACTGGTCGCGGCCATTCTTGGTGGCATCGGGCAGATGCGCGGGGCCTGGTTGGGCGGATTTGTCATCGGCCTGACAGAGGCATACTGGTCCGGATATTTCGGCGGCGCCTATCGCGATGTCGCGGTATTCGGGTTGCTTGCCGCCATTCTGGTCCTGCGGCCCGGCGGGCTTTTGGGCGTAAATGATGGAAAAGACAGCTTGTTCTCGCCGCGCGCGGGACAAATATAAAAATCAAAGGCCCGGGACAGAACCGCTTATCGGTTTCAATGGTCAGGCAGAAAGACACGAAGGCGGTTAGAATGGCGACCCACCACAAACTTGAATGGATCTCACAGGATGAGGCCATACAGGCCTCGCTTGCGAAATGGCAACGCGTTGTCGATGTGATGACACGGCTTCTTGGTGCGACATCCGGTTATGTTGTCGAATATAACAAGGACCAAGGATACCGGGCGGCTGTAACCAGCCAGAATGCGGAAAACCCGCATCGCGACATTTCCGGCAAGGCCGAACCACTTGATTCCAACATTTACTGTCGACGCGTCATTCAGGAAAAAACGCCCTTTTATGAACCAGATGCCCGCGGAAAATCCGAATGGGCCGACAATCCCGAACTGACTGATGACGGTTATGTCTCCTATTTCGGCACGCCGCTTCTGTGGCCGAATGGTGAGGTTTTTGGCACCCTGTGCGTGTTTGATCGCCAACCAACCAGCTATGAGGATTCCCTTCAGACACTGCTTGATGTTTTTCGCGATCTGATCGAGGCCGACTTGCGCCTGTATGAACAGTTCGAAGTCATGCGCGAAATGTCGATGACAGATCCGCTGACCGGGCTGAATAACCGCGCCGGATTTGAAATGCTTGCCCATCAGAAAATCCGCATCGCCAAACGCTATCACCATCATATCGGGGTCATTTTCTTTGATCTCGACAATATGAAGCGCTGGAATGACGATTATGGCCATGCCGCCGGGGATGCCGCCCTTCGTGCGGTTGGCAAGGCGATCACCGACAGCATCCGCGAGGTTGATATTTGCGGGCGCGTCGGCGGTGACGAATTTGCCGTGCTTGGCTATGTCCGGAACCGGGGGGATCTTACGACCATCATCACCCGTGTGCGCAACGCGCTTGCGAATATCAAACTCAACATCCCCAACGCCAAAGCACCGATCCGCGAGACACCCGAAATCAGTTCGGGCGCGTCTGTTTTCTTTGAACCAATTAACCAAAATTTCGAAGAAATGATGGCAGTTGCCGATCTTGAAATGTATCGCGACAAGAAAAACCGCCAGAAATAGGGACTTTGGCGTTTTCACCGGTTTCAGGTCGGTTAAAAAATCATTGCAACAAGCGTGATCCATTAACCACATGGTATGGATTTTGGCTCAGACTGCGTGACGGGTTGCAAACCCGAAAAATAGAATAACGCACACGAGCTTACAAAATGCAGATCCGCAAAGGCACTGCCGACGATCTTCCTTTCATTCGCGACCTGACCAAGCGCGCGACGGACTCAACCTATTTCATCGAAGGCATGGGCGATGCCGCAACCAATCTGGTTGCCCGCTATGTCGAACAGTCGACCAGTGTTTTTGAAAATGCCCTTGGCAGTGATAACCACACTGTCTATGTCGCGACCAAAGACGACATTCTTCTGGGCTATGTCATCGCCATCCATAACAGCCCGGAAATCGACTGGATCATGGTTGATCCGGCATCACATGGCAGCGGTGCGGGCAAGGCACTGATGATGGCGGCCCTTGATGCCCTGTCGGAAAAGGGTGCACGCAGCAATGTCCGCCTTAAGGTCGTTGCCCATAATGAACGCGCCAAGGCGTTTTACCGCAAGTTCGGCTTCCTCGTGACCGGCCCGGTACCGGACCGCGAAGTCCCGACCGTGGAAATGCAGCGCGCCGCTTGACGAAACGCCGCCAGATTGGCAATTTGGCGGCGAACCTTATTCGGAGCTTTTATGTCAGAGTCCCGGCACAGCCGCTGATCGCGGTTTGACAGCCTGACCTTTCCAGACCGCTGATCAGCAGATCGGATCGCCTGCCCGCCAATAAAACGGGTGCGCGTGGCCGGTATTGTTGTGCCCGCCCCGATCGGAAACCGTTTTCCCAACTGGTTTTCGGACTCTGACAGTGAATATTTCAAAGAATGAACAGCGCGTGCTGCATGCACTTGCGCAAGGTGGCCTGATCAAGGTGATCAAGGACGACCACAACCGCATCCTCGAAGCAGACTGCATTACCCGTGACGGCTGGTTTCTGACCGCCTGCACGATCGAGGTGTTCAAGAAACTGCGCAAACGCCGCTTTATCCGGTCCCGCGCCGGTGCGCCTTATCGCATCACCCGTGAAGGATTGGTTGCGGTTCGTGCCGAACTGTTTCAACGCTAACAACAAAGCCCGGCCGATTTGGCCGGGCTTTTCCTATTTATGCATGACGATATTGATCAGTTTGCCAAACGGGTCGCGGACGTAAAACCGCCTGACACCCCATGGCTCATCCGCCGGGCCATATTCGATGGCAATCCCGGCATCGGCCATTCTGCCAAGGATTTCGTCAAGGTTATCGACCTCGATCGACATGTCGGGCACCGGGGTTCCCGATCCGCCTTCGGTGGCGAAATTGACCTGCGCCGTCATGGTTTGCCCCGCCACGGCAAAGGTCCTGATCCAGCCATGATCCATCATGGTATCAAGGCCAAGGATGTCCTCGTAAAACGCGACAGCCTTGGCGATGTCATCCACCGCAAAATTTGCAACGATACGTTTAACGGCCATGGTGCAAGCGGCTCCTGATATCGTCTATTGCGCGGCCTTTTCGCCGGCAATGGCCTTGGCGCGCTTATAGGGACCAAACGGGATTTCCTTGGGCGCGAAGGTATCGGCCGATGCGCGGCCCCAGCGCGAATGCCATTCATGAAGTTCCTCGATCTCCTTATCTGCCAGAAGGAAACCTTCGGGCAGGTACGGATAGGCTTCGTTGCCATCAATGAATTCATTGTCCTTCTGGCGGACCATGAAGTGATAGGGCATGAAATTGCGCGGATCGGTCAGGCCAGCTGCACCGGTGATTTCGGCCAGCGCATGCATGGTATTTTTATGGAACCGTGCCACGCGTTCACTTTTATCACCCGGTTCCAAAGCGCGTTGACGGATTTTATCCTGTGTCGCGATGCCGACCGGGCAGCAGTTGGTGTGACAGCTTTGGGCCTGAATACAGCCAAGGGCAAACATGAAACCGCGCGCGGCATTGCACCAGTCCGCCCCAAGTGCCAGGGTTCGTGCAATATCAAAGGCCGAGATGATCTTGCCCGCGGCCCCGATCTTGATCTGATCACGCAGCCCCGCCCCGCGCAGTGCATTGTGAACGAAAGTAAGGCCTTCCTGCATCGGCATGCCGACACGGTTGGCAAATTCGACCGGGGCGGCACCGGTGCCACCTTCCTTGCCATCGACCACGATGAAGTCGGGCGTGATCCCGGTTTCAAGCATTGCCTTGATGATCGACATGAATTCGCGACGATGGCCAATACACAACTTGAACCCGACCGGCTTGCCGCCGGAAAGATCACGCAAGCGACCAATGAATTCCATCAGGCCGATCGGTGTTGAAAAGGCACTGTGGGCCGAAGGCGATACACAATCCTGTCCCATCGGAATGCCACGGGCATCGGCAATTTCCCTGGTGATTTTGGCGGCGGGCAACATGCCGCCATGACCGGGTTTTGCGCCTTGGCTGAGTTTCAACTCGATCATTTTGACTTGCGGGTCGGCGGCGGTTTCGGCGAATTTTTCCTCGGAAAATGTGCCGTCTTCATTGCGTGCCCCGAAATAGCCCGACGCCACCTGATAAATCAGATCGCCACCACCTTCGCGGTGATAGCGCGAAATGCTGCCTTCGCCGGTATCATGGGCAAAGCCGCCCTTTTTCGCCCCCTTGTTCAGCGCCAGGATCGCATTGCCCGAAAGCGCGCCAAAGCTCATGGCCGAGATATTATACAAGCTGCAATCATAGGGTTGCTTGCAATGTGGCCCGCCAACCCGAACCCGGAAATTGGTATCGGTGATGTGTTTTGGCGCCACCGAATGCGTGATCCAGGAATAACCCGATTTATAGACATCCTCGATCGTACCAAACGGGCGTTTGTCTTCGACACCCTTGGCGCGCTGATAGACAAGGCCGCGGGCCTGACGGCTGAACGGGATTTCGTCCTGATCGCTTTCCAGAAGATACTGGCGGATTTCAGGACGGAAGCTTTCAAGGATGAAGCGGATATGCGCACTGATCGGATAGTTGCGCAGGATGGAATGCTTGGTCTGATGAAGATCATGAATGCCGACCAGAAGCAACAGACCGAACACCACCGCCGGCACCCAGAACCAGCTATCGATCACGCCGGCACAAATCACGGAAATGACGGTCAGAAGCGCAACGCTTGTAATGACGAAATAGCGCTGGTTCAAAATAAAGAATTTCACGGTGCTCTCATCCTGTCTGTTCAGGTCGACCTGATGGATCGCGATTGCAGCCTGTGCGGGCAAGCTATGGCAACCCGATCCTTGAGTGAAGCCTATGGCAATGTCGTTGATTTTTAATGAAGTGTCCCCTCATGCATGTAGGGACGATATTGCCAACATCAAGAAAAAGCCGCCCGTGAGGAAACTCAGGGGCGGCAGGAAGTTCAACAGGGAGGCCGGGGTTAAAACCCCGGACCAGAAACACCGAAGGTTTGGGGGAAAACCGGTGTTTCTGGTCAAACCGGAAGATGGGGTTGGCAAGAACCCTTAGGCCTTGCCGTAACCACCACCGCCCGGGGTTTCGATGATGAAGACATCACCCGGATGCATTTCTGCCCCGTCGGTGCCTTTCAGCTCGATCACGGTACCGTCGACACGTTCGATGGCGTTGCGACCAAGTTTGCCCGGTTCGCCACCGGCAACGGCCTGGTTGGGCACGCGACGGTGGTTGGACAGGATCGATGCGGTCATGTCTTCGAGGAAGCGGACACGACGGGTCGTGCCATCGCCGCCCTTGAACTTGCCGTTACCACCCGACCCTTTGCGGATTTCAAAGCTTTCGAGCATGACCGGGAAGCGCCATTCAAGGACTTCCGGATCGGTCAGGCGCGAATTGGTCATATGGGTGTGAACACCGCTGGTGCCGTCAAAATCAGGACCGGCACCCGAACCGCCACAGATGGTTTCATAATACTGATGCGTATCATTGCCCCAGGTGAAGTTGTTCATGGTCCCTTGTGCACCCGACATGACGCCAAGGGCGGCATAAAGGGTATCGGTGACATGCTGGGACGTTTCAACGTTACCGGCAACAACGGCGGCCGGATAACGCGGATTGAGCATCGATCCTTCGGGCACGATCAGATTGACCGGCTTCAGGCACCCGGCATTGAGCGGAATGTCATCATCAACAAGGGTTCTGAAGACATAAAGAACCGCTGCACGGGTCACAGCCGACGGGGCGTTGAAGTTGTTATCAAGCTGATCGGACGTGCCGGTGAAATCAACCGTCGCCGAACGGGTTTCCTTATGGATGGTGACCTTGGCCTTAACGACCGCACCATTGTCCATTTCATAGGAGAACTCGCCATCCTTGAGAACATCAATCACGCGACGAACGCTTTCTTCGGCATTGTCCTGAACATGGCCCATATAGGCATGAACAACATCAAGGCCAAAGTGATCGACCATCTTGCGCAGTTCTTGCACGCCTTTTTCGTTAGCCGCGATCTGTGCGCGCAGATCGGCGATGTTCTGATACGGGTTACGGGCCGGGTATTTTGCCCCTTCGAGAAGGGCGGTCAGGCCGGCTTCGTCAAATTTGCCCTGATCAACCAGTTTGAAGTTGTCGATCAGAACGCCTTCTTCTTCGAGAATGCGTGAATTCGGCGCCATCGACCCCGGCGTAATCCCGCCAACATCGGCATGGTGACCACGCGATGCGACATAGAACAGGATGTCTTTGCCATCATCGCCAAAGACCGGTGTGATCAGGGTGATGTCCGGCAAATGCGTCCCGCCGTTATACGGGTCGTTCAGCATATAGACATCGCCCGGCTTCATGGTGCCGACATTGTTACGCATAACAGCCTGAACCGACTCACCCATCGATCCAAGATGGACCGGCATATGCGGTGCGTTGGCGATCAGTTGGCCTTCCTGATCAAACAGGGCGCACGAGAAGTCCAGACGTTCCTTGATATTCACCGAGTACGAGGTGTTGGCAAGGGTAACGCCCATCTGTTCGGCAATATTCATGAACAGGTTATTGAAGACTTCCAGCATCACCGGATCGGCCTGGGTGCCGATGGCTTCAGACCGTTTCATGGCAACCACACGGGTCAGAACCAGATGGTCACGGCCATTGACCTTGGCTTCCCAGCCCGGATCAATCACGGTGGTACCAACCGGCTCCACAATCACAGCCGGGCCGCGCACGGTCGCACCCGGTTTCAGGTCTTCACGTTTGTAGAACGGGGTATCTTCTGTTTTGCCATCAAACACCACCGGACGGGTCGCAAGGGCTGTGATCGCCACATTGTCGTTGGTTGCTTCGGCTTCGGCATCCGGAAGGCTTTGGGTTTCACCGATGGCCTCAACCGCGACAGCTTCGACGACCAGCGGCTTCTCGTCCATGACAAAGCCATAGCGCTGCTTGTGCTGTTCTTCGAACTGGGCCTTGATGCTATCGACATCACCGAAATCAACGATCAGCGGGGTGTCGGTGCCGTCATAGCGCAGATGCAGCTTTTTAAGCATGGTGATCTTGGCATCGCCAATACCCTGTTCATGCAGTTCGGCACGGGCATCAACGGCCAACGCATCAAGCTGTTCATCCAGACCGGAAAGCGCATCAGAGGCAAGCTTCGCCTCGACCGCCTGTTCGCGCATCGCACGAATATCGGCAAGACCCATACCATAAGCCGACAGGACACCGGCGAACGGATGGACAAATACCTTGGTCATGCCAAGGGTATCGGCCACCTGGCAGGCATGCTGCCCACCGGCACCGCCAAAGCATTGCAGGATATAATCCGTTACGTCATAGCCGCGCTGAACCGAAATCTGTTTGATCGCGTTTGCCATGTTTTCAACGGCAATACGCAGGAAGCCTTCGGCGACTTCTTCGGGTGTTCTGACCTGACCGGTGCTTTCCTTGATCTTGGCGGCCATGGCTTCGAAACCGCTGCGTACCGCATCGGCATCAAGCGGCTCGTTGCCTTCGGGGCCAAAGACATTGGGGAAGAAGTCCGGCTGAACCTTGCCCAGCATGACATTGATATCGGTCACCGCAAGCGGACCGCCACGGCGATAGGCCGCCGGGCCCGGATTTGCACCGGCACTGTCAGGGCCAACACGGAAACGTGCGCCATCGAAATGCAGGATCGAACCGCCACCGGCCGCAACCGTGTGGATTTTCATCATCGGCGCACGCATGCGCACACCGGCGACCTGGGTTTCGAAATCGCGTTCATATTCGCCGTCATAATGCGAAACGTCGGTCGACGTGCCGCCCATATCGAAACCGATGACCTGTTTGAAGCCATCCATTTCAGCAGTACGGACCATGCCGACAACACCGCCCGCCGGACCGGACAGGATTGCGTCCTTGCCCTGGAATTTGGCGGCATCGGTCAGGCCACCGTTGGACTGCATGAACATCAGTTTCACGCCGCCCAGTTCGGATGCCACCTGATCGACATAACGACGCAGGATCGGCGACAGATAGGCATCAACAACCGTGGTGTCACCACGCGATACCAGCTTCATCAGCGGGCTGACTTCGTGACTGACCGAAACCTGGGTAAAGCCGACTTCACGGGCGATTTCAGCCGCCGCATTTTCATGGGCGGTGTAACGATACCCATGCATGAAGACGATTGCACAGGCACGAATGCCGGAATCAAACGCCGCCTGAAGGTCCTTGCGCAGATTGTCGCGATCAAGCGGGGTCAGTTCCGTCCCCTGCGCGTCGAAACGACCATCGGCCTCGATCACGCTTTCATAAAGGGTTTCGGGCAATTTGATATTGCGATCAAACAGACGCGGGCGGTTCTGATAGGCAAGACGCAGCGCATCGCGGAAGCCCTTGGTGGTGACCAGAACCGTGCGGTCGCCTTTACGTTCAAGAAGGGCGTTGGTCGCAACCGTAGTGCCCATTTTGACGGCTTCGATTTTCTCGGCCGGGATTTTCTCGCCAGCGGGGACTTCAAGCAGTTCACGAATGCCCTGAATGGCGGCATCGCGATAACGTTCCGGGTTTTCCGAAAGCAGCTTGTGAGTGACAAGCGATCCGTCCGGCTTACGCGCCACGATGTCGGTAAAGGTACCGCCGCGATCGATCCAGAACTGCCATTTCGGCTGTCCCGATGTCTGCGAAGCGGGGGAATTTTGGTCGTGAGAAGCCATGATGCTTACTCCTTGGGCATCTGTAGTCATAAAATTCTGTGCGAACGATCAGATCTTCAAAAGGCCGGTCAGCCATTCATTTGCTGGGGCAGCCATGTTGCGATTTCCGGGAATACGGTAATCAGCAAAACAGCAAGCAACAGCAGGAAGAAGAACGGCAAAGCAGCCAGTGCAATGGCAAACAGGTTCTTGCCTGTCAGGCCTTGCAAAACGAACAGGTTGAAACCCACGGGCGGGGTGATCTGCGACATTTCGACCACCAGCACCACATAGATACCAAACCACAACAAATCGATCCCGGCAGCCTGAACCATCGGCAGGATGACCGAGGTGGTCAGAACCACCACCGAAATCCCGTCAAGGAAGCAACCAAGAACAATGAAGAACACGGTGAGTGCCGCCAAAAGCGCATAGGGCGACAGATCCATCTGCGCAATCCAGGCCGCAAGTTCACGCGGGATCCCGGTAAAGCCCATGGCAACGGTCAGAACAGCCGCACCTGCCAGGATAAAGCAGATCATGCAGGATGTGCGGGTCGCCCCCATGATCCCGTCAATCAGGCTTTCCTTGGTCAAGGAACCGCTTAGTCGCGACAGGATCAGCGCACCGACAACACCGAATGCCGCGGCTTCGGTCGGGGTGGCAACACCGCCATAGATCGACCCGATCACAGCCGAGATCAGGGCAATCACCGGGATCAGGCGACCTGAAGCGCGGACTTTTTCGCCAAACGGAATGCTTGGTTCTGCCGGGGGCATTTTGTCCTTGTTCATCGTGGCCCAGATGCCAACGAAGCTCATGAACAAAATGATCAGCATGACACCGGGCAAAACACCGGCAATGAACAGACGCGCAATCGACAGTTCGGCAGACACGCCATAGACAATCAGAATGATCGATGGCGGGATCAAAAGCCCAAGCGTCCCCGACCCGGCCAGCGTGCCAAGGATCAGCTTGTCGGCATAGCCCTGCTTGCGCAATTCGGGGATCGACATGCGCCCGATGGTCGCAGCGGTCGCCGCAGACGATCCCGACACCGCAGCAAAGATGCCACAGCCCAGAACATTCACATGCAACAAACGACCCGGGAGTTTATTGAGCCAAGGTGCAAGACCGGTAAACATGTCTTCTGACAGGCGCGACCGGAACAGGATTTCCCCCATCCAGATAAACAGCGGCAGCGGGGCCAGCGACCATGTCGCCAGGCTTGACCAGGCAGTCGTTGCGATGATCGGGCCGGTCTGGGCACTGGTAAAGAAATCAAGTGCGAAAACGCCGATGGCAAACAGTGACAGGGCAACCCACAATCCTGCCCCAAGGAACAGGAACAACAACCCCATCAGGATCAGGCCAATTTCAAGTACTTCCACGACCGTCCCCTATTCGTTCAATTCGTTTGCTTCGCCAGCAGCGAAGGCAGCCTGACGACCGGCAACGGTATCAACCAGTGCTTCGATCATGCCGATGGTAAAGACGATCAGGCCAAAGGCCATTGCGGCCTGTGGGATCCAAAGCGGAAAGGCAAGAACACCGGGCGACGTATCGCCATAGGAAAAGCTTTCTTCGGCAAGAACCGCCATCCACCAGGCGAAATATCCGCCAAGGAAAGTTGCCGCCAGAAGCGTGATGCTTTCGATCACGCGGCGCAGCCCGCCCTGAAGATGGGACAATATGATCATGACCCGGATATGGGTCCCGGCGCGCAGTGCCGGACCAAGTGCCAGGAACGTTCCCGCCGCCAAACAGAAACCGGCCAGCTCGTTCGCGTCATGCACCGCAATTCCAACCAGACGGCCAAGCGATTGCGCCAGAATAAGAAGTGCGATCGCGACCATAAAAACTGCGGCCAGCCCGGCACTGAACTTGAATAAGTAATTTAGTGATCTGCGCACAGCAGTCCCCTTTCCGCCCGCGATGTCGCGATGCTGATTGATTGTTCCCTAAGAACAGTAACATCAAATTGTGGGGTTTGTCCGGGACCGGACAGAGGACGACGTCTGCCCGATCCCGAAAGACGAAAGAACCTTAGTTCTTGAAGGCGTCGATGATGGCAGCACCTTCATCGCCGGTTTTTTCAAGCCACTCGGAAACCATGGTTTCACCGGCTTTGGCCAGACCGGCCTTCAGTTCATCGCTCGGCGCAGCAACGTTCATGCCGTTGTCAGCCAGAACTTTTTTCTTCTCGTCAGCTTCGGCCATGCTCATTTCCCAACCGCGGGTCTCGGCTTTGGCAGCAGCGTCAAGAACGGCTTTCTGGGTTTCAGCCGGCAGACGGTCGAACGACTTTGCATTCACGACGACCATGTTTTTCGGAAGCCATGCCTGAACGTCATAGAAGTTCGAAACGAAGTCCCATGCCTTGGAGTTGGCACCGGTCGACGGCGAGGTGATCATTGCTTCAACAATACCGGTTGCAAATGCAGTCGGGATTTCCGGAACTTCAACCTGGGTGGCAACCATGCCGGTCAGATCGGCAAGCTGCGAAGTGGTCGAGTTGTAAGCGCGGAATTTAACACCTTCGAGGTCTTCGACCTTGTTCACCGGGTTTGCGGTATAAAGACCCTGTGCCGGCCACGGAACAGCATAGAGAACTTTAAGGCCGTCTTTTTCCAGTGCGGCTTCGATACCGGCGCGCGAGACTTCCCAAAGCTTTTTCGCATCGTCATAGGACGTTGCAAGGAACGGGATCGCATCAACGGTGTAGATCGGGTTTTCGTTGGCCAGCAGCGAAATCAGGGTTTCGCCGATCGGAACCAGACCGCGCTGAACCGAACGCTTGATGTCTGCATGTTTGAAAAGCGAACCACCGGAATGAACGGTGATGGTCAGTTCACCACCCGACGCGTCATTCACGTCCTTGGCAAATTCGATAATATTCTGGGTGTGGAAGGTCGCATCCGGGTACGGCGTTGCCATATCCCATTTTTCTGCAGCAGCCGCCAAACCGGCCGACATGGTGATGGCAGCAACAGCAACCGTCGAAAGTGCTTTTTTCAGCATTGATAAGTCTCCCTGTGTGTTGAGGCGTGGAGTCAGGATAGCAGAGACTCCAAATTAATCACCCGACATCTTGATCACATTTTACTGACAAATTGTCAATGTAATTTCATAACTACCATGCAAAATCTGCAAAGCCCGGCCTTTGCCCGACCCCACATCTGCGGTCAAACCATTGGAAAACATGCACCTCCGCCGAACAACACCATATTTTAGGCCACGTGAAAAACGGATCCGGACAGATCAAACAAAGACAGGCGGCGTCCCCGTGGGGACCACCGCCTGCTGGATTCCATTGATCAAAAGCATGTTGATCAGACACACACTGATCAGAAACACATTAGTCAGAAACACATTAGTCAGAAACACATTAGTCAGAAACACATTAGTCAGAAACACATTGGCCGGAAGCACTGGAGCAACATGCATTCGCGCATGCACGCCCCGATCTGCGTTTCCGGATTACATCGCACTTGCCGCGCGCGATGCCTGATCATAGACACCGGAAATAGCGCGGAGCGTCTTGGCAACATCGCCGACTTCCTGACTATTCACACCAAGGCGCTGGAACGTTTCGACAAGACAGGCTTCGCGGACTTCGCGGTATTTTTCACACATGGCGCGCCCGTCGGCAGTCGTACCGTAATGGACTTCCTTGCCGCGCTTCACACCTTCGACAAGGCCAAGCTTGCGAAGCTTTTTAAGCGAGTAATTCACAAGATGGCTGTCTTCGACATTCAGCACAAAGCACACTTCCGAAAGGCTTTTTTCGCGTTCGCGCGAATTGACATTGTGCAGAACAAGAATGTCGAGAACCGATACATCCGGCATCCCGGCCGCGCGCATGCATCGAACCATCCAGCGGTTGAATGCGTTGCCTGAAAGGATCAGCGCGAATTCAAGCTCCGAGAGTTCTGCGGCGCGTTCCGATACAAGATGCGACGATGAAACAATACGTGGTTTATCAGCCATCCGACATTTCCTGCTTTCGTATCTATACTGTTATTGCGGTCTATTTCTGTAAAACGCCACAAGTTTGTCGGGATTTTATCGCAATAAAAGCAGCCGGGTAAAGACCCGGCTGCTGTTTGTTATCGACATTTCGTCATTAAAGTGAGCGCATCCGTTCCAGGAAACCGTCAATCTGGGCCCGAAGGTCCCCGCTTTGACGGCCAAGATTGTCCGCTGAATGATGGACTTCGGTTGCGGCACTGTTGGTTTCACCAACAGCAGCAGACACACCTTGCATCGCCGATGAAATTTCCTCGGTCCCGGCGGCTGCCTGTTCGACATTTTGCGAAATCTCGCTGGTGGCGACGGTTTGCTGTTCCACCGCAGCGGCGACGGCGGCAGCCCGTTCACTGATTTCGGCAATCATGGTCACGATTTCATCAATCGCACTGACAGCAATGCCGGTTGCCTGCTGGATATCATTGATCTGGATGGTGATATCCTCGGTCGCCTTGGCGGTCTGGTTGGCGAGGTTTTTGACCTCGCTTGCGACCACGGCAAAGCCTTTGCCGGCGTCACCGGCACGGGCAGCCTCAATCGTGGCGTTAAGGGCCAACAGATTGGTCTGACCGGCAATATCACTGATCAACCCGATGACTTCGCCAATCTTGATAGCGGAATCATTCAGCCCCTGGATATTGTCATTGGTTGACCGAGCCCGTTCGGTCGCCGATTGGGCCATGGACGATGTTTCGGTCACCTGACCGGAAATCTCGTTAATGGATGCGGCAAGTTCGGTCGCAGCCGTTGCCACAAGCTGCACATTTGATGACGCCTCTTCTGCGCCGGATGAAACGGCCATCGACTGGTCGGCGGCTGTGTCTGCACTGCTGCGCAGAACGTTTGACACCTGATGAAGCTGTTTGACAGCAACAGCAACGTCGGCCATCACGGCGACAACTGCCTGATCGAATTCCTGAATATACTGTTCCTGGGTTTCCATGCGTTTGCGGCGGCGCTCGTCATCGGCTTTTTGGGCCGCTTCAAGTTTGACACGCTCAATCCCGTTTTCACGGAAAATCAGAACCGCACGACCCATTTCACCAATTTCATCGGCACGATTGACCTCGTTGATATCAACGTCAAAGTCATTTTCAGCCAGACGGGTCATCTTGTTGGTCAATCCGCCGATCGCACGGACAATCGCGCGCGACAACAAAACAGAAAGCCCCAGAAGCGCAATCACCCCGATCACATACATCGCAACCGTGATGGTCAGGCTGGTTTTGGCGATCTGTTCAGCTTTTTGTTTTTCCAGTGCGGCGGTTTCCGCAATGGATGCGCTAAGCGCTTCAAGCACCGGTTCGGCCTGTGCGTAATAATCCGACAACAATCCCAGTTCGGCATTTCGTTGCAGGATCTTTCCTGCCAGCGCCTTGAAGTCCGCAACATAGGAATTCATCAACTTTGTGATATTGGCCTTTTCCGCAGCCGGAATGTCGGATGCCGCCAGTGCCGGTCCGAATTCGGCCAAACGCTGATCAATACGATCGACATATTTTTCATCGATACGGGCCAGGAAGTCTTTTTCATGGCGACGCATCATCAACATGATGACGGTCAGATTGTCTGCCTTGTATTTCGCAAGCGCTTCTTCGACATTGTGGACCGAACCACGCAAACGGCCCAAAAGGCCGCCTTCTTCGTCCAGACCGATTTCACGTTGCAGAGCAACGATGGTCGCGAATTCCGCAGCATAGTTTGCAAAGGCTTCCTTGATCTGCGCGATTTCAGCAGCAGATTCCGCCAGTTCCGGATCTGCTTCAAGCGTTGCCAGCCCCGAACTTACACGTTCGACGACTTCGGCATGCTGGGTGACGTATTTTTCATCGAGCCTTAGAAGAAAGTCCTTTTCACGCCGACGGGCATGCAAGAAATCGCGCGATATTTCATCGGCAATCAAACGATCGTCAAATGCTTCCTGTGCTGCCATTTGCGCTGACTGGCGCTGTTGGTCGGCAACGAACTGTACCGCTGCAACAACCACAAAGATCACAAGCGCCACCGCCCCGATCAGCGAAATCTGATAAAGAAGCTTCATGCGTGAAAGGAAATTCATCTAAACCCCCAAGCCTTACCGGACCTGTCCAAAAGTGTGAGACGCGACATGACAGGCACAAGCCAACCTACAACGGCACTGCACAAACATCCGGTCGCCCCAAACCTTTTAGGTTGGGATGCGGTGGCTGGTTTATCAGAAGGCAATTGTTACAGTTTTGTGACAAGTACCCGTTTTCGACACCGATGTCAGCGCGTTGACGCGAAACGAAATTCGCATCCGTGCTCGCATGCGCGATACCGAAATACATTTGCACCGCCCACAAACAAAACAAGGGGGAAGACGAATCTTCCCCCTCCTTTCGGATAGAATTGTGACGTCAGCCAGCCCGATAACCGATCAGCTGACAGCCCGCATCCGCGCAAGAAACTGATCAATCCGTTCACTCAAACTGTCACTTTGACGACCAAGGTTGTCGGCCGAACCGCGCACGTCAGTTGCGGCTTCTGTGGTGCCGGCAACCGCCGATGACACGCCTTGCATTGCCGATGAAATTTCACTGGTCGCCGATGCAGCCTGTTCGACATTCTGCGAAATCTCGCTGGTGGCAACGGTTTGCTGTTCAACAGCAGCAGCAACAGCCGATGCACGTTCGCTGATATCGGTGATCATGCGCACGATTTCGTCAATTGCCTCAACGGCCGAAAGCGTTGCCTGCTGGATTTCATTGATCTGCAATGTGATGTCTTCGGTGGCCTTTGCCGTCTGATTGGCAAGGTTTTTGACCTCGCTCGCGACCACGGCAAATCCCTTGCCCGCTTCGCCCGCCCGGGCGGCTTCGATCGTTGCGTTCAGCGCAAGCAAATTGGTCTGTCCCGCAATATCGTTGATCAGACCGATCACCTCGCCAATGCGCACGGCGGCGGCATTAAGACCTTGGATATCCTCGTTGGTTGTCTGCGCGCGCTGGCTGGCCGATATGGCCATTTGCGATGTATCACTGACCTGCCCGGCAATTTCATGGATCGATGCCGAAAGTTCGGTTGCCGCGGTCGCAACCAGCTGGACATTTGACGATGCTTCTTCCGTTCCGGCCGAAACGGTTGTTGATTGCTCATTGGCCGTGGCCGCACTGCTGCGCAGGGTTTCCGATACCGCATGGAGCTGCTGCACGGCGGTTCCCACCTCGCTCATCATGGCGACAACATCATTGTCAAATTCGCGAATGTGCTTTTCCTGGCTTTCGATGCGTTTGCGCTGCTTTTCATCCAGTTCGCGTTGCTGGGCTTCGAGTTTCTGGCGTTCCAGTCCGTTTTCACGAAACACCACAACCGACCGTCCCATTTCGCCGATCTCGTCTTTGCGATCTGCTTCTTCAAGTTTGACGTCAAAGTCATTCTTGGCCAGACGGGCCATCTTGCCTGTCAGGCCGGTAATCGCGCGCACGATCGCACGCGCCAGAATGATCGATAACAAAATCAGCACCAGCGCACCGGCGATAAAGATTGCGAAGGTAACCTGAACCCCGGTATGGGCAATTTCTTCGGCCTGCATCTGCATTCGTTCGGCGACCTCGCCGATGGAATTGCTGAGTTCCACCAGAACCGGCTCGACCGCACTGTAATAGACACTAAGTTGCGCAAGCGATTCCTCGCGGGCAAGAACGGCATCGGCCAGCGCCTTGAAGTCCGCGATATAGGATGTCATCAGCTTGGCCAGTTCGGCCTTCTTTTCGTCCTGAATGCTGCCTGCCTTTTGCAGGGCCGCGTCAAATTCCTTGGCTGTGGCATCCACATTGCTGACATAGACAGGATCAAGGGTGGCCAGGAAATCCTTTTCATCGCGACGCATCTTAAGAACCGCAATTGAAATATCCTTGGTGTTGGAAAGTCCCAGCATTGCTTCAAGCTGGGCAATCTTGCCAAGCGCGGTTTCCACTTCGGAGGCAGCTTCGCGCATTTCACCAAGCAGGCCGGAACTGGCATCCAGCCCGACCTTGCGTTGCAGTTCGACCACATTGGCAAATTCGCTGACATAGTCTTCAAAGGCGGCTCTTGCCTGATCTACCTGACCGATCAGTTCGCCGATTTCCTTGCGCCCGGCAAGTTCTTCAAGCCCGCTACGCACCGAAGCCGCCGCCTCGCTATGAGAGGTAATATATTCTTCGCTTTTACGAAGAACAAAATCCTTTTCATGGCGTCGGGCATTAAGGAATTCCCGCGAAATTCCGTCCACCACAAGCTGATCGGCGGTCGCGGCCTTGGCAATTTCCTGTGCGGACTGCCGTTGCTGATCTGCGACAAACTGGGTCGTTCCGACAACAGCAAAAATGACCAGTGCGACAATACTTATCAGTGAAATCTGATAGACAAGCTTCATACGCGACAAGAAAGACATGTTTCACCCCCCTAAAATCCAGTCCATGTGCGTTATTGTTCTTGTTACACGGCTGTCATAGAAACACCCCACCCAAAGTAGATCAATAAACACTTAAGTATAGACCGATGGGTGAAACCGGGTGTGTTCAGTCGGAAATAAAGCCAATTCGCCATTTATTTCCGCGCTCTGCGAACTATGTTGGTTGTTCTGGAAAGATGGTAATCTTGCCGGACGAATACCACCGTGCCGCAATCGACACAGAAATCAGGACGCAATTCACCCATGAGCAAAGCATGAGTACAGAATGAGTATCTGGGGCAAAATTATTGGCGGAGCCGCAGGTTTTGCCTTGGGCGGACCACTTGGCGCAATTCTTGGCGCAACAGCCGGCCATGTCGTTGACAAGATCAAAAGTGCGGCAAATGGCGGACCGCAGCTTGGCGGGCATGACCCGAGACAGGTTGCCTTTGCCACGGGTGTAATCGTGCTGGCCGCCAAGATGGCCAAGGTTGACGGCCATGTCAGCCGTGATGAAATCAACGCATTCAAACGCGTCTTTCATATCCCGCCGGGCGAGGAAAAGAATGTCGGGCGTATCTTTGATATGGCGCGCGCATCCTCGGACGGGTTTGAAATCTATGCGCGGCAAATCGCCACCATGTTCCGCGGCGAACACGCCCTTCTGGAAGGCATTCTCGAAGCGCTTTACCAGATCGCGATGGCCGATGGCGAATTGCATCCGGCAGAACAGGCATATTTGAAAAAAGTCGCCCATATCTTCGGGTTTGCCGATGTTGACTTTGACCGCGTCCATCACGCCTATACCGCATCGAACGGTGCCGATCCTTATGAACAGCTTGGCGTGACCCGCGATGCCAGTGACGATGAACTGAAAGCAGCACATCGCAAATTGTCGCGCGAAAACCATCCCGACACCTTGATGGCCAAGGGCATGCCGCCTGAATTTATCGAACAGGCGAATGACAAGATGGCCCGCATCAATGCCGCGTGGGATCAAATCCGCAAGGAACGTGGTATCCGCTAATTGCAAAACAGCGGAACGTAACGGCTGACAGATGATTTCCCTTGCAACGGCACCCAAATTGCTGTTTGCAGGGGACCTGTCACAGTGACCTGTTTTCTGAACTCAAGCTTATCGGTTTTTCCATGGCGCCACCGCTGATCAATATTAATGACATTCGCCTGACCTTTGGCGGCAATGATCTGTTTTCCGATGTGTCATTTGCCATTGGCGAACGTGACCGGCTATGTCTGGTCGGGCGTAACGGCGGCGGGAAATCCACCCTTCTGAAAATCATCGCCGGCGAAATCGAATCCGATGGCGGCGAACGTTTTGTCCAGCCGGGCTGCAAGGTTGCCTATCTTAATCAGGAACCGAAATTTGACGGCTATGACACGGTCGAAGATTTCGTTCTTTCGGCACTGGACGAACATGAACAGGAATATGCCTATCGTTCCGACATGTTGCTGGCGTCGGTAGATATTGATCCCAAGGCCGATCCCAAAAGCCTGTCGGGTGGCGAAGGCCGCCGTGCGGCAATTGCGCGTGCCCTGATTGCCGATCCGCAGGTTCTGTTGCTTGATGAGCCGACCAACCATCTCGACCTTCCGACCATTGAATGGCTTGAAGGCGAGATCAAGAATTTCCGCGGCGCCGTCGTGGTGATTTCGCATGACCGTGCATTCCTGAATGCGGTGTCGAACGGTGTCCTTTGGCTTGATCGCGGTGTCATGCATCAGGGGGCGATCAACTTTGCCAAGTTCGAAGAATGGTCCGAGGAAATCTATCGCAAGGAAGCCGAAGAACGCGCAAAGCTTGATAAGCTGATCGCACAGGAAACCGTCTGGTCCGTGCAGGGCATTTCGGCCCGCCGCAAACGCAACCAGGGCCGTCTGCGCCGTCTTTACGACATGCGCGAACAGCGTTCCAAACAGGTTGACCGCATCGGCAATGTATCGCTTGCCGCCGAGGCCGGCGAAACGTCGGGCAAGGTCGTGATCGAAGCCACCGACATCGCCAAGTCATTTGGCGACCGCCAGATCATTGCCGATTTCTCGACCCGTATCCTGCGCGGCGACAAGGTTGGCATCATCGGCCCGAACGGGGCGGGTAAAACCACCCTGCTTAAAATGCTGACCGGGCAGCTTGAACCTGACAGTGGCACGATCAAGATCGGTACCAACCTTAATCCCAGCTATTTCGATCAGAAGCGTATCGCGCTTGATGACGACAAGACGCTTTGGGATACGCTGTGTGATGTTGGCGGTGACCAGGTGATGGTGCGCGGCAATCCGCGCCATGTGGTCAGCTATCTGCGCGATTTCCTGTTTGATGAAAAACAGGCCAGAAGCCCCGTTGGCGCCCTTTCGGGTGGGGAACGCAACCGTCTGCTTTTGGCGAAATTGCTGGCAAAGCCGACCAACCTTCTGATCATGGACGAGCCGACCAACGATCTGGATATGGATACGCTCGATCTGCTTCAGGAAATGCTGGATGACTATGAAGGCACGCTTCTTCTGGTCAGCCACGATCGTGACTTCCTTGACCGTGTTGTGACGTCTTCCATCGTTATGGAAGGCGACGGAACGGCTGTTGAATATGCAGGCGGCTATTCCGATTACATCACCCAGCGCAAACTTTCGCGCGCAGAACCGGCCAAAGAAGACAAATCCGCCGCCAAGCAGGCCAAGAAATCAACAGGCACATCATCATCAACACCGGCAAAACCGAAATCATCTTCGAAGCTGAGCTACAAGGATCAGCGCGAATATGACAACCTGCCCGGGGCGATGGCAAAGCTGGAAGCGGAAATCAAAACGCTTGAGGACGCGCTTTCGGACAGCACCCTGTTCACCAAGGACCCGACCGGATTTCAGAAAAAGGTCGACCGCCTTGATGCCGCAAGAAGCGAGCTTGAAGCATCCGAAGAACGCTGGCTGGAACTTGAAATGCTGCGCGAGGAACTCGGTCTGGGATAAGAGCCCAACCGACACCCGAAAATTCCATCTGGCATCTTTTGCGCCCTGCTGCTTTACGTGATGTAAACACCGGGTCACACTTGTCTTGCGCGTGTTTCTGGCACGATCAGATATTCTCGATTGAAAAGAACTCATTTGTCGTTTGGCTGCAAACAGATGACAAAGGAATGTATCGTTATTGGGCACATGCGCGTGCCGCCCCTTATTGAAAGCCTGCTCCATGCCGCTTAAAGCAATGCTTATGGCCCTGTCCGTTGCCGTCATCTGGGGCATCAACATGCTGACCGTCAAAGGTGCCGTTGCGGAAATTCCGCCCTTTATGCTTACGGCCATACGCTTTGCCGCGGTCGCGATCCTGCTGATCCCGTTCACCCGGGTGCCACGCGGGCGCATGGGCCGTCTGGCGATCATTTCCGTTACATTCGGCAGTCTTCATTTCGGGGTACTGTTCTTTGCTCTGTCGATGATTGATGCCGGGCCGGTGGCGATTATTGTCCTGCTTGGCGTGCCGTTTTCATCAATGCTTGCCACCTATTTCTTTAATGACCGGCTTGGCTGGAAAAGGCTTTCGGGCATGTCATTGGCCTTTGTTGGCGTGACGATCATGTTCTGGGATCCGACCATGACCGATCTTCAGCTTCCGCTGCTGCTTGTGGTGTTTGCCGCCTTCATGTGGGCTGTTGCCAATGTCATGATCAAGAAGCTTGGTGATATTGATACCTTCCAGCTCAATGGCTGGATGGCGCTGTTTGCTACCCCGCAATTGCTGATCCTGTCGCTGGCGTTCGAACCGGGATCGGTGCAGGCGGTCTTTGACGCCAGTTGGGTGGCCTGGGCCAATCTGAGCTTCACGGTTGTGATGTCATCGATCGTTGCATATGGCTTCTGGTATCACTTGCTTAAAACACAGGATGTGAACGCGGTTGTGCCATGGTCGCTGCTTGCCCCGGTGATCAGCGTTCTGGGATCGTTTGTCGTATTTGACGAAGCCTTTTCAATGCTTAAGATCATTGGCGGGATTGTCGTGCTGTGCGGGGTGACCGTCATCATGCTGCGCAAACCCGTTCAGCGCAAAACACAGGGCATGGATTGATCCAGATGGCATCCGGGCAGTCACGAGACCACAAAACGGGGGAAATCATATCCCGTCCGTCGCCCAATTTCGGACCGCGACCGGAAGGCTGCCCGGTCGATATACTGGTTCTGCACTATACCGGGATGCAGACCGGCAACGATGCGCTTGAACGCCTGTGTGATCCGCAAAGTTCGGTTTCCAGTCATTACCTGATCGAGGAAGACGGACGCATCTTCGCCCTTGTTGACGAAGACAAACGCGCCTGGCATGCCGGGCGCGGATGCTGGCAGGAATGCGACGATGTGAATTCCCATTCGATTGGCATCGAAATCGTCAATCCGGGGCATGAATTTGGCTATCGTCCTTTTCCCGACATTCAGATCAGATCGGTGATCAGTCTGTGTCAGGAAATTCTGGCACGCCACAATATCCCCGCTGGTCGCATCATAGCCCATTCCGACATGGCCCCGGATCGCAAGGAAGATCCGGGCGAACTGTTTCCTTGGAAACTGCTTGCCGAAAACGGCATCGGTATATGGCCCGAACCAGACCATAAAACAGCACATCCGGTTGATCAGGAAGCTTTTGACAAGCTTCTTGACCGGATCGGTTATGGCTGGCCCGCAAGCGGTCAGGACCAGACGAAAAAGAACGATGATCGCATCAAACGCGCCATCGCATTTCAGCGCCACTGGCGTCCGGAAAACATTTCGGGTGTGCTTGACGGGCAATGCATGTCAATTGCCACTGCCCTTGCCGATATGATTGGCAAATAGGCTGCTTTATACGTTCCCCACCCCATCGCTTTTGCTTGACGTTCAGATCGATGTGACCTACATCCGCACCACCAGATGGCCGGATGGCTGCCCTTGTTGTTTACAACGGGGGAGGAAAGTCCGGGCTCCACGGAGACACGGTGCCAGATAACGTCTGGCGGGGGCGACCCTAGGGAAAGTGCCACAGAAAGCAAACCACCGACACAGCGCAAGCCTGTCGGAAAGGGTGAAAGGGTGCGGTAAGAGCGCACCGGTCCTTCAGCAATGCGGGACGCATGGTAAACCCCACCGGGAGCAAAACCTAATAGGAATGGTCGGCCGGGTGCTTCGGCATTGTCGGCAGGTGGGTTTTCGCACCACCATTCGGGTTGGTTGCAGGAGGCGTTCGGCGACGGACGTCCCAGATGAATAGCCATCCAGTGCGGTTCGCCGCATGGACAGAACCCGGCTTACAGGCCATCTGGTATTATTTCCCAAAACAAAAGGCGATGACTGAATTTGTCACCGCCTTGTGCGATCAGATGCGTCGTCCGAACACGCCGGGTTTCAGCCGCGCTCTGCGATGGATTGCGCGAAATGCTGATCTGCCTCTTCTTGGGTACCGACCGGGAAATCGGCCGCGGTCTGATCCTTGATCATTTTGCCCAATGTCGGAAGCGTCTTGCGATCGATCTGTGTGCCAGCGTCCCAAAGCTTGGAACGCATCAGCGATTTTGCACAATGCAGGAAGGCTTCCTCCACCGTGATTTTGATCGCGGTGATCGGCGGTTTGGGCGTATCGGCAAACAGATCAAGCAACGCCGGGTCAATGCTGATTTCAGCCCTGCCATTCACACGCAGCGTTTCATTCACGCCCGGAACAAAAAACAGCATCCCGACTTTGGGGTTATCGACGATATTGGCCAATGTATCGATACGATTGTTGCCCGGACGGTCCGGCATGACGATGGTGTTGTCATCGACAACCTTGATGAAACCCGGGCCGTCGCCACGCGGGCTGACATCGGCGTCGCCATTGGCATCAGCAGAAGAAATGACCGCAAAGGGTGCCAGTGCAATGAAATGCTTGCAATGCGGATCAAGCCGCGACAGGCATTTGTCAACGGCAAGCCCCATGGGTTCACCGTAAATCGCACGAAGCTTGTCATGCGTATCGATTTTGGTTTCTGCAGACGTCATCAAAAGGCACCTTATGCGGGAATCAGGGGCCGAAGGTGCGTTACTTGCGAACGCAAGTCAATTACCGATCAGCACCCCGGTCACGAAGCTATGATCTGGTCAACATTTTTGACGGCTGCGAACTCGCCATTCAGGCTTGCCAGTGCCACGTCATGCACCAGCTCCGCCGGAAATTCCCGCCCGTCCGGCAGGCTTCGATCAAAGGTCGCACAGGCATCTGCGGCAATGACAACATCAAAGCCAAGATTCCCGGCCATCCGTGTACTGGTATTCACACAATGATCGGTCGTGATCCCGCATAGCACCAGTTTTGAAATCCCCTGTGCGCGCAGGTCCGCCTCAAGACTTGTTCCGATAAAGGCCGAATTGACGTTTTTGCCATAGACCGCCTCGCCCTCCATCGGTGCGAGTGCCGCCTTGAAGGCATTCCCGCGATGATCGGGATGCAACCGCGATTGCGGTTCGGTCGAGTTGTGCTTGACGTGAATAACCGGCCAGGCGTTTGCGCGCCAACGGGTCAATAACCGCACTGCATTGGTTTCGGCATCGGGGTTATTGCGATTTCCCCAATAGGAAAGATCATCAAATCCTTGCTGCCAATCAATCAGGATCAGGGCGGTTCGGGTCATGGGTGGGGCTCCGATAACAATACGGGAAGATCAGGGCGCAGACTTTAGCAGCAATTTGTCTGGCGCAAATGACAAACACCCCACCAATATTGCCAAATGATCAGAGCCAGCCTTTGCGCTTGAAATACCAAAGCGGCAAAACCGCCGACAGGATCATCAAGCCGATGGCGACCGGATAGCCGAATTCCCATCCCAGTTCCGGCATGAATTCGAAGTTCATGCCATAAATGCTGGCGATCAGGGTTGGCGGCAGAAAGGCCGCGGCTGCGACCGAGAAAATCTTGATGATATTGTTCTGTTCAAGACTGATCATGCCAAGGGTCGCATCCAGCAGGAACGTAACCTTGTTGGCGATAAAGTTGGCATGTTCGGTGATCGACACGATATCGCGCGAAATCACTTTGAGCCGCGCCTTGGCATCCTTTTTCAGGCGCGTCTGGGTCGACAGGAACAAGCCAAGACGATGCAGGTTCAACAAGCTGTCCTTGGCCTTGCCAGACAGGTTGCCGGTACGCCCGATCTGACGAAGGGTTTCACGGTGATCCTGATCCGAGGCAATGTCTTCGGGACTTGCAAACACCTGATTGGACAGGTTTTCAAGATCGGTTGCTGTCTGTTCCATCAAATCGGCCAGACGGTCGACAATCTGTTCAAGCAAACCAAACAGCACCGCCTCGGCACTGTTGGCAAGTGACGGGCTGCGTTTGACCCGGCGGATAAATGTCTTGAAAGGAACCGGATCGGCATAGCGCAGGGTAATCAGCGTTTTCTTGACCAGGATAAAGGTTACGGCCGTTGTTTGCGGTGCATCCGTGGTCGCACGGGTCAGAACCGAAACCGTCATGAAAAGTGCGCCCTCTTCGTCATACAGACGCGATGACAGCTCGATCTCCTGCATTTCTTCGCGGGTCGGCACCTCGATCCCGAAGCGTTCCTCGATATCGTGGATTTCGCCAGGCGTTGGTGACAACAGGTCAATCCAGACAGGCGTCCGATCAGCCTTGCCACCATCCTGTTTGGTCGCGGTCGATGTTGTCTTGCCAAGCGCATTGGCCGTGATTTTTGCTGGTGCTTGCGCGGTGGTTGCCGCCGGTTCACCGTTTTCGACACCAACATTTTCGGCAACTGCGGCATCCGCGCTGTTGCCGTCATCCGCCGTTGCCCGGAGAGGGGCGAAAAATTCGTTGGTATCCATTAGCTTCTCCATCCTGACCGGCTTGCCGCGTGATACGGATGCCAGATTATTGCTTTGCTGTCATATGGTGTTTCCATTGCAATTCTGTCACCAGTCAGAATGGCAGAACCGTCTGGAATGAAAACGGATCAATATCGGGATTGGTTCCGCGTTTTTCGTCATAGGCAACACGCACCTGATCAAGGAACTCATCCTTGCTGATCATCTGGTCGTTGTTTGCATCATATGTCGGAAACAACAATTCCAGACGCCGGCTTTCGGTGCGCAGCCGCTGGCGATTGGCATCGGCCGTTCCGGGCAATTGTTCAACTGCGGCAAATTCGCGTGCCACCAGAACACTGTCGCCATTGATGTCACGCCGCCTGAACATCCAGCTTGAATAGGATGCGGCTTCGTCAGCACTGATACGGCCATCCTGATCAATATCGACCGGATGATATTGTTCGCGGTAAAGCTTGACCTGTTCGGGAATGCCTGCCGGTACGCCACCCGTTGCACCATTTTTCTGGGCAAGGGCCTTGGCAATTGCGTCATTGAGCCCCGGGATATTGGCAGTCCCGGTTCCGGCATCACCCGACAAACCCGCAGCACCATCAAGCGCCCCCAGCCCCGAAAGCCCGCCCAGACCAAATTGCGACATCAGTTCCGGGTTATTTTGAAGCTGCTTCATGATCAGCGGCAAAAGTTCGCGCATTTGCGGTGACGTCACCTCAGGCGAGGAACTGCTGCCGCCGGCCTTGTCCATGGTCAATCCTTGCGCATGGGCATCCCCGACGACACCGGGCCATGCGAAAAAGGTCCCTGATATTCCGGCACAAACCATGCAACCCATTAACACAATGGCAGCTTTTATCCGCAACAATCGCATCCTTCATTTCACTGACGCAGCCCCGCGCCAGTATTTGACCAAATATCTGATCGGTCTTGCTACTGCATATCCGGAAATCATCCGGGCATCACAAGACGTAAAACGCCCCGGGTTTCCGGAAATACCGTCCCGACATTTTGCAGGAGTTCGCCCGCGCATCAAACCCGATTGGGAGCCAAATCGCAAATTGTCTTCGAACGCCCCATCATATTCCAATTTTCGATCTGACCATCAAAACCCATGGATCGGGTCTTTTTATGGTCGCCCCATGGGTTCCCATGGAACCGAATTGGGATTTTATGGGCAGAAGATGGATAAGACCGTGATTCAATGTGTTTTTGAGGGAATTCAGGCTTTTCGCATGTACCGCAGAATCCGCAGAAACACACCAAATCGTCACATTTGACCCCATCAAATCCCATTGACCCCCATCATTTCCCATGATACCCCATAAGCAGGCATAAATTCTGTGCCATGCGGGGCATATCCATTTCAAACATCGACCGGCCGTTGAGGCGGACCTGTTCACGTCGAACTTTGAAATCGGACTTTTGATCAGGGGAATGGCGAAGTGCTGTTCACAGGGACGCACATTCACAAGCTGGACCGGAAGGGACGCGTATCCGTCCCCAAACGGTTCCGTGCGGCCCTTGAGATGGAAGAATTCGCCGGTATCTACCTGTATCAATCCCACAAGGAATGCGCGCTCGAAGGCTGCAGCCACAGCCACATGGAGCGCATCGCCGCGTCGCTTGATGAACTTGATATGTTCTCTGACGAGGCAGACGATCTGGCAGACACCATCCTTGGCTCCTCGCATATGCTTCCTTATGACGGCGAAGGTCGTATCATTCTGCCCGCTGAATTGATCGAATTTGCCCGTATCGAAGATCAGGTCGCCTTTGTCGGCCGTGGTCGCACCTTCCGCCTGTGGAACCCGGAAATCTTCAAGCCCCTGCAAGAAGCCAGCCGGACCCGCACGCTTAATCGTGGTGCGACGCTCAAGCTCAAACCGATGAACGAACTCCCCAAAGGTGCACGTCCCGGCACCCCGAACGAGGAGGACGCATCATGAGCGACAAGGACATCCGTTTCGCCACCGAAGATCGCCCGCACAAGCCGGTCCTGCTTCGCGAGGTGCTTGACGCTCTTGCACCGTGTGACGGCGAAATCATGGTCGATGGCACCTTTGGCGCAGGCGGTTACTCCCGCGCCATTCTTGATTCCGCGAAATGCGAGCTGTATGGCATTGATCGCGATCCGAGTGCGGTTGCAACCGGTCGGAAACTTGAAGCCGAATATGACGGCCGTTTCCACATGGTCGAAGGATGCTTTGGCGATATGGGTCGGCTGATCCCGGCCGCTGGCCCCGAACAGGTCGATGGTATCGTTCTCGATATCGGCGTGTCGTCAATGCAGCTTGATCAGGCCGATCGCGGCTTTTCATTCCGCGAAGACGGTCCGCTTGATATGCGCATGTCGATGTCTGGCCCCACTGCGGCCGATTTCGTCAATACCGCCGAGGAAGAAGACATTGCCAATGTCATCTATCGTTATGGCGAGGAACGGGCATCGCGCAAGGTTGCCCGCAAGATCATCGAGATGCGCGCAGATGAGCCGTTTACAACCACATCACAGCTTGCCCGTGCTGTGCGCTCGGTCGTGCGCAAATCCAAGGACGGCATTGACCCGGCCACCCGCACGTTCCAGGCATTGCGCATCTATGTGAATGACGAGCTTGGCGAACTTGAACGTGCGATGGATGCGGCCGAAACACTGTTAAAGCCGGGCGGACGTTTGGTGGTTGTGACGTTCCATTCGCTCGAAGACCGCCTGGTCAAAACATTCATGAAGGCGCGTTCGGGCGATCCCAAGAAAATGTCGCGCCGCCTGCCTGGTGAGCCGGAAGTCGCCACACCGACCTTTACGACCATCACACGCAAGGCGGTGACCGGCCAGAAAGACGAAATTCGTGCCAACCCGCGCGCCCGGTCGGCAAAGCTGCGTGCTGTTGCCCGCAATGATCAGCCAGCCAACAAGCACGGAGGTCCAAAATGACCCGTGCGGTAACAATTATTGGCCTGTTCCTGACCATTTTGATTGGCGCTGGCACCTATTGGGTCAGCCACGAAGTCGAACGCCTTGAAAAGCATTATGCGGAAATCCAGTCCGACATTCTGGCCGAACAGGAAAGCATCCATGTGCTTGAAGCGGAATGGAGCTACCTGAACAATCCGGAACGGATTGAAAAGCTTTCGCGCGAATATCTTAGCTTGGCCCAGATCGAAGTGCTGCAAATGGCCAGCATCGATGATCTGCCAGAAGATTCCGACATGCATCAATACCGCATCGACAAGTTCGGCGAAGCGGTTGCCTTCATGCCTGTACCCCGTCCGCGTCCGGGCGATCGCGCCTATGCCGAGGCTGCCGAAACCATGATTGTGGACGCGCCATCAGTCGCCGAGACCGGGGGTGCGCAATGAGCTTTACCCGTTTCTCATACTGGCTGCGTGGTGACCGTCCGGAACTGGGGCCCGATCAGCGTGAACGTCTTGCACTTGAAACGGCCCGCAACCGTATTTTCATCACCGGCGCGATGTTCATCATCGGTTTTTGCTGGATCACCTATGGCCTGGTAGACGCATCGGTCTTGCGCCAGGGCAACGAACCGGCTGTGGCATCGGGTACCGATGCGCGCGAACTTAAAACCGAACGCGCCGACATCATTGATCGCAACGGCCTGTTGCTTGCCACCGATCTTCCGACCAACTCGCTTTATGCCGATGCCCGCGTGGTCAAGGACCCGGTTGAGTCTGCCGATCTTTTGCTGACGGTTTTGCCCGATCTTGATCGTGATACCCTGATCCGGCATCTGAGCTCGCGCAAGGCATTCGTATGGCTGCGCCGCAACCTGACGCCTGAGCAGCAATATGAAGTCAACTCGCTTGGCATTCCCGGCCTGAATTTCCAGCGCGAGGAACGCCGGGTGTATCCGCATGGGCGGCTGTTCTCGCACGTGCTTGGCTTTACCGACATCGACAATAACGGCATTGCTGGCGCCGAACGCGAATTCGATAACGAGTTGCGCATCAATAACGGCCCGCTTCAGCTGTCGCTTGATACCCGTGTGCAATTCGCGCTCGAAGAAGAAGTCGAAAACGCGATGGAGACCTATAGCGCGGTGGGCGCTGCAGGTCTTGTCATGGATGTCTATACCGGTGAAGTCATCGCGATGACGTCACTTCCGAATTTTGATCCCCATCGCCCGGGTCAGGCCCCGGCAGATGCACGGTTCAACCGGTCGACCCTTGGCGTTTATGAAATGGGGTCGGTGTTCAAACTGTTTAACACCGCCATCGCCCTTGAAACCGGCACATCCACACTCAATTCGGTTTACGATGCGACCGAACCGCTGCGGATTGCGCGTTTCTCGATCCGCGATTACCACGCTGAAAACCGCTGGCTGACGGTACCGGAAATTCTGGTCCACAGTTCCAACATCGGATCAGCGCGCATGGCGATGGCCTTCGGCGGTGAGAACCAGAAAAAATACCTGAAAAAGCTTGGCATGCTCGACAAACCGGAAATCGAGCTTCCGGAAGTTGGCGGGCCGCTTGTGCCCAATCCGTGGCGCGAAGTGAACACCATGACGATTTCGTTCGGTCATGGTCTGGCTGTCACCCCGCTTCAGGTCGTCAATGGCATTTCAACCATCGTCAATGGTGGTATCCGCCGCCCGTCCACGATCCTCAAACAGGATGGTGCACCGGCCGGCGAACGTGTGTTTTCCCAGAAAACTTCGGAACAGCTGCGTCGCCTGATGCGACTGGTTGTCACCGAAGGTTCGGGCAAAAAGGCCGAAGTGGCCGGCTACTTCCTTGGCGGGAAGACCGGCACCTCGGAAAAACTAGTGAACGGGCGCTATGTCAAGAACGCCCGCATGTCGACCTTTGTCGCCGCCTTCCCGATGCAGGACCCGAAATATGTGGTTCTGGTGACGCTGGACGAGCCCAAAGGCACCAAAGAAACTTATGGATTTGCCACAGCAGGTTGGGTGTCCGCCCCTGCGGTTGGCAAGGTTGTGACACGTATTGCTCCCCTTTTGGGCATTGAACCGGCGAATGCGAAGGCGCCGGAGATCGAGCAAGCGCTGCAGATCGAACTTCGCAAGGGGGAACGCAAACTTGCGTCTTTCTGAGCTCATGGCAGGTGATCAGGCGGCATTGAAACATGCCCAAGGACAGGACCCGAATATCACGGGCCTGACAGCAGACTCACGCACCGTGAAGGATGGCTATATGTTTGCCGCCCTGTCCGGTGCCCGCGACGACGGTTCCAAATATATTGCTGATGCGATCAAACTTGGGGCTGCCGCAATCCTGGCAAAGGACGGCACGCCAAGACCGACGGCCGCGACAGTTCCCCTTATTCCGGTTGAAAATCCGCGCAAACGCTATGCCCAGCTTGCCGCGCGCTTTTATGGCAAGCAGCCGGCCAATATTGCGGCGATCACCGGAACCAATGGCAAAACATCCACGGCGATCTTTACCGAACAGCTGTGGACGATCCTTGGCAATATGTCGGGATCCATCGGCACCCTTGGCATTCGTGCCGCCGGTGCCAAGATCCCCGGATCACTGACCACGCCTGACCCGGTTGCCCTGCACCAAAGTCTTGATGAAATGTGCGGCATCGGCGTCACCCATGTCGCGATGGAAGCAAGTTCGCACGGGCTTGACCAGTATCGTCTTGACGGGGTCAAGGTCACGGTGGCGGCCTTTACCAACCTGTCGCGTGATCATCTTGATTATCACGGCACGTTCGAAAAATACTTTGCCGCCAAGGCACGCCTGTTTTCCGACCTTCTGGTGGCGGACGGCACTGCTGTTCTGAATGCCGATGTCGAACAGTTCGCGCTGTTGAAAAAGATGTGTGAAAAGCGCGGCGTGAATATTCTGTCTTACGGGCAAAATGCCGATGACATCAAACTGGTCAAGGCAACCCCGGACAGCACCGGTACCAAAATCACGCTTCTGGCCAACAAGGGTGAATACAGCATTCATCTTCCCCTGATGGGCAGCTTCCAGGTGATGAACGCCCTTGCAGCCCTTTCGATTGTTGTGGCATCGGGTGCCGATCTTGATCAGGCTGTGCTGGCCCTTGAAAAACTTGAAGGTGTCCGTGGTCGTCTGGAACTGGTGGGCAAGACAAGTTTTGGCGCACCGGTATTTGTTGACTACGCCCATACGCCTGATGCGCTTGAAACCGTGATCAAGGCTGTGCGCCCGCATTGCAAAGGCCGCATCGTTTGTGTATTTGGTGCCGGCGGAGACCGCGACACCGGCAAACGCCCGTTGATGGGTGCCGTTGCCCATGACTTTGCCGATATCGCCATCATCACCGATGACAACCCGCGCAGCGAAGATCCCGCCCTGATCCGTGCGGCGATCAAGGCCAAATGCGAAGGTGCGGTGGAAATTGCCGACCGGGCAGAGGCCATCAAACGCGGCATTGGCATCCTGCAACGCAACGATGTCCTTATTATCGCCGGAAAAGGCCATGAAAGAGGCCAAATTGTCGGTGATACGGTTCTTCCGTTTGACGATGCATCTGTTGCCCGCAGCATCCTTGCAGGCGGCAATTGACCTGAATTCCCGTTACGGCGCCCAGGCCGTAACGGCCTGAGTGAAATGAAAGTGACGTTATGACAAAGGCTGTTTTATGGACGGCAAAGGATGCCGAAACCGCAACCGGTGGCAAAACGACCGGGAACTGGTCGGTTACCGGGATCTCGATAGACAGCCGAAAAGTCAGTAAAGGCGATCTTTTCATCGCACTTAAAGGCCCGAATTTCGACGGGCACAAATTTGCACAGGCTGCCCTTGATGCCGGTGCCAGTGCCGTCATGGTTTCTGATACCAACGGCATCACCGATACCGACAAGGTTCTTCTGGTTGATGACACGATGGATGCGCTTGTGCGCCTTGGCCTTGCAGGTCGTGCGCGCAGTTCGGCAAAAATCGTTGCGATTACCGGCAGTGTCGGCAAGACCGGCACCAAGGAAGCCCTTAAATATGTTTTGTCCCAGCAGGGTAAAACACATGCCAGCCCGGCAAGTTTCAACAACCACTGGGGCGTGCCGATCAGTCTGGCGACCCTTCCTGTCGATGCGCAATATGGTGTTTTTGAAATCGGCATGAACCATCCGGGTGAAATCAGCCCACTGGTCAAGATGGTCAAACCATCGGTCGCCCTGATTACCACCGTGGTTGGCGCGCATACCGAATTCTTCAAGGATGAAGCCGAAATCGCCATGGCCAAGGCCGAAATTTTCGACGGTCTTGACTCGGATGGCGCGGTAATTCTGAACCGTGACAACATGCATTACTTTGCCCTGGCACGGCGCGCCAAGGAACTGGGTCTTGGCAATATCAAGTGCTTTGGCACCGATGCGATGGCCAATTACCGCCTGTTTGAAGCCAACATTGTCACCGATGGCAGTGCTGTGCGCGCCCGTATCGGTGGCCGGGATCTTGAATATTTCATCGGGTGCCCCGGCGAACACTGGGTTTTGAATTCGCTGGCGGTTCTTGGATGTGTTGATGCAATCGGGGCCGATCCGCTGCGCGCCGCGCAGGATCTGGCCGATGTGACCCCGCCGGCTGGTCGCGGTGAAATCTCGACCGTCAAGGTCCCGTCAGGCGAAGGTACCTTTACCCTGATTGATGATGCATACAATGCCAATCCGACATCAATGATGGCCGGGATCAAGGTTCTGTCGCAAACCAAACCGGGCGATGATGGTCGCAAGATTGCCATTCTGGGTGATATGCGCGAACTCGGCGACGATGCTGTTCGCCTGCATGCCGATTTGCATCAGCCGCTAACCGCGCTTGAAATTGATCGGGTTTATTGCGTCGGTCCGCTGATGGGTGAACTCGACAAGACCCTGCCTGAAGACAAAAATGCCGGTCACTTTGATACCGCCGAAGACGCGATTGAACCGATAAAGGCCGATTTGCGGTCCGGAGACGTGGTTTTGGTCAAAGGATCACTTGGCATTTACGTTTCGAAAATTGTATCGGCCCTAAAATCCTGTGGCGTGGTGGATAGCCCCGCAGAAACACAGAATTAAGTCGCAGAAGGAACGACAAGAGCAATGCTCTATAATCTGCTTTATCAACTGTCTGATCAGATGCCGGTATTGAACCTGTTTCGGTACATTACCTTCCGGACGGGCGGTGCGATCATTACGTCGCTTATCCTTGCCTTTGTAATTGGCCCCCATCTGATCAACTGGTTGCGTTCCAAACAAAGCGAAGGCCAGCCGATCCGTGAAGACGGCCCTGAAAGCCATCTTCTGACCAAAAAGGGCACGCCGACCATGGGCGGGCTTTTGCTGTTGCTGTCGACATCGATTGCGACCCTGCTGTGGGCGGATTTGAAAAACCCCTATGTCTGGGCGGTTCTTCTTGTCACCATCGGGTATGGTTTCCTTGGTTTCCTTGACGACTATCTTAAAGTTTCAAAGAAAAACACCAAAGGCCTTCCGGGCAAGCTCAAACTGCTGGGGCAGTTTTCGATCGCGGCCCTTGCTGCCTGGTGGATTTCCTACAATACCGCTGATCCGCTTTCGACCGCCCTTGCCTTCCCGTTCTTTAAGAACTTCCTGCTTGATCTTGGCTGGTTCTTTATTCCGTTTGCCATGTTTGTCATGGTTGGTGCGTCGAACTCGGTCAACCTGACGGACGGTCTTGACGGTCTTGCCATCGTTCCGGTGATGATTGCCGCTGCAAGTTTTGCGCTGATCACCTATCTCATCGGCAACGTGCAGTTTGCCGAATATCTTCAGGTTCATTATGTCGCCGGATCGGGCGAGCTTACCATCTTCCTTGGCGCCCTGGTTGGGGCTGGCCTTGGTTTCCTTTGGTACAACGCCCCGCCGGCGATGGTGTTTATGGGGGATACCGGATCGCTTGCCCTTGGCGGTGCCCTGGGTGCTGTTTCGGTCGTGACCAAACATGAACTTGTTCTGGCAATTATTGGCGGTCTGTTTGTTCTTGAGACCCTGTCTGTGATCATTCAGGTGGGATCGTTCAAACTGACCGGGAAACGCGTTTTCCGCATGGCCCCGCTTCATCACCATTTCGAGAAAAAAGGCTGGCAGGAACCGACCATCGTGATCCGTTTCTGGATCATCGCGGTCATTCTGGCGCTGGTTGGTCTTGCTACTTTGAAACTCCGGTAAGGACGTCCTATCGTGATTGATCTTTCGCATCTGCGCGGCAAAACCATTGCGGTCCTGGGGCTCGGGAAATCCGGCCTTGCCAGCGTAAAGGCATTGATCAATTCCGGTGCCGTCGTCTGGGCATGGGATGACAATCCCGCAGGCCGTGAACAGATCGAACCACTGGGCCTTGCCCCGATCAATCTGGCGGAATGTGACTGGACCGAACCCGATATGCTGGTGATCAGCCCGGGCATCCCATCCACCTTCCCGACCCCGCATCCGGCTGCCGAAAAGGCACGTCGGGCGGGCAAGCCGATCATTTGCGATGTCGAACTTCTGTGCACCGCACAGCCAGACGTTCCGACACTGGCGATCACCGGCACAAATGGCAAATCGACAACCACCGCCCTGACTGCCCATATCATTACGCAGGCCGGGATCAACACCCAGGCGGGTGGTAATCTTGGCAATGCGGCCCTTGGCCTTGAACCGTCAACAGCCGATGATTGCCTTGTTCTTGAACTGTCATCCTATCAGCTTGACCTTCTTGAACATGCGGCCTTTGATGCCTGTGCGCTTTTGAACATCACCCCGGATCACCTTGACCGTCATGGCGGGATGGATGGCTATATCGGGGCAAAACGGCAGATCTTTGCACGTAACAAGGGTCCGAAATGGGCGATCATTTCGGTTGATGATGAACCTTGTGCCAAGATGGCGGTTGAACTGGCCCGCGAAGGCGGCCGTCACATTATCGAAGTATCGGTCAAGAACCCGGTCGATCACGGCATTTATGTCGATGAAAAGGGCTGGCTGATTGATGACCTTACGGGAGCCAAAACACCGATCCTTGATCTTGCCACCGTAACCCACATGCCGGGCAAACATAACTGGCAAAACATTGCCTTTGCCTATGGCCTGTGCCGGGCGCGCGGTGTTGATGCCACCCGCATCATTGACGGGATCATGACATTTCCGGGCCTTGCCCATCGGCAGGAACAGCTGGGTACGATTGATAATGTCGTTTTTGTCAATGACAGCAAGGCCACCAATGCCGAAGCATCGGCAAAGGCGCTTTCGGCCTATCAGAACATCTACTGGATTGTTGGCGGCAAACCCAAGGAAGGCGGTATCGCCGGACTTGAGGAATTCTATCCCCACATCAAGAAGGCCTATCTGATCGGCGAGGCCGAAGATGCCTTTGCCCGGACCCTTGGTGCCGATCTGCCATGGGAGAAGTGCAAAACTCTTGATGTCGCGACCAAAGCTGCCTTTGAAGATGCCAAATCGGACGGCGAGGATGCACCGGTTGTCATGCTGACCCCGGCCTGTGCATCGTTTGATCAGTTCAAAAGTTTTGAAGCACGCGGCGATGCGTTCCGCGATTTGTATTCCCGCCTGGCAAGTGCCGGCACAAACGGGAAGGCAGGCGCATGAAATCGTTGTTTGGCAATAACACCAATATCGCCTTTTCACGTGCCGATACGTCTGTTCTGGGCATCTGGTGGTGGACGGTTGATCGCTGGCTGCTGGCGGCAATCATTCTTCTGATGGGCATCGGTGCGCTTCTGGTCATGTCGGCAAGTCCGCCGGTAGCCGATCGCATCAATGTTGACAGCTTCCACTTTGTCACCCGTCAGTTCGTATTTCTGGGCATGGCGGCCGGATGCATGTTCGGCATATCGCTTTTGCCCGTGAAATGGGTGCGACGCCTGGCATCAATCATGTTTTTGGGCGTGATTTTCCTTTTGATCATTACCCCCTTCATCGGATCGGACATCAAGGGTGCGGTGCGCTGGATCAACGTTGCAGGCATCAACCTGCAACCATCGGAATTCCTGAAACCGGCCTTTGCGGTGGTTGTCGCATGGATGTTTGCCGAAGGTCGGCTGAACCCGAACTTCCCGGGTTATATCGTCAGTTGTCTGATGCTGGCGGTTTGCATCTTTCTATTGATGATCCAGCCGGACTTTGGCCAGACCGTCGTTGTCACGTCCATCTGGTCGGTACAGATCTTCCTGGCCGGACTTCCGATCATTCTGGTGTTCTGTCTTGGATTGGGTGCGGTTGGCCTTGCGGTCAGTGCCTATTTGATCCTGCCCCACGTTCAGTCCCGTGTGGACCGCTTCCTTGATCCGGCATCTGGTGACAACTATCAGATCGAACGATCGATGGAAGCCTTCATGAGTGGCGGCATCATGGGCCGCGGTCCCGGCGAAGGCTGGGTCAAGAACTCGATCCCTGATGCCCATTCCGACTTTATCTTTGCCGTGGCCGGTGAAGAATTCGGATTGCTGTTCTGTGTGCTGGTGGTCGGTGTCTTTACCTTTATCATCATGCGCGGCCTTTCGCGGTTGATGGGGGAACGCAACCTGTTTGTGGTTCTGGCCGTGACCGGCATTCTGGTTCAGTTCGGCTTGCAGGCCGTAATCAACATGGCCTCCACCCTGCAACTGGTCCCGCCAAAGGGCATGACCCTGCCGTTCGTTTCCTATGGCGGGTCGGCCACCATCGGCATTGCGATCGGCATGGGATTTGTTCTTGCGCTTACGCGTAAACGTCCGGGCGAATAACACCTGTTTTCCGGATGTTTTGCCTGACCTGAATTTTCTGCATCAAAACGACAAAATCCGACCTTATTCCGTACCCGGTTTGAAGGGATATTAACCTTTGTCGGGTTCTGATGGGGTAACTGTGCGGGATCATCCCGATGCGACGTCGTTTCACATGTGGACAAGATGACTGACTTCACCAAACTTGATATTTCGGCCACGGACACCCCGCTTGCGGGTCAGGTGATTGCCGTCACGTCTGGCGGAACCGGCGGACATATGTTCCCAGCTGTTGCCTTGTCCAGATCACTGGTTCGACGCGGTGCCAAGGTTCTGTTTTTCACAGATGCCCGTGCCGCCCGCTATACCGAGGGTGTTGAAGGTGTCGAAACCGTCATCCTGCCAGCCGGTGGCATTGCCGGCAAAGGCATCAAGGGTCGTCTGACCGGCGCATTTCGCCTTGGCCTTGGCACGTTAAAGGCACGATCCCTGATCAAAAAGGCAAAACCGGCCGCCGTGATCGGCTTTGGCGGATATGCATCGATCCCGGCCACCATGTCGGCAAAATGGCTTGGCATCCCCTATGCCATTCATGAACAGAACGCGGTTCTGGGCCGGGCAAACCGACTGGTTGCCAGCCATGCAGAACGCATTGCCACATCCTTTGCCAAAGTGACGATGATTGCGCCCGGCGATGAAGGCAAGGTCATCTGGACCGGCAATCCGGTGCGCGCCGAAGTCGCAGCCCTTGCCGCGAGTGAGTATGAGGCGCCTACGGCCGATGGCCCGATCCGCCTTTTGATCACCGGTGGTTCGCAAGGGGCACGCATCTTGTCCGAGGTGCTGCCAAATGCGTTGGTCAGCCTGCCAGAAGACATTCGCAAACGTCTTCACGTCACCCAGCAGGCCCGCGAAGAAGATATCGATGCCGTGCGCGCGACCTATGAGGGATCATTGATTGATGTGACCCTTGCGTCCTTCATCAACGATATTCCCGAAAAATTGCGGGACTGCCATTTGGTGATTGCACGATCCGGGGCATCAACAGTGGCCGAACTGACCGCGGCGGGACGTCCGGGTTTTCTGGTTCCCCTGCCCCATGCCATTGATGATCATCAACGTTTTAATGCCCAGCAGGTTGAGGATGCCGGTGGCGCATGGTTGCTGCCTCAGGATCGCTTTACCAGCGAACTGGTATCCGAACGGCTGGCGAAACTTTTAACCAATCCGGCGGCCTTGACGCGCGCAGCAAAGGCCGCCAAAAGCAGCGGTCGCGCCAATGCCGCCGAACGGCTGGCCGATATGGTGCTTGATATGCTGGGGCTGAACCCGGCCGGAAGCCCGAATAACGAAAACATGAATAAAGACCCCCAGAAGGTATGAGGAGACATGCAATGAATACCCTGCCGCTCAACATCGGCACCATCCACTTTGTCGGTATTGGTGGCATCGGCATGTCCGGCATTGCCGAAATTCTCCACAACCTGGGCTATTCGGTTCAGGGATCGGATATTTCGGACAATGCCAATGTGCAGCGCCTACGCGATCTGGGCATCACGGTTTTTGTCGGTCATCAGGCGTCCAACGTCGAAGATGCCAAGGTGGTTGTCATTTCCACCGCCGTCAAACCGAACAACCCCGAAGTCGTCGCCGCGCGCGCAGAAATGATCCCGGTTGTCCGCCGTTCGGAAATGCTGGCCGAACTGATGCGCCTTAAGGCAGCAATCGCGATTGGCGGCACGCATGGCAAAACCACCACCACCTCGCTGGTGGCGACCATGCTTGATGCTGCCGGGCTTGATCCGACCGTGATCAATGGCGGGATTATCAATTCATATGGCACCAATGCCCGCCTTGGCGAAGGCGACTGGATGGTGGTTGAAGCCGATGAGTCTGATGGTACCTTTGTCAAAGTACCGTCCACCATTTCGGTTGTGACCAATATCGATCCGGAACATCTCGATCACTGGAAAGATTTCGATCAACTGCGCGAAGCCTTCAAAAACTTCGTTCAGAACATTCCGTTCTATGGATTTGCCGTTCTGTGCATTGACCATCCCGAAGTTCAGGCCCTTATTGGCAAGGTTACCGATCGCCGTATCTTTACCTTCGGCTTCTCGCCACAAGCAGATGTGCGCGCGGTCAATGTGCGCACCAATATCGGCGAAAGCATCTTTGACGTCGTTATCCGCGAACGTGTCGATAGCGAAGAACGCGTGATCAAGGATGTCCGTCTGCCGATGGTTGGCGATCACAACGTATCGAACTCGCTTGCGGCGATCACGGTTGCGCTTGAACTTGGCATTCCGGACGACAAAATCGTTTCCGCCTTTGACGGTTTTACCGGGGTCAAGCGCCGCTTTACCAAAACCGGTGAAGTCGATGGTGTCACCATCATTGACGATTACGGCCACCACCCGGTCGAAATCAAAGCGGTCCTTAAAGCCGCCCGCCAAGCGACGCAGAACAATGTCATTGCCGTGGTTCAGCCGCACCGCTATTCGCGCCTGCATGACCTGTTTGAAGATTTCTGCACCTGCTTTAACGATGCCGACAGCGTGATTGTCGCCGATGTTTACGAAGCCGGCGAAAGCCCGATCGAAGGCGCATCACGTGACGCCCTTGTCGAAGGGTTGCGCAACCGTGGCCACCGCCATGTCAGTGCCCTTGAAGGCCCGGACAAACTCGCAGAAGTCATCAGGAATGAAGCCAAGCCGGGCGATCTTGTCGTCTGTCTTGGTGCCGGTTCCATCAGTGCATGGGCCAACGCCCTGCCCGCACAACTCGAAGCCCTGAAGAACTGAGACATCCATGAGCACGCCGGGACACCACACACCGCTGATCGATCGCCTGCCCAAAGTTCGCGGCAAGCTGCGTGAAGGCGCGCAACTGGCAAAAGTCACCTGGTTTCAGGTTGGCGGCCCGGCCGATGTGATGTTCCGTCCGGCCGATGAAGCCGATCTTGCCGATTTCCTGAAAGGCAAACCCGATGACATGCCGGTCACTGTGATCGGGGTGGGATCGAACCTTTTGGTGCGCGATGGCGGTATTCGCGGTGTTGTGATTCGCCTGGGTCGCCCGTTTACCGATGCCGTGGTCAAGGATGGCGATCTGCATGTCGGTGCCGGTGCACTTGATCTGAATGTCGCGCAAGTGGCACAGCAGGCCGGGATCGCCGGACTTGAATTCCTGTCTGGTATTCCGGGAACCATCGGTGGGGCACTTCGGATGAATGCCGGGGCCTATGGCAGCGAGATCAAGGATGTTCTGATTTCCGCCACCGCCATTGACGGCAAGGGCATCAAACACACGGTGACGCCCGTTGAAATGGGGATGTCATACCGCCATTGCGATTTGCCCGAAGACTGGATTTTCACATCGGCCATCCTGCGCGGCACAGCGGGCGATCCCGATGAAATCGCCAAACGTATGGACGAAATCCAGCAGGCCCGCGCCGGATCCCAGCCGATCAAGTCACGGACGGGCGGATCGACCTTTGCCAATCCGGTGCCCGACCGCGCATGGGAAGTCATTGATGCGGCGGGATGTCGCGGACTGACCATCGGCGGGGCGCAAATGTCCGAACAACATTGCAATTTCATGATCAATACGGGCAATGCCACCGCCCTTGATCTTGAACAGTTGGGCGATGAAGTCCGCAAACGGGTTAAGGAACATAGCGGCGTTGAGCTGCGCTGGGAAATCCGGCGCATTGGCGAACGCCTTGGCCACTCGATCATAGGAAAAGACGCATGAGCAAACATGTCGCTGTCATTCTGGGCGGTTGGTCAGCAGAGCGCGAAGTATCCCTGTCCTCCGGGCGCGAATGCGCCAAGGCCCTGCGTGAAAAGGGATATCAGGTCACCGAAATCGATGCGACCCGTGACCTTGCCAACCAGATCGCCGCAATCGATCCCAAACCCGACGTCATTTTCAACGCCCTGCATGGCCGCTGGGGCGAAGATGGCGCGGTTCAGGGTTTGCTTGAAATTCTGAACATCCCCTACACCCATTCCGGTGTGCGGGCATCGGCCATTGCCATGGACAAAATGTCGGCCAAGGCAATGTTTGCCGAATATGAAATCCCCTGTGCGCGACATGTTTGGGTAAGCCGGGGCGATATCGCCAATGGCAAGGCACTGCCGCCGCCCTATGTTCTTAAACCCAATAACGAAGGGTCTTCTGTCGGTGTCGAAATCATCCTGACCCCCGAAGAAGAACAGAACATGCTGGCGCGCGACTGGGTTCATGGCGATGGCGTCATGCAGGAAGAATTCATTGCCGGGCGCGAAATGACGGTTGCGGTAAAGGATGGCAAGGCGATGGAAGTCATCGAAATCCTGACCGGCAACCATGCCTTTTATGATTTTGAGTCCAAATACGCCCAGGGCGGGTCCGAACACATCATTCCCGCCGACATTCACGGCGATCTTCGCGACCGTCTGCAACGCCATGCCGAGCAGGCTTACCGTGCGCTGGGCTGTCGTGGTGTGGCGCGCGCAGATTTCCGCTATGATCCGGAACAGGACCGCCTGGCCATCCTCGAAATCAATACCCAGCCCGGCATGACACCGACATCACTTGTTCCCGATGCAGCCCGCCATGACGGCATGAGCTTTGCCGATATCGTCGCATGGATGGTGGAGGATGCTTCATGCGAACGCTAGGCCCCGTTGGCACGCTTGAAGAACAGGCACGCGAACGTCGCGAAAAGCTTGATAAAAAGCATGGCATTGCCTCCAACCTGAAAAAGGTGGCGCGTGTCATGTGGTGGGCGGGCTTTGTCGGGGTCATTACAATCATTCCCGCAGCCCTTTGGTATACCGGCAAGCCTGACAAATGGATTGCCATTGCCGAAGATGAAAGTGTCCGCCTGTCCGCTGAACTGGGCATGACGGTCAAGAATATCGAAGTTTCGGGCCGCGAAAAAACCGACACCAACGCGCTTCTGGCGGCAATCGGTCAAAAGCCGGGCACACCGATCATTACATTTGACGTTGATGCCGCGCGCGAACGGATCGAGCAGCTTTCATGGGTGCGCACCGCAACGGTTGAACGCCAGTTGCCCGATACCCTGATCGTGTCGATTGTTGAACGTAAGCCGCTTGCACTGTGGCAAACCGAAGATCGCGGTCACGTCCTGATTGATGGGGACGGTGAACAGCTTCAGAACTATGAACTTGGTGATTATCTTGATCTGCCGGTTCTGGTCGGGGACGATGCCCCGCAACATGCCGCCGAAATGCTTCAAACCATTCAAAGCATCCCGGATCTTTATGCCAAGGTCACCGGCGCACAGCGTATCGGTCATCGTCGCTGGAATATTCAGTTGTCGAACGGCATGTTCATCCGTTTGCCCGAACATGACATGGACAAGGCCTGGCAACGGCTTGAGATGCTTGATCGCGAACATGACCTTCTTGAACGCGACATCCTGATTGTCGATTTGCGTTTGCCTGATCGTACCTTTGTACGCCTGACACCGGGGGCGGCGGAAAAGCGCCGTAATCCCCCAAAGAAGGAGGGAGCGGTCTAGAACGGCCGCCTGAAATCACCAATCAGGACTGATTGACGCGCCAAACCGGTTTCGGTTCGCTAAGCGTTTGCAGCGTATCGGGTTGCACCCCTTTGATCACATCAAGAAGATGCGAAGCCAGTTGCTGACCGGCAACAATCAGGTCTTCGCGCAAACTGTCGATCCGCGGGCGTGTCAGATCAAGCAAATCCGACGTTTCCTTGGCGATGACGTCGGCATGCTTGCCAACCTCAAGCCCGGACTGCGTCATGCCGTCAATCAGCGCCATGGCACATAATTCACTGCCACAAATGATCCCGTCCGGGACATATTCCTGATGACGAAGCGCCATGCCCGCCTGGCGCAGGACTTCGATGCTGCTGTCAAGATCGACACCGGGCAGGACCCTGAACGGGATGTTGACCGGTTCGGCGATTTCGGCAAGTCCTGCCAATGTTTCCTGATAATATGAAAATTCCGACGGCGGTGCCAAAAGCGCCAGACGGTTGCGCCCGCGTTTGATCATGCGTTCTGCCGCCATCCGGCAAAAGGCACGGTTATCAAAATCGTGATAGGCATGATCCTGTATCGTCTGGCACCGTCCATGGGTGACAAAGGGCAATCCACTTTGTCTAAGGGCATGAACCCGTTCGTCATCAGGCCGGATATGGGTCAGGATCACCCCATCGGCGGCCCGGGTTTCAAGGATATAGCGCACCGGGTCCATCGGATCATCCAGACGCGATTGCGGGGTTACCACCAGATGGTATGGCGTGCCGCGAATGGCTTCTGAAATGCCGACAATCATGCGCCGGGCGAATTCCGGCACCTTGTCGGTCTGATCAAGGATCAGGCTGATGACATTTGTCTTGCCGGTGCGCAGCCTTACACCGGCGCGATCAGGGTGATAGCCGACCGCATCGGCGACCTTACGGACACGTTCCTTGGTTTTTGCACCAATATCGGGCGCATCCTTTAACGCACGCGATACCGTCGTGACCCCAAGCCCGGTCATCTCGGCAATGGTTTTAAGTGTGGGGCGTGACCGGGGGGATGTTACCCCCTTTCCGGTCAGATATGGATCAGACAGTTTTCCCAACCTCCGGGCTGAACGCGTAATTAACGCAACCGTTCACCGCTTTGTGGATCAAAAAACACAATCTTTTCAAGATTGAAAAGCAAATCGGCTGCTTGATTGGCTGATCCGGACCAGTCCTGATGCAGGCGGGTAACGACCTCTTTCCCGCCCAGTGTCGTGATGGCATAGATATCCGCACCCGCAGGTTCGACAACGTCGATACGACAGGTTGCCTGAATGGATTTTTCGCCACCGCGCCCGGCCGCATCGGTTATGGCTTCGGGCCGGATGCCGACAATCACATCCTGTCCGTTGCGCGCACTGACCGTAACCGGCAGAGCGTCAAACGACAGAACAAGCGGATCATCCCCCGCACGGCTCATCTCGATTGCATGGCCCCGCACGGTCGCCGGGATCAGGTTCATGGCCGGACTGCCCATAAAGTCGGCAACAAACATGTTGCTGGGATCATTATAGATTTCGGCTGGTGTGCCATATTGCTGGACAATCCCGTCTTTGAGGACCGCAATGCGCGTGCCCAGGGTCATGGCTTCGATCTGATCGTGGGTGACATAGACGATCGTGCTGCCAAATGTCTGATGCATCCGTTTGATTTCGGTACGCATATCCACACGCAGCTTGGCATCAAGGTTTGAAAGCGGTTCATCAAACAGGAACAGTTTCGGGTTTCGCACAAGGGCCCGCCCCATGGCTACGCGCTGTCGCTGACCACCGGAAAGCTGACCGGGTTTGCGGTCCAGAAGATGTTCGATCTGAAGCGTTTTGGCGACTTCGGCGACCTTGGCGTCGCGTTCATCCTTGGGCATGCCGCGCATTTCAAGGCCAAAGGCGATGTTTTGCCCGACATTCATATTCGGATAAAGCGCATAACTTTGAAACACCATGGCAATATTGCGATCTGCCGGTGCAAGATCGTCAATCACGTTGCCTTCGATCCGAATTTCCCCGGTGGTCAGTTTTTCCAACCCGGCGATGGTATTGAGCAAGGTCGACTTGCCGCAGCCCGACGGCCCGACCAACACCAGAAATCCGCCTTCTTCGACATCCAATGAAATATCGCGCAGGACATTTATCGGTCCGAAACTTTTGCATACCTTGTCGATCTGAAGAAATGACATGGTTCTTCCCCTGAATTTTCTGTTTTTGGCCTAACCCTTAACCGCGCCTGCCATCAGCCCGCGTACGAAATAGCGGCCCGATACGACATAGACGATCAGGGTCGGCAAGGCGGCAAGCACCGCACCGGCAAAGTGAACGTTGTATTCCTTGACCCCTGTCGAGGATGACACAAGGTTGTTCAGCGCAACCGTCATCGGCATCGAATCAAAGTCGGCAAAGGAGGCCCCGAACAGGAAGTCATTCCAGATATTGGTGAACTGCCAGATCACGGTAACCACAATGATCGGTCCCGAGCTTGGCAGAAGAATGCGGGTAAAGGTCCGCCAGAACCCGGCACCATCCATTTTGGCAGCCTTGATCAGTTCGTCCGGGAAAGCCGCATAATAGTTGCGGAAAAACAGCGTGGTAAATCCAAGCCCGTAAACCACATGCACCAGAACCAAACCACTTGTTGTCCCGGCCAGTCCGATGGTGCCCAACACACGCGCCATCGGGATCAGAACGATCTGGAACGGAATAAAGCAGGCAAACAGCATCAACCCGAAAACAATCTTGTCACCGGGAAACCGCCATTTGGTCAGGACATACCCGTTCAACGCCCCAAGGAAGGTCGAAATCGTTACCGCCGGCACGACCATCAAAATGCTGTTGATGAAATATGGGCTAAGCCCGGTTGGCTCGACCCCGATCTGTGCACTTGACCAGGCTGTCAGCCACGGTTCGAACGTGAAGTTCTCGGGAAAAGCCATCATGTTGCCACCGCGAATTTCATCAAGCGTCTTGACGGAATTCACCAGCATCACAAACAGCGGCAAAAGATAATAAACCGCAAACAGGATCAGGACCGCATAAAGACATGCGCGCAGCAAACGGGCCGGTGAAAATGCAGGTTGCGATGAATGTGCCATTACCGACGCTCCCTGAGTTCTGCATACAGATAGGGTACAATAATGGATGCGATCATCGCCAGCATGATGACCGCTGATGATGCACCAACCCCCATCTGATTGCGGGTAAAGGTATAGGAATACATAAAGGTTGCCGGAAGTTCGGTCGCCCGTCCCGGCCCGCCATTGGTCAGCGCGATGACAAGGTCATAGGCCTTGATCGCCAGATGGGCCAACACCACGAAAGCCGACAAAAAGACCGGGCGCAATTGCGGGATCATAATCCTGGTATACAGGCTCCAGCGACCGGCACCGTCCATTTGCGCGGCCTTGAGGATTTCGCTGTCAATCCCGCGCAATCCGGCAAGAAACATCGCCATGACAAAGCCCGATGACTGCCAGACCGCGGCAATCACCACGGTATAGATCGCCATATTGCGATCCTTGATCCAGTCAAAGGTGAAGCTTTCCCATCCCCACAGATGCATGGTGTTTTCAAGACCAAGTCCCGGATCAAGAAACCATTTCCATGCTGTTCCGGTCACAATAAAGGACAGCGCCATCGGATAGAGATAGATCGGGCGCAAAATGCCCTCGCCCCGGATTTTCTGATCCAGAAAGATCGCAAGAACAAGCCCCAGCAAAGAGCAAATCAGAATGTAAAGAATGCCAAAAATCGCAAGGTTCTGAAGGGCCGTGATCCAGTTACGCTGCCCCCACAAGCGGGCATAGTTATCAAACCCTTGCAGATCATAGGATGGCAACATCCGGCTGTCGGTAAGCGACAGATAACCGGTATAAAGGATGAAACCGTAAACAAATAACAGGATTAAGAACAGACTGGGGCTCAGCACCAGCCGCGGAAGGATTTCCCGCAGGGTGGCTTCTGCCTTGCCGGGCAGTGAGTGTTGCATTGATGATGCTCCGCACTTCCGCAATTCGGTTCGGCGGTCGGAAACCCGACCGCCGAGGATCATTTTTATTCTTACTGTGCAGACTCAACGGCGTTGACGAGTTCCTCGACCGCGGTCTCGGCGTCGTATTCGCCATTGAAGTGGGCTGTGATCACGTCATACATGGCGTTTTTGACACCGGCCGGGACCGAGTGGCCATGGGCCATGGACCCGAACAGCGTGCCTTTTTTGTTGGCTGCTGCCAGTTCTGCCATGCCTTTTTTGCCACAGGCATCAAAGGCATCATTGGGAACGTCGGTACGGGCCGGAACCGATCCCTTGACTACGTTGAACGCCGACTGGAAGGTTGGCGACATCACTGCTGATGCCAGTTTCATCTGGGCGTCCTGACGGTCTTCACCGACCTTGAACATGACGAACTGGTCAGAGTTGAAGGTCACGGCATCCTGCGTTCCCGGGAAGCGGAAGCACATAAAGTCCTGATCGGGCACCTTGCCCGCATTCAGGAATTCACCCTTGGCCCAGTCGCCCATGAACTGAACACCAGCTTCCTTGTTGATCACCATCGCGGTTGCAAGGTTCCAGTCACGGCCCGAGAAATTGTCATCCACATAGCTGCGCAGCTTCGCCATGCGTTCAAACACGGTTTTCATGGTGTCGGAACCAAGTGCGTCGGGATCGGTATCGATCATCGATGCCTGATAGAAATCAGGCCCGCCCGTTGCCATTACGACCGCATCAAAGATGGTCGCGTCCTGCCAGGCCTGACCACCATGGGCAACGGCGGTGTAGCCAGCAGCCTTGATCTTGTCGAGGGCCGCAATCAGCTCATCCCAGTTGCCCGGCTGTTTCAGGCCAAGCTCGTCAAAGATCGCCTTGTTGGCCCAGACCCAGTTGGTCGAATGCACGTTGACCGGGGCTGCAATCCAGTGGCCATCATATTTTGAAAAGCCCTTAAGCGCATCGGGAACAACCGCATCCCAGCCTTCCTTGCTGGCAAGCTCATCAAGATTGGCCAGAACACCCTCGCCCGCCCAGTCCTTGATATCAAAGCCCAGCATCTGAACGGCTGTCGGTGCATTGCCCGATGTCACGCGCGCGCGCAAAACAGTCATTGCCTGTTCCCCGCCACCGCCTGCAACCGGCATGTCATTCCATGAAACACCCTGACCTTCGAGATCCTTTTTCAGAACCTGAAGCGCCTTTGCCTCGCCACCGGCGGTCCACCAGTGCAGAACCTCCACGCTTTCCTGTGCGGATGCGATGCTGGTGGAAAGACCCAGTGCCGCAATCATGCCAAGCCCGGCACGCGTCATCTTGCCAAGAAACATTTTGCTTCCTCCCTGTACGGTTATTGTTTCGGCGCTTGATTACTGCAACGTTACAGTTGAGTGTCAAGCTACACCTGTAACGTTGCAGTACAGCATGACATCAACCGCCCGAGAAACCCTTGATTGAGATATGGGCACTATCGCATCGCAAAATCGGACATTTCCGTGAAAAGCATGGTGACATGCAGAAGACTCGGTGCTGCCTTAACCAAATTGCAACCGCTTTTGATGGAAAACGGGCTTAATAACTTGGGTCATGACCCTGGGGCAGGTTCGCCTCCCTCCAATAACTTTAGAATAATTCAGAGCATTAAATTGGCACGCAGCAAGACAAGATCAGGATTGATTGCGGCCTTGGACATTGGAACGTCCAAGGTCTGCTGTTTCATTGCGCGACGCGAAAAGGACCATCCGCCGAAAATCATCGGTATCGGACACAACATGTCCAAGGGCCTTCAAAGCGGTTCGATCGCCAATCTTGATGCTGCACAGGAAGTCGTTCTGGCCGCGGTCAATGCGGCTGAAAAAATGGCGGGTCAGACCATTGAATCGGTCATTGTGAACCTGTCGGGTGGTCGCCCGGAATCAGAAACCCACACGGTTGAACTGCCATTAGGGTCGCGACCGATCGGCAATCTCGAGATCCGCAAACTGAATGACCAGAAAGAAGCCCTTCTGCGTCAGGCCGGTGACGAACTGATCCACACCGTTCCGCTCGGCTTCCGGCTTGACGGGGCCAGCACGATGAACGATCCGCGCGGCATGTATGGATCGACCCTTGGTCTTGATCTGCATTTCGTGCGCACCCAGACCGCGCCATTGCGCAACCTTGATACGCTTCTGGGACGATGTCATCTGGCGATCGAGGAAACCGTGGTCACGCCGCTGGCGTCCGGTCTTTCGGCACTGACCCCTGATCAGCGTGACCTTGGCGCAACCGTGATCGACATGGGTGCCGGCACAACAAGCGTTGCCGTGTTCAATGGCGGCCAGGTGATCTATACCGCCTCGATCCCGGTTGGTGGCGCGCATGTTACCCGCGATATTGCCTATGGCCTTAATACGTCGCTTAATCACGCGGAACGGATGAAGACCCTGCATGGCAGTGCCCTGACATCACCTTCGGATGATCAGGAAATCCTTGCGGTCCCGATCATTGGTGACGAAGACGAAAACAACTTCAACCATGTGCCGCGCTCGATGCTGATCAACATCATCAAGCCGCGCCTTGAAGAAACCTTTGAACTGATCCGTGATCAGCTTGAAGAACACGGCCTGACCCAAATCGGCGGACGCAGCATTGTCCTGACCGGCGGCGCAAGTCAGCTGAATGCCATTGCCGATCTGGCCAACCAGATGTTTGAACGTCCGGCATCCGTTGCCCATCCGCACGGGGTGACCGGCCTTGCAGAAGCAACCGCCGGCCCGGCATTTTCGGCCTGCGCAGGCTTGTTGCTGCGGGCGGTTGAACAAGGCAATGATCCCCTTAGCGAAGCGATGGCATCGATCCATCAATCGGGCGGTCGCTGGGGCCGTCTGGGGGCCTGGTTCAAGGAAAACTTCTAGTTTCCTGCGGCCCTTTCCCCTGACTGGCGCAGAAATCTGTGCAATCGAAAAACAAGTGCATTTTTTTCTGCATTTTTTCGAAAACTTTCGCGCGCATTAACAAGCCAATAACTCTTTGCCCGCTAAAACGGACTCGGAGGTCTTTGTGCCCGATGCATTTCGGGTACGCACAGGCAAAGGGAAGGCTTGTGTGATCTTAAGGGTCAGGACCTATTAATTTGATTGGAATGGCAGTGTTTATATTTGCGAAATCCAAGGAAAAGCCCGCAGAGCGGGTTGGCACCCCGGGCAAGGGATTTGACGCCGGAGTTCGTAAATATAAACACTGCCCTTCGGGTCAATCGGATTTTCGCGGGCTACTTTGTCTCAAAACCTTGAAAGATATTCATCTTCCTTCGGTTTTGATCCGCGTATCCGCATTAATCCGAATGACCATTCGAACCAAATTAATAGGTCCTGACCCTCAGCTCTAAAGCGCGGAGAGGAAGAGCAAACAATGAGTACAATCAATTTTTCCGTCCCTGAAACGGAAGAAAATCTAAAGCCTAAGATCACCGTTATCGGTGTCGGCGGTGCGGGCGGCAACGCCGTTAACAACATGATCGCGTCCGAACTCGAAGGATGCGATTTTGTCGTTGCCAACACAGACTCACAGGCCCTGACCCAAAGCAAAGCCACGCGCAAGATGCAGCTTGGCCGCAAAATTACCCAGGGTCTTGGTGCAGGCGCACGACCGGATGCCGGTAGTGCCGCCGCCGAAGAATCCATCGAAGACATTCAGGCCCAGCTTGAAGGCAGCCACATGGTATTCATCACCGCCGGTATGGGCGGTGGTACGGGTACCGGTGCAGCCCCGGTCATTGCACGTGCCGCCAAGGAAGCCGGCATTCTGACCGTTGGTGTCGTTACCAAACCGTTCCATTTCGAAGGTACGCGCCGTATGCGTACTGCCGAACAGGGCATCGAACAGCTTCAGCAATATGTCGACACCCTGATCATCATTCCGAACCAGAACCTGTTCCGGGTTGCGAACGAAAAAACCACTTTCGCAGATGCCTTCCAGATGGCTGACGATGTTCTGCGCAACGGTGTGCGTTCGATTACCGACCTTATGATGGTTCCGGGTCTTGTGAACCTTGACTTCGCCGACATTCGCACCGTGATGAGCGAAATGGGCAAGGCGATGATGGGCACCGGCGAAGCATCCGGGGAAAAACGTGCGCTTGAAGCAGCCGAAGCCGCCATTGCCAACCCGCTTCTGGAAGATGCATCGATGAAGGGCGCACGTGCGGTCCTGATCAACATCACCGGCGGCATGGATATGGCCCTGTATGAAGTTGACGAAGCTGCAAACCGCATTCGCGAAGAAGTTGCTTCCGAAGCCAACATCATCTTTGGTTCGACCTTCGATCCGACCATCGAAGGTGCGTTGCGTGTTTCTGTTGTTGCCACGGGCATCGACGCCGAGGAAGTACGCCGTCCGCAGCCGACCACCGTTTCCGTTGCACAGCCCAAAGCAGCACAGCCGGCTGAAAAGCCGTCCATGCCGTCCTTTGGTCAGCATGGCGCTGCCAACGCAGCAGCCAGCGTTGCTGAAACCACCCAGTCGGGCGGTGGCGATTATGCCGGTGGCGCATCCATCGATCACATTCCGGCCGAACGCTTTGCCGCGACCGGCAGCGCACAGCAGCCGGAACTGAGCCATCAGGCCGAAGCACAGGAAACCGGTGCCATTGAAATGGGCCAGACGGTTCTGAAACCGAAACCGGTTCTGCGCGCCAACAAGCCGATGGAAAAAACCAACAGCAACGGCGACATGGCCTTTATCCCGCCGCGCGCCGTTTCGCCAAGCGAAGCCGATCAGGTCAGTCACAGCCCGGACGTCTTCGAAGCTGCAGATGCCCAGAACGCAACCTCTCCGCGTTCGGTTCTGAGCAGCCTGTTTGGCAAGAACAAAACCGTCAAGGAACCGCATCAGCACGCAGAGCCGAAAGTCTCGCAACCGCAGGCACCGGCACCGCGTCAGACTGAAATGTCTCTTGGCGAAGACAGTGCTTCTGTCATGAAGAAGGAGCCCGCTTCCCGGGGCAAGGCGCAAGGCGCGTCTGATGACCTTCTTGAAATTCCGGCCTTCCTTCGTCGTCAGGCGAACTGACGGCAAAACTCCGCGCGATGAAAGGGAAGGCTTCGGCCTTCCCTTTTTTTATAGGCAGACCATTTTATCTGACGCCCAAGACCGGCACCTGTGAAATGAAATGTTTCACATCGTTGTTTCAGAACAGAGAAATATAAGTTCAGGTCATTGTTTTATTTGTAATTTTCGCCATTTTCGATGATTTACAAAGCGTAACAAAGAGTGATTTGAGTGATTTTCTCAACCTCTGTAGTGTCTGAAGCTAACGAAGTAAGGGTTACGGCCCTGCCAATGACTTCGACCAAGATTGATTGCAACCTGACTGACCTGATTTGGGGGTTCCTGTGAACAACATCGCCGACCTTAGTGCTGCCATCGCGCAGACAGGCGTCTCTGGTGACGATTACGTGCGTCAACGCACGCTTAAAGCGTCCATCGGCTGTGCGGGCGTCGGTCTGCATTCCGGTCACAAGATCCGCATCACACTGCACCCTGCCCCGGTTAATCATGGCATCGTATTTCGCCGCACGGATCTGGATGACCAGCCGTTGTTCCCGGCACGTTACGATGGCGTGATCGACACCCGCCTGTGCACCTGCCTGGGCGACGCATCCCGTGGCATCAAGATCGGCACCATCGAACATCTGATGGCTGCTCTGGCCGGATCGCGCATTGATAACGTTCTGATCGATATCGATGCCGACGAAGTTCCGGTTATGGATGGCAGTTCCGCACCGTTCAATTTCCTGATCGATTGTGTCGGCATCGAGGAACAGAATGCCCCGCGTCAGGTCATCGAAGTGCTCAAAGCAGTTGAAGTCGAATATAACGGCTGCACAGCACGTGTTGAGCCGGCCCACGGCTTTGAAATCGATTTCGAAATTGATTTTGCCAGCAAGGCCATTGCCAACCAGCGCATGAATGTCAAATTCGATGATGGTGTTTTCGTGGCCGACATCGCACGTGCCCGCACATTCGGTTTCCTTCACGAAGTCGAAGCCATGCGTTCGGCCGGTCTTGCCCGTGGCGGTTCGCTTGACAATGCGGTTGTGCTGTCGGGCGATGAAGTCATGAATGAAGAAGGCCTGCGCTACGAAGACGAATTCGTTCGCCACAAGATCCTTGATGCGCTGGGCGATCTTTATACTGCCGGCTTGCAGCTTCAGGGCAAGGTAACCGCCTATAAATCCGGTCACCACGTCAATAACCTGCTGCTTCAGGCATTGCTGGCCGATGAAAGCGCCTATCAGGTTGTCCCGATGCCGAAATCAGCTCTGCATGGTGCATCAGCACCGGTTCTGGCGACTGCGTAAACCGATAACGGGTTTTGGAATCCGGCACAAAACATTCGAAATTGGCGGCCCGTCGGGTCGCCTTTTTTGTTGTCTGACCGCGTTTTTCCCGCACAGATCAAAGCACAGGCTCAAGATCGGGCATAAAAGTCACCGATTGGCGACACAACTACTTGCCCAACCACGCCCTTCACATGATATAGTCCGGCGGATTTTCCCGTGAGTGCGTCACAAAATTCAAGGATAGGTCACAGTGCTTAGTACCGTTCGCGCCAAACACATCATTGCAACATGTGGCATGGCCATTCTGCTTGCTGCCTGCTCAAGCAATGAGGCACCGGAATATGTCGAACGTCCGGTTTCCGAACTGTATAACGGAGCACAGGATCTTCTGGACGCCAAGGAATATCAAAAGGCCGCCCAGGCATTTGACGAAGTCGAACGCCAGCACCCCTATTCGGTCTGGGCGACCAAGGCGACCCTGATGTCGGCCTATTCCTACTATCAGGACAACAAATATGATGATGCCATCAACGCACTTGATCGCTTCATCTCGCTTCATCCGGCCAACCCGGATGTGCCATATGCCTATTACCTCAAGGCATTGTCCTACTATGAACAGATTTCCGATGTCGGCCGTGACCAGCAGATGACCCAGCACGCCATGGAGGCGCTTGATGACGTTATCCGCCGTTTCCCCGACAGCAAATATTCCCGCGACGCCAAGCTGAAAAAGGACCTTACGGTCGATCACCTTGCCGGCAAGGAAATGAGCGTCGGGCGCTATTATCAGGACCGTCAGGAATATCTGGCTGCGATCAACCGGTTCAAATCGGTTATCGACAAATATCAGACCACAACCCACGTTCCCGAAGCACTTGCACGCCTGACCGAATGCTATTTGGCGCTGGGTCTTGAGGGTGAGGCAAAGCGCACCGCAGCCGTCCTTGGCCACAACTTCCCGGGCAGCGAATATTACAGCGAATCCTACAGCCTTCTGGTCGGGGATGCCGGTGCCGAACGCACCGAAGAAAGCTGGTGGGATTCCGCAACCAAGTCGATCACCGACCTTTTCTAGGTCACTCGTGCAAAAGACCTGATCACCATCAGGTCTTCTTGACATCCGGGGCAAAACAACCATAGAACACAACAGGAACAAATGATAATAAGGTCCTGTTGCAAATCGCTTCTGCTCCGACCGCACAAGATCCCGGTTTTTGATCACGCGCCGGGTGTTGCAATACTTGCAAGCCGGGTCGGTATTGGGCACTCTGCAAGTCGCAAAGCTGTTTGACCAAACTGTCTGCTGCCCCGTTAACAACATCAGTACCCAGAAATGCTTCGACGCCTCAGCATTCGGAACGTAGTCCTTATCGACAAGCTGGATCTGGATTTCCATGACGGACTTAGCGTCCTGACAGGTGAAACCGGGGCCGGTAAATCCATCTTGCTGGATTCTCTGGGGCTTGCTTTGGGCGCACGCGCCGATAGCGGACTGGTCCGCCATGGCTGCGACAAATGCAGCGTCACCGCCACCTTCACCCTGCCACAGGGACACCCGGTTTTCCGACTGCTTGCCGATCAGGATATTGATCTTGAAAGCGAAGAACTGGTGGTACGCCGCGTGGTAACCGCGGACGGACGGTCGCGGGCCTATGTCAATGACCAGTCGGTTTCGGTCGGGCTTTTGCGCGATGTTGGCAATTATTGCGTCGAAATTCAGGGGCAATTTGATCAGCACGGCCTGCTTGACCCGACAACCCACCGCGCCACTCTTGATGCCCATGGTAATCTTGGGGCGCTAGCCATGACGGTGCGCGACCACTGGCGGGCCTGGCGGGAAACGCAAAAAGAACTCAATGCCGCACGCGCACGCATCGACAAGGCGCGCGAAGAAGAAGAATGGCTTCGCCACGCAGTCGATGAACTTGAAAAACTGGGTCCCGAAGAAGGCGAAGAAGAACGCCTTGCCGAGGAACGCCAGTTCCTGATGCATGGTGAAAAGCTGGTTGCCGCCCTCAATGATGCCGGCACCGAGCTTTCGCGCGGCAAGGGTGCCGAAAGCGCGCTACGCAGCGCCCAGCGTTGCCTTGAACGTGAACTTGAAAAGGCCGATGGCCGATTTGAACCGATCATCGAGGCGCTGGACCGTGCTGCCATCGAACTTGAAGAAGCCAATCGCGCCATTTCTGCCACCCTTGCCGATCTGAATGTTGATACCGGCCATCAGGAAAATGTCGAGGAACGGCTTTTTGCCCTTCGGGCGGCGGCACGCAAATACAACGTGCCCGTCGATGGCCTGAATGCCTTGATGAAAGATTTCCGGTCCCAGATTGATCAGCTTGAATTCGGGGAAAAGGAACTGTCGCGTCTGACCGCTGCGGTTGGCGAACATCGCAATGCCTATATCGAAGCCGGACAAAAGCTGCATGCTGCACGCAAGGAAGCCGCTGCGAAGCTAGACGGCGCGATCAATGCCGAATTGCCGCCGCTTCGCATGGAAAAGGCCCGCTTCGTTACCGATATCGAACTGGTTGACGAAAATGAATGGGGCATTGATGGCATCGACCGGGTGCAATTCACCGTCGCCACCAACCCGGGAAGCCCGCCGGGCGCGCTGAACAAGATCGCCTCAGGCGGCGAGCTGTCCCGGTTCCTGCTTGCGCTCAAGGTCGTCCTGGCACGTGTATCAGCCGTCCCCAGCCTTGTCTTTGACGAAGTCGACAGCGGTGTTGGCGGTGCCACTGCTGCTGCCATCGGACAGCGTTTGCATCTGTTGGCAAAGGAACGCCAAATATTGGTGATCACCCACAGCCCGCAGGTCGCGGCACGCGGACGCACCCATTTCTATATTGCCAAGCGTGAAACAGACGGCACCATGGTGACCCGTGTCGATGCCCTGGTTGATGGTGCGCGCCGCGAAGAAATTGCCCGCATGCTGGCCGGGCATTCCGTCACCGCCGAGGCCCGCGCAGCGGCTGACAGCCTGCTTGAACAACCCAATTAAGATCCGGCATTCAGGCCGAACCCACTTCGAATACGGAACAAAAAGAATATGAACGCCGAACATGCGTCAAACAACACAAGCCTGCCGGAAATGCCCGCCACCAGCACCGAGGCACGCAAACAGCATGCGGAAATTTCCGATCGCATTCGGTCCTATAACGAAGCCTATTACGTCAATGACGAACCGCTCGTTCCCGATGCCGAATATGACGCATTGTTCAATCGCCTGATCGAACTTGAATCCCATTATCCAACGCTTAAGAAAAACAGCCCGACACAGGAAGTCGGTGCGGCCCCGGCCGAAGGTTTTGCCAAGGTCAAGCACGCCCGTCCGATGCTGTCGCTTGGCAATGCGTTTTCACGCGATGACATTGTCGATTTTCTTGCCCGTATCCGCCGTTTCCTGAACCTGACGGCGCACAGTCCGGTCGAAGTCGTGGGCGAACCCAAGATTGACGGGCTTTCGCTTTCGCTGCGCTATGAAGGCCGGACGCTTGTTACAGCGGCAACCCGCGGCGACGGGGCCGAAGGCGAAGATGTCACCGCCAATGTCGCCCATATTGACGACATCCCCAAAACCCTGCCCGATGATGCGCCCGATGTGGTCGAAATCCGCGGCGAGGTCTATATGGCGCGATCCGCCTTTCAAAAGCTGAACGAGACACAGGCAGAAACCGGCGGCAAAACATTTGCCAACCCGCGCAACGCTGCTGCGGGTTCCTTGCGCCAGCTTGATCCTTCCATCAGTGCGAAACGCCCGCTTCGTTTCTTTGCATACAGCTTTGGCGAACTGTCCGAAAGTCTGGCACAGACACAGTGGGACTTTTTGCAAAAGGTCGCAGGCTGGGGCTTTGTCATCAACCCGCTGACACGCCGACTGAACGATGCCGATGATATCATGGCGTTTTACGACGAGCTGGCAAAACAGCGTCCGGACCTTGATTACGACATTGATGGCATCGTCTATAAGGTCAATGATTTTGAACTTCAGCTGCGGCTTGGCTTTGTCAGCCGTTCGCCGCGCTGGGCCATTGCCCATAAATTCCCGGCCGAGCAAGCCCGCACCCGCCTTAATGCCATCGATATCCAGGTTGGCCGCACCGGCGCGCTTACCCCGGTTGCCCGTCTTGAACCGGTCACGGTCGGCGGTGTTGTTGTGTCAAACGCCACTCTGCATAACCGTGACGAGATCGAACGTCTGGGTGTGCGGGTCGGTGACATGGTGGTCATTCAGCGTGCCGGTGACGTGATCCCGCAGGTAGTTGAAGTCATCCTTGATGAACGCCCCGAGGGAACCGAGGAATATCAGTTCCCCGATGAATGCCCGAAATGTCACAGCCATGCCATGCGCGAAGAAGGCGAAGCTGTCACCCGCTGCACCGGTGGTCTGATTTGCCCCGCACAGGCGGTTGAACGGCTTAAACATTTCGTATCGCGCAATGCCTTTGATATCGACGGCATGGGGGCCAAAAATATCGAGACATTCTTTGAACTGGGCTGGGTCAAATCACCGGGCGATATTTTCCGGCTTGAAACGGACCATGGCGATGCGATCAGAAAGCTTGAAGGCTGGGGTGATAAATCCGCAACCAAACTGTTTGACGGGATCAATGAACGCAGGACCATCGGGCTTGACCGGTTCATCTATGCGCTTGGCATTCGTCAGATCGGTCAGGCAACCGCCAAACTGCTTGCCCGACACTACGGGTCACTGGGCGAATGGCGCAACGCCATGATTGCCGCCAATCAGGCCGATAGTGACGCATTGCGCGAACTGATCAATATCGATCAGATTGGCCCCGGCGTTGCCAAGGACCTGATCGAGTTCATGGCCGAAGAACACAATCTGGCGGTGCTCGATGACCTGCAATTGTTGCTGACCATCACCGATGTCGAAGCGCCCACCGTTTCCGACAGCCCCGTTAGCGGCAAGACCGTTGTGTTTACCGGTAAACTTGAACTGTTTTCGCGCAACGAGGCAAAGGTCAAAGCCGAAAGTCTTGGTGCTAAAGTAGCGGGTTCGGTTTCGGCAAAAACAGATTATCTTGTTGCAGGACCCGGTGCAGGTTCCAAATTAAAGAAAGCAGAAGAATTGGGTGTGACTGTTCTTGATGAGCAAGGATGGCTTGATCTGATTGCCACGCAATAATGGCGGTCCATGACCGAAGGAATGGGTGCAGATGGAAGATCTCGGAAGTTTTTTTCGCCGCTACGTAGATGCACATCTTAAGCTCGATGAAGGCGCGCTTGACGAATTTTATCACTTTCCCTGTCTGATCAATGACCTGTCCGGTGTTCATGCGATTTCCAAGGCCGAGGATCTGCACAAATATCATCAGTCATTCTTTGACGAGTTGAAAAATGCGGATCTGGCCATGGCCAAATCGATGGTGGTCGAACAGCATTCCGCACTTCCCGGCGGGGCACGTGCAATCGTGTCCTTCCGGTTTGGCAATTCGGAAAACAACCTGATCTTTGACTGTGATTATGCCTTTGCCCTGCTGAAACAGGACGAAAAATGGAAGGTCGTTTTCGCCCAGCTTGATGAAATCCGTTACAGCGACCTGTATTGAGGTCCCTTGATGGCCGTTCCTGATCCCCGCCGGTTTCTGATTTTATGTACTGTGCTGCTGCTTGCAGGCGCACCGCCCATGGCCAAAGCCGACCCTGATTTTGCAACATTGTCGGGAACGGCGCGGGCCATTGATGCCGACACATTGGAATTCGGATTTCGGCGTGTGGACCTGTGGGGCGCGGATGCCATGAACCGGTTCCAGAAATGCCTGGTGAATGGTCAAAGTACGGCCTGCGGTGCTGAGGCATGGCAAGTCACCACCAATCTTCTGGTGGCCACCCCGATCACCTGCCGGGTTCAGGGCAAGAACCGCTATCACCGCAATCTGGCCATTTGTCGCAATGCCAATGGCATGGATATTGGACAAAGTCTTATTGCCCGGGGCATGGCGGTCGCACGCCCCGATCAGATGCCCGAATATGGCGCGATCGAAGCCCGCGCCAGACAAAGCAGAACCGGCATCTGGGCCGGGCAATTCATTGATCCGTTGAAATGGCGGCGCGGTGAACGCCTTCCCGAACATGAAATCGAAGTCCGCCGCTGGTAAGGCGGCAAACCTGCAAGATCACCGGCTGGTTACGGTTTTGTATTGGGGGCGAATGGCCGTGCCAACAACCGCCCCAGCCCCGCAAGGCTGAAGCTGTTTTTCAACGATGCCACCCCCAAGGTTACAACCGCAAAACCGATCATTTGCGGAACCGTAAGAATTTCGCCCAGGAACAGCCAGGCAGCAAAAAATGTCATTGCCGGCCCTGACAGGGAAATCAGGGATGCCTGGGTCGCACCAATTCGCCGGATCCCCTCATACAAAAGGAAAAACGGGATCACGGTGCAAAAGATCGAAATGCCCGCCGTCCATGCAATTCCGGCCGGATTAAGGTTTAAAGGCTTCTGGACCACCAGTTCGTAAAGAACCATCGACAGCCCCGCCATTGTGTTGATCAGGGCCGCGAAATGCATCGACCCGATGGTTTTGATCATGCGCTGTCCGAAATACAGATAGCAGGCATAGGTCAATGCTGATCCGAACGCCCAGGCCGCGCCATACCACAGACTGCCTGACACCATGTCAAAACCGCCCGGTGCCAATACCAGCATCAGACCGATATAGGTCACAACAAAACACACCACCTGACGGAATGGCGGGAAACGCCGTTTGTGCAAAGCTTCCAGGATCATCACCACCGCAGGAAAGGTAAACAGCACGATCCGCGAGACGGTCACATCGATCAGGGATACGGCGGTAAAATCAAACAGCGATGCCAAAAAGAACAATCCGCCATACAACGCCCCCCATGCCAGATCGACCGGTTGCATCTTGCGATCACCGGGGCGCTGTTTGCCAAACAGCATAACGCCAAGCCAAAAGAACGGCATCGCAATCAGAAACCGCAACAGCAACAAGCCATCAACAGTCATGCCGGTGGCATACACAAATTTGGCAAGCAGCCCCTTCATCGCAAGCGCGACGGTCGCGAGCAACACAATCGTCAAGGCGGAGCCAACCGGCTTTTCCGCATTTGCGCTTTTCTGTGTGCTGACAGGTGATGACTGGGCAGATGCCGTCGGGGCATCTGCATCCGCGTGGGGCTGTGATGTCATGGTGGTCTCCGATCCTCTCTCGGGCTCAGTGTTACCCGCAAGGTGCCATTATTCAATTCGAATTAATTGCTATCAGATATCAGCTTTGGCTATATCTTAGGGGATCGCATCAACAAATCCGGCTTGGAACCGTCATCCATGGATATCAAACAGCTGCGAAGTTTCGTGCATATTGCCGAATTGGGAAGCCTGTCACGTGCAGCCGAACGGTTGAACCTTTCCCAACCGGCGTTAAGCCGCCAGCTTAACCTGCTTGAAGAAGCGCTTGAAACCAAGCTGCTTGAACGAACCGGCCGCGGTGTAAAGCTGACCGAAGCGGGGCAAATGCTTGCCGAACGTGCACGCGTCATTCTGGCCGATCTGGCCCGCCTTGAAGCGGACCTGACAGCGCGCAGCAGCCAGGTCACCGGGCATGTCCATGTCGGCGTCCCGCCAAGTGCCGGGATTGTCATTACCGGGGCACTGATTGAACGCCTTCGCGCACACTATCCCGATCTGAATATTTCGGTTGCCGAAGACCTGACCGGTGATGTTCAGGAAGGCTTGCTGTCAGGTCGTCTTGATATCGGAATTTTGCATGACGGCATGATTTCGCGCAGTTTGCATGCCGAACCGCTTTGGCGCGAGGACCTGTTTCTGATTTCCCACCCGTCACAGGTTGGCGAACAGGAAACCGAAATCGCCTATGAAGATGTCCTGTCACTGCCGTTGATCATGCCAACCAACAAACACGGTTTGCGGGCCAAAATGCAGGAAGCCGCCTTTCGTGCCGGCCGTCCCCTGACCCCGGTGGTCGAAGCCGACGCATTACGTGTGCTGGTCGATCTGGTTCATCGCAATGTCGGGCACACGGTTTTGCCGCGCAGTTCGCTTGTGATGGAACTGTCAACCGGGCGGCTCAAGGCCCGCCGGATCGTCAGCCCGGAACTCTCGCGCAAGGTGATGCTTTCCTGGCTTCATGATCGCCCGCTCAGTGCCGGGGCCAAGGCCGTGGTCGATACATTGCGCGATCTGGCCGGAACCATGCCAATGGCTGAAAAATGACCCTTTGATGCAACAAGGCCCCGAACGCAATACCGTTCGGGGCCTTGTTCATAAGCTTATCTGCAAACCGGATCAGACAGGTGCCTTGCTGTCCGATGACTTCTGCCAAAGGTTCAGGCCGCCATCGGCTGCATATTTGTCGATTTCCGCCAGTTCTTCTGCGCTGAATTCAAGATTGTTCAGCGCATCAAGGCTGTTATCAAGCTGCTGCACGTGACGGGCACCAATCAGGGCCGATGTGATTTCCGGACGCCGCAATACCCACGCAATCGCCATCTGGGCAAGGCTCTGCCCGCGGCGTTTGGCGATTTCATTAAGTGCACGGACACGATCAAGGTTTTCGTCCGACAACATGCCTTTCTGGAAGGAACCTTCCAGGGCGGCGCGTGATTCTTCGGGCACACCGTTAAGGTATTTGTTGGTCAAAAGCCCCTGTGCCAGTGGCGAAAAGGCAATGCATCCCATGCCAAGTTCGGACAGCGTATCAAGCAAGCCATCCTCGACCCAGCGGTTCATCATCGAATAGGACGGCTGATGAATGACGCAGGGCGTACCGAGGTCCTTAAGGATCGCGTGCGCCTGACGGGTCATTTCCGGGGAATAGGAAGAAATCCCGACATAAAGCGCCTTGCCCGACCGGACGATCTGATCAAGCGCACCCATGGTTTCGGCAAGCGGCGTGTTGGGGTCGACACGATGGGAATAGAAAATATCAACGTAATCAAGGCCCATCCGCTTGAGGCTCTGATCCAGACTGGAAATCAGATATTTGCGGGATCCCCATTCGCCAAACGGCCCCGGCCACATACGATAGCCCGCCTTGGTCGAAATGATCAGTTCGTCGCGATGTTTGCCAAGATCCTGGCTCAATACCTTGCCAAAGTTTTCTTCGGCAGATCCCGGGGGCGGGCCATAGTTATTGGCCAGATCAAAATGGAACACACCGCGGTCAAAGGCGCGGCGGATCATCGCACGCTGGGTCTCATAGACATCCACGCCGCCGAAATTCTGCCAAAGGCCAAGCGTAATTTTCGGCAGCATAAGGCCACTATTGCCACAGCGGTTCCAGGTTTCGTCGTCATAGCGGTTGGGGTTTGCCATCCACTGTGTTTCGACTTCAGCCATGTCTTCCTCCAATTATCAGAAGCGGTTTTCCGCCTTCTATTGAATCGATCCAATAGATACTCTTTAAGCCATTCCCGCGCGCTTGTCAGTGCCCGAAACAACAAAAAGCCGCCCCGCGGGACGGGGCGGCTCAACTTTTTCACATCATGGCATCCGATGGCCAGATCAGATGACTTTCTTCTTGATCGGAGCGGTTGCCTTTTGCAGCCATTCCCGATGATCTTCGTCCAGTTCATCGGCATACATGGCATAGACCTGGGCATGGTAATCATTAAGCCACTGCAACTCGTCAGCAGTCATCAATTCCGGATCGATCAATTTGCGCTCAATCGGCGAGAATGTCAGGGTCTCGAAACCAAGCATCTGACGGTCCGCCCCGATCGGTGCATCAATCTCGCAAACCGCAATCAGGTTTTCAATCCGGATGCCGTATTCGCCTTCCTTGTAAAAGCCCGGCTCGTTTGACAGAACCATACCCGGTTTCAGTGCGATGCTGTTCGGGGCCTTTGAAATTCGTTGCGGTCCTTCATGAACGCCAAGGTAACTCCCAACCCCGTGCCCGGTGCCATGATCAAAATCAAGACCGGCTTCCCACAGGGGCATGCGCGCCAGCGTATCAAGCTGCTGACCGGTTGTTCCGACCGGGAAAATCGCCCGCGCCAGCGCAATATGCCCCTTGAGCACGCGGGTAAACCGGTCACGGTGTTCCTGTGTCGGTTCACCAACAATCGTGGTCCGGGTGATGTCGGTCGTGCCATCCAGATACTGACCGCCCGAATCAATCAAAAAGATTTCGCCCGGGGTCAGGTTACGGTTGCTTTCGGGGGTGTTGCGATAATGGCAAAGCGCCCCGTTCGGACCACTGCCCGGGATGGTTTCAAAGCTTGAATCCCGAAATAGCGGATCTTCCTTGCGCAGCGACAGCAATTTGTCGGCAGCCGTACGTTCATCAATCTCGCCATCGATTGCCGTTTCATCAAGCCATTTGAAATAGCGAATGATCTTTTCGCCGTCGCGCTTGTGGGCCTTGCGCGATCCTTCGAGTTCGACGTCATTTTTGCAGGCCTTGGGCAAGGCCACCGGATCACGCCCGACACGAACGGTTGCCCCGGCCTCGGCCAATTGCATCCGCAACCAGTCACCCGCTGTTGCCTCGTCAAGGCGGACGGACTGATTGCCCATGGCCTTCAACGCATCGCCAAGTTCACCGGGTGCGCGCAGGCTTGCCTCATCACGCAGCCAGGCGACAGTTTCACCAGCCAGCTTGCGTTCATCCATGAACAATTCAACCGATGCATCACCGTTGATAATCGCATAACCAAGTGCAAGCGGCGTTTGCGGCACATCGGCCCCGCGAATATTCAAAAGCCATGCAATGCTGTCAGGTGCAGACAAAATGGCACTGTCACATGACAGGCGCGACAGCTGCCCGGCAATCATCTGACGTTTTTCGGCACTTGATTTTCCGGCATATTCCAACGGATGCGGACGCACCGGGCCAAGCGGCATGGCCGGCTGGTCACGCCAAAGCGCATCAATCGGATTGGTATCAATCGCAACCAGTTCCGCCCCGACACCTTCGCATGCTGTGCGCAAATGATTTGCCTGCTGCACGGTATGAAGCCACGGATCATACGCCAGTTTCTGTCCGGATTTCAGATTGTCATGCAGCCAGCCGACCACCGGTTCGTCAACCAGATGACGATATTCAAACAGGTCGCGATTGACCTGCTGGCGCACCTGAATGGTGTAACGGCCATCAACAAACACCGCTGCCTTGTTCGCCAGAACCACAGCAGCCCCGGCCGACCCGGTAAAACCGGTCAACCAGGCCAGACGTTCGGCCCGGGCTGGGACATTTTCGCCCTGATGTTCGTCGGCACGCGGAACGATAAAGCCGTCCACACCCTTTGCCGCAAGATATTTCCGAAGAGCTGCGATCCGTTCGGCCGGATTGAAATCATCCTTTGCCATTTTGAACAGACCTTTGCGTTCATCGCGCAGCGCCAACAGAACGTGCACCAGTTCTTCGCTGGGATCGGCACATACAAGATCAATCCAGTCGGTCCGGCTATGTCCGTCGGCGGCCGCAAGCACGCCATCAATCAGGGCGATGACAGCGCTAACATCCTTGTTGACATTGTCGCGTTCCAGAAGGGTCGCGAGTTGGGCATCGCCGGAAATGGTCATAGACGTCCTCGTTTTGATATGTGGGGCAGTTAATCTATGTAAGGGTTACTGCCGATCCCGCGCAAGCCACAATGATATTTGCGCATATTTTATAAAATAATCACCCCGTAATTCGGCCCCCAACAGCCGTAACATGCGTCACAGGAATGAATGCGTTGCAAGCTTCGCAATGCACATTAGTCAAAGATTAACTTATTACATCTCCGTGACAAAAAGATGGCCCGTCGGGACGTCAATTTGCAGGAGACCATGAACGGTGATCCGTTTTCCTATTACTGCCCTAAGTGTCGTACAATCGCGTCGACGTCAGACGGCCTATGATGGCCTTGAGCGCCTGACCATTGGTCGCAAAGCCGCGCTCGGTCTTGATATTGGCCCTGCCCATCTGGCAGACGATGAAGCAGACCGGTCCCCAACCGGATCGGCAGACACCAAAGGCAAGGATTGAAGGATCAGTCCCGCTCGGAATGGTCGGATGCCTAATGGCGAAGCGCAGGATCACGGTTCATGATCCTTGCGGTCAGTTTTGTCTTTTCCCTCTGAGACGGCCCTGCTTCTCCACAGCAGGGCCGTTTCTTTTTGACCATCACGCACCATCCGCGCCATAGTAGCCAAAACAACAAAACTGTTTCGGGGTGGTTATGGCAAAAACGGTTCTGATTACCGGCGGTTCGCGCGGGATCGGTCGGGCGACAGCAGTGCTGTTTGCTAGTCGCGGCTGGAATGTCGCTTTCAGTTTTGTCGGAAATCAGCAAAGTGCTGACGAAACCTGTGCCTTGTGCGAACGTGCGGGCGTTACCGGCAATGCATTTGCCCGCAAATGCGATGTACGCGACGAAGACAGCGTCATCGATTTCTTCCGGACCGCATATGAACGTTTTGGCGCAATCGATGGTGTCGTGAACAATGCCGGCATTGTCGCCCCCAAAAGCACCCTTGCCGATATGGATATCGACCGCATGAAAAATGTGTTCGATACCAATGTGCTTGGTGCGTATCTGGTTGCCCGTGAAGCGGCGCGGATGCTTCCGAACGGTGGATCGATCGTCAATGTTTCGTCCATGGCGGCCAAGCTTGGATCACCTGGCGAATATGTCGATTACGCCGGATCAAAGGGCGCGATCGATACGCTGACCGTCGGACTTTCCAAGGAACTCGGCCCCAAAGGCATTCGCGTCAATGCGGTGCGACCCGGGCTTATCAATACCGACATCCATGCCAGCGCAGGACGCCCGGAACGGGTTTCCGAACTGGGGCCGGGCTGCCCGCTTGGCCGTGCGGGGAATGCCGATGAAGTCGCACAAAGCATCTATTGGCTGATTTCAGATGACGCGTCCTATGTTACCGGGGCGGTCCTTGATGTTTCCGGCGGGCGATAACCCTGATCAAGGCCCCACCGCCGCCCGTAGCCCCGCCTATCGCATATCCCCCCTCACGGCAGCGGTTCCCCCGGCAAGGCTGTTTCATGTGCGACCGCGTCGGTTGACGATGCATCGGGTGCGGGTTTCTCGGATGATTGCACATGCTCTGTCGCGCCCTTGCAGGCCGTGGCCAGTGCATCGTGAAGTTCAACCACATCAACCGGCTTTGCTAGAATGGTCTCAACCCCAAGATCCTTATAGGCCGCCACGATATCATCGGCCGCATATCCCGTCATGACGACAACCGGAATGTCATGTCCGGACTGACGCAGCAATTCCACCAGTTTCACCCCGGTCATGTTTGGCATGGTCTGATCGGTCAAAAGACCGTCAAAACTTGCCCCCGGGGCTTTGATCGCCTCAATCGCATCAGCACCATTGGTAAAGGTTTCAACGGTATAGCCAATGCGTTCAAGCATCCGCGAACAAAGCTTGAGGTTCTTTTCCTCGTCATCGACAACCGCCAGATGACCACTGGCATTTGAAACAAGGCCACGCGAAACACGTTCCTCGCCTTCTTCCTCTCGGTCATATTCCGGCAGCAGGATCGAAAAACGCGTCCCCTGCCCCAGTCGGCTATAGACCGTGATTTCTCCCTTGTGACCGGCAATGATCCCGTGCACCGTCGACAGGCCAAGCCCCGTGCCCTTGCCCGGTTCCTTGGTCGTAAAGAACGGATCAAAGATTTTCTTGGCGGTATCGGCATCCATGCCCGTGCCGTTATCAATCACCGAAATGCGGATATAGGGCCCCGGTGTCAAAAGCGGATGCATTTCGGCACTGTCGTCGGTCAGCTCAAACGGTGCGGCTTCGATCTTTATTTCGCCCTCTTCACCAACCGCGTGATAGGCATTGGTGATCAGGTTCATCAGACACTGGTCAAGCTGCGTTGCATTGCCAAGGATCGACATGGTGTCGGGTGCCAGGTTACTGACCAGCGATACGGTAGATGGAATGGATCCGCGCGCGAACCTGACCGTTCCCTTGATCATGGATGCGACATCAATCGGCGACCGTTCGGTTTCGGAATTGCGCGAAAATGACAGGATTTGTTTGACAAGATCGCGCGCCCGATCTGCCCCCTGACGAATTTCCATGACATCTTCGCGCAGCGGCGAATCTTCGGGCAAATCCGTATATAGCAGTTCGGCATAACCGCTGATCGGTTGCAGAATATTGTTGAAGTCATGCGCAATCCCGCCTGCGAGAACACCAATCGTTTCCATGCGCTGCGAATGACGCAATTGCTGTTCAAGTTTTTCACGTTTGCGTTCGGCCTGAAGGCGCTGCAATTCTGCTGACGCACGCGCAGCGAACACTTCAACAATCGACCGCGCCAGTTCCGGATCGGCAATCGGCTGTTCTGAAACCGTTGCCAATATCCCGATCGGGTTGCCTTCGCTGTCCTTCAGTGCCGCCCCGACATATCCGCGGATATTAAGGTCGGTCACCCGGCGCACGCCGCTTGTCACTTCCTTGAAATTGTCCGGGCAGACAAAGATGCCGTTATCAATAACCCTTTCGGCGGCCGATCCCTTGACTTCGAAATCAAGCCCGCCGCGCGATTTGTCATGGCTGTAATGGGCAACCGGCTTTACGCGACCATTTTCGATCGACCCGACATGGCAATAATGCATGCCCAATGCTTCGCACATCACCTTGGTCAGGTTGTCAAAAAAGTCTTCACCGACCTGATAGCGTACACCGCGATAAATGGATTCAAGCGTTTCCTGATAGCGCTGCCGGTCTGTCACATCGAGCGCAAAGCTTGCAATACAATCAAGTTGCCCGTTGGTGTCAAAGATCGGGCTTTCATACCATTCACACACCAGACGCTTGCCGCTGCACGTCACATTTTCGAACCGGTTATTCACACTGGTCCGGGTTTCCATGATTTCATTGATCAGCGTTCCCAACCGGGCGCGTTCCGATGGCGGCACAATCAGTTCAAGCTTTTTGCCAACAAACTCCTCGGCGCTGAACCCGAACAACTGACAGGCGGTGTCGTTGACTTCAATGATCGTACGATCCGGGGTCCAGTAAAACACGCCGATCTTCGCGTTATTGAAGTGCGCACGCAAACGGCGCTGGTTGGCTTCAAGATCGGTTTTGGCATATTCAAGATCACGGCGATACCGCACCCGTTCGGTGACATCCCGACATGAAATGCGAACCCCCAGATTGGTTCCGTCACTATCGGCAATCTGTTGCCAGGACATTCCGATACTGACCCGGTTGCCATTTTTATGAATGGCGGTGAATTCCCGATCACTGCCCGAAAGCCCGGACAGGCCTTCATCCAGATAATGGCGTACACGCGCCTGATCTTCGGGTGCGACAAACGGCAACGGATAGTTTTCAAGTGTCATGCATTCCGAGACCGAATAGCCCAGAATACGTTCCACAGCCGGGTTGACCCACACCAGACGCCCGTCTGACGACACCCAGCTTTCCCAGTCATAGGTGTAATTGGCAACCGCCTCGAACCGCCTGCGCGAGAAATTAAGTGCCTCGTCGGCTTCCATGATCGACTTGATCCCGGCCGCCGCGGCAAGAAGTCCGCCTGCCATATGGGCAAAGACAACCTCGTCTGATCGCCAGACGCGGGTCCTTCCGACGGTCTCGAAACAGACAACGCCCATGCGACCGGCAACCGACATCAGCGACACATCCAGCATCGCCCCGATATTCAAGGGAATCAGGTAGTTTTCGGTAAATTCCGATGTCCGCGGGTCTTCTTTGGCATTTTCGGCATCAATCGCCTGCCCGGTTTCAAGGGCGGCAAAATACCGCGGCAGATCCTTGCGGCGCAGAACCAGTCCTTCATGCGATGCATCAGGGTTATTGGCATCGTAAAGGCCAAAGCATGCCACATCACCATCGTCATTCTGCAACCACAAGCTGGCCCGTTCGCAATTGAGCAATTCGGCAAACCGCTGCAAGGATGGGCGAAATGATACGTCTTCAACACGTTCCAGCGACGAAAAGTAGTTGGCAACTTCCCCTGCGCTGACACGGATTTCTTCCAGAAACTTCTTGCCGGAAACCAGTTCCCGTTTGGACAACAGTTGATCAACACTCATCTGCAACAGCGCCTGGCGCATCCAGATGACCCCGACAACCACGGCCGAACTCATCCAGGCATAGCCAAACAATGTCGCAATCCACACCGGCAACGTGTGTGCGACCATGCCCGCATCATCAATCAGAAATCCGTCAAGATCATAAACACGGATGATGCCGATGCCCGTTATGGTCAGAAAACAGAAAAGCGCATACCGGAATGTCGTAACCAGTGGATGGAATATAGCCACCGTCACTGTTGATACGATCATCAGCGCCATGCCACTGGCCGGCGAAAACATGATGATATAAAGCAACGACAACACTGTCATTGCGCCGACAATCACATGCGATTTTGTCCGTGTTTCAAGCCGGCGGCGCAGCACGAGGCTTGCGACCACGGCAACAAACACCAAAAGCTGGATGGTTTCAATCACCCAGAATGGCTGTTTTGTTTCACGCAGCAACGACGCAATCAGCGCCGGAAATCCGCCAATCACCATGACCAGCAACATGAAATCGGCAATGCGATTTCGCGTACGGTGCAAAATCACGTCTACGTTCTGGCTCATCGTCTAAACGTCTCCGGCTTTACACCATCTGGTCTGGCATGCTGTCAAATATCGACTCAAAGCGCTGATTATGTTCAAGAAACAGCGACATCAGTTTCGGGTCAAACATGTCTGGCGTCGTGCGTCCGTCGCCCTTGGTGATGATGTCGACGGCTTCCCTGTGGCTGAATGGCGGCTTGTAACGCCGTGAACTGCGCAGGGCATCATACACATCGGCAATGGAAACAATGCGCGCAACCATCGGAATATCTGCGCCCGAAAGCCCGTTGCAATATCCCGTGCCTTCCCACTTTTCATGGTGGTAACGCGCAATCTGTGCCGCCTGATCAAGCACCGGATTGTCCGACGCATTCAGCATCGAAAAACCGATTTCGGTATGGCGCTGCATGACTTCGAATTCGGCATCCGTCAGTGGCCCCTCTTTCAGAAGGACACTATCGGGCACACCAACCTTGCCGATATCATGAAGAATACCCGCCAGACGAATGGAGCGCTGGGTTTGCGTATCAAGCCCGGCCATATCGGCAAGCAACTGGGAATAAAGCCCGACCCGCACGCAATGTTCGGCGGTTTCAATGTCCCTGTATTGGGAAATCAGGCTGAGCCGATCAATCATTTCCTGTTCGGCACCACCCAGCTTGCGCGTGATGTCATCAAGCGTCTTTGCCTTGCTGACATTTTCAAGTTCAAGTTTCCGGACGCGTTCATGTTCACGATCCCGTTCAAGCAAACGTTCCTGCGCCTTCTGAACGGCGGCTTCAAGGTCCGCACGATCCACCGGTTTATCAAGGAATTCACGCACGCCCAGACGCAACGCATCGATCGCGTCTGACTTGTCACCATCCCCGGTCAGGAGGATGAATTCAAAATCACGGCGAAATTCGCCAATGGCGCGACGCACAAAATCAAGGCCGCCACAGTTGGGCATGCGCAAATCGGAAATGACCAGCCTCAATCCAGCGTCCTTTTGCAGATGCTCGATCCCGTCAAGACCATCAACGGCTTGCACAACCTCAAAGTTGGCTCGCTCCAGAACGCGGGTCAGCAATTTGCGGATTACCGGTTCATCATCAACCACAAGTATTCGATGTTCAAATTCAGCCAAGGACATCTCCCTTACTGATTTAATATATCATCGCTGTCACGCGCGATGTGGACTATACATAAGTAGTAAACTGATTACCACTTATATATAGTTATTCGAATGTAGGAATATGAGGTGGTCGATCCCGGCACATCGCCAAATTCATAAAAATGTCGCGTGGCATTAATGCATACCGGGAATGCCGGGCCGAAACCAAAATGCCATATCGCGCTTCGGGCAAGTTGCTACACTTCCGGAAAGTATCCCCGCAGCAGGAGCCTGTGGTCTTATGGATGACTATTTCTGGTGGATCGTTCTGATCGGCTTTGTCGCCCAGCTGATTGATGGCGCACTTGGCATGGCCTATGGCCTTACATCGACATCGTTGCTGATTACAATCGGATTGCCGCCGGCCCATGCCAGTGCAACTGTGCATGCCGCTGAAATTGCAACCACCGCTGTTTCAGGGACCGCGCATCATTTTGCCCGAAATGTGGACTGGCGGATGGTCCGGGTTCTGGCCGTTGCCGGTGCGGTTGGCGGTTGCGTCGGCGCAGCCTTGCTGTCCTCCGGGATTGGCAAATACCTTGCCCCGGCGGTTGCGCTTTATCTGTCGGCATTGGGTGTGCTGGTAATTGCCAAAGCCATCCGCAAGGTTCAGCCACCTGCGGCAATGCGCGGTCTGACGCCGCTTGGCCTGATTGGCGGATTTCTGGACGCTGTCGGGGGTGGTGGTTGGGGACCGATTGTTTCCAGCACCCTGGTTTATCGCGGCAGCGAACCCCACCGCATGCTCGGTACATCTGCGGCTGCGGAGTTTTTCGTTACTGTGGCGATTACAGTGACCTTTGCCGGATCGTTCGGGCTTGAAAGCTTCGGGATGGCGGCACTGGCCCTTGTTCTGGGCGGGGTGCCGGCCGCACCATTGGCGGCTGTACTGGTCAAAATCATCCCCAGAAAACCCTTGATGATCGCCGTAGGTGTACTGATCGTCACATTGGGCATTCTGGGGCTGTATCGATTTGCCGGAAGCCTGATGGCTTAGCCGACCAGAAGCGTGGTCCAGTTTTCAACCTTGAACCGTTTGATCAGCGACAGACCGACTTCGCGATAGGCCGAAAGAACAAACTGTTCCTGCTCGGACAGCAGCCCCGAAAGGATCACAACGCCGTCCTGTGACAATGTCCCGACCAGATCATGGGCCATGGCGCGCAACGGACGGGCCAGAATATTGGCACAAACAATGTCGTAATAACCGCCGTCACGGATACGGGTATCCTGGAAACCGTTCGAATGGATGGCGGTGACCAGATCGGCGATCTTGTTAACCCGCGCATTTTCCTGTGCAACGCGCACCGATGCGGCATCAATATCGGCCATCATCACTGTGCTGCGCCAGGTTTTGGCACATGCCATACCAAGGATGCCCGACCCGCAGCCCATATCAAGGGCATTATGGCGCGGACCGCGTTTTGCCACCCAATCGATTGCCGCAAGGCATCCCTTGGTGGTTTGATGTTCACCGGAACCGAATGCCAGACCGGCATCCACCTGAAGCCCGATTTTTGCCACCGGCAGGTCTTCGTCCCAATGCGAACCATGGACAAAGAAACGCCCGACCGAAATCGGCTTGAAGCTGCGCAGGTTTTCACTGACCCAGTCTTTGGGCTCATATGTGCCAAATGTCACAACTGGCGCATCGACCCCGACCGCCGATGCCATAATCGACACCGCCGTTTCAATTGCCGGCTTGTCAAACATCTCGCCCGAGAAACCTTCGATTCTCCAAGGCGCGCTGGGGTCACCCGGACGTTCGAAATGCGACAATGCATCACAATATTCGTATAGCCCTTCGGCAAAGGCCTCGGCATAGGCGCCATCAACTTCGAACTGGAAGTTATAGCAAAGAACGGGTTGGGTCATATCGCTTCTCGCTTGTCAGGGCCGCTTGCGATCGCCGCCCGGTTAGTTCGGTATTCCGTGAATATTTGAACCGGGGCTTACCCCGGCAGAATGAAGCTGTCGACCACTTTCTTTGTGCCGACACCCTCGAAATGGATTTCAAGTTTGTTGCCATCCACCGCACGCACCGTTCCCGGTCCGAACTTTCGGTGGCGCACTGTATCGCCAACCTTGTATTTCGATGATTTCGAACTGGTCGCATAGCTGGTTTCGCCATCCGGCTTTACATCAATTACGTTTTTACGCACGCGATCCTGCCAACCGCTTGATGCAAATTTGCGCTCGGATGCGCCGGAAACCGGATTGCGGTTGCTTGCACCCTCGTTGGCCCAGCTTGGCATTTTCATCCAGTCATCAGCCCCCCAGGCACCGGGCGAATGATTCCCGCCATGCCCGCCAAGACCGGTATCACTGATCCGTTCAATATGCTCATCTGGCAGTTCGTCGACAAAGCGCGACGGCAGCGCCGATTGCCACTGATTATAGATGCGACGGTTCGCGGCATATAAAATGGTTGCACGTTTGCGCGCGCGCGTGATCCCGACATAGGCAAGACGACGTTCTTCCTCAAGCCCCTTGACGCCGCTTTCATCCATGGCGCGCTGATGGGGGAAGACGCCCTCTTCCCAACCGGGCAGGAAGACATAGTCGAATTCCAGCCCCTTGGCCGCATGCAGGGTCATGATGGTGACTTTTTCCTGCGCGTCATTCTGTTCGTTTTCCATGACCAGCGACACATGCTCAAGGAAGCTGGTCAGGTTTTCGAACTCGCCAATTGCGGAAACAAGTTCTTTGAGGTTTTCCAACCGTCCCGGCGCATCGATTTCCTTGGAGGACCGCCACATATCGGTATAGCCGCTTTCATCAAGGACGGTTTCGATCACCTCGACATGGGAACTGCCTGCCAGCATTTCGCGCCAGCGTTTGAAATCCCCCAAAAGCCCGCCAATGCTTTGACGCATCTTGGGTTTGAGTTCTTCGGTATCGATCAGATCACGCGCCGCCGCAGGCAATGAAATCGCCTGATCACGGGAATATTGATGCAGGGTCTGAAGCGTGGCCTTGCCAACCCCGCGCTTGGGCACATTGACAATACGTTCGAACGCAAGACTGTCATCAGGCTGCGCAACCAAACGGATATAGGCCAGCGCATCACGGATTTCCTGACGTTCGTAGAAACGTGGACCACCGACAACCCGGTACGGGATGCCCAGCGTGATCAGACGTTCTTCAAATTCACGGGTCTGGAAACCGGCACGGACCAGAATGGCCATCTGGGATGCACCAATACCCTTTGATTGCAGGGCTTCGATGTCTTCGCCAACCAGACGCGCCTCTGCCTCGCCATCCCAGACACCTTTGACAAAGACCTTTTCGCCGGTGTCGATTTCCGTCCAAAGCTGTTTGCCCAGACGTCCATCGTTAAAGGTGATCAGTTTCGATGCGGCGGCCAGAATATGCGGGGTGGACCGATAATTCTGTTCAAGGCGCACGACCTTGGCACCGGGGAAGTCGGATTCAAAACGCAGGATGTTGCCGACCTCGGCCCCGCGCCAGCTATAGATCGCCTGATCATCATCGCCGACACAGCAAATATTGCGATGAACCATCGCCATGGCGCGCAGCCACAAATACTGCGCAACGTTGGTATCCTGATATTCATCAACCAGAATATAGCGGAAGGTGTTCTGATACTGTTTCAGAACTTCGGGATGCTGCTGGAACAGGGTCAGGCAATGCAGCAACAAATCACCGAAATCGCACGCATTCAGGACTTTCAGCCGTTCCTGATAAATCTTGTAAAGATGTTTGGCCCCGCCATTAGCGAATTCGACACTTTCATTGACCCGTTCGGGCGTCAGGCCCTTGTCCTTCCAGCGCTGAATAATCCCCATCAACTGCTTGGCCGGCCATTTTTTCGGGTCGATCTGTTCGGCATCCATGATCTGCTTGAGCAGACGGACCTGATCGTCGCTATCAAGGATGGTGAAGTTTGATTGCAGCCCGATCAGTTCGGCATGACGGCGCAACAATCGCGCCGAGAGCGAGTGGAAGGTTCCCAGCCACCAACCTTCGACCGGGCGGCCCAATGCCTGTGCCACACGTTCCTGCATTTCCTTTGCCGCACGGTTGGTAAAGGTCACGGCAAGGATTTGCTGCGGATGCAGACGTTCGGTCTGGGCCTTGGTTTCAAGCAAATGCGCAAGCCGCGTGGTCAAGACCCGGGTTTTACCCGTGCCCGCCCCTGCAAGAACCAGCAACGGCCCGTCAAGCGTTTCGACAGCGTCACGCTGCTCGGCATTCAGATTATCGAGATATGCCGGGGCCGGCGCATCACCAAGACGCATTTCCGGGCTGGCGGCGAATTCATCAATTTCGAAGGGATCATCCATCATGGCGGCATATATATCACGCTGTGTTCCAAGGACCAGCCTTGCATCGGATGCGGCCGGGTATTTTTTCCATTCTGCAACGAAACAGGAACATCAACCACCCCTTTCCCGATCTTAAAAAACTTTTTGCGCCAGTTTTTCCGGTCTTTCGCGTGAGTTCAGATAACAACGCAATTCTGAATGAAGGTAGAAATATGAGCGGCATCAGCAGCATGAGCGGCAGCATCGCGCAAATACTTAGCCAGAACAGCCAGTCTGCCAATTCATCAACAGGCAGCGATGGTTCTTCGGGCATTGAAGCATTTGGCGGATTTTCGCTTTATGCCTTGCAGGGCAGCGGATCGACCGGCACCGACAGCATGTCGGAAATGACATCGCAAAGCGAAGCCATCACCGGTCAGCTTTCAGACTCCATCATGTCGATGCTTCTTGAGTTGCAGGAAACCAGCACCACCACCGACGGCAACAGCAGCTTTGATGCCCAACGCCTGTTCTCTGACATGGATACCGACGGCGACGGCACGCTGACCAAGGATGAATTCATGGCATCGGCCCCCGATGGTGTCAGCGATGAAATGTCGGAAAACCTTTGGAATGTCATGGCCGGGTCCGATGCCCAAAGCATATCGGAAGATGACTATCTGGCATCCATGACACCGCCAAGCGGGGCCGTGCTTTCAAGCGATGACAGCAGCAGCGAAGATACCGTCATGAACAGCATGCTGGCTTCCATGGGGTCCGAGGGCACCTATGACCCGCTTGATACCAACGAAGACGGCGTGGTCAGCCTGTCGGAAATCATGGCTGCCGCCCCGCAGGATGCAACCCCGTCACAAAGCAGCCTTCCTGACAACAGCTCGGAATCTGACCCTGATACTGACGTTAATGCTGGAATGGATACGGCCACCGATAACGGCACGATGCCCGAAACCGTCGCGCGAAATATGGTTGAAAATAACGATGACAGCACCTTATCGACTGGCGGCTTTGACATGCGCAATGAAGCCCTTGGCAACAAGGTGATGGCGCAGATTATTTCCTGACGCCACCGTTTCTGCGGAATCGGTCAAGTTCCGCAATGACACGCCCGGTCGTTTGACCATCCCAAAGCGGGATTTCACACTCCTGCCGTTCCGGGGCGGACTGCCCGGTCATGGCGTCGATTGCCGTGGCGGACAGACCTTCAATGCTGACAAGACGGTTTGTCCCCAAGTCAATCGTAACCGGTCGTTCGGTTGACGGGCGCAAGGTCAGACAGGGGATCGCACGCCAACTGGTTTCTTCCTGCACACCACCGGAATCGGTTACCACCAGTCCGGCATTTGCCATCACGGCCCCAAAGGATACATACCCAAGCGGCGCCAAGACCTTCACCCCGCTTTGTTCAAGCATCGCAATGCCGTCAATCTGTTCAAGTTGATGGCGGGTTCTGGGATGCAGTGGCCAGCAAACAGGAACATGGCTGGCAATGTCACCAATTGCATGACAGATCCGGCGCAGCTTTGCGCGATCATCAACATTGCTCGGACGATGCAGCGTTACAAGCACATATCCACCCCCGGCAAGCCCCAGCCTTTCTGTTGTCACATCCTTGCATATCGCATCATTCATCATGACACAGGTATCAATCATGATATTGCCGACACGCCTGATGCGGTCTGGCGTGATCCCCTCGGCCAGAAGGTTTTCGTCCGCATCGACAGACGGGGTCAGATGCAGGTCCGCCAACCGGTCAATGGTCATGCGATTGCGTTCTTCGGGAACAGACAAATCAAAGCACCGCAATCCGGCCTCAAGATGGATCAGCGGTATTTGCAGCTTCGAGGCCGTCATCGCCGCGGCAAGTGACGCACTGACATCCCCGACCACCAGGACCGCGTCCGGGCGATTTTGGCGACAAAGCTTTTCATAACCGGCCATCATCGGCGCAATCCGGTCCTGATTGGTACTGGATTGCCACTGCACAATATGGTCGGGATCCGCCATTCCCAGATCACGCCAGATCGTTGACGTCATCTCCGCATCGCGATGCTGCGCCATATGAATGAAAGCCGCCTTGATATCCGCATGGGCACGCAAGCCCTGCCATAACGGGGCGATCTTCATGAAATTCGGCCGTGCCCCTGCAATCAGATGAAGCTTCATCCCCGTCCCGTCATTGCCGCCAGACATGTTTTCAAGGCCAAACAGCCTAATGGATAAGGCGGGGTGCTCATAACCCTCTTTGGTATCGGTATATTTTGCCTGCTGCACATCTTTCGGGGGCCGCCGCGCACGCAAAATTCAATTCACCTAAATTACCGTCCACTCAAGAAGATTGTCCTGCTTCATGTGGTCCGGGAATTGCTTGTTTCCCGGAGGTTAGCATCCTCTGACGGCGGTTTGTGCAAATTTGCCGCTGTCAGGGATGCTTTGTGCATCCCATAAGAAGGGTATCTCGGCATGAGTACTATTTTTGGATTGGGCAACGGGTTGCCAATGTCTTCCCGGGCCGGCTCTTCGGAGCGGTCAGGTGCACACGAAGGTATCGAAGGTTTTAGCGCAGGTAGCGCAGTACCTGTATTGACAACGGGCGACACCAATTCGGAAACCGGCACGTCCAAAAGCCAGCTTTCCGATGCGATGCAGTCCGTCATGCTTGAATTTCAGAATATCGGTTCGGGATCATCAAGCTTTGCGTCTGCCATGGCTGACGTTCAAGGCAATGACAATGACCCGAACAGCAATGCGGCGGGCGATGTGTTTTCGTCATCCTCACAATCTGATTCTACCGAAGCTGACATCTTGAACGCCAAGAAAGACGCCGAAGAAGAATTCAGAACCGCACTGCGTGATGCCAATTCAATTCCGATAAAGGATGATGAAAAGGCAGAAAAGGCTGAACTCGAACGACGCCAGGCACGTCAGGAACTTGATCAGATCGAACAATCCGCAACAAATCTTCCCGAAGATGTTGCCGGTCTGGACAGTCGCCTTACAGCCCAGCTTCTAAGTGGACAGCAAACCCGGAAATCAGCCGGTGACACGGCACTGGCTGCATAAAGACCAGTCTGTGATCCGACCACGCAAAAGAGCAGCATCTTTCGGTGCTGCTCTTTTTCATGCGAGGACTTTGATAACGTCAGAACAGCTTTGGCGGGGCGTCGCCGCGTTCTTCGCTTTGCAATTCAAGAAGCGCGTTGTTGTAGGCCATCATCGCGTCCTTTTCGTGGACAAAGCCGATCATCTCGCGATCTTCACCGTTATTGAGCACCGGCAAATGTTCCTCGCCGGTTTGCTCCATCAGGCGGATGGCCTTTTCGATGCTGTCAGTACGGAACAGAACCGGCGGTTTTGACCGCGCCACTTCGCCGGCCGTCATATTCTGGGCGGCATCCGTATCAAACGCGGCATTGCGCAAATCGGTCAATGTAATGGTGCCATGCAGTTTGCCTTTGTCATCAACGACAAAAAGCTCCGCATAGGGTGCATTGAAAAGGGCTGATCGGACACTTGGCAAATCATGGGATAAAGGCACGGTGACATATTCGCGCTTCATGATGTCGGCGACCTTGATCATGCGCAGAAGATTGACCTCCCGCCCCCAATTGGTCGACAACCCGCGCATTTTAAGCTGCCAGTGGAAGAATGATCCGCCATTGGCCTGATCCATGATTACCGATGCCAGAACCGATGCCAGCATCACCGCAATGGTCAGCTGATAGTCGCCGGTAAGCTCAAACACGATCAGGGTTGTGGAAATCGGTGCCCCCAGAACAGCAGCCGCCACCGCCCCCATCCCGACCAGGGTATATGCCCCGTGCCCGGACGAGAAATCCGGCAAGGCGTGGGTGGCAACAATCCCGAACGCACCGCCCAGCATCGCACCAAGAAACAGGCTGGGGCTGAACATCCCGCCTGCAAATCCAAGCCCCATGCAGATCGCCACGACAAATGCCTTGGCAAACAGCAGACCGATCAGAAATGTCAGGCTGTATGTTTCATAAAGCGCATCATTCATCGCGCCATAACCGACACCGATGATCTGCGGAAAGCCAAGGCCGACAATTCCAACCACCAGACCGGCAATCGCCGGCCGACACCAAAGCGGCGCACGCGTGGTATCGGCAACCTTTTGAACGATGGGAATGGCACGCACCGTCAGCATTGCGGTGATCCCGGCCAGCAACCCCAAAAGCGCAAATGCGGGAAATTCCCAGAACGACTGAATGTTATGGAGTGGGATCAAAAACGCCACTTCCGATCCGTAATAAAGACGGGTAATCACCGTCCCCATCACCGACGACATCACAATCGGTGCAAAAGCGGTCCGGGCATAGTGGCCAAGAACCACTTCATGGGCAAAAAACATCCCGGCCAGCGGCGCGTTGAAGGATGCGGCAACGGCCGATGCCACCCCGCACCCCAACAAGGTGCGCGCTGCCCCGCGGCGCAAATGCAACACGCGTGCAAGCCAGGCCCCAAACGACGCCCCCATATGGACAACCGGCCCCTCGCGACCAAGTGACGCGCCACTTCCCAGTGACACCGCGCTGGCAATCGCACTTTTGATGCCGCACCGGGTCGACATGCGCGCATCATTGAACGAAGCAGAGTCAATAACATCCGCAACCCCGTGCGGGCGCTGACCGGGTAAAAACTTGTAGATGAAAACACCGACGACCAGCCCGCCTGCGGTCGGTCCAAGAATCAGATGCCAGTTCGACAATCCCATCAGATGTTGATGAAGGGATTCTTCGCCCCACCCATAAACCAGCGCCTGCACCAGCAAAATGCCGTCCCGAAACAGGATCGTTCCACCCCCGGCCATCGCACCAACCACCAGCGCCAGAAGCGACAGGACCAGTTGCTCGCTTTTCACCAGACGGCGCAGACGGCTTAGTACCAGATTGGATTTGATCAGTTTTTCAGCCATTGCCGCAACACCGCAGAGCAAACATACGAAGGGGTCCTGTTCCGATGGGGTTGATCATAGGATCAGCGATTGCTGCGAATAAAGGGTAAACACCCGAAACATCAAGGATATTTTCCGATCTTTGCCCGCGCCCTCCCTCGTCAGCCGGTGTCCACAACCAAACAGCTTTCAAAAAACGATCATTGCCATCGACGGGGGAAATGCAGCATTCTTCGCCGTCTGTTCAGAATTTCTGACGCCACCCAAACCGTGTTGATACGGAATCCGAAAATGAATGATCCCCGACCCACGGGTAGCACTGCGGTACGACCGCTACCCGGCTTTGCTGAATTTGTCTGTCTGATGGCCATCACCATCGGGCTTGTCGCCCTGTCGATTGACAACCTGTTACCGGCCTTTGGCCCGATTGCTGCCGATTTCGGCATCGAAGACGGCAACCGCATGCAGATGCTGATTTATGTCTTCATGATTGCCTTTGGCCTGATGCAGATCGTCTATGGTCCGCTTGCCGACAGTTTTGGTCGCCGCCCGACCCTGATCGCCGGACTTGGCATCTATGCCATCGGTACGGTCATGGCGATCTTTGCCGACAGCTATGATCATTTGCTTATTGCCCGTTTCGTACAGGGACTTGGCGCTGCGGCCCCGCGCGTTCTGACCATGGCGATCACACGCGATTGTTTTGAAGGTCGCGAAATGGCGCGTGTCATGTCCTTTGTCATGATGGTATTCATCATTCTTCCGGTGTTTGCCCCGGCATCGGGCAGTTTGATTCTGGCACTGGCAAACTGGCACATGATTTTTGTCAGTACGCTTGTCCTCGCGATTGCGATTGTGTGCTGGTACCTGCTTCGGATGCCCGAAACACTGCATCCTGAATATCGGCATAAACTCTCGGTTCGCCGGATTGCCCGTGACATCAGAACCACCGTGACCAACCGCCAGACATTTGGCTATGCCACTGTCATGGGCATGATGTTTGCCTGTCTGATGGCCTATATCGGTTCGGCCCAACAAATCTTCGAGACCGAGGTCTATGGACTGGGTGTCTGGTTCCCGCTTGCCTTTGGCATGATTGCGGCCTGTATGAGTTTCTCGTCCTTCGTCAATGCCCGTCTGGTGCGGAAACTTGGCATGCACAAGATTTCCCATGTCGCCCTGTTCTTCATGACGGCAAGCAGTCTGGTCAACGTTCTGATCGCAATCGGTTTTGACGGCAAGCCGCCGCTTTGGCTGTTTGGTATCGGCCTTACCATGACGCTGTTCTGCTTTTCACTGACCATGCCGAATTTCAATTCGCTGGCCATGGAACCGGTTGGCGCCATTGCCGGAACTGCGTCTTCAATGATCGGCGTCTATAGCACCCTGATCGGCGTGATTGCCGGGGGCATTATCGGCCAGCAGTTTGACGGCACGGTCATCCCGCTTCTGGGTGGATATTTCTGTCTTGGTGTGATTGCCATCGTCATTGTCGGCATTACCGAACGCGGAAAGTTCTGTCAGGCGACACACTGACACTGACACTGACACGGGCTCTGACACTGACACGGCCTTTACCCAACAGGCCCCGCAACGAAAAAGCCCCGCAGAGTGCAGTCTGCGGGGCTTTTCATTGCGACCAGTCAGATCATCATGACTTCAGATCATTATGACTGACGTGGATCGTAATTCAGGTTCGGTGCCAACCAGCGTTCTGCCTCGGCCATCGTCATGCCTTTGCGTTCGGCATAACTTTCGACCTGATCGCGTTCGATCTTGCCAAGGCCGAAATATTTCGCTTCGGGGTGGGCGAAATAGAAACCGCTTACAGACGAAGCCGGTGTCATCGCACAGCTTTCGGTCAGGGAAACGCCGACATTTTCTTCGGCATTCAAAAGCGACCAAAGGGTGCGTTTTTCGGTATGTTCCGGGCACGCAGGATAACCAGGTGCCGGACGGATACCGCGATAGTTTTCCGCAATCAGATCATCATTGCCAAGATTCTCGTCCGCGGCATAGGCCCAAAGCTCCTTACGGACCTTTTCGTGCATACGCTCGGCAAAGGCTTCGGCAAAGCGGTCACCAAGCGCCTTGACCAGAATGGCATTGTAATCGTCATGCTCGGCTTCAAGCTTTGAGGCAATCTGTTCGACTTCCGGTCCCGCCGTCACAACAAAGGCACCGATATAATCGGTCTTGCCGCTTTCCTTCGGCGCGATGTAATCGGCCAAAGCCCGGTTCGGACGTTTGTTGTTTTCGCGGAACATCTGCTGGCGCAGGGTATGAAGCATGACCGGCTCATTCTGATCCGGGGCCGGGGTGACTTCGATATCATCACCGACCGAGTTTGCCGGCCAGATGCCAACAACCGCCCGCGGCTTGAACCATTTTTCCGCAACAATGCGTTTCAACATTTCCTGCGCATCGTCATAAAGACCGCGCGCAGTTTCGCCGACTTTTTCATCCTTGAGGATATCGGGGAAACGACCATGCAGTTCCCAGGTTTCAAAGAACGGCTTCCAGTCAAAGCGCGCGACCAGATCTTCAAGATCAAAGTCATCAAACACGGTGATCCCCGGCTTTGCCGGCACCGGAACGTCATAGGCATCCCAGTCAAGCTGCACCTTGTTGGCGCGCGCATCGGCAAGGGCGAAGCGTTTTTTCTGCAATTGCTGGGCGGCGTGTTTTTCCGCCATCGCCAGATATTCATTGCGGATTTCAGCAGCAAATCGTTCGCGATGGGTTTCCGAAACCAGCTGGCTTGCAACACCCACCGCACGCGATGCATCAATCACGTAAACGACCGACTTGTTATAGTTCGGTGCGATCTTGACCGCGGTATGTACCTTTGACGTGGTCGCCCCGCCGATCAGAAGCGGGATATCCAGACCTTCGCGTTCCATTTCGGCCGCAACATAGGTCATTTCTTCAAGCGACGGCGTGATCAGGCCCGAAAGACCGATCATGTCGACCTTTTCGGCCTTGGCGGTTTCAATGATCTTCTGGGTCGGAACCATCACACCAAGGTCAAGGACCTCGAAATTGTTACATTGCAGAACCACACCAACGATGTTCTTGCCGATGTCATGGACATCGCCCTTTACCGTCGCCAGAAGGATCTTGCCGTTGCTTTCGCGCACACCGTCTTTTTCTTCTTCGATGAACGGGATCAGATAGGCGACGGCCTTTTTCATCACACGGGCGGATTTCACCACTTGGGGCAGGAACATCTTGCCGGCACCAAACAGGTCACCGACGATGTTCATCCCATCCATCAGCGGCCCTTCAATCACATGAAGCGGCTTGTCGGCCTGCTGGCGGGCTTCTTCGGTGTCTTCTTCGACGAATTCGGCAATGCCGTTGACCAGCGCATGGGCCAAACGTTCATTGACCGGCTTTTTGCGCCATTCCAGATCGGCTTTCTTTTCCGGGCCGCCCGTGCCCTTGTATTTTTCGGCAACCTCAAGCAAACGGTCGGTCGCATCCGAACGACGGTTCAAAATGACGTCTTCGACGCGTTCGCGCAGTTCTGCCGGAATTTCTTCATAAACGACCAGCTGCCCGGCATTGACGATCCCCATATCAAGACCGGCCTGGATGGCGTGATACAGAAAGACCGAATGCATGGCTTCGCGCACCGGGTTATTGCCCCGGAACGAGAAGGACACGTTTGAAACACCCCCGGAAATCTTGGCATAAGGCAGGTGTTTTTTGATCAGCTTGCAGGCTTCGATGAAGTCGACCGCATAGTTGTCGTGTTCTTCGATACCGGTTGCGACCGCAAAGATGTTGGGGTCGAAAATGATATCTTCGGGCGGGAAGCCGACTTTTTCGACCAGAACGTCATAGCTGCGTTTGCAAATTTCAAACTTGCGATCGACCGTGTCGGCCTGACCTTTTTCATCAAAGGCCATGACAACAACAGCCGCACCGTAACGGCGCAATTGTTTGGCCTGGGCGATAAAGGGTTCTTCGCCTTCTTTCAGACTGATCGAGTTGACGATCCCCTTGCCCTGAAGACATTTAAGACCGGCCTCGATGACGTTCCATTTGGAACTGTCGACCATGATCGGCACGCGCGCAATATCGGGCTCGGCCGCGATCAGGTTGATGAACTTGACCATCGCCGTTTCGGCATCAAGCATCGCATCATCCATGTTGATGTCGATGATCTGCGCGCCGTTTTCGACCTGCTGGCGGGCAATTTCAAGGGCCGCATCGTAATCTTCGTCAACGATCAGCTTTTTGAATTTCAGCGATCCGGCAACGTTGGTACGTTCACCAATATTGATAAATCTGGAAATGTCGGTCATGGGTCTGTTCGATCTCTTTTCAGCAATCAATATCGGGTTTACGCAGCGTCAAACGGCTCAAGGCCGGACAAACGCATTCTGGGTTCAATTTTCGGAAGCGCCCGCGGCTTGGCATTGGCCACGGCATCAGCAATCGCCTTGATGTGTGGCGGTGTCGTGCCACAGCATCCGCCCAGCAAATTGACCATGCCGGTTTCGGCCCATTCCTTGACCAGTGCGGCCATTTCCGCATCACTTTGATCATATTCACCAAATTCGTTCGGCAGGCCGGCATTGGGATAAACCGAAACGCGGCATTCGGCAATGCGCGACAGTTCCTGCACATAGGGGCGCAGCTGTGCAGCACCAAGTGCGCAGTTCAAACCGATCGAAAACGGCTTGGCGTGGCGGACCGAATTATAAAATGCTTCGGTGGTCTGCCCCGAAAGGGTACGGCCCGATGCATCGGTGATGGTACCCGAAATAAGGACCGGAACATCTTCACCGCGTTCTTCAAGAACTTCGTCGATGGCAAACAATGCAGCCTTGGCATTGAGCGTATCGAAAATGGTTTCGACCAGAAGCGTATCCGCACCACCGTCAAGCAGCCCCTTGGCCGCTTCCTTATAGGCGTCTTTAAGCTGATCAAAAGTGATCGCGCGATAGCCCGGATTGTTCACATCCGGCGAGATTGAGGCCGTGCGGTTGGTCGGACCAATGGCACCGTTCACAAAACGCACGTCGCCGGGATGGGCAGCTTCCCATTCGTCGCAGGCCTGACGCGCGATCTTGGCACTTTCGAAATTGATCTCGTAGGCCAGATCTTCCATGCCGTAATCGGCCTGCGCGATGGTCGTCGCACTGAAGGTATTGGTCCCCTGAAGGTCTGCACCTGCCGCAATATATTGCAGATGGATGTCCTTGATGATGTCTGGCTGGGTCAGAGACAGAAGATCGTTATTGCCTTTGACATCCTGTTTCCAGTCGGCAAACCGTTCACCGCGATAATCTTCCTCGGTCAGTTTGTGTTTCTGGATCATGGTGCCCATGGCGCCATCAAGGATCAGTATCTTTTGTTCGGCCCGTTTGCGCAGCAGGGCGACGCGTTCCTTGCGATCATTCATCTTTTTCATCCAGTCTTTCAGTCAGGCTTTGCTGTTATCGGTAATCGGAACTCAGGCCGCAGCCTTGTCCGTTCCGCGGATACCCAGCGCATGACAGATGGCATAGGTCAGTTCGGCACGGTTCAGGGTATAGAAGTGGAAGTCGCTGACCCCTTCCTTCATCAACCCTTCAACCTGTGAAATGGCTTCGTGGAATGCAACCATGCGGCGCGTTTCCGGATCTTCGTCCAGACCGTCAAAACGCCAGTGCAAGCGTTCCGGCACAGACGCCCCACACATATCGGCAAATTTCAAAAGCGATGCAAAATTGGTCACCGGCAGGATGCCCGGAACAATCGGGGCCGTGATGCCAGCAGCATCACATTTGTCACGGAACCGCAGATAGGTCTCGTTATCAAAGAAGAACTGCGTGATCGCACGGTTGGCCCCGGCATCGATCTTGCGTTTCAGATAATCGATCTCGAAATCGGCACTTGGTGCATCGGGATGCATTTCCGGATAGGCCGACACCGAAATATCAAAATCGGCAATTTCCTTAAGCCCGGCAACAAGATCAACCGCATAGGGATAACCACCCGGGGTCGGTTCATAGGTATCACCGGCATCGGGCAGATCACCGCGCAGGGCCACGATCGAACGGATGCCTTCGTCCCAGTATTTACGGGCGATCTGTTCGATTTCATCCTTGGTATGACCAACACAGGTCAGGTGTGCGGCCGCGGGAATGCCGGTTTCGCCCTGAATTCGGGTGACACTGCCATGTGTGCGATCACGCGTGGTACCGCCCGCGCCATAGGTCACCGAAACAAAGGACGGGTTCAGCGGCGCAAGACGATGGATCGATCGCCACATGGTTTCTTCCATCTTTTCCGTTTTGGGCGGAAAGAATTCGAATGAAACCCGCAGATCGTTGCGTGCTGCCTGTTTTTCTTGAACCGTCATCATTTCAATCCTGTCTTCGCTTTCCCTTGGATCGGGCTTTATTTTTGGTCTCGGGTGATACGGATTATTCCGCAGCCCTGTCGGTGTTTTTATCTGGTGTCTGTGTGGCGGCCTGGGTTGCGGCATGCGCTGTCCAGATCCGAACGGTCAGCGGCTTGCCGGGCAGGTTTATGACATTGTCGAATACAAGTTCACATGCGCGAAACCACGTACTGATCGACGAATCTTCAAAGCCGAGGCGCCGGTGCGCGTGCTCTTCCCGCAATTCTTCGCGATCATGCGGAGCAAAATCGACAACCACCAGCCTGCCCCCCGGCGCCAGAACGCGGGCGGCTTCGGCGATCGCCGCATCGGGCTTTTCGGCAAAGTGAAGAACCTGATGCAGGGTCACGACATCAAACATGCCCCCCGGATACGGCAGCTGATACATATCGGCCTGACGCACCAGACAATTGGAAAGATCGGCACGTTGCAGGCGCGCACGCGCCACGGCAAGCATTTCGCGCGACATGTCCACACCGACACCTTCTTCGGCATTTCGGCCCAGCAGTTCCAGTATCCGGCCCGTTCCCGTACCGATATCAAGAATACGCCCGCCGCTCAGATCGCCAACCGCGTCAAGCAGGGCCTGTTCAACAACAGCCTCGTCAATATGAAGGGATCTGATCTGGTCCCAGTCTTCGGCATTGGCGCGGAAATATTCCGTGGCGATTTTTTCACGCTGTGCTTTGACCTGATCAAGGCGGGCCCGATCAAGGGACAAAATTTCATCATCGGCCGGCAACAATGCCAGAACCGGCTGCACCAGATCGGCCCCCGGGCCGGAATGCGGCGTACGATAAAACACCCAGGTCCCTTCACGGAACCGCACAAGCAACCCGGCTTCGCAAAGCAATTTCAGATGACGGGAAACACGTGGCTGGCTTTGGCCGATGATCTGCGTGATCTCGCTGACCGTCAGTTCGCATTCCGCGCAAATCGCCAATAACCGAAGCCGTGTCGCTTCGGCGGCTGCGCGCAATCTTGCCAAAACCTGTTCCATAGCCGTCTCTCCCATTCACGAAAAACAGATATAAAGATATGTTTATATTTAATCAACGACTATTTTCCCACCCAAACGAGGTATGGCAAAAAGGTCACACGGTAAAACGGCTTGAACCCTTTCAACTTTTTGTATGCTGGCGTTTAATTTCGCCCTATGCTAACCACATAAATATTCGAGGCGTACGCGATACATGATCCGACTTCGAGAGCAGGAAGTTGATCGGTAACGTTTTTTGGTGTTCCCGCGCGAAAAACGTCTTGGGTCAAGGAAGTCTATGTATCGAAAATCGGTTGGCTGAAAATAATGAAGTTTCGAGCTCTACTTTCACTCTGTGCTGCTGGTTCGCTGTCCTTGCTGACGGCTTGTGCATCAACAGAGCCCGCACAGGATATGAGCGATTTCGACCCAATTGAACCGGTAAACCGTGTTGTGCACGGTGTAAACGGCGCAGTCGATTTCATGGTTCTGTACCCCGCTGCGATGTGGTACCGCGATATTGCGCCGGAACCCGTCAAGACGTCGGTTGCAAGCTTTGTGCGCAACCTGAACGAACCGCTGAACTCACTCAACGCATTGCTTCAGGGTGATCCGGATCAGGCTGCGGCCTCGTTCCAGCGTTTCATCATGAACTCGACGCTGGGCTTCCTTGGTTTCAACGACGTCGCTGCCGATTTCGGCATTCCGTATCGTCGCGAAGATTTCGGTCAGACCCTGGCGCATTATGGCGTCGGCGCCGGTCCTTATATTGTTCTGCCGCTGATTGGTCCGTCCAACTTGCGTGACAGTGTTGGCCTTGGTGTTGACTATGTTGCCAACCCGCTGACCTGGGGCGCACGGAACAGTGACACCGCCGAAGCACTTTATCTTGGCTCGATCGGTGTGAGCGCATTGCATTATCGCTATGCGACCGTCAATCAGCTTAACGAGTTGCAGAAATCGTCAATCGACTATTATGCAGCCCTGCGCAGCCTGTATCGTCAGCAGCGCAACACCCTGATTCGCAACGGCGCACCTGCACCGGCTTCTGCGGTCGAGGATGAAAGTGCTGAATTCAGCTTTGACGACGCCGTCGAAGCCGCAAGCCAGTAAGAGCGAGCCATGACCAAGACCAAGATCATCATCCCCGCAGCAGCCGCACTTTTTGGTGTTGCTGCGGTCTGGTCTGGCCCGGTTATGGCCGCGACCACCGCATCCCCGGTGATCGCAGAGGTCGCCGTTGACCAAAGTGCGGCCAATGTCATTCAGTCCCTTGCCGATCAGGCAATGGCCGAACTGACCGACCAGACGCTTGGCGATGATGTCCGCCGCCAGAAATTCGTTGCCCTGATGGATCGCTACTTCGAAATGGAAGTTGTGTCGCGCTTTGTGCTCGGCCGCTATTGGCGTTCCATCTCCAAGGAAGAAATCGACGAGTTTTCCAAGCTTCTTCAGAACTATCTCGCGCTGAATTATGCCAACCAGTTCAAAGCCTTTAACGGCGAACAGTTCGTTGTCGGCAGCGAGACGGAAAAGAACAAGGACACCTTCGTCAATTCACAGTTCGTTCGCCCCGATGGCCCGCCGGTCAATATCGTTTGGCGTATGCGTCTGTTTAATAACCATTACAAGATCATTGATGTTTCGATCGAAGGTCTGAGCATGGGCATTACCCAGCGTGACGAATTCACCTCGGTGATCCAGCAAAATAACGATGATGTCAGCGCCCTGACCAGCGCGCTTAAGGCAAAAACCGGCCTTTAGGTCACAGACCACACCATCAAAAGATCAAAGCCACCATTTCCAGATGGTGGCTTTTTCTTTGTCCGGAAATAAGCCCATTGCGCGCCAAAACAAAAGGCCACCCGAAGGTGGCCTTTCACAATTCACAATACCCTTTCCCGAATTAACGGGTAAGCGGCTTGTATTTGATGCGGTGCGGGCGGCTTGCCTCTTCACCATAGCGGCGTTTGTAATCCGCCTCGTATTCCTGATAGTTGCCTTCGAACCATTCGACATGCGAATTGCCTTCGTAAGCCAGGATGTGGGTCGCAATACGGTCAAGGAAGAAGCGATCGTGCGAGATAACCACAGCACAACCGGCAAATTCCAGAAGACCTTCTTCAAGCGCGCGCAGTGTATCAACGTCAAGATCGTTGGTCGGTTCGTCAAGCAGCAGCACGTTTGCGCCCGATTTCAGCATCTTGGCAAGGTGAACGCGGTTACGTTCACCACCGGAAAGCTGACCGACTTTTTTCTGCTGGTCCGCACCTTTGAACGCAAACTGCGAAACATAGGCGCGCGATGACATCGGACGTTTACCCAGAAGGATCTCGTCCAGACCGTCGGAAACTTCCTGCCAGACGGTCTTGTTCGGATCAAGCGAGTCACGCGACTGATCAACATAGCCAAGCTTGACGGTTTCACCGATCTTAAGCGTTCCGGAATCCGGGGTTTCGGTTCCGGTCAGCATTTTAAACAGCGTGGTTTTACCGGCACCGTTCGGGCCGATCACACCAACAATACCGCCCGGCGGCAGACGGAAATGAAGATCATCAAACAGAAGCTTGTCATCAAATGCCTTGGTCAGACCTTCGGCAGTGATCACCTCGTTACCAAGGCGCTCGGCAATCGGAATAACGATCTTGGTCGAATCCGGCACTGCCTTGGCGGCTTCGGCGACAAGATCATCATAGGCACGGACACGGGCCTTGGATTTTGCCTGACGGCCTTTCGGGTTCTGGCGAATCCATTCCAGCTCGGTTGCCAGCTGCTTCTGGCGGCTGCCTTCCTGACGGGCTTCCTGTTCCAGACGCTTCTGCTTCTGTTCCAGCCAGGATGAATAGTTGCCTTCATACGGGATGCCCTGACCACGGTCGAGTTCAAGGATCCAGCCGGTAACGTTATCAAGGAAGTAACGATCGTGGGTAACCAGAATGACGGTGCCCTGATAGTCTTCCAGGTGACGTTCAAGCCACGCAACCGATTCCGCATCAAGATGGTTGGTCGGTTCGTCAAGCAGCAGAATGTCCGGCTTGGCCAGCAGCAGACGGCAAAGCGCAACGCGGCGGCGCTCACCACCTGAAAGCTTGGACACATCGGAATCTTTGGGCGGGCAGCGCAGCGCATCCATGGCGATTTCAAGCGTACGCTCAAGATCCCAGCCATTGGCCGCATCGATGCGTTCCTGAAGTTCACCTTGCTCGGCAAGGAGATCATTCATCTCGTCATCGGTCATCGGCTCGGCGAATTTGGCGCTGATTTCGTTAAAGCGCGCAAGATCGTCAACAACCTGGCCGCAACCTTCCATGACGTTGCCAAGAACATCCTTTGCCGGGTTCAGCTGCGGTTCCTGTTCAAGGTAACCAACGCGAACACCTTCTGCCGGCCATGCTTCACCGGCAAAATCCTTTTCGATGCCTGCCATGATCTTGAGCAGGGTCGATTTACCCGCACCGTTGTTCCCCAGAACACCGATCTTTACGCCCGGCAGGAACGACAGCGTAATGCCCTTGAAAAGTTCACGACCGCCCGGAAGGATCTTGGTCAGGTCCTTCATGACGTAAATATACTGGTAGGATGCCATTAAATTCCCCATCCAAATGTCATTGGGTCCGTCCCCATCGGGACCGGATCACGACGGCATGCACATATTCATGCCTGAAAAGCTGTGCCCGTTTGTAACCGACGTGCTTGCGCTTAACAACTTCAAACCGCACATGCCCGCATGCAAGCCGCACGCGGGGGCAAGACACCCTCTAACTTTGTCGAAATTGGTGATCGGGCAACCGCGCCGGGCAATTTTTTGCGCAAGCGACGCGGAAATTTGATCCGCAACCGATATGCAAACCACCACAGGCAATCGCCCCCAAACAGACCAAAAGCATCCGGAACACTGCCAAACGGCAATCTATGAGTGTTTTATTCACCCCGAAAACTCAACCAAAAATACCGCATTGCACAATGGAAAAACTGGCGGGAATCTTTGCGATTTTGGGCAATTCATTCAACCAGACCGTCGCTAACGCACTGTTCTATACGACTAATGATTAGCTTCTGGGGAATCCCGAAAACTGGTATCGAGCTTAGAAGGCAATGAGTGTGTCGTTACAGTTTCATTGCCGCTTAGTACATGCGGCCGACTGACAAAAACACAACAAACGGTCGGCAGGGGAAGTTATCAATTCTAGGAAGGAGACGCGCGATGGATGAACAAAGCGCAGCCTACTGGAAGAGAAACGTGAAGCTGGTCGCAACTCTGACTGTGATCTGGTTCATCGTTTCCTACGGTTTCGGCATTCTGTTTGTCGATGCCCTTAACAGTATCGAAATAGCGGGCTTCCAGCTTGGTTTCTGGTTTGCTCAACAGGGGTCCATCTATGTCTTTGTCGCACTGATTTTCGTTTATGTGTCGAAGATGAACAAACTGGACCGCGAGTTCGACGTTCACGAAGACGACGATTGACGCTGGATCTGGGGAGACAGACAAAATGGATCTTACTACCCTTACATATATCGTCGTAGGCTTGAGCTTCGCGCTGTATATCGGCATCGCGATCTGGGCCAAGGCGAGCACCACCGGCGAATTCTATGTCGCAGGCAAAGGTGTTAACCCGGTCGTCAACGGCATGGCGACCGCAGCAGACTGGATGTCGGCTGCTTCCTTCATTTCTATGGCTGGCCTCATTGCCTTCCTTGGCTATGGCGGCTCGGTTTACCTGATGGGCTGGACCGGCGGCTACTGCCTGCTGGCCATGCTTCTGGCACCTTACTTGCGTAAATACGGCAAGTTCACCGTGCCGGAATTCATCGGCGATCGCTATTACTCCAAAGCAGCCCGTATCGTTGCTGTTATCTGCCTGATCTTTATTTCGTTCACTTATGTGGCAGGCCAGATGCGCGGCGTCGGTATCGTGTTCTCGCGCTTCCTTGAAGTCGAAATTCTTACCGGTCTGATCGTCGGTATGGGCATCGTCTTCATCTATGCCGTTCTTGGCGGCATGAAGGGCATTACCTATACCCAGGTTGCACAATATTGCGTTCTGATTGTTGCCTACACCATTCCGGCGATCTTCATTGCCTTCCAGCTGACCGGCAATCCGCTGCCGCAGCTGGCATTCGGCTCGACCGTCAATGGTACCGGCGAATATATGCTTGAACGCCTCAACAATGTCGTGACGGAACTCGGCTTCCTTGAATACACGACCACCAACAAGTCGACGATTGATGTCTTTGCCATCACCGCCGCCCTGATGGTTGGTACGGCCGGTCTTCCGCACGTTATCGTTCGCTTCTTCACCGTGCCGAAAGTGCGTGACGCACGTTCGTCGGCTGGTTGGGCGCTGGTCTTCATCGCGCTGCTTTACACCACTGCCCCGGCAGTTGGTGCAATGGCTCGTCTGAACCTGACCGAAACCATCCAGACCGGTGAAGTTGGTGCCGAAGACGGCAACCTGTCCTATGAAGAACGTCCGGACTGGATGAAGCGCTGGGAAGCAACCGGCCTTCTGAGCTTCGAGGACAAGAACGGTGACGGTCGCATCCAGTATTACAACGATGCGAACGCAGAATTCGCTGCCAAGGCTGCCGAATATGGCTGGGCTGGCAACGAGCTGAGCGTGGACCGTGACATCATGGTTCTGGCCAACCCGGAAATTGCACAGCTTCCGAACTGGGTCATTGCACTGGTTGCTGCGGGCGGTATTGCCGCTGCGCTGTCGACTGCTGCCGGCCTGCTTCTTGTGATTTCCTCTGGTGTGTCGCATGACCTTCTCAAAGGTACCTTCACACCGGACATGACAGAAGGCCAGGAACTGATGGCAGGACGTATCGCAGCAGCAGTTGCGATCCTGATTGCCGGTTATCTCGGGTACAACCCGCCGGGCTTCGTGGCACAGGTGGTCGCGTTTGCCTTCGGTCTTGCGGCATCCTCGCTGTTCCCGGTTATCATCATGGGGATCTTCTCCAAGAAGGTTAACCGCGAAGGCGCGATTGCCGGCATGTTGACGGGTCTGATCTTCACCATGGGCTATATCCTTGCCTATAAAGGTGTGTTCTTCGATCCGATCATTGCCAACACGCCGGACAACTGGCTGTTCGGTATCTCGCCGGAAGGCATTGGTACCGTGGGTATGGTTCTGAACTTCATCGTTGCTTTCGCTGTGTCGAAAGTCACCGCTGAACCGCCGGCACATATCCAGCACATGGTTGAAGACATCCGCGTTCCGAAAGGAGCCGGTGGCGCGGTTGACCATTAATCGGTCAACCGGTTTGCCAAATCTGTTGCAGGCCCCCGGATCAATGGTCCGGGGGCTTTTCTTTTCGGTTGCTATCAGGCAACAATGACGGCGGGTCTGTTTTATTTGGTTTGCATTGATTTAGGTTGCCGCACCAACGGGCCGCGCTGTGCAAATTAAATCAAACAGCCTCTGGCAGAGGACAAAAGGCATGAGCATCGAACTCGAAGAAATCGCGGAATTTCTCAAACAGCATCACCCGTTTGCGCTGTTGCCTGACGAAGAAATCAATGCCCTGCCCAAACGGCTGACGGCCCGGTATTTCCGCGCCGGCACCAAGGTCCTGTCCCCCGAAGAACAATGCCTTCATCTTTACATCATCCGGACTGGCGGCACCGAAACCCGCGATCCGGACGGCCAGCTTCTTGCCCGCCTGTCCGAAGGGGAATGTTTCGGTGTGCGCGCGATGTTCCGCAATGGCAAGGCTGCCAATAACATCACCACCCTTGAAGACAGCCTGTGTTACCTGTTGCCGGAAAAGGACTTTCACGAGCTGGCCGGGAAATATCCGCAATTCAAATATTTCTTTGCCCAGATGGGGGGCGACCGGCTGCGCAGCGGCATGCAACTGATTGAAAGCCGCGATGACGATCAGCTCAAACTCATGAGCATCAAGGTCGCCGACCTGATTGCCCGCGATCTTGTCAGCATCGACAAATCGGCCACCATCCTTGAAGCCGGAAAACTGATGAGCAAGGAACGGGTTTCCTGCCTGCTGATCACCGAGGGTGCCGACGAGATTGCCGGCATCATGACCGACCGCGACCTTCGCAATCGTGTTGTCGCCCAGGGGCGCAGTTATGATGAACCGGTAACCGAAATCATGACCGCCAACCCGATCTCGGTTCATCCCGATGATTATGCCTTTGACGCGCTTCTGACCATGACGCGACACAATGTGCGCCATCTTCCGGTCATGAAAGACGGCAAGGCGGTCGGCATGATCACCACCAACAACCTGCTGGCGCGTCAATCCCTGTCCGCCGTTTACATGGCCGGACGGATCGGCAAACTGACCAATCCGACAGACATGGCAAAGGTGATCGAACAGGTTCCCGAACTTCTCAGCCACCTGATCGAAGCGGGCGCAACTTCGCAAAATGCCGGACATATCGTCACCACCCTGTCGGATGCGGCAACCGTGCGGCTTTTGCAACTGGCCGAAGAAAAGCTTGGCCCGCCGCCCGTTCCCTATGTCTGGATGGCTGGCGGATCCCAGGGCCGACAGGAACAAACCGCCCTTTCCGATCAGGACAACTGCCTGATCATTGATGACACCTATGATCCCGAACAGCACGGGGCCTGGTTCAAGGCGCTGGCTGATTTTGTCTGTGACGGGCTGAATACGGTTGGCTATGTCTTTTGCCCGGGCGAGATGATGGCAAAAACCGACCAGTGGCGTCAGCCCGTACGGGTCTGGCAGCAATATTTCAACAAATGGATCGAACAACCCGAACCCAAGGCCCTGATGCTGTGTTCGGTCTGGTTCGACTTGCGCCCGATCCACGGCACCAAAAGCCTGTTTGACAATCTGCACCGCCTGATTGTGTCAAAGGCCCGCGACAATCGTATTTTCCAGGCCTATATGGTTGGCAATGCCCTGACCCATCATGTGCCGCTGGGCTTCTTTAAAAACTTTGTGATGATCCGCGGCGGGGAACATGACCGGACCCTTGATCTGAAACATAATGGCGTGGTCCCGATTGTTGATATTGCGCGTATCCACGCGCTGGCAAATGGGGTCGAAGCAGTCAACACCTTCGAACGTCTTCATGCCATCAAACCATTGCCATCCATCAGCACACAGGGGGCATCCGATCTGCTTGATGCGTTCGAATTCATCAGCATCACGCGCCTGAAACATCAGGTGCGGCAAATCCGGCGCGGGGATGCCCCGGACAACTTCCTTCATCCTGAAAGCCTGTCTGCGTTTGAGCGCAGCCACCTTAAGGATGCCTTTTCGGTGATCAAGAACCTTCAGGGTGCGCTTGAACACGCCTTTGGCAAAAGCGGGACCTGATCGGTATGGGGTTGCGCCAGAAAATCTTCGACAGTCAGCTCTACCGCGATTTCATCCAGCGCAAGGCCACCGGCCCGTTGCGCCGCTACTATGACATCCCGCCTGCCGATCCGGCCCGGTCGGTGATGGAGACCGAATTTATCGCCCTTGATCTCGAAACCACGGGTCTTGATCCCAAACGCGACGAGATCGTCAGTCTGGGCTGGGTGATTATCCGCCAACTTGGTGTCGATTTTGCCAGCTGCGAACATATTCTGGTCCGCCCGCGCGGAGAACTTCGTGAAAGTTCAGTTGTTGTTCACCGCATCTTTGACAGTGACGTGGCCGACGCCCCCGACATTGCCACCGCTCTTGAACATTTGCTGCCCCAAATGGCTGGCCGGGTTCTGATATCGCATCACGCCCCGATCGAACTCGGCTTTTTGGGTCAGGCCTGCAAACGATGTTTTGGTGCGCCATTGCAAATTCCAACGGTTGATACCCTGGTTCTGGCATTGCGCGACCTGCATCGCAGCGGACAGCCAATGAAATCAGGGGCGCTGAAACTTGATAATTTGCGACGCAGTCATAATCTGCCACCATTTCGCGCCCATAACGCATTGTCCGATGCAATTGCCGCCTCGGGGCTGTTTCTGGCACAGATTGCCAAACGTGATCCAAAAGGCGAACTTGAGCTCAACCGGATACTGCGCTAATCCGATGATAGGGCATTAAAAAAAGGCCCGAACAAATATAACAGGGAACTGGGAGCCGCACGCATGTATGTCTTTATTTTCACGACGGTTGTCGTTGGGTTTGCTGCGGCCGGGGTGGTCATGTTGCTTTTTCGCCTGTGGGGGCGCAAGGCACCGAAATATGTCATCCCCTTCATCGCGGCTGTTGCGATGTTCTGCTATATGATCTGGGATGAATATAGCTGGTTTGAACGCTATGGCGCCCGCCTTCCCGATACCATCACCGTTATTCAGACCTTCACCGACAAAAACCCGTTCGCCCCCTGGACCCTGATTTCTGCGCCGATCAATCGCTTTACCGCCATTGACCGGGACAAGCTTGTCACCAATCCCGGCAATCCTGACCAGAAACGGGTCACCACATTGCTGCTGAAAAAAGGTGCCGAAACACTGGCACTGACCCATCTCGTGGACTGTGCATCGGGCAAACGCGGCTATATCACTGCCGATAACAATCTTGATGAAAACGGCTTTCCGACCGACATGACGGAATGGTTTGACATGGATGCTGACGATCCGCTGCGCGCGGCGGTCTGCCAGTAACCACCGCCGAATTCTTCATCACCCGATCCCGACAGCCCGCTTTTTACGGGCTGTTTGTTTTTGCGGACACGAACCCGCCATCAGGCACCCGATGCGCACAATGGCCATCGCATCAATTGCTTGACGCATCGCTATATCCAATGAAATATAACGATATATCATAACCGGTCCGGAAACCCGCCCCATGCGCTATCTCGCCCCTTTTCTTGTTCTTCCGGTGATTCTTTTTGCGTCGCTTGCCGTTCGCGCGGACACTATTACGGTTTTTGCTGCGGCCAGCCTGACCAATGCAATGACCGCAGCAGCCCGGTCTTATGAAGACCAAACCGGCGATCATATTCAGATGTCATTTGCCAGTTCATCGACACTCGCCCGGCAAATCGCGGCGGGGGCACCGGCCGATATCTTCATTTCGGCCAATCAGAAATGGATGGACTGGCTGTCTGATCAGGACATGATCGCGCCGGGCACGCGTCACGATGTTGTTGCCAATTCGCTGGTGGTGATCGCGCCAACCGACAGTCCGGTTGAAACGGTTTCCCTGACCGGGGACCCTGGACTTGTGGCACTGCTGGGAAAAGATGACCGGATTGCGGTTGGCGACCCGGACCATGTTCCTGCCGGTATTTATGCCAAACAGGCGCTTTCCAAACTGGGGCAGTGGGATGAACTGTCACCCCGACTTGCACGCGCTGATAATGTGCGTGCGGCCCTTGCCCTGGTGGAGCGCGGCGAGGCGCCATTCGGGATTGTGTATGGCACCGACGCGGCAATTGCACAGGATGTCAAAATTGTCGCAACCTTCCCCAAAGACAGCCATCCCCCCATCACCTATCCGGTCGCCCTGACCAGGGATGCACATACCGATCGCAACACAAAATTCCTTGCCTGGCTTTTGGGGGATGACGCGGGTCGAATTTTTGCCGATTATGGCTTTGATCCGGTTGAGACACTCAAAACAGGTACGACCCCGCAATGATCAGTTTAACGCCCGCCGAAATCGAGGCCCTTTTACTGAGCTTGCGAATTTCGGGCGTTGCTGTTTTATGCGCCATGCCCTTTGCCATTCTTGTCGCCACAGCACTTGCACTGGGCCGGTTTCCGGGGCGCTTCATCCTTGATGCCATTGTGCATTTGCCCCTGATCCTGCCGCCGGTGGTGATGGGCTATTTGCTTTTGATCGGGTTTGGCACCCGCGCCCCACTTGGCGCGTGGCTTTATGAAACCTTTGATATTCGCTTTGTCTTTAGCTGGACCGGGGCGGCATTGGCATCGGCCATTGTCAGTTTCCCGTTTCAGGTCCGGGCCATCCGGCTCAGCCTTGAAAACGTCAATCACGGCCTTTATCAGGCCGCAGAAACACTCGGCGCCGGGCCGGCTGATCGCTTTTTCTCGCTAACATTGCCACTTGCCCTTCCGGGGATCATTGCCGGTGCGATTACGGCCTTTGCTGCCAGTTTGGGCGAATTTGGCGCGATCATTACATTTGTTTCCAATATTCCCGGCGAAACACGAACATTGCCGCTTGCAATCTATACCGCCATTCAGACTCCGGGCGGCGAACTTGCCGCGGCACGGCTGGCTGCCCTGTCGATCGGCTTGGCCTTTGCCGGATTGTTGCTGTCTGAAATTGCCATGCGTCACATCCGCAAAAGGGCACTGGCATGAGCATCACTGTTTCGATCAGCCACAAGCTTGGCAAATTTGATCTGGATGCGGACTTCCATATTCCTGATACCGGCATCACCGCCCTATTCGGGCCATCGGGCAGCGGCAAGACCAGTCTGATCAATATTATCGCCGGGTTGGAAACTCCCCGTCAGGGCCATATCGAAATCAGTGACCGGGTTGTCTTTGACCATCGCCAACGGATCAATTTGCCCGCACGGAAACGGCGGGTCGGCTATGTGTTTCAGGATGCTCGCCTGTTTCCCCATAAAACTGTCAGTGAAAATCTGTATTTCGGGGCGCGCCGCAATGCACAGAAACTGCCACGCGAAGAACAAAGCGCCATCCTTGAAATGCTGGACATTCTGCCGCTGATGGGACGCCGTCCTGCCGCACTTTCCGGCGGGGAAAAACAGCGCGTCTCTCTTGGCCGTGCGCTGTTATCCAACCCCGATATCCTGCTGCTTGATGAACCGCTATCGGCACTTGATCATGCCCGCAAACAGGAAATCCTGCCCTATTTCGAATGGCTTCGTGACCATCGCAAAATCCCGATGCTTTATGTCACCCATGCGATTGACGAAGTTGCGCGGCTTGCCGACCATATGGTGGTGATTGATCAGGGCAAAACACTGGCCAGCGGATCGGTATTTGAAATGCTGGGTCGCACCGACTTGCCCCCCCTTGCCGGTCGGTTTGATGCCGGTACCGTTCTTTCGGCCCGTATTGTCAGTCGCGATCCCAAGGCCGAAGTCAGCTTTCTTGATTGCGCCGGACAACGGCTTGTTGTGCCCTATCTCGGCCGTCCGACCAATCCGAATGTCAGGCTGCATATCCGTGCGCGCGATGTCATGATCGCGAAAACCGCACCGACCGGCATCAGTGCCAATAACGTCATTCCGGTCACCATCACCAAGATCAGCCAGGAAAACCGCGATACCGTCGATATCAGCCTGTGCCTTGGCCATGATGCAGTTTCACGCCCTCACGACACAGCAAATGCTCAACCGGTCCTGCATGCCCGCATCACCCGATGGTCGGCACACCGCCTGAAACTCGGTCTTGGTCAGAAAGTCTTCGCCGTCATCAAATCCGTCACGGTCGACGGTCAGGTTGCCGACCAGGCGATCTGATGATGTTAGCGCTAACAAATATTGAAATTCAATTATTTGGCATATCCGGGCCAAGCAGGCCTGCAAGTTCGCAAAGCTCCCCATCAAGGGCGGCACGGGCCTTTGTGCAGGCTGCTTCGTAAAGTTCGATCACCCGCATGCCGGTGGCGGTCAAAGTTGCCCCGCCATGGCCGCGCCCGCCGATGCTTGTTTCAATCACTGGATCCGCAAAGCTGCGATTAAGCTCGTCAATCAGCAACCACGCCCGGCGATAGGACATCCCCATCGACCGCGCCGCTGCCGAAATCGAGTGATGCGCATCCACCGCCCTTAGCAGATCGACCTTGCCATAGCCAAGCCGAACACCGTCGGGCAGTTCAATTTTCAGTCGGACCGTAAGTTTTTCGCCTGTCATGGCGCTACATTATCCCTACCGGCAATTGCCCGCCAAGATCAAAGATCAGGGGGCCTGGCAACGGGTCTCATTCGCGGTCACGCGACTGGCGTGATCAGTTCCCCGCGCGTATCCCAGGCATCAAGATTATCAACAACAAGCTGCGCCATGGCATCTCGGGTTTCAACAGTACCGCTGGCATGATGCGGATACAGAACCACGTTTTCGAACGCGGCAAAAGCCCGGTCCATGTTTGGTTCGTTATAAAAAACATCGAGCCCGGCACCGGCAATCCGCCCGGTTTCAAGGGCCTTGATCAGGGCAGGCTCGTCAATGACAGAACCGCGCGCCACATTGACAACAAAACCGTTTTCCCCCAATGCCGCCAGCACATCGGCATTGATGATCCCCTCTGTTGCTGGCCCGCCCGGACAGGACAGCATCAGGATATCGGCCCATGTCGCCAGATCGGTCAAACGATCAAAAAACCGGTAATCGACCGGCTTTGGATTGCGTCCGAAATAACCGATTTCAAGCCCGCTTGGCACGGCACGCGATGCAATCGCCTGACCGATCCGGCCCAGGCCGACAATGCCAAGTTTCTTGCCCCGCACTGAACGGGTTAATGCCATCGGCCCGACCGATGCCCATTTGCCACTGCGCACCCAGTCATCACCGGCAACCAGTTTGCGCAAGGTCGCATGCATCAACATGATCGCGGTATCGGCAACATCATCTGTCAGAATATCGGGGGTAATTGAAACCCGGATGCCGCGCGCCCGGCACGCTTCGAGATCAATCTGATCATAGCCGACCCCGAAACTTGTAATCACTTCAAGATTTGGCAACCGGTCCATCAGATCGACAGACAGTCCAAACCTGGCCGAAGTCACAACAGCAGTTATCTTATCCCCCATTCGATCAAGAAACGCCGCCTTGTCATCGATCTGATCAAAACGATGAAGGTCATATCGCTGGGCAAGCTGCGCGGTATAGGCAGGACGAATATCCGTAATCGCAAGAACAGACCGGGTCATGATCAGACTTTCATTGGGGCAAACAAAGACCAAAACTACCCAATGCCAACTTGTAAAACAAGTTGATAAGATAAATAACAATTGCCGATTTTGGCCAACGCCAGCGCAAAGATAGGCCAACCGTTAACATCGCAACTCTCAACAAAGGAAGCCCACAAAAGGTGACGCTGTTCCAACCCAATCTGCGTTCCTTGAACAAGCAGAATTCGGACCAACTACCCTTGATAGCTTGGCGTCCAACTGTCGATAACTTCATCACCACCGAGAAATCCATTAACAATTTTGAATAGACCTGCCGGTCATTCAATTTCCCCGCGCACCTCCCGAATGGTACCCAAAATTATGCCTCTGCCCTGAACATCATTGGACAGAGCAGCACGAACATGGTTGCGGCGATCAAGACGTCGCCAAACGCAATTAGACAAAACAAATTGGCTTTCGTGGCACGGGCCGTCATCGGACCCGGCATGCAAAGCCCCCAATCGTTGCGTAACACTCGGGAGGAAAATGATGTTTCGCAAATTACTGATTGCCGGTGTCATGACATCGGCACTTGCTGTCTCGTTCAATCAGGCACAGGCCGCCGACTATACCCTGCGCTTTTCGCATCAATGGCCGCCGGTTGCCGGCATGCAAAAGGACCTGTTCCAGGTCTGGGCCGACACCATCGCCAAGGAATCCGATGGCCGGATCGAAGTTGAAATGTATCCGTCCGCGACCCTTGCCGCACCACCCACACAATATGAAGCGGTCGAAGACGGCATTGCCGATGTCGCCGCCGCCATTCAGGGCTATACCGCCAACCGCTTTCCGCTGACCCAGGTGGTGGAGCTTCCGGGCCTGATCAAGAATGCCGCCCATGGTTCCTGCATCATCCAGAGCCTGTATGACGAAGGCCTGATTTCCGATGAATACAAGGGTACCCGGCCCCTGTTCCTGTTCACCCACGGTCAGGGTCTTTTGCATACCGGGGACAAGCTGATTGCCACCCCGGATGATCTGGCCGGGCTTCGTATTCGCCGTCCGACATCTGTGGTTGCCAATATCCTTGAAGCAGCAGGTGCGCAACCGCTTGGCATGCCGGCCCCGGAATCCTATCAGGCCATGCAGCTTGAGGTGATTGACGGTGTTGCCCTTCCGTGGGAAGGCGCATTGGCATTCCGTCTCAATGAACTGGCCAAGGCCCATACCAGCGTCGGGGACCTTTACACCCTGTCCTTCCTTGTCACCATGAACGAAGACAGCTTTGAAGACCTTCCCGAAGATCTTCAGGACGTGATTACGAAAAATTCGGGCATGGCATGGTCGGAAAAGGCCGGGAACCTGTTTGACGCCCTTGATGCCAAGGGCCTGAAACAGGCACAGGATGCCGGTCACACCTTCCTGACGGTTGAAGGCGGCGTTGACAACCCGGCCTGGAAGCCGGTTCTGGACAAAGCAACGGAAACCTATCTGGCCGATCTTGAGAGCCGCGGTCTTCCGGCCCGCAAAGTCTATGCCCGCGCCAAGGAACTTGCCGCGACATGCAAGTAAGCTCGACCAAAGAGCCTGCCCGCAAGGCTTTCTTCCTTCTTGACCTGACCGACCGCATCGCCAAGGCGATGCGGATCGGTAGCGGGGTTCTTCTGGTCTTTATCATGACAGTCACGCTTGTCGATGTCATCGCACGCACGACCTTTGCCGCGACGAATGGCGGCATTGATGTCACCTTTACCGGGGCGGTCGAACTGGTCAGCTATGGCATGATGGCGATGGTTCTTCTGGCCTTTCCCTATGGCGTCGACAAGGGACAGGTGATTGTCGATCTGTTTACCGACAATCTGCGCCGCCGCACCAAAATGATCCTTGAAGCCGTTTACATGTTCGGCTTTGCCGCCCTGTCATCTGGCATGACGGTTCGATTTTTCGAAGTTGCCGGTCGCATGCGACGGTCCGGTGAATCCAGTCAGGATCTTCTGATCCCCCTTCACATTGTCTACAGCCTTGCATCCTGCGCGCTGGCGTTCCTTGCCCTGCGCTGCACCCTGCTTGCGATTGACTATCTTGTTTCAGGAGCTAAACGACCATGAGCGCGCCCCTGATTGGTCTTATCTGCGTTGCGGTCATGCTGCTGCTGATTGCGTTTCGCTGCCCGATTTCACTGGCGATGTCGGCGGTCGGCTTTGTCGGCTTTGGCTTTATTGTCGCATTCAAACCGGCCTTTGCCCTGCTTGAAAAGGGACCGTTTGAAACCCTGACCGCTTATGGTTTCAGCCCGGTCCCGATGTTCATCCTTCTGGGTGTTTTTGCCTCCAAAGCCCGCATGTCGGCCGAACTGTTTAACGGTGCGAAGACATTCTTTGGCGGCTGGCGCGGCGGCATGGGATTGGCTGCTGTCACGTCCTGTGGCGTGTTTTCCGCCATTTCCGGATCGTCGCTGGCCACCGCGGCCAGCATGGCACGCGTTGCCCTGCCCGAAATGAAAAAGAACGGGTATGTGCCATCCTTTGCCGCCGGGACGCTTGCCGCGGGCGGCACACTCGGCATCATGATCCCGCCATCAATTGCGCTTTTGCTATATGCGCTGATTACCGAGCATTCGGTTGGCCAGATGTTCATGGCCGGGATCATTCCGGGCTTGCTGGGGCTTGTGCTCTATTGCGCAACCATTGCTGCCATTGTGTTTTTCAAACCCGACGTTGCCAAACCCGGCCAGCCGACAACAATCATGGAAAAGATTATCGGCCTTAAGGGGCTTTTGCCCTTTGCGGTGATCTTTGCCTTTATCATTGGCGGGATTTATGGCGGGTTCTTTACCCCGACCGAAGCGGCGGCTGTCGGGGCGTTCTTTACCATGATCCTTGCCTTTGTCCGCGGCATGACCGGTACGCAGTTCATCGAGGCAATTGGCGAAACCCTGACCCTGTCGATCATGATTTTCTTCATGCTGGTCGGGGCGGAAATATTTGGCTATTTCCTGTCGGTGTCGCGCATTTCCCATTCGCTGGTCGAACTGGTCGCACAGCTTGACATGCCGCCTTATGCGGTTCTGTTCTGTGTGCTGGCCCTTTATGTCGTGCTGGGCTGTGTCATGGACAGTATTGCCATGCTGCTTTTGACCGTGCCGGTGGTTTACCCGATTGTCATTGCCGCCGGCTTTGATCCGGTCTGGTTTGGCATTCTGACTGTGATTACGGTCGAACTTGGCCTGATCACACCGCCTGTGGGCATGAATGCCTTTGTCATCAAGTCGGTCGCACCCGACATCCCGATTGGTCAGATTTTCCGTGGCGTGATGCCGTTTGTCATTTCAGACATCGTGCGTCTTGCCGTGCTGATTGCTTTCCCGTCGCTGGTTTATGCACTTCTGTAACGCCGCGATCCGATAACGCCCATACTGAAAGGAAACGGACATGTCTGAACCCTGTTTTGATGTTGCCCATCTCGGTCATGTCGAGTTGCTGACCAACAAATTCGAAGAAAGCCTGGATTTCTTCGTCAATGTTTATGGTCTGACCGAAAGCGGTCGTGATGAAAATTCTGTCTATCTGCGCGCCTGGGACGATTACGAGTTCCACAGCCTGAAACTGACCAAATCCGACACCACCGGCGTCGGCCATATCGGCTATCGCGCGAGTTCCGAAGCCGCCCTGATGCGCCGCGTCAAAGTGATCGAGGAAATGGGATGCGGTATTGGCTGGGTCGATGGCGATATGGGCCATGGACGGGCGTATCGCTTTACCGATCCGGATGGCCATGTGTTTGAACTTTATTACGACACGGTCAAATACCAGGCCCCGGAATCAGAAAAGCCGGCACTGAAAAACATTGCACAACGTTATCACGGCCGTGGTGTTGCCGTGCGCCGTATTGACCACCTGAACCTTCTGGCCACCAATGTCGAAGCCATTCGTGACTTCATGCAAAAGGCACTGGGATCACGCGTGACCGAACAGATCATGCTTGATAGCGGCGTGCTTGCCGGGTGCTGGTTTACGGTCAATAACAAGACATACGACATTGCCTATACCAAGGATGCGACCGGCACACCGGGCCGTTTCCACCATGTGACCTATGCGCTTGATCAGCGCGAGGACGTCCTGCGCGCGGCCGACATCTTCCTTGAAAACAATGTTTTCATAGAAACCGGCCCGCACAAGCACGCCGTTCAGGGCACGTTCTTCCTGTATGTCTATGAACCGGCCGGCAACCGGGTCGAGGTTTGCAACGCCGGGGCACGTTTGATCCTGCAACCCGATTGGGAAACCGTCACCTGGACCGAAAGCGACCGCAAAAAGGGGCAGGCATGGGGACTGAAAACCATTCCGTCCTTCCATACCCATGGCACCCCGCCGGTACCGGACGCCGCAGAGTAATCATCGGCAATCAGTAATCTGTAGTCTGCAAGCTTCATCCAGATACGACAAAGGCAGGGTGCGAACCCTGCCTTTTACATTTCCGGTCAATGTCAGAACGGATTTACTTCTTTGCCATCGCCTCAAGGATCATATCGGCCCGTTCGCGATAACCAAGATCCCCGGCATCAAGCTTCAATTCACCAATGGTTCGCTGCCAATCGACAGTGGCCTTGGCCATACCGTTATTAAGGCCAAGTTCCTCGACCGTCAGTGCGACTTCTTCCATTTCGGCTGCACGACGAATGCCATGCGTCATGGACCGTTCAAGCATATAGGCGGCCTTTTCCATGAAGTCGAAACCCGGATAGGTTTTATCAAGGGATGCCAGCACGGTTTCATCAACACCGGCACGACGCCCGGCCAACACACATTCGGCGAACAGTGCTTCGAGTCCTTTCATCATCACGGATCGCACCATCTTGATCGCCGATCCGGCACCGACGGTGTCACCGGCAATACCGGGCTCCATGCCAAGAGATTCCAGAACCGGTTTTGCAGCCTCGGCATGCGGACCGCTTAGCAGGATCGGGGTTTTGTGCAATTTCGGATAAACCGGCGCCATCACCGCCATATCAACATATTTCCCGCCTGCTGCTTCGATCAGTTCGGCATTGCGGCGCTTGGTGCCTGGCGCACATGAATTGCAATCAAAGAAAAACGCCCCCGGTTCAATCGATGCCGCAGCGTCACGGGCAACCGTTGCGGCCTGATCAGCCGTCACCAGCGAGAAAACAAGTTCCGCGCCCGAAAGGGCGACCTGGCCACTGACTGCACCTGTGACACCGGCAGCGACATAATCGGCATTCTTGGCTTCGCGGATGGCGGTATCGGCACTTGTTGTCTTGATGTCAAAAGCCCGCGTGACCGGCACGATGTCATGGCCCCAACCTTTTACAAAGGCCTGTGCAGCTTCGCCGAACCCCAGAAAGGCAATGGTATTGATGGTGACTGTCATGTTCTTGAAGTTCCCGATCTGATTTTTTGTTGTGATGGGCCGCCATAAGGCGGCAGATGTGAAGTCATTGCCTCACTGCTATCATTTCGTGGCTGTCAGGGAAAATTGATTGCCCGAAATCGGCATTCAAATTGCAAATAGGTCCATTTTCCGGATCAGGTGTGCCTACCACAAAGTAGCAATGTTTTTGCTGATCGCTTCCAGGCGCTCTATCAGGTTTTGCTGTATCGATGTTGGTGACCAGCCTTTGCGCACTGTAAGCCCGATTGGGCGTTCGGTATCAGGAAGATCAATCGGCAACATGGTCAGTTCACCGTATTTTTCTTCCTGCATGATCTGATGGCGCGAAATGATGGTCAGCTTGTCACTGGTCGACAGCATCCGCCGGATCAGGATCAATGACCCGGTTTCAACGATGCTTTGCGGGCGCAGGCCACCCTCAACCGGGAACATGGTTTCGAAATAATCCCGGGTCGGAGCCCCCCGTAACGGCACCGCCCAGCCATACGCCGCAAGATCGGCTGGTGTCAGCTTTTTCTGGCGAAGCAACGGATGATGAACCCGCCCGACAATTGCCAATGGATCATCAAACAATTTGTGCTGAACCACATCATCGACCGGCACCGGATCGCGAAGGGCACCGATCAGAAGATCGATGTCACCGTGCCGCAACCCGAATAACAAATCCTGATAAGGTCCGTCGACCACCCGCAATCGGGTATCGGGGAATTCTTCCATGATGGCATTGATCGCATTGGGCAGGATCGCACTACGCGCAAGCGGCATGCTGCCAATCACGATGCGGCCACCGCGCCCGCCCTTCCAGGATGCAATTTCGTCTTCGGCCTGCCCCAGTTCGACCAGTGCCAGTTTGGCAAACATCACGAATGTTTCGGCCTGTTTGGTCAAAAGGATGCCGGTACTGGCCTTTTCAAACAGCGGCACGGCACAAAGCTGTTCAAGTTCACGCGCGGCCCGGTGCAAGGACGGCTGCGACACACCGACATTGCGTGCCGCCAGACTGAAACTGCCCGCCTCGGAAATGGCGATCAATGCGCGCAATTGCACGCCGGTGACCAGTTGATGCAATTTGACCTGATGACCGCGATTGCGCCGCCCGATGCGCATGATCTCGGCGGTCGCCTGAACAAGGTAATCCTGCAAACGTTCAACACGACGAACAAATATCTTTCCCGGTTCGGTCACAAACACACCTTCGGGCCTGCGATCAAACAGTTCCACCCCCAGAAGACGTTCGACTTTTGCCACCGCCTGCGTCACGGCGGGCTGGGACATGTAAACGTCTTCGGCAGCGGCACTGATGCTTTGGCGGCGGGCCACTGCAAGACAGGCACGCAGATGTTTAAGGTTCGGATTTTGCAGGCTCATTAAGGACGTTCTCCCTGTGATCGCGCACACATTATAGAAAGAACTTATAGCAAATACCATTGGTTCTATTTCACCTAACGCGGCTTGGCACCTAGCATGATTTCACAAAACCAAACCAAGCTAGGGAGTCAGAAACGTGACCACCACCAAACCGACCGCACTGGTCATCAGTGCGCATTCTGCGGATTTTGTCTGGCGCTGCGGCGGCGCGATCGCGCTGCATGCCAAGAAGGGTTACGACGTCACGGTCGTTTGCCTTTCTTATGGCGAACGCGGTGAATCCGCCAAGCTTTGGAAGCAGGAAGGCTGCACGATGGAGCGGGTCAAAACCGAACGTCGCAAGGAAGCCGAAAACGCTGCCAAGGCGCTTAACGTTCATGACATCAAGTTCATGGATGTCGGTGATTACCCGCTTGAACTTTCCCGTGATCAGAAATTCGAACTGGTCGACACCATTCGTGCTGTTCAGCCGAAATTCATGCTGAGCCACAGCTTTGTCGACAATTACAATACCGACCATTCCTATGCGACGCGTGTGGCGATTGAATGCCGCATGATCGCGCAGGCCTGGGGCCACAACCCGGGTGAAAAGGTTCTGGGTGCGCCGCAGCTTTATCTGTTTGAACCCCACCAGACCGAACAGATGGAATGGAAGCCTGACCATTTCCTCGATATTACCGATGTCTGGGATCAGAAATGGGCGGCGATCCAGTGCATGGAAGGCCAGGAACATCTTTGGCACTATTATGAAAATGTTGCTGAAAACCGCGGCAACCATTTCCGCCGCAATTCGGGCGGTCAGGCCGGTGGTCGTAACGCGAGATATGCCGAAGGTTTCCAGTCGGTCTATCCGCGCACCGTGGATGAACTGTAATGGGTGGCGTCGTTGTTCAGAATATTACCCGTACCGATCTTTCGATTGTGGACGGTCTGGGTAAATGTGGCGTTGCCACCGTTCACGAAGCTCAGGGCCGTACCGGGCTTTTGCAGTCGCATATGCGCCCGATCTATCCGGGCGCACGCATTGCCGGAAATGCCGTAACGGTTTCCATCGCACCGGCCGATAACTGGATGATCCATGTTGCGGTTGAACAGTGTCAGGAAGGCGACATTCTGGTCGTATCACCGACCTCGCCCTGTGATGCCGGGTATTTTGGCGAACTTCTCGCCCGGTCGCTGATGCATCGCAAGGTCCGCGGCCTGATCATCGAGGCCGGTGTGCGTGATGTGCTTGACCTTACCGAAATCAAATTCCCGGTCTGGTCCAAGGCCATTTCGGCACAGGGCACGGTCAAGGAAACGGTTGGTTCGGTCAATGTGCCGGTGACGATTGCAGGTGCCCTGGTAAATCCCGGCGATGTCATTGTCGCCGATGATGACGGTGTTTGCGTCGTCCCCAATGCCAATGCCGAAAATGTCCTGAAACAGTCGGTCGCACGCGAAGAAAAAGAAGCCAAGACACGTGCCCGCCTGATGGCCGGGGAATCGGGTCTGGATATTTATGACATGCGCCCGCGTCTGGCTGAAAAAGGCCTGAAATATGTCTAGGGGGATCAAGCAAACCGGCGGCATCCGCTGCATGTGGATGCGTGGCGGCACGTCAAAGGGCGGCTATTTCCTGGCAGAAGATCTGCCAAATGACATTGCAGAACGCGACGCGGTTTTGCTGCGTGTCATGGGATCGCCCGATGCCAAACAAATTGACGGGATGGGGGGTGCAGACCCCCTGACCTCGAAAGTTGCCATTGTCAAAAAATCCGACCGTCCGGGCATTGATGTCGATTATCTGTTCTTGCAGGTTTTTGTTGATCGCGCCGTTGTGACCGATCAACAGAATTGCGGCAATATCCTTGCCGGGGTTGGGCCGTTTGCCATTGAACGGGGACTGGTTGCGGCCACATCCGGGCAAACCAAAGTTTCCATCTTCATGGAGAACACCGGACAGACGGCAACCGCAACCATCGAAACGCCAAATGGCAAACCGGTTTATGGCGGGGATGCCCGCATTGACGGCGTTCCCGGCACATCTGCACCGATCCCGCTTTTGTTCAGTGACACTGCCGGAACGACCTGTGGTGCGTTGCTTCCGACCGGAAACGAAGTTGATGTGATCGACGGCGTTCCCGTCACCATGATCGACAACGGTATGCCGGTTGTTGTCCTGCGTGCGTCCGACATGGGAATTACCGGGCAAGAAAACCGGGAAGACCTGGAAGGCAATGCTGCCCTTCGCACCAAACTTGAAAGCATCCGCCTGAAATGCGGACCGTTGATGAATCTTGGCGATGTCAGCGACGCATCCGTTCCCAAAATGACCATGGTTTCGCCCGCCAGAAATGGCGGCGCCATTTCCACACGGACCTTCATCCCGCATCGTTGCCATGCCTCGATCGGGGTATTGGGCGCGGTCAGTGTGGCAACGGCCTGTCTGCTGTCGGAATCACCGGCCGCAAGCGTTGCTGTTGGCAATATCGCCGATCTCAGCACGATTTCGGTCGAACACCCGTCCGGCGAAATGAGCGTGATCATCGAAAAGACCAAAGACGGTGCGGTCGAAAAGGCCGGCCTGCTGCGCACCGCACGCAAACTGTTTGACGGGACCGTTTTCATCGATTGATGACGATGCCCCGCCAAAAACAAAAACAATAATAACAAGAATAAACAAGGAAGTAGGAGGAAGCCCATGACGCGGAACCCGCGTGTGGCAAAACACACCAGCGCATTGTTTTCCGATGCGCGTCTGGCGACGATCCATTGCCTTTTGATCCCGAATCACGCCGGGGTCGTGCCGATATGCGCAAAAACGGGGGCACGGCCATGATCAATTCGGCATCCCTGCGCAATCATCTGATTACGGTGCTGGCATCAAGCATGGTGGTTGCCTGTATTCTTTGGAATCTTGAAGCACCGATCCGCTTGGGCTTTGCTGTCTTGCCACAACAATATATGGCCTTCCAGCTCGGCATGGCTTTGACCATCGCCTATCTGAAGTTCAATTTCCGCGGCGAGGAAAAGCAAACCATCGGCTGGTTCCACGGCACGGTTGCGGCGATCATATTTGCGGTTCTGATGTATGCAGCACTTGATTTTGTCTGGCTGCTGCAAGAACAGGCTTATCGTCCCTGGCAGATTACCCTGATTGGTGCAGTGGTAACGCTTGGTGTGGTCGAAGGGATCCGTCGGCGGACCGGCTGGATGCTTTTTGCCATCGTCCTTGTTTTCATGGTCTATTCGCTGTTCGCCGACAAGGTGCCCGGTCAGTTGATCGGCAAGGCACTGACCATTGAACGGATGGTCCAGTATATCGGCTTTGACCCGAATGCAGTGTTTTCCACCCCGCTTGCGGTCGGCACGATTATCGTCATGCTGTTCGTCTTTTTTGGCAAATTGCTGTTTGCTGCGGGTGGCGGGAACTTCTTTACCGATCTTGCCATGGCGGCCACCGGTCGATCACGCGGTGGCAGTGCCAAAATCTCGGTTGTTGGATCGGCATTATTCGGATCTATTTCGGGCAGCGCGGTATCGAACGTCGTCACCACCGGGGTGGTGACCATCCCGCTGATGCAGCGCGGCGGCTATACCAAACGCGATGCCGGTGCGATTGAAGCCGTGGCGTCAACCGGCGGGCAGCTTACCCCGCCAATCATGGGGGCGGCGGCCTTTTTGATGGCCGAGTTCCTTGATATTTCCTATTTCACGGTCGCGGGCGCCGCACTTATTCCGGCCATCCTTTATTATCTGAGCGTCTTCACCCAGGTCGACCTGATTGCCGGACGCGATAATATTCAGCCTGCCGATACGGACACCATGACGGTTCGCGAGGTTCTTAAAGAAGGCTGGCACTTTATCATCCCGTTTGCTGTCCTTCTGGCTGCCCTGTTCTGGTGGCGAATGGATCCCGAGGATTCCGCCCTTCTGGCGGCGGTTGCGATTGTCATTGTCGGTTTCGTGCGCGGGTATCGCGGATATCGACTGACACCCCGAATGCTGGGCCGGACCTTTGTTGAAACGGGAACCGGGATGGTTGACCTGATCCTTGTGGTGGCGGCGGCCGGGTTCGTGATCGGTATTCTCAACATCACCGGGCTTGGCTTTGCCCTGACACTGGTTCTGGTCGATGCGGTTGGATCAAACGCCTTCTTGCTGCTTGCCGTATCGGCAGTGATTTGTGTGATCCTTGGCATGGGCATGCCGACATCGGGCGTTTACGTCCTGCTGGCTGCACTGGTTGCACCATCCCTGGTCGAAGCCGGGATTGATCCGATCGCGGCACATCTGTTCATCCTGTATTTCGGGATGATGTCGATGATTACCCCGCCGGTCGCCCTTGCCGCCTTTGCCGCAGCAACAATCACCGAGGATGACCCACTGGCCACCGGGATTGCGTCCATGCGCATTGGCTGGGCGGCCTTTATCCTGCCCTTCATCTTTGTCGAAACCCCGGCAATCCTGATGCAGGGAAGCTGGATCGATATTGCCCTTAATCTTGGTCTTGCGATCATCGGGGTGATTGCCGTAACCGCCGGGATTGTCGGGTATTGGTCGCGTGGTCTTGGGCCGGTGTTGCGCATCGCCTTTACCATTCTTGGCTTTGCCGCCTTGCCGCTGGGCTTCCTGCCCGCTGCATTCAGCATTCAACTTCACATCATCGCCGCAATCGCAGCCATTTTGCTGGCTGTCGGCCTGCGGTTTCAGGGAACACACCAAAAGAACGAAGTGAAATCAGGAGGAAACTGAAAATGAACAAACTTACCAAGGCATTGTCTGCCGGGCTGATTGGCCTTGCAATCAGTGCAAGTGCCGCATCCGCCCAGGTCGTCACGGTCGCCACCGGCGCACAAGGATCACTTGCCTATAATTCCGGTCAGGCCGTTGCCAAAGTCGCCAATGATGCGGGCATCATCGCGCGGACCCAGCCGCTGGTCGGGTATTTGCCGCTGATCAATTCGGGCGAGGTTGATTTCGGTTTCTCCAACGGTGTCGAAGCGGAATATGCCTATTCCGGGACCGGCAACTATGACCGCGCCAATGGCAATATGCGTCTGGTCGGAACGATGTTCCCGCTGACCACCGGCCTGATGGCGCCTTGTGATCTCAACCTTAAATCGGTTGATGACCTTAAGGAGCGGGCATCCGAGCTTCGCATTGCCTCGGAATATACGTCATCGACCATCATCCCCTATTACATCATGGGTGGCCTTGCCAATGCCGGCCTGAAATACGAAGATTTCCAGATGGTTCCGGTTGCCAATTTTGTTGCCGGGATAAACGCCCTTGGTGACGGTCTGGTGGATATCGCACTTGTCAGTCTGAATGCCGGTGCCGGTCAGCAGGCCAGCGTGAAACTTCAGGACCGTGGCGGTCTTTGCTATATCTCGCTGGATAATTCCGTGATCGGCACGTCACTGTTCAAGGGCTTTTTGCCCGCCGGCGATATCGTTTCGATGAAACAGAACGAAAAGATCAATGGCCTTCAGAACTATGACGTCAACCTGATGCAGATCCCGTGGGTTCTGATGACCAATGCAGATGTCAGCGACGATCTGGTTTACAAATTGACCAAGGCAATCGCCGAAGGACGTGATGCGCTTAAGGCAACCTTTGGTGCCTTTGCCCGTGCCCAGCCAGAAAAGATGGCCCCGAAAAACCTGATGCCCTATCACCCGGGCGCGATCAAATATTATGAAGAAGCCGGCATTTCGGTCGGAAAATAACCGCGATCTATCATGCGTTACCGGTCTGATTTGCCGGTAACGCATTGACCATCACAGGCACAAGACAACAGGAACACATGACATGATGAAGACCATTACCGCATCGGATGGCCATTCGCTGAATTGCTGGTTTGAACCGGCCGTTGGCGAACGTCGCGGCGGGATTGTTATCCTTCAGGAAATCTTCGGCGTGACCGACCAGCTCAAAGGAGTTGCGGCCAAATATGCAGCCCTTGGCTATGAAGTTGCGATCCCGGCCCTGTTTGACCGTCAGGAACGCGATGCGGTAGTTCCGTTTGATCAGGCCCCCCGTGGCCGCGACATGATGCTGGCATCGGATCTTGAGAAAACCGTTGCCGATATCGATGCCGCGGTCAAAGCACTTGCTGCCAATGGGGGCAAAGTCGGTGTGATCGGTTTTTGCTGGGGTGGCGGACTGGCCCTGCGCGCGGCACAGGATCTTGATATTGCGGCAGGTGTTGCGTTTTACGGCACGCGTTTGCCGCAATATCTTGACCGCCCGCTCAAGGCTGCATTCCTTGGCCATTTCGGCAGCAAGGATGACCATGTTCCCGCCGAAATGCTTGATCAGGCCAAGGCCTATTTGCCGGATATGGAAATTCACATGTATGACGCCGGTCATGCCTTTGCCAATGATGCGCGCCCGTCCTATGTCGCGGATGCAGCAGATGTGGCACATGCCCGCACGGCCGAATTCCTTGCAAAACATGTCGGGTGATCCGGCCCGACCAAGTTTTGGCTTTACCACCACTTGCCTTGATCCTGCGCCCTAGCACGGCCGCCCAATGTGGCGCTGCCTGCCGGGCGCCTGACGATATTTACGAGGATACCCATGCCCCCATCGCCAGATTATCTGCCCTTCCATCCCAACCCGTCCAAACCGAAATTCACCCTGCCCGAAGGAACCTGGGATGCCCATTGCCATGTCTTCGGGCCAGAGGCAGATTTTCCGTTTGCACCGGAACGGAAATACACCCCGGTCGATGCCGGCAAGGACAAACTGTTTGAGCTGCACAAATATCTGGGCGTTGATCGATCCGTCATCGTTCAGGCGACCTGTCATGGTGCGGATAACCGCGCGCTTGTCGATGCACTTCTGGCATCAAATGGTCGCTATCGCGGCATTGCCACCGTCCGCCCGGATGTCAGCAAGGAACATCTTGATGAACTTGATGCGGCTGGCGTGCGGGGGGTGCGGTTCAATTTTGTCAAACGACTGGTTGATGATACGCCGCGCGACCATTTCCTCAAGATCGTTGAAAAGATCAAACCTTATGGCTGGCACATAGTTGTCTATTTCGAAGCCGTCGACCTGCCGGGGCTTGAGCAGTTCCTGATTGATATGCCGGTAACGGTGGTGATTGATCATCTGGGCCGCCCTGATGTGACCAAGGGCGTTGATCACCCGGACTTTAAGCGTTTCCGCAAACTGGTGCGCGAAAATGACCATATCTGGGTCAAGGTCACCTGCCCGGAACGCCTGACGGTTGCTGGCCCGCCCTATGACGATGTGGTGGCCTTTGGCAAGGCGATCGTCGAAGACATTCCCGATCGCGTGATCTGGGGCACGGACTGGCCACATCCCAACATGAAAAGCCACGTGCCAGACGATGGCAAACTGGTTGACCATATTGCACGCGTTGCCCCCAAACCCGAACAGCAACGCGCCCTTTTGATCGACAATCCGACCCGTCTTTACGATCCGAAATAACGCCGTCCGCCCGGATCAAATGCAAACACCCGACAACCGCAACACCATGTGCGCGATTGTCGGGTGTTTGTTTATGGGGCCCGTTATTCGGCCAGCTCGCGCATCACCGAAATCAGATCGGATTTGCCTTCAAACCCGATGCCGGGCAGTTCCGGCATGGTGATATAGCCCTGTTCGACCTTTACGCTATCAGGGAAACCGCCATAAGGCTGGAACAGATCGGGATAGCTTTCATTGCCACCAAGTCCCAGACCGGCTGCGATATTAAGCGACATCTGATGCCCGCCATGCGGAATGCAGCGTTTCGGCGACCAGCCGTGAACCTTAAGGACGTCGAGCGTGCGCAGATATTCAACAAGCCCGTATGAAAGCGCACAGTCAAACTGCAACCAATCCCGATCCGGGCGCATGCCGCCATGACGCAACAGGTTTCTGGCATCCTGATGGGAAAACAGGTTTTCCCCTGTTGCCATCGGGCCCGGATAAAAATCGGCAAGGGCAGCCTGAAGCTGATAATCCAGCGGATCGCCTGCTTCCTCGTACCAGAACAGCGGATATTCGCGCAGCATCTTGGCATAGGCAATTGCGGTTTCCAGATCAAAGCGACCATTGGCATCGACCGCAAGCTGGGCCTCGTTACCGATTTCTTCCAGAACAGCTTCGATCCGGCGGCGGTCTTCGTCAATCGATGCCCCGCCGATCTTCATTTTAACAACCGTATAGCCGCGATTAAGGTATCCGCGCATTTCCGCACGCAATGCCGAAAGATCCTTGCCCGGATAGTAATAACCGCCCGCGGCATAAACAAAGACCCTGGGATCGGCTTCGACCCCGTATGTTTCGGCAAGCAGACGGAAAAGCGGTTTTCCGGCGATTTTCGCCACCGCATCCCAGACCGCCATATCCATGGTCCCGACCGCAACCGATCGTTCGCCATGCCCGCCGGGCTTTTCATTTTGCATCATCGCCGCCCAGATGCGATGCGGATCAAGGTTATCGCCCGCTTCATTGATCAGGCTTTTCGGATCGGCCGACAATACGCGATCCCGGAACCGTTCACGGATCAGCCCGCCCTGCCCGTAACGCCCATTGGAATTAAAACCATATCCGACCACCCGGCGGCCATCCCGCACCTGATCGGTGACAACCGCCACCAAGCTGGCCGTCATTTTCGAAAAATCGATATAAGCATTGCGGATCGGGGATGCGATGGGTTTTGTAACTTCGACGATATCGACGATTTGCATGACCAGCTCTCTTTAATGGGCGTCGGTAAATGTGATGAATGACCACATATTAGGGCTTGTAAAGCCCATGCATCCAATGTGAACTGGGTCTATGTTTATACAGATTTGGCATAACCAGAATGGAATTGCGCTGGCTTGAAGATTTCATCGCATTGTGTGAGACGCTTAATTTTTCACGCGCAGCCGAAATCAGAAACATCACCCAACCGGCATTCAGCCGCCGTATCCGGGCACTTGAAACCTGGGTCGGAGCGCCCCTGGTTGAACGCACCACGCATTCTGTTTCCCTGACCCCGTCCGGGGAACATTTCCTGTCCCATGCACGGGCAATCTGCTTTTCCCTGACACAGGCCAAGCGAGAGGCCGCCGAACTTGCGAAAACAGCCAGTGCGTCGCTGAATATTGCAGCAACCCATGCGCTGTCCTTTACCTTCATCCCGGAATGGCTGCGCCGCCAGAATGAAGACATCGCACTGGGCCCGCTTAATCTGGTGTCAGACAGCATGCAGGCCTGTGAAAGCCGCATGCTCAAGGGTGAGACAGATTTTCTGATTGCCCATGCCCGGCCGGATGGCCCCGATGTCTCCAATACGCCCGATGGTTTGCAGCCATCGCTGTTTCAAAGCTGTGTGATCGGGCGTGACAGGCTGATGGCCGTGATCAGTCCATCACTTGCCGCAAGCGCGCACGCAACAAGGACGCCCGTGCCCTATCTGGCCTATAGCATGGAATCCGGACTTGGCCGGATCATTGCCGCCAGCGATCAAAACGGCGAAATCGCACCACAAGGCACCGCCAATTTCACATCCCATCTGGCGGCGACATTGCATTCGATGGTCAGAAACGGTGCCGGCTTCGCATGGCTTCCGGAAAGCTTGATCGCGCGTGATCTTGAAACAGGACAGCTACAGCCCTTCGAGATATCCGAGTCATTTGAGCCATCTGGCGCGGGCACGAACACGGGCACAAACCCGACCCCGTCGATCCCGCTTGAAATCCGCATTACCCGTCCGCGCCATCGCCGAAGTGCGCTTGCCGAACGGTTGTGGGCCCATGTCACCGACCATAAAGAAACCCGATCACCGCAATAAGCCGTGATCGGGTCAGGACATAAGGGAAACTGTTCTTATCGTTTCTTGGGGAGGTTAGCCTTGTTCGCGAACCGCATCGGCAATTGCCTTGCCACAGGTGACCGTATTTGCCGTACCGCCAAGATCGGCCGTCCGCAATTCGGTCGACAACAGGACCTTTTCAATCGCGCGCATGATGCCGTCATGGGCATCGGTATGGCCCAAATGATCAAGCATCATCGCACCTGACCAGATCTGGCCGATCGGGTTGGCAATGCCCTTGCCGGCGATATCCGGGGCAGAACCATGCACCGGTTCGAACAGCGACGGGAATTTGCGTTCCGGGTTGATGTTGCCCGACGGCGCAATACCGATGGTCCCGGTGCAGGCCGGACCAAGATCGGACAGGATGTCGCCAAACAGGTTCGATGCGACCACGACGTCAAAGCGATCCGGGTTCATGACGAACTGTGCGGTCAGAATATCGATGTGATATTTGTCCCAGGTCACATCCGGATAGGACTTTGCCATTTCCAGAACACGTTCATCCCAATAAGGCATGGTGATCGAAATGCCGTTGGATTTGGTCGCCGATGTCAGATGTTTGCGCGGGCGTTTTTGGGCCAGTTCGAACGCATATTTCAGGATACGGTCAACACCGACCCGCGACATGACGGTTTCCTGAATAACGATCTCGCGATCCGTGCCGGGATACATTTTCCCGCCAACCGACGAATATTCGCCTTCGGTATTTTCACGAACCACATAGAAATCAATGTCGCCCGGCTTGCGACCGGCAAGGGGTGATGGCACACCGGGCATCAGTTTTGCCGGGCGCAGGCTGACATACTGGTCAAAATCGCGCCGGAACTGGATCAGCGATCCCCACAGCGAAATATGATCGGGCACCGTATCGGGCCAACCAACCGCACCAAAGAAAATGGCATCGTGATTACCGATCTGTGCCTTCCAGTCATCGGGCATCATCTGGCCATGTTTGAGATAATAGTCGCAGGACCCGAATTCGAACGTATCAAACGCAAGATCGATCCCATAGACCTCGGCGGCTGCTTCAAGGACGCGAACACCTTCGGGCATGACTTCTGTGCCAATGCCGTCCCCGGCGATCACCGCGATCTTATGTTGTTTACCAGCCATTTCAGCCATTTCCTCCTTGTGGGACTAATTCAGATATCAATTAATCAATATTGCACGAAAATCATTCACATTCGTCAAAGTCGGCCCGGTAATCACCGCATCGCCAAGCCGCTCAAAGAAACTGTGTCCGTCATTGTTTGCAAGATATTCTTGCGTCTTGATCCCGGCACCAATTGCGCGATCAAGGGTATCTATAGAGGATTGCACTTATAATCCGTCAAACTTGCACTTATCGCGCTTTTCCGGCTCAGATTAAGTGATTTTATCGC
>NZ_JAYMEG010000070.1:0-849 GCF_037029325.1 Thalassospira sp. CH_XMU1420-2
ACCAATGCCGGCACGTTCGAGAACACGTACTTCCCATGTTCCCATCGTGTTGGCATCGTACGAACTTTGGCCATCGGTGATCTCTACCGTGACGGTAACAGCGTCCGTGTTCAGTGCTTCTTCCTGGCTGGCCTTCAACTCAGGTCGCACAAGATAGCTCGGTGTCGCGACAACCGTTTTGAATTCTTCGTATTTGATACCGCTCAGTTTTTCGTATTGCGCACCCAGTGTGAGCACGTCGACAGTGCCGATTGCGAGGTCCGGAGCCGGAACTGCAATCCTCTGCTGCGCGATAGAGCGGCCATAGGGAAGTTCGACCGTTGTTTCCAGCAATGGGCTCCCGTCCCCATTGCGCGCGGTGACCTCCAGTTTCGATTTGATGTCCTTCGCAGTCAGATACCCAATGGAGTCTTGCCCTTTAGGCACCGCCAGCACATCACCGTAAAGGTCGACAAGCGGGGCAAACTCGATATCGGGCATTCCGGGGTCGATCAGATCCACTGTATAGGATTTCTGATCAAGTAGGCGTTTGGTTCCCTGTTCATCGACCATGTAAACAGAGAACGAGAACTCCTCTTGTTCCTCTTCAGCTGTGAAGAAGCCGTTGATGGTGGGATAATAGGTGTTGGTCTGGACGCTCAAACCTTCTGGAATCGTATCCCATTCCAATACGCACGACATACGCGATCCAGCCGAGCTCTGCGCTTCACTCTCTGTACTGTACAGGGTGCAGGTTGGGCCGGTTTCTTGAATGACCTCAAAGGTACTCTCTTCAACAATTCGCTCAATGGCGTCTTCCGGTGCATTGCGCAGCCCGAATGCGACGATGTCAGCCGCGCTTTGAACAGT
>NZ_JAYMEG010000071.1:0-848 GCF_037029325.1 Thalassospira sp. CH_XMU1420-2
AGCGACAAACAAGTGCCCTTGGTGGGTATCTATACCCTGACACAGAACACCGACAACGGTGTCTATACCCAAGTGTTCTATGAAGAACGGGCGTATGACGAGGCATATGACGGGCTGGTCAAAGCGGCCTACAAAAACTGGTTCGGAAAAGAACTCGAAGGAAACGTAGATGATGCGTACAGCAAGCTGTGCGATCAGCCAGGTTTCTTCGATACCATCCATTCAGAATCCAGTGAATGCAACGTTCCCTGGGTCACTGCGATGTATGAAGTCTTGAAAGAGGTTTCCGCGCAGCTTGAGGGAGAACAACAAAGTCGTTTGATGGAAGTGCTAGCAAGCGTTCCACTCTGTACTGAGCAGAGCTGATCAAGAAAGGGCGTGAATGATGTCAATTCTGAGAGCGAGCAAATTCCGGTATGGAAGCCACGGCTTCCTTGAGGCATATGTCCCAATTACCGGATCCTGGAACCGTTTTATGGATCCACTTCCCGAAGACGCAGTGCCGGAGAACACCCGGCCAAAAATCATGTTCCGTGATCATATCACGCGCGAAATGGTTCAAAGCGAACCAGCAGTGCTATTCGTATTTGGAGACAATCTGAAGCGAGAAGGATTGGGCGGCCAAGCTAAAGCGATGCGTGGTGAACACAATGCGGTGGGCATTCCTACCAAGAAAGAGCCCACTACAGAGGAGACCGCCTATTTCTGCGATGCAGATTTCAAGATGTGGAAAGAAGCGTCCTACACCGATTGGCGTCGCTTGTTTGACCATGTCAAAGAAGGTGGTCACATCGTATGGCCGTCAAATGGTATTGGGTCCGGTCTTGCCAAGTTGCAAGAGAAGGCCC
>NZ_JAYMEG010000072.1:0-835 GCF_037029325.1 Thalassospira sp. CH_XMU1420-2
ATGTATGGAGCATGGCCAAAGCTGTTGAGGCAAACACCGTGAATGACCCACGCCGGGCAGCTGTCGTTTTTGGGACAGCGCATTCGACAAAGGGCCGACAAGTTAAGAAGGTCGTTCTTTTGGATGATTTTCGAACGCCATTTGAGTTGGAAAGCTCTCGCTCAGAGAAGATTACAGCTGGGGAGTGGACTAATACGGATGAAGTAGCGCAAGCGGAAGAGATAAACATGCTTTACGTGGCGGGGACGCGAGCGCAGGACCTGTTGGTTGTGCCAGCTCGCATTGCCGAAGATTTGTAAGCCGCCAAGTGAAAGAAAATGTGCAATATGCGGGTAAGTTACAAATATCGTAACGAACCGGCACATTGCTGCGCGCAGGCACCGTTAAGGTGGCTGCATGAAAAAACGTATTATTGCCAGTCTTGCGGTCCTGGCGCTCCATGCCTCAGCGTCCGCCCAAACCTATCCTGTGTCGAAGGCGCCAGGGCCTGCATCGGGCTGGCACTTCTACGATGATCCTGAACCGGTCCCTGAGAAGGAAGAGCTTGAGCCTCAACCGTCACAGGTGTTGGGCACTCCAGAACGAGAAGCTCCTCCGGCTGCAAGCAACAGCGAAGGGTCGGGTCCATCCCCAATGTCTGCGGAATGGTTGAAGGCCAACATGCCCCGGCTTCTGAACCAAGCTCTGGACAACCCAACACGCGAGAATGTTGAAGCGTACTACGGCGCTCAGCGCGTGATGATGGACAAAGCAGAACGCGTGCATGTCCGTCAGGTCATTTCCGAGACGCTCAAGGATATTGCCGAAGCCCCGCAACCAATCATTCAGCAGCTTG
>NZ_JAYMEG010000073.1:0-798 GCF_037029325.1 Thalassospira sp. CH_XMU1420-2
GGCAATGGCTCAATGTCATTGGTCCGGTGGTCGGCCGCACAGGGCATTCAACGGAAGGGCCCGATATGAACGTGTCAAATGCTGCGCAAGAGCAGGTGGAGGCCGGCAATCTGGATAGCGTTAGGGGAACAGTGGCAGCGGACCTGGAAGGCAGAGAGCGTGTACATTCCGCGTTCGACGCGGAAGTCGGCAATGGTCAGGACTATGTAAATACTAGAAATGATGGAAACCTGGCTGCACATGACGTGAACCGAGGGAACCAACAGATGCATGAGAGGGTTGAAACGGATATCCAGCGAGAGCAAATGGAGCAAACCTATGGTGATAACCGTCATGGTGGATTAGCTGCAGTCGCAGGAGTGGCCGGAACAGACATGGGCAACATCAAATCCGCAGCAACAGAGGTTGGCGACTTGGCAATGGATGTGTTTGACCAAGACGACTCAGAGGCAAGTAGCAACAATGAAAGACGCTCTGCCCGTCATGGTGTCGAGCCGCCGAATTAAACAAACATCTCAGATGTCCTGTACGTTTTTCGCAGGCAAGAAAAGGTACTCAAGAGCGCACAAGCTGTTAGTCTGTTTGTGCGCTTTTTCGTGGGAGGATAGCTATGACAGAAGCACTTTCCGTTGTGGTTTTGATAGAGTTGGCAGTGATCGTTGTTGGCGGGGTCTTACTGCTCATGCGAACGCTCAATCGACGTGAACGTCAGCAGCGGGTCGAGGTACTTGAAGATCGTGCTGAACCGCAGTTGATCGTCCCACAAGACTCAGAGAACAGTAGATATGCGATGTATGA
>NZ_JAYMEG010000074.1:0-648 GCF_037029325.1 Thalassospira sp. CH_XMU1420-2
GAGAGCGGGTACATGTTGCCCCACGTGCCGGCACACCAAAACATCTCATCAAGTGGGTAGCCGGCAGAGGCCGAGGCGGCGTCTGCAGCACAAGCCGCAAGGGCGACCGGGTTGGCGAGCAGCGCAGCTTCCGGACTTTGGAAAAAGCCAAGCTCATCATTATTCCAGGTCGGATCAATTTCGGACATGTCGAGCAAGTCGAAATCAAGGTACCCGTCCCCGATGCAGTCGGAATCAAGCATCAGTTCGAGCATGTAAAGAAGCGGAAACGCGTAGTTGTGGATGTGATAGAACACAAGGTCTGCACTATCGTTTTCATCTCGCCCATCAGTTCCCCGGAACCTTTGCGAGGCGATTGGAAGTGTATGGCCGCCGAGCGCCATCGAGCATCCCGGTGTCCTCACGACTTCCATAAGGCGTGCTGGTTGCCACATACCGAGACCCAATCCTAGCCTTGGTATTCCGAGAGGATCCTCACACATGCATGCTGATCGTTCCGCTGCCTTTGCGGGTGCACCATCCCCCCCGGGGAACATATCAAATCCGGCTACCCTGATCGGGAAAATGCAGCCCCAGCAGATATCGGTAAAGAGTTTGGGACCGAGAAGCTCAGCACTCGGGCAAAGCGCGTCTACTTCCTGTGCTTTA
>NZ_JAYMEG010000075.1:0-606 GCF_037029325.1 Thalassospira sp. CH_XMU1420-2
AAGATCTCGAACGTTTCTTCCAGAGTGGTTTCGTTGCCGCGCGCGTCGGCAATGGCCAACCCGACAGTGAATTCGCCGGTCGTTTCAACCTTCAGCACCCTCATATCTTCAAGAGAGTTACTTTCAACACTCGGCCCTTCCGGCAACTGCCAAGTATAACGCGGGTCTTCCAGTGATGGCGTAGAACCCAGTGTTTTGGCACGGATCTCGACGATTGCTGGTGGATAATATGATTTCCGATCAATCGCCAGTCGCCAGGTTGGCCACTCGTACTGCCAGAGATAAAGGCGCTGATCATCCCGGCCAATCTCCTCGGGATAGTCCGTCATCCATGCCTGATACGAGATCTCCAGCTGACGGTTATCCAAGTCATCTTCCGTCGGAATGTATGTCACCGTATCCCCATACTGCTTTGTACCATCCGGCAAGGTCCATTCGCCGTCATATGAGCGCTCAAGCCCACGATACGGCTCTGTGATTGCTGCACGGAATTCGTATGGTTCCCCCACTTCAACACGTCGCTCGCCATTGACGCGCACGCGTGGCGGACGAAGACGGCGGAAACTGACCCGATGCATCGCATCCGCCCAGCTGTAGCGGTTGTCG
>NZ_JAYMEG010000076.1:0-593 GCF_037029325.1 Thalassospira sp. CH_XMU1420-2
CGACTGCTGACAAGCAATTCGCCGAGAAGTTAACAACTAAACCCATTTGGGACGTACGCTGTCCCAATGGGGTGGTGTGCTCCCGCCTTGGAGAAACACACCATGCTCAGCAAACTTCGTTTAATGTTCCGCTATTACTCGGAAATGCTGCAATGGCCTTTTCGCCGATTTTGGCGATGGGGCATGTTTTTGCAGCCAGGCGAGTATCGCGAAATAATAGACTTAAACATCGAGACAGATGCCTATGAATTCGATGGAGAGCTCCAGTTCGTGAGGTTGAACTTTACGGACCGTGAAGTTCTGGAAATCTGGAAGAAGGCGTATCTTGCCAAGAAGCATAAAGTTGACTTTATCCAAATCGGCAAGAAAGGGGTCTGGTATGGTGCCAACGGTATGGTGCCGGTTGACGACACCGTCCTTCGCATCGGCCCGGATTTCATGACCGTGGTTGCATTTGCCGCTAACTGTGTCGAGGCCCAGACGGAGAAGCAGAACTATCTCCACAAGGTCTTTGACCATTTCGGTTTGCCCACCTTCCAACTGAAATAACCAACCCCATGGGGATCGATGTTCCCCGGTGGGGAGAATGTCGT
>NZ_JAYMEG010000077.1:0-558 GCF_037029325.1 Thalassospira sp. CH_XMU1420-2
CCAGCTACTCAACATTAGATGACGCTTGAATCCTCAACACCATCCTGAATGCGGATTGCACGCCTGATATCGCTAACAAAGATACGACCGTCCCCCCTAAGCCCAGTATGGGCTTCGGTTTTCAGCAGCTCCACTACGGCATCGACGAGGTGGTCCTGACACACGATCTCCACCTTCACATGCTCGGAGAACTCCGACGCACCCGCAATCGGGTGCGTGGCGCTGCTCTGCGCCTTGCTGCGACCGAAACCCCGGACTTCCGAGACGCTCATCCCGGTAATGCCATCCAGGCGATGCAGCGCCAGAGTGACCGATTCCAGTTTACGCGTTTTGATGTAAGCTTTTACCTCTTGCATGGTGTCACCTCAAGACGTTGAGTTGTCGCCGTTGGAACGATCGGCGAACCAGGGGTAGAGAGCTGGCAGAAGTCTCAACGAAAAACAGATGGGCGTGGGCGTGACAGCTATGGCTGTGAACGCAGCTACCCCCAGGGGGATGAGAGTGGTTGGCGTGGTCGGGGGGGGGGGTTACGGCAGCGGGAGCCCAAAGTTGAAAAAC
>NZ_JAYMEG010000078.1:0-555 GCF_037029325.1 Thalassospira sp. CH_XMU1420-2
GGTTGGCGGAAACATGGTGGAATTCATCAACCGCAATCAGCCGGTCGTCGAAGGCTTCCACGCCGAATTTGTCCACGGCAAAGCGGAACGTGGCATGGGTGCAGACAAGCACCTGATCGTCACTGTCCAGGAAGGCACCGACTGAATTGACCTTGCCGCCGTCCGTGCCGGGGGCGTTGCACAGGTTCCATTTTGGCTGCACTGTCCAGTCAGCCCAAAAGCCGAATTTTGACAGCGGCTCGTCATTGAAGCTGGAGCCGATAGACTTCTCTGGCACCACGACGATCGCCTGTTTCAGCCCCTGATTTTGCAGCTTGTCGAGCGCAATGAACATCAGCGCACGGCTTTTCCCGGATGCAGGCGGCGACTTGATCAGAAGATATTGCTCGCCCCGTTTTTCAAAGGCGCGTTCTTGCATTGCCCGCATTCCAAGCTCGTTGGACTTGGTGGAATTGCCGGTCTGGGCGTAGGTCACGGAAACGGCAGGCACGGATTTATTTGGCGCCATAGGAACTTTCGCTGTTAGTGGGTTGGTTCAAAACTGGTATGGCTGAA
>NZ_JAYMEG010000079.1:0-537 GCF_037029325.1 Thalassospira sp. CH_XMU1420-2
GGGTATTCAGAGGTTCATGTTGCCGCCGCCAGAGGATTCGACCAAGATCCTGGATAACTTTGGCCGAAAGGACTTCTTTCCTTATGTGGAAGGGCGCCTGAAGGTCGTGAATTTGGCGATCTATCTGGCGCTTTATCGGGTGGCAGGATTAATTACGTGGCTTCCAGTATTGTCACTATTCTTTTTGCCACTGCTGCTAGATGCGCATTACACGCGTAAGCGCAAGCAGTACAATTTCCAGTACGCGTCACCGACGGTGCAAAGAATTGGCATCAGGACGGTGGCATTCATGGTGATTACGATATTGCCACTACTCCTGATTTCGCCGTTGCCAGTACCGCCGCACTCAGCACCGTTGATGGTGCTGTTGGTCGCGTTGGCGATCTGGGCGATGGTTCGAAACCTGCCAAAGCGGATCTAAGTGGCACTGGAAGACGAAATGCAAGAAGGGCCGGAGCAAAATGCATCCGGCCCTTCTTGGTTTCATATATCCGTCAAATAGAAGGAGTGTTTTTGCCCATCCATTCGGTGCCGCCT
>NZ_JAYMEG010000007.1:0-254463 GCF_037029325.1 Thalassospira sp. CH_XMU1420-2
CGCGGGGTGGAGCAGCCCGGTAGCTCGTCAGGCTCATAACCTGAAGGTCGCAGGTTCAAATCCTGCCCCCGCAACCACTCTTTCCGATCCGTCGAGTTTTGAGATATAGACTCGATGGATTCGCGAAACAAGAGAAAAAGTTCGGGCGCATACCCTCATCAAGAGGAGGCGGCGCAACCGAGTTTCATTTCCCCCGACTTTTCAAGAATTTAGGCAATAAAAAACCCGCTGTTGGCGCAGCGGGTTCTTGGAAAGGCTTAAACTTGGCCCATCGGAAATCTGAGGTCGAGTTTAGGCGACGGGATCGCTTTGTCAAGAACAAATGCGATACTTGAACTCTTGCCGATATCACGCATGATTTTTTCATATTCCCAAGCGCAAACCGGCGCGGTTGCAGAGCAATCTGTACCGGTCGGAACGTCTGCCGTTGCCCGCTGGCATTGGGTGCAGACACAGATCCTTCATCATCCTGATTTGTCGACAGCCGAAATCTGCGTTGCCGTCGTTCTGGCGTCGCACGTCAATGATCGCACTCAGGCATGCTTTCCCAAGATTGATACAATTGCACATGAAGCAAGCCTGTCTGATCGCAAGGTACGTCAGGCGCTGAAGCGCTTGGCCGAACTTGGATTGGTTGCAAAGCTAAGCCGGGCCGTTGGCAGGCTTCGTAATCGCAATGCTTATCAGTTGATCGGTCTTGACTCTAAACCGGCATCTGGTTCCATCAAATCGGCATCTGATACCGCTGTTAAACCGGCACGTGGTGCCGGTTCCAATAAGAAGAACACGGATAAAGAAGAAAACACGGATGAAAGAGAACAGGCAAATGCTGTTTCTGGAACTGGCGCAACCGTCCTTCCAGCCGTCGATGATCAATGTTTGATTTTAGCCAGGGCATGGCAGCGGCTGTGCTCCGAGCCTTGGACTTTGGCGAATGCCTGCTTTCGAGTGAACGAAGCGATTGATCGCGTCGGGCTTGATGCCGTTAGGTCGGAGCTTGATGGTTTACGACAGAAGGGAAAAAGACCTTCGCGTCTGGCGATCCTGGATGTTCTTGATGGTCTACAGACGAGTACACCCGAAGATGATGAAGGTCCTCAATGGCCGAAAGTTTGTGACCCAGATGCACCAGAGGCATGGCGGGAGATATGTGGGGTAATTTCTAAAAGGGAGCTTTCTGGATGTCGAAATCCGGGGGCTTGGTTGTCCAAAATTAAGGCCTCTTTGAGGGGAAATACTTTGTTCTTATCAGCGAACAGTCGATGTGTTCGTGATACTGCTCGGAATCATTTACTAATTGAGATCATGGATCAAGCAGGTCACCGTGGTCTTATGGTTCAAGGGCCAATTCATGATTAAATCAACACATGCTACGGCCAAAACTTAGTAATGCATATGGGGTCACGGTGGTGCATAGATCCTAATGAGACAATAGTAATCTGTGGCTTCAAAAGGGGAACCGATTGAATGCATATCAAAGCGCATGGGGCTGCCGGAGGATGAGTTTCTGACGCGCTTGCTTGAGAGCAGTCATCTCGTTGAGGTCGGGTCAAGTTGTTTGCGAGGTCGAACTATTACAGGAAGAGGACCCGCTTATCAGGAGACTGGGATATTCTGGACATCGTAGGGCTGCAAGAAATTGCAGTGCGAATGTCTACGCACCGGGCTATTGCAAAGAGCAGGATCCCTTATCAACAAAGAAATTAAGGCAATAGGATTTGTGCGTGTCGACCGAGTTTTGCAGCATAGATGTTGATAATGTACGAAATGTGCTTTTCGAGAAGTGCTGTAGATTGTCTTGCCGATGTGTTTTCTGAATAGGCAAAATAAAGGGTTCTGTGCAGCTTGCTATCAGCTATGGGGCGGGCATGCAGAGTGCCTTTGCTGACCTCATCAGCTATAGTGCCAAAAGGCATTATACTGCATGCAACTCCCCGTTCTACAAGGGTTTTGATCGCTGACTGGGATTGGACCTCGAAGGCAACCCGGATATCGACGGAACGTTCGTGTGCTGTGTCGTGTACAATATTCCATATGATATCCCTGCGGCTCAGTAGTGCCAGATCGGATTGAGTCACTTCATGAAACGTGATCGGAACGCCATTGTTCGGGCTTTCCGGGCTGCTGACAAAAAACAGAGACTCATCAAGTATCGAATGCCTTTTTATTCCGGGTTCCTCGGGGATGTTGAAGGCCAGTGCGCAGTTGATCTCATCACGGTGCAGGGCCTCGAGCAAATGGAACGAGAGGGCCTCGACAAACTGGAACTTTTCCCCGGTTTCCCTGTGTGAGAGCAGTTCGGCCCCGACCAGTTGCATCATGCTTGGCGTGATGCCCATCAAGATGGGGTCTTCAGTGTTGCCGCTCATTTCACGTATTTCGGAAATTGTTTCGCTGATCATCTTCTGGATTTTGACAGCCCTGTTGTAGAAAACTTGGCCTGCCGGGGTGACTCTTACACCCCTTGAATGGCGTTCCAGCAATGCAACGCCGAGTTCTGCCTCAAGGTTTTTTACCTGAAGTCCCAAAGCCGTTTGGGCGATATTAAGCCCTTCTGCCGCGCGACTCATATTCTGTGTTTCGGCAATTTTTATGAAGTAGCGCAGTTGTTTAAGGTTCACGGTGCTTCCCCTTTCATTAAATTCATAAGAATTGATATATAATTTTTATTGATCTGGTGCATGTAAATTATATTGGACGAGTAAGGGGCATTTCGCGAAGGTTCCGTATCACCAATGGAATTTCAATCCAATTGATAGCCTGCGAGTTTATGGAGCATGAGACCGTGAGAAAAACAATAAACTTTGGATGTTGGGATTATGATCGTATGTTTCCGATCATAGATGGGAGGGTTAAGCCCGATGGAGTTGATCTCAACTTTCTGAATATGCCGGTCGAGGAGACATTTTTCCGGATGCTGCGGCATAAGGAATTCGAGGCATCGGAGCTTTCATTGTCATCCTATGTCGTCTCTCTTCACAAACCGGACAGACCTTTTATTGCGATCCCCGTATTCCCGTCGCGTTTCTTCCGGCATTGCTCAATCTATGTGAATGCCGACAGTGGTATTGAAAAGCCCGAGGATCTTATTGGCAAGCGGGTTGGATGCCCAGAATATCAGATGACCGCCCCTGTCTGGATCCGTGGTATTCTGAGTGACGATTATGGTGTTCCGGTAAATTCCGTCACCTATTTTACCGGCGGGGAAGAAGAGCCTAATCGTAGTGAAAAGCTCAAGCTGAACTTGCCCGATGATATTCGAGTACAGCCTATCGGGCCGGGCAAGACACTTGCCAAAATGTTGCATGATGGCGAGATTGATGCCCTTTATACTGCCCGCAAGCCAAGTACCTATGGGGGGGCAAACGGAAAAGTCCGTCGCCTTTTCGAAGATTTCCGTTCCGTAGAAAAAGAGTATTTCCAACGGACGGGCATCTTTCCGATCATGCACACGGTTGCCGTGAAACGCTCTGTGTATGAGCAGGATCCTTGGGTCTGCCAGTCTCTGTTGAAGGCATTTGTGCAGGCCAAGAAAATCACGATGGAAAGTCTTTCCGAAACTGCAGCACTTAAAACGATGCTGCCATGGGCTGTTGCACATTTTGAGGAAGCAACAGAGCTGATGGGCGAAGATTTCTGGCCATACGGCTTTGATAAGAACAGGGAAACGATCGCAACGTTCCTGCGCTATTCCCACGAGCAAGGACTTTCACCGAATCTTTTGCAGCCGGAAGATATTTTTGCCCCGGAAACGCTTGAATCCTTTGTGATTTGACGGGGCCGGTTATTGTGGCTGCGTTTTGGCAATGACCGACGACGACCTAATAAGAATATAATTCACCTGGGAGGAAAGACCATGGCTTTGAGAAAATATCTGTCGACAGCCGCCGTTGCATTGGGGGTTATTGTCTCCAATTCGGCCTTTGCCGAGACTGTCGAAGAGTTTTACAGCGGAAAGACAATCAATCTTTATATCGGTTATAGCGTTGGCGGCGGCTATGACACTTATGCCCGCATGATTGCGGCTCATATCGGCAAGCATATTCCCGGAAACCCGACCGTTGTTCCCAACAATATGCCGGGTGCAGGAAGCCTGCGTCTGGCCAACTGGCTTTACGAGGCGGCACCTGCAGACGGTACAGCCTTTGGTGCCATCGCGCGTGCGGCTCCTTTCGAGCCATTGCTGAAAAACCAGGCTGCAAATTTCAAGGCTTCCGAATTCAATTTCATCGGGAATGCCAACCGGGAATATTCATTGTGCGCGGCCAATGCGGATTCCGGGGTGAAAAATGTCGAGGACCTCAAGTCGACCGAATTACTGGTCGGCGGCACGGGGGCGGCTTCTGATCCGAACATTCAGGCCAATGTGCTTAACGAGGCGATTGGCTCGAAAATGACGATTGTTGATGGTTATCCGGGGGGCAATGACATCGTTCTTGCGATGGAGCGTGGCGAAGTCCAGGGGCGTTGCGGATGGTCCTGGTCGACGATCAAGGCCACAAAAATGGATTTGGTCAATGACGGCAAGGTCAATCTTCTGCTGCAGTTTTCCTCAAGCCCGCATCCGGAACTGTTAGATATTCCACTTGCCCTAGATCTGACCGATGACAAAGCTGCCAAGGGTCTTATCAACTTTGTGGTTGCAACGCAGGAAATGGGACGTCCTTATATTGCGCCTCCTGGCGTGCCGGAAGATCGGGTGGAGGCTCTTCGCGAAGCCTTCGCCGAAACGATGTCCGATCCAGAGTTTCTTGAAGCAGCGACTGCGGCTGGTCTTGAAATTTCACCTTCGTCGGGAGCTGAGCTTCAAGCAATTGTTCAGTCAGTCTATCAGACCGAAGAGTCGGTTCTCAATAAGCTGATCGAGCTGCGCAAGTAGCAGGGAGGAGATGACCGGTTTAGCCGGTCATCTCCTGTCTTGTTGATGCTATCTGGCTATTGTCGCGTCGGAGGTTTTGATGGCGCTTAAGGATATTCTCGTACCATATAATGGGCAAAATACGGCAAACTGCGCCCTTAAACAGGCGATTTTGCTGGCAGAGAAACATGCCGCGCATGTCACGGCATGTTTCCCATATGATCCCCCTGCCGTGGTAAGCACTGCCCGACAATTGATGAGCAAGCGGCTGGAAGAGCAGTTTCACCAGATTGTCGACAGAATGGAGGTCGAGGCCCGTTCCGCGATCCGGCAGGCATTCGACGAGCAGGTTGCCGGGGTTTCAGTGCCCGAAAGGATTCACAGTTTTGAAATTATTGGTAACTCCGATATTGCCGTGACCAAGGCAGCCCGCCATTTCGATGTAACCTTTATCGGACAGAACCTGTCTGGTTACTCTGACGGATCAAACATGATCCACCCGGATGTTATTGCGTTGAGAAGTGGTAAGCCGGTTCTTGTGGTTCCACATCGGGATCCGTCAAGCGATCTGGCGCGCAGGGTGGTTATTGCATGGGATGGCAAACGGGCCGCAGCACGCGCCGTGGGGGAGGCAATGCAATTGTTTGGGCCATTTGCCGATGCTTCTGTTCTGAGGGTCGGTTCGCAGGATGCATCTGCCGATTACTGGGCGAGGCAGCTTTGTACAAATCTGTCGCGCCACGGAACCCAGGCAGAAGACGTTTCGAAAATGGCCAAGGGGTCTGTTGCCCAGACGATCCTGGATCATTGTGCCGATTTCAAAGCCGACCTACTGGTTATGGGGGCTTATGAACATTCGAAGTTCAGCGAAGACATTCTTGGCGGAACAACGAATGATGTTCTCTCTTCGCTCATCATACCCTGTTTTATGGCTCATTAATGCGGTCTCCTGCCCAAGGCGGGCGGCCTGTAACTTGCCGGTACGGATTTAGACAGGTCAGTTTGCGGGTTTTGTCAGGCTCTAATATCACAGGTTTACTATGTTTGAATTACTGATCGACGCATTCTTTCTTGTTCTGGCGCCCGAGCGATTGATGTATCTGTCATTCGGCGTCGTTTTGGGGCTGATGCTTGGCATTCTACCCGGTGTCGGGGGTGTTGCCGGACTGGCATTGCTTTTGCCCTTCACATTTTCAATGGACCCTGTGTCGGCATTTGCGTTCATGCTGGGCTTGGCATCCGTTGCCGCAACGTCAGATACTATTCCCGCGATATTGTTTGGTGTGCCCGGCACGCAGGCGTCGCAAGCCACAGTGATAGACGGCCATGCAATGGCCCGAAAGGGGGAGGCGGGGCGCGCACTTAGTGCAGCCTATGTTTCGTCTGTCATCGGGGGGCTTTTTGGTGCGGCATTGCTGGCTCTTACCGTTCCGGCACTAAGACCGATCATGCTCTATATCGGGTCGCCGGAATTACTGGCCTGTTCGGTTCTTGGTATCTCGATGGTGGCCGTCCTGTCGGGAAGTTCGCCCTTGAGGGGGTTGAGTGTCGCCGGACTGGGAATCATGTTATCGATGATCGGCAGTGACCCTCAGGGCGGTTCGCTGCGGTGGACCTTCGGAACGACATATCTTTATGATGGTTTGCCGCTTTTGCCCATTGCTCTTGGTTTGTTTGCCCTTCCAGAGCTCTGTGATCTTGCCATCCGCCGGATGCCGATCATCAGTCAGTCAAAGTATAATGTACGCGAAGGGATGCTGACCGGGGCGCGTGACGCAATCAAAAATATATGGCTTATCTTCAGATGTTCGGGGCTTGGTGCCTGTCTTGGGGCTCTGCCCGGGCTTGGTTCGTCAATCATTGACTGGTTTACGTATGGTTTCGCCGCACGGAGTGTAAAAGGGGCGCGTGAAACCTTTGGTACCGGCGATGTCCGCGGGGTTATCGCCCCCGAAAGCGCAAACAATGCAGCGACAAGCGGGGCGCTAGTTCCGACCATCGCTTTTGGTGTTCCAGGCAGTGCAAGCATGTCCATCCTGCTTGGTGCATTTCTGATCCACGGTCTTCAACCCGGGCCGGCAATGCTGACGACTCATCTGGATATTACCTATTCGATGGTCTGGAGCATCGCGATTGCCAACATACTTGGTGCCGGTGTGTGTTTTGCCCTGAGCGGTCAGATGTCGAAGATCGCGACATTACGCTACACGCTGATTATGCCGATCATTCTGAGCATCGTTTATCTGGGGGCATTTCAGGGTAACAGGGACTGGGGTGATCTGTTCGCGCTGCTGTTCTTTGGTGTTTTGGGCTGGGTGATGAAAAGCCTTCGCTGGCCCCGGCCGCCGTTGATCCTCGGATTTGTGTTAGGGGGGATCATCGAACGTTATATGTTCATCTCGACCGCCCGTTACTCGTATGAATGGCTTTTCAAGCCGATTGTCATTGTCCTGTTGGCGTTGGCGGCACTCATGATACTTCGTCCGTTCATTTCAGAGCTGCTCGCGCAGCGAAAAGACGGGAGTGCGGGAGTCAAAATCCATGCACCTTCTTTCCGGCTGACTGACATCTTCACGATGGGCTTGATTTGTGTGCTGGTGTGGATGGTCTTTGAGGCGACAACATATACCGATATGGCTGCTCTCGGGCCGCTTATTGTGGGGTGGTTCTCATTGGGATGTCTGGTTTTGAGTTTGACCAACCAGATTTTTCGGCGCCCTGCCCGGGGAGACTCTCTGGCAATCGGTCAATCCTCGTCACGCAAAGAAGTTCATCTTGATCTGGTTGAGGACTATAATGGCCTGCCGGTTGGGAAAATCATTCTGCGGGCGGGTGTGTTTTTTGGCTGGATGATTGCGTTTATGATCTCAATGGCGATCATCGGACTTATTCCAACGGTTCTGCTTTTCGTTGTTGTCTACATGCGTGCCGAAAATCGAGAGCCTTGGAAGCTTGTGCTGCCTCTTGCAATCGGAGCGACAGTGTTTGTTTATGTCGTGTTTGACCTGTTCCTGGCAATTCCGTGGCCCGAAACGATATTGGGTAAGCTTTTCCCGGTATTCCAGATGATTCCATCAATATAGATAACAGGGGCAGGATTTAGAAAAATCCTGCCCCTGTTCTTGCGAAATATACGGGATACAGTCCTAACCCTAGCTATTTTCGGTTTCAAGATTTTTTATGATGACAGACAGGGTTGTTCGAAGGGTTTCTTGTTGGCTTTTACACAATCCATTCAGAGCAAGTTCATTGACCTCGAGCGCCAGAGGAACCAGTTCTTTTTCCAGCTCCCGCCCCTGTTCCGTCAAATAGATATAGATGGCCTTCTGATTACCAGGCTTTTGTTCTTTTGTAAGATAACCAAGCTTTTCCATGGCATGCAGTGCCGTTGCACCTGCCGGTTTTGCAACACTTGCACGGCGGCATAATTCGGTGACGCTCAGTCCGTCATCTTGCCAGAGTATTCTAAGAAACGTCCAGTGACCATAAGCAACATTCTGCTTGGCAAGTCTGTTCTGCAAAGCCCGCGCTGTTGCTTTACTGGCAAGCTTCAGCAAGTGAGCCGTACGATCAAAATGTATAGTACTCGGAATGGTGAATCTCCCGCAAGTAAATTACTTTTTGAGAATGTGGATCAATAGCTACACGACAATTCTGGTCGCGTAAAGCGGCGAGACAAATCTCCAATTAGCTAAAGGAAAAGTTCTTCCCAGAGCAATGAGATTAGTTGACTCACCCGCTCATTATTGTTAAGTGATTAACAATAATGTTATCGGTTATGGCCGTATGAGTGATCGCCCTGATCGCTTTTAGAAAAACCCAGAGGGAGGAAAAATGCTTACTCAAGAACAGAATGACATGCTGAGCCTTGTTGGTTCGGGCACTCCGGCAGGTGAACTTCTGCGCCGTTATTGGCATCCTGTCGCGGCGAAGGAAGATCTTCAGGATAAATGGACGGTTCCGGTCCGGTTGATGGGGGAGGATCTTGTCCTCTATCGTGATCGTCAGGGCCGGATGGGATTGCTGGCGCGCCAGTGTCCACATCGCCGGGCATCGCTGGTGAATGGCATCCCGACCGAAGACGGTCTGCGTTGCCCTTATCATGGGTGGGCCTTCGGTCATGACGGGCAGTGCCTTGAGCAGCCGAATGAACCAGAGGGGTCTTCATTTTGTCAGAAAATCAAAACAACAGCCTATAAGGTACAAGAACTTGGCGGCATGATTTGGGCCTATATGGGGCCGGATCCGGCACCGCTACTCCCATTGCTTGACGGCTTTATTGAACCGGGTACGATTCGCATGATGGGCCGAACGATCATTCCGGTTAACTGGTTGCAGGCGATGGAAAACTCGCTTGATCCAGTTCATACAGAATGGTTGCATGGACACCTGTATGAATTCGTTAAGGAGCAGGAAAACGTCAAAGTCGCCATCAGTGCGCCGCACGCCAAAATTGCTTTCAAGGAATTTGAACACGGGATCACTAAACATCGACTGCTCGTCGGTCAGTCGGAGGAGTCGGATGACTGGAAGGTGGGCCATCCAGTCATGTTTCCAAATACGCTGTCGGTAGGAAACGGAGATGAGAACTCTCGCTACTATGCGTTCCAGATCCGTGTGCCAGTCGATGATACCCATACTTTGCATGTCTGGTACACGGCCTATGTTCCTCCTAAGGGCGTGGATGTGCCGCCGCATTTGACGGAAAAACTGCACACTTATGAAGTCCCAATATATGACGAGAACGGGGACCATATTGTTGATAACGTGGATGGCCAAGACATGATGGCTTGGATTTCCCAAGGTGCCATCACGGATCGTACTCAGGAAAATCTGGGATCCACCGATCAGGGAATTGCAGCCTTTCGCCGGATGCTGCGTCGGGAGATCAAAAAGGTCGAGGCGGGCGAAGACCCGATGTGCGTGTTCCGTGATGAGAGTAAACACGGCCGTATCGACCTGCCCAATGAAAAGAAGAAACATCACAACAGTGATGGGATGAAAAGCTGGCTGATGCGCACTCATATGCGTTTTTCGCCAATCCTTGATGATTTGGTCGAGCTTTATGAACCGTCTGGCAAGCAGCCGCCCGCGCGCAAGGCTGTTTAAGACATCAGGTTCTGGGTGCTATCCGGCTGCCTTACAGGCAGCCGGATAGCACCACCAAAATTTCAAGGAGATATCTGATGGTCCTGCTAGGGATTGTTGGACTAGGGGCGGCTGCACATGCTTTTCTGGAGCCGTTAAAGCGTCATCCCGATTTTGTCATAGCGGCAGTTTGCGATTCAAATGCGGTTGTCAGGGACGAGTTTGCCGCGACATTTGGCGTGCCGGGATATGGATGCCTTTCCGACATGCTCGCTGATGGCGTGTGCAATGCCGTTTATATCGGCACGCCCACCGATCTGCACCATGCCCAGGTTCTGGAAGCGCTTTGCGCAGGATTGCATGTTCTGGTGGAAAAGCCGATGGCGATTACCGTGGAAGAATCCCGGGACATGTCGCGAAAGGCGAAGGAAAACGGCCTGGCATTGGTGGTTGGACATTCCCACAGTCACGACCTGCCGATCCGCAAAATGCGCGAAATTATCCTTTCCGGTCGGCTGGGTGTTGTCCGTATGGTCAATACCATGTGCTACACCGACTGGGTACGCAGACCACGTCGTGCGGATGAGCTGAAACCGGAACTTGGCGGAGGCATCACCTATCGGCAGGGGGCGCATCAGTTCGATATTCTTTGCAGTCTGTGTCATGAACCTGTTGTCGAAGTCTCTGCAAATGTTTTTGACTGGGATTCCGAACGTTCGACGATTGGTGCACATGTTGTCCGTTTGTTATTCAAAAACGGGGCTGTAGGAACGGCCATCTATAATGGTTATGGCAATTTCCTGAGCTCGGAATTGACAGGCGAAGTTGGCGAATGGGGCTTTGTCGCAGCAAAACGAGAAAAGCCCTCACCGTTATCTGGTGCGCCCGAGGAAGAAGAACTCAGGAAAAAACAAATCCGCAGCAAGAATGCGATTGCAAACGATGCACCCCATCAGCCGCATTTTGGTCTTACCATTGTCAGTTGCGAGCGCGGTGATATTCGGCAGTCCCCTGATGGTTTGCTGATTTACACTGATGGCGGCCAAGAGGAAGTGCTGTTGTCTCGCGACAAATCCCCAAGAGATCTGGTGCTTGATGAATTCAGTCAGGCCATCCGCCAGGAGGCGGTACTGCATGACGGGCAGTGGGGGGCGGCCATTATCGAAATTTGTTCCGCGGCATTGACATCGTCGCAAACCGGCAAGCCTGTGCGGATTCCGCATTGCTGATTGATGTTTGGCAGGGGAACAGGAGGAAATCAAATGATCAAAGTCAGTAAGGCTAACGGTAGCAACGAAGCGGTTATTCAGATTGAGGACGGCGTTCAGAAAGTTGAGCGACAACTGAATGCTGACGAGCTGGAGGCGCTTATTGCAAATCTGGCAAGTTTGCGAGCCGAGATGACGCCAGTGCATTCAGGCCAGTTCGTGCCTGGTTATACAGCGTCTTATGAGTGTGACAATCTGCTTTGGAGCACCATGCCCGATCCCGGCAAAAGGGGATTGCTTATCGCATTTCAAAATTCGGGGCTGGGCTGGATAACCATGCGAATGTCCCGGGCGCAGATCGAGGATTTGGTGACCAATATCGAGTTTTCTTTGCTTGATCTGTCGCGTGCACAAAATCGGGACACAACAGTTACGGCAGATATTGAACCCAACAATATGGTGCCGATCCGCGGCTAGATTTTCAGACAATCCACCACGCCCATAACTCCGAAACCATGCCGTACCGGGAGAAAAAAATGAAATATCAGAATCTGAGAGAGAAGCTCGTCTATGCCGGAAAAATACTTTGTGCCAATGGTCAGGATGATCTAACACGCGGTCACGTATCAGCAAGAATTCCCGACAATTCCGGGCTTTTTCTTATGAAGCCGCACAGTGTGGGCCTTGATGAACTGACCCCGGAAAGTTTGTTGATGATCGATCTGGAAGGAAACGTTGTCGAAGGCGATGGACGCCGCCATAGCGAGGCCTTCATCCACACCGAGATTTATCGTTCAAGGGATGATGTCCAAGCTGTTCTTCATACACATCCGACCTATTGCGTGGCGCTGTCGGCGTCGGGGCAACCGCTCCTTCCCGTTAGCCAGCCGGCAGCATTGTTCTTTAATTCGCTAGGTACCTACACTGATACAATCAACTTGATCCGGACCCCGGAAATGGGGGCTGGTGTTGCCGCAGCTCTTGGGACCAACCGGGCCGTATTGTTGCGCCATCACGGGATTGTCTGCACCGGTTCCTCGGTCGAGGAAACAGTTATCGGCGCGATTATGCTCGAAAACGCGGCAATGATCCAGATGATCACCAGTGCGACAGGGCAGGTTTCTGAACTGTTTTCCGAAGAAGATATTGTCAAGCTCCAGAACGCGATTGGCAAGCAAGAGCAGTTCACGATTAATTTCGACTATCTTGCCCGGCGCATAAATAAAAAACAGCTTTGACAATATCCTCTGCAAAAGGCGTGAAAAAAATGGAAACGTTCAATGTAAAAGTTGCCTCTGTGCGGGAGGTGGCCACCGATATTTTCGAGTATGTATTCGAGCACCCGGACAAAATGGACCTGCCGGAATTTGTGCCCGGCGCACATATTCATGTCAATGTTCCGACCGGTGATACGCGGCAATATTCGTTGTGCAATGACCCGGCAGACAGAAGCATTTACAGGATCGCCATTAAACGGGAAGACAGCGGTCAAGGCGGCTCTGTAAGTTTCGTTGAGCAGACAAAAGCCGGGGACCTGGTGGGAATTTCGGTACCGTGCAATGACTTCGAACTGAAGTTTGATGCCGAAGAAATTATTCTGATTGCCGGGGGGATCGGAATTACACCGATCTTGTGTATGGCAAAAGTTCTTGAAAGAACCAAACAGGTTCCCTGCAAGGTATTTTATCTTACACGAGACGAGAAGCTGACGGCATACGGTGATGAAATCCGCAATACATCGCATGCTGATGTCACGATACATCATGATCATGGCGACCCTTCCAGATCGCTGGATCTGGTCAGTCTGCTATCGGGGGATCACAGCAAATCGGTGATTTACTGTTGCGGTCCCACCGGCCTGTTGCATGCGGTCCGTTCCGCAACGTCGCACTGGCCCAAAGGAAGTGTGCGGTTCGAAGATTTCGGGACATCGACAAAAGCAAAGGACGAGGATGCATTCTGGGTTCGGGTCAAGGGGCATGATGAACGCTATCTTGTGCCGGGTGACAAATCGATCCTTAAGGTCTTGCAGGAGGTGGGACTTGACATGCCTAGTTCCTGTGAGGCCGGCACATGCGGCACATGCCGGATGAAGCTGATTGCCGGGGAGGCTGACCACCGGGATCTGGTTCTGTTTGATGACGAGATGGAAGACAACATCATCATATGTTGCTCGCGTGCCGCGAGCGGGGAAATTACGATCGATTTTCCCGACTAAAATATGATTCAAGCAGCGCCGCGTTGGCAGAAATCGCAGGGCAAAATCTGTCTCGGAAATTTTAATCGGTTTGTTGACTATGAGATTTCAATGACTCTCATGCAGGGGAATCTCTTCCTCTCTTATACAATCACAATCGTGATATCCTTGATTGGCATGCTTATCGCGGGTGCGATAAACATGCCGCTTCCCTGGATGCTCGGGCCATTGTTCATTACAGCGGCCTGCAAGCTCTCCGGGATTGGATATTTTGATGCAAATGGCAATCTGCCGAAATCGACGAGCAAGTTTTTCATCCCGATCATCGGTATTGCGATCAGTGCCAATGTGACACCGGCGATTATTGCCAGTTTTGCAAGCTGGTGGCCAAGTATGGTGCTGGTTGTGCCATTCAATATTGTCCTGCAATTTATAATTTATCGGATTTTCCTGACAGTGGGAAAGCACGACAGGGCAACGGCCTATTTTTCTTCCTGTACCGGTGGAGTTACAGAATCAATCCTGCTTGGCTCTGAGAAGGGCGGAAATGCATCTGTCATCGCTTTTCAGCATTCGGCGCGCGTATTTCTGGCAATTAGCATCGTTCCTTTCATGGTACTGCTTTTGACGAGCCTGTCGGTTCATCCCCGGCAGGTAGAACTTCCCGAGCTGAATAGCGTGGGGGGTGTTTATTTTCCTGATGTGTTTCTGATGATTTCGGCGGCAGTGGGCGGTGCGTTGATCGCCTTCAAACTGCGGTTGCCCGCGGCTGCGATGATCGGTCCCTTAACCCTTGGCGTGATACTTTATAGCACGGAAATTATCACGATGCCGGTCCCCGAGCCCGTTTTGCACATTGCACAACTTTTTGTCGGGACCATTTTGGGAACGCGTTTCAGATCAAGGGATCGTTCTGCAATCATTCGCGGGGCGCCTATGGCAATAATGGCGCTATGTGTCTCGATACCGTGTGCTGGGTTGATCGCATATCTGCTTGCGCATTCTGGTTTGGCCAATACGGAAATACTGTTCCTGTCATTTGCTCCGGGCGGGTTGGCAGAAATGAGTTTGGTGGCAATTTCTCTCGATGCGGATCCGGTGTTTGTTGCTGCGCATCATTTGGTCAGGATTATGTCCACGATATTTCTGTCACCGCTGATTTTTATAAAACTGATCGAAAAATAGGATCTCGGTTTCTAATCGTTGATTTAATGGATCGCTGCAACTGAAAGGCATCGGCAACCTCCTTTGGTGTCTGGTTTTTTCAATCCTCTTTGTTCACTGTTTTGACAGCGTTCAAGAATTCAGTATGCAGCAAACTTGACGGGCTACTCAAAGAGTAGTCCGTTTTTTTGTGCGCCGCTTTGGTTGACGGGATATTTGTTTATGGTTAATCAATTAACAATATAAGCTGTGTCCAAAAGTGTTAATTTTTCTCCGAAGGCTATCAAAAATGATGAAGCTTCCTGCAATACCCAGACTGATAACCGAACGAACCGTGATGGCGGCCCTTTTGGAAGACTATGGTCGTTCCGGGGACATAACCTCATCCTATACATTGTCGACCGGGCAGACGGCTGAAGCCTGCATTGTCGCGCGCGAGGATGGTCTTTTGTGTGGTGTTGACTATGCCGAAGCAGCTTTCCGGCTGTCAGGGGGCAACGTTCGTTGGGAAAAGATATTCACCGATGGTGAACGGGTTCGAAAAGGCGATGTCGTTGCAACAGTAAGTGGCGATGCTATCGAGATGTTATCGAGTGAAAGGGTCGCTCTCAACTACTTGGGACATTTGTCTGGTATATCGAGCTACCCTTCACCCGCTTTATGATGCACTGACCGCCTAGGCGCTAAACACCTGCGGCAATATCTGTCGGACGGCACGATGGAAATCGCGCCGATCGGCTATATGCGTGGCGGTAGGCTCAACAACGCCTTCGTCGTGATCGACGAGGAGCAGAACTGCACCTATGGCAGTTCAAGATGCAGGTCACCCGTCTTGGCTGGAATTCAACCATGATCCTGACCGGTGACCCGGACCAGACCGACCTTCTGCCGGAAATGTCCGGACTGTCGGAAATGTCCGAACGCCTTGAAAATGTCGAAGACGTCGCCTGTGTTCAGCTGCGTGACAAGGACATCGTCCGTCACCCGCTGGTCGCAAGCATGCTGACCGTTCTCTGACACGACCTTTCAGGTCCGACACGGCAAACCAAAGAAGAAAAAGGCGGGTCTTTCGGGACCCGCCTTTCGTATTTAGTCGTTTGCCTCGACCTGCATATAAAGATCACCGCCATCGCGATACTTATCAGCCATCGCAGCCATCCCTTCCTTTTGCACATCGGCACGAATTTCATGCGATATCCGCATCGAACAGAATTTCGGCCCGCACATCGAACAGAAATGCGCTACCTTGTGGGCTTCTTTGGGCAAGGTCTGATCGTGGAAGGATCGCGCGGTTTCCGGATCAAGTGACAGGTTGAACTGATCTTCCCAACGGAATTCAAACCGGGCACGTGAAAGCGCATCGTCGCGCGCCTGTGCTGCCGGATGCCCCTTGGCCAGATCGGCTGCGTGTGCGGCGATCTTATAGGTAATCACCCCGGTTTTGACATCATCACGATCGGGCAGACCAAGATGCTCTTTGGGGGTGACGTAACACAGCATCGCGGTACCAAACCATCCGATCATCGCAGCGCCAATACCTGATGTGATGTGATCGTAACCCGGTGCGATATCCGTCGTTAGAGGGCCAAGCGTATAGAATGGTGCTTCGCCGCAGACCGCCAATTGCTTGTCCATATTTTCGCGGATTTTGTGCATCGGCACATGACCGGGCCCTTCGATCATGACCTGACAATCCTTGGCCCAGGCGATCTGGGTCAGTTCGCCAAGGGTTTCAAGTTCGGCAAACTGGGCGGCATCATTGGCATCGGCAATTGACCCGGGCCGCAATCCATCGCCCAGCGAGAACGACACGTCATACATCCGACAGATGTCACAAATCTCGGCGAAATGCTCATAGAGGAAACTTTCACGGTGATGATGCAAGCACCACTTGGCCATGATCGATCCGCCGCGCGATACAATCCCGGTGACCCGATCCACGGTCAACGGGATGTGGTGCAAACGCAACCCGGCATGAATGGTGAAGTAATCAACGCCCTGTTCGGCCTGCTCGATCAGGGTGTCGCGGAAAACCTCCCATGTCAGGTCTTCGGCAATGCCACCAACTTTTTCCAGCGCCTGATAGATCGGCACGGTCCCGATTGGCACCGGGGAATTGCGAATGATCCAGTCACGGATATTGTGGATATTGCGCCCGGTCGATAGGTCCATGACGGTATCGGCCCCCCACCGGGTTGCCCAGACCATCTTTTCAACCTCTTCCCCCATCGATGATGTCACTGCCGAATTACCAATATTGGCGTTGATCTTGACCAGGAAATTACGGCCAATGATCATGGGTTCGGCTTCGGGATGGTTGATATTGGCCGGGATCACCGCACGCCCACGCGCTACTTCATCACGAACGAACTCCGGTGTGACATTATCGGGGATGACTGCCCCGAAAGCCTCGCCATCACGCTTTGCATTAGCCCGCAATTCGGCACGTCCCATATTTTCGCGGATCGCGACATATTCCATTTCTGCGGTAATGATGCCCGCCCTGGCATAGGCAAGCTGTGTGACCGCTTGACCATCGGTCGCGCGTAAGGGCGCGTGATGATTTGGGAACACCGGAACAGCATGGTTCCCGCTTTCGACAAAGCCATTATCTTCGGGTTTGATCGCGCGCCCGGCATATCGTTCGGTATCACCGCGTCCGGCAATCCAGTTGCGCCGAATTCTCGGCAGGCCTTTGGCAATGTCGATCTCAATATCTGGATCGGTATAGGGACCCGATGAGTCATACACCTTTAACGGTGGCTCGCCGGCTGTGGGATGGACCGAGATTTCACGCATCGGCACGCGAATTTCGGGGTGCAGATCGCCGGGAATATGGATCTTGCGCGATGCGGGCAATGGCCCGGTGGTGACATCAGATGTAGAAATTTTGACAGACATAAAAGGTCCCTTTGCAGTCAAAGCAATGGAGACCCAGTTCTGCGAAAGGCATGTGATGAGGGGGGCTGACATTATGGTGAAAATTCACCCGTACCAGACGGATCAGGCCCATCAGGAACACGTGAATATGCCAGCCTCTGCACCATCCCTACGCCAGTATGAACTGGATCAGGTTCAATGGGTCACTGCGCTGCATCGCCAGCAGTATCTCAGCCCCTTGTCGGGGCTCCCCAGGTGATTGATTGAAGGGTTACAAGTTATGCAGGGGGGGTGTCAATCGGTAAGCGTCCCGGCTACCTTGCGAATTGTACCGAAAGAGCGGACTTAGAGAGAGAAGGGGAGGGCTCCGAACGGCTCGAGAAATCCGGATTTGTCCCGCATCTGTAGTGCCAGTACTGTCAACGCTAGGCTATAGCTCCAGATCTTTTTCCAAAGCTCTTCGTTCTATGATTGTCTTTCTTCGTTTGTGCGAAAAGATCTGCCCGATCGACAAAAACTAGCATTTCTCGCTTTCATCCCGGGCGATTGGTCCAAAAGCTTTTTTTGCGTTACCAGCCTGCGGGAATTTTTATCGTTCTGAACTTAAGCTCTTGGCAGTTTGGTTCATGTCAAGGTAATGAGAGACAGCTCCGAAGGCGCACTAAGCCAACGTGCAAACCCGATCCAAAGCGCAGTTCCATTGCAGACATGTAGAGAAATGCTATCTGAATAACCCCTGACTTTGGACGAAATATCGTCTTGAGGCAATGACGAAACAGGATGAAATTGAGCACTGGTTTGTCCGATGGCAGTCCAGTGCACGGCAAAGAGCAATCATGCGTCAGGCGTAGGAGATGCGTGCTGTCTGGCTCCGTAACAGGGCGCTGTCAGTCTACCGCCTAATTATCCGCGCGATCCGCCGATGGTTCTGATATGACAGCATAAATACGAAAAACTTTGATCGACACAAGATGACCGACGAAGAGGACCGTCCATCACCCGAAGCTCTGCTGGAACAGACCCACAAGGATGAGAGGGGCAAGCTCAAGATCTTTCTAGGCGCCTATCCGGGCGTCGGAAAGACCTATGCCATGCTTCAAGCCGCGCAGGAACGGCAGAAGGAAGGGCGGGACGTTATTGTCGGCATTGTCGAAACCCACGGGCGCGTGGAAACCGAAAACCTCTTGCGCGGTCTTGAAGCATTGCCGCGCAAGAGGCTTTTGCATCGGGGCCGTGTCTTTGGGGAAATGGATATTGATGCGATCATCTGGCGCAAACCGGAAATCGCCCTTGTGGACGAACTGGCACATACCAATGTGCCGGGCAGTCGTCATGAAAAGCGCTATCAGGATATCGATGAGTTGCTTGATGCCGGGATTGATGTCTATACGACGCTGAACATCCAGCATCTTGAAAGCCTGAACGATATTGTCGCCCGGATTTCACGTGTTCGCGTACGCGAAACCTTGCCCGACAGTTTCCTTGAAAAAGCCAATGAAATTGAACTGATCGATCTGCCGCCTGATGATCTTTTGCAAAGACTGCGCGATGGCAAGGTTTATGTCATCGATCAGGTGGGGCGCGCGCTCCGGCATTTCTTCAGCAAGGGTAATCTGACCGCCCTTCGCGAACTGGCGATGCGTATTGCTGCTGAACGCATTGATGCGCAGATGCTGGAATATATGCGCACCCACGCGGTCAGCGGCCCATGGCCGACGCAAGAACGCCTGATGGTGTGCCTGAATGAAAGTCCGGTTGCCAAAAAGCTGGTCCGCACGGCCAAGCGGATGGCAGAGCGCCAGCGCGTTCCCTGGATCGCCTTGCATGTGGAAACACCACGTGACGACCGGATGTCGAATGCCGAAAAGGATGGCTTTTTACGCATGGGATTCTGTGTTGTCGCCAAAATGACTATTCATTTTGATAGGCAGAATTTTGCCGGTTTATCTATGCATTCTTTTGGGAGGTAACTATCGCAGGGAAGTCAAAGTCCGCACTGCATGTGCGTCGGAGATCCGAATTGTTTCCTGCTTTGTTGGTAGCGATTGTAAGTTTGAGAATGATCTGACGTAGCAGGTTTACTGCGCTAGGATCTCGAGACCATACGGTAAGTTTCGCCAAGAGGTTTTGATGACGCTCCACAATGGCATGTAGTTTTTTGGGAGGCGCGTTGTTTGCGAGGGCTCGTTTATGGTTGGTGAGGTCGAGCTTAGTACGTTGAATTTGTTCTGCTTTGTCGTCGAAGAATGCGCGTATTTCAGTTGAACGTGCATCTGGGCCTAGGGCATCGATAACCTTGTTGATGCTGGCGCGAAGATCTTCGAGATGCTGAGTCAGGCGTTCAATCTCGCGTGCGTGATGAGCGCGTACTTGCTGTATCTCCTCGCTCTCAAAATGCTCGATGATCTTTGCCTCATCCAGTTCAGCCACGGCATCCAATACTAGCTTGATGATCTCGTCATAGTGAAGGTTCCTGTTCGCGCAGCCTTTGACAGGGCAAGAATAATGCTTCGCATAGGTCGCTGTGATTTTCTGATTGTGCTCCCCGCAATAGAGTTTGCCGCCAAACACTGCATTGGCACGCTTTTTCGTGGCAGCTTGATTGCGACGCCATTCCTTTGAACGGCGAATGGATGTCTCGCGCTTCTCCTCCTCTGTCATCACAGTGGGTATCATTTTGCGCTGAAGGTGCTTGCTGGATCGTTCATCAAGAGCCTTCTGGACCTTTGCAAAAGTCTGATCGTCAATGATGGTCAGTTCGGGGATAGGGACTGTGATCCATTCCTTTTCCGGGCGCATGATTGATAGGCGTTTGCCGTTTTCTGGATGTTTACGGTATTGCATTTTGTTGAAGGTAACGATGCCGTTGTAGAGCGTCTGGCGAAGCATTCCTGTTTGTCTAACAAACGAGCCAACAAGGCTTGATGGTGCCCATTTCCCGCCTTTGGGAGAGTCAATCCCGCGCCGGTTCAGGTCGTCACAGATGTGCTTTAACTTCCTGCCTTCGGCGTAATATTCAAATATCTCGTGAATGATTGCAGCTTGCTCGTCATTAATCTTGCGCTTCCCTCTGATCGGTTCGCCAAATTCGTCAAGGGCATGCACAAGGTCGTAGCCGTAGAGTTGACCGCCCGGCACACCGCCACGCAGAACAGCAGCGATCACGCCACGGTGGGTCTTGTCAGATAGATCCTTGAGATAAAGCGCATTCATGGTGCTTTTCAGACCGATATGCAACTCGTTGATTACTCCATCTGTGACGGTCTCAACAGGAACACCCAAGAACATCATCTTTTTGAAGAAATTGGCAGTGTCAGCCTGGTCTCGACTAATGCGGCTCAAGTCCTCGGAAACGACACCTTCAAATCGTCCGTCTAGCGCCGCTACAAGAAGGGCGCCGATGCCTGGGCGGTTTGCAATGTGAGAACCTGAAATGCCCTCATCAAAAAACACGTCGGCAACTTGATAGCCTTTGACGCTACAATATTCTCGGCAGCGACGGATCTGATCCTGTGTGCTGGTTTCCTGTTTGTCCGTTGAGTGGCGGGCGTAGATTGCTACATGCACTGATTGTATCCTCGAAGGTTGGATCAGATTGATTACCTTTCGGGATTGCTGGTGCGCAAGGGTAAAACAGCGATTTTTCTTAAGGGTAGGTATTTAAGAAAATACTGTAAATACAATGCACTGCATGTGATTGCATAAGAGTGCAGAAGATTGCACGAAAACGCAAAAGATTGCATGATGGTGCACGAGATGGCACAACTTTCACCTGTCGTGACGGGGGCAGGATAGGTTTGGTGGGCCCACCAAACAGCCCAAACGGGCTTCCTGCTTATTCGCTGTGCTCAACGTGGTCAAAGCGAATTACTGCCCAATATTTGTTGGAAGCCTTGGTTCGAACGTATTCTGCCGCCTTGCGTGGCATGGTATGCGAGTACCTACGGCTTTGGTGTTTGCGAAGTCAGGCTGAAAGTTGCCTCGGTGTATTGATCAAGTAACCTTAAATATGCTGAAATAATCTTGATTTGTTCTTGCGATGCAGTTGTGCTAAACACTCCATGATGTTGCTAATCAACATCATGGAGTGTTAGTAATCATGCTTTTTACGACCGGGCAACTCCGTTCGACATTCAGTCTCAGTAAGCAGCAATGGCGTAGTTATCGTGAAGCGTTATCGCCGTTGGCAAAAGACTACGGTCGAACAGGTTGTTTCACGGCAGCTGATTTACTGGCCACCAGTGTTGTGCGCAAGGTTAGTGCATCTTTGTCTGTGCCATTGCCTGTTTTCACACCTATCGCAGAGCCACTGTTTGAGCTATGTGCTGAACACCCGTGGCCACAACTTGAGCGGTCTCATTTGGCGATTGACTTTGAGTGTCCTAGTGTCGAGCTTGTGGATCGGGAGACCTGTATAACTACAACTTCTGTTGCTTTGCTAATCGAGTTGAAGCCACATATCCTTGAACTCCGTGAACGCCTGATTCCTGGTATTCCTAATCCACAGCGCGATCTCGCCTTTCCTCCAATGATTGCTAGGTCGCGCCAATGAGTTTACTCGATATCATCGAACATGAGTCGGCCAAACTTGGTTATCACGACCAAACTTTAAGACGTAATTACTCGTTTGGTAACGTTTGGGGTGAGGGTAATACGACCTGCACCGTGCCGCTCGCCGCATTCACGCAAACACCGCCTTCCTACCGTTCCGCAGCTTTTGCTGTGATCGAGGCATTGGAGGAGCCTGCAGGTGAGACTATTCTGAGATACCGGGCCCTCGGAGCTCCAGTGTTCTTGGCAATCGAGCCTAAGCAGATTTCCGCGTGGCAAGTATATGCTGATAAGTCGCCGCAGAAATTCGCTGAATTCGGACTTGACGCGATTCCCAATTTCTTTGCTGAAAGACGTGAAAGCTGGGCACCTGATCGCATACATCGAGCCAAGTCGATTGGGCGTATCGAGCCCAAAGCGCAACTAGACTTTGTTGACTTGGGGCTGATGCCAGCAATCGCTGGAGAAATTCATCTAAAGCTTGACCGATTGATCCGTGAAGCAGTGGCCGACGCGCGCGAATTCAACGGCGATGATGCCATCCGCATCCTATTCCGTGGTGTATTCCGATTACTTGCTGCAAAAATTTTGATGGATCGGGAACATGATCGCGCTCAAAGCTGGAATGCTGGAGACGTGCGGTCCGTTCTCAATGCAATGGACAAGTTCTACAAGCTAGGCAATGTGTCGCAAGCTTGGTCAGTGTCGGCTATAGCTGCTCTCGAACCCGTATGGAGAACCTTCTGCACGGGCTTCAACGTTGCCAATATTTCTGCTGATGACCTTGCCTACGTCTATGAATCCACGCTTGTAACGGACAGAGCTCGCGCGGAGTTTGGAACGCACAGTACTCCTCGGCACGTCGCGGATTACATTGTTGGGCGCCTCAAATTATGGGAGTTCTGTACAACTCCCCCGCTAGTCATTGAACCGTTTACTGGTGCGGGTGTCTTCCTCGGCTCGGCGCTTCGATTTATGCGCGATGCGCTTCCCGCCGATTGGGATGACAAGAAGCGACATGATCTTTTAGTTAAGCATATTGGAGGGGCTGAGATTGAGCCCTTCGCGTGTGAGGTGGCAAAGCTATCCCTTATTCTTGCTGACTATCCTAATGCGAACGGATGGGTGATTGACGAGGCCGATTTGTTCAAAGCTGATAAGCTCCAAAATTGCCTAGATGGGGCAAGTGTGGTGCTTTGCAATCCGCCTTTTGAAGCGTTTAATAGTGATGAGACGGAAGCCTATCCCGAAGCCGTTGAAGTGAGCCGGTCAAAGGCGGTTTATGCTCTTGAGATGGCATTGCGTGCAGAACCCGATATGTTGGGATTCGTGCTACCTAACACGGTTCTGGTCGATAAGAAGTACCATAAGCAGCGCATAGCGCTCGAAAGCTTATATCGCGAAATTGAACTAGTTTCGTTGCCTGATGGCATCTTTAACGTGTCGCAGGCAAACAGCGCATTGGTTATTGCGCGAAAGGCGTCGAATAGAAGAGATCAAGTAATCCGTTCCACGGTTGTCTTAGACGGCGATAAGAAGGAATTCGCTGCGACAGGCCTCCCTTCTTTGGAGCGAGAGCGTTCCAGGTCTCTGCCTGACTCTCCTTCTGGCGAACTTTGGATATATCCCTCTCAGGATTTATGGGACCGCTTCCAAGAGTTGCCAAAGCTTGGGGCTTTTATTAAAGGAAGTTGGGGGCTTAGATGGCATTCAGGACAAAGAGGGCGAACCAGCGACGAACCTGGTCCGGATAGAGAACTCGGCTATCAGGACAGTTCAAGTATTCATCAGTACTTACTGGAAAACGCGCGATGGATGGATGTCCGACCTAACCAAATTTTTGCTGGAGCTAACCTAGCTTGGGACGAGCCCAAAATTTTGTGTAACGCTACGCGCCTAAGCCGAGGTTATTGGCGACTAGCGGCTGCAGTAGATCGCTTGGGCCGCCGGGCGACGCAACAGTTCATGGGCTTATGGCCTAAGCATGGTGTCGAAATCGATCTCGATGCTTTGGCAGCGGTCATCAACAGTCCGGTTATTAATGCGTTCATGACTGAGCATTCGTTCGATAAGCGGTTCCGGATCAACAAGTTGGCAGAGGCGCCGATACCGGAAAAGTTTCCTACTGAACTCGGGGATCTTAGTCGCGCATATGCTGTTGAAGCCAAAAGTGGTGCTGATCCAGAGAAACTGGCGAGCAAACTCTCGACAATCGACGCGCTGGTTTTAGATGCATATGGGCTTACGGAAGAAGAACGGAAGGGACTGTTGTCTAAAATGGGTGACGACCGCCCGGTGATAGATCGAGCATTGAGTAGGCGATGGGTCAAGCATAAGCGAGATGATAGAGATCATATGCCAAGCTTGTTCACATCCGATGCCGTAGAACACGACCAAGGGGATGGTCTTGGGCCAATTGTCTCTCATTCTTTGGGAGAGAGAGTGTTGGCAGAAGTTACCGTACCAATTCCTGTCAGTGATTGGGCGGGACAGGTACTTGACGCTTCGACTATCGAAAATAGGTTTGTTCTTTCGAGTGAAGAACTAAAGCGCTTGGAGGTTGATGGTAAAGTTATCGCACTTAGTGATAACTCGGGTCAGCCGGTCTATCCCGAAGAGCAATTTACGAAAGGTAAACCAACGCCGGGTTTGGGGTTAGTTGTTAGGAGTGTGGGCAAGCCAAATGTGGCATGGCTTTGGTTGCGGTCACCTTGTTCGGCGATCAATGAAAAAAAACCACTAGAGCTGTTAAAGGCGGGAGCTCTTGATCAGGTCCTTGAGTTAGTCAAGCGTGATTTTGGCTGATAATGATAGTGGGGGGAGAACTGCTCGCAAGTCAGATTAAGCTCTTTGAGTTTTCGAACTATGTTCGAATTATTCCGTCACTTTATGACAAGAGCCCACTTGGATGCGCAGCAGGAGTTTCACGTTTCGGTGGAGTGAGCAAAAAATTTTCGACCCTCTATGCTGCTCGCAACCTTGCCACTGCTCTCGCGGAAACAGTTGTGCGTGATCGATTTGAAGGTGTAGAGGATCGTCACCTCTTTACTACCGAACTTGCTGGCCGGTCTGCGGTGCAGCTGCGCACGATAAAGCCGTTGAGGCTTGTAGACCTGCGCAGCGGGGGGTGTCTAAGGCTTGGTATATCGACTGATATTGCAGGAGCAAAATGCTTCAATGAAGCACAACAATTCTCGGATATTGTTTACACAGAAAAGTCCATCGATGGTATTCTGTATGCATCTCGGTTGACGAATGAAAACTGTGTCGCGGTTTTTGATCGCGCAATCGTCACTCATCTCGCGAGTAATAAGGTCGCGCCACTGACCACGCTCGTAAACATCGGTGACGCGCTTAAAAATCTCAACATTAAATTAATTGCTTAGTTAACCTAATTGGCCTGCCTTTATAGACATTGATCTCTGTCTGCGAGGAGAGCGATAGCGTGTTTCAGTCCAGCCTAAACGAACGAATACATGTGGTTCTAAAAGCTATAAGGACGGCGAAAGTCATCTGCTGTCGGATTGTAATTTAGTTTTTTGTTCTTACTCGGGTCTATTTTTGCGGCTCCCAACATCTCAATATGTGCCATGATTAATACAGTGGCGAGGGGATCTTGATGAGCTTCCATCAACAAAAACATCTTCCAGCTCCGCAAGGCGCGAGTCATTAGGCTACGGTGATGGGGTAGAATTTTCCGAGTGCCAAGATAACGTCGCCATAGGGCGGGGGTATGTCGATGTCGGACAAGCGGTCGGGGTTTGTAGTGTTGTGGCGCTTTGTAGTTTTGTTTACTTTGTCGTTCCTCAAATCGCCCAAATCGCTCTTCAAGCTTATTCTTACTACACGTTCGGTCCAACTGGCTAACCTTCATCGCTTGACCATCAGAGCTCATAAAGACCATACCGTTTCCACGTAGCTTGATGCTTATGTCGTACCCAGCGAGAACCTCGTGCGCTTCCTGCCAGTTCTTAGCGGCGCTTAAACCTTCCAATATCTCTTCGCGATGTTTCAGTACATGCCGCTGGAATGATTCCTGCCATGTGTGGGCCTCGTAGTTCCTTGCTGCTGGTGAGAGCTTGTTCTGATCGCGCTGCTTGCCATCGGTAATGCCGGGATCAATCGTGAGGCCATACTTCTTCTCCATCTCGCGCGAGACCTTGGCGAGGATCATAAAATCCCGATGCGGTGTAATGACCTTGAGCGTTTCCGGATGCACCTTGTTAAAGGCTATATGCATGTGGAAATTTTCGGTGTTGATGTGTGTTCCGGCTACCCGCTGATGATCTGCGTAGCCAAGTGCCTTGGCATATTCCGCCTCGATGGCCATCAGATCATCTTTGGTTAGTTTATCCTGATCACCAGGCCGGAACGAAACAACAAGGTGATAGGTCTTATCGGCAATATCGGGCTTTTGACGACGAACTGCTTCAATCTCCAGAAGGGCCAGATCGAGATCCTCGATATTTGTGCCGGCATCGCAATTGCGGATCCAGAACTGATGGAGTTTCTCGCCTTTTTCCTCGGCTGCGGCGATGTATTCTCCCAGTCGCGTGTAGTTATCTGGCACCCCTGACTTTTTGCCAATCTTAGTCGCGATCATGCCTTGGCCTGTTTTCGTTTGCCCGGCTGAAGCTGATCGTGGATCTCTCCAATGACGGTCTTCAGCTCTGATTGGGTTGTTTCAATTTCGCGGATAAGATCATCGAACTTTTTGAGGAGATCTGCTGACAGGGGCTCATCAAGTGCGAGCTTGAAAAGGTTCCCGAGCCTTGCCTGGTCAGCGTTTACCTTGAGCAAATCCCGAATGCCTTGCCATGCGGCAAAGTCGCTTGCACTGGGCAGCTTGGTGTTCATCAATAACCGTTTGAGCAGTTCCGAGCGCGACAGACGCATCTGACGGGCAAGCTGATCAATGCGCTCTTTCTCGTCATCGTTTAGATAGGTTTTGATAACGTGGCGTTCGGTGGCCATGGCATGTTTCCAGTATCGATAAAAAGGTGCCGGTGGCGTTCATAGCGCCACCGGCCCAAGGGTAGAGAAGCGGGATCAGATGGCCAAGCTGGCAGCCTGCTGCTCGCGCCCCCGTGTTATGGTTCTGGACTTCGGTTTGGTCAGGCCGAGCTGTTCGGTGACAAAGCGTTTCAACGCCTCAATCCCGCGTTCCCGATGGATGTCGTTAAAATCGGTCAGACCTTTGGCTTTTTCCTCATCACTGAGATCCGGACGCAGGATACTCGCACCGGTCAGTTCAGATGCGCGTTCAGAACCCTTGATCCCGGCATTGATCTGTTTGGCGTGATCGTCATCGGCGGCAATTACCAGGGCGCAATCCGGATGCTTTTTGTGAAGTGCCTCAGCCACCGGTGCCAGATTGCCGGAATCAAGGGCTACGACGACCGTCAGCCCGCTGGCCATATGCAGGCTTTGTCCGGTGGAATAACCCTCGGTGACGATCATCGGGCCTTTGGGATCGCCCTCGATCATATGCATCAGGCCACGTTTTTTTCCGTCCTAGAGATACATCTTGGTGCCTTCGGGATGGATGGTTTGGATGTTTTCAATGAAGCCTTTGTCATTGGCCATCGGCATCAGAAGGTTGCCCGACTGATCAATGCGCAGATCCCCGGCAGGCACCTGTTTGTTCTGCAAATAGGGGTGATTGGCGGGTGCTGGTTCGGCATTCTGGAAAATCCCATAGGCGCGTTTGGCCACGGCGCGATATTGCGCACGGAGTTCCTGCTCTTGGGCCGCCTTGCGCGCCGCTGTTTCGGCTCTCGCCTGTTCCAGCTCCTTGGGATCGACCTTGGTTCCGGTTGCCACCCATTTGACCGGATCTTGCCCGGATTTGTAATTGGTGATGTTGCCTGCAGGAAGCCCTGCGAGGAACCCGCGATAGGAACCGCTTTTCTGGCCCTTGTGGTCTCCTTCTACAGCAACCCGATGCCATTTGCCATCCATGGTCGGTGGCCCATCGAGGATCAGGCCGTTTTCCTTCAACGCTTGGGCAAATTCCTGTTCCGGGCTGATCTTGGGCTCTGGGGTTTTGGCTTTGGTTTCCTGCCAGCGTTTGAAGGGTTCAAGCTCCATATCGTCCCGCGCATACCATGCCTTGGCACGACGATCCCATTTTGCCCCGAGCGCCTTGGCCTCATCCTTTTCACTGAAGGGCACATTGAGATAGATGCGTTTTGCGGCGGTCCCTTGAGAAAGGACTGGCGTTGATTCCTTCTGATCGGGAGCCAAGTGTTGATCTTGCGCCAGTTTGAGATTTGCATGCGGATCGAATGGCGCTGTCAGGCGTCTGAGCAGTCCGTAGGCTCTTTGCTGGGCAGGAATATACCAATCAGGCTTTTGCCCTGATCCTTGCGTTTGTGGACCATCAATATCCCAAAGGGCGGATAGCAGTTCTTGATGTTTCGGAGATCGCGCGGCCTTTGTTGCGAGATCTGTCAGAACGGCGTGCTTGCCAGGCAGACCCGTCTGCTGCGGATTGGAAGGACTGTTAATGTCCAAGGACCAATCAATTTTGCCAAAACGCTCCGCCAAAGAGGCGACGTTTTTATGATCCCCGTCCGGTCCCAAAATCGAATAGGCCATATTGTTCCAGTTGGCCATCTCGGCAGATTGCCGAAGGAAACGAACCAAATGATCGGTAGACAGATCCGAGGACAACAACCGCTCCTTGAACTGATCGGCGGGCAACAATTCGGTGTCTTGCCGCGAACCGGTCAGCACCAATGAATCCTGTATTCGCATGACCCAAAGTGTTGGATTTGCGACAGGATGGTTCTCAAACATCTTCTCGATGGCGCGTTGACGCTTTTCGGCCATGCTATCGATAAAGGATTGCTGCTTTGACACAGACTGAGATTTCTCTGCACTTTGTTGTTTGATCGGGGTAAGGGACTGGCGCATCTCGGGCTCCATGATCCAGGTGCGAATGTTTTCTGCATCCCGCGCAGCGGTGAACAGCACATTGCGATCTTCCTTGATGGCTTTCATCCAGGAGCCGACATAGGCGGCGTGGCGTTCCGGATAGTGGCCAAGGCCAAGCTCGGTGGTCAGCATGTAGCTTGCGATCTCGGCCCGCAGTTCTTCCTTGGCGTAAACTTCCGAGCCAAACGGCCCGAACGCGCGGGCCATCCGCGATCCATGACCCGTGGCGTGGCCCAGCTCATGCAGGGCGGTGGCGTAATATTCATACTGGCCTTTGAAGGCCGCCTGATGGGGTATGTGGATCTCATCTGTCGAGGACCGATAAAACGCCCGGTCATTCTGATCATGAAAGATCGGCACATTGCGTTGCTTGAGAATTTGTTCGGCTCGTTCGACCGGGCTGAAGGTCGGTTCGGGCGCGATGTAGGGGGCAAGACCGTCGATCTGTTCAGCATTAAACACGACAGCATGAAACACCCGTGGCCGGTCCAACCGCACATCGCGGGTTTTCGCAACACCCTTTCCGTTGAGGACCGGCTTGCCATCGTCATCGAGCGCATTCTGGCGCTCGGACTATTTCCAATATTCGATTATGGTGCCTTTTTCGCCCTCTCGAAGTTGTGCGTTTTGGGGCGCGACTATGATGATATCTCATCCATCGGTGATCGGATCGCCCTCTTCTATATGGCCAAGCAGTTTTTAGATGAACTGATCGAGACAGCTTTTCTTATCATCTATGGTTCGAGCTCACCGCGTCAGCTGTAGGGGCTTTATTGTCTGTGAACACCTTGGACTTGGATGGCGTGGCATCGCTTTATAATTAGATGCGGAAGGCGCTAGTTGGTTCGGGAACTCGGTTGGAAGATGTTAGGGTTGTGCACAGAGTGAGGTTCCTGAGCTGACATAGTTGAGTTAAAAAAAACACCCCCAGCCACAAAGCCGGGGGTGTTCCTCTCTCAGAGCCCAAAAGCTCCAATCAAAATCAAACTAGCGTCTTAGCGTCTCAAGCGAGATCAAACCGATCAGCATTCATCACCTTGGTCCAGGCCGCCACGAAGTCTTTAACGAACTTCTCCTGGTTGTCGTCCTGGGCATAGAGCTCTGCATAGGCCCGCAGGATCGAGTTTGAACCAAACACCAGATCAACGCGGGTGGCGGTGAATTTGGTGTCGCCGGTTTTGCGATCGACGATGTTATAGAGGTTCTTGCCCGCCGGCTTCCAGCTGTTGCCCATATCCGTCAGATTGACGAAGAAGTCGTTGGTCAGAACACCTTCGCGGTCGGTAAACACGCCGTGTTTGGTGCCACCATAGTTGGTGCCAAGAACACGCATGCCACCGAGCAGAACCGTCATTTCATGGGCGGTCAGGCCAAGAAGCTGTGCGCGGTCAAGCAGCATTTCTTCGGGCTGAACAACATAGTCCTTTTTCGCCCAGTTGCGGAAACCGTCCGCCAGCGGTTCGAGCGGCTCGAAGCTTTCGGCATCGGTCATCTCGTCGGTGGCGTCACCACGACCCGGTGCGAACGGAACGGTGATGTTGAAGCCGGCATCCTTGACGGCCTTTTCAACCGCAGCCGTACCACCCAGAACGATGAGATCGGCAATCGAGACTTTCTTGGCAAGGCCGGCCTGGATGCCTTCGAGGGTGCTAAGAACCTTGGCAAGGCGGGCCGGTTCGTTGCCTTCCCAATCCTTCTGCGGGGCGAGACGGATGCGGGCACCATTGGCACCACCACGCTTGTCCGAACCACGGAAGGTACGGGCAGAATCCCAGGCGGTGTTGATCAGCTCGGCCGAGGTCAGGCCGGACGCCAGCAGCTTGGCCTTGAGATCGGCGATTTCGGCGTCTGAGAGGGTGTAGTCAACCGACGGGATCGGGTCCTGCCAGATCAGGTCTTCGGCCGGAACGTCCGGGCCGAGGTAGCAGGCTTTCGGGCCGAGATCACGGTGGGTCAGCTTGAACCATGCACGGGCAAAGCAATCGGAGAAATATTCGAAGTCATTGTCGAATTTCTCGATGATTGCACGATAGGTCGGGTCCATTTTCATGGCCATATCGGCATCGGTCATGATCGGCATGCAACGGATTGACGGATCTTCGACGTCAACAGGCATGTCTTCTTCCTTGATATTGATCGGTTCCCACTGATGGGCACCGGCCGGGCTTTTCTTGAGTTCCCACTCATAGCCCAGAAGAAGCTTGCAATAACCGTTATCCCATTTGGTCGGATGGGTGGTCCAGGCACCTTCGATGCCCGAGGTCACGCTGTCACGGCCGATGCCGCGCGTGGTGTGGTTGTTCCAGCCAAGACCCTGTTCGGTGATGTCAGCCCCTTCGGGAGCTTCGCCCAGAAGGGCGGCATCGCCATTGCCATGCGTTTTACCGACGGTATGCCCCCCAACCGTCAGAGCGGCGGTTTCTTCGTCATTCATTGCCATACGGGCAAAGGTTTCGCGCACCTGGGCGGCGGTCTTGATCGGGTCAGGCTGCCCGTTGACACCTTCCGGGTTCACATAGATCAGGCCCATCTGCACGGCGGCAAGCGGGTTTTCCATGGTTTCGGGTTTGGTAACATCGTCATAACGGGAATCAGACGGTGCCAGCCATTCCTTTTCCGCACCCCAGTACACGTCTTTTTCCGGATGCCAGATATCTTCACGACCACCGGCAAAGCCAAAGACTTTGAGGCCCATCGATTCATAAGCCATGGTGCCGGCCAGAATGATCAGGTCAGCCCAGGAAATCTTGTTGCCATATTTCTTTTTGATCGGCCACAGAAGACGGCGTGCCTTGTCAAGGTTGGCGTTATCAGGCCAGGAGTTCAGCGGGGCAAAGCGGATATTGCCCGTGCCGCCGCCGCCACGGCCATCGGCCAGACGGTAGGAACCGGCAGAGTGCCAGGCCAGACGGATCATCAGACCACCATAATGACCCCAGTCCGCCGGCCACCAGTCCTGGCTGTCGGTCATGAGGTTTTTCAGGTCGGTTTTGACGGCGTTGAGATCAAGTTTCTTGAACTCTTCTGCATAGTTGAAGTCCTTGCCATAGGGCGTGGATTTGGTGTCGTGCTGATGCAGGATGTCAAGATTAAGGGTTTTGGGCCACCAGTCGGTGTTGGTGGTGCCGGTCTCGGTCATGCTGCCGTGCATTACCGGACATTTCCCTGCGGTATGTTTTCCGTCCATTTTTCTCTCTCCGTAGTGGCTGAGATGTTTTTAAAACAGCTCCTTGACCCGTTTCGTTTTGCGCCAAAGGCGACCGGGGCAAAACAGCAAGTCCTGATCTGCTGTTTCATGTCGCCTTATGGTTGGGTTCCCTGAGATGTGATTTAAACAAAACCAGTATGAGTGCGCCAGTATTTCTACGTGAAGCTTTCATGTTGCAGATAATGTTCAACTCAGAGATCGCAACGAACGTGGTCACAAATTCCGAAACCATGGGTTTCCCCATCGCTTTGAAGAGCCTAACAATTTGATGCGTAATAGGTGAAATAGTTATTTTATGTATCTTTGATAGCTTTTTTCGATTTCTTTGGGCGGCGGGGCCAAACCGGTGGCACAGGCCGTGACAGACCGTGACATTCGGCCAAAAGCAGTTAGACTGGGCTAAGTCATTTGCCTGAAGGGCTTTTTTCAGATGCCCGGTTCAGGCACACATCACCGATCATTCAGAATGGATAGCGCGTATATGTCTCATTCCTCAAAAGGGGCCATTTACATGGCCGCGACGGCCAATCTGTTGATTGCTGTGGCCAAGTTTGCCGGGGCGGCGATTACCGGTTCTGCGGCGATGATGTCCGAAGGCATCCATTCGCTGGTCGATACGGGCAATCAGGGGCTTTTGCTTTTGGGGTTGAAGCTTTCGACCCAGGAGCCTGATGAACGTCATCCGATGGGCTATGGCAAGGAGACCTATTTCTGGTCGTTTCTGGTTGCGGTGATGATTTTCGGATTGGGGGCCGGTGTTTCGATCTGGGAAGGGGTGGACAAGATCCTTCATCCCCATGCGCTTGATATCCATGTGGTGGCATCGTTTGGCGGGTTTGATATCCGGACATATCACGTCGTGTTTACGATCCTGATCATTGCCATGGTGCTGGAAGGGGCAGCGTTTCGCACGGCCTATCGGGCGTTTCGGGCCCAGAACCCCGACAAGACGATCATCAAGGCCGTGCATAGCAGCAAGGACCCGACGGTGTTTGTCATCCTGTTTGAGGATTCAGCGGCCTTGCTTGGTTTGCTGGTGGCGTTTGTCGGGATTGCGGCGGCCTATTTGCTTGATATGCCGGTGCTTGACGGGCTGGCATCGGTGATGATCGGTCTTATTCTGGCAGTCACGGCGTTTTTCCTGGCGGTTGAGTGCAAGGGGCTTCTGATCGGGGAAAGTGCCAATGCGCAAAGCCGCGAAAAGATCGCGCGGATGGTTGCGGGCATTCCGGGCATTTTGGGGGTGAATGAAATCATCACACTGCATCACGGACCGCAAAGCGTGATTGTCTGTGTCAGTGTCGATTTTGATGACAAGATCGGATCACCACAGGTCGAAGCCGCCGTGTCGCGGCTTGAGATCGATATCCGTGCTGCCATCCCCGAAGTATCCAAGGTATTTATCGAAGCCCAAAACTGGAAATCGCATCAAAGCCTGCTTGATCCCGATGTACCGGCCCCGCAGGTCTGAGATCGGGATGGTCGCCGCGGCGTTATGCATTTGAGAGCGTGCGCGGCGATTTCCTGCGCGATGGATTGACCATTCATCCGCCCAATAGTATGAGGAATGCAAACGGGCGGCATTGATCCCGGTTCGGGACCTGTGCCGACAAGCATTGGAGGGCAGGGCGTTGACGGCTTCATCACATCATTCGGGCATCCCGGCCCAGGCACCAAGCTGGATCGCGGTTGACTGGGGCACATCGAATTTGCGCGTCTGGGCAATGGATGATAGCGCTAACATCCTGGCGATGGCGGAAAGTCCGCTTGGCATGAATGCGATTGCCGGGGACGATAAACTGAGCTTCGAAGGGGTTCTGATCGGGCTGATTGACCGTTGGCTTGACCCGGCGATACGCAATGTGCCGGTGGTGATTTGCGGCATGGCCGGGGCGAGGCAGGGATGGCTTGAAGCCCCGTATTGCGAGGTGCCGGTTGCACCGTGCGATCTGGCATCCGGGGCGGTCAGCCCGACGGTGGCCGACCCAAGGGTGGCGGTTTCGATCCTGCCCGGATTGTGTCAGCGTCCCAAAGGCGTTGGCGAAATATCGGGCGATGCCGACGTCATGCGCGGCGAGGAAACCCAGCTTGTCGGCTTTATGAACCAAAACCCGGATTTTGCCGGTTGGGTATGCCTGCCCGGAACCCATTCGAAATGGGCGCGGGTTGCGGACGGGAAAATCACCGCCTTTCGGACCTATATGAGTGGGGAGGTCTTTGCGCTTTTGTCCCGCCAATCAATCCTGCGCCATTCGGTTGGCGATGATTGGGATGATGCGGCCTTTGCCGGGGCGGTTCGGGCAGCAAAAACGCAACCCGGCAGCTTTTTGCATCAGCTGTTTACCGTGCGTGCCGCGGGTCTTGTTGCCTTGAACAGCGCAGACGTCCCGTCCGGGGCGGCGGTTTTGTCGGGCAGTGTGATCGGTCTGGAAATTGCCGATATTCTGGACCGGTTGCAAGATGGTGAAACCATTGCACTGGTCGGTGCAGGCAAGCTTGCATCCCTTTATCAGGCAGCACTGGCCGTGCATGGCCAAACTACGCTGGCGATGGATGGCGGTGCCATCACCCTTGCCGGATTAAGCCAAGCCTATCAGACCTTATCGCACGCATCACAAAGGATTTAAGACCATGGCACCATATGTTGCAGAACAGATTACCGATGCGCGCAGCGGCAAAAAACACCGCCGGCTGATTGCGATCCTGCGCGGGGTTCAACCCCATGAGGCGGCCGATATGGCGCGCGCGCTGGTCGATGCCGGCATCAGCATGATTGAAGTGCCGCTTAATTCGCCAGAACCCCTTAAAAGCATCAGCGCGATGAAGGAAGCGGTCGGGGATGCGGCGATGATCGGGGCAGGGACCGTTTTGACGCCCGATGACGTGGCCAATGTCAAAAAGGCTTCGGGTGAGTTTATCGTTTCGCCCAATTGCGATATCGAGGTGATCGCCAAAACCAAGGAACTTGGCATGGGGTCCTGGCCCGGTGTGCTGACGCCAAGTGAATGCTTTGCCGCCATCAAGGCCGGGGCAGACGGGCTTAAAATCTTTCCGGCCAGCATCATTGGTGCTGATGGCATCAAGGCCATGCGCGCGGTTCTTCCGGCACAGATGCCGGTTTATGCGGTCGGGGGTGTCGGGCCGGATGATTTTGCAACCTATGCCAAGGCCGGGTGTGACGGGTTTGGTCTGGGGTCGGGGATTTACAAACCCGGCATGTCGGTGGCCGATGTTTCAAAGGCGGCCCTTGCCTATGTCGCGGCACATGATGCGGTGTTCGAGGCGTGATCAACCGGTGATTTTGCAGATGCCGGTGATCTGGATTAATCGTTCCAGATCGTGGAACGGTGTTTGACCCGACGGCCATGCCCGGTCTAAATTCCTGCCATTAGACGAACTCCAAGATGGGAGGATCCATTGGATCTGGGAATTAAAGGCCGCAAGGCTATTGTATGTGCCTCGTCCAAGGGGCTTGGCCGTGGTTGCGCCATCAAACTGGCAGAAGCCGGTGTTGATCTGACGCTTAATGCACGTTCCGAAGGGCCGCTGAATGAAACGGCGGAATATATCCGTGATACATATGGCGTGAATGTCACGACGGTTGCCTGTGACATCACGACCGAGGAAGGCCGCAACAAGGTCCTTGCCGCCCAGGGTGCGCCCGACATTCTGGTCAATAATGCCGGTGGTCCGCCCCCGGGCATCTGGTCCGATTGGGGACAGGCCGAATGGGAAGCCGCGGTTCAGTCAAACATGCTGACGCCGATCCTGCTTGCGACCGCGGTTCTGCCGGGCATGATTTCGCGCAAATGGGGCCGTATCGTCAATATCACGTCGGGTTCGGTCAAATCGCCGATCCCCCATCTTGGTCTTTCGAACGGGGCGCGCGCCGGTCTGACCGGTTTTGTTGCCGGAACGTCGCGCCAGGTCGCCAAGGATGGCGTGATCATGAACAACCTGCTTCCGGGGCAGCATGACACCGACCGCATCAACGCCCTGATGACCAACAAGTCAAAGGCCGAAGGCATCAGCCTTGATGAAGCGCGCACCAAAACCCAGGCTGGCCTTCCGACCGGTCGTTTTGGTGATCCGCTTGATTTCGGTGCGACCTGTGCCTTCATGTGCAGCGAGCATGCGAAATTCATGGTTGGGCAGAATATTCTGCTGGACGGTGGCGCGTTTAACTCCACCCTTTAATTTGCCCCATATGGGCTGCAAATGGTCGCTTTCTGTGCTTCCCGTGCTCATGTACTTTGGTACGCTGCGCGCCGGTTCTCGAAAGCGGCCATTTTCGTCATGCGAGGCCGCGAACCACAACGCACCTGATTTAACACCGTATTGAAACAGCTTCGGAAATGGCGTCATTCACCTTTGTCTATGTGCTGCGTGAATTGGGGTTTGATCCGGCGGCAAATGTCCGGGTCAAGCTGCCCAGGACTTATGTCGGCTGGTCAACCGATGTTGAGGCGCGGTTGGTGACGCATAATAGCGGCAAAGGGGCCAAGACCACGCGCGGGCGGCAGTGGGAGCTGGTTTATGTTGAACGGTTCCGCACCTTCGGTCAGGCCATGAGCCGGGAATGGCACCTTAAGCGGGACCGCAAATTGCGCAAGATGCTGGCGGGTGGCTAGCGCGGTCTATCGGGCTTGACCCGGCTGTTGTGCGGCGGAAACTTTGATGTCGGGCAAGGGAACGGATGCCAAGCAATGCAATTGCTGCAAGGCGCCCGGCCAAAACAGGGCTTGCATCATTGCGCCAAGTAACAGATATGTTCTTGCAATCAATCCATTGAAACCGGGGTAACACCAGATATGGCATTCGTTCGCAAAAACCCGCTGAAACTCAACAAGTTGCAGCTTCGCACCCTTGTCCTGGCACAGGTCATCGCCAAAGACCCGAATTCGGGCAAGATCGACGAAGCCAGCGGTGAGGCAACCCTTCTGCGTGTGCCCCATGCCCATGGTGACCATGTGCATGTCGGCAAATTCACCGTTGCGGCCCGTGACGCCAGCGGCTTTGAAAACCCGGCAGTCTGGGTTGCACTGACCCGCAAGGGACTGGTCAAGGAAGGTTATCCGGGCAGCATCGTTCTGACCAAGGAAGGTATGGAATACGATACCGGTCTTGGCGACCATTTCCTTGAAGAAAGCGATCACTAGGATTTCGGGAATTCATCCCCGATGCCGACAAGAAAAAGCCCTGCACAAGCAGGGCTTTTGTTTTTTTAGTGCGGCGATACGGGGCTATTTCACGCGGATGAATTTGCCGTTCTGAATTGTCACGAAATAGACGTCGCGATTGCCATCCCCATACTGATCGAATTTCAGTTCCTGATGCAGACCCATCTGCGGGGGCAGATCGGTCATCGCATTGGCCAGCTTCTGATCGGGGTGTTTGGTCTTGAGCGCGGTAAACAGAACCGTTGCCGCATCATAGGCCAGAACCGCACTGTACCCCGGATGGCGATCAAACATGGCTTCGTAATCGGCAACGAATTGCTGGAAGCGCGGATTGGTGTCATAGCGGTCATAGGCCTGGACAAGTTCCATGCCCTCGACCGCAGTTCCGCCGATTTCAATCAGCAAATCGGTTCCGGCCCATTCCGCAGCAGAAATCGGGATGTCCTTGGACAGTTTGCGGATTTCAAGGGCAAGATTGGCACTGTCGGAACTGTTGGCGACCAACATGATCGCATCGGGGGCATCATCAACCAGTTGTCTGGCGATGTCGGCATTGCTGGCCTGACTGGTGTTGATCCAGTTTTTGGAAATCACCCGGCCGTCAAGTTCTTCGAATTCCAGAAGAAATTCACGATACCAGCTGTCGGCGAATGCTTCGTTTTGACCATCAAGGGCGAAGGATACGCGTTTTCGGTCAAGCTCGATGCTGCGTTTTGCATAGGCGCGCGCATTTTCACGTGTGGTGGTGTTCATACGGAAAAGATAGTCGCGAAAACCGGCAAATTCGGCGGCCGATACTGTTGGTGATACAGTCACGATGCCCAGTTCGTTGATAACCGGCAGGATCGCCATGCCGATCGAACTGATGATGGGACCGACAATGGCATCGACACCAAGTTGGGAAAGTTCGCGGACATGCTGTTGGGCGACTTCGGGTGATTTTTCATCATCCCGCGGCAGGATTTCAATCATCCGGCCATTGATGCCGCCATCGTTATTGACTTGCTGGGCGGCAAGCTTCAGCGCATTGAGTGCATCGGTTCCGGTATCCGAACCCGGTCCGGACAATCCGGCAATGAAACCGATCTTGATCGGGCCTGACTGGTCACAGGCAACAACGAGAAAGCACGCGAAAATCAAAGCAAAAACATTCGAGACTGGCCGCATAATGTTCCTGTCGGTTTTTAAGGTCAGGCGGTATTGATCTGACGGTGCTGGACCATCAGGTCAACAGATGCTGACACAGGTTTCTTTGCAGGTCATCGTTGGGGGCGACCGGTAGTATGACGACCTTGTGTGCTACTGCCGATATGGTTGTGACGGTCGGGGACTTCAAGAAGTTACAGCGTCTTTTCCGGCCGTTAGCCGAAATCGCGACGCGCTTGCAAGACACGGCCAAATGTCGTTATCAGGCACAAGGCCCCGAAGATTGCAGCAATCTGGGGGAACCAGCCGGGAAAGACGCAAATCAGGCACAAAACAAGGATGGTTTCGCTGCCTTCGGTAATGCCGGTCAGGAAATAGAAGCTTTTTTTGCCCTGTTTGTCATGGTTGCGGTTCTGCTTGGCTGCGATGATCGCATAGGCCAGAAAACTCGACCCAGTGCCGACAAAACAGAAAATCAGAAATGCCGCCATAAGCGCATGTTCCGGACGCCCGATGGCAAATCCCAGAATGATGCCGGAATAAAACAGGAAATCGGCAACAATGTCGTAATAACCGCCAAGGTCGCTTTCCTGTGTTTTGGAGCCTGGATGGCGTGATCTTGGGGCTGCATGACGGGCAACGGCACCGTCAAGCCCGTCCATGATCCGCGACAACAAGATCATCACAAGGGCCGCGTAATCAAGCTGGACGGCAAGAAACACGGCACCAAGGACCCCGAACAAAAAGCCGATGCCGGTGATGGCATTCGGGGTGATCCCCGTGCCCGACAGGGTACGGGCAGCCGCATTAAGCGGTATGTCGATCAGCGGGCGCAGGCGGGCATCAAACATCGGGAACTCGTTTTGGTTGGTCAAGCCTGGCCCGACTATAGGGGCAAGGTTGAACAAATCAAAATCACCAGTTCGTAAGCAGTAAGATATTGATGCCCGGTCCCCCGGATATGCCCGCCGCGCGGCAAGTCAGGGGCGCAGGTCTTCCAGTCGCTGGCGCTGTTTGCCATTGGCGTCAAAATTGTCCGGTGACAGCCATGCTTCGAACCCGCTGCGAATAGCGGGCCATTCTTCGGCGGTGATGGAAAACCACGCGGTATCACGATTGCGGTCCTTATAGACCATATGGTTGCGGAACGTGCCTTCATAGGTGAAGCCATACCGGGCGGCGGCGGCGCGGGACGGGGCGTTCTGATCGTCGCATTTCCATTCGTAGCGGCGATAGCCAAGTTCGTCAAAGGCGCGCCGCATCATCAGATACATCGCCTCGGTCCCGCCAATGGTTTGCGACAATGCCGGGGAATAATTGATATTGCCGATTTCAACCGACCCATTCGCGGCATCAATGCGCATAAAGGCCGCAACGCCAACCGCCGAATTGCGGGTTTTGTCGATGATGGCATGAAGCATCGGGTCACTTTGACCCGCCATGGTTTCCAGCCACGCCTTGTAGCTGGCAAAATCGTTGAACGCATTGGTCGAAAGATAGGTAAAGCGTGACCCGTCCTGTGCCATGGTGTTGGCATCAAACAGGTGCCTGGCATCGCGGGCAAGGTCAAGCGGGCTGACGATCACATGCTGGCCGACCATGTCGCTGCGTGGCGGCATGGCGCATCCGGTCCAGTTTTCAACGGGATGGCCAACCGGTTTTCCAAAAACATCTTTGTGGGGCGAGGTCATGTTTCTTCCTGACAACGAACAGTGGAAAGCCAGATTTGCTGAAATCGGTCCCGTCGACAAGGGCCAGTTTTATCAAACCGGTAGGGCCAATCGGCGGGCTCGTGTCACTGGGTCAGGGATGTTTGATCAAGGATATCAAGGAAATGCCGATTGCGTTCATTGTCATGACAGAGCAGCGGCACGTCAAAGCGTCTAACAGGCGGAAGGTCGGCGGCAACGATGCCGTCATGCGGGGCGCCAGGGGCATTTTGCACATGGGACGGATCGGCAAGCAGCGCATCAATGCGCCCGGCCCGCAAAAGATCAAAGCCCTGTTTAAGGTTTTGCAGGGCCACCCAGTCAATCATCGTATCGGGCAGGGGTAATGGCGGCGGGGGAAATTGTTTCAGGCGACCAACCAGAACCTGATCCTTGCTGCCAAGGTCAACATCTTTGCGGGTGAACAGACGGACTTCGAAGCTTAGTGCATGTTTTGAAACGAGTTGCGGATCATCATGGGGCCAGCCACCGGTCAGAATGCAATCAAGTTCACCGGAACGATACAGATGGAAAAGCCGATCATTTGGAAGGGTTTCGATCGAACCCGACGACGTTCTGGCCTGAAGGGCGGCGGCAAGATTGCGGTTGGCCGGTGTGGTATATCGGGCCCACTGGTTGTTAAGCGATACATGCGCGCCAATGCGAAAACCTGTTTCCTCTGCCAAAAGGGGATCTGGCACAAACAGGTACAGTGCAATGGCCACAAATGACAAAAGCCATGTATCGACATCCAGACGCGGGCAAAACCGCATTGGCACCTCCGTTCCGGGTCCTGTTTTGATGTTACCTTCGGGCTGGTATTTTACAAGGTCGCAGGTGGGGCTGTAATCGGGCTGGTCTTGTGATGATTGGGGCGATGCCAGATTTCGGAGCCCGGAATAAAACAAAACCCGACAGTCGGAACTGTCGGGTTTTGTGTTGATCAAATCGGGCAGGTCATCAGATGTCGGGATACCAGGCCCCGAGAACGCCAAATTCTTCGAGTTTGGCGACAATCTGTTCGGCGGCTTCTTCTGCGCTTTGATCGGCGGTGTTGACCACGATCTCGGCATTTTCGGGCCGCTCATAGGGGCTTGAAATCCCGGTGAAATTGGCGATCTCGCCGGCGCGCGCCTTTTTATAAAGGCCTTTGACATCGCGCTGTTCACAGACTTCCAGCGGGGTGTCGATAAAGACTTCGATAAATTCGTCTTTTTCAACAAGGCTGCGGGCAAGCTGGCGTTCGCTTTTGAATGGCGAGATAAAGGAGACCAGCGTAATCACACCGGCATCAACGAACAGCTTGGCGGTTTCACCAACGCGGCGGATGTTTTCGACACGGTCCGCATCGGTAAAGCCAAGATCCTTGTTCAGGCCATGACGCACATTGTCACCATCAAGGGTGTAGGTGTGCTTGCCAAGCGCATGGAGCTTTTTCTCCACCAGGTTGGCGACGGTTGATTTGCCCGCACCCGACAGGCCGGTGAACCACAGAACGACCGATTTCTGGCCTTTCTGATAGGCACGTGCCTGTTTGTTGATGTCCATTTCCTGCCATTTGATGTTGGTCGCACGGCGAAGGGAATGGTTGACCATGCCCGCACCAACAGTCGCATTGGTGAAGCGGTCAATGATGATGAAACGGCCCGAATGACGGTTTTCGTCATAGGGATCAAAGGCCAGTGCCTTGTCCGCGGAGATATTGGCAATCCCGACTTCGTTCAGTTCAAGCGTCTTGCCCGCCACATGTTCGAGCGTATTGACATTGACCTTGTATTTAAGGTCGCTGATCTGTGCGCTTGTTACCTGTGCGCCCATCTTGATCAGATAGGGGCGACCGGGCAGAAGATGATCTTCATGCATCCAGATGATGCGGGCTTCGAACTGATCAGCGAATTCCGGTTTGGCATCGGATGCCGCCAGAACATCACCGCGCGAAATATCAATCTCGTCTTCAAGGGTCAGGGTGATGGCCTGACCGGCGATGGCTTCATCAAGGTTGCCGTCAAAGGTGACGATTTCCTTGACCTTGCTGGTCTGCCCCGATGCGGTGACAACAATTTCATCACCCGGTTTGACCCGACCCGAAGAAACAGTGCCGGAAAAGCCGCGGAAATCAAGGTTCGGGCGGTTGACCCACTGCACCGGAAGACGGAACGGCTTGTTGATCGCGTCCTGTTCGACCTGAATGTCCTCAAGATGAGCCAGAAGCGGCGGACCGGAATACCAGGGTGTATTGGTGCTGGCTTCGATCATGTTATCGCCACGAAGGGCAGATAGCGGGATCGCGGTGATCGAGCTGTAATTCAGCTGTGCTGCGAATTCGTTATAGGCAGCGACGATTTCGTCAAATTTGGACTGATCATAATCGATCAGGTCCATCTTGTTGACGGCCAGAACCACGTGCTTGATGCCCAGAAGGGACGTGATGAAGCTGTGGCGACGGGTCTGGGTCAGGATGCCTTTACGCGCATCAATCAGGATCACGGCAACATCGGCAGTCGAGGCACCGGTTGCCATGTTCCGCGTATATTGTTCGTGGCCCGGCGTATCGGCGACAATAAATTTGCGCTTGTCGGTCGAGAAGAAGCGATAGGCGACATCAATGGTGATGCCCTGTTCGCGTTCGGCCTGAAGACCATCAAGCAGCAGGGCGAAATCAATCTCGCCGCCCTGGGTGCCAACCTTGCGGCTGTCAGATTCCAGCGCCGCCAGCTGGTCTTCGAAAATCAGTTTGGAATCCCAAAGCAGACGACCGATCAGGGTCGATTTTCCGTCATCGACACTGCCGCAGGTGATGAAACGCAGAAGGCTTTTTTCTTCCTGGGCTTTGAGGTAGCCAAGGATATCATCAGCAATAAGGTCAGATTTATGCGCCATCAGAAGTAACCTTCCTGCTTCTTCTTCTCCATCGACCCGGCCTGGTCATGGTCAATCATGCGGCCCTGACGTTCGCTTGAACGGGTCAGAAGCATTTCCTGGATAATTTCGGGCAGGGTCGCTGCCTCGGACTCAACGGCACCGGTCAGCGGATAGCAACCAAGCGTTCTGAAACGTACCGACTTCATTTCCGGCTTTTCGCCCGGTTTAAGCGGCATGCGGTCGTCATCAACCATTATCAGCATGCCATCGCGTTCGACCACCGGACGTTTTGCCGAATAATACAGTGGCACGATCGGGATCTGTTCGAGATAGATGTATTGCCAGATATCAAGCTCGGTCCAGTTCGAGATCGGGAAAGCACGGATGCTTTCGCCTTTGTTGATCCGGGCGTTATAGATATCCCACAATTCCGGGCGCTGGTTTTTCGGGTCCCAGCGATGGGTTTCGGTCCGGAAGGAAAATACACGTTCCTTGGCGCGTGCCTTTTCCTCGTCACGCCGCGCCCCGCCAAAGGCCGCATCGAACTTGTATTTGTTCAGCGCCTGTTTAAGCGATTCCGTTTTCATGACATCGGTATGCAGGCTTGACCCATGGGTGAACGGACCAATGCCGCGTTCGACACCGTCCTGATTGATGTGAACAATCAGATCAAAACCATATTCGGCCGCCATCCGGTCGCGAAATTCGATCATTTCGCGGAATTTCCAGGTGGTATCAACATGCATCAGCGGGAAGGGCGGCGGTGCGGGATAGAACGCCTTGCGCGCCAGATGCAGCAGAACCGATGAATCCTTGCCGATGGAATAAAGCATCACCGGCCGTTCAAACGATGCCGCAACCTCGCGGATGATATGGATACTCTCTGCCTCAAGCTGGCGGAGATGGGTCAGATTGGGCTGCATTCTCTTTCCTGCCGATCAATCAAAACTGTGGCAATCAACACAATTTTTTGTGTTTATAATTGTATTTCACTTGGCTTTGATGGGTAATATGGAATGCGCCGCAACGCAAGTGTGATTTCTATTTTTACACAAATTTTTGTGGTCCAATTATATTTAACATTCCCCATGTGTTTAATTTATCGGCCGCTGCCGCAATTGCCAATAGCTAAAAGTCAGGCACGCCAAAGCAATCTCAGCAGGCACTGTTCATAAGGAGGGGGCCTGTCACAGGCGGATAGGTGTGACAGAAGTCACAGGAAACGCCATGCGGGAAAAGTAGCATTGCCAGAAGGGAATTCACGTTAAACGCGCTTGGGGGACAGGCATGAAATTCGACATCACGATCTGGGGCGAGGCCACAGACGTCATTCGCAAAAACATCGTGATTTTTACTGCGGCGGTTGCGGCATTGTGGATCATGGATATCGTGATTTATGCCTTGCGGCCTGATATGGAATCACCGGATTTGCCGACCTATTTTGTCGGCGCGTATCTTGCCATTGCCTGTCACATGACGGTTTTGCGCAATGTCAGCGGGTTTTCCGCGGTGGGGGCGCTTGAAAAACGCGCTTTCTTCAAGTTCTTCATGCGCGGCTTTGCCGTGGCCATGGTGACGCTTATTCCGGCACTTTTCGTGATGGTTCCAATTTTGGCGATCCCCGAAATCAAGGCGGCGCCGGAAGACGTTCGGTTTTTCCTGGTGATGGTTGCGGTGCTTGCCTTTTACGGGGTAGCGATGCTGGTCGCACTTGGTTTGGTGGGGACCTGGCTGCCAGCAGCAATCATGGCCGATGGTTCGTCGATCCGGCGGGCATTTGCACGCGGTCGCAAAACAATCGGCTATGTGACGTCACGCCTGATCGTCGGACCGGGCGCCAATATCGTATTGTTCCTTATAACCGTGTTCCTGTTGCCCGGGCGGTTTTCCGAAGCCGTTCGCACATACACCATTCACGCAAGCGAACTGCAATTTGTGCCATTTGATATAGCCATGAGCGGTCTGGCCTATCTGGTATGGGCAACCGGCGTTGTTCTTGTCGCCGTGGTCCTGTCACGCGCCTATCAGCTTGGCGAGGCGCGTCTGGCTGATGCAAGCCAACCGGCAACCGAACTCAAACAGGCAGAGGCGATCTGAAATGGCGCAAGATAAAGAGACTGTCCAAACCAGCCCCAAACAGCCAGGTATCTGTAAGACCAGTTTTGTTGCGATTTTGCGCTGCTGGGCCAGCACTCTAATTGTGGCCATCCTGATGCTGGCAATGGCTTTCTGGCAGTTCGCAGCACCTTTTTCCGGCCAGGTCTATGTCATCTATGTGCTTGGGCTTGTCATCTGGGGATATTTTGCGCTGTCGCTGTTTGCTTGGTTGCAAAATGGGTACGCAGGCATTGCGGCATTCAAGGAATTTGATGCGTCGCGTGTCCGGCTTTTTTCAGGGCGTTATATTGTCCTGCAACTTCTTGATACCTTGCCCGCATCATTGGGGCTGTTTGTCCTGACCGGCCATTTCATGTTGTCTCCGGAAGACATGGCCAAGATCGAGAACCTGTCTGCCATAGGCATTTCCAGCATCTTAACCTTCGTGGTTCTTTGGATCGTTTTGGTCTTCTTTGCAACATTGTTGCCCGCGGCCCTTATCGGCGATGGAAGTGGCGTGGGACGTGCGGTTGCGAGAGGACGGAAGACTGTATGGTACGTTACAGGACGGGTTTTGCTGGGTCCTGTGTTGATGCTTTTTCTGGGCTCGATGATTGTAAATCTGGTTCAGACAGCAGGTGGGCAACCGCTGATATCAAGCGATGGCGCGCTGGCCTTTAACGCAACCTCAGTCATAACAATGGTGGTAAGCAGCCTTCAATATATTGTCATCGGTGCCATGATTGTTGTGATCGTATCGCGTGCCTATCAACTGGGCGAAAAGCGTTTGACGGCGGAGCAAGCAAATATCGCTTCAGATCCATCACTTGCTCATGAATGACATTGTGCATCATGGTGGCGGGAATGGTTAAGCCAACCAAGCCAAGGGCGTATGTTACAGGCATCTGGGCAAAAAGCTTTGATGTGATATGCGCAAACTGGCGTGCTTTGGCATTTCTTTGTGGCGCATTCGCTTTGATCCGATACTCTTTGCTCTATGTCGGCGGGGGTATGGTCGATTTGATCAATGCCGGGTTGGAATTCGCATTCGAATGTGCCGTTCTATATGTCACGTGCTTCTGGTTGATAACTGGAACCACCAAGCTAGGAATGCGCAGCCTGCTGCGGTTTGTTCCGCGCTACTTATTTTTAAGCCTGCTGGTTTCTGTGCCGTCCATTCTTTACTTTCTGACTGTTGACGGGACGTTGATTTTAACCACAAGCGATATCAGGGATCTGGCAGGCGACAGCACGTCTCTGGAACATTCAATGATACTTGTCGGAGGTCTGATCAGGACGATCTTCGCCCTGATTTTGTTTCTGTTCGTGGCGACCTGGGTGCCTGCTGTCATATTGAAATTTGACAAGGGGTTGTTGCGGGCTGTCAAACGAGGATGGAGAACACTGGCCTTTGGTCTTACGGGACTTTTGATTGGTCCGTTTCTGTTTTCACTGATTGTGGATGTGACGTATCTCTTGCTGGGCGACCTTTCGATCGGATTATTGGCTGAAACGGGTGGTGGGCTTACTCGGCTTCCTCTTCTTTTCGTGTTGGGGGCATTGTTTGGTGCAGGCAAGTTGCTGATTGTAAATGTTCTGCTTGGCACCGTTGCATCCCGGACCCTCATTCTCGGAGAAGAGCGGCTGCGCAAGGATCACATACCGGGCGAGGACGGGCTAGGTTTGTCGGCCCGATAACGCAAGACCTTCGCCAGAACCCAGAATGCCGGGTCAGCGTGATGTCGTGACCGCGCTTCCAGGTCAAACCGGCAATCGCCATATACCGGTCTGTTTACGGAAAAGACTGGTGAGAGATGGGGGCCAAGATTGTAGCGCACAACGACTTTAAGGCCTGGATACTTCAGGACGCATGGGACGTGTTCTGGCAATGCCGGTCTGTCATTGCTGCGGCGTTGCTGTGGATGGTTCTGTTTACGGCTTTCGATGCGATATTGCCGCGTTCGGGGGTGCTTGGCCCGGACGGGGCAATTTCTGTTTGGGGTGGGATCTGGTTTGTTGCCCGCTTTCTGATCAATGCGGTGGCCGTGGTCAGTGTTGCATTCTGTGCGCATGTTTCCGTGCTGACCAGATCGGCCGGATGGTCCGCGTTTAGCATCGTCGACCGCAGGGCTACCGGAATGTTCTTTGCCGGTATGATCTTACTGGCACTGCTGATGGCGGTGATGATTCTGATCTATCAGCTGTTTCTTGTCCCCGATATTCTGCGGTTGTTAGTGGGTAATGATGACGTGGAAGCCAATACCGAGGGGCTCGGGATTGGTGCTGTCGTCGTGATGGCTTTTCTGTGTCTGGTTGCGATGGCAGCCACATGGGGTGGAGCCGTGATTTGTGGCGCTGACCCATCATTAGTCGCGACATGGTCCCGCGGAAAAACAACATTCCGGTTCGTTCTTTGGCGGATGGTTGGCATCTTCCTTGTTCTGCCGGTAATCGCGGCTCTGTTCGTACCTGTGACGGGGCAGGTGGTCGCGATTGTGCAGGCAATCGGAATTCCCGCCGATACCGGATTGCTGGTGATTTCAGCAATTTTCAACGGAGCAATGACATGCTTTGTCATTGTGCTGCTTTCGGTGATTTTTTCCCGCGCTTTTATCATCTCTTTGAAATCATGACGGAATCCCTTTAATGCGGGATTTGCAAACTATCGGTGTGTTATCGGCTCAATAGGTAATTTTATTTCAAAATTGTCGCCCATATAAAAATAAACTTGATTTAGGTCAGTGTTGCTTGCCAAATAACGTCAAGAAGACTGACCTAATGAGGATGCCATGACGATCCAATGGAACGAGATGATTGTGCCCGATGCCCGTGCTTTGCGGGCGTCGGAAATTCGTGATTTGCTGAAGGTTGCCGAGCGCCCGGAAATTACCTCGTTCGCCGGTGGGGTGCCGGACCCGGATCTTTTCCCGTTGTCTGATTTTCATGACATGTTTGATGGCCTGACCCGCGATGAGACGGCCGGCCGTCGCAGTCTGCAATATTCGATCAGCGAAGGTCTGCCGGGATTGCGCCAATGGATTGCCGATGATCTGGCCCAGTCGGGGGCGACCCGCAATATCGACAATATCCTGATCACCTGCGGGGCGCAGCAGGCACTTGATATGATTGCGCGCCTATTGCTGGAGCCCGGCCGCGAGATTGTACTGGAAAAGCCAAGTTACCTTGGCGCCATGCAGGCCTTTTCGATGCGTCGGCCAAGCTATGTCGGCATCAATATGGATGAAGATGGTCCGGTCATTGCCGAACTTGATGCGGCCTTTGCCAATGGTGCACGCATTGCCTATCTGGCACCCGATTTCCAGAACCCGACCGGTCGGTCCTATAGCCTGGATCGCCGGATGGCGGTTCTGGAAACGGCGCGCAAATATGGCGCGGTGATTATCGAGGATGCCGCCTATTGCAAGCTGTCCTATGAAGGCGAAACTCTGCCATCGCTTCTGGCACTTGATGAAGCGGGCAGCAATCCGGATGCCGGTTGCGTCATTCAGCTGGGCACGTTTTCCAAAACGCTGGCCCCGGCCTTGCGCATTGGTTGGGTAACCGCACCGCGCCCGGTGATCCGCCAACTGGTTCTGATGAAGCAGGCGGGCGATCTGCATGTTTCAACCATCAATCAGGAAATTGCGCTTCGTGCCTCAAGCAAGCTGTTCCCGGCCCATATTGAAACCCTGCGTGATGCATACCGCGCCAAGCGCGATGCGATGCTGGGTGCGATGGATGAATTCATGCCAGATGATGTCAGCTATTCCCGGCCCAAGGGCGGCATGTTTGTATGGTTAACATTGCCTGACAATATTGACGCCCGCGCCCTTCTGGTCGAGGCAATGGAAGGCGCCAAGGTCGCCTTTGTCCCCGGTCAGGCCTTTTTCTGTGACCAGTCGGGGCGCAATACTGCCCGGTTCAGCTTCGCCACCGAAAAGCCCGAACGCATTCGCGCCGGGATCGAACGCCTTGCCGATCTGATCCGGCGCAAGGACAACCAGTAGAAAAAAAGAACCCGGCAGCAGGGTGGGGGATTTTGCTGCCGGGCGACTGCCTGTCCGGGGGATTATGACAGGCAATTTCATATGTACTCGGGGATGTTTATGCCTGACCCAGCATGGCCTTAAGCACCAAGGCCGCAAGCCCGACCCCGACGATCCCGCCGATATAAAGCCCGATAAACCAAAGCAGACGTCTGGTTCTTTCCGAAGTGATGTGCGGCATTAATGATACCCCTCGTCACTGACCTTTCCGCGGAACACCCAATAGGCATAAGCGGTATAGGCAAAGATCACCGGCAGCAGGATCACGGCCCCGACCAGCATGAAGGCAAGGCTGTTTTGCGGTGCCGCCGCGTCTCGGAATGTGATCATTGGCGGGACGATATTGGGATAAAGCGTGATGCCAAAACCCAGATAGCACAGGAAAAAGATGCCAAGCGTAATGCCAAAGACCGTCTTTTCCCGATGCGAAACCGCCCGCCACAACCAGACTAAAAGCCCGGCCGTGATCAATGGGATCGGGGCCAGAAAGGCCAGATTGGGCATTGCAAACCAGCGTTCGGCATAGGCCGGGTTGACGTAAGTGGTCATCAGCGACACTACAGCAAGGTTTGCCGCCATCCAGATCACGGCCGGTTTGGCAAGACGGCGCAGATTGCCCTGAAAATCGCCTTCCATCTTCATGATCAGCCAGCCGGTACCAAGCAGGGCATAGCCGACAACAACCGCCGTGGCGCAAAAGATCGAAAACGGACTGAGCCAGTCAAACGCCCCGCCGACAAAGCGGCCATTTTCAACGGCAATGCCCTCGATAAAGCCGCCCAGCATCGCACCCTGCATGGCGCTTGCAATGATTGACCCGGCCGAAAAGGCGATATCCCAATGTTTCTGATGGTTCTTGCTTTTGAACCGGAATTCAAACGCCACACCCCGAAAAACAAGGGCAAGCAGCATGACAAACACCGGAATGTAAAAGGCCGTCATCAGCAGTGAATAGGCCTTGGGGAAGGCGGCATAAAGCCCGCCGCCCCCCAGCACCAGCCAGGTCTCATTGCCATCCCAGATCGGGGCGACCGTATTCATCATGCGACCGCGTTTGACCGGGTCCTTGATGAACGGAAACAGAATGCCGATCCCAAGATCAAAACCGTCGAGCGTGACATAGGCGAAAACCGCAACCGCGATCAAAAGAACCCAGATCAGTTGATAATCCATGATCATTCTCCTGCCTGCGGATTGTTATGCGCGGCCAATTGACGGCCCCCGGCACGAAGGAATTCACCAGTCGGCACATGGGAGTTCCGCGGATCATGGTTCATGGCGCGCAGGATATAGGCCGTGCCAACCCCGAACACGATGGAATAAACGACAACAAAGGCGATTAGTGATCCGGCAATTGCCGTGGCGGTTACGGGTGATCCGGCTTCGGATGTGCGCATCAATCCATAAACCACCCATGGCTGCCGCCCGACTTCGGTGGTGAACCAGCCTGCCAGAATGGCGACAAAGCCGCTTGGTCCCATGACCAGTGCAAAGCGATGCAAATGCTTGCAGTCATAAAGCTTGTGCCGGAACCGGGCGATCAGGCTTGCGATGCCAAGCAAGGCCATCAAGACCCCGATGCCGACCATGATCCGGAATGTCCAGAAAACGATCGGGGCATTGGGGCGGTCTTCCGGTGCGAAATCCTTAAGCCCCGTGATCTTTCCATCCCAGTCATGGGTCAGGATCATCGAGCCCAGCTTGGGGATTTCTATCGCGTATTTTGTTTCCTCGGCCTTCATGTCGGGCAGGCCAAACAGGATCAGCGGTGCGCCGTCGCGGGTTTCAAAATGGCCTTCCATCGCGGCAACCTTGGCCGGTTGATGTTCAAGCGTATTAAGCCCGTGCATGTCACCTGCGACGATCTGGATCGGGGCGACAATGGCTGCCATCCACATGGCCATGGAAAACATGATGCGGGCCGCGCGGTTTTCCCGATCGCGCAACAAATGCAGCGCCCCGACGGCACCCACGACAAAGGCGGTGGTCAGATAGGCGGCCAGCACCATATGAACCAGACGATAGGGGAAACTTGGATTGAAAATCGCATCGATCCAGCTTGTGACAACCGCACGACCATTTTCAATCACATAGCCATCAGGTGTTTGCATCCAGCTATTGGCCGACAAAATCCAGAAGGCCGAAAACAGGGTGCCAACCGCAACCATGGTGGTGGCAAGAAAATGAAGCTTTGGCCCGACCCGGTTTAAGCCAAACAGCATGATGCCAAGGAAGCCGGCCTCAAGGAAGAAGGCGCTTAGAACTTCATACGCCATCAACGGGCCGATCACGCCGCCGGTAAATTCCGAAAACGGTCCCCAGTTCGTACCAAACTGATAGGACATCACAATCCCGGACACGACCCCCATACCAAAGGCCAGCGCAAAGATTTTCAGCCAGAATTTGTAAAGTGCCAGATAGGTGTCATCACGGGTGCGCAACCACATCGCTTCAAGCACGAACAAAAAGCTCGCAAGCCCGATGGTGAATGACGGGAAAATGATGTGGAATGAAACGGTAAAAGCAAACTGTATGCGTGCCAATATTTCTGCATCAAGCATTGGCGTTGGTCCTTCTATCAGGCAAAGCCTTCCTGTCCGACCCCGTATTTCACTGCAATGCGAAACCGTTCATTGATTGACCTGACGAGCTTAAACCATCAATCAGGAGCCGGTCTGTATAAGGAAATCGATAGAAGTTTGCGAGAAATGCTGCATTGCGCATTCGCAATTTACATTTGGAAAATTTCCAATTCCTGGGCCAGGAAGATCAACCGCCCTGATCCAGACACAGCTTTTCCAGCGCCAGTGAACTTTGCGTCTGTTTGCGTTCCTTGTGACGCAGGACCATGAATTTGCGTGGCGGGATGGGGAAGCTTGCGCGCGCCAGGCGACCCTGCGCGATCAGGGAACTGACCGCGAATTGTGAAACAGCGGTGGCAGCCGTGCCGGTTTCAACCGCGGTAATGACTGCTTCGTTACTGGGCAGGACCAGCGCGGTTTTAAGGCGCGCCGGATCAATATCAAGATCACGCAACGCGCTTTCGAATTCCGATCTGGTACCTGATCCGGTTTCGCGCAGGATCCAGTTGGTCTGGGTGATCAGGGCCTGTGCGGTCAGCGGCCTGCCATCGGCCCAGGGATGCTTGGGGCCAACCACAATCACCAGCGCATCTTCGGCAACTTCGCGCTTGGCCAGGGCGGGTTCATCAATGTCGCCTTCGATAAAGCCGATATCGGCGGCCCCGCCACGCACGGCATCCGATACGGTTTTGGTGTTGCCGATTGTCAGGTGAATTTCAATGCCGGGATACTGGTCATGAAACTTCATCAGGAACGGCGGCAACCAGTAACTGGCAATGGTTTGGCTGGCATAAACGTTCAAATCACCACGTTGCATGCCACCCAGTTCGGCCAGTGTCAGTTCGGCGGCACGCGCACGGGCCAGTGTTGATTTGGCTTCATCCAAAAACAGTCGCCCGGTCTGGGTCAGTTCAATCCGCCGACCAACCCGGTTAAACAGCGCCACGCCATAAAAACCTTCCAGGTTCTTGATTGCCGAACTGACCGCAGACGGGGTTAGGCCAATGGCCTCGGCCGCGCGGGTCAGATGTTCGCGTTCGGCGACGGCAACAAAGATCTGCAATTGTTCAAGCGTCATCATGGCGTTGGTATCTTCCACTGTGGTCTGGCGTCTTTCCCGCCCATGCCGGGGGACTTTAAACGCGGGGCAGAGTCCGGCGCCGCGCACTGGGCTGTTTGCAATGGCGGGGCCGCGTGATGGGGGGCTCGCCTTAATCATTCGATTTAATCGAATAAAATATGAATTTTTATTCGATGGAAGTAAATGGTTTGGCGTGAGATTTTCCGACTGTGATCAAAACACAGGAAAATCATGTTTTTTAACACCCGCATCAAACCGATCCTGCCCGGACTTGCCGTGACCCTTATGGTCGCGCTTGCCGCCAAGCTTGTCGAGCATGCCGAACGTGTTTTGCTGGGGCGGGGCTGGGTGGAAAGTCTGGTCTTTGCCATTCTGATCGGGGTGGTGGTGCGATCCGTGTTTGGTCTGGCGCCGCGTTATTTCGCCGGGGTGCGGTTTTGTGGCAAGACGGTGCTTGAAATTGCCATCGTATTGCTGGGCGGGTCAATCAGTGCGCAGGCCATCGGATCGGCCGGGGGCGGGCTGGTGGCGGCAATCATTGCCGTTGTCTGTATCAGCCTGTTTGTCAGCTATCATATCGGGCGTGCACTTGGACTGACCCGGCATCTTGCGATGCTGGTGGCATGTGGCAATTCGATTTGCGGTAATTCGGCGATTGCCGCAACCGCACCGGTGATTGATGCACGGTCGGACGATGTGGCGGCATCGATTTCCTTTACCGCGATACTTGGCGTTCTGTTTGTTTTCATCCTGCCGATGCTGCATGCCGGGCTTGGATTATCCGCCACCCAATATGGTGTTTTTTCGGGCCTGACGGTTTATGCAGTGCCACAGGTTCTGGCCGCAACCGCACCGGCTGGGGCCTTGGCGGTGCAGGTCGGCACATTGGTCAAGCTGATCCGGGTTTTGATGCTGGGGCCGGTGATTTTCAGCCTGGCGCTGATTGGCGGGCGGGCACGTGAAACCCGTCTTCCGATTGCGCAGGTCGTGCCATGGTTCATTATCGGCTTTATCGTCATGATGACGGCCCGTTCGTTCGGGCTGTTACCGGAATTTGCCCTGGGCGGCATGAAAACCGTGTCTTCGTTCCTGACCATTCTTGCCATGGCGGCATTGGGATTAAGTGTTGATATCCGCAATGTCATGCATGTCGGCGGGCGGGTTGTGGTGGCGGCCCTGATGTCGCTTGCAGTGCTTTGCATGCTAAGCGGTTTTGTGATCGTGCTGCTTGGCACGGCGTAGAATTTACCCACCCACCGTCCGGATAAAAAAATACCCGCTGCCTGAATGGGTAAAGGCAGCGGGCAAGGAAGAAGAAGCCACGGAAAGGGTAGGAAAACCGTCAGCATCTTCCGGCGTTTCGGGGAGTGGGCATCATGGGGGATGACACCGGATGCGAAACGCCACGGGTAACACACAGAAATCAGGTTTCAGAGATCAGCGGGTTTTGCTCCTCGGCCTTTTTAAGGGCCTTCCATTCGTCGTCGCTGAATATTCTGGATCGGGTCAGGAAGCGTTTGCCTTCGGGCCCCTCAAGCGAAAACATCCCGCCACGCCCGTCCACCACATCAATGATCAGTTGGGTATGTTGCCAATATTCGAACTGGGCACGTCCGATATAGAACGGGCTGTCTTCGATCTTGCCCAAAAGCACATCCTGATCGCCGGTTTTGAATTCCCCGTCCGGGAAGCACATCGGGGCACTGCCGTCACAACAACCGCCCGACTGATGAAACATCACCGGGCCATGGATGGATTTAAGCTTCCTGATCAGTTCAATCGCCGCATCGGTTGCGGTAACCCGGTCGGGGATGGTTTCTGATCCGGTCATGGGGATCTCCTTGGTCGCGAAAAATGACCGGACGCACAGGGGAGGCCATGCGCCCGGCCGCGATCATTGCGCGATCAGAAGAAGCCCATCGGTTTCGGATCATACGAAACCAGCAGGTTCTTGGTCTGCTGATAATGGTTCAGCATCATCTTGTGGTTTTCACGGCCGATGCCCGACTGCTTGTAACCGCCAAAGGCCGCATGGGCCGGATACAGGTGATAGCAGTTGGTCCAGACACGACCGGCCTTGATTTCCCGGCCAAAGCGGTAGGAACGGTTTGCATCGCGCGTCCAGACACCGGCACCCAGGCCATAAAGCGTGTCATTGGCGATGTGAAGGGCTTCGGCTTCGTCCTTGAACGTGGTGGCGGATACAACCGGGCCAAAGATTTCCTCCTGGAAAATCCGCATGCGGTTATGACCTTTGAAGATGGTCGGCTGGATATAGAAACCACCGGCAAGATCGCCGCCAAGATCGGCCTTGTCGCCACCACACAGAACCTGTGCGCCTTCCTGCTTGCCGATGTCGAGATAGGACATGATCTTTTCCATCTGCTCGGTCGAGGCCTGCGCACCGATCATGGTATCGGTATCAAGCGGGTTGCCCTGTTTGATACTGGCAACGCGCGAAAGCACGTTATCCATGAACTTGTCATAGATGCTTTCCTGAATGATGGCGCGCGACGGACAGGTGCAAACTTCCCCCTGGTTCAGGGCAAACATCGCCATGCCTTCGGCGGCTTTCTGACGGAAATCATCATCGGCGGCCATGACGTCTTCAAAGAAGATGTTTGGCGATTTGCCACCCAGCTCCAGGGTCACCGGAATGATGTTTTCCGATGCATATTGCATGATCAGGCGGCCCGTGGTGGTTTCACCGGTAAAGGCGACCTTGGCAACGCGGTTGCTTTGCGCAAGCGGCTTGCCGGCTTCAACACCAAAGCCCTGAACGACGTTGACCACGCCCGCCGGGATCAGATCGGAAATCAGTTCCAAAAGAACGCAGATTGATGCCGGGGTCTGTTCTGCGGGTTTCAGGACAACGCAGTTGCCAGCCGCCAATGCCGGGGCCAGTTTCCAGACCGCCATCAGGATCGGGAAGTTCCATGGAATGATCTGACCAACCACACCAAGGGGTTCGTGGAAGTGATAGGCGACCGTATTGTCGTCAATCTCGCCCAGCGATCCTTCCTGTGCGCGGATGGCACCGGCGAAATAGCGGAAATGGTCAATCGCAAGCGGGATGTCAGCAGCCAGCGTTTCACGCACGGCCTTGCCATTGTCCCAGGTTTCGGCGACTGCCAGCATTTCCAGATTGGCTTCCATGCGGTCGGCGATTTTGTTGAGCATGTTGGCGCGTTCGGTCACCGATGTTTTGCCCCAGGCCGGGAAAGCGGCATGGGCGGCATCAAGCGCCTTTTCGATATCGTCGGCGCTGGAACGGGCGACCTCGCAGAACGGTTTGCCATTCACCGGCGACACATTTTCAAAATACTGGCCCTTGGCCGGGGCGACCCATTCGCCGCCAATGAAGTTCTCATAACGGCCCTTGAAGCTGACCGGACTGCCGGCGTCATTTGGATTCTTGTAGATCATTTTGGTTCCTCCGAGATCGACAGGCGATTTTTTCGCCCGCTTTTTGATTGTGACGCCGCCTTATCCGCAAAGGTCGTGCCACTTTGATCCGAACAGCCAGGACTTTGTGGAAAGTGCTTTATTTCAGTTGGTTGTCTGTATCCGGGGGCGGGATGCACGGCTGCGGGATCGCGGAACAGTCGTGAACAGGTGGCGCAAAGTGTTCCAAAAATGGAACACTGCTGATTGCGGGGGATTTTTCCAGCGAAACTGTTTGGCGTAGGGGCCCCGCCATATGGTAGGATTGCCCCTGTGATCGGATGCAGCAAAAGCTGCGCGACCGGAAAATTCCGGACAAAACACCGACACAAGGGAGATAGCGTCTATGTCAGGAAACATTCCCGGCGGACGGATAGAAGCGGCACTGCAACTCAGCGGTGGTGCGCAAAATCGTGCGGTGCTTGAAAGCTGGCAACGGTGTGAACAACGGTTCGGGCTGGCTCATGACACCTTGCGCCGTCCCGAAGTCATATCCGAAAGCCAGACCCGGCAACTGCGTGATCGCAACGGGCGGCTTTATCATCATGCCCATGATCTGGTGCGCACGCTGTATCGCAAGATCGATGCGTCGGGCTATGCGGTATTTTTGACCGATAATAGCGGCGTGATCCTTGACAGTGTTGCCGCCCATTCGCTGTTGCCGTCCTTTCGGACCAACGGGCTTTTGCCCGGTGCAGTCTGGAGCGAGGAACGCGAAGGCACGAACGGTATCGGCACCTGTATCGTCGAAGGCCGCCCGATCACCATCCACAAGGACGAGCATTTCCTGTCCCAGCATTCGGTGCTGACCTGCACGGCTGCCCCGGTTTTTGACCCGGATGGCAAGGTCTGTTCGGTTCTTGATGTGTCGGCAGTACGCGATGATATCAAACGCACCGATTGCCTGCGCGTGCGCGGCATGGTGGCCGATTATGCCGATGCGCTTGAACGTATCCTGTTTTTTGATGAACGGGCAGGTGACGTGATCCTGCATCTTCATCCAGAAGCACGCCATGTCGGATCAACCCGTGACGCGATGATATCGATCGCACCCGATGGCACGATCAGCGGTGCGACATCAACCGCACGCCGTATTCTGGCGGCAGCAAACAATTCCACAGACATTGCGCAGATGTTTGAAATGGATGTGGATGACCTGTTGTCGAAATTTGCCAATCAGGATCAGGGGGCGGCCCCGGCGACCGCGTTGAATATTTCCGGGGGCGGGGTTTTGTTCGGGTCTGTCACCATGCCCGAACGGATGCGCCGTCGCTATGTCGGGCGATCGACCCCGATCACGACAAGGGCGCCAAAGGCAGCAAAACCGGCCGCACAAATTGCCGATCGCGATCCTGCCCTGCGCCGGATTTACGATATCGGTGTGCGCCTTCATGCGCGCGATATCAATATCCTGATGTCGGGCGAAACCGGCAGCGGCAAGGAATATCTGGCGCGCCATATCCATGAAGCAACCCTTGGAAAATCCAGAAATTTTGTCGCCATCAATTGTGCCGCACTGCCCGAAGGATTGATTGAAAACGAACTGTTTGGTCATGCGGGCGGGGCCTTTACCGGGGCGGCGCGCGACGGGTTTGGCGGGCGCATCCGCGAAGCCAATGGCGGGACTTTGTTCCTTGATGAAATCGGTGATATGCCGCTTTCTGCACAGGGGCGGTTATTGCGGGTTCTTGAAAGCCGCACGGTCGAACCGCTTGGCAGTACCAAGTCGGTAGCAGTTGATTTCCGTCTGATCTGTGCCAGCAATGTCGATTTGAACCAAGCGGTGGCGGACGGGAAATTCCGCGAAGATTTGCTCTATCGGATCAAGGGGGCGCGTCTGGCCGTGCCGCCGTTACGTGAACGCAGTGATCTTGTTGATTTGATCGGGCGGTTGCTGGCCGGGTTGTCGAACGATTATGTGCAGTGTTCTGACGCGGTGATTGATCTTCTGACCCGTCATCGATGGCCGGGCAATGTGCGCGAACTGATCAATGTATTGCAATATGCCAGCGTCTTTGCCGACCATGGCGTTATTGAACGTGATCATTTGCCCGATGATTTCCGGGTTGAGGTCGTAAAACCCGTATTGTCGGCCCGCGACAGTATCGAGCAGGCCGAACAGGGGGCCTTGCGCCAGCTTCTGGAAAGTCATCACTGGCATATCAGCAACACGGCCAAGGCCCTTGGCATCGGGCGCAACACGCTTTATCGCCGCATGGCGCGACTGGGAATAGAACGGTCAGGATAGGGCGTGATGCCCTGATGTCCTGACCGTTCGCTTTCAGTGTCCCCAATGATGTCAGGCAATATCACGCAAGAACTGCTTCACGGAGTGATCGAGCTTTTGCGCGCGTTCTTCCATGCTTGCGGTGGCGGCCCTGACATCACCGGAAGCCGCATCGGTTTCATCGGCGGCGTCCATTGCCTGTTGAATGTTGCTGGCAACATCGCGGGTGTTTTGCGCAACGTTTGAGATTTTCGACGAAATTTCAGTCGTTGTGTTGCTTTGCTGATTGATTGAATCGGCAATGCCGGCCGTGTCGTCATTGATCACGCCAATGGTTTCGACAATTTCGCGGATGGCGGCAACCGCATCACGGGTTTCCGATTGGACCGTGGCGATCTGTTCGGAGATTTCATCGGTTGCGCGTGCGGTCTGTGACGCAAGGTTTTTGACCTCGTTGGCGACAACGGCAAAGCCCTTGCCGGCATCACCGGCACGTGCGGCTTCGATGGTGGCGTTCAGTGCAAGCAAATTGGTCTGTCCGGCAATATCAGTGATCAGTTTGACGACTTCGCCAATCTTGTCAGCCGATGTTTCCAGGACAGACATTTTTTCATTGGTGCTGTTGGCTTCGTTTTGAGCCCGCGACATGGTTTCACGCGACTGGGCGATGCGCTGGCTGACCTCATATACCGATGCGGTAAGTTCCTCGGCAGCAGACGCAACAGATTCCGCATTATGGGCGACTTCCGATACGACAGATGCAGCATCACTTGCGCGTGCCTTGCTTGTTTCCGCGGTGCGGCCAAGTGTGGAAGCAGAATTGCGCAGCTTTTCAAGGGCCATTCCAACATCAGCCAACAGATCGCCGGTCGTGTTTTCAAAGTTCTTGGTCAGCTTTTCCATAAGTTCGGAACGTTGTGCCTGGGCGCGTTGAAGTTCGGCCTCCTTGGCGCGCATTTCGCGACGTTCGATCGCGTTTTTCTGGAATACCTTGACGGCTGTGACGATATCGCCGACTTCATCGCGCCGGGTGATTTCCGGGATGGCGGTGTCAAGCTTGCCCTCGGCAATTTCAAGCATCCCGGTGGTCAGTCCGCGAAGCGGGGCAATGGCCCGGATGTTCCAGATGATCAAAACGATACTGATCGCAAGCGAGGCCACCAGCATGCCGATCATGACAATCGAAAAGTTGCTGGCGACGGTTCTGGCCGATACGGAAATCAACTGGCTTTTGGCTTCTTCATGTTCGATCAGTGCATCGATGCTGGCGCGCCAGTCGGCAAAGGCCGGTGCGGCTTCTGCGTTGATCAGGTTGATTGTCGATGAAAATTCACCTGCCTTGCGAAGGCCGACGACCTTTTCGATGATGGGGGCTGCGCGTTCTTCAATCGCCTGAATTTCAGCAAAAAGCTGCTGTTCCTCATCCGATGATGTTTGTTCGGCAGAAAGGATTTCGGCCATGCCCTGGGCGGCCTCGGCGTAAATGGCGGCCTGTTCATTGATGATGGCGACTGTGGCGTCAACCTCATCCTGGCTTGCGACCAGTGCCATGTCGCGCACGGCAATGGCGCGGTCCTGCACACTGCCGCCCAGATTGATGGCGTAGCGTTGCTTGACCCCGTTGATGTCGGTGATCTGGGTGAAGGATGTGTTGATCTGATTTACAAGAACGACGGAAATCGTTGTCAGGATACTCATAAGTGCAAGGATCGCGACATAACTGATGATCTGTCGTTGGCCAAGTGAAAGCGACACCTGTTTCTTCGAAGCGTTCATCCGGACGTTACTCCATGATCTGCTATCTCTGCCGGGTCATCTTGTTTTTCAGGCTTCAATTCTATGTCGACGTGACCGCGTGCGTTTGGATGGCAGTATATTATTGGTTGTAGGTCCGGTGACGATATCATAACTCTGCGTCGTCATTGCACAGTCTGTTTTGCCGTTTTCACCCTGTGGAATAGGAGGCAATGGCAAAAACGGTTTTGACCGATCATTTCCGGTCAATATCCAAATGTTTTGATTGTAGAATGGGCCGTTATTGTTTTAAGTATCGGCAGGGTTTTACAGGATTGTTTTATGTGTGGAATTGCCGGTTTATGGCTGTCTGGACAGAGTGACGCAAGCGGATTGGGCGATGCTGTATCGCGCATGAACACTGCGTTGCATCATCGTGGTCCCGATGGCGGCGATGTCTGGGTTGATCAGGAAAACGGGCTGGCCCTGGGGCAGCGCCGTCTTGCAATCATTGATCTTTCCGATGCCGGCAAACAGCCGATGCATTCGGCCAATGGCCGTTATGTCATGGTCTATAACGGCGAAATTTATAACGCGCCCGAACTGCGTGAAAAACTTGCCGCTGCCAATATCCAAGTCGCCTGGCGCGGGCATTCCGATACCGAAGTCATCCTTGAATGCATTGCCCATTGGGGGGTGCGCGATACGGTCAAACGCCTGATTGGCATGTTTGCCATCGCACTTTGGGACAAGCAGACCAAAAAGCTGACCCTTGTGCGCGACCGGCTTGGCATCAAGCCGCTTTACTGGTCGCGCTATGAAGGCAATATCGGTTTTGCGTCCGAGGTAAAGGCGCTTCTGGCGGGCAATGCGATTTCACGCGAAGTCAATCGTTCGGGGTTGGAAGCCTATTTGCGGTTTGGCTATGTGCCATCGGGGCTTTCGATCTATTCGCATGCCAAGATGCTCAAACCCGGTCACATTCTGGAAGTGTCATCGCATGATCAGGCAACCGAATTTGCCTATTGGTCGGTCGAAGACGCCGTTCTGAACGGACAAAAGCACGCCTGGAGCGGCGATGATCAAAGTGCGATCGATGCACTTGAAGATTTGCTGCGCGATGCGGTTCAGCGTCGCATGGTGGCCGATGTGCCGCTTGGCGCGTTTTTGTCTGGCGGGATTGACTCATCGACCATCGTTGCCCTGATGCAGTCGGTCTCGGATCGGCCGGTCAAAACATTTTCGGTCGGGTTCGAGGACGAAGCCTTTAACGAGGCGGCCTTTGCCGGGGAAGTGGCGCGCCATCTCAAGACCGATCACACGGAACTTTACGTCACGCCCCAGGATGCGCTGGATCTGGTGCCGAAACTTTCGGAAACCTATGACGAGCCGTTCTTTGACAGTTCGGCGATCCCGACCTATCTGATTTCGGCCCTGACGCGCAAGGAAGTCACGGTTGCCCTGTCGGGTGATGGCGGCGATGAAACATTTGGCGGTTATACGCGCTATCTTTGGGCCAAGCAGCTTAGTGCGGCGGCGGGCAGTATTCCGTTCGGGGCGTCGCTGGTGTCGCGCGGGCTGACCATGCTGTCGCCCGAACAGTGGGACAATCTGGTCGGGTTGGTGCCCGGCAAGCTTTCGACCAGCGCGATTGGCGATAAAATCCACAAGGCGGCACCGCTTCTGGCGATCCGTGATGATATTGATCGCTATCATGCGCTGTTGTCATTGTTTGATACCGACAAACTTCTGGGCAGCCGTTCCACCCGCAAGAAATTCCGCGTGCCGGGCGAAAAGTTCTGTCGCAACCGCAATCTTGATTATGTCTCGTCCATGCAGGTCATGGATACGATGATGTATATGGTCGATGATGTCCTGACCAAGGTAGACCGGGCATCAATGGCCAATTCGCTTGAGGTCCGCGTACCGTTTATCGATCATCGCGTGATCGAATTTGGCTGGCGTTTGCCCGCACGGCTTAAAATGAACGGATCGGTGGGCAAGCATGCCTTGCGTCAGATCCTGTATAAATATGTGCCGCGCGAAATGATCGACCGGCCGAAAACCGGTTTTGGTGTGCCGCTGGCACAGTGGCTTCGCGGGCCGTTGCGCGAATGGATGGGCGATCTTTTGGCCAATGACGCACTTTATAACGATTTCGGCCTTGATCGTCGCCAGATCGAAAAATTGCAGCAGGAACATATGAGCGGCAAGCGCAACTGGGGCCATCAGCTTTGGACGATTTCCATGCTGTCTGACTGGCAGAAACGCTGGTTGGCCTGATCGAACGATCAATTTCCGCATCCCGTATCCAATCTTTGATGAGCGCCCCGCCTGAATTTCAGGCGGGGTTTTTCAATTTGTTTCAAAAATGAACTTTTGATCATTTTGCGCTGGCTATCCGGCCCAATGTGGCGGTGGCATGTTTCTCGGACATGGCTGCGTCGAATAAATGTCACAATTCGAAACTTGAAAATTTTCGAAAATGAAATATTTTAGCGGGAAAGAGATTCCTTTTTGCTGAAAGAGGCCCCGCATGGCTGAGACTGCACATTACGATCTGATCATTGTTGGTGGCGGCATCAATGGTGCCGGTATTGCGCGCGATGCGGCGGGGCGCGGGCTTAAGGTTTTGCTGTGTGAAAAGGATGATCTTGCCAGTGCAACATCATCGGCCAGCACCAAGCTGATCCATGGCGGGTTGCGCTATCTCGAACATTATGAATTCCGTCTGGTGCGCGAGGCGTTGACCGAACGTGAAGTGCTGCTTGGTAATGCACCGCATATCATCTGGCCGTTGCGCTTTGTTCTGCCTCATCGCGATGATTTGCGTCCGGCCTGGATGATCCGCCTTGGCTTGTTCCTGTATGACCATCTTGGCGGCCGTAAAAAGCTTCCGGCATCCGAAGGCATTTCATTTGCCAATCACGTTTCCGGTGCGCCGCTGCGGGACGGGATGACCAAGGGCTTTGTCTATTCCGATTGCTGGGTTGATGATGCGCGTCTGGTGGTTCTCAATGCCATTGATGCCAAAAATTGCGGGGCTGATATCCTGACGCGGACCGAATGTGTCGGCGCAAAACAGATCGACGGGCACTGGCAGGTTTCCCTGCGTGATCAGCAAAGCGGTCAGGAACGCCAGGTTTCCGGGCGGATGCTGGTCAATGCGGCGGGCCCGTGGTGTGCCGATCTGATCAATCCGGACAATGGTGTGGTGCAATCAAAAACCAGCGCCAATATCCGCTTGGTCAAGGGCAGTCACATTGTGGTGCCCAAGCTGTTTGATCATGATTATTGCTATATTTTCCAGAATGGCGACGGGCGCATTGTCTTTGCCATTCCCTATCAGGATGACTTTACCCTGATTGGCACCACCGATGTTGATTTCACCGGCGATCCGGCCAAGGTCAAAATTGATCAGAACGAAATCGATTATCTGTGCAAACTGGCCAGCGGTTATTTCAAAAAGCAGGTGGCATCCGACGATGTTGTCTGGACCTATTCCGGGGTAAGGCCGCTTTATGCCGGCAATGGCGAAAGTGAAAACGCGTCCAAGGTGTCGCGTGACTATACCCTGAAACTCGAAGCCGATAGTGGTGCGGCCCCGGCCTTGCATGTTTTTGGCGGTAAAATTACCACCTATCGCAAGCTTGCCGAACATGCGCTTCAGATCATTACCCGTCAGCTTGGCACCCGCGATGCGCCCTGGACGGCCAAAGAACCGCTTCCGGGCGGGGATTTCCCCAATGCTTCCTTTGATGATGCATTTGCCCATTATGCCAATCGATATGACTGGATCGATCACCGCCTGTTAAAGCGCCTGCTGCGCGCATATGGCACGCGCATCGACATGATCATCGGAACTGCGACAAAGATCGATGATCTTGGTGTCTGTTACGGCCATGACCTGTATGAAGCCGAATTGCGCTATCTGATTGATCATGAATGGGTGCGCAAGATCGATGACCTGATCTGGCGGCGGTCAAAGCTTGGTTTGCGTCTGTCCTCCGAACAGATTGCCGCGCTTGAAAATCGCCTGGCACAGATCGACGCCGATCCCAGGTCGGTCGCAGCCGAATAGGCCGGGTTCGAAGGCGGATATCAGGACTGCGCGTTTGACAGTTCTTCACGCAATGTGTCGAGCAATGCGCGCAGTTCCTGTTTGCGGGCAGGCGTGATATCGCGCCAGTCCCGGTCATGGATCGCACCTTCAAGCGCATAAAGGTAGTTCAGGCTGATTTTCCTTTCACCGCCAAAGCGAAACAACAGGCGGCGCGTGACTTCGACGATACCGGTCGCCATAAGCTGATCGCGGTTTTCAATCCCGATTTCGCGCAATTCACGTGACGATGTCGGACCGATATTGCGCATGGTTTTCCTTTGTTCGGGGCGGTGCGTGCACATGGCGTTGGGCATGTCTTCACTGGTCGTGCTGGCACCTGACAGTGTGAATAATCTGCTGTATGGTCGGTTTGTTTTCAACCGATTACCCTGACCGGTCCCCTGATGACAGCATTGTTCAAACCCGTTATCGCAAGTGCGATCCTGCTTCTTTTGACCATTCCGGTTGCAAAGGCCGCAGACGATTTTGTGCCGCTTGAAACCGGGGCGATGATGGTCGGGCTGGTTGGCGGTCTGGCACTTTTTCTGTACGGGATGGACCATCTGGCAAGCGCGCTCAAGACCCTTGCCGGGGCGCGGTTGCGATTTATCCTGTCGAAAATGACGCGCAACCGCTTTATGGCGGTGCTTTCGGGCGCACTGGTTACCGGTCTTGTTCAGTCGTCAAGTGTGACCACGGTTCTGGTGGTGGGCTTTGTGTCCGCGGGCCTGATGCCCTTTGCCCAGTCGATTGCCGTGATCATGGGGGCCAATGTCGGCAGTACCCTGACCGCGCAGATCATTGCCTTTCGGGTTGATGCGATTGCGCCGCTGGTGATGGCCATCGGGTTTGGACTGACCATGATGGCAACCCGCAAACGCGTTGCGATGGCGGGCAAGGCGATCCTTGGCACCGGGATGCTGTTTTTCGGCATGGGCATGATGAGCGATGCGATGGAACCGCTTCGCACCTATCCGCCCTTCATCGATCTGATGGCCGAGATGCAAAACCCGGTTCTGGCAATCATTGTCGCGGCGTTCTTTACCGCCCTTGTTCAATCCAGTGCGGCGACGACCGGCATTATCATCGTTCTTGCCGGGCAGGGGCTTGTGACACTTGATGGCGGCATTGCCCTTATTTTCGGGGCGAATATCGGCACCTGTGTCACGGCACTTCTGGTGACAATCGGCAAGGGGCGCGATGCCCTGCGTACCGCCATCGGCCATGTTCTGTTCAATGTCGGCGGTGTTTTCTTGTGGCTGCCGTTTATTGGGCAATTGTCCGAATTTGTGACGGATATTTCATTTGCGACCAATGGCGGGCAAACCGATATCGCACGCGAAATCGCCAATGCGCACAGCATTTTCAATATCGCCAATGTGATCCTTATGATCGCCTTTGTGCCATGGATCGCCCGTCTGATCGAAAAGATCGTGCCACCGGAAACGGTGATTGATCCGCCTCTTGATCCCAGCCCGAAATATCTGATGGCAGAAGTCACCAATACACCGGCCGCCGCGATTGCACTATTGCGCAACGAGGTCATCCATATGGGCGACATCGTGACCGATGTGGTGCGCCGCGGGCGCGAAAACATGCGCAAGCCGACCAGCAGGAAATTGCAAAGAATTGCCGAACTTGATGACGGGGTGGACAGCCTGCAGGACGCGATTGCCCTGTTTGCCAGCAAAATGCGCCGATCCGAACTTTTGCCCGGTGAACTTGATCGGCTTCAGAACGAGCTTGAAGTCAGTAACCATCTTGAAGCGGTTGGCGATCTTGTCGCCGAGGAAATGGTCGAACTGGTGTCCGAACTGATGGATTTGCGCCAGATCCCGTCCGAAGAACGCCGCGCCCAGATCACGGAACTGTTTGAAATTGCCGAAAACTGTCTGAAACAGGCGCTGACTGCCTATTCGGGGGATGATATGGAAACCGCAAGGGCGGTTTTGGCCCGTGATCAGGAATTTGGCGCAAAGATGGAAGTGACATTGCACCGGATCAGTGACGCGATCGGGCCGCGCGATGTCGATATCCGGTGTTATCGCATCAATGTCGCACTGGTTGAACGGATCAACCGGCTGTTTCAGCGGGCATGCCGCATCGCCCATGTCACGATTTCGGGGCTCGACGGGCACAAGGTTGCTGGCGATGATGGGCAATCACCGCCAACAGTCACATTGCCTGAAACATTCTGATCACGGTTTGGTCGGGTCAAACCGCCCGGTTACAGTTCCGGGCGTTCGATCGGCGGGGTGTCGATGTCCTTTTGCATCACCGTGACATCAAGCGCGCGATAGCCAAGATGGCGATAGAAATCCTGTGTCCTGCTGTTTTCCGAACGCACCATCAATTGCATGCGCCAGACGTCCTGATCGCGCAACCAGCCTTCGCCGATATCCATCAATTTGCGGCCAAGTCCCGATTTCTGAACGGACGGGGCAACCGCCAGATAATATACCCAGCCACGATGACCATCATGACCGGCCATTACCGAACCGATGATGTTATTGCTGTTATCTTCCCAGACGAAAAGTGTCGCGTCCGTTGCCTCGATCGCAAATCGCACATCCCATGCCGGCGGGTTATAGGGGCGATAAAGCCCGGTATCCTGCCAAAGCTGCGTAAGGGCGGGAATGTCTTCCAGTGTTGCGGTTCTCGGGGCGGCTTTGGGGTTGGCTGCGGGGGCGGGTGTTTGGGTTGTTTGGGTCGTGGTTGTCATGGTGGTTCTTTCGGGGCGCAGTTTCTAATTGGCAACAATGGGGGCGTTATCAATGGCGGTCAAATGCAAAACCGTTACAGATCAATGTAAAAAAGGAAACGCCCCCAAGGGGGAAACCTTGGGGGCGCTGGGGAAGTCCGGAGCATCGGTTGGGAATGAAGGCCCCGGACCGGGGTGGGGTCGTTATCTGCGTACGGCTTAGCTGATCGGGCGGCCGGTCACGCTGCTGAGTTCCATTTCACGAACGATGTCGCCGGCCTGATTGGTTACGGTCGCGGTATAGGTGCCGCGCGGCGTTTCAGCCAGGCCGCCCAGTTTCAGTTCACCATTGCCAAACCGGATCACCATCGCACTGGCCAGAAGGTTCATCTGATCGGCGGTGAATTTGCGGTTGTAACGTTCGGCCTTGTCCGGGCGCGGCAACAATTTGCGCAAATCATGACGTTCATCACGGTCCATGCGCCCGGTTTTGGCATCAAACTTGACCACTTCGACCACGCCGCCTTGTGCATTGACCACAAGGACGTCGATCTTGCCCGGTTCTTCTGCCATCAGGGCATCACCGGTCTTAAGGTCGATCGTGCCGGTTTTAAGCAGCATGGCATCAATCAGAATACGTGCCTCGGCCGGGGTTAGGGGAACTGCGCGTTCGCGATTTTCGCGGTCGAATTTTCCGCCTTTGCGATGATCACCGCGGTCGCCATCAAATTTGCCACCATGATGATCACCACCAAACATGGACCATTCACCCGGGCCACCATGGCCAGCCTGACCAGCCTGGGCGGCGGCAATCGGGGTTGCGATCACGCCAGATGCGATCAGGACAGCTGCAAGTTTGAGTTTGTTGTTACGTTTCATCGTAAACCTCGTGTCGTTGGGGGATCGTTTGCTGAGGTCCGTTATCACCGATGATTGTCGCGAAATGATCCCCGGTAAACATCAAATTGGTCGCAAGATTTGCCAAAACCGGGAAATGCGACAATTTGATACAAATTGGCGTTTTTGCCCCAATTGCCAACGCGCTAAGGTAAGCTGAGAACACCGTTGCAATGACAGGACCGTATATGAGCGACCAGCCCCACATTCTTGTTGTCGATGACCACCGCGATATTCGCGATTTGCTGGGGCGTTATTTGCGTCAGCACGAATACCGGGTGTCGCTGGCATCGGACGGGCGCGAGTTGCGCAAGATGATGGCTGATGATGTTTCGCCTGATCTGATTGTTCTTGATCTGATGATGCCGGGCGAAGACGGGCTTAGCCTGTGCCGCTGGCTGCGTGAAAATTATGATGTGCCGGTGGTGATGTTGACGGCCCTTGGCGAAGAAACCGACCGGATCATCGGGCTTGAAATGGGGGCGGATGATTATCTGGCAAAGCCGTTCAATCCGCGTGAATTGCTGGCCCGGATCAAGGCGGTGATGCGCCGGGCGCAAAGTCTTCCTGTCGGGCGCAAGGGGCCGCTTCCGGGCGGTGAAGTACGGTTTGACCGCTGGGTTCTGGATCGTACACGGCACGAATTGCGCGATGCCAATGACGTGGTGCTGCCGCTGAGTGCCGGGGAATACGGGTTGCTGTGCGCCTTTGTCGAACATCCCAACATGGTGCTTAACCGGGATCAGTTGCTGGATCTGACGCGCGGGCGCGAAGCCGTACCGTTTGATCGCAGCATCGATAATCAGGTCAGTCGCCTGCGCAAGAAAATCGAGGCAGATGCAAAAAATCCGACCCTGATCAAAACGGTCTGGGGTGGCGGTTATATGTTCACCTGCGAGGTGGTCGAAAAATGACCAAGCGCCGCCTGCTTAAACGTCTTTGGCCGCAAAGCCTGACGGCACAGCTTGTCTGTCTGTTGCTGGGCGCGATCATTCTGACCCATATCGTGCTGGGCGTGATGCTGGCCGATGAACGTCGTGATGCGCTGGCATCGGAACGCCGGGGCAATGCGCTGTCGCGTGTGGCGGCAATTTCGCGCATTCTGACCACCACACCGCATGAAAACTGGCGCGATGTGCTGCGGGTTGCCCAGTCACCGCAAACCCGTTTGCGGCTGGTTGAGGAAACCGGGGTTGTGGCCTCGGACGGGCACATTCCCGACAGCCTGACCAGCCGGTTGAATGAATTCCTTGCCACCGGTTCGGGAACGCAGGCACCTGTGCCCGCACGGGTGGAAATCCTGACCGAAGACGAATGCTGGCGCGAACGCAAAACATTGCGCAACGCCAAGGAAGCCTTTCTTGATCAGAAACGCGATCAGAACCCGGCACGCCCATCGGGCAAGAATGGCGATTATCATTTCCATGACGACCGCGCAGCCCCTTGGGAATTGCGCTATATGGAACGGTTTGACTGCCATGTCGCACCGGTGATGCAGATCGCCGTGCCGATTTTCACCGCGGTCGGATCAACGTCGGAAGACGGTATGATTGATGATGCCCCGACCACAACTGAGCCCCTACAAAACCGTGCGGATAACGCCCGGCCGCAAGTCTGGCTTGAAGCGATGATTGGCGGGGTCATGCCCCCGCCCTGGTTTGTTTTTGACAATGTGTTGCGGGTTGCCTTGTCGGCCCTTGTCATTGCCGTGATCACATTCTTTATCACCCGGCGGATTTCCCGGTCCTGGGCGCTTCTGGCGCGTGCGGCCGATCGGGTGGGGCGCGGCGATTATCCCGAACCGGTGCCTGAAACCGGGCCGATTGAAATCCGGCGGGCGGCCAAGGCCTTCAACCGCATGACAGCGCGTCTCAAACGATTTGTCGAGGATCGCACACGCATGCTTGCGGCGATTTCGCATGATTTGCGTACACCGATCACGTCGCTTCGATTGCGGGCCGAATTCGTCGACGATCCTGAAAACCGGGCGCGGATCATCGAAACGCTTGATGAGATGGAGCAAATGGTCGAAGCCGCGATGGCCTTTGCCCGTGAGGAAACGGCAAACGAGGACACCCGCAAGATCGATATGACCGCACTTGTGGAATCCGCGGTTGAAGATCTGGCCGAAACCGGGCGGGCGATTTCATTTGTCGGGGATGGGGCACCACGGGTTTATCCCTGTCGACCGCTATCGGTCAAACGGGCCTTTGGCAATCTGGTGTCCAATGCCCTGCGATTTGGCAAGCATGTCGAAGTGACCGTGTGTGATGCCGATGATGGCGGCTTATGGATTGAAATTGCCGATGACGGGCCGGGTATTCCGGTCGAAAAACGCGAACAGGTGTTTGAGCCGTTCTTCCGGCTTGAAGAATCACGCAATCGTGACACTGGCGGTATCGGGCTTGGTCTGGCAATCGCGCGAACAGCGATCCGGGCCCATGGCGGGGAGATATATCTTGAAGATGCGCCAAAAGGCGGGCTTCTGGCCCGTATCTATCTGCCACCGGCCCGAACCGAAACCGGGGTGTAAATCACGATCGGGCAGCCGGTAATCCAAGCGGTTTCAGAGGGTTAAGAATTTTTGACAATTTGCCCTTGCGTTTTTAATGACCAATAGTCATTTGTGTGCCGGGAAATAGATTGTTTCCAAATCAATAATTGCGAATTGGCATTGCTGTTCTATGTAGGGTTTGCACTTGATCCAATGGCAAAGATGACGTCAGAGCCGTCAAAAGATGATAGGATGCTGTTCGTGCCCGCGATAAAACCGGTGCATCCGGGCAAAACACGGCTTTGACGGCCGACAGGTTTCAAGCAGGTCGGATCAAACAGTTTGGCGATCAATCTGGCCTTTGGATGAAGTGCAACCCTGGCGATGCAAAAATAAGCGTGTAAACGGACGGAGCGAACAATGAACAATAACCAGCAGGATTCAGCGGTCGTGACGTCGCTGCCAGGGACCAATTCGGCCCAGGCCGCGCGCGGTTTTGTGCGTTCGGTCAATGACTGGCTGATGGAATGCGCGCTTGATGATACCGACATCAGCGAACTTCTTGCTGGGATGGTCAGTCGCCTTGTCGCATCGGGCATTCCGATTGACCGTGTCATGGTTGCTTTCAAAACGCTTCATCCCCTTTACGAAGGGGTTTCCTATATCTGGAACAAGGAAAGCGGTCAGGTCGAACGCTCAACCCATATGGGGGTGGGCGATCAGGATCAGGACTGGGCCGAAAGCCCGATGAAATGGATGCTGGATAACGATGTCAGCTTCATGCGCCGTCATCTGATCGGGCCAAGTTCGGTGATCGATTTCCCGGTTCTTGAAAGTTTCCGCCGCAATCGTGGCACGGACTATTACGCACTGATGACCCCGTTTGTCACAGACCGCGACAGCACGCTTGATAGCAACCGCATCTTCATGACCTACCTTACGCGTCGACCCAGCGGTTTCTCGGACGAGGATCTGGCAATTCTGTCGGGTATCCAGCGCCGCTTTGCCGTGTCGTGTAAAATGCGGATCAACCACGAAGAAACCAGTACCATTCTTGAAACCTATCTGGGATCTGATGCCGGTGCGCGGGTGCGCAACGGTCAGATCAAACTTGGTGACAGCACCAAAACCCGGGCGGTGATCTGGTTTTCGGACATGCGCAATTCGACCTCGATTGCCACCCATGTTGGCGATGATGCCTTTCTGGGTGAAATGAATGATTTCTTTTCCGCAACCGCGGGGGCGGTGCTTAAACATGGCGGGCAGGTGTTGCGCTATATCGGGGATGCGACTTTGGCGATTTTCCCGATCGGCGATGATGAAAACAATCTTGAAACAGCCTGTCTTGCGGCCCTTTATGCCGCGGCCGAAGCCCAGATCAATATCGATAGCCTGAATGCCAAGCGCGAAGAAGAAGGCAAGCCGCCCTTTGATTACGGACTGGGCATGCATGTCGGTGATGTGATTTACGGCAATGTCGGTGTGTCCGAACGCGTTGATTTCACCGTGGTCGGGCAGGCCGCCAACGAAGCCGCCCGGATCGAACAGCTGACCAAGCAGCTTGGCAAACGTGTTCTGGTCAGTCAGACCGTCGCGCGGTTCATTTCCTGTCCGACACAGGAAATGGGGGCTTATGAACTGCAAGGAACCGGTGTCAGCGTCAAACTGTTCGCCCCGGATTTCGCCGAAGCCTGCCACCGGATCGAATTGATGCGCGCGGGCTAAACCCGCCTGAATGCGAACATGAAAAAGGCCGGTACATCAATGTGATGAACTGGCCTTTGTCTTTTTCCCCGGATGGAACGTTGTCAGGCAAGACTGTCGAAATCCTTCACAACGCTGCTTGCTGATTCACCGACATTGGAAAATGTCTTTTGGGCATCAGTTACCGCCTGTGTCGCAGCCTTGATGATATCGGCATAGGGCGACACTTCCTTTTTGACCAGCATCTGTTGCATGGCGACACCGGTCGTGGCGGATGCCATTGACATGATATTGCGCAAATAATCGGTGGAATCCTGAACCGCATAGGCCGCGGCTTGGGCGACTTTCTGATAGGCAACGCCGTTTGCACCGGGAAATGCCCCGTTCAGAACCGCATGGTTTGTGGTGCCCACTGCCTGAACGATCTGGGGATTGAGTGCGGTGCTGAGCGGTGGGGTGTTGTTTGTGCCCCCTGAGCCGCCCTTGTCAGAACTGTCACCATCATCGCCCGATCCGCCGTCTGCGGATTTGTCGCCTGAGGATTTATCACCGGCGGCTTTTGCGCCGCCATTTTCGCCGGCGGGCGGATTTCCGTCCTTTTGGCTGTCCTGACCGGTATCGGCATTTTTGTCGGCATCTGTGGTTTTGGATGCGTCGGGATTGGTGTTGTCGTCGTCTGCCATCATGAACCTCTTGCGGGGCGAATGAATGCGCCGTTGTTGTCACTAACCGTGGGCATCAGATCCTGCGGGCACCGATCAGGTGCCGCCGCCACCTTTGCCGCCCATGCCGCCGCCGGTACTGTCAAGGATCATGCGACACGCGCTTGATGTGACGGCATTGCCAATCTGTTGCAGCCCGCCCTGGGTTTGCATGGCGTTTTGCATCGACAGACTGATGGAATGGGCCATCGTCTGATACACAAGGCCCATGGCCTGTGCGGGCGCCTCGCCAAGGACCTTGACGTTGGTCTGTGTCACGGCGTCCGTGATTTGTGCATTTACAGGGGTGTTGTCTGCCATTTCACGCCCTCATGTTTGGACCGTTGCCTGGCCGCAGAAAGACCGGGCTGGTCAGGTGCCTAGCGGCGGGTTGCTGCCAAAATAACCAGAAGAGTCAACAAGGCGTCGGCGTTGTCAGACCGGCCAAGTTTGGCGGTGGCCTGGGCGCCGGCCATGGTATTGACCGAATAAAGCTGCATCACGCCCTGATTGGTGGCGGCCTGCGAACAGATCGATGCCTGCTGCTGGGCCTGCACCGCATTCTGGAACAGGATCGAAGTCGAATGTGCGGCACTTTGATAGATCGAGCCCATCGCATTGGCGGGTGCAGATCCAAGAACACTGACCGAGCTTTGGGTAACTGCGTCGGTAATCTGACCGTTCACCGGGGTTGGAATAGCCATGATATCCTCCGAAAAGGCGGTCCGGGTGACCGCACATCTTTAGACGCGTAATGCGAAGTTTTGTGACCGGGTTCGAAAGCCTTTTTAAAAGAGAGCCTTGCGAAATGTCGGTTAGCCGGCCTGGGCGGTAATCAGCGCCACCAGTTTCGATGTGGCGGTATTGACGACCTGTTGCATGTTTCCCTGGGTCAGGGTGGCGTTTTCCATCGCAAGACCGGTTGCATGCGAATGCGATTGCAGGGCAATGGAAACCGCCTGTGCCGGGCTTTCGCCCAGAACCTTGACGTTGGTCTGGGTAATGGCATCGGTGATTTGCGGATTGACGATATCACTCATGGTACGTCCTCTTTTTATTCACCGGACTCCTGGGACTGTTCGTTTGTATCGTCCGAACCGTCTTCCCCGTCCTGGGTGCCGTTGCCAAGAAACATCCGGTCAAGATCGCCCCAGTCGGTTTCGTCATCCCAGAACGCGCTTTTCTTGGACGCGACGCCCTGTTGCTCAGGCGGCGGCAGCGGGCTTTCCCCACTCAGCTTTTGTTGTTGGGGTTCGGGCCCTTGCCCTGAAGCGCCTGTGTAAAAAAATTTGGTTTGCTATCCTGTACGGACAGGGTGGCCTTGGCGCACTCCATCGTGGTTGCAAGGCTGGCAACGGCAAGCTGTTGCTGTTCATTGACCATATTGGCAAACAGGATGCCCTGTGCCTGGGCCTGCGATAGATAGGATTGCATTGCCCCCATTGCCGGACCATTGGCAATGACCGAGGTATTGGTCTGGGTGACGCTGTCGGTAATCTGTTCGTCGACTTCGTTGGGAGTGCTCATCACGGTGATCCTTACTGGTTACGACGATTCATCATCTGCATCACGCTTTGGGTCATGGTGGTCATGCCGATCATTGCGTTTTGCTTTTGGGCGGAAACCATGTTCGCCATCAAAATGTTCTGTGACTGGGTCTGACCAAGCATCGATTGCAGGGCGGCATAACCCGGCCCGGCCCCCAATGTTGCAACATTGGTCAGCGCGACACAGTCCGTGATCTGATCAGAAACAGCGCAGAGATGCTGTTCATCCGCAGCAGCCGTTTGGGTCTGCTGTGAATTGTCGCCGTCTTGCGCAGATGGTGTCGCTGGCATGTCCGTCTCCTTGGCTGGCGTAATTTGTACTTACCGGTATGACGTGCGAACGCCGCCTTTGTGACAGAAAAAGCCCGGCAAGCTTGCGCATGCCGGGCGGGGTCGGCGGCGAAACCAATATGGAATTACGACACGGATGTTCCGGTCGTTGCTTTGAGTGCCGTCAAAAGCGACAGCATGTTGTCGGGCACGTCGCTTGCGGCCAGTTTCGAAGTTGCAACCGCACCAGCCATGGTGTCGACAGAATAAACCTGAATGACGCCCTGATTGGTGGCTGCCTGGGAAGAGATGCCGACCTGTTGCTGGGTACTGACGGCGTTCTCGTAGAGAATGCCATGAGAATGCGCCAGCGACTGGTAAAGCGAGCCCATGGCCATTGCCGGCGCATCGCCCAGAACCTTTACGTTGGCCTGGGTGACTGAGTCGGTAATCATGCCATTGACCGGAGTGTTATCAGCCATTGTGTATCTCCTGGTTGCCTAAAGAAGTGCCGGAAGGAAATTGACCCTCGCAACCGGCCCTTTCCGCATGTCTTGCGGTCAGACTTTTGACGGGGGCCGCGGGGTGTTGTGACGCAAAGCGCAGAAAAACTTGACGGGCCGGGCCTGTCTGGATCCCCAACGTAAATCGGGCGGTCGCTAATGGTTGCAACCGCCCGATTTAATGAAGACCTGCTTGGGGATACAGGGATTAGATATCAGCTTTTGACGGCCTGAAGCGCGGTCAGAAGCGAAAGCATGTTGTCGGGAACATCGCTTTTGGCAATCTTGGAGGTCGCAACCGAATCTGCCATCGTATCGACCGAATAGATCTGGATGACGCCCTGGTTGGTGGCGGCCTGCGAGGTGATGCCGATCTGCTGCTGTGCGCTGACGGCGTTTTCATAAAGAATGCCGGTGGAATGTGCGAGGGACTGGAAGATCGAGCCCATTGCCATTGCCGGGGCGTCGCCCAGAACTTTCACGTTAGCCTGGGTGACTGCATCAGTGATCTGACCATTGACCGGGGTCGGAATCGCCATTGTAAAGTCTCCTTCGTGTGCTTGTGCTGTGTGCTGCTTGCTGTTGTGATCTGACGGGGTTTCGCCGTCCCGTATTCAGTCTAAAGACGTTGGCCATATTGGGTTGTGACGCGTCTTTTCATTTTATCTGTTGTTTTTTGCATTCGATGATGCCCGGGGATGTCGGGGGATGCCCGGGGGATGCCAGGGGATGCCCGGCTGTGCCTTGTTGGCGCAGTCCGGGCCAGGACGGGCAGGCCGATTACTGGATGCCTGCCCCTCTGAGATGTTCGCGCGCCAACTGGACACGTTTGCGCACGGCGCAATTGCTTAGTCCCAATGCCTCGGCAATTTCGTCGTAACTGCGATCCTGGACGCACCGCATCAAAAGCGGTTTGCGCAGTTTTTCCTGCATTGCCATCAAGGCTGTTTCAAGCTGGTCAAGCTGTTCGCCAGCAAGGAATGATTCTTCGGGGCTTGGAATGACCGGGGCGGTCATCGGGGATGCCGGGGTATCGGCACTGCCGTGGGTTTCTTCGCGATATTCCGCCTTGCGCCGGTTCTGACGATGCAGATCGATGCAGGCGTTATGGACAATACGCGACAGCCATGCGCGATGGTTGCGGATTTCGTCCATGGAATCTTCGAATTTTGTCGATGCCTTGACCATTGCCTCGGACAGGGCGTCCTGGGCGTCATCCATATTGCCGGACATCAGTTTCAGACATTGCTTCAAAAGACTGTCTTGCTGATCGATCCACAGCGGCCAGAAATTTGGTGCCGCGGGGCCTGTTTGCGGATCAAGTGCGGTTTCATGCGCACGGGTCGGATTGGGCCAGGCGGCGTTGCCGGTATCTTCTGACGGGATGTCTTGGGCAGGGGGATAGGTCGGGGTGTCCGGGGCTTGCGGCATATCGCGCATGCCCGGAACCGGCTGGCGCAGATCCGTGCTTTCCGGGGATGTCGGTAAAATGCCGTGCAAGACATCCATCGGGGACAGGCCGGAAGTGTTGCCAAAACCCGGCAGGGCGCCTGCGATAATATCTTCCGGGCGCGGGCCGTTGCGGGATGGTTCGAGCCCCGGGAAACCGGCAAGCGGATTGAAGTCCGCCGGATAGCCCGGTGGCGGGGTGTATCGATTGGTGGCCGGGGCGGATGCTGCTGGTTGGGGCGCATCGGACTGGGCATTGTGCGATTGTCGGGGCGGGGTTTGGCCGTTTGAAAGGTCGGACCGGTTTTCCCCCGGCCGTTCGGACGGGGCCGCAAGATCAGAGGAAATGTGGGCTGCGTGCTGAATGATTGACGCCGCATCCAGTGCCAGGGAAGGGGTGCCTGAACTGTCTGAAAGGTTGCGGTCGGGCGGGGCCGGATTTCGGATTCCGGCTTCGCTGGTTGTGCCAAGCAACGCGTCGGTAACCGCAAGCCTGCTAAGATAATCTTCGGCAATGCGGGCACGCTGGTCGGGTTTCAATCGCGACCAGATGGAAGTGACGTTATCGCCATCTTCCATCGCCTGGCTAAGAGTTTGATCAAGGCTTTGAACGAAATGCAGCTCGGCCTCTGTCAGGCCAGCCTCTTCCTGTTGGTTGTTTTTTTCGTTCTGCACTATGGACCCCTCCAGTTGATAGATTGCAACCATAGGCTGATTAAGTTGTGCGACGTTTATTATGACGTGATTTCTAAGTGATTGTGAATAAAAGTTATTACACAATTTTAAGTTGTATCACGGCGCGTATCTTCACAGCCTGCTTCATTCGGGCCAAGAGAGTAGTTGTGCACGTAGTTTTTCTGACTGTGCTGTTGTTTTTCGGGATCTTTGCTTTGATCCGTACGCGTGCCGGTTCGGTCAGGATGCGATGGGCAGATGCCCATGGCGGTTCCCGACCTGTGCCGGATCAACCTGTTTTTGCAGGCTGTGAATTCCTGGGGCTTTCCTTGTCCCCGGCCGGTGGCGCCGGCTCGTTTGAATCCTGTGCGGGAAAAGCATTGGCAAGTGCCGTTTCGACCTTGTCGGAAAGCAACTGCATCCTGAGATCGATTTCGCGTGTGATGATGTTGCGAATTTCCGTGGCGATATCGAACATGATTTGCTGATCGCCATGGTGGTTTGCCGATGATGTCATTTGCGGAGCACCTTGTGCTGGATAACCTGTTGGGTGCCCACTGCCCGGACGCGGGGGCAGCGGGGCGGTCACGCCCGATTTGACCTGTTCGGCGTGATTGGAAATCGTGTATCGCTGATCAAGGACCTGCTCGCGGGCGCGCTCGGCGGCCTGGGTCATGGCTTTCTGGGTGGCCAGATATTCCTGATTGAATGCCTTGCGCACAGCATCCTTGCGATCGCTGGCGGTGGTAACATCCTTATGCGCCTGACCAGACATCAGGTGCCTCCCTTGGTGGAATTGTTCGGGGTGCTGCCTTTGGTGGTGCGCGACGACCCCTTGGTCGATGCCGAACCGTCCGATCCGGTATCCTCACCGGATGCCGGGGCATCCTGATCGGTAGATCCATCGGGGCTTGCGCCGCCGGCTTTGGTCCCGCCGGTTTTGGCGGAGGCCGGTTTTGCCGGTGCGGTGTCATCGGTGCTTGACGGCAGAACAAAGCCATACGTCGCCAGATCATCCTCGGTCGGGCTTGTGGCAACACCGGTCAGGCTGGTTTCAAGGCGTCCATTGCTGTTAGACACCATGCTTGCAGCCTTGCAGGCGGCATTGTCGCTTTGTGCCGCGCATGTCAGGATGGCGGTCGGCGTGCAGCTGCGCGTATCGGTCAGAAGCTGTGCGGTGACATTGAAACTTGTTTCCTGGTCATAACGCAAAAGGGTGACAAGGCTTGCGCCCTTGTCGCCTTCGCTGGGCGGGGTGATCTGGACCCAGAACGGAATGGTATAGTTCGGCCCGGCCAGGATGTTTCCCCCGACAATCGGGCTTGGCAAGGTTCCGGTATATTCAAACTGCACCGGGATCGGCGCACGGTCGGCAAAGATCAACCGGATCAGCGCAAGGTTGGGGGCGGCATCACCGGGAATTGAACCGACGGCCTGTTCGAGATGCAGGGCATAGGGGCCGCCGCTATAGACCGGGACTTCAGATGTTTGTGGCAGGGTGTCATCCTGTGCGGAGCTGTCAAACAAAAGCGCGCGCAATTGTGAAGGCACCGATGTCGGTACCGAGACCGACAGTTCGGATTGCGCATCGGCAGACGGGCCGACATGCAATTTCCAGCTTTTGAGGCTTTCGGGGCTTTCATCGGCAATCAACCGTGCACCGATCGCGGTCTGGGCGGTCGTGCGGCCCGATGACATCGGGTATCCCTGTGCCATTGTGATGGTCCAGTCCGGGGTGTCGGCATCGCTGCTGGCATTCCCGTGCAGACTGGGCATGGCGGTTCTGAACATGTCATCGGCGATTACGGCCCCCTGAAGATCGGTTTTGCTCCCATCCTTATTGATGATGGTGACCCCCCACTGCGCTTGCGAGGTGCTTTCAGAAGAAGTTGTGTTGTCAAAGAAGGAGCTGCTCATTGCGGAGGCCTCGCTGTTTCCTGTTCTGCCGGTCGTCCGGGGGCTTTGTGCGGCTTGGGCGATGACGTGGGTCGGATCGGGTATGGCGCTGTTGAAATTCGGTTTTGGCGCGCCTGAACGGGGCGTGCCCGGGCCGTCGAACAGAAAACGCTGGATGATTTCAAAGGCGGTTTCACCGGGTTCGCTGATTTGGCCACTTTTCGGGTTGGCTGGCCGCGATGATCCGCCGGGACTGTTGACCGGGGGGCTGGCGATCAGGCCGAATTCCTGACAAAGGGCGGTCATGATATCGAGTGCGGCCTGCGGCTCGTTCAATGGGCCGGGCTGGGCCGCAAAAGAGGCCTCAGTGGGCTCTTTTAAGCCTTTTTCTGCCGTGGCGGGGCCTGCTTCGTGCAGGTTGCTGCTGCCATCAGACGGGCTTGATGCGGATTTGGCCGGATCTGGTTTGGGCGCGTCACTGTCTGTCATGCATGCATTCCCCAGTGTTGCCCTTGTGGTGGATTTTGCGGCCGAAATGGCGGCCGAATTGACCACAAGGATTTAAACGGTTCCGTGCATTCAGACGTTCAAAGGGCGGGAATGTGAAAATATTGCCTCTGTACAATGGGGCGATACGGGGCTTTGAGGCGCAAATCCCGTCTGTAAAAGACCGCGAAAATTCACGAATGTCGCAAGCTTTTCACAGCCCGGAAAACACAAAACCCGCCGAAAGTGCAGCAAGCTGTACCTTGGCGGGTCTTGGGTTTTACAAAATGGTGCTGGTGATAGGATTTGAACCTACGACCTACGCATTACGAATGCGCCGCTCTACCAGCTGAGCTACACCAGCACGATTCATTTTGTGGCGCGGAAAATACGGACAATCACCGGCCTTGGCAAGTGCTTTATTGTTCTTTTTCCCAACAAGCCTTTCGGGCGCAGCCATGCCTTAAAATCAAACCGGCAATAGATAATATCACATTGACCGTACTGTAATTATGCGGCTTAGATGCGTGCTGTTGGAATTCATGCTTTGGGGGCAGGTTATGTGTCGTTGGCTCAGTTACGTTGGTGATCCGGTTTATCTTGAAAAGCTGGTGTTTGAGCCGCGCCATTCGCTGGTTGAACAAAGCCTTCATGCCGAACAGGCCAAAACGCCGACCAACGGCGATGGTTTTGGCATTGGCTGGTATGATGAACGTCCGACACCGGGCCTTTATCGCGAAATCCTTCCGGCCTGGAATGACCCGAACCTGCGCGCATTGGCACACCATATTCGTTCGGGCTTGTTCTTTGCCCATGTCCGCGCCTCGACCGGCACACACACCAGCCGCACCAATTGCCATCCCTTCGCACACAGCAATTATCTTTTCATGCATAACGGCCAGATCGGCGATTACCCGCTGGTGCGCCGATCCCTTGAAAGCATGATCGAGGACGAGTTTTACGAAGGTCGTCAGGGATCCACCGATAGCGAGCTGATCTTTTGCCTGATGTTGACGCTTGGTCTGAAACAAGACCCGCACCGTGCGATCCGCCGCACCATCGAAGTCGTCGAAAATGAAATGAAGGCACGCGGCGCAAGCGCCCCGTTCCGTTTCACCGCCTGCTTGTCAAACGGCAAAAGTGTCTGCGCCATCCGCCATGCCAGCGACGACAAACCGCCATCCCTTTACTGGCGCAAACGCGACGATCAAGTGATTGTTGTGTCCGAACCGCTTGATACAGAAACCGAAAGCTGGACGGCTGTTGCCCCCAACCACACCCTTCATGTCGAGGGGGATCTGGTTGTGACGGAAGATGCGACGATGAGTTGTTGCTAGGTTTTCAGGCAACTACCACAATCTGACACCGGGCCTTGACCAACGCGCGTTGCAGGGCATCGCCGGGAGCGCTGTTTAGCAGTACCGTCTGAAAATCGCTGGCGTGGCCGTCACGGCAAAGGGCTTTGCGGCCAACCTTTTTCTCGTCGATCATCAGGATCGCGTGATCGCAGCAGCCGACAAGTGCGCGTCTTGCGCGGACTTCATCCATGTTGAAATCAAGCAGATCGCCTTCGTCGGTCATGCCGCCGACACTGACAATTCCGTAATCGGCGCGAAGCCCGCCAAAGAAATCCGCGCTATCCGCCCCGATAATATCAAGATCACGGGTGCGGACCGTGCCGCCGGCAAGCCGCAACGTGACATTGGGGGCGTTTTGCAGGGTCATGACCACATGCAGGTTATTGGTCAGCACGGTCAAATTGCGATGCGATGACAAATGCTGGGCGGCGAGTTCGGCGGTGGTGCCGGTGCCAATCGCAATCGTACAGCCCTCCGGGATCAGTTCGGCGACCTTGGCGGCAATCGCCATTTTGCCCGACCTGTTCCAGACTTCGCGTTTTTCATAGGCCGCATTATCCGGGTCGGGGGCGGGGCCCGCCAATCCGTGACGGCGAAACACACGTCCCTGTTCCTGAAGATCGCGCAGATCGGTGCGGATGGTCTGGACAGACACATTAAAGCGGCGCGCCAATTCTTCGACCGCCATAAAACCACAGGATTTCACAAGGGCGACAATGCGGTCACGGCGGCGGTCAAGCGGGACGGGATCGGGCGTTTCAGACACGGCTTATTCTTTCGTTCGAAAGTCATGGTTTCGTTTGTGTGCGGAGTATAGACAGGCCTGATTGTAACTGGAAAGCCCGGTTTGCCTGTTGAAACATTTAATTCTTGGTGTTGTCACACAACTGTTATCGAAATCCATATAGCTTCCGGATCGAAATGTTTTCGAACGAAACCTTATTTTCGATCAAGGGATGCCGATCATGCGTAACGTTCTTCTTGCTGCTGTCGCGACTGCGGCGATGATGCTGCCGGTTGTTGGCCAGGCTGCTGAAAAGCTTGTTGTCTATACCAGCCAGCCCAACCAGGATGCCCAGACCACTGTTGATGCCTTTATGGCTGCCAACCCGGATATCGAAGTTGAGTGGGTCCGTGACGGCACCACCAAACTGATGGCGAAACTGCGCGCCGAGATCGCTGCTGGCGACCCGCGCCCGGACGTTCTTCTGATTGCCGATACGGTAACGCTGGAAGGCATGAAACAGGAAGGTCTGCTTCAGGCATATAAATCGGCCGAAGCCAAATCCTATGAAGACGCGCTTTATGATGCCGAAGGTTATTACTATTCCACCAAGCTGATCACCACCGGTATCGTTTACAATACCGCAGCCAAGGCACCGAGCTCGTGGAAGGATCTTTCGGATGCATCGGCGAAAAACCAGATCGTCATGCCAAGCCCGCTTTATTCCGGTGCGGCCCTGATCCATCTTTCGACCCTGACCGAGAACAAGGATCTGGGCTGGGATTACTATCAGGCACTGGCCGCCAACGAAGCCCGCGCACAGGGCGGTAACGGTGGCGTCTTCAAGGCGGTTGCATCAGGTGAAAAACCGTACGGCGTGGTTGTTGATTTCCTTGCCATCCGTGGCAAAGCCAAAGGGTCGCCGGTTGATTTCGTCTTCCCGAAAGAAGGTGTCACCTATGTGACTGAGCCGGTCGCGATCATGAAAGACGCCAAAAACGTTGATGCCGCGCACAAGTTCGTTGATTTCGTTCTGTCCGATGCCGGTCAGAAACTTGTTCTTGATATGGGTTATATCCCGGCCCGTAACGACATGGCCCTGCCGGAAGGTTTCCCGGCGCGTAAGGACATCAAACTGATGGACTTCAACCCGGCCATCGCCCTTGAACAGGCCGAAGCGAATAAAAAGAAATTCGCTGATATCTTCGGGGCTGAGTAATGCAGGCAACAGGTCGCCTTCGCGGCGCTCTGCCTGGCATCATGACCAGATCCACAGGCAACCGGTCTTCGGACCGGTTGCTTTACTGGTTGCTGTTGCCGGTATTCGTGATTTCCATTCTGCCGATTGTCCGCCTGGCGTTTGAAGGCGTGTTTGTCGGTGGCGTGCCGTCGCTTGATTATTTCCGCGATGTTCTGGGATCGGGCGCAACATGGCAGGCAACCGCCAATAGCCTTTATACCGCAGGGCTTGGAACGATCATTTCGCTTTTGATCGGGGGGGCATTTGCCTTTCTGGTCGCGCTGACCGATGTGCGCGCGAAGGCCGCACTGGTCTTTTGTTTCATGATCCCGATGATGATCCCGCCACAGATCACCGCCCTTAGCTGGGTGCAACTGACCGGGCCGAGCAGTGCGCTTTTAAACGCCTTTGGCATGGCACCCCCCATGGGATCGCCACAGCCGCTTTATTCCGCCGAGGGGATCGCGCTTTTGCTGGGTATCCAGCACGCATCGATCGTGTTTCTGACCCTTCGCGCCAATCTGCGCATGATCCCGCGTGAACAGATCGAAGCCGCCCGGCTTGCCGGTGCGCGCGGCGGGCGTTTGTGGTGGCAGATCATCCTGCCATTGACCAGCCCCGGGCTGATTGCCGGAACGGCGATGGCCTTTGTCACCGCACTTGGCAATTTTGGCATTCCGGCGATGCTGGGCATTCCGGCCAATTATCCGACATTGCCGACCCTGATCTATCAGAAACTGGCCGGGTTCGGCCCGTCGGTTCTGGGCGAGGTATCGGTTCTTGCCATGCTGATTGGCGCGATTGCCATTTGCGGTGTGGCCATTCACCACCGGCTGCTTGCCAACCGCGATTACCGTTTGATGGGGATGGTCGGACGTCCGCTTGATATCCGTCTGGGGGCGCGCCGTTCGTTGGTTGAAACCATCCTGTGGGCGGTTCTGATTGCCATTCTTGTCGTGCCGTTGATGGCGTTGATTGCAACCTCACTGGTGCCGGCCTTTGGCGTGAAGCTTGATTTCACCAATTTCAGCTTTGATGCCTTTAACCAGGTGCTGTTTGTGCAGCCATCAACCATCCGCGCATTCCATAACAGTTTCCTGTTGTCGGTGGGTGCGGCGGTGATGCTTGTTCTGGTGTGCTTGCCGCTGGCCTATGTGATGGTGCGCAAACCGTCGAAACTGACCAAGCTGATCAATCTTCTGATCGAAGTGCCCTATGCGTTGCCCGGTGTGGTTCTGGCGATTGCTTGCATCCTGCTGTTCATCAAGATCCCGGTGATCGAAATCAGCCTGTATGGCACGCTTGGCATTATTTTCATCGCTTATCTGGCGCGCTTTCTTGTGATTGCGTTGCGCCCGGTGATGAACAGTTTCACCCAGCTTGACCCGGCCCTTGAAGAAGCAGCGCAAGCCTGCGGTGCCGGACTTGGCCGTCGCTTGCGCGATGTGTTGTTGCCCTTGGCAGCACCAAGCGCAGCAGCCGGGGCTTTGCTGGTTTTCCTGACCGCGTTTAACGAGCTGACTGTTTCGGCCCTTTTGTGGTCGGCGGGCAACGAGACGCTGGGTGTTTTGATTTTCAATCTTGATGACAGTGGCGACACCGTTCTGGCATCCGCCGTGGCGGTACTGGTCGTGCTGGTTGTGATCGCGTTGATGAGCTGTTTTCAGCTTGCATCGCGTCGTTTGCCCAAGGGAGTTGTGCCATGGCAGACATAAATCTTTCGCGCATTACCAAATGCTTTGGCGATTACCGTGCGCTTAATCAGGTATCGCTTGATATTTCGGATGGGGAATTTGTTGCCCTGCTGGGACCGTCGGGCTGCGGCAAGACCACGCTGCTTAGACTGCTGGCCGGATTTGAAGAACCGGGCGAGGGGCAAATATCAATCGGCGGGCAGGTGGTTGCCGATCCGGCCAAGGGCGTGATGGTCAGTCCCGAGGACCGCAATCTTGGTATCGTGTTTCAATCCTATGCCCTGTGGCCGCATATGTCGGTTGCGCGCAATGTCGGATATCCGCTTGAAGTGCGTGGCATGAACCGCGCAGATCGCGATCGCCGCATCTCTGAGGCACTTGATATCGTGGCCCTTGGCCCGTTTGCGGATCGCAGCCCCGCCGAACTTTCCGGCGGTCAGCGCCAACGTGTGGCACTGGCACGTTGTCTGGTGATGGAACCGCGTGCGGTGTTGCTTGATGAGCCGCTGGCGAACCTTGATGTTCATTTGCGCGAAACCATGCAGCAGGCGTTTCTTGATTTCCATCGCCGTACCGGGGCAACGATGATTTACGTCACCCATGATCAGGCCGAAGCCATGGCAATGGCCGACCGGATCGCGGTGATGGACAAGGGCCATATTCGCCAGATGGCGGCCCCCGAAACCCTGTATCGCGAACCGGCCGATCGCATGGTCGCGGGCTTCGTCGGGGCGGGGTCGGTTTTGCCGATCACCGGGGTTGAGGTCGAAAATGGTGGCACATGTTCGGTGAAGCTTGGCGATACCCGCATTGCCGCACGCGTATGCCCGAAACTGGCCAGTAGCGGGCATATCAATGGGCAGGCGGGCCTTTGCCTGCGTCCCGAAGATGTCTGGGTCGAAGATGAGGCCCCCTTGCGCGGCAAGGTCGAGGATTGCGTTTATCTGGGCGGGCGGTTCCGGCTTTCGGTGCGCATCGATGATGAGCATACCCTGCCGGTCTATGCCAATCGTCGGGCACGGGTCGGGGAGCCGGTCGGGCTCAAGGTTGCCGATGGCTGGGTCTTTGACCGCCTTGCCGGTGAGGTCGCCTGATGTCAGCCCGGATGCGTGTTCTTTCGGGTCTTGGTGAAAAGGGCCCGGCTTGTTTGCGACTGGAATTCTTTAACCGGCGCTGGATGCTTGATTGCGGGGTTGGTCCCGAAAGTGATCAGGGATTTGACCCGGCCTGGCTTAATAAAGTTAACGCCGTTTTCATTACCCATGACCATATCGATCATATCGGTGCGGCCGAGGAAATTGTGGCGGCGGGTCTTCCGATCTATTGCACCGAAGTCACTGCGCGTTCCTTGCCAAAGGGCGCGAAAGTCATTCCATTGCCGCCATGCGGGGAAATCCAGGTTGATGGGGTTACCGTCACCACCGGGCGCACCGGCCATTCATTTGGCGGGGTGTGGCTGCATTTCGAACTGGGTGGCGGGGTGCTGTATTCCGGTGATTTCTGCCATGAGTCCGATTATTTCCTGTATGACACGCCGCCCGATGCGGCGACGGTGATGCTTGATGCATCCTATGGCATGGAACAACTCAGCCAGCAGGTCCGTATCGACAGTCTTCTGACCACCATGACCAAGCTTGACGGGCAGATCCTGTTTCCCGTGCCGCCCAGCGGCCGGGCCGCCGAAATGGCCTTGCTGTTTGAAAACCACGGTCTGACCGACTGGTCGATGGATGATCGGTGTTACGGGCAGGTCAAGCAGGTGCTTGATACCCATGGTTCGGATTATGTGAATGGCGATGCGATCCGCCGTTTGCGCGCGCTTAAGGACAAGACAAAGCATTTCAATCCGGATGCCAGATTGCTGTTATGTCACGCGCCGTGCGCGACATTTGGCAAGGCGCGTGAACTGATTGACAAATGGCGTGATGCCGGACGGCTGGGATCAAGTGCGCATGTGATCTTTACCGGGTTCATGCCGATTGAGGCCCGCAAGATGGTTGAAAAAGGCCATGCGCATTTCCGGCGCTGGAACGTGCATCCATTGGCGGGGCACGTGATCGAGCTTGCCAATCAGTGCCACGCCATGCAGGTCGTGCCGCTTTTTACCAGCTGTCCCGAGGATTTTGGTCTTGTCGACGGGTTCGACGGGCGGCTACAGCTTGCTGATCGGTTCTATTTGTAATGGGTTGCGATCCATTTCGACGTTCAAACGGGTGATGCCTGATCATGATTTATGCTGCTGAAAAGTTCGATTTTCCGAAATTGCCGTTTGTGTTCATCCGGCACGGAGAAACCGATGCCAACCGCGCAGGGATCATTGCCGGATCGAATGAACCGCCGCTCAATGACACCGGCCGCGAACAGGCTCTTGCCATTGCACCATTGATGGCACAGGCAAGCTGGCGCGCGGTTTATGTCAGCCCGCAAGACCGCGCACGCACAACCGCCAACCTTGTTCTGCCTGATTACGAGGCCAGGGTGCTTGACGGTTTGCGCGAACGTCATTGGGGCGATCTTGAAGGTCGTCCGATTGCCGAGCTGTGCCCGCGCTTTGACACCCCGCCCAATGGCGAAGGATTTGATGCCATGTGTCAGCGCGTTTCATTTGCCATGCAACAGGCACTGGCAGAAGTCAGCGATGACCTAACGGTGATTGTTGCCCATTCCGGGGTGGCGCGCTGCATTCTTTACATGACCGGGTTTGAGGCCGACGGGCCGCGTGTGCCCAATGCCACCCCGATCCTGTTCCGTCCGGTCAAGTCCGGATGGGAATATGAAAATCTGACCGAAACCCTGATCAAGGAGATCTCCGCGTGAATATGGCACAGGCCGATGCGCACCAAACCCGCCCGAATTCAGCCGATTTGCGCGATGCGGTGGTGTTTGACATGGATGGAACACTGGCGCATTTCGATGCCGATGAATTGGGGCATCTGGTTCATGGTGTGGAAAAACAGTGGGATGCGTTTTTTGATGCGATGGACCATGCCAAACCGATTGAAAATATCGAACGGCTGTTGCGTATTCTTCATGCTTCCGGGCATGCGATCGTGATCTGTTCTGGCCGCCCGGCGGGCTGGCAACACCGGTCCGAAGCCTGGCTTCGTGCCCATAATATCCCGTTTGACGGCATGTATCTGCGCCCCATCGATGCCGATCACCGCACCGATGAGGAGGTCAAGGAAGACCTTCTGGCCCAAATCATTGCCGATGGGTTCAATCCGTGGCTGGTGGTTGATGATCGCAGGCGCGTTGTTGATAAATGGCGCGATATGGGCCTGACATGCCTGCAATGTGCGCCGGGTGATTTCTAACCGGGCGGACTATTTGTCATACCAATAAAAAAGACCGGCTTTGCGCCGGTCTTTTTGTATGATTATTCGAACAGATGGCGGTAATCGCCATATCCTTCGGCCTCAAGATCGTCGATCGCGATAAAGCGAAGCGACGCCGAATTGATACAATATCGCAATCCACCACGATCACGTGGCCCATCGGGGAAGACATGACCAAGATGGCTGTCGCCATGTTTTGACCGGACTTCGATGCGGCGCATGCCGTGGGTGTTGTCTTCGCGCGCGACGATATGGTCGCTTTCGACCGGTTTCACAAAACTGGGCCAGCCACAGCCGCTATCAAACTTGTCGCGCGATGTGAAAAGCGGTTCGCCCGATACGATATCGACATAAAGCCCGTCTTCCTTGTGATCCCAGAAATCATTGCGAAACGGCGGTTCGGTGCCGTTTTCCTGTGTCACGTGATATTGTTCCGGGGACAGATCGGCAATCGCATCCGAGTCTTTGTGATATTTGCTCATATTCGGTCACTTCACATCTTTGGTCGTCGGGAAGTTTGATTTCTTGTCCCCAAAGATGGTCGGATTATCGCGATTGTCCAGTGGCTTCACACCAATGTGACGGTCTGACAGGCCAAATTGAACTTAACTCTGACACCATGGCTGGCGTTTGGTTTTGCCGTCATAGGGGCGGGCAAGTCCGTTATCGATCAGTTCAAGATCAAGCGGGCTGCCATCAATGCGGACCGATGCCACCACGCGCCCGCCATAGCGTCCCCATTCCGGTTCGCAGAATTCAACGGCCTTGGCGGTTTTCAGGCGCTTGCGCGCATAATCGCGGGCCTGCTGGGCCAATTGTTTTTCACTTTCGCATTTGCCGCGAATTTCGGGCGTATCAACCCCGCGCACGCGCACCGACATATTGGCAATTTCGCCCGGAAGACCCGGAATGGCGACATAGATGGTGTCACCGTCATAGGCAAATTCACCGCGATATTCCCGCAAAGGCCAGTCATAGCATGCAGCCTGTGCCATTGGGGCGAGCAGGGTGGTTGCGATCATTGCGGTCATGCCGATGATAGCAGGGATGTGGTTGATGGTCAGGGCAGGGCAAAGGCGGGATTTGGTCATCAGATATCGCTTAGAGTTTCAGTCGGGACAGAATTTGGGCGGCGCGCTGTTGAACCGGGCCTTTGCGAATTTCGATCAGTTCATGACCGCATTCGATATAGGCCTGGCACAGGCGGACATATGTTTTGACGCTTCTGGCGAAGTCCTGTGTCCGGATTTCATCGGTATGATAAATTTCCGACCATGGCGGCAGGACAAAGACGCAGCGCCGATAGCGATACATCTTGATCGTCCGCATCAGGGCGGCATCATCGGGCAGTTTTGCCAGCCGACGATGGGCCAGAATATCGGGAAGTGCGCCGTCACAGAAAACGGTGCGCGGGTGGCATTCCATGCCGTTCTGCCAGGCGCGAATGGCCCGCCGGGTCATCAATCCGGCAAAGGCATCATCATCTTCGCCGGGCACGGCATTGCCGCCGCGTTCGCGCTGTTCGGCAATCAGCGGGCGCGCCACATCAGGGCAGATATCATAGCCCTGTGCATGAAGATATTCGATCAGGGTGGACTTGCCAGAACCGGGGCCGCCGGTAATGACAACAAGGTTGGACGTTATAGGCGTTTGCATTCTTGTTTGTCTCCGCGAGCAGGCCTTTTGGTCATGCTTTGCGGCGAGGTGATGGCAATATTGTTGTTGGTTTTTGATCCGCACAGGAGCCGTGCGGAATGCGCTTTTGAAGGCGTTGGGGATGCTTGTCAACGCCAAAGGAAAAGCGTCGATCTTTCAATGAATTAGGGGTGGGGAAACAATGACGGGTCTGCGGGCAGTTGGCCAGTGCCGCCTTTGAAAAAGTCAGGAGCAGCCTTCGACCAGGGTGATGGCTTCGTTCCCGGCATGGATTGCGGTTACAACCCCGTCTTCGTTGAATTCAAACCGGATGCCCCGTGATTTTGCTGCATCGGTCCACCAGGTGATATAGCGCGCATCCGCACCCAGATATTCGTGTTCTTCCTCGACCAGTTCGGCATTGCCAAAGGCGGCATGAACGTCTTCGCGGGTCGATCCCAGTGAAATGCCCTGGGCCGTGCGCACCAGACTGGTGGCCACATCATATTCATCCGCATAAAGCGAAACACGCGCGAGCTTGCCATCAAGCACCAGATAGCCGAGCCCCGACGGATCAAGATTGCGCTGAAGGAAGGTGCAGTTTTCATCGTCACCGGCAATGAACTGATCAAGTTGCGGACCAAGGGTCTTGCGCAATGTTGCCTGATCCCAGCCGATCTGAACCGGGCCGTATCCCTGTTCGGACAGGGTCGCCAGACGGGTGGCAATCGCATCAGAAACCACAAGTTCGATTGTTGCCGTATCCTGATCGGCGGTGACTTTTGTCGGGGTCACGGTTTGATGCAGATGGATTTGTGACCAGGATGAGCCTTCCGGCCAGTCCTTGGGAAAGGCAAGGTTGCTGGTCGGTTCAAGACAGAGCTGGCTGGCGTTTGCCAGTATCCCCCGGTGACGGGCGCGAACCGGTGACGGAATTTCCATGCAGATGGTTTGCGGAACATATTCAAGCCAGGAAACCGGATTTCCCGGCCCGTCGCAGATTTGCGGATCGGGGCGCATTTCACAATAGGACGGGACAATATTGTCCATGACAAGATCAAGCCGCATTGGGCCATTGCCCACCGAACTGATCACGGCATCAAGTGCATCCTCGCTCGGCTCAAGCCACTGATAGGTGCTGATCGCCCACGCCGTTGTGCCGCGCAAATCCATCAGGGCAAAGGCCGGACCGTCTGATTGCGGCTCCTCATTGCCTGATGCCAGAACCGGCGATGCAACAAGTGCAGCGCAGATTGCGATCAGGGACCCGGGATTTCGTGTAATGCGCAGCATCTATGCTTCTCGATCAGAACTTATCTTGTTGTGTGACAGGAGTTTACGCGACTTTGACACATCCGCACAGCCATTAACCACAATCGCCGTGTTGATATATCGCGCTGGTTGGGTCGGGTGACAATATTGGTTTAACTGTTCGGTTTTTCGATCCGGGCCAGCACATGATCGGAAACAAGCTGGGCCGACGGGGATAACCGGTGCCCGCGCGCGGTGATCAGGCTATAGGGTTTGATTTCGATCATGCCGTCAAATGGCAATTCGGTAATCAGGCCGCCGCTTGAAAGCAGGCTTGTGACTTCTTCGGCCATCGGTGCAATGGCATCCGTATCGGCAAGGGTCGCAAGCGTCACAAGCAATGATGCCGAGTTCAGACTTGAATGAGGCAGTGGCAGATGGCGCGAAATAAACACATCCTCGATCGTGCGACGCATCAGGTTGCCCGGCGGGGGCAATATCCATTCAAATTTGGTAAGCCGGGCCAATGTGATCGGGGTTGTTGCATCCAGTAACGGATGGCCGGTCCGCACCATCAGGCGGATTTTCTCGCTTCGGATTTCGCGGATATTGAACTGGCGCGGGTCCATATCTTCGGGGACACGCCCGATGACAAAATCATGATCGCCCGCCAAAAGATCCTTGATCAGCAAATTTGACGGACCAACGCTGACATGGGCTTCCAACAGGGAATTGACCGACTGGACACTGCGAATGGCGGGCACAACCAGATCGACAGCCGCGGCTGTCACCGCCCCGACAAAAACCGTGCCGCCGCCATGTTTGATGTCTTCGATTTCACGTTCGGCTTCGCGGATTTCAATCAGCATGCTGCGCGCACGCCGCGCAAGTGCACGCCCCGCATTGGTCATTTCAATGCCCCGCGGGCTGCGCACGCACAGCCGGGCTTCAAGGATGGTTTCCATTTCCGACAGCAACCGTGATGCCGCGGGCTGGGATGTTTTGAGCATGTCGGCGGCCAGACTGATTTGTCCGGTTTCCTCCATCGCGACGATCATGCGCAGGTGGCTGAGTTTCAGGCCACGCTGAAACAGGTTCCCGGACCTGAAAAGCAGGGATTTGGCAGAACTTAGCGGCTGGTTATTGCGAAACTCGGTCATGATGCGCCCCCTCTGTGCCGGGATTTTAGTATATCAATTTTGATATGCAAGTTTCGAAATTACTTATTTGATTGTTATGTTGAGGGTCTGAATAATGTCGCCGTGTCCTTTGGGAAATGGGATGCATTATCAATTGAAAACAAAGACACGACATATTCGGGCGAAATCTGCCTGGGAAAGTCGGGCACAAAAAAATGGCTGATATGCTGTGTCTTGTAGGGAGGATAGCAATGAAACGTCTCAGTGCCGTAATGGCAGGGGTCGCCTTTGGCGCGGCCGCAATGATGAGCCCGATGATTTCCGGCGGCTATGCACATGCTGCTGACAAAGGCTATGTCGGGATCGCAATGCCGACCAAATCTTCGGCACGCTGGATTTCTGATGGCAATTCCATGGTCGAACAGTTTGAAGCAGCTGGCTATAAAACCGACCTTCAATATGCCGAAGACGATATTCCGAACCAGCTTTCCCAGATCGAAAACATGATCGTCAAAGGCGTTGATGTTCTGGTGATTGCGGCGATTGACGGTACCACTCTTTCGAATGCGCTGGAAAATGCCAAAGCAGCAGGGATCAAGGTCTTTGCCTATGACCGTCTGATCCGCGAAAGTGCGAATGTCGATTACTATTCCACGTTTGACAACTTCAAGGTCGGCGTTCAGCAGGCAACCTCGCTGGTCGATGGTCTGGCCGCTGCGGGTGAGCCGCCCTATAATGTCGAACTGTTCGGCGGATCGCCCGATGATAACAATGCCTACTTCTTCTATAACGGTGCGATGTCGGTTCTTCAGCCGCTGATCGACAGCGGCGATATCGTGATCAAATCCGGCCAGATGGGCATGGACAAGGTCGGCACCCTGCGCTGGGACGGTGCGGTTGCACAGGCCCGCATGGATAACCTTTTGTCGGCTTATTACACCGATGAACAGATTGATGGCGTTCTGTCGCCCTATGATGGTCTGTCGATCGGTATTCTGTCGTCGCTCAAAGGTGTCGGTTACGGTTCGGGCGATATGAAAATGCCGGTTGTTTCCGGTCAGGATGCCGAACTGCCGTCGGTCAAATCGATCCTGGCAGGCGAACAGTATTCCACCATTTTCAAGGATACCCGCGAACTTGCACGTGTGACCGTTTCGATGGTTGATGATGTTCTTGCCGGTCGTGAGCCGACCATCAATGACACCAAAACCTATGACAACGGCGTCAAGGTTGTTCCTTCCTATCTGCTTGAGCCGGTGATGGTCGACAAGTCCAACTGGAAAGAAATCCTGGTTGGTTCGGGCTATTACACCGAAGACGAAGTAAAATAAGTCTGCAAATCTCGGTCGAACCCGGTGTGGTGCCGATGGCATCCCGCCGGGTTCCATCGTCTGAAAGACTGTCTTTGCAAGGTGGCCAGGCGGCCGGTTTCAATGAACGATTGCCCATAAGGCTGGCCTTTGAAAGGGCCCGGGATTTTTCCTGAAATCCAGGACAACAAAGACCAAGTAGATAAAGGTGCTGTCAGTCCCGTGACAGCAGTGGGAGGACCGGATGGATACCATCCTGGAAATGAAGAACATCACCAAGACCTTTCCGGGTGTGAAGGCGCTGGATGATGTCAGCATCAAGGTTGAACGTGGTGAAATCCACGCGCTTTGCGGCGAAAACGGCGCGGGTAAATCGACCCTGATGAAGGTTCTGAGCGGGGTTTATCCGCATGGGACTTATGAAGGCGACATTCTTTATGATGGCGACGTGCAGGCATTCAAGGATATCCGCGACAGCGAAGAGCGCGGCATCATCATCATTCACCAGGAACTGGCACTTGTGCCGTTGCTGTCGATTGCCGAAAACATCTTTCTGGGCAATGAAATTGCCGAAAATGGCGTGGTCAACTGGCCTGCGACCTTTGCGCGCACGGGCGAACTTCTTGCCAAGGTCGGGCTTAAGGAAAATCCGGCAACGCTGGTCACCAATATCGGTGTTGGCAAACAGCAGCTGGTTGAAATTGCCAAGGCGCTGTCCAAAAAGGTCAAGCTTCTGATCCTTGACGAGCCGACCGCCAGCTTGCAGGAAAATGACAGCCAGAAGCTTCTCGACCTGTTGCTGGAATTCAAGGCGCAGGGCATCACATCGATCCTGATTTCGCACAAGCTGAATGAGATCAATCGCGTTGCCGACCGCATCACGATCATTCGCGATGGCAAATCGATTTCAACCCTTGATGCGCGGGCCGGCACCATTACCGAAGACGATATCGTCAAGGACATGGTGGGCCGTGATATGGCGCACCGCTATCCCGAACGGACGCCAAATATCAGCACGGAAAAACTGATGGAGGTCCGCAACTGGTCGGCAACCCATCCGCTGCATCCCGAACGCAAGGTCGTCGATAATGTCAGCATTGACGTTGCCGCAGGCGAGGTTGTCGGGATTGCCGGGCTGATGGGGGCAGGGCGTACCGAACTTGCCATGAGCATCTTTGGCAAATCCTATGGTACCGACATTTCGGGCGACGTTCTGATCAAGGGCAAACCAGTTGATGTATCGACCGTTGAAAAGGCGATTGCATCGGGGCTTGCTTATGTGACCGAAGACCGCAAGGAAATGGGTCTTATCCTTTATGAAAGCATCACCACCAACATCACGCTGGCCAATCTGGGCGGGGTGTCGGAACGGGGGGTGCTCAATGACGGGGCCGAACGATCCGTTGCCGAGGATTACCGCAAGAAAATCAATATTCGCACGCCGAATGTCGGGCAGAAGGTCGTCAATCTTTCTGGCGGGAACCAGCAGAAGGTCGTTTTGTCAAAATGGCTGTTTGCCGCCCCCGAAGTCCTGATTCTGGACGAACCGACGCGCGGCATCGATGTCGGTGCGAAATACGAAATTTATACGATTATCAACCAGCTGGCAGCCGACGGTAAGGGGGTCATCATGATCTCGTCGGAAATGCCGGAGCTTCTGGGCATGTGCGATCGCATCTATGTGATGAACGAAGGTGAGATCAAAGGGCAGCTTGCAGCAAAGGATGCAAGCCAGGAAGCAATCATGCGCATGATCCTGAAAGCGTGAGGAACGGACAATGACGGATACGGATAACAAATCAATCGGCTACTATTTGCGCACCCATATTCGCGAATATGGAATGGTTGTTGCGCTGGTTGCCATTCTTGCCTTCTTCCAGGTTCTGACCGACGGCATCATGCTCAAACCGGTCAACCTGACCAACCTGTTCCTGCAAAACAGCTATATCATCATCATGGCTGTTGGCATGTTGCTGGTGATTGTCGGCGGGCATATTGACCTTTCGGTTGGCTCGGTTGTCGGCTTTGTCGGCGCACTTGCCGCAGTGATGATTGTGAACTGGGACCTGCCGACGGCCTTTGTCATTCCGGCCTGTCTGGTGGTTGGGGCGATCATTGGTGCCGCCCAAGGCTATTGGGTGGCCTATTGGCGCATCCCGTCCTTTATCGTTACGCTTGCCGGGATGCTGGTATTCAAGGGCCTGACACTGGCCCTGCTGGGCGGGGCCTCGGTCGGTCCGTTCCCGTCCGAATTCCAGGCAATGTCTTCGGGCTTCCTGCCTGATATTTTTGACGGGTTTATCGAAGGCCGCTTTAACGTGTTTTCGATGACCATCGGTGTGGTGCTGGCGGCGTTGTTACCGATCCTTGGTCTGCGTGCACGTGCCAAACAGGCAAAGTTTGCTGCGGTGGATGAACCGATGGCATTCTTTGTTGTCAAACATGCGGTTGCGGGTTTGGCCATCCTGTTTGTTACCTATCTGCTGTCGACCTATCGCGGTTTGCCCAACATTCTGATCATCATGGCGCTTCTGATCGCGATTTTCACCTTTATCACCAATTCAACGACCCTGGGGCGTCGCATCTATGCGCTGGGTGGCAATGAAAAGGCGGCAAAGCTTTCGGGTATCAATACCAAACGCCTGACCTTCTTTACCTTTGCCAATATGGGCATGCTGGCCGCCCTTGCCGGGCTGGTCTTTGCCGCGCGCCTGAATACGGCAACACCGAAAGCCGGTCTTGCATTCGAGCTTGATGTTATTGCCGCGGTCTTTATTGGTGGCGCGTCAATGTCGGGCGGTGTTGGCAAGGTGATCGGGGCTGTGGTTGGTGCACTGATCATGGGTGTCATGAATAACGGCATGTCGATCATCGGTGTCGGTATTGACTGGCAACAGGTGATCAAGGGGCTGGTGCTTCTCGCCGCTGTGATCTTTGATGTCTACAACAAGAACAAGGCCTAACAATACGATGACGCGGAACGGCATATTTCTGGATCATATCTGCCAGCAAGGCCGGCTGGTTGCCAGAATGTGTCGTTCTTTGTCCCCGATGCGGTTTTCCCGGCCGCATGTTTTCGGACCCGTCTCGATAATAAGTCAAAAAGGAATTCGGGCATGACGAAGTTCAAACCGGCACCATGGCCGCGCGTTTTGCGGTCACAAGAAGGTTGGTTCGGCGGAACCAGCAAGGACAATATCTATCACCGCAGCTGGATGAAGAACCAGGGTCTGCCCTCGGACCTGTTTGATGGTCGCCCGGTCATCGGGATTTGCAATACCTGGTCACAACTGACCCCGTGCAATGCCCATCTGCGCGATCTTGCCGAAAGGGTCAAACATGGCATTTACGAAGCAGGCGGCTTGCCGCTTGAATTCCCGGTATTTTCAGCCGGTGAAAGCACGCTGCGTCCGACGGCAATGATGTTCCGTAACCTTGCGGCCATGGATGTCGAGGAAGCCCTGCGTGGCACGCCGCTTGACGGTGTGGTTCTGATGGTTGGCTGTGACAAGACGACGCCGTCGCTTCTGATGGGGGCGGCCAGTGTTGATATCCCGGCGATTGTTGTGACCGGTGGGCCGATGCTGAATGGCAAATGGCGCGGTCAGGATATCGGTTCGGGGACGTCGCTTTGGCAACTGTCCGAGGACCGCAAGGCCGGCAAGATTAGCACCGAAGACTTCCTTGAAGCCGAAATCGCCATGTCGCGTTCACCGGGATCGTGCAACACCATGGGAACGGCATCGACCATGGCCAGCATGGCCGAGGCCCTTGGCATGGCGCTTTCGGGGAATGCGGCCATTCCGGCAGTCGACAGCCGCCGTCGCGTGATGGCGCATATCACAGGACGTCGCATCGTTCAGATGGTCAAGGATGATCTTAAACCGTCGGACGTCATGACCAAGGAAGCGTTTGAAAACGCCATTCGTGTCAATGGCGCGATTGGCGGATCAACCAATGCGGTGATTCATTTGCTCGCCATTGCCGGACGTGTCGGCATTGACCTTACCCTTGATGACTGGGATCGCCTTGGCCGTGATATCCCAACCATTGTGAACCTTCAGCCATCGGGCAAATACCTGATGGAGGAATTCTTCTATGCCGGTGGTTTGCCGGTTGTGATCAAGGCCTTGGGCGAGGCGGGGATGCTTCACAATGATGCCCTGACGGTGTCGGGCGAAACCATGTGGGATCAGGTCAAGGATGTCCGTAACTGGAACGATGATGTGATCCGCCCGTTTGATAAGGCGCTGACCGAAAGCGGTGGTATTGCCGTGGTCAAGGGCAACCTTGCCCCAAATGGGGCTGTGCTTAAACCGTCCGCGGCAACGCCGGCGCTTCTGACCCATCGTGGGCGTGCGGTGGTGTTTGAAGACATCGATGATTACAAGGCCAAGATCTATGACGAGAACCTTGATATCGATGAAACTTGCGTCATGGTTCTGAAAAATTGCGGCCCGAAAGGCTATCCGGGCATGGCCGAAGTCGGCAATATGGGCCTTCCGCCCAAAGTGCTGCGCAAGGGCATTACCGATATGGTGCGTATCTCTGATGCGCGGATGAGCGGTACGGCCTATGGCACTGTGGTCCTACATACCTCGCCCGAGGCCGCAGCAGGCGGGCCGCTTGCTGTCGTGCAGAATGGCGACATGATCGAACTGGATGTGCCGAACCGCCGTCTGCATCTTGATATCAGTGACGAAGAACTGGCCAAGCGCCTTAAGGAATGGAAAAACACCATTCCGGTTCCCCAAAGCGGCTATGCATCACTGTATTACAAGTCGGTCATCGGTGCCGACCGCGGTGCCGACTTCGACTTCCTTGTCGGTCATCGTGGCAAGGAAATCCCCAAAGACAGTCATTGATTGAAACTTGGTGCCGATTAGTTGAAGTGCTCTCGTTGAGGGTCTGGATGAATTACACCCGGCGCGCACTGAACCGGTTAGCAGTTTATTTGCTGACCGGTTTATTTTTAGGACAGGACGGTTTTCGCAGACAGCAGGTGTCCCTGACGCTATAGAAGTAACTCAAAGGTTTGTAGATTAGCGAAACAGTCACAGTGCTATGTTTAAGCTTGCAGTAAATATGTTGCTTCTCGGGTGTCTGCTGTTGATCGTCGGAGGCAGGATTTTAGGCTCAGGGGCGAATATTCAACCGGATTCACCGCGTTATGCATCAGCTGGTTTGAACGTTTATCAGCACGGGGTTCTTTCGCCAGAACGATATCGGGTAGATCATGTGCCAACACCCGGTTTTTATGCAGGCGGTGTCTTTACAGCATTAGAGATAGCCCTTGCTGCTTTCTTGAATGACGAGACCTATCGTGACCTCGTTTGTATTGCAATTGGCGCTGTTGATGAGGTTTGTGGAAAGAAGCTTTGGTCTCTCAAGGCCATTTATTCCACAGAAACCGTGATCTTTCATTTGTGTGTACTATTTGTTGGTTGGATTTTCTTTGGCCGGAATATTATTGCAGCTTGGCTCTGCCTTGTCGCATCATTGGCATTTAACGACACGTATTTGTATGCCTCTTCGCCATTGAGCGAGCCGGGGTATTTAATGCTTGGAGGCTTGTTTATGGCAGCATGGGCTTATGCCTATGACAACCCGGAAAAAATCTTCAGATGGGCAATGGCTGGTGTCTGCAGCGGGCTTCTCGTGCTTGTAAAGCCTGCATGGCTTTTGTTACCGATGGGTTTGGCGGTTTTTCCGGTTGTTTCTGTCTTTCTTTACAAGAAAAACGGGCGTGTTGCTGCCAAAGCAACTACGGTATTTCTACTGGCATTCACAAGCGTTTTGTTGCCGATGTTTTTGCGAAGCGTCTTTGTGCTCGATACATTTGCAATGAGCCAGGGAAGCTATCTGGTGTCATCCTTATCCCACCGGCTTGCATTTAATTTGATGAGTTGGAGGGAATGGGGAATCGGTTGGATATATTATCTGCCCCTGTCCGGCGCTCAGCGGCTGTTTGGGGCTGAGGCTCTAGTGCCGCTGGGATGGGACGAGGGTAGCTACTATGAATACGGCCGTGACGTCCTTGATCGAATGGCCAACGAGGGGCGGACGATACTGGAAGCAAGAGCTTATCTGCTTTCCGAATATGTGTTTGCAATGCCAATTAAATTCATTGCTGTGACGCTGTTACTGTTGTGGCGTGGTATATTTGTTGGTCATGTCGTTGCGATGTTGGCGGTACCGTGTGTTGCCGCGGTTATGTTGTTCGCAAAAGGAGACTTTTGGCGCCGCTGGATGTTTATTTTTCTGCCGGTGTTCTTTATGGCATCGATTAACGCGGCACTATCGGTAAGTCTGTACCGCTATAACCTTCCAATTATCGTCCCATATAGCCTTGCGCTGGTTTGGGTTGGTATCTGGCTTGTCGATTTTTTAATCGCCAAGTTTGATCACATTGGCTTCCTGGCAACGGCGAGAACGTTTTTACCGGCAATGCGATGAGTTATTGTATCGAGGGCCTTGCTAACTGGGAAAGCAACACGGTCATATGCAATGAGACCTTTGAGTGAGACGTCACCCGATTTGCTGCCGATTACTTTGTATGCCAGGGTGGCAGGTACACCAAGAATGTCTGCATATCTGCAATTCATGACGTCGAAACCCGCATTGGAGAGCTTTCCGCTAAGTTCTTTACGTGTGTAACGCCGAAAATGCTGAACTTTTTCGTCCATAGACGAGTATAGGCAAGGCATGGCAGGAACATAGATTACGCAAAAGCTCCCGGGTTTGAGTACACGGAAAATCTCACGCATAGCCGCACTATCATCTTCAATATGTTCTAACACATTGAGACTGTAAGAAAAATCAACGCTCTGATCTGCCAAGTCTCCGCTGCTGGCAAATGCATCGAATCCCTTTGTACGGATTTCATCGGCTTGCAGAGTATCTGGCTCCACGCAAACTAACTTTCGGCCTGTTCCTGCAACACGATTGGCAAAAAAGCCAGTGCCTGCGCCAAAATCAAGAAGAGTCCCGGTCTTAGGAGCATGAGACTCAACGAGTTCAGTCAGAAAGTTGTTGTAATTGTTAGCAAAAGACATGATGTCGAGGTTGTCTTTGCCAGTGTAATCAAAATTTTGCATATCACTCATATCAAATTATGAATCTTCACTTGATGGCATGTTCAAGAAGGTTTGGTGCTGCAAGTTATAATTTGCTTTGTTGGGACGCAGCAACCGGTATTCTCGCTCTTCGTCTCAAATTCACTCTTTATTCCACTCAGGGTGGTGACGGCCTGAGGGTGGTTCTTTCACGGCTGTAGCCAGATGATGCTGTTGGGCGCTTCACCGTCATGGGTGATCAGGAGCGTGCCGTCGACAAGTTCCCAATCCACGAAATAGGCACCGGTCACATCAATGACGGGGGTGGATTGCTGTGCCGGGGCAATCAGTCGGGCGCGTTGTGAATGTGCACCTTGATGACACACCAGCAGGAAGGCGGTTGTGTCTTTTATACCGGCTTGCGTCAGGACAAAGATGCCGTCCTGATTGCAATTGTCGTCGTCGCCTTCGCACATGAAACAACCAAGTTCCTCGGCAATTGCATCGCCAGTATTCCGGTCGCGAATGAACAGGGTTTGCGTGCCGTGTCTGGTGCGAAGTTCCCATTGGTACGGGGTGTGGGCGACCGTGAGGGTTTGATCCGGAACTTTCCCCTGGCGACTGGATGCCTCGTCCAGCAGAAGTCCGTCCGCGTCCGCATGTCCCTGATCAGGCTTCTGGGCAAGTGCGGCCGGGGAAAATGCCAACACCGCACAGATCAGCAGACAGAAACGCCCGACGCGCTGGGATGAATGCATGGGGGATGCTCCAAGAAGCTTGATGCTTGGGTGTTTCAGGCAACTTGAAGCCCGGTGATGGACGTGATGGCGCTGGGCAGATTTTCATAAGCCGTAACCACCGCATCGGCACCCAGTGAATTCGCACGGGTGGCATCAACTTCGAAGGCAACGGCGATGGCATGGATATCAGCCGCGCGGGCGGCGTTGACGTCGTTGGCATGGTCGCCGACCATGATGGCGGTGTCGGTTGATTTATCAAAGCCAAGCTGATCCAGCACAAATTCAAGAAAGCGACCGTCGGGCTTTTTGACTTCAAATGAATTGCCACCGGCGATGACCGTAAACAGATCGGCGACGCCAAGTTTGGCCAGGATCGCCTTGCACGGGCCTTCGGGCTTGTTGGATGCCAGCGCGATGGTCCAGCCATCCGCTTTGAGTTGGCGCAGCACGGTTTGGGCATTTTCGTAAAGACGGGTATAGGCGTAATCGGTTTCAACATAGCGGTTGTTGAAGTCGATATTGAGTTCATCAAGTGTCGCGTCATCCGGCGTTTGACCACGTGCGGCAAAGGCGCGCTTGGTCAGCATCCATGTGCCATCACCAAGCATCGCTTCAAGATCGTGACGGCCAAGTGCATCAAGCCCGTGGGCATCAAGCAGTCCATTCATTGCAACCAAAAGATCATCGACCCCGTCAATCAGGGTTCCGTCGAGATCAAACATAATGAATTTTGCCATTGGATTGGGGCTCCGATACGAGGGGATGAATTTGTGGCGACAGATTCAGAGGACCTTAACCGAGTTGGTGCCATTAACAAACGGTAACATCCGCTAACAGGCGGTAACAAAACGTGATTCTTTATGGGCTTTTGCCCGGATGGAATATGTTCTAAGACTTGCTGCAAATCAGATAGCCGTGCAGTCACAAGCGATCTGCGCGCAGCACGAAAAGGGGATGCTGCACCAAAAATGCAGCAAGCGGATTGATAAATGTCACTTGAGTTAAGTGTTGTCGTTCTGGCCGCCGGTATGGGAACGCGCATGAAAAGCGCATTGCCCAAAGTCATGCACAAGGTTGCCGGCAAACCGATGGTCAATCACGTGATTGATACGGCGGCAAAGCTCAATGCCGGTAAGACCATGGTTGTGGTCGGGCCGGACATGCCCAAACTGGTCGAAACGGTCGCCCCGCATCCGACTTTCGAGCAGACAGACCGTCTGGGAACGGCCCATGCCGTGATGGCCGCGCGCGAAGCGTTGGCTGGGCTTTCGGGCAATGTTCTTGTTCTTTATGCCGACAGTCCGCTTTTTACGGCTGAAACGCTTGAGCGGCTTGTAGCCGCACGCGAAGCAGGTGATCACGCGGTTGCAGTACTTGGTTTCCGTCCCGAAGATCCGACCGGCTATGGCCGTTTGGTGACGGACGCAACATCGGGTGAACTTCTGGCGATTGTCGAAGACAAGGAATGTGACGCCGATCAGCGTGCGATCAATTTCTGCAATTCCGGTGTGATGTGTTTCCGCGCCGAAGACATGCTTGCGACCCTTGAGGCGATTGATAACGCCAACGCCAAGGGTGAATATTACTTGACCGATGCGGTGGCGGTGGCCCGTGAAAACGGACATCGCTGTGTCGCGGTTGAGGTCGACGAGGAAGAAACACTTGGTGTCAATTCTCGTGCGCAGCTTTCGGTCGCCGAGGCCATCATGCAGGATCGCCTGCGCAAGGCCGCGATGGATGATGGGGCGACCCTGATTGATCCGGCGTCGGTTTTCCTGTGTGCAGATACCAAGCTTGGCCGTGATGTGATTGTCGAGCCGAATGTGGTTTTCGGTCCGGGGGTGACGGTTGGCGATAACGTCGTGATCAAGGCGTTCAGTCATCTTGAAAGCTGTGTCGTGGGCGATGCTGCTGATATCGGGCCTTATGCGCGGTTGCGCCCGGGGGCGGAAATCGGGTCGGGGGCCAAGGTTGGCAACTTTGTCGAGATCAAGAAGGCGGTTGTCGAAGACGGGGCCAAGGTCAATCACCTGAGCTATATCGGTGATGCTCGTGTCGGGGCCAAGGCCAATATCGGTGCCGGGACAATCACGTGCAATTATGACGGTTATCGGAAACAGCATACCGATATCGGGGCGGGTGCGTTTATCGGGTCAAACTCGGCCCTGGTGGCGCCGGTTGAAATTGGCGATGGCGCGATTGTCGGCGCGGGCAGCACGATTACCGGCAAGGTCGCGGCGGATGCCCTGACCCTGACCCGGGCAGAGCGGATTGAAAAGGCTGGATGGGCTGCGAAGTTTCGCGAAAAGATGCGCGCCCTGACCGGCAAGAAATAGACCGGCAGAAAGAATTTGAATGTGTCGTGCGCCGGTGCAGCCGGTGCATATGATATGACAAGCGATTTAAAGCAGGAACGTAACAAAAATGTGCGGCATTATCGGGATTATCGGCAAGGACAGCGTCAGCGAACGCATTCTGGAAGGCCTCAAACGCCTTGAATATCGCGGCTATGACAGTGCCGGGATTGCAACGCTGGTCAATGGCGATATCGAACGCCGCCGTGCGGAAGGCAAGCTGATCAATCTTGCCAACCGCCTGGAACAAAGCCCGCTTGCCGGTGATGTCGGGATCGGTCACACCCGTTGGGCAACCCATGGTGTGCCGACCGAAAACAATGCCCATCCACACACTGACGGCAAGGTTGCGGTTGTTCATAACGGCATCATTGAAAACTATCAGGATATCAAGGCGGAACTGTCGGCAAAGGGCCGTGTCTTTGCCACCGAAACCGATACCGAGGTGGTTGTCCATCTGGTGTCCGATTTCCTCGATCAGGGCAAATCACCGCGTGATGCGGTTGCCGCCACCCTGCACCGGATCGAAGGTGCCTTTGCGCTGGTGATCATGATTGCCGGGCATCATGATGTCATCTTCGGCGCACGTCGTGGAACGCCGCTTGCGGTTGGTCTGGGCGAAGGCGAGATGTATCTGGGATCGGATGCCATGGCACTGTCGCATCTGACCAACAAGCTGATTTACCTTGAAGAAGGCGACTGGGTCGAAATGACCCGTGACAGCGTTCAGGTCCGCGACGAAAATGATGTTGATGTCACCCGCGAGACCAAGCTGTCGGCCGTATCTGGCGCCATGATGGGCAAGGGCAATTACAATCACTTCATGCAGAAGGAAATCTTCGAACAGCCAGCCGTGATTGGCGATACCCTGCATGCCTTCATCAACCCGGCGACCCAGACGATCAAGCTGCCTGATATGCCGTTTTCGTTTGCCGATGCGACCCGTTTGACGATTGTTGCTTGCGGCACGTCATTCTATGCTGGTCTGGTGGCAAAACACTGGATCGAACGGTATGCCGGTCTGGGTGTTGATGTTGATGTGGCATCCGAGTTCCGCTATCGCTGTCCGCCGCTGCCAAAGGGTGGTGTTGCCCTGTTTATTTCGCAGTCTGGCGAGACGCTTGATACCCTGGCAGCCCTTCGCTATGCGAAATCCAAAGGTCAGAAAATCGTTTCCATCGTCAATGTGCCTGAAAGCACAATTGCACGCGAAAGTGACGTGGTTCTTCTGACCTATGCCGGCCCGGAAATCGGCGTTGCCTCGACCAAGGCATTCACTACGCAGCTTACGGTTCTGGCATGTCTGGCCGTGACCATTGGCCGTGAAAACGGCACCCTTGCCAAGGACGAAGAAGCCGCCATCGTCAATGCACTGACCGAAGTGCCGAAACATGCAGCCGAAGTCCTGCATCATGACGAGGCGCTTAAGAAGCTCGCACTTGATATCGCCGATGCCCGAGACGTTTTGTATCTCGGTCGCGGGCTTGGCTATCCGATTGCGATGGAAGGGGCGCTCAAGCTCAAGGAAATTTCCTATATCCACGCCGAAGGCTACGCCGCAGGAGAGATGAAGCACGGACCGATTGCCCTGATCGACCAGTCGGTTCCGATCATTGTTATTGCCCCGTCTGACGAGCTGTTTGAAAAAACCGCGTCAAACATGCAGGAAGCTGCGGCACGTGGTGGACGGGTGATCTTTATCTCGGACGGACCGGGGCTTTCCAAGCTTGGCGATATGGCATCGGCAACGGTTGAGCTGCCAAAGGTCGCCGATTTCGTCGCCCCGATCCTTTATACCATCCCGGTTCAGATGCTGGCCTATCACGTTGCCGTCCATAAGGGCACGGACGTCGATCAGCCCCGCAACCTTGCGAAATCGGTGACGGTTGAGTAATCGGCGATTTTCGAGACAGAAAAGATCAAGCCGGGTGCGTTTGTGCCCGGCTTTTTTGTTGGAAGCCGTCAAAAATGCCAGTTCATCACGATCATGAACCGGTTGGCCTGTTGCTTTGTTCCGCACAAAAACATTTTCAAGTACGCCAACAAAGCTGTTATCAAAATGATCAGTTGACCGACGGCAAATTGAATGGAGTTTCCATCGGTTTTCCGGTTGTTTCCGAAAACATGCAACGGTCTTAACGCAGATTTGCAGGCAAAGAGTTCAAGATGAGAGTTATCGTAACTGGTGGTGCCGGGTTTATTGGTTCTGCCGTTTGTCGCCTTCTGGTCCGTGACAAAAAGTGTGAAGTCCTGAACCTTGATAAACTAACCTATGCTGCGGATTTGCGGACGCTGGACAGTGTGGCCGGGTTGCCAAACTACCGGTTCTGCAAGGAAGATATTTGCGACAAGCAGGCTGTTACAAAGATATTTGAAGAATTCCAGCCGACTGCTGTCATGCATCTTGCAGCTGAAAGTCATGTTGATCGGTCGATTGATGGGCCGGCTGCCTTTATTGAAACCAACATTGTCGGAACGTTCACGTTGCTTGAAGTGGCCCGCGCATATTTTGATGCGTTGCCTGAAGCGGAAAAAAGCGCCTTCAGGTTTCATCACATATCCACCGATGAAGTTTACGGATCGCTTGGCGATGATGGGCTGTTTACCGAAGAAACGGCGTATGCACCAAGTTCACCCTATTCGGCAAGTAAAGCCAGTTCGGATCATTTGGTCAGTGCATGGCACCATACTTATGGTTTGCCGGTCGTCATCAGCAATTGCTCGAACAACTATGGGCCGTATCAGTTTCCTGAAAAGCTGATTCCATTGATGATTTTGAACGCACTTCATGGAAAAAAACTGCCGGTATATGGCAAAGGCCTCAATACGCGAGATTGGCTCCATGTGGAGGACCATGCAGAGGCGTTGTTCACAATCCTTACCAAAGGGAAGATTGGTCAGAAATACAACGTGGGCGGCTGCAATGAAGTAAAAAACATCGACGTTGTTCGCGCCATTTTTGAAACCGTAAAAACCTTGGTGCCGGAGCATGTTGCGCGCTCATTCGAAGATGCTGTCTCATATGTTTCGGACCGACCGGGGCATGACTGGCGATACGCAATCGATCCATCGAAAATACAAAAGGAACTGGATTGGACGCCCAAATACAGTTTCGACACCGGCTTGCGCCAGACCGTGCAATGGTATGTCGACAATCGTTCCTGGTGGGAGCCAATCCTTAACAATAAATACAATGGCGAGCGGTTGGGCGAAGCTGTGAGCGTTTCAAATGATTAAGGCGTTAGTGTTTGGCCAAAAAGGACAGTTGGCGACCTGCCTTGCGCAGATTGGCAAGGAACATCCAGACATCAGTCTTGATTTTTTCGGGCGTAGCAGATGCGATATCGAGAACCCGTCAAACCTCCTGGAGGTTATCAGGGCCGTGCGCCCGAACCTTGTCATTAACGCAGCCGCCTATACAGCTGTGGATCAAGCCGAAAGTGATCAGGAAGCCGCCCGAACAATCAATCAGACGGCTGTTCGGGTTATGGCTGAGGAAACGGCAAGGCAAGGGATCCCGATCGTTCATTTTTCGACCGACTATGTTTTTGACGGCACTGCGACCGCACCGTATTGCGAGGATGACGACGTTTCGCCGCTTGGTGTTTATGGTGAAACCAAGTTGGCAGGGGAACTTGATATGCAACAGGCAAACCCGTTGCATGTGATATTCAGAACATCGTGGGTATATAGCGCCTACGGCAAGAATTTCGTCAAAACGATGCTGAACCTGATGGGCAGCCGTGCAGAAATCAAGGTGGTGAATGACCAAACCGGATGCCCGACAAGCGCACATGATATCGCCAAAGTTTTGCTGAGAATGGTTCCGCAAATTGTCGACCCTGATTTCAAAGGGTTCGGGACTTACCACCTGGTTTCCGATGATCCGATGACCTGGTGGGGATTTGCAAAACTTGTTCAGTCAACAGGGCTTGAGGTGTTTGGTCCGGATTGGTCTGGTGGTCGTTGCGAAGTATTGCCGATAACATCCGAGATGTATCCAACTGCCGCAAAACGCCCCGGTTATTCCGTCTTGTCGACCGCTAAATTCCAAAAGACTTTCGGAATGCAAATGCCGCCGGTTTCGGAAAGTCTTGCGACCGTAATATCCGAGCTTAAGAAAGGCTATGCGCATGCGTAAGGGAATAATTTTGGCTGGTGGGACGGGATCCCGGTTGCATCCTTCAACGCTTGTGGTTTCAAAGCAACTGCAGCCGGTTTTTGACAAGCCGATGATTTATTATCCGCTGACTACCCTGATGTTAGCCGGGATCAGAGAAATTCTTGTCATCAGTACTCCTCGTGATGTGCCGCTATTTAAGGAACTGTTGGGTGACGGAAGCCAATGGGGATTGAAACTGGATTACGCGGTACAAACTGAACCGCGCGGTTTGGCTGATGCCTTTATTGTCGGCGCAGACTTCATTGGAAATGATGATTGTTGCCTTATTCTTGGCGACAATATCTATTTTGGTCACGGGCTTACGGATTTGCTCGCCAATGCGATGGCACAGAAAGAAGGGGCAACCGTTTTTGCATATTTTGTGCAGGACCCCGAGCGTTATGGTGTTGTTGAGTTTGACCGGAATGGCGTTGCCCTGGATATCGAGGAAAAACCGGCGGAGCCAAAGTCCAACTATGCCGTTACCGGACTATATTTCTACGACCAGGATGTTGTTGATATCGCACGTTCCGTTAAGCCCTCTGCACGCGGTGAACTTGAAATCACAGATGTGAACAAGGCGTATCTCGAACGTGGTCAGCTTCGCGTGGAGAAAATGGGGCGCGGCTATGCCTGGCTTGATACGGGAACGCATGGTGCAATGCTTGATGCGGCAAACTTTGTCCGCACGGTAGAAAACCGTCAGAGCCTCAAGATTGCATGCCCGGAAGAAATAGCACTACGCAGCGGCCTGATATCGGTCGATCAGTTCGAGAAGTTGATCGGATCTTTTGGTGCCAGCTCTTACAAAACCTATTTGCAGACGGTTCTCAAGACGCTCGATCAAATATGACCGGCCCTAAAAGGCCGGATCATTTCGATATTCAGCAAATGTCATTGCTTCTGCATCTTTGGCGGAGAGTGTCACTTCGCTGGCATCAAATGGCCATTTGATCGCAAGGTCGATATCGTTCCATTTAATGGAACGTTCTGTCTCGGGTGCATAGGGTGCGGATACTTTATAGGTAACTTCCGTATCTGGCTCCAAGGTTACGAAGCCATGGGCAAATCCTTTTGGCACGAAAATCTGGTTCCACTTTTTCGCACTGATTTCAGCCGCAACCCATTTGCCGAACGTTTTTGAATGCGCGCGGATATCAACGGCAACATCAAGAATACGACCACGCACGACACGAACCAGTTTGTCTTGTGCGAAGGGCGGACACTGATAATGCAGGCCCCTCAGGACTCCTGTGTCACGTGATAGAGAGTGGTTGTCCTGGACAAAAATTTCCTCGATTCCCGCAGCACTGAAGGCATTTTGGCTATAAGTTTCCGAAAAGAACCCGCGTTCGTCGCCAAACTGCTTTGGGTAAAGAACTTTTACATCCGGAATTTCAAGGGCTTCAAACTTCATGGATTGGGCCTTATACAGAATTCAGCAACAAATCGGGTGACGAGTAATAGATGAAACGGCTTATCGCATTTGCGCATTATGATAAAGATGCAGTTATCGACGAGTATGTTTTGCGCTTGCTCGACGGGGTTGCGCCATATGCGGACCGTATCATTTTTGTCTCCGACAGTGCTCTGCCCGATAACGAGGTAAGAAAGATAAACGACTTGGCAGGATGCGTGCATGCCAAAAGCCATGGCATGTACGATTTTGGCAGTTGGAAAATTGCATTGGCCGCGGTGAAAGATGATCTGCCGAACTATGACGAAGTCATTATTATGAATGACTCGTGTTTCGGGCCGATTGCCGATTTCAAAGACGTGTTTGAGGCGATGGATCAACGAGATGTCGATTTTTGGGGACTCACAGGAACCCACCTTCGAAAAAAACGACATTACAGCCTCAATAGTTACTTTGTTGCCTTTCGGCGCAATGTTCTATCAGACCCGAAATTTGCAGATTTCTGGGACCGGGTTGAACAAGAAACATGCAAGAGTGACATTGTCTATAAGTACGAGTTCGGAATTTCTGACCTTCTGCATGCAGAGGGGTACAGGTCAGATACCTATTGCGGTTGGTTCCATGACGATGTGATGATTTCCAGTGCTTTCTTCCCTGTCGTGTGGAAGAAAAAGAAATGCCCTTTGGTCAAGGTCAAATTGTTCCGCCTCAACCCGGCCATGGCGCCGAAGCTGAACACTTGGCTTGATGTTTTGAACCCGGTTTATCCACGTTATCTGGTTGATAATCTTGTCAGCCGTTATCTTGGGACATCTGTGCCAGAGCACTACGAATACCGCTATAGGACATTTAAAACCTATTGGTGGCACCCTCGCTTCATATCGACCAAGGCCAGATACACCAAATCGCGAAATTGGTGGCGCTACTACATAAAGTTTCTTGGATTGCCTGTTTTCATGCTGATATTGCCATCAGGTATAAAAGAGAAAAAGTAACATCCTTAAAGCAAGCCTGTTCATGCGCACCAATGGTCATGCACGAAAAAGGGTGGGCAACAACAGTGACGGAGAAGCAATTGAAGTTTCGTTCGCACTATATGAGCATTGTGCTTCTGAGCTTGCTTTGCGCATGTGCAAGCCAGCAAAAGGGTGATGTCGCAACATCCGTACCGGTTTGCGCACAACAACTTTCCGATTTTGATCACACTGTTGCCACTCACGGCATTAGAAACGCGTCCACCAGCAAAGTGGCAGCGTTCCCGTTCTTGCGCGCAAATCGTAATTCGGTGCTGATGGGCAAACAGGTTGGCGCTGCGATCGCAGGCGGGCAGGCGGCTGATGTGCTTTTTGCCGACTGGGTGGCGCAAATGCGTGGGCTTGATCGTGCGGCGCGGGCATCGGAGTTTCGTAATCTTGGCGATGCGTCAATGTCATCACTTGCGCGTACTGAAGAGTGCGCAGACCAGATGGCGGCACAACTGGTTCCCACTGATTATCAAGCTCTGTCGAAGTCGGTTTTCGTTCCGGACGACTATCTTGATTTTCAGCGGATCGCCGGGTTTTACCCGTTGACGGCTTTTGCAGCCCATTTTGGCTATGAGGGGTGGAAGCGCGACAATCTGGCCAGTTTTGACCTTGGGCCGGATGCGTTGATTGGGCTTGGCGCATGGGAAAACTATCAATTGTCGGGCCAGAACGATGGCGGGGCTGCGACCCTTGCCATAGAGGACATCAGAAAGGACGCATTTGGCCGGCTGGTTCCAACCGCGGTGGAGCTTGAAAATATCGCCCGGGCCTATGCGCCGGAATTTCGCGTCCGGGTACAGTCTGACAGCGACCGGATAGGCCATCCCTCACTATCGGCCAAAGGGGCGGTTGCGCATGTCGATATTGATCGGCCAACGATTTTCTATCGGCTTGGTCACACCTGGTTCAATGATCAATGGCATCCGCAAATCATCTATACTGTCTGGTTCCAGGAGCGCCCGGTACAGGGCATGTTTGACATTCTTGCCGGGCATCTTGATGCCCTGATCTGGCGGGTGACCCTTGATGAGAAGGGGGCGCCATTAATTGCCGATACCATTCATGGCTGTGGTTGTTATCACCTGTTTTTCCCAAGCCCGTCTTTGCACCGGATTGAAGCCCCCGAAGATGGCGACATCCGCGAAACGGCGGAAAGTCCGGCCGGTGCAGTGGCGTCATCGGTTCTCACCCGGCCGATTCTGTGGATCGATGCCGTCAGTCACTATCTGATGGCGGTTACGGCCCGTGATCAATATGAGGCACATCACACTGTTGCCTCCGCCCTTGTGGCAGAGCAGCAGCTTGGCAGTCTTGCACTTGGCGATGGGACAGGCTTTGCCAGCTTGTATGACGAAGACGGTTTTGTGCCCGGCACCGAACGGTTGGAACGGTTTATCTTGTGGCCATTGGGGATTGATAAGCCCGGCGCCATGCGCCAGTGGGGGCATCATGCAACGGCCTTTGTTGGTCGCCGCCATTTTGACGAGCCGGAATTGCTTGGACGCTATTTCGACCTGAAATGACCGATCCCGGTGCCCGGCGCGACGGGTACACCCGAATAGACAGGCCGCCGGGAACCCTGATCCGGGGGGCATAAATATTTTTCTGCGATTCTGCTGTTGCCCATTGTGATCGGATGGGCCCGCATTATTTTACGGCGAGGGGTTGTGTCGGTGATCGGAAAATGTTGTGATCACCACCCCGTCGCACATGGCGGTTTTTCGCGCGCCTCAAACGGCCATAATTGCGCAAAAATCGTGACAGTTCTGCGTCTTTTTGCATCTTCCTATTGACTTTGAACAGGCACTTCAATAAATGCTGTTAGCACTCGCCGGGGGTGAGTGCTAATACGGGCTCATCCCGGTTAGTCGTAGTTTTAAACGAGCCTTAGCTTTAACACGGAGTTGTCTAAAATGAAGTTCCGTCCGCTGCATGATCGAGTACTGGTACGTCGTGTCGAGTCCGACACCAAGACTGCCGGTGGCATCATTATTCCGGATACCGCCAAAGAAAAACCGCAGGAAGGCGAAATCGTCGCTGTTGGTTCTGGCGTTCGCAAAGATGATGGCTCGGTCGTAGCCCTCGACGTCAAAGCAGGTGACAAAGTCCTGTTTGGCAAATGGTCGGGCACCGAAGTCAAGGTCGACGGCGAAGAGCTGCTGATCATGAAAGAGTCCGACATTATGGGCATCATGGAATAAGTCAGCCCTTTGGGTGACTTAAGTCCACGTTCATCCGTCTCATAGAGAGGAAAGAATATTATGGCTGCTAAAGAAGTAAAATTCTCCACCGACGCACGTTCCAAAATGCTGCGCGGTGTCGACATTCTCGCTGATGCCGTCAAAGTGACGCTCGGCCCGAAAGGTCGTAACGTTGTTATCGAAAAATCCTTTGGTGCGCCGCGCGTAACCAAGGACGGTGTTTCGGTCGCCAAAGAAATCGAACTGACCGACAAGTTCGAAAACATGGGCGCACAGATGGTTCGCGAAGTCGCGTCGAAAACCGCCGATCTGGCTGGTGACGGCACCACGACCGCAACCGTTCTGGCACAGGCAATCGTTCGTGAAGGCAACAAGTCCGTTGCTGCCGGCATGAACCCGATGGACCTGAAACGCGGTATCGACCTTGCAACCGCAAAAGTCATCGAATCCATCCAGAGCCGTGCACGTAAAGTTGCCGGTCGCGACGAAATCGCACAGGTTGGTAACATCTCTGCAAACGGTGACCGTGAAGTTGGCGAAATGATCGCCGAAGCCATGGAAAAAGTTGGCAACGAAGGTGTTATCACCGTTGAGGAAGCCAAAGGCCTGCACACCGAACTCGACGTTGTCGAGGGCATGCAGTTCGACCGTGGTTACCTGTCGCCGTACTTCGTGACCAACCCGGAGAAAATGGTCGCAGAAATGGATGCTCCGTACATCCTGCTGTTCGACAAGAAAATCTCCTCGCTTCAGCCGATCCTTCCGCTGCTTGAGTCGGTCGTTCAGTCCGGCAAGCCGCTTCTGATCATTGCTGAAGACATCGAAGGCGAAGCTCTGGCAACCCTGGTTGTCAACAAGCTGCGCGGTGGCCTGAAAATCGCTGCTGTCAAAGCTCCGGGCTTCGGTGACCGTCGTAAAGCAATGCTCGAAGACATCGCCATCCTTACCGGTGGTCAGGTTGTCTCCGAAGATCTTGGCATCAAGCTGGAAAACGTTTCGCTTGATATGCTCGGCACCGCGAAATCTGTCACCATCACCAAAGAAGAAACCACCATCGTTGATGGTGCCGGTGAAAAAGCACAGATCGAAGCACGTGTTGGTCAGATCCGCGCCCAGATCGAAGAAACCACCTCTGATTACGATCGTGAAAAACTGCAGGAACGTCTCGCGAAACTCGCTGGCGGTGTTGCAGTGATCAAAATCGGCGGCGCTTCGGAAATCGAAGTTAAAGAACGTAAAGACCGTGTTGACGATGCTCTGCACGCAACCCGCGCGGCTGTCGAAGAAGGCATCGTTGCTGGTGGTGGTACGGCTCTGCTGTACTCGGTCAAGGCGCTCGAAGGTCTCGAAGGTGAAAACCATGACCAGACCATCGGTGTTGACATCGTTCGCCGTGCCCTGCAGGCACCGGTTCGTCAGATCGCAACCAACGCTGGCGTAGACGGCGCGGTTGTTGCTGGCAAACTGCTTGAGCAGGACGACGTCGAGTTCGGTTATGACGCCCAGAAAGGCGAATACACCAACCTGATCAAAGCTGGCATCATCGACCCGGCCAAAGTTGTTCGTACTGCCCTGCAGGACGCAGCATCGGTCGCGGGTCTGCTGATCACCACCGAATGCATGATCGCTGAAAAGCCGGAAGACAAGTCGGCTGGCGGCGCACCTGACATGGGTGGCATGGGTGGTATGGGCGGCATGGGTGGTATGGGCTTCTAAGCCTTACACCTACCGACCTTGCACTACAGGAAGGGCTCCGCATTTGCGGGGCCCTTTTCTGTTGGGGAATTTCATATATTCGCGACAAGACAGGCACATGAATCGCGGCGCGTGATGCCGGGCTAGCAAGCAGTATCTGGTCGGGTGGGGCGTAACGGACCTGTTCAAGGGGGCATTCGCGAAAAGGCGGAAAAATCCCGTTTGCTCGGGTCAACAGGTCACAACACCGTGTTGCGCATGGTCTCGGAATCCGGGAAGCTGACATCGGTGGTACCCGGCGCGCGATATACCCGGTTGCGGCCTGTGTTCTTGGCCTGATAAAGGGCCCAGTCGGCACGTCTGAGCGTGATTTCGGGAAGTTCGTTGTCGCGATGGGCGGCAACACCGGCGCTGATGGTGATGTCAATGTGATGGCCATCCGCCAGGATCGGTTCTGCACAGACATTTTTCCGGATACGTTCGGCCACAGCTGCCCCGGCAGCGCAATCATTTTGCGGCAGCAAGATCACGAATTCTTCGCCGCCAAGCCGGAAGAACAGCTTTTCCTCTTCAAACCGCAGGGCGCGTGACGTGATGTCGCATATCCGTTTCAGAACAATATCCCCGCAATCATGTCCGAACGTGTCATTGACCTTTTTGAAGTGATCAATATCGAGCATCACCATGCAATAAGGCCGGTTCGTGCGCAGGGACAAGGCATGAACACGGCGGGCGTAATCTTCGAACGCGGTGCGGTTCAAAAGCCCGGTTAGCGGATCATGGCGAGCCTTGAATTCAAGGTCGATCCGTTTGAGTTTCTGATGGTGGATGTTCTTGAGCAGGCCGATCATCCGTTTGGGTTCGCGATTGCGGTCCCATTCAATGACCGACCCGCTGTGATGGAACCAGTTCCACTGATCTTCCGATCCGACATGCATGCGGACTTCTATTTCAAAGGCCGGTTTGTTGCCGCTGATATGTTCGGCGATGGCTGCATCGAACTGTTTGCGGTCATCGGCGTGAATGCGGTCCTTGAAGCTGTCAAAGGTCAGGCAGACTTCGCCGTGATGGATTTCCATCAACCGGTACAGGTTATCGGAATAGTATCCCTGCTGCTTGGCGAAATCCCAGTCCCAAAGACCCTGACCGGTGCTATCAAGGGCGAATTGCAGCCGCTTGTCGAGTTCAAGGCGCTTGCGTTCATTGCGGCGTTTGGTTTTGCGGTCAATGCGGATTTGCAAAAACAGAAACAGGGTCACGGCAATCACCACGCCCGATGCAATCAGTGCGGTCTGACGGGTGGTGTCATAGTTGCCCATGAAACTGTTGATCGGCACCTGCATGTAAATGGTGATCGGAAGACCATCAAGGTTCTTGCGCGCCAGCACAAAATCCCCAAACAGGGCAACACCCCCCATATCGATCTTGTCGCTGTCAGCATTCAGATCCCAGAAAGCTTCTTCCTGACGGGCGGAGAACCAGTCGGTGACTCCGATATGGGGCGACTGGACTTCGGCCAGAAGATCATCGGTATTGAGGGTCGCAACCCGCATCCGTGATCCGGCAAGGAACCGTTCAAGCGGCGTGTCCTCATACGGGTTTTCAATCGCCAGAAAGATCATGATCACGCCAAGAAACGTGCCGTTCGGCGACCAGATGCCGCGTTCAACGGCAAGATATCCAGATTTCAGGCCAAGGGTCGATGTGGCGCGAAAGGCCGGTTCGATCCAGTCATCGCGATGGCGTGCAATGATTTCCGAAACCGGAAGGACGGTTTTATCAAAATCAAAAAATGTGAAGTCATGGGCAATCCTGCCCGCCGCATCAAGCAGGATATACCCGACCAGATTGTTGTCATCCTTGATCATGGTTGACAGATGACGTTCAAGATCAAAATCGGGAACAATCACCGCTTCGCGTGCCGCCATCAGGGCGGTGTTGTCAGCCTTGATCAGGATGCTTGAAAGATTGTCGCCATAGGTGGTGATAGCAAAGCCGGTGGTATCGATCGCACGCTGACGGGCGGTTTGCCGTTCTGAGACCGTTTGCCAGGCCATCAGGAACAACACGCCAAGGAGCAATCCGATCGACAAAAAGACGCTCAGGAACTGTTCGTCAAGGATGCGCCGCCAGCCGGGATATGTGGTTTTTACCGGCATTACGGTTGTCCCGCGATCTGGGTCAGGGTGCTAACGGCAGATTGCGATATGCCTGCTGTCGCGGCGAGCTCCCCCTGATGGGCAAGCAGCACAAGGCGCTGCTTCTGGCGTTCGGTCATACCCGGGTCGGCAATGTCGATATTGTTTTGTGCCGCGGTAATCAGGGATGCCTGTTGGTGCGTGACCGCCAGTTTCCGGCCGCCATCAATCATATCTTCCCAGACCCGCGTGATGATTTCACGCGTTGCCGGTTTCAGCCGCGCCCAGACATCATGGGAAATCAGCGGCACATAAAACGGATAATAGGAATAGCTCAGAAACGCATGGGCAATGCCGTGCTTCCAAAGGGCGGCACTGACCACGGTGCTGGTGGTGGTCAGAAGACCGTCTATTTCCTTGCGATCAAGGGCGTCGGGAACGTTGGGCCAGGGGATCAACACAGGAATGGCTCCCATGGCCTTAAGCCGCAAGGCATTGCCTTCGCCCCCGGCATAGCGGATGCGCAATCCGCGAAGGTCCCCGAAATGATTGACCGCAATGTTGCGGGTAAAAATATGGGCCGGTCCCAGATCAAGCCAGCGTCCCAGAACCCGGACATTAAGGTTCTTTTCAAGGGACTGGTTCAATCGCGTTCCGAAATCGCCATCGACAATCTTGCGCACATCGGCAGAGCCAAGCCCCATGAAACTGGGTAATAAAAGCGCATTGAGGTCGGCTGAAAATCGACCAAGGTGCCAGATGCCAGGGGCGGCCATTGCGATCCGTCCGGTCGATAATGCCTCGGCGACATCGCGGTCCTTGAAGGCCTGGGCCGAATGAATGACCCGAAACTTGTGTTCGGATATCTCGGCATTCAGGGTTGCGGCAAATTTCTGAAGGAAAATGGTCTGGAAATGATCGGCGGTGTTTTCGGTCGAAATCAGGATTTCGGCACTGCGCGCGCCAGTAACAGTCAGCGTCATGCAACAGGCGATAACAAGTGCGCGCAATACAGATTTCACGTTCCCGGTCCTTGGCAGAAATTGGCAGGCACCATGTAACAGGCGCGCTGTTTTGAATGATTTCAGAATGTTGCCAAAGTAGGGGAAAGGTCGGATAGGTAGCCTTGACCTACATCAAGAAAACCTATCCGATCGTCTAGTTTTTGCGGATGGGGCTTTACCCGACGGGGATCAGCCGAACAGTTTCTTCAGGCTGCGTGGCTGGCAGCGCAGATATTGCGGGGCTGCTTTGACTTCGGCGCCAAGGGTTGCCGCTGCATGCCATGGCCAGCGCGGATCATAGAGAATGCCGCGCGCAAGGGCGATGGCATCGGCCTGACCGGTAAAGGTGATGGCTTCGGCCTGTTCTGCTTCGGTAATCAGGCCGACAGCAATGGTGGTCATGCCGGTTTCGGCCTTGATGCGGGCCGCAAACGGGACCTGATAGTTCGGGCCAAGCGGGATTTTCTGATCAATATGCAGGCCACCGGAAGACACATCGATAAAGTCGCATCCGCGTGCTTCAAGAAGCTTTGCCAGTTCGACGCTTTGATCGATATCCCAGCCACCATCAACCCAGTCGGTTGCCGAAATACGGATGCCAAGCGGATAGTCGGTACCGACTTCGGCGCGAAGGGCGTCATAGACTTCAAGAACAAGACGGGTGCGGTTTTCAAACGATCCGCCATATTCGTCGTCACGCTTGTTGGCGTGCGGTGACAAAAACTGATGCAGCAGATATCCGTGTGCCGCGTGAATTTCAATCGCGTCAAAGCCGATGCGAATAGCGCGCTTGGCACTTTCGACAAAGGCCTGCACGATTTCGGAAATCCGCGATTTGCTCAGGGCTTCGGGGATCGGGTCGCCATCACGGAACGGAACAGCCGACGGTGCACAAACCTGCCAGCCATTGGCATGGTCGGGATCAATGGCATGTCCACCAAGCCACGGCTTTTCACAGGATGCCTTGCGCCCGGCATGGGCCAGCTGAATGGCAATCGGCATGTCGGAATGGCTGCGCACTGCGGAAATGGTTTTGGCAAGGGCGGCTTCGGTTTCGTCATCCCAAAGTCCGACATCGCCATAGGTAATCCGGCCTTCCGGTTCGACGGCAGTTGCTTCAATGATCAGCAATCCCGCACCGGACTGGGCAAGGTTGCCCAGATGCATCGGGTGCCAGTCGGTGGTTTTGCCGTTATCTGCGGAATACTGGCACATCGGTGCGATGATTACGCGGTTATCAAGGGCAAGCTTGCCAAGTGACAGCGGTGAAAAAAGAGTACTCATGGATCATCCTTATCAGGGAGGTCGATCTTCGGACCGACAAACAATGCAAAGAAGCTAATCCGCCAAGCACGGGAGTGCCAGTCTCTGTTTTGGATTTTGTCAAAAATGACAGGCCGTTTAACGGGTTAGGTGGATGCGATCAGGGATGCGACCGGGGACGCGATCAGGGCGGGTTGCAAAAAATATCAAAAAAATGCGCAGGCCCACTTGCGGAAAATTTCCTGTGCTCTATCTCAAGTTTGCAAAGGGGCATGGTGCCCCGATACGCGTCAAGGTTGCAGCCTGGTCTGGGCCGATGGCGCAAGAATACTCGTCTGTAACGGAGGGTAATTATGACTGGTCTTCAGACTCTTAATGGATCCGCACGTCGCCTTGCATCTGCACCGACCTATGGTGATCCTTTCTCGCTTATTTCCCGTGATTTTGATCGCATGATCGGTTCGATCTTTGGGGACCGCGTAACTGCGTCACAGGCTTTTGCCGATGACAAGGAAGCCGCGAAAACCCTTTTGAACCCGCGTATCGATGTTCACGAAACCGACGATCATATCGAACTGTCTGCCGAACTTCCCGGTGTGGAACAGGATGATGTTGATGTGTCGGTCCTTGAAGGTGTTCTGACCATCACAGGTGAAAAGAAATCCACCCGTGAGTCAAACGAAGGTGCCCGCGTCATCGAACGCAGCTATGGCAGCTTCAAACGGTCGTTCCGCCTGAATGATACGATTGATGTTGATAACATTACCGCATCATTCAAGAACGGTGTTCTGGTCCTTACTCTCCCCAAAGTAGCGGAACAGAAACCCGAGCCGCGCAAGATTACTGTCAGCGGCTAAGTGTTGTCTCTCCTCCCTGAGAAGCTTTCCCTGTGTTGCCTGACGGGCGGTTTTTACCGCCCGTCTTTTTTTATCCGGCTCCTCACATGGTGACCGGGCTGCCCGTCTTCTGGTGTATCCACACTATCAAAGGAGACCCTGAGATGAGCAGCACACTTGGCGATCTGGCCAATGATTATGCGACGGCGTATAGGGCCGATCTTGCATCTTTTCGAACCGAAACCCAGACCGATCAGCTTTGCGCCATTGCCAGTCGTGTCGCACAAAGCTGCACCGCAGTCGAAACAGGTGGCAAAGAAGTGTCCGTCGCGCAAAGCGAAATTTCCGGCGCGATCATCATCGGCGAGGCGACGGCTAAAAAGCTTGCCAAGGATGATGCTGCCTGGATCGCACGGCAGGCTGCTGTCAATCAGACAGAGTTGCGCAAGAAGGCCGAAGAACAGCAGGCACGTGATCAGACACTTTTATCCAGTCTCAAAGACCTATCGGGAAAGCTGGTCGGTACAAACAAGACCGATAGCGGTTATGAGCAATCGGTCGAAGGATTTGAAGATACCCTTGCATCTGGTGCGCTGGTCGCATCCTGATCCGGTGTCACGTTCTTTCTGGCGGGTCCGGACAGCATTGCCCGGACCCGCCATGTTTTTAGTTACGGGGTAGGCAGCGCCCTTTGGGTGTTGATCAGGTGGTTGTTCGTCAACCAGTTCCCGATGCGGTCGGCAAAGGCTTTGTTTTCCGTTGTTGCCCACTGGTTCTTTCTGAGTTCGAGATAGGTAAAAGTTCCGCCCGCATCATATCCCGCACCAGCCCAATCACGGCGAACCCGTATGGCGGCAACGACGTCCTTATAGGGGACATTAAGAACCGCAAGTTCACGGGCATAAAGGTTCTGTCGCGCCATCTGGCGTTCGGTCGCCCCGAACCTGGCGGCATTGTTAAAGACGTTCTGCTGGATCGAATAGGTCGGGCACCAGTATCCCTGTAATCGTACACAATAAACCCATGTTTCGGCAGCCGGTTCCGGCTGACCGGGAACCTTGGGCGGGAAAAGGGCGCCGATTTCATGCGTCCCCGAAAGGCATACGGCCGTGTAATGCGCAAGGTCCTGATCGCCTTTGCGATAGACAATGGCGGGCGTTGCCGGGGATGTGCCGCGGCGTGAAAAGCCATGACCAAAAATCTCGTCGGGGCTTCGTGTATCTCCACGCCATGCATACAGGGCCCGGTTGCTTTGGGATGTGTTGCGTTTGAGGTCCGGCGGCACCCAAAGATAGTCGACATAGGCAAATGCAGAGCGTTCATTTGACAGCAAAGCCCAGAAATCATCCGCGCAATTCGTCCCGTAAACCTTTTGTGTCCGCCCGGAATTTTCGAGGTCCACATTCTCGATATAAAGCTCTATGCCGCCAATTTTCTCTGTTGTCATGACATGCCTCGTTTGATTCAGTGCGATGCATTCCGACGGAGAGACAATGAAACTGTGAGAAACCGGCGAACCGGTTCGGGCAAAAGCAAAAGGCCGGGTTCGTGATCAACCCGGCCTTGGAAATGTGATGTCGCTTGTAAGCGCATGCTTATCCGGTTTTGCTATAACCGATCTTGTGATCGAGCGGCATTTCAAAAAGTCCGGTCGTATCAAACTGTTCAAGGGCCGATATCCATGGGGCGAGATCGATATTCTGCGCCTTGATCCAGTCCGGGTTGTAGTAGGTGTCGCGATAACGATCCCCGCCATCGCACAGCAAGGTCACAACCGATCCGGTTTGCCCGGCCTTTTTCATTTCAGTGATCAGTGACAGGGTCGCAATCAGGTTGGTGCCGGTCGATCCGCCGCAGCGTCGGCCAAGATGCCGTTCGAGATAATAAAGTGCGGCAAAACTTGCGGCATCAGGGATGCGATACATCCGGTCAACCACGGTCGGGTTGAAGCTGGGTTCGACGCGCGGGCGGCCAATGCCTTCGACCCGTGACCCTGTCGTTCCGGTGACCGAGCAGTCACCCGTTTCATACGCATCATAAAAGACCGAGTTTTCAGGATCGGCGACGCAGAGCTCGCACCCCTGGCCCAATGTGCGCCCATACCGGATATAACGCCCGATGGTCGACGATGTGCCGCCCGTGCCGGCCCCGACCACAACCCATCGCGGTACCGGATGAGGTTCGCGTTTGAGCTGGTCAAAGATGCTTTCGGCGATGTTGTTATTGCCGCGCCAGTCGGTTGCCCGTTCGGCAAAGGTGAACTGATCCATGTAGTGACCGTCAAGTTCACGGGCCAGACGCTGGGACTCTTCGTAAATCTGGCCGCTGTGATCAACCAGATGACTTTCGCCACCATAAAAGGCGATCTGATCGATCTTTTGCTGCGAGGTCGATTTCGGCATCACGGCAATGAAGCGCAAGCCAAGCAGACGGGCAAAATAGGCCTCTGATACGGCGGTTGACCCGCTTGATGCCTCGATAATCGGGGTGTCCCGAGTGATCCAGCCATTGCACAATCCATACAGAAACAGCGACCGCGCCAGACGATGTTTCAGGCTGCCCGACGGGTGGGTCGATTCATCTTTCAGATACAGCCCGATGCCATCAAGTTTTGGCAACTCAAGACGGATCAGATGTGTGTCGGCAGAACGATTGAAATCAGCTTCGATCATGCTGATGGCGTCTGCCACCCATTGGCGGTCATATGTCATGTTGGTTCCTGACATCTGTTGGATCACGTGGTTTCGACCTGTGCGGATCGGCAATGGGCATCTGTGTAGGAGATTATAATACAAAAAACTACAGTGAAATTGTGTCGATACATTTCTGCAATCACCTGTTTTTTAGGAGATTGGGCTTGCTAACACTTTTTTCAAAGCTAACCTCTAGGATACAAGGTTCCCGATTCTTCCGACCTGACTGGATGGCCCGAAAATCATGGCTGATGACGACAAAGATCCGTTTTCCACACGACATGGTGCATCTGAAATCGGTGCGGCCTATGACGTGCCGGTGCGCGTTTCGACCGTGATCGGCAAAAGCCAGATCCAGGTTGCGCAATTGATGCGTCTGACCCGTGGTGCGGTGCTTGAACTTGATCGCAGGGTCGGGGAGCCGGTTGATATCTATGTCAATAACCGGCTTGTTGCGCGCGGCGAACTTGTCGTGGTTGATGAAAACCTGGGCGTGACGATCACTGAAGTCGTCAAGACCGGTACGATCATCGAGACCCATCACTAAAATTCTGACCGCAGCGTTATGAAAGCAAACCCGCCGTTTCTCGGCTGATGGCGGGCATTTTGTCATGCGAAGGAACTTGTAAGGTTCGCAGGCGTTTATCCCTAAACCCCTTTTAAACCCCGCAGTCCGGCCACTGTCTGTTGTGGCAGTTGGCGAACTCATTCAGCCGAGGGCTATCTCATGATTAATCTTCTGACATCAGGCCTTCTGGCTCTGATCGGTCTGGCACTTTCCGTTGGTGGTGCCTGGCTGATTGCAGTCGGAGGGAGTTGGTATTACGCGCTTGCCGGGTTGGCATTCCTGTTGGCAGCGTATTTGTCCTTTGCGCGTAAACCGGTTCTGTTGCCGTTTTATGGTGCGTTTTTATTGGCAAGTCTGGCCTGGGCTGTTTGGGAGACCGGGTTTGACTGGTGGCAACTGGCCCCGCGTGGCGGGCTGATTGTCGTGATTGGTCTTTGGCTGATAACGCCAGTGTTTCGCAAAACACTTGTTGCTGCGCCAAAGGACAATGGATCGCCGGAAACAAATGCGAAGCGTTCCTTTGTGCTTGAAGGCAGCATCGTGATCGCCGTCATCGTTGCTGTCTATTCCATGCTGAACAATCCCAACGAAATCGAAGGCAATCTTCCGTCAGATGTGGTGGCGGAAAATCCGCAATTTGGTGGGACGGTCCCCGATGGTGACTGGCATCAATATGGCCGTACCCCGTATGGGCAGCGTTATTCGCCGCTTGATCAGATCACGACCGACAATGTTGCATCACTCGAACAGGCATGGGTTTATCAGACCGGCGATCTCAAACGCGAAAGTGATGTGCCTGAAACAACCTATCAGGTGACCCCGCTTAAGGTGGGCGAGACGCTTTATCTTTGCACCCCGCATAGCTGGGCGATTGCGATTGACGCCAAAACCGGACAGGAAAAATGGAAATTTGATCCGGGTGTTCCGGAAAATCCCGATCGCCAGCATCAGACCTGTCGCGGGGTGACCTATTACAAGGATCCGGCAACTACCGAAACCGGCCCCTGTACCGAACGGGTGTTCCTGCCGACATCGGATGCGCGTCTGATTGCGCTTGATGCCCGGTCGGGCGAGGTTTGCCCGTCATTTGGCGATGAAGGGACCGTGCATCTGGAAACCAATATGCCCTACAACCCGGCGGGGTATTATTATTCGACGTCGCCGCCGGTTGCTGCTGATGGCAAAATCATCATTGGCGGGGCTGTGAATGACAATTATTCGACAAAATCGCAATCGGGCGTCATTCGCGCATATGACATCAATACCGGCGCGTTGGTCTGGAACTGGGATTCCGGAAACCCGGAACAAACCGAACCAATCCCGGATGATCAGACCTATACCGCCAATTCACCCAACAGCTGGTCTGTTTCAAGTGCGGACGAGAAACTTGGCATGATCTATGTGCCGCTGGGGAACAAGGTTCCCGATCAGTTGGGCATGAACCGCGATGAAAATGTGGAAACCTATTCATCGTCGATTGTGGCGCTAAGCCTTGAAACCGGGCAGGTGCAGTGGGTGCGCCAGACGGTGCATCATGATCTTTGGGACATGGATGTGCCAGCACAGCCGGCATTGTTTATATTACATTTAATATAGTTCGTTATTATTCAGAGCTCTGATTTAAAAGAGTAAATACAAGTATATTATTATTTTTGTTCATACAAAAACTGTTCAGTCAAATTGTATAGGCGGTTAGAAGATAAATGCATCAACACTGACTCGATGAAAATAGATTGGCCAATTGATGATGATCGCATGTATGTAACCCTACAATGTAAATATACAGGATTGCATCTATCGGTGCGTAAACTCGAAATTATCAAGGTGAAAATAGATTTCTGGCTACCAAGTGTAAAAAGCCGACAGATGAATTTTGGGAACGGATCAGAAGAGATTTAAAGTTCTGAGTGCTGGCTGGTATGTCATTTAAAATGGGCGAGGGGTGAACTGTCTTGTATTAAAGTCAGCCTTGTCTGGTTCACCCCTCGCCCAATCAGTCAATATTGGGATGCTAGTAACTTGCTCGACGTAACCTCAGTGCATTCGCAATGACTGATACCGAGGATAAGCTCATGGCTGCAGCTGCAAACATTGGTGAGATGAGAATGCCAAAGAACGGATAGAGCAGACCCGCAGCAACAGGCACACCGGCTGCGTTATAGACCATCGCAAAGAAGAGGTTTTGCCGGATATTGCGCATCGTTGCTTCCGAGAGTTCTCGGGCTCTAACAATCCCGCTCAAGTCACCTTTGACGAGGGTGAAACCAGCACTTTCAATTGCAACATCAGCGCCCGTACCCATCGCAATTCCGACATCAGCCTGAGCAAGAGCAGGGGCGTCGTTGACGCCATCACCTGCCATGGCTACCTGATGGCCTTCAGCCTTGAGTTCCATAATTAAATTGGCTTTGTCTTCTGGGGAGACATCGGCCCGAATCTCGTCAATGGAAAGTTTATTGCCAACGGATTTTGCTGTTCGTTGGTTGTCACCGGTTGCCATGACGATTCTGAAGCCTTGCTTCTTGAGCGCCTTTAAAGCCTCCAACGTCGTGTCCTTGATCGGATCGGCTACGGAAATGAGCCCGGCAATTCTTCCATCAATAACGACATGCATTACCGTCTCCCCCATATCTCGCCGATCATTTGCTGTTTTATCAACAGCAGAATGATCGATATTGAGAGTCTGAAGGAGTTTGCTATTACCTAGGGCAACCGACTTGCCACCCACCTTTCCGGTGACGCCCTGACCGGTTACAGCTTCAAATTCCTCTGCCTTATCAAGGGACAATCCGCGCTCCTGAGCAGCACTGACAATGGCGTCAGCCAATGGATGTTCGGATCCCTTTTCCAGCGCCGCAGCGACAGAAAGAACTTCCTCCTCCTGAAAATCCGGTTGGGCGATTACACCTGCAAGTTTTGGTTTACCCTCTGTCAAAGTCCCGGTTTTATCGACAATGAGCACATCGATCTTCGCAAATCGCTCCAAGGCCTCTGCATTTTTAATGAGCACACCAATTTGTGCACCACGGCCGGTCGCTGTCATGATTGACATCGGCGTTGCCAAACCAAGGGCGCAGGGACACGCAATGATCAGAACAGCAACCGCTGCGACAAGCCCGTATGACAATGACGGATCGGGCCCCCAGATGGCCCAAGCGACGAAGGCGATCAAAGCAACCAGGATAACAGCAGGCACAAACTTGCCTGCAACCGTGTCTGCAACCTTTTGGATTGGCGCTTTGCTTCGCTGAGCATGGGAGACCATATCAACGATTTGGCTCAAGACAGTATCTTTGCCAACCCGTTTGGCCAGGATGATCAGGCTGCCATTTCCGTTGATTGTTGCTCCGGTGACATCGTCATCTGGATTTTTTTCAATTGGAACGGGTTCACCCGAAATCATGGATTCATCAACTGACGACCGTCCTTCAACGACAACGCCATCGACAGGTATCTTGTCACCTGGGCGAACCCTCAAACGCATTCCGACGGTTACATCCTCAAGAGGAACTTCTCGTTCAGAACCATCATCTTCAATAATGCGGGCTGTTTTCGCAGCAAGACCCAATAACGCTTTGATTGCCGAGCCGGTTCGTTCCCGAGCCCCCAATTCCATTAGTTGGCCAAGAAGCACAAGGACAACGATGACAGCTGCAGCTTCGAAATACACACCGACATGTCCCTGTGCGTCTCTGAAGCCATCAGGAAAAATACCCGGAGAAATCACTGCGACGACGCTAAATATATAAGCTGCGCTAACGCCCATCCCGATCAAGGTGAACATGTTGAGAGAACGGTTCACCACAGAATGCCATCCACGAACCATGAATGGGAAGCCGGACCACAGGACAACAGGCGTTCCGAGAACCAACTCCACCCAAAGAGTAACGCGTTCTCCAATCATTTCCCGGATGAAACCCAAACCAACAAACGGCCCCATCGTTAGGACAATCAGCGGCACCGTAAGAGCTGCGCCTAACCAGAATCTCTTTTTGAAATCCCGAATCTCGGGGTTTGGTGCGTCATTTTCTGTTGGCATATCCATCGGTTCCAGTGCCATTCCGCAGATCGGACAGGAACCAGGTTCGGATCGTATGATCTCTGGATGCATCGGGCAGGTGTAGCGACCCGAAGTCGATGACGAAGCGCTGTTTGCAGCAGATGTCTCTTCCTCTGAGGACAATACGCTCTCAGGAGAGCTATCGAACTTGCCCTTACATTTCTGCGAACAGAAATAATATGTCTCACTGCCGTACCGAGAGCGTGGTGTATCGGCATCCACCGTGACCGACATACCGCAAACAGGATCCGTCGACTGTCCTGATTGATCAGACATTTTGTGATTATCCTGGTGCTTCTTATGATGATGATCAGACATGGTCTGCTTCCTGCTGTTATGCTGCAATGTCACTGCGGATAATCAATGTTCTGAGTGATCGTGACTGTGCGCCTTGGCCGATTGGTTTATCCAGTTTGACAGGAACCAACGTTCAAAAATGAACACAGCAACGATCATCAAAGTTGCAATGAGAACAATGGATGGGTCGCTTTGCAATTTCATGCCGGCGAAAACGAGCAGCACGATGATGTCAAAGACAATTGCTGTAATCATTACAAAGCCGCGTGCTCCTATTTCTTGTCGTAGGTACTTAAAGCATCCCCAGTGGATGAGCACATCCATGACCAGATAGAAAAACACGCCAAGTGAAGCGATCCGGCTTAAATCAAAAAAGATTGTCAACAGCGCTGCCACGACAACCGTGTAAACAAGTGTGTGGTCTTTGATTGAACCCGACATTCCAAAATGACTATGCGGGATCATCTCCATATCGGTCAGCATCGCGAGCATTCTTGACACCGCAAACACGCTTGCTAGCAAACCGGACGCCGTCGCAACGACTGCGAGCAGCACAGTCAGATAAAATCCGATGGGCCCCAATGCTGGCTGTGCAGCTTGGGCGAGGGCATAGTCTTTGGCTTTTATCAGTTCGTCCAAGTCAAGGCTTGAACCAACAGCAAGCGCCACGAGAATATATACGACAACGCAAATCAGGATTGAGAACGTAATCGCACGACCCACATTCTTATGAGGGCTCACGATTTCAGCACCACTGTTTGTGATCGTTGTGAACCCTTTGAAGGCCAGAATTGAAAGAGCAATTGATGCGACAAAACCGGCCAATGGAAAGCTCGCGCCGTCGGGTGATGACGGCTCGAACGAGTATCCACCAGCCCACAGCGCTGCAATTGCAAACAATGCAATGCCGCCGATCTTCAACGCGGCCATGACCATTGAAAACAGGCCAACCGATTTGTTGCCAGCTCTGTTAACAGCATATGCAAAAATTATCAGGCAAACACCCAATACCGGTATAAGAACTTCAAGCTCTGTCAGGTCAAACGCGCGCAAAACATAGGTTCCAAATGTTCTTGCGACCAAACTCTCGTTGATGACCATCGAAAAGGCCATCAGCAATGCTGCGCCGCCTGCTATGGCTCCCGGCCCGTATGCTTTTTGGAGGATCATTCCGATCCCGCCTGCAGACGGGAAAGCATTGGACATCTTGATGTAGGTATAAGCACTAAAAGCAGTGACAAGTGCGCCAAACAGGAACGACAACGGGAACCACTTTCCTGCAAGTTCGGCAATTTGTCCGGTCAAAGCAAAAATTCCTGCTCCGATCATAACACCGGTGCCCATGGATATGGCGCCAAGGAGCGAGATACTGTTTTTCTTGTATTCTGCCTGATGATCCATTCCTGCCTCACATTTGGTGTTTTTGGTACGCGATGCCGTTTGCTTCTTGCAGCTCGCGTATATAACGAATGATCCGTGCTACCTGTTCCGAACTGACCTGAGGCTGGGCTGGCATATCGCCAAAGGGCCAGTGATGTTGTTTTGCCCCGTTTTGAACAGCTAGATAGAATGCGCGATCTGAATGATGTCCCGGATTGTAGATTCTGTGCATCAGCGGCGGGCCTTGCTCTGTGCCTGTTGCATTGCCTCCGTGACAAGCAACACAGTTCATATCGAAAAGCTGGTTTCCTACCATGGCTTCCTTGCTGAAACTGGGGAGCGCAATTCCGCTATCGGTCAGTTCAAGATCTTTGATGTCATCTTTCCCGGGCAGAAACGAATTCAGGGTCATGGCGATGATCCCTACTGCGAAAAAACCGATAACCAAATACTTTGGCCAATTGATTTGTTTTTTCATTTTCTTCGGGCCTTTGTTTTATGCGTATGTATCAAATATTCGAAGACACGTGAGACCAAGGGAACTAGTCAACCCTGGTCCTGTTGCTGCCGCCTATTGATTTCGCTGAACTAGCTTGGCGATACGTGAGTTTGTCGGCTAATTGCGCTGCCATCGACATAGGTATCTGGCGACACTTCAAATTTCGAACGACAGGTGTCTGAACAGAAGTAGAATACTTCACCGCCATAAATGGCTGTTTTGGCGATGCGCGGATCGACAGTTTTATGACAAACCGGGTCAACGGCGGACTGAGGGTGCTCCCATCGGATTGCCTCAGCCTGACCGTCCGCTTGTTTCTTATTGTGGGTGTGCTTTTTGTGCCCAAACATGTGAGCACCGCAACCAAAGCGCATCATCAATATGATGAAGGCTCCCCAAAGCAACCAACTGAGAATATTTTCCATTTCTCTTCGCCATCCCATAAATACCTTTAGGTATGACTGTTCCGTCTGAAAGCAGCATGGTGCAGAACACCAAGGCTCGATCTGTACGCATGCCATCGGCAGGTGCAGAACCCAGAACAGTTATTCGCTATTTGTTCGGGAGGATCAGGATATGGGAGGCTGGAAAATCCATGACCGAGATACCGGCTGAAGGGACACTTCTTCTATCCCGTTCTGTACATGGGAAAACTCGGAAACCGGTAGGATAATCTCGGTAAGGACCGCTGATGTGGAGTGACAAGAAACCTGAGGGCAGCACGAAGCCAGGTCATGCTGGTGTTCAACGTCAAAACCATTGAGTTCTGCAGAATGCGCAGGAAAAGATCCAGTCGACGCGACTGCAATATGGGGAGCAAGCATTATAGCGCTAATCCCGACGAGCAGGATCAGTACGGCGCGTATTAGTGCTTGCTGTGCATTCATTGATCAAACTTCCTTTGGGCAGTAACGTAACACTTATGCCCTTAAATATCGAGTTACGTTGACCTACCTCAATTAAGGGGACGTTTTTTTTAACCGACTTCAGACAGAACCGTTACATCTGCAAGCCGGTTGTCCGTACTGTTGATTTCCTTTGAGATGTAAGGTTTGATTTCGGAGTATCTGACGTGAGCATCGGCTTGCGCCTGATAGTAGCGAAAGAGCTCTTTTAGCGGAGCGCCCATGTCTTTGTATGCAGTTAATACTGCGATTAGAGCCCCGAGCGTGAGATCGCCTTTTATCACCAGATACCCTCCAATTGTGTAAAAGAAGAAGGGCGTCATCTGTGATATGAAATTGTTTAAAGACTTCATGGCGAACTTGTTCTTGTGGATAGAGAGACGAAGGTCGTGAAGTCGCTTGTATGACCCGTAAATATCCCGGGCACCTGGCTGGTTATCGTTTGAGATGTTCCCTATCTTCTCGCCGAGAACTCTGACTTCCTTCAGCCGCGTTCGAGACAAAGCATTAATTTTCTTCTGGAATCTGGGGATGACAAAAATCTGAAGCGGCAACAGTGCGGTTGCGGCGATGCCCAAAACCAAATCTTGCACGAGCATGAAAGTCAGAATCGTCAGGAATGTACCGCCTTGTAACAAAGGCAGCACAATCGACTCTGCAGCATATCCAGCTACGGGCTCTACCTCCTGCACAATAACCGGAATCAATTCCCCTCCTTTGGGGGATGGCTTTCGAAAGCTGAATTTTGAAATATCAAGCCGTAGGCGGCGTGACATGTGTTCTGCCAGCGCACCGGATTGCAAATTAACCTGATATTTCAGCCAGCCATGCACGCCAATCGCCAATAAAAAAAGCAGACAGAGAGTAAGTAAAGCCGTCGTTTGAGAGAACTCCATTCCTAAATAGGTAACTGGAAAATGTCCTGACTCAATGGCGTTGTTGATGATCAACTTCGGAAGCTCGAGGCTCATGTAAAGAGCCGGCAAAGAGGCCGTCGCCAGTAGCCCCAGTTTTATCTGCCGTTTCCATGAAGCTCTGAATATGTACTGCAGGAGCGCTGTTCCGCTCTTTGACGAGGGCTTTTGAGCCTGTTGCGCAAGAACAGATCTGCGGCGTCTTAAAGCCCTGTATCCCGTCGCGCTGAGAATAATAATTAGCGCAACCGGCACCCCAAACACCACCAAATGGAATACAAGATGAACCCACCAGTGTGCATCGCTTGATATGTAGTGCGTCAAGCGATGCCCCATATCGTGGACGATTTCCATCATTGTAGTTAGGTTCCTTGAGAAGGTTCGGCAAAACAGACAGGGAGGAAAGTCCTCCCTGTCGTGTGATGCTTAGAAAAGAAGGCGGAGACCGGTTACGAGGTAAGTTGCCTCGTAATCTTCGCCGTCATCTTTTGCAAAGTCTGCGGTTTTGCCGAGTTTCCGCTCATAGGCAACCCCGATATACGGTGCAACGGCACGGTCGATGAGGTCATAGCTAAGCCGCAGTCCGATCTCTGCGCTTGAAAACCCGCGTCCGACCTCAATCTCGCGATCGTCAGAGAACGCAGCATTCAGCTCAAGCGAAGGTGTGAGGATTAAACGATTGGTCAGCAAGCCTTCATACTCAACATCAAGCCGCGCACTGCCGTCTCCGGTCTCGCTGACAAACAGATCAGCGTCGACTTCAAACCATTGAGGAGCAAGCCCCATGATTCCAACGGTTCCATACCAACGATCTGTTGTGCTTGGCGTATCCAGACGAATACCGGCTTTGGCATCGAAAAAGTCGCTGATTGGTGTTTGCAGGACCAGTCTGTTCTCGAAGTTTTCGTAAAGGTCGTTTTTGAGATCACGCTCGCCTTCGCCTTGCCAACGTAACTTCAGTTCATCGGTGCCAACAAATGCATCACCATCCCAAACGAAAAGATTTTCCCCTTCGTCACCAGAGCGGTATTCAAACTGCTCCATTTGAATGCCATAAAAGATGTGATTGTCTGCTTTGGCAGTGAACGAGAAGGACAGGATCGTGGCAAGAACACCACCACCAATCGCGGCCAAAGTTAGTGTTTTCATTGTTATTGAACTCCATTCTCAAGTGCCGCGACGGCTGGACCGCCCTCTACAACCACTTTTCGGAACATGCCAGAAGCCATGTGATAGCTAAGGTGACAGTGGAAAGCCCATTGCCCAGGTTCATCAACTTCGGTTTCCGAATAAACGGTCATGCCAGGGTTGATATTGATGGTGTGTTTAACCGGATCCCATTTACCGTTGCCGGTATCGAGGATTGACCACATCCCGTGCAAATGCATCGGGTGTGACATCATGGTCTCATTGACGAACTTGAAGCGCACCCGTTCGCCATATTTCAAGCGGATAGGTTCTGCATCTTCATATTTGACGCCATTGATTGACCACGTATAGCGTTCCATGTTTCCGGTAAGGCGCAGTTCAATTTCACGCGTTGCAGGCCGTTCAGGGTACAAAGGCTTCTGTGCCTTCAGGTCGGCATAGGAGAGGAACTTTCCGCCATTGGCTGCTTTTGGTGTCAAACCACTTCCAGCGGCATAGAAGGGGTCATCTTTGGACATTCCCATCTGAGAATGATCCATTCCGGCCATATTCGAATGGTCCATTCCAGCCATACCGTTCTCGTTACCACTGCCCATCGAAGAATGATCCATTCCGGCCATGCTACCGTGATCCATTCCCATGTCCGCCATTGTCAGCAACGGAGCGTCCATGCGTCTGGCTGGCATTTCAGCTTTCAACCCTTCTTGCGGCGACAACGATCCGAATGCATAACCCGAGCGTCCCATTGATTCGGCCATGATTGCATACGGCTTTTCAGCTGTCGGCTGAACAATCACGTCGTATGTTTCTGCAACCGAAATGCGGAATTCATCAACCTTGACCGGTTGAACATTGTTGCCGTCGGCCTGGACAACAGTCATTTCAAGTCCCGGAATGCGGACGTCGAAGTAAGTCATGGCCGATGCATTGATGAAGCGCAGGCGCACACGTTCGTTTGGCTCAAATAGTCCGGTCCAGTTTTGTTCCGGTGATTTACCATTGATGAGGCCGACGAAGCCCTGAACGTCTTCAATATCTGTTGGCATCATGCGCATGCTGCCCCAGTCTCCACGTTCAGAGAGAGTTTCTCCCAATCCGTTTTCCGAAACGTCGGAGATGAAGTCTCCGAGCGTGCGTTGGTTACGGTTGTAGTAGTCCGGCATCATCTTTAGGTTGCGCAGAATACGCGCCCCGGAATGAGGGTGCTTGTCTTTCAGAACAACGACATATTCACGGTCGAACTTGAATGGCTCGCGTTTTTCGGGTTCGATAACAATTGAGCCGTAAGCGCCATCTGGTTCCTGGAAGCCAGAGTGGCTGTGAAACCAATAGGTCCCGCTCTGTTTGACAGGAAAGCGATAGGTAAAAGTCTCGCCCGGTTCGATCCCGGTGAAGCTGATGCCCGGCACACCGTCCATCTGGTAGGGAAGGATCAACCCATGCCAATGGATAGATGTAGTCTCGTCCAGGTTGTTCGTCACGTTGATGACGGCATCTTCGCCTTCTTTGAGGCGCAAGGTCGGACCGGGCGAGGACCCGTTATAGCCAATTGCTTTGGTTTTCATATCACCTGTGTCGATGGTAACGTAATCGACAGACAGATTATAGGTTGCCGCATACCCTGCTGTTGACACAGCAATAGTGCTTAGCGCCCCCAAAAGGGCACGCCCAAGAAGTTTTCTCATTCTCATGATCTCCGATGGTTGAGGTGCGCCAGAGGCAACAGGGAGGGATTCCCTCTGGCGCGAGACCCTGCGCAGTGGTTACTGCAGGCGAACTTTACCGACCATGCCGCTCTCGTAGTGGCCTGGTACATTGCACGCAAATTCAAGTTCTGCGTCTTTCGGGAAGGTCCAGATCACCTCGGCAGAATCACCCGGCTCCAGAAGCACGCTGTTCGGATCGTTGTGCTTCATGGTTTCGCCGTTCCCCATGTCCATTTCCATCATGTCCATGTTGATTTTGTCTGCTTCAAGGGCCCCATGTTCCATCATCATCATCATTTCTTTTTGATGGTCCGCGTGCATGGCTGCGGTGCCAATGTTGAACTCGTGAACGAATTCACCCTTGTTTTCGACTAGAAAACGAACGGTTTCGCCGCCGCGAACAACAATCTTTTCCTTGTCATAGAAATTGTCTTCCATCGTGATCCGAATTGTCCGGCGAACATCAGAGATATCGCCAGGCGCTCCGATTTCGACGCCATCTTTATGACCGCCACTATGACCCGCACCCGCAAAGGCAGGTGATTGAAGACCGACAAGCGCGCCAAGAATAAAGGTTGAAACGCTAACACGACGCATAAGGGAATTCTTGAAGTTGGGCATATACATGCTCCTAATAGATATTCAGTAAGAAGGCCCTTGTCCCATGTTCAATCACGACAACAGTCTGCGCTGCTGTAATTCAGGCAAAACGCTGTTTCATTCGAGGAACAGTGATTGAACCAGGCAAAGGGATGTTCGGAAAACCTGAAATATCTCAGGAACGCGGAGGCTTGCCTCTAACGTCCAAACCTGCGGAAGTCAAAGTCAGGTCCTGATACCAGTATGTTACCGCAAGCACCGTTGGGCTGGAAGACAGAACACCTTCTACTTCTTTAACGAACGGGCCGCAAACCGCCATACCGCAAAGATCCGCATGCATGTCACGTCGATCATGTTGCGAGCTATCAGAAACATCGATCATGACGCCGTGATGATTGTCATGGCCATGTCCCGAACCTGCTTGCACACCCTCAACCCCCGACAGCAGAACTGTCATGGCTATCGCGATTGCAAGAAAGCAGGAAAGAATGCGCACGGAACGTTCCTTAGTGATGCATTGCAACATACGCAATATCGGGCTCCCCCGGTTTCGTCAAGTGGCAATATTGTGGCAAAGACAGACTATTTCACGAATTTACATCTGCTGCTTGAGCCATCAGCAAGGTGAAAACAATAGATTACTGCATTCGTCGCCATGAAATCACGTTATGCGCTACAGATGAACAACCTGTTGTGCTGAGTTATTCACTAATCTGCGGGTATGACTTGCTAACAATCAATTTATAGATGAAGCACAATCAAATCCTATTAAATGCTGCGTAACCCAACAATTCTCCTAGTCTCTGGATATGGGCACAGAGGTGCAGCAATAGGATTTACTGTAGTTCGATATAGACAGCATCGCATCCTTGGGATAGAAGTAAACCATGCTCAATCGCATCAGGTTTTTGACCATACTTTTGATAGCTGCTTTTGCCGTCGGGACAAGTTTCCAGACGGTCAATGCTGCTGTTATGGAGGTCGGGATGCCGATGGCGGAATTGGCAATGGACAATTGTCAGGATTGTTCTGGCAGCGGCGACATCATGCCGGACTGCGATATTGCGTGCCCTCAGGTATCAACTATCGCAATTTCGCCTGTACAAGTTGCAATACCTGCACTCGCCTCAGTCGAGCATTTCGGGCCGACAGGCAGCCTTACCGGCCGCTCAAACTCTCCCGATCCATTCCCTCCCAGAACCAACACTCTGAACTGATATCTCCTTAATCCGTTTTGGTTTGAGGATATCAGTGTCATGGGGCATCACCGCGATTTCTCATGACATGCTTCGTGCCCGCAATTTTTGTTGTGGGCCTTACAGCTTCTTCAGACAAGGTTGGAAATCATGTTTTCCGATCTACGGGTGCCAAAATGTCGGCTTTGGTCGGTATTTCTTGGCGCAGTCGCGACATGCACCAAAGCATAGCTTCAGCTTCACTCAACGAGCAGGCGGCAATCCGCCCCGGCCTTGAGCGTCCCGCTTTTACTGGTGCCCGGCCTCTGAAGATCAAACCTTATAGGATCATTGTGAGCGGGATTCGGATTACGTTCTGATGCTCCAACTCCTTGAGAAACTTGCATATGAAAAGAAATACCATAGTCGCGGGCTCTGTTTCCAGACGTGCGCTGCTTCGCGGTCTCGTGACATGTGCTGGCCTCTACCTGTTGCCAGCAACAACCCTTGCCGCGGTTAGTGAAAGCTCAAACAGTGCAATTGCTTTTGATAGCAATGCGCTGATTATTGCACGCGGGTCATTGCTTCTGTATCGCGATAGGGATCGAAACTGGATAACATTGCCGGAGATGTCGGCAGGTTCCATTCTCACACTTGCAACACATCCGGAACGGCCGGGCCGAGTTATTGGTGGTCTGGATACCGGCAGGATTGTTCTGTCTGTAGATGGCGGGAAAAGTTGGGACGTACGTGGGCAAGGACTGCCAAAAGCGGCAGTCACTGCCATCACAACTGCGGCGACAAACCCAGATACCATATATGCCACCATTCGCGGTGACGGCTTATGGCAGAGCGATGATGCTGGTCAGTCATGGGTGTTTGTCATGGACCGGCCATGGTTAGCGAATGCCGAGCGAGATCTGACAGCACTGTCTTCAGTCGATCTGGCAACCGGAATGGGTGGGATCTGGCTATATGCCGGAACCGATACCGGTGTAACGCGTGTGCCGGATTGTTTCTGCCGTTGGCAGGATGTTCAGCCGGGCGATGCCATGGATGCTCTTGCGTCCGGAAAGCAGGCAACTCCCAAAGTACCCTTACCTGAGGGTGAACCTGTGAGTGCGCTGGTCAGTGCGGTATCGCGACCGGCCACACTTTATGCCGGATTGCCATCCGGAATTTGGCAATCGCAGGATGCGGGTGTCACCTGGTTAAAGCGTTCAGAAGTTATCGCAACAGCACTCGCGGTTCATCCGCTACGCGCTGATGATCTCGTAATTGTGAATAACGACGGGGTTTTACAAAGCCCAGACGGTGGCAGGACGTGGACCGCCATTGCGAACATATGATGATGGAGAAACAGATGAGAAAATTAGTGATTGTGACAGGTGTTGCGATTCTGGCTGTTGCCGGAAGTGCTGCATTTACAATGTTTGCTCCGGGAAAAGGAGAGGCGCAAACGAACGTGACAGTAGCTGGTGAGAGAAGCAAATCGATCACAATCTATCGGGACCCGAACTGCGGATGCTGTGATGCCTATGGCGAATATCTTGAGACCAATGGATATCAGGTTACCCGTGTCGATGATCGCGATTTCGACAAGCGATCCGTTGCCGCCGGTGTCCCGGAGCAAGGGCTGGGCTGCCATTTGGCCGAGATTGACGGATATGTCGTAAGCGGGCTGGTTCCCGCCGAGATCATTGAACGGATGCTTGATGAACGCCCGGATATAACGGGTATCACGCTGCCCGGCATGCCACCAAATGCGCCGGGCATGGCACGTGAAAAAACCGGGACGCTGAAAACCTATGCGTTCGGAGAGGACGGCATTGCCGTTTACGCCAATGAATGAGTGTTTTGGACAGATGATGGATGGTTCGATGATGGGTGGCCCGATGATGATGCTGATGATGGCAGGAGGCGGTCTTGTGTTTCTTCTGATCCTTGCGATCCTGATCATGAGCGTTCTCGCGTTGTTTAAATATCTTCGGGGCGGGAAATGAGTGCGGTATCGCCCGGATCAATGGTCACCGGATTAATGGCTGGCGTCGGCATGGCTTTGTTGTTCGGCGTGATGGATGCCAGCGCGAAGCCCGAGAATCTGACTTTTCTCGAAAAGCCGCTCACTCCGGAACAGATAGCACTGGGCAAGGATGACTATGTTGAATTTTGCGCATCGTGTCATGGCTCAAATCTTGAGGGGCAGAAAAGCTGGAAGCGCCGCCTTGACACCGGGCGGATGCCCGCGCCGCCACACGATGCCAGTGGCCACACATGGCGCCATAGCGATCAGGAACTGTTTGCGATCACCAAGTTCGGGGTTGGCGCTGTCGTGCCGGGGTATGAGAGCGATATGCCTGCATTTGAGGATGTGCTGAGTGATGAGGAGATCATCGCGGTACTCGGTTATATCAAGAGTGTCTGGTCGGACGAAGAACGCGAATTCCAGCACAATCTCAATCTTAAAGACGGGAGGGCGAGATGATTGCAGTCCCCAAAGAACATCGCCCGCAGAAACGGTTCAACCGGCTGATCTATTTCTTACCGCTTGGCATAGCATTGATATTGGGTGTGGCCCTAGCGAAGGGATTAACTCTTGATCCCAACACACTCCCCTCTGCCCTGTTGGGTAGACAGGTCCCGGAATTTGACCTTCCACCGGTAAAAGGTCGAACACAAGGTTTGTCGAGTACAGATATCAGAGGTGAGGTGTCGCTGGTCAATGTTTTTGCCTCCTGGTGTGTTGCGTGTCGCGAAGAGCATCCCGTGTTTATGAAACTGGCTCGCGACGGCACCGTCCCACTGCATGGCCTGAACTATAAGGATCAACCTGACGACGCTGCAGAATGGCTCGATAGTCTTGGTGATCCCTATACGAGAACCGGCGCGGATATTAATGGACGTGTGGCGATGGTCTTTGTTTTAACAAATGCATTGCGGCTCCGTAAAATTGTGCCGGTAATGCGTATGTTGTGATCGCGTGATTGGATTGAGAAAGAACTGAAAAGTTCTATTAGATCGTGAGTGCGTCAAAGTACCGGTAGGAGAAGTTCTTCTCGGCAAGAACCTCTCTTACCCAATACCGGATTAAGGAGCGATTAAATGACGACCTCAAGTGATGAACAATTGGAGTATGTAGTTTTGCATGCTTTCAAACATGCCTGCAGCTGCGAAAGGCTTGATATTGCCGAATTTATGCTAAGAGCCCTTGAAAAGCTTGATCAGGAGCGAACGGAACATGACACCGTGGATCGTCCATTGATGGATGCGTATCGTGATTTGACGGCAAGCTCACAGCATCACAATAATTGATAGCTGGGGTGGTAAGGTCAATTGGAACACTTGAATTAACATTTCAAAGTATCCTTCATCTTTCAGCAAACCGAGTTTCACATGGCACGGCTTGATTCGTGTGAAGAAGAGTTGGTGGTTTTCTCAATTGGCAACTGAATGCAGCACAGGTGTTCCATGTCTGCACCCAATTAAAGAACGGGGTACAGAAACAGACTCGCCATAGGCCATTGATTGTTGCCCCAGACATTTTATCGCCTGATCCGACGCAGGAAGTACGCCAGAAATGGGCAATAGGTCATGCCGTGAGCGATTTTTGCCCGCAACGGACACTGCTCTTAACCCTTGATAGCCAGAATGCGTTTGGCGCCGTTCAGTACAATGACCCCGGCGATGGTGCCGATGATCAGGTCGGGATAATTGGACCCGGTCCACGCGACCAAAACGCCGGCGGTGATGACCCCCAGATTGATCACCACGTCATTGGCCGAGAATATCCAGCTTGCCTTCATGTGCGCCCCGCCCTCCCGATGTTTGGATATGAGCAGCAGACAACTGGCATTGGCAATCAATGCGACGAATGCGATAGCCATCATCACCAACGATTCAGGCTCACTGCCAAATACAAAGCGTCTCACCACCTCCGCTAGTGCTCCAACAGCCAGAATTAGCTGCAGAACACCAGCAAGATGCGCGGCACGCACCTGCATTCTTATGCTATGCCCAACAGCATAAAGGGCGAGCCCGTATACCGCCGCATCTGCGAAATTATCAAGAGACTCACTAATTAGGCCAGTGGACTGGGCTGCCAGGCCGGAAATCATTTCTATTAGAAATAGGAGTGCATTGATGCCAAGCAACCAGCGCAGGGTGCCTGCTTCTTGTTTGATAGAGGTAGTTGAGGCTTCGGCGGTCTTGATGGTCTCTGGATCGGCTGCGGTGCTTTCCTGAAGCGTAGCGCCTAGCCCCAAGGTCTCCAACTTTGTAGTGATAGCGGCAACTTCGCCATTGTGTACGACCTCCAACTGGTGGTTCGACAAGTCGAAGGACAAGGTCTGAATCTCCTTAAGGCCATTCAGGGCGAGGCGGATTATTCGTTCTTCTGACGGGCAGTCCATTTTTGGCACTGCATAAATACTGATCCATTGCTCTGATGCTTCGAAGGCGTTCGGTTCATCGGTATTCGATGGCGGAGGTGCATCACTACCAGAAAGGCTATCACAGAATATACTCATGACATGGTTCCACTTTAAATTACAGTGTTACCATTCAAAACTATATAGTAACTATAAGGTCAATAGGGTGGAGAGGACAAATGCGCATTGGTCAGTTGGCACGGTTAGTAGAGATCGACACACAAACAATCCGCTTCTATGAACAGCAGGGCCTATTGCCGTCGGTAGGGCGGAGAGAAAACGGCTACCGCGTCTATACCAAAAAGCATGGTCAACGGTTGAGATTTATCCGTCGCTGCAGAATTCTGGGTCTATCTCTGGCGGAGATTTCCGAACTACAGCAGCATCAGGATGAGCCTCATCAGCCTTGTAATGCGGTCAACGTTTTACTTGATGATCACATATCTCATGTGCAATCACAGATTGCCACTCTACAAGCGCTAGAAATACAACTCGTTTCACTAAGAGAAAGTTGCAAAGATGGACGGGATGTAGAGGAATGTGGCGTTCTTTCTGGGATCAATGATAAAGAGACGCATAAGAGGTAGAGGGGTTTTACTGTGGAACAAACCGAAAAACCAATATTTTACTCTTGCCGATTTAATTATATAAACAGAAACTTTTTTGGTTTATCTTGCTAAATACTTCCTATTTTATATATTACTTGGGGCGTATCCTTTTTTGTAATCTGGCATTCCATCATAAGTTTTTGTTGATATTTAGCTCAAGGATTTGGGAATAATTGAAATTTACTTCATTTGTTGGCATGCTGACAATGTTGTAAAAATTGATAACTGGCCTCTTTGTCCTTTTGATGAAGCCGAACTCACAAGCTACTACTTCAAACGTGGAACAAGGCTTCCAGAACAGGGCACTCAGGCACATCTTTTCCTGAACATTGAGCTGCCGTTTCCGCCAAAACCTGTTCGATCCGTTTCAGGTCATCAATTTTTGTGCGCACGTCAGCAAGATGGCTTTCCGTACGCTGTTTGACCTCCGAACATGTTTGCAACTGACCATCTATAAGAGTCAGCAACCCCCGGATATCTTCAATCGAAAAACCCAGATCACGGGCGCGCAGGATAAACCGCAACCGGGAAACATGTGTTTCGTCATACAGCCTGTAACCCGTTTTGCTGCGCCGCGGATCGGGCATCATGCCGGTCTTTTCATAATAGCGGATCGTTTCAAGATGACAGCCTGTCACCTTCGACAATTCTGCTCGCTTTAGTCGCCTCCCGGAATTGTGATCGTCCATGTGATCAAAACCTTCTTTAATCTGTAGCAGCTACAGACTGTATCTTAACTGCGAATCGAATTCGAGGTAAACCACATGAACGATATCAAATCGGACGACCTGTTGTCGGATGACGGGAAGCAGACAAAAAGAGGTCTGCTTGCAACTGGTGGAGTGGTCGGAGCCATTCTTGCATCCGCCTGCTGTGTCGCACCACTCCTGCTTCTGATGCTGGGGGTGTCGGGGGCCTGGATCGGCAATCTGACGGCTCTTGAACCTTACAAACCACTCTTCGCGACGGTGGCTCTGATATTTATCGGGCTGGGGTTCTGGCAGGTCTATTTCAAGACCAAGCCAGCTTGTGACGACGGGTCTTACTGCGCCCGTCCGGAATCCGCACTGATCACCAAAGCCGCCCTGTGGTTCTCAACCGTGCTGGTGGGATTGGCCCTGACAATCAACTGGTGGGCACCGCTGTTCTATTAGGAGTAATCGAGATGAAACGAACAGGCATTATTCTGGCCGGGGCATTTGCCCTGGGACTGGCTGTCATATATCCGGGAGGCTACCTCCCAACTGCGGCGCTTGCTGCCAGCGCCACAGCGCAGGATGAACAAACAACCGTTTTCGACATCGAAAACATGACCTGCGCCCTGTGTCCGGTGACGGTCAAAACCGCGATGGAAGCCGTCACCGGCGTAGAGGCCGTAGACGTCAACTTCGATAAAAAAACCGCAACTGTCACCTTCGACCCGTCAGTCGCCAATGTGGAAACCATCGGGATCGCTTCGACAAATGCCGGTTATCCGGCCAAGGCGCGGGATTAAATAATGCGTGGCAACACCATTTTCAAAACCGGGATCGTCGGAACAATTTTTGCTGTGATCTGCTGTTTCACACCAATCCTTGTTGTCTCGTTCGGGGCCCTTGGACTCTCGGCATGGCTGGGCTGGATAGACTATGTCCTCATACCCGGATTACTCCTGTTCATTGCCCTGGCACTGTACGGCTACCGACAACGAGCCCGTGCGCGCGCTTGCTGCGAGACCGATACACAACCAACCACCCGGAAAGGAAAATAATATGAACAATTGTTGTTCGACCGACAAACAGGAATATGACCTTGCTGTCATCGGCGCGGGTTCGGCCGGTTTTTCGGCGGCGATTACGGCCGCTGAACAGGGCGCAAGGGTCGCACTTATCGGCAAGGGAATGATTGGCGGCACATGCGTCAATGTCGGGTGTGTTCCCTCCAAAACCATGATCCGTGCCGCAGAGGCCGTGCATGGTGCGGGGGCCGCTGCGCGTTTTCCCGGCCTCTCCGGAAACGCTCATGTCGCTGACTGGCAGTCCCTGATCAAGGCTAAAGAGGATCTGGTTTCCGGTTTGCGTCAGAAGAAATATATCGATCTGCTGCCCGAATATGATGGTATCGATTATCTCGAAGGGGACGTTATATTTAATGACACCGGTCTTCTGCTTGACGGCAAAAAGCTTGTTGCAAGAAAGACAATCATTGCAACCGGCACATCCCCGTCATTTCCCGATATTCCAGGCATTGAGAATGTCCCCTGTCTGACCAGTACAACGGCACTTGAACTTGATCAGCAGCCACGATCACTTCTCGTGATTGGCGGCGGATATATCGGTTGTGAACTGGCTCAGATGTTTGCACGGCTCGGCAGCTCGGTTACGCTGGTGACACGGTCACGGCTTCTTCCCGAAGCAGAACCGGAAATTGCTGCATCGCTCACTCAGGAGTTAAGGAATGAAGGGGTATCCGTTCGCACGGGCCTCACCTACGAGAGGGTTGAACGGAAGAATGATAAAACGGAACTGACCATTAACGTTGATGGCCAGGCCGAGGTTCTTTTTGCTGAACATATCCTGGTAACGACAGGCCGTAAGCCGAATACAAACGGATTAGGCCTCGAAACGGCCGGAATTGAAGTAAATTCGAATGGCGGAATTGTTGTGGACGCGTACATGCGGACGACGCGTCCTGATGTATATGCTGCGGGCGATGTGACCGGGCGCGACCAGTTCGTTTATATGGCAGCTTATGGCGCCAAACTTGCGGCAATAAATGCCTATAACCGTGACGAACAGACATATGACAACACAACGATGCCCTGGGTTGTCTTCACTGATCCACAAGTTGCTGGCGTAGGTCTCTCCGAGGTTCAGGCACAGAAACGGGGCTTTGTGGTCAAGACATCTGTCGTGCCGCTTGATCTGGTGCCCAGATCACTTGCCGCCCGTGATACACGCGGTTTGATAAAACTCATTGCAGATGAAGCAACTGACCGCTTGCTGGGCGCTCAGATATTGGCACCCGAGGGCTGTGACAGCATTCAGACAATGGCGCTGGCCATACGGTTTGGGATGACCGCCCAAGAACTTGGCGACACGATTTTTCCCTATCTGACCACAGTCGAGGGCCTGAAACTTGCCGCTCAGGGCTTTGCGAGAGATGTCGCCAGACTGTCCTGTTGTGCCGGGTAACACCATGCGACGATGATAAGGAATTTACAAACGTGACACCGGACCTGTTCAACCTGATCTTTCTTGCGCTGGGCTTGGGATTTTTGGGATTTATCGAGCCCTGCACGATTGGCGCGCATATGCTGTTTCTCAACAGCCAGTGTGACCGTTCACTGCGCATGCGGGTTGGGGCTCTAGCTGCATTCATGCTCGCACGCCTTCTGGTCATGGGCGGTTTCGGCGGCGTGATCGTCATGCTGGGACAACGCATGATCGGGGTTCAGACCGGGGCATGGCTGATCTTTGGGGCACTCTATATGGTCATCGGAATTGTCTTCCTGTTCGGTGCAGGGGGACGGTTTCGGCGGCGTATCCGGATTGCGCCAGTCGGATGGCGGATCACGAAAAACCCATGGGTTCAGGGCGTTGCGTTTGGCCTGAATATTCCCGCCTGCGCCGCGCCGATCCTTTTCGGCCTGATGGGGGCCGCAACCGCAACAGGCTCCGCCGCAAAGGGTTTCATTCTGATGGCGGTCTTTGCGCTGTCGTTGTCACTTCCATTGGTACCGTTTTCGGTCGTGCCGCAACTTACTTCGCTTCTTGTCGGACTTGCAGACTGGATGCGTCCGCGCCGCTGGTTGACCGGCTTTGTTTTCGTCGCCCTTGGCCTATGGTCAATCTGGTTCGGGCTATTTGTCAATCTGGCAGACTGGGCAAAGGCATGAACTTGGGGAGGCGCCTCTCTGCTGATCTGCGGAAGTGATCTGTCGTAAGTGGGATGATTTATGGAAGATGGGAGACATGTGCATTAGGAGAGGCTTGGCGTAGACACCACGATTGATGTAAAAGGCTTGTTAAGAGTCTTCCTGTGTCGTGGAAGGCCCATTACGTATCAGAACCTTCTGCTTGTGTCATACGTACTGCCTGGCGAATTCTTGAAGCCGTTTGTCGTTCCATCTCGCGCATTTGAAGCAGCATTGCTGCCATCAGGTCTCTCGCCGTCCCGGTTTCCTGTTTTAATTTGGCGATTTCCTGACGCAGACTCATGATCTCATTTTGTTTTGATGATTTTGCTGTTGCCTCAAATGATTTCAGTCTCTCAAGCACTTTGGGATATTTGTACAGTGTTGTCCGGCTATGCCCGGCTTCGCGCGCAACCATACTTTTGTTGATTTTGGGTGTATTGCTGGAATTGGCTTTCAGAGCATGACGCGCGAGGAGCCGATCAATCGCCATCATGAATGCGGCTTCAACAGATGTGGGTGACATGGTTTCATTACCCGGGATTGTTGTTTTCTGCAGCTGCAGCTTCGGTGGTTTCAAGCTTGTTTAGCACCATAATACATTGTTCGAGGCGTTGTTTGCAGAGTTGTGCGAGAGCAAAGTCATCATTGGTTGTTGCCGTTTTCAGATCATCTTGCAATTTGGCCCGGCGGTCTTTCCAGAAGGGCAAATGAGTCTCGTCAAGGACAAGGTTTTGACATTCCCAACATAAATCCGGGCGTGCGGCCGACCATAGCGGCGCACTGATCACCCATCGGGCAGAGCAACCGATGGTACAATTCCCGGTTCCCTGTCGAAACAGGCAGGTTCCGAGGGATGTCTTTCCCCAGCGAATATCATGTGCCCGTATACCCGAGGTACGAACCAGTTCTTCAATATCGCGTGGGCGGTCATCTTCGGGACGGTTGTCCAGAGATTTTCCGAGTTGATTCGCAGTCTCTTTCAGTTTTCCACTGAGGGCCCCCGAGACGTTTTTTCTGCCGGCAATCATTTCGCCAATGAGAGAGACCGTTGACTGAACCGCAGCATCATCAAGGATCTGTTTCAGTTCTGGATCCGCATTTATATATCCCTGTTCCGTCATCGCCATACTGATGTGTTTGAAATGCTCCCGAAGCACCGGGAGCATGCAGCTGTCGCTTCGGATGACATATTGGGCGAAGGATTTGCGCCATTGATGAGAAGTAACAGTCCAATCCTTAACACCGCTTCTGACAAAGAACCTTCTCTGGCAGCGATTGACCCAACTTAAAGTATGGGCTTTCACATCTTTGGTCAGGCTTTTTGTTCGGCTAAAACCGACAATCAGTTCGTTGATGTTTCTTCGAGTGCGCCAGGGGGCGTACAACCTTTCGATGACAGATATTGCCTTGACCGGAACAGGAAGGTGATCACTCCCGACCGGGCGCAGTCCGGTGACCCAGGTGACCGGGCGAGGCGTTTTCGTCGTCTTGTAGATATGACCGGAAAGATAAAATATCTCATGAAGACCGCTGGCCGACGGTTCAATTTTTATGCAATCGGGCAAGGTATTTTGTGCCAGTGGCGTATCAGAGGCTTGCAGTCCCAGCAATTCACTCACTCTGATACCCGTCAATCCCTGGATGAGGATCAGGCACGCGTCAGTCAGAGAGTTGATGCGATCCCGTAAATGCTGCCTGTCTGGTGCATATTTTTCGGCAACCAGCAGGTCTTTGGTGTCCGCGAAATGCCGAGCCTGTAAAATGATATCCTCTGCTTCATCAAGCATGCGCAAGGCACTGGTCATTATGTGTAAAAATATGGGGTCCGGGACGGGCGGGACGGATCCCTGTTCCCTGCCTGCCAGCTGTTTCGCGACCTCGAACGCCGTCATGCCATGCCAGGGGGCGCTGCCCGGTACAGGAATTCCGGCTTTTGCCAGAACAGGGGCCTGATATCCCAAAGAAACAGGTAATGCGAGATGTTCCATAAGATACAGGGCATTGAGATTGGCTTTATCGCGTTTATCAATCAGCAGGTCATCAAGATATTGGGCGAATGCGTTGGTATCAAGCGCGCCGAAATGAGCGTAGCCGGATTTGCCCATCCAGCGGGCAAGATAATGAACCCGCCGGGAGAGCTTGCCCATTGAGCCCGGCTTGTATCTATGTCGCTGTCTTGGGTCGACAATCAATGACCAGACCAGTCGACGATGCGCGTCGAGCAATATCGCCCATTTAGGATCAACGAATTTACTGCCGTCCGGCATGATGAAATCCCAGCGTATGGTGCTGGCTGCAGCGTCGTGACCTGGCGTCAGATTGTCGAAGAACCATCTGTCATCAGACCAGCGGGAATGGCGGTTGATCCTCGTTTCCCGCAGATCTTCCGCTGCCATGAGATGATATGCTGTAGCGGTTTGTATAGGGTTCATGTCATTCGATCAGAATGGCGTGGGTTCTTTGAATGTTTTTGGCCTCATGCCAAACACTCTTGGCCGGGAACTTGCTGAGCCAATTGTTCAGGGCCTTTTGTACCGTTGACCAATATAGCCAGCGACCTGGCGGTAAATCGTGACGTGCTTTCTCAATGGCATTGTGGAGATGAAGCAGTTGTGCCAAAGCGTGTGAATTGTCGGGGATCACGGCGGCGCGAGGACATAGCGGACACTCTCCCCAGGCGGTGCAGAGTTGTCCTGTGGACTGGGATGCGAGAGGAGAATCATAGGGGTCGGTGCATTCAAACCCCGGCGTTGCGGCGCGACCTGTATTGTTTGGAAGATTGATACGGTCATCGGACTTTCCAGATGTCCGGATATATCGTTCCCGTCGGTTCAAAAGATTGCCCAATGTTTCCCGTCTGCGGTGCCGGGCCGCTTCCGACACATAATGCGTTTCCGTTGTCTCTGTGTGCCAATGATTGAGAATTGCCTGTTGTGCCTTGATATCCCCGTTACTCAGTTGATTGACAATCTCCGAGATGGTGGGGCGAATGTTCGACAAGCTGAAATCAGGGAGTTGATTATCTTTTCTGAAAGCAGAAAGTGCGTTAGGGAAGGTGCAGGTTGCATTGAGATAATGATGAGCCCTTCCGTAATTTCTGCCCTGAAATATGAAGAGCATATCATGGTCGGGATCGTGCTCGGCATTTGGGAGGCGACGGGTCAGCTTTCCGACATTGTTGAAAATGGAAATCGGGCTATCAATCTCTGTGCTATCCTGAGGATAGGTTCGAACCTGATCGCCTCGCGCGCGTTTCTTCCCGCCGACCACCCGATATCTCGGCGCCAGTTCGGCACTTCCTTTAAGTAACGAGCTCTCCCGAAGGGCGGATTTTCGTAAAGCCAGTATGGTTTCCGGATTGAAGGCCGTCCTGATTGCCATCATCACGACAAACGGGACCAGAGAGCGCTTTGTTGCATACAGCCACGGAGCAATACCCTTGATCCCTCCGAAAAACTCGATTTGTCGTCGCCGGCCATCGCCGTCAGCAAAGAATTGTTTGCTGTTCGTCACATAGCCACCATAGCGGTCTTCAATGATTGCCAGCAATGTTTCAAGTCTATGCTCGGTGGGTGAAGCACCCGCCTGCAGGCGTTCTCTACCTGATTTAATAAAGTCGTTTCCTTCTTCCCATTTGCGCATCCATGTCTGCATTTCTTTGATGCAGGCGCGCTCAATCGTTACAAGATCGGTGATAGCCAAAATTGGTCGATGAGCAATTTGCTCGTTTATTCCAGGCCAGGGATTTGGCTGGATATAAGCATCCCCAGGGACTTCGCTTGTATATTGTGGATTTTGTTTAAGATAGTGCAATACAACACGGAGTGGGGAGATTAACCCGGCTTTCGTTTTGCTTGTAAGCTGTTGGGTGTCGAGCCAGAAAATGTACTCATTAAAAAGAGTTGTGGTCAGATCCGACAGTTTAAAATGTGCTTTTCCCTGTTCGCACATAAAAGCAAAGAAGCGATTGAGAGCTTGAACCTTGTTGACCTGGGTAGAGGGACCAAACTTGCGAATATGCGAGAAAATGGCCGTAGCAAACGGAACAGACAGATGTTCGGCTTTCAGCCAATCGTCGCTGACATTGATCTGGGCACTGCCGCGGTTGGATTTTGCGGTACGGGGACAGTTTAGCGTGAGTTGACACAGTTTTCCGTCAGGTGACAGCTTTTGGATAACCCCGTATTCTCTCTCTTCCTTTTCCGGACGGGCCAGGTTGTTCCTGTCGAAGGCAGGTGCCGCACCCGGGCGATACGTGAGAAAAGATCTGTCCATGCGCTTTCTAGCCATCGCGTAGGGCCTTGAGATACGTATTCAGGGTATCTGTCATGAGTGCTTCCCGAATTTGTACACTCCGCAAATATGTATTGATTGTTGTCGTTATGTGACTATGGCCAAGCAATGTTCGCAGGCTGAGCCAGGGTTCTGCTTTGCCCGCGCGAACCAGTTCAAAATACATGGTAACCGCAAAGGTATGACGGAGGTGATGAAAGCTGTGCAGGGCTTCAGGTCTGTCTAAGGGGCTGGTTGTGCCGTTTTTATGGGAAGGGCATACAAGACCGGCTTTCAGAACCGCGCGCTGAAAGTGGCGCCAGATGGAATGAGCTGTCATTGCTTCACCCGGATTTCTTTTGGCATGGGCGTGATTGACAAAAAGAGCCTCGACAGATGTTTTCGCGCGTCGAACCGCACGGGCCCGTTCTGTTTTTACGTAATGTCGCAGATCATCATGGATTATGCCCGGTACGACAACTGTGCGCGGCTTCAGGCCTTTGGTTTTGTAAAGAGGCAATGCGACGTTGCTGTAGCTACCATCTTTCTTGAGATTCTTGTATTGCGACAGAGTGAGGTTGGCGCATTCGTCAAGTCGCATTCCTGTGGCGACAGCAAGGCTGGCAATGAGCCGGTCTCTGCATGGACGACGATCAGCTTTGTCTCCGGGGATCGAACCAAGTTCGGCGAGCACTCGTTGAAGAGCTTCGGGAGAAAATGCCTCAGCCGTTTCACTGTTATAGGTTCTCGGAAGCAGTTTACTCGTTTTGACCGTATTGTCGCCGGATTGAACATGCGCCATCCGGGTAATTGCATAATTTCGGGGTTTGATACGTTCTTCGTAAAACTCTTTCGCATCAAATTCAATCAAGCCTTGTCTGGACGCCCATTCATAGAAGTCAACGATGGTGCCAAGCCTGCGGCGTACTGTTGCAACAGCATATCGTTTACCGGTTTTAGGTGATTTGCTGCATAAAAGCTTGTCGCGATATAGTTCGATGTCATCGAAACAAGCAGCGTCCCAATCCCTATGAATCAAGCCTAGATATGTGAACCACTCATACAGGTCATAGGTTAAAGCTGTTTGTGTGTTTCCTACCGAGGGAATTCTCGAGGACCGGACGCATTTGTCATGGAGATAGAATAAGACCGGCTCAACAATTCTGCATCCGTCATAGACAAGATAGTGGAAACCGGTAGGGAGACTGTGGCTCTTCACTTGATCCCACTCGGTATCGCGGATGATCGTTGCAGGTCGAACGACATCCGCTGTTTTGGCAACCGTGTAGTAGGGAACTGTCAGCATGCTTCCCTCATTCCAAATGTCGGGCACCGGGTTTTGTTTGTCATCTTGAGGCTGTGATATCAGACCTTACCTGCACCGCCAGCATGCTGGCGGTGCAGGTAAGGTCTGTAGGCACAGTGGCAGCTAAACAGCCATGTTAGCAAGGAAGTTTGTGTATGTGAACAATGTTAGTAATGTCATATAACCTTGCTTGATATCACGACACCAGACGGGGAAACCGTTCCCGCACTGGTCGGTCCGACCAAACAGGGCGATATCTATGTTCTTGATCGTCGTACCGGCGATCCGATCATTCCGATAACCGAGGTGCCGGCACCGGGCGGGGCCATTCCCGAAGATCACACAGCACCGACCCAACCGGTATCGGGGCTGACATTCATGCCCGAACCGCTTACGGGCAAGGATATGTGGGGCATTACCCTGTTTGATCAGCTGGCATGCCGTATTGCGTTCCATGGTTTGAAATATGAAGGGCGCTATACGCCGCCGTCGCTGGAAGGGACGCTTGTCTATCCCGGCAATTTCGGAACATTCAACTGGGGCAGTGTCGCCGTTGATCCCGAACGCCAGATCATGTTCGGTATGCCGACCTATCTTGCCTTTACATCGCGCCTGATCCCGCGTGATGCCGTTCCGCCCCGCGGCAGCGAAAAGGCCAGTGAAATGGGCATTAACCGAAATGAAGGTGCCCCTTATGCCGTGGAAATGGGACCGTTCCTGTCACCGCTTGGTATCCCGTGTCAGGCACCACCGTGGGGCTATGTGGCCGGTGCTGATCTGCGCACGGGCGAGATCGCCTATAAGCACAAAAACGGCACGGTCGAAGACATGACCCCGCTACCCTTGCCGTTCGAAGTCGGTGTGCCGGGGATTGGTGGTCCGATCCTGACCAAGGGTGGTGTTGCCTTCCTTGGGGCCGCGGTTGACAACTATTTCCGTGCCTATGACGCCACCAATGGCAATCAGCTTTGGGAAGCCCGTCTTCCGGCGGGCGGTCAGTCAACACCGATGACCTATGAAACCGATGATGGCACGCAATATGTGCTGATCGTTGCCGGTGGTCACGGTTCGATTGGCACCAAGCCGGGCGATTATGTGATTGCCTACAAGCTTCCGAAATAGGATCACACGGGCACCTGTTTTGCAGGTGCCCGTTTCTTATGTGTCGTCAGTCGTGCCGGCAAGTCCAAGCTGATCACTTACCAGGGCACTTCACCGGCAAGGCGTTTTTCGACCTGCTGAATTTCGTCGATGCTTAATCTTGGTTCCAGTGCGTCTATGGCCGACTGGGGATCAAGTGGTTCGGTCTCGTTGGCACCTTCGGGAAAGGTCATCGGCCCGTTTGCGGAACGGCGCAGCCAGTAATAGGCATCGGCAAGATTTTGTGGCACACCCCAGCCACGTTCAAGCAATGCACCATACATGAACTGGGCAGCGTGATTATTGGCCTTGGCGCCGATTTCAAAATAGTGGGCGGCTTCGATGAAGTTTTGCCGTGCGCCGCGCCCATGGAAATATTGTGTGCCGATCAAATAGGCCGCATTGCCGTTTCCCGGGTCGGTTTTCAGCGCACGTTTGAAATATTCGGTGGCACGAAACTGGTCATAATGCAGGCCGTGGCCGTTAAAATAGAGAAGCCCGATATAATAGATCGCACCCCCATGATTGGCGCGTGCGGCCTTTTTGAACCACTTTGCCGCGTTCTGATAGTCGGGTTGACCCAGATCCCCGCGATAATACAGCAATCCCAGCGCATATTGCGCATAGGGATCATCCTTTTGCGCGGCCGATCGCCAGTAGTCATGGGCCTGTTCAAAATCACCGGACCGATAGGCATAATAGCCGGTCTGGTAGTCGCGGCTCATTTGGCGCGCCTGTCCGGGGTGGGGGATTGCCGCAAAGCTTACGCCGATCAGGGCCGCAATCATCAGCCGTCTGACCAGCTTCAAGGCAGAAGGACGCACGTTCTTATCTTTGTCCGCTGTTATGAAGAAGGGTGTCAGGAATTGTTTTTAAACAGCGGGACGACCTTGCGCGCACGCTTTTCGATGGCCTCTAGCACGTTGCTGATATCGGAACTTTGTTTGATCCGCTCGCCACTGTGAAGCGCGAGATACTGGCCGGCATTCTTGTGTTCGCTGCCCAGTTTGATCACGGTGAAAAGCGGTGTTTCGTGTGTGGAACGAAAGATCGAAAACATTGCCATCCCGTCCAGATGGTCGATCGCATAATCGCGCCAGGCGCCGCTTGCAACCTGACGGGAATAGGTATTCATGAGCCGCATCAGTTCGGACCGGTCAAAATGCACAAAGCTTTTGGCTTTGCGGTATTTTGCCAAATCGAACAGTGTTCCCATGTGATTCTCCGGCAATGTGGTCGTCTGGCTGTTACAATCCGGGAACGGAAAATGACAGCCATATGACACGGTAGCGTGGATTGCCCTGCGTCTCAAGTTGCAATGGACAAAAACCGGTTCACACTATTTGTGACCGGTTTGATTATCCCAGATAATTCAGTGAATTATGCCCTAGAGGCTGCGCGAACGGGTCGGCGGCCAGTCAACGGTTTGTGCCCCGGTGTTATAGGGATCGGGTGTACGATAGCAACTGACGGCGGCCAGGGTGCGATAGCAATAAAGCGGCGTTTCCGGTACCGGGTCCTTTTTGCAATAGGACTTGCCGTCAATTTTGCGAATGGTTGAGCAATCCTGACCGGTCGAAAGCGAAACCATATGGTCAATCAGGGTTTTGTCGGTGTTGATGATGCTGACAACGTCAAAGGCAAGATACCATTCCCCGCCGGTAAACAGGCTGGTCCCGACGACATCGGACATGGTGGTGCTACAGCCTGATACCCCGGTTCCAAGCAAAGTGGCAAACAGCCCGGCCAGTATGCGCTGTCGAATGACGCGCTTGGCATCCTGTCGGTTTTGAACCTTTTGACGACGTTTCATGGTGTCTCCGTCCATCCACCGGGCAAATTTGACCGGTGACAGTGTGAAATCTGTTCCCTTGGATTTATCAAAGCAATCACTGTGCCGAATTGCCCAAAGGAAGGATCATTTTTGTCATATGGGCGGTGGCGGGGTTGTTTTCAGGGGCTTTTGCCGGCATTGCCGCGCGATATGCCGGATCCGGCGCGCGGCCAAGCATTGGCTCACATCGGCGCAAGAGCGTCGATATCGTGCCGATGCGTGGGCATAATGGCGCTGGCAGGCAATTCTTACCGCTTTGGGGAATGAAATTGAAACCGCGCCGCGTTTTTGCCGCAAATTCGGTCTTTGTTATCCGATCACGGGGCTGACAAAGACGCCCGGATCGGGTTGAAAAACGGCAATGGGGCAAAATAATCGACCGAATGCCCGGATTGGCTTTGTGCAGACTTGACCCCTTGCGTGCTGGCGCGTTAAATCCTTGCCAGAATTAATTCAGATAAGCGGGCAGGTTGCCCGCTTTATTGTGACCGGATTGGAGCCGTTTTCGTGGTTGATATTTTCCAGGAAGTCGAAGAAGACCTGAAGCGCGAACGCACAGAAGAGCTGTGGCGCAAATACGGGAAATATGTCATCGGCACTGCTGCTGTGATTGTTTTGGGTGTTGCCGGGCGTGAAGGCTGGAAAACCTATGAACACAGCACCAGCATCGAAAATGGTACCCGCCTTGCCAATGCTGTTGAACTGGCAAATGCCGGTGAAGACAAACAGGATGCCGCCCTTGAGGCGCTTGACGCGATCATCGCCGAAGGCAATGCCGGTTTTGTTGCATTGGGCCATTTCCAGAAAGCGGCTGTTTATCTGCGCGCTGGTGCGACCCCGTCGGCTGTGACCGAACTTGAAGCGGTTGCCGGCAATTCCGACATCGATCAGGTTTATCGTGATCTGGCCGTTGTTCAGATTGCCATGAACAGCGCCAATGAAAGCAATGCCCAGGAACTTATCACCCGGCTTGAGCCGATCGCGGTTCCGGAAAACACCTGGTATTACTCGGCGCGCGAAATGATTGCGCTGCTGCATATTGCCGCGGGTGAAATCGATGCGGCCAAGCCGCTTCTGACCGAAATTGCCGACGATAACGAAGCACCGTCAGGCATGCGCGCACGGGCAAGTGAACTTCTCAAGGCCGTTGGTGCCTAACTGCGACCAGCAAGGTGGGCCGGGTTTCCCGGCCACCGTGATGACAGCTTGAATCAGGGGAAACGGTTTTGACCACACGCGGTATTAAGTCACTTCTGTGCGTTATGGGGATGACGGGCCTTTTGGCCGGGTGTTCGGGTTGGCTTGGCGGCACCGAAGAACCGCCATTGCCCGGGGAACGCATTTCGGTTCTGGCCCTGCAAAGCACGGTTCAACCTGATATCGATCTGTCTGATCAGCGTGTTGTTCTTCCGGAACCCGAACCGATGGTCGACTGGCCTCAGAATGGCGGCATTCCAAGCCATGCCTTGCATCATGTCGGTCTGGATAATGATGTTCTCAAGCAGGACTGGTCGATTGATATCGGCGAAGGGTCGATGGATGACAACCTTCTGCTTAATCAGGCAATCATTGCACGCGGCGTGATCTTTACCATTGATGCCAGTGCGGAAGTCCGCGCCTTTGCGGCCAATTCGGGAAAACGAATCTGGTCGCTTGAACTGGCACCGGAAGACGAAGAAGACAGCACGCTTCTGGGCGGCGGTCTGGCCTATGAGGGCGGCATTATCTATGCCACCACCGGCTTTGCCGAAATCATTGCCATTGATGCGCCAAGCGCCACGGTTCTGTGGCGCACCCAGGTCAGCGCCCCGATGCGGTCTGCGCCGACCGTCCGTGGTGGTCGTGTCTTTGCCATCACTGTTGATAACCAGACCATCGCGCTCAATGCCTTGACCGGGGAAACGCTTTGGAACCATCGCGGTGCGGCCGAAGGTGCGGCCTTTATCGGTGGTGCCAGCCCGGCGGTGGATCAGGGCGTTGTGATTTCGGCCTATTCGACCGGTGAGATGTATGCGCTGCGTGTGGAAAACGGTCAGGTGATCTGGTCTGATGCCCTTGCCGGGGCCGGGCGCACCGATGCCGTTTCGGCAATCGCTGATATCCGCGGTCTTCCGGTGATTGATAATGACCTTGTGATTGCCACAAGCAACTCGGGCCTGACGGTTGCGATTGACCTTCGTACCGGCTATCGCGTCTGGGAACTTGAGGCCGGTGGCATCCAGTCACCATGGGTGGCCGGCGATTACGTATACCTGCTAACCAATACAAATGATCTGATTGCCTTGCGTCGGAAGACCGGACAGGTTAAATGGGTGACGGTTCTGCCACGTTTTGTCGATCCCGAAGACCAGGAAGAGCCGATTGTCTGGACAGGTCCGGTACTGGTCGGTGACAGGTTGATCGTAGGTAACGAGCAGGGCGAAGTAATGACTGTTTCCCCTTATAGCGGTGACATTCTCGGCAAGGATGAACTTTCCGGGCCGATCACATTGCCGCCTTCGGTTGCGGGTGACAGCCTTTACTTCCTGACTGCGGATGCCGATCTAATCGCATATCGCTGATCAGTCAGTTCGAACATTAGGCAAGGTTACCTTGCAGGATTTGCGATGCGCCGAGGGCAGTGAAAGCCGTCGGCGCATAACGCCTTTTATAACGAGAGTCTGAAAGTCAGATGTCGCTTAAAGTTGCCATTATCGGTCGCCCCAATGTCGGGAAGTCGACCCTGTTTAACCGTCTGGTCGGCAAAAAGCTGGCCCTGGTGGACGATCAGCCCGGGGTCACCCGTGACCGCCGCTATGGCAAGGCACGTCTGGGCGATATGTCTTTTGACGTGATCGACACCGCCGGTCTGGAAGAAGCATTCGATGATTCCGTCGAAGGCATGATGCGCCAGCAAAGTGAAAAGGCGTTCGAGGAATGCGATGTTGCGCTGTTCCTGATCGATGCGCGTGCGGGACTGACCCCGCTTGACAACCACTTTGCCGACTGGCTGCGCAAACGCCACAAGCCGGTTTACGTCATCGCCAACAAACATGAAGGCAAGGATCAGGATCCCGGCCTTTACGAGGCCTATGGCCTTGGTCTTGGCGATGTCGCCCCGATCTCGGCCGAGCATGGTCTCGGGATCGAGCTTCTGTATGACATTCTTGAACCGCATTGGGACGAATGGAAACACCGTCAGCGCGTTGCCAAGCAACATGCCCGCGATGCTGCCATCGAGGCATTGGAAGATGCCGCACAGGAAGCTGATGACGATGTCGATGATCTGATTGATCCCGATGGCTTTGCCGATGACGAGGGCGAAGTATTCCCGTCCTATGAAATCGAATTCAGCGAAGATGACGAAGACGAAGACGGCGAACTGATCGTCGAAGGGGCACGCGATAACTCCAAAATCCAGCTGGCCATCGTCGGCCGCCCGAATGCCGGTAAATCGACCCTTCTGAACCAGTTGCTGGGTGAAGAGCGCGTCATGACCGGTCCGCAGGCAGGTTTGACCCGTGACTCGATCGCGGTCGACTGGTCCTATGAAGGGCATCCGATCCGTCTGGTCGATACCGCCGGGATGCGCCGCAAGAAGAAGATCGATGACCGTGTTGAAAAGCTGTCGGTTGCCGATACTCTTCGCGTGATCCGCTATGCGCAGGTCGTTGTTTTGATGCTTGATGCGACCAACACGCTTGATAAGCAGGACCTGACGATTGCGCGCATGGTGCTTGAAGAAGGCCGTGCATTGATCATTGCGGTCAACAAGTGGGATGCGATCAAGGACAAGGCAGGCGTCATGCAGGAACTGCGTGACAAGCTTGACGTGTCCTTTGCCCAGGCCAAAGGCATTCCGGTCCTGACCTTCTCGGCGCTGACCGGGCGTGGTACCGATCGTCTGATGCCGACAGTTCTTGATATCCACGATATCTGGAGCCGCCGCATCCCGACATCACAGCTGAACCGCTGGCTTGAAGCAACCACCGAACGCCATTTGCCGCCGGTCATTTCCGGGCGTCGTATCCGTCTGCGCTATATGACCCAGGCGAAATCGCGTCCGCCAAGCTTCTTTATCAACTGCTCCAAGGCGGCCGAACTGCCCGAAAGCTATACGCGTTATCTGATCAATGGTCTGCGCGAAGACTTCGATATGCCGGGCGTTCCGATCCGTATCTATCTGCGCAGCAGTGACAACCCCTATGCCAACAAGAAAAAGAAACGCTAGTTTCCTGATTTCTTGTCCCAGAACGACCAAAGCCGCCCTTGATCATCAGGGGCGGCTTTTTGCTGCGTTTTTGGCGGCCGTCATGCGGTTTGATGCATCTGCCCTGTCAGATCAGTTTTGCGGGATCGACGGGCCGTTATCAATGATGTCACGGATATGGTCGGGCAGGTCATCCTCGGTAAAGCGTTCCTGGATTTCGCCGTCCTGAACAAAGGCAAAAATATCGGCGATGTCCTGACCGGAAAAATCAATCTGATATCCGAGATCGGCCTGTTGAAGATGGAGCATCTGCTCGGCCCCGCGCCACATGCTGGCAAAAAATTCAAACGGCTCACGCGCGATATTCATGTTCGACGCATCAAGACTGGGGCCGATATTCCCGCCGACACTGTTGACGGAATGACAGACAACACAGCCGCGTTCGGCAAACAGGTCCTTGCCGCGTGCCGCATTCATTTCAGGCAATGTAATGGACGCGCCATTATGGTCGGTTGCGCGCGCAACATCGGCGGTGCTGATGGTGATGACGGCCCCGATGGCAACGGCAATCGCAACAGTGCCCAAGGATGGAATAAAGCGGAAATTCAAGGCCTGTGTCATCGGCGTCCCTATGTCAGATAAGTGTCTGCTGGGGGCACATGCTATCGGTCCTTGGTACTCAAGCGCAATGGCTTGATGTCGTGGACATAAAAATTGTTTTGAAAATCTGCATTCCGCAACAGGAACACAAAAAAGGGCCTGTTCGAGGCCCTTTGTCGGTGCGGTATGTGGAATGCCTAATAAGCGTTGACCACTTCGCCATGTTTGGTGCAGCTGGCCTCTGCCAGATCGACAAACACATCGGTGATTCTGTCGGGCGTGGGCAGCGTTTCGGGATCTTCGCCCGGATAGGCTTCTGCACGCATTTTGGTGCGGATACGACCGGGATTGATCAGATTGACGCGGACCTTGCTTTCCTCAAGCTCTTGGGCATAGGACAGCACAAGGGCTTCAAGTGCGGCCTTGGTGGCGGCATAAAGCCCCCAGAAGGCACGACCCTTGGCCGAGGCGTTCGAGGTCACGAAAATCGCACGCCCGGCATCAGAAAGCTGTAACAGCTTGTCGACCGTGCGGATAAGGCGGAAATTCGACGTAACGTTGGTTGCGACCGTATTGTCGAAAACCTGGGTATCGATGTGGCCAACCGGGGCGATTTCGCCCAGAAGGCCCGCATTGCCAACCACGATATCAAGCTTGCCGAACCGTTCATAAATGGTCGGGCCGATGGCATCGACCTTTTCGAACATGGTCAGATCAAGCGGCAGCAAGCTGATCTTGCCACCGGCATCGGTGATTTCGTCGCTGAGTTCTTCAAGCGCGCCGACATTGCGACCAATCGCAATGACCTGTGCACCTTCGGCAGCAAAACGTTTGGCAACCGCGTAGCCGATCCCGTGCGAGGCACCGGTAATCAGTGCCACACGTCCTTCAAGGCGCTTTGTATCGGTCATGCAGACTGCCTTTCGACCAGCTGGCTCAGCTTGCGGTCCTTGTTTTCGGCATTGTGATCGGTAAGCCGGATCGGATAATCGCCGGTAAAGCACGCATCACAGAATGCCGGGCTGTCATTGTCACGGCCCGGAAGACCGGTCGCACGATACAGACCATCAATGGTGACAAAGGCAAGGCTGTCGACACCGATGATCTTGGCCATGCTTTCGATGTCGTGATTTGCCGCCATCAGTTTGTCTTTGGACGGGGTATCAACACCATAGAAGCACGGGTTGGTCGTGGGCGGGCTTGTGATGCGCATATGCACTTCTGCCGCACCGGCCTGACGGACCAGATCAACGATCTTGGTCGAAGTCGTACCACGCACGATCGAGTCATCGACCAGAATAACGCGCTTGCCCTTAAGCTTGCCGGGGTTGGCGTTATGTTTCAGCTTCACGCCAAGATGGCGGATCTGATCGGTCGGTTCGATAAAGGTACGGCCGACATAATGGTTACGAATGATGCCCAGTTCGAACGGAATACCGCTTTCCTCGGCGTAACCCAATGCGGACGGAACGCCGGAATCAGGGATCGGCACGACAACGTCGGCTTCGATTGCGGACTCACGGGCCAGTTCACGACCGATATTCTTGCGCACGTCATAGACGCTTGTGCCTTCGACGATGCTGTCGGGGCGGGCGAAATAGACATGCTCGAAAATGCAGAAGCGCGATTTGACCGGTTTGAACGGCTTGATCGACCGCAGGCCGTCTTCGGTAATTTCAACGATTTCGCCCGGTTCGACGTCGCGGATGAATTCCGCGCCAACGATATCAAGGCCGACCGTTTCCGACGACAGGATATAGGCATCATTGAGCTTGCCCAGAACCAGCGGACGCACACCAAGCGGATCACGGACACCGATCAGTTTCTTCTGGGTCATGACGACCAGCGAATAGGCGCCTTCGACCTGACGAACCGCATCGATCAGACGATCGACGATCTTCTCGTACAGGCTGGTTGCAATCAGATGAATGAAGGTTTCCGTATCCGAGGTCGACTGGAAGATCGAACCGCGCTTGACCAGACGATCACGCACCGCAAGCGAGTTGGTCAGGTTGCCGTTATGGGCAATCGCCAATCCACCGAATTCGAAATCGGCAAAAAGCGGCTGCACGTTGCGAAGCCCCTTGCCGCCAGCTGTCGAATAGCGGACATGGCCAACTGCACGGTGGCCGGGAAGGCTTTTGATCACATCTTCGGAGCCAAAGATATCGCCAACCTGGCCCGAGGCCCGATGAGCGGGAAAATCTTCGCCGTCATAGGAAACAATACCGGCGGCTTCCTGTCCGCGGTGTTGCAATGCATGAAGGCCAAGGGCCGTCAGTGCAGCAGCATCCGGGGTACCAAAAACGCCAAAGACGCCACATTCTTCACGTAGCTTGTCGTCATCAAATGGATTGGTGGTCAGCATGAGTGGGTTCCGCTCTCTCGCCGGTGGCGCACGGACAACGTAATTTTACGAAACCCACACGCCTCACTCGTTAGTGGTCGCCTCGATCAGGCGATCCAAATCATCGCGCGAGGGCCTTGTATACCCGTTTAGGGGCGCGGGTCCAGTCCCTTTTGGTTCCGGACCAAGAAGTTGACGATAGGTTTGCTCGTTTGCATCGGCCCGACGCTGTGCGCGCTCAAGCTCTTGGGCGGTGGTATCGATAATTTCGTCAGGAGCCATGCGCATAATAAGGAACGCGCCTTCTTCCAGAACCGGGCGGGTCCGGGCATCGCGGACCCAGTCGGGTTGCGAATCTGCGGGCAGCAGCCAGGACAGGGCCAAAAAGCCGATACAAACGATCAACGCGCCGCGCAACAGACCGAATACAAAGCCAAGGGTGCTATCAAGACTATCAAGGCCGGAATTCTGAACAGCCCGTCCGATACGGCCGCTCAGGAACGAGAAAATCAGAAACGTAATCAGAAAAAGACCAACCCCGGTCGCCAGATCGGCAATCAGTTCAGACGGGATCAGATCACGGACATAGGGCCGGGCAATTGGATAGCCATAAAGCGCGCACAAACCCGCACCCAACCATCCCATCATCGACAGGATTTCGTGGATGAAACCACGGAAAAACGCAAACACCCCCGACACAAGCAGGATACCGACAACAATCAGGTCAAACACATCGCGTGCGCCAAGATCGGGGAGGGCAGAGAAATCCATCAGTTCGTAAACCTTGTAAGTCAGTCGGTCCGGGTGTGTTCGGGATCAGGTCACATATCGCAAAGTGCGTTTAATACATGCCTTCGCGCGGGCGCACCTTGTCGCGGACATCGTCGCCGAATAGGTTTACCAAATCCTGAAGATGACCGATTTCAGTCTGGTTCAGACCCTTGATCGACAGCTTCTTCTTGCCCTGGGTGCCGTTCTTGGGGGTATAGGCATTGCCAAAGCCAAGTTTGGTGGCTTCTTTCAATCGCGATTCGAGTTGCCCGACCGGGCGCACTTCACCCGAAAGCCCGATTTCCCCGACAATAACCGTTTCGGCCGGAACCGGTGCATCGGCAACAGCCGAAATCAGGGCGGCAGCAACCGCCATGTCAGCAGCAGGTTCACCAACCCGCAAACCACCGGCAACGTTCAGATAGACGTCAAACTGACTAAGCGGCAGGCCGCACCGCGCATCCAGCACGGCAAGGATCATGTTCATGCGTGCAGAATCCCAGCCAACAACCGCACGACGCGGTGTCGCAAGGGCTGATTGGGCCACAAGGGCCTGGATTTCGACCAGCATCGGGCGTGTGCCTTCAAGCCCGGCAAACACCGCTGTACCACTGACCGGCGCTTCGCGGTCGGCAAGGAAAAGCGCAGACGGGTTGGGCACTTCGACAAGGCCGGCATCGCCCATTTCAAACACGCCGATTTCATCGGTCGCCCCAAAACGGTTTTTGACCGCGCGCAGGATGCGGAACTGATGGCCGCGTTCGCCTTCGAAATACAGAACCGTATCGACCATATGTTCAAGAACACGGGGGCCTGCGATCTGGCCTTCCTTGGTGACGTGACCCACCAGAAGGACCGCAAATCCCTTGCGCTTGGCAAGGCGGATCAGTTCAAGCGCGCAGGCGCGAACCTGTGACACGGTGCCGGGCGCACTATCAAGGGTGTCGGCATACATGGTCTGGATTGAGTCAATGACCACGACGTCATGGCTGCTGGCTTCAAGGGTTGTGATGATATCGCGCAGACTGGTGGCCGCCGCGAAATCGACCTTGGATTTTTCAAGTCCCAGACGGGCTGCGCGCATGCGGACCTGATCGACCGCTTCCTCGCCCGAGATATAGGCGCATTTGTTTTTGGCAGCCATCGCACCGACGGCCTGAAGCAGGATGGTGGATTTGCCAATCCCCGGATCCCCGCCAACCAAAAGGGCCGATCCCGGAACAAGCCCCCCGCCACAGGCGCGGTCAAGTTCGGCAATGCCGCTTATGATGCGTTTGGGACTGGCACTTTCGCCTTCAAGGGCGACGAATTCGATGGTTTTGCCCTTGGCACCGCCGGCAATGCCACCTGCTGCCTTGGGGCCGCTTTCGACGCGTTCTTCTTCGATGCTGTTCCATTCTCCGCATCCGTCACAACGACCGGTCCATTTGCGGTATTCCGCACCACAGTTCTGACAGATGAAACGGCTTTGGGTTTTGGCCACAGAATGCTCCGCAGATCAAAGAAAAGAAATGTCTGTAAAGGCGATTGCCGTCGCGTGCGACAGGATCAAAGATGCTTGAGATCAAGTTCAAGCGGACCTTCGATATCACCGGCAACGAATTGTTGCAAATAGGGGTTATCGGCAGTGTCGATTTCCGAAACCGGGCCGTCCCAGATGATCTTGCCCTGATAAAGCATCGCGACCCGATCGGCAATTTTACGCGCACTTGCCATATCATGGGTAATGGTCATCGCACTGGCCCCCAGTTCGCGGGTGCATTTGACGATCAGATCATTGATCACATCCCCCATGATCGGATCGATGCCGGTCGTGGGTTCGTCAAAGAACAGGATTTCCGGTTCTGTTGCGATGGCGCGCGCCAGTCCGACGCGCTTTTGCATGCCGCCCGAAAGCGATGCCGGGGACATATTGGCGACGTCCGATCCGAGCCCGACATCTTCGAGGCGGGCAATGGCGACATCGCGCGCATCGCGCGGCTTCATGCCACGGCCTTCGATCAGGCCAAAGGCCACATTTTCCCAGACAGACAGGGAATCAAAAAGGGCAGCGCCCTGAAACAGCATCCCGGTTTTGGCAAGCATAGCATCGCGTTCGGCCTGACTGGCATTGGTCATATCAATGCCATCGACCGTGATCGATCCCTGGTCCGGGGTCAGAAGGCCCAGAACACATTTCAGCGTTACCGACTTTCCGGTGCCCGATCCGCCGATAATGGCAACCGATTCCCCCGGGGCAACGTCAAGATCGACGCCCTGAAGAACCTTTTTCGGGCCGAATGCCTTGTGGACATTACGCAGTGATATCTTGGCGGGATTGCTCATGATGCGGTCCGGCCCTTAACGCGTAAAGAACAGTTCGGTGACGATATAGTTCGAAATCAGGATCAGGATGGAGCTTGAAACAACCGCATTGGTCGTCGCCTGACCGACACCCTGTGCACCGCCACGCGAATGATAGCCGTGATAACAGCCCATCAGCGTGATGATAAAGCCGAATACGGCGGCCTTCACCAGACCGGAAATCACATCAAGCTGTTCAAGATACTGGAACGTATTGCGGATATAGGACCCGTCATTAAAGCCAAGCTTGTTGACCCCGACCAGATAGCCGCCAAGCACCCCGATGATATCGCCGATCAGAACAAGCACCGGCAGGGTAACCAGACCCGCGACAACGCGCGGAACCACCAGATATTTGAACGGATTGGTCGAAAGCGTGACCAATGCGTCGATCTGTTCGGTAACGCGCATGGTGCCGATTTCAGCCGCAATCGCCGCACCGACACGGCCCGCAACCATAAGACCGGCCAGAACCGGTCCCAGTTCGCGGGTCATGGAAATGACAACCACGGTGGCAACGGCACTTTCGGCTGAAAAGCGCGAGAACCCCGAATAGGATTGCAGGGCAAGAACCATCCCGGCAAACAGGGTGGTCATGGCGACAACCGGCAACGAGAAATAGCCGATTTCGCGCATCTGTTTGAAGATCAGGCGAAAATAGATCGGCGGGGTGACCATGTGGCCAATTGTCCGACCTGCAAACACCGTCACGCGACCAACAAGGGCCAAAAAGGTCAAAAAGATATGCCCAACCGGCGCAAAGATCGGCATCTGTACTTCGAAGTCCCCTGTTATCGGCCCGCCAAGATTGTATTGTCCGGTGGTTCGGCCAGTTTTTATGGATCAGCTTTCTGTATAAACCCGCCGATAGCGATGTCCAAGCGAAGTTAGAATTTCATAACCGATTGTACCAGCAGCAGATGCGACATCGTCAACCGTCATCTTGTCATCAAGAAGCGATACCATGTCGCCAGCCTTAAGCGGCTTGCCCGGAAGGTCGGTGATATCAACCGTGATCGCATCCATCGAAACCCGCCCGACATAGGGAACGGCATGCCCCTTGATCAGAAGTTTGCCGGAATTCGAAAGCGACCGCAGCCAGCCATCGGCATAGCCGACAGCAATGGTGGCGATTTTGGTTTTGCGTTTTGCCTGCCAGGATGCGCCGTAACCGACGGTTTGCGGTTCATCAATGTCACGCACCTGCAAGACCTTGGCCTTAAGGGTGACCACAGACCGCATCGGGTTGGTGGTTTCCGGCGTCGGGTTGCCGCCCCAGAGTGCAAAGCCCGGACGGCAGAATTCAAGGTGATATTCGTTGTCACGGAAGATCGCCGATGAATTGCAGAAACCGCGCGGTGCCGGGGGCAGGCGACGATACCATTTCATGAACAGGTCATACTGTTCCTTGGTGATCGGGTTTCCGGCCTCGTCGGCGGCGACCGGATGGGTCATGTAACCGGCTTTTTCAAACCCGTACAGAAGCGATGAATAACGATCGACCAGATGGCTGACATCAAGCGGCGTCAGGCCAAGGCGGCTCATGCCGGTATCAAGATGGATGAATGCCGGGGCCGGGCGTTCATATTCACGGCACAGATTGGACCAGCGTTCGATCTGTTCGAGATCATTAAGCACCGGGATCACGTCATTTTCGATGAAGAATTCTTCGTCACCGGGCAACACACCGTTCAGAACGGCAATCCGTCCGCCGCCGCGCAGAACCGGGAACAGTTCGGCTGCTTCGTTGGCCTGTGCCACGAAGAACAATCGGCATCCCTGCTTTTTCAGGACCGGAACGATGGTGTTGGCGCCAAGACCATAGGCATCCGCCTTTACCACGGCACCACAGGTGCGCCCGGTATAGCGTTTGGTCAGACGTTGATAGTTGTCGGCAACTGCTTTCAAATTGATCTGCAGTTCCGCGCACTCGGCAGCACGGCCGACGGCGGGAAGAACGGTCATTCGTAATACCCCGTGGAATCCGTTTACGGATGGGCGCTGGCCCAAACCCTATTCATATTCTTCTTCAGTGTGATCAAGATCGCCAAACTTGGTGTAGTTCCCGTCAAAGAACAGGCGCACGTTGCCCACCGGGCCGTGACGCTGCTTGGCAACGATTACCTCTGCGGTGTTGTAAACATGGTTCAAACGTTCCTGCCACTGCGCATAGCGTTCACCGAACTTGTCGGTGGCTTCTTCCGGGCGCTGGGCCGGTTCGGCACGTTCGAGATAATATTGTTCGCGGTAAATGAACATCACGACGTCGGCGTCCTGCTCGATCGAGCCGGATTCACGCAAGTCAGAAAGCTGCGGGCGTTTGTCGTCACGCTGCTCAACCGCACGCGAAAGCTGTGACAGGGCCAGGACCGGAACTTCAAGCTCCTTGGCAATGGCCTTGAGCATACGGGTAATTTCCGAGACTTCCTGCACACGGCCATCGCCGCGGAAGTTGGTCGGCGGTGCCAGAAGCTGAAGGTAATCGACGACGATCATGGCAAGGCCGTGCTGACGCTTCAGGCGGCGGCAACGGGTTCTAAGTGTCGATACCGGCAGGGCCGGCGTATCGTCGATATAAAGCGGAACGGTGTTGAGTTCCTGGGTCGCCAGAAGCAGCCGTTCGAAATCCTGTTCGTTAAGGTCACCACGGCGCATGTTATCGCCCGAGACTTCGGCTGCCTGCGACAGCAGACGACCGGCCAACTGCTCTGCCGCCATCTCAAGGGAGAATACGGCAACCGCACCGGTACGGGTTTCATCGCGGGTGTCTTCGCCCGCCAGCCGGTTCTGATGGGATGCAATCGCCGCGTTGAAGGCCACGTTCATGGCAAGGGCGGTTTTACCCATGGACGGACGACCGGCAAGGATCAGCAAGTCGGACGGGTGCAAACCGCCAAGCTTGCGGTCAATGTCGCGCAAGCCCGTGGTCACGCCAACAACGCGCCCGGCGTTCTTATAGGCGTGATCGATATTCTCATAGGCCTTGGCAAGGGCCGGGCCGAAGGCAACAAAGCCCGATTCCGCGGCCCCAGCAGTCGCCAGCGAGAACAGTTTCTGTTCGGCTTTTTCGATCTGGGTGGTGGCGTCGGTATCGAGTTCGTATTTATAGGCCTCGTTGACCACATCTTCGCCAAGCTCGATCAGCTCGCGGCGCAGATACAGGTCATAGATCAGTTTGCCGTAATCCCCGGCATTGATCACGGAAACAAGGTTGTTTGACAGTTCGGCCAGATATTGCGCGCCGCCGATTTCTGCCAGTTCCTCGTCCTGTTTGAAATAGGCCTTGAGCGTAACCGGGTTGGCAAGCTGACCACGTTCGATCAGTTTGCCACAGGCCTCGAAAATGCGGCCATGGCGCCCGTCTGCGAAATGTTCCGGGCGCAAGATATCCGACACGCGCTCATAGGCGGCGTTGTTGTTCAGGATTGCGCCAAGAAGGGCGGCCTCTGCCTCGAAGTTATGGGGAGCCATACGTTCGAGCACCATATCGGCGTCGTCGCCGTGGTTCATATCCAGAGGAGCAAAAAGGGCATCAAGATTGGGATCTGTCATGGGCGGAAAAGGTATCAGTCATCCGGTTGGTCGCAAAGAGTTAATCGGTATAACTCATAGCCGGTATTCCGCAAGCGCAGAGGTCGCACATCCGACAGGTTTTTGAAAGTGCACTCAAAATCCGGTCCGGGCGCTGTCGCGGCATAAGGGGACCAAAAGAAAACGGCACGTCCTTGCGGACATGCCGTTTCCCGAATGGTCTTGGAAGAAAACCCGCAATTAAGCGTTGGTTTCTTCTTCGCCTTCAGCAGCTTCGTCAGCAAGCTCAGCCGGAACTTCTTCTTCGAAGAGTTCTTCTGCAGCTTCCAGAGCTTCTTCTGCTTCTGCTTCCTCGATGGTGCCAAGAACAGCGGCGCCTTTACGGAGCTGCTCTTCTGCATCTTCTTCGGAACGTGCAACGTTGGCGGTTACTTCGATAGCAACTTCCGGGTGCAGGTTGATTTTAACCTGGTGCAGACCAAGGGTCTTGATCGGCTGATCAAGAACGACCTGGGTACGGGCAACAGTGAAACCAGCTTCGGTAACTGCTGTCGCGATGTCGCGTGCGGTAACCGAACCGTAAAGCTGACCGACGTCGGATGCCTGACGAACGAGGGTAACAGCAAGTTCACCCATCTTCTCGGCAACCGCTTCGGCTTCTTTGCGGCGTTCCAGGTTGTCAGCTTCGAGCTGTGCTTTCTGTGCTTCGAACACAGAAAGGTTTGCTTTGGTTGCACGAAGGGCCATGCCCTGCGGCAGCAAGCGGTTGCGGGCGTGGCCCGGCTTGACGGAGACTACGTCACCCATCTGACCGAGTTTTTCTACCCGCTGGAGCAGAATAACTTCCATCACCGATCCTCCTCATTGCTACGGGTCATCGGTTCTTTCCCCCGCAGCCTGATTAAATGCTCAACAATTCCAAGTCCGGTGATCGCAATAAACGACCAGCTGGACAGAACCGCGACGATGTAAAACACCGTCAGTATCATACGTTTTTGCGGCCATCGGGCTGCCTGCCCATGCACCAGCGCCAATCCCTGAAACAGGAACGGCACTGCCAGCACCACCGCGACGTTTCGCGCCACATAGGCCAGGGATCCATCGGCAAAGCCGACCGTAAACCCGGCCAGGGCGAACGCAAACAGTGACCAGCCAGGCAAGGCGAAAGACGCCATTTTCGGTGTCGGACGCAGGTTTTTGCCTGCGCGCACCAGAATTGCCTGTGCGATTGCAGCATTGGCGAACAGCATCAAAAGCCAACTCACCGCAGCAATCGCCGGGAAGTAAACCTGGAACATGCCAATCAGACCCTGAACATCGGATGTCATAGGGACACCCATTTCCGAGTACATCTGGCTCAGGAATCTTGCGATAAGATCCTGAATGTCCAGACCTTCCGCCGACAGGGTCCCGGTAATGAAGATCATTACCGTTGCGACCATGACGGCCATGGCACTGACGACAATTCCGGACGGCAGAAAGGCAAGATTGCCATTTTCATCTTTCCGGATGACCAGCGCCATGCGGGTCAACAACATCGCCGGTCCGGCAAACACGATCACAAAGACCGTGAAAGGCAGCAGTCCCCCAAAAAGAACAAGGGCACTGCATGCGGCAATTGCCGCAACCAGCAGGCGTTTGGGTCCCTGCCAAAGTCCCGTCAGGAACAAAGGCAAATGCCCGAAATATGAGAGCAAAAGAGCAAGCGGATTTCCTGATAGGACCAACAGGAACAGAACGGCACTGCCAAGTCCTGAACCAATTGCTATGAGGGTATCACGTTGCATCATTTACTCCCGGCCGAGACCGCAAAAGGGTCTCTTGCCGACTGCCTCAGACCTGGTCTGCGTAAGGCAGCAGCGCCAGGAAGCGTGCACGTTTGATGGCTTTTGCCAGTTCGCGCTGCTTCTTGGCCGAAACCGCAGTGATACGGCTCGGAACGATTTTGCCGCGTTCGGAAACGAAACGCTGCAGCAGTTTGACATCTTTGTAGTCGATCTTCGGCGCATCATCACCCGAGAACGGGCAGGTTTTGCGACGACGGAAAAACAGACGACGTCCAGCCATGATTATATCTCCTCGCTATCTGTTAGCCGTGCTGACGGGGACCGCCACGGCGATTACCGCCACGACCGCCGCGCTCGTCGCGGTTACGCAGAATGGCAGACTGTTCTTCTTCGAACTCGTCAACCTTGACAGTCATCTGACGCAGAACGTCTTCGTTCAGGCGCATCTGACGCTCATATTCCGCGATCACATCTTTTTCAGCTTCGATCTGGAAGAGAGTATAGTGGCCTTTGCGGTTCTTTTTGACACGGTATGCCAGGGAACGCAGACCCCAATATTCGGTTTTAGCGATCTTGCCACCGAGACCTTCGATGGTCTGGGTCAGCTTTTCGTTCAGGCTTTCGACCTGTGCAGTCGAGAAGTCCTGACGTGCGATAAACACGCTTTCGTACTTGCTCATAATACTCCTAATCACTCCTTGTGGCTTATCTCTTCCTGACATGACCTCATGTCATGCAGGCATAGCCGGGCAATCCCGGCAAGGAGCCGTGAGACGGCGGAATATACACTTTTCGCCCATTAGTGCAACGCCAAATGCAAGTTTTCCACAGTCGGGCGTATGGGTGCCGAAATCGGTGCGGCGCGTTGATTTGTCTTGGCCCGGACCCGTTCGGGGGTGTTGCGCCAGTGTTGCGCTTTCCTGAGGGCCGATATGCGTGAACTGGTTCACACTTGAAACAAAAAGTTCAAGAGAGTAGGCCTTTTGACATATGTCGGGCCGGTAACCCACGCGACCTGTTGGTCATTTCTGTTCAACCACAGGGATGTCCGATCTGTTCGGGGCGCGTGATGCACTCCTTGAATGCCGGTTCGTGAACCTTGTCTCAAGACTTGTGGTTAGTGATGGTAGAACCTTCTATTGATGCGGCGTCTTCACGCCGTGCATCGTTGCTCAATTTATGTTTGCTGGCGCTGTGCGTCGGAATTGTCACCGGATATGGTGCTGTTGCCTTTCGTGCACTGGTAGCACTGATCCATAACATCGCCTTTTTCGGTGTCTTTTCGATCGATTACGACGCGAACCTTCTGACCGAGCCGAGCAACTGGGGCCCGTTGGTCATTCTGGTGCCGGTTCTTGGCGGTATGCTGGTTGTGTTTCTTGTGAATAACTTCGCGCCCGAGGCCAAAGGCCACGGTGTGCCCGAGGTGATGAACGCCATTTATTTCGAACAGGGCCGTATTCGCCCGACGGTGGCGTTGGTCAAGTCGGTTGCATCTTCGCTGTCTATCGGGACCGGGGCGTCTGTCGGGCGCGAAGGTCCGATCATTCAGGTCGGCTCGGCGCTTGGATCAAGTATCGCGCAGATGTTCAAGCTTCAGACCGGGCAGCGCATCACCCTTCTTGCTGCCGGGGCCGGGGCCGGGATTGCCGCAACCTTTAACACGCCACTTGGGGCGGTGCTGTTTGCGATTGAACTGATGATGCCCGAAGTCTCGACGCGGACCTTCCTTCCGGTGGTGATTGCGACCGGGGCTGCGACCTATATCGGGCGGATATCGTTCGGGTTGGCGCCGGCCTTTGAGGTGCCGCTTGCCGCCGTTCCGCAAGTTTCGGCAATCGATCTTCAGGCACTTGTTGTCTATGTCATTCTTGGTGTCTTGTGCGGCATTGCCGCCTGGATGCTGATCCGTTCGATGCTGATTACCGGGGCGTTCTTTAAAAAGATGCCGGGCAATGACTATACCCGTCATGCGGTCGGAATGCTGTCAGTCGGCATTCTGATGTATGTGCTGCTGCTGACGGGCGGCAACTATTATATCGACGGTGTGGGCTATGGCACGATCCAGCATATCCTGCGCGGGACAATGACATCCTTGCCGCTGCTGGTGGTTCTGTTCTTTGCCAAGCTGTATGCGACATCGGTCAGTATCGGTTCCGGCGCATCGGGCGGGGTGTTTTCGCCGTCCCTGTTTGTCGGCGCGACCCTTGGTGCGGCGTGCGGTGTTGTCGGCAACATGATTTTCCCCGATGCCGGGATTACCCCGGTCGAGTTTGCCCTGGTTGGCATGGGCGGTGTTGTCGCCGCGGGGACCGGTGCGGCGATGACGGCGATCATCATGATTTTCGAGATGACGCGTGACTATAATATAATAGTGCCGCTGATTGTGGCGGTGGCGATCGCGCTCGGTTTCCGTCGCATGATCATCAGCGAGACGATCTATACGTCGAAACTGGTGCTGCGCGGACGTCATATCCCCAAGGAACGCCACAGCAACATGTTCATGGTCCATCCGGTGCGCGAGGTCATGACCACCAAACAGCTTTATGCCGATGCCGCACTTCGGGTTTCGGAAGTTATCGACAAGGTCGGTCCGTCGCCGGAACCCAACCCGATGATTGTCATCGAAGGGGACCGGATCGCCGGTGTGATCCCGGATGTGACCGCGCTGTTTTCGGTGGCCGGTGACAAGGGTAACAAGGCGCTCAAGGAACTGATCGGCGAGGACTTTGTTGTCGTGGTCGATGACATGAACATGTATGACGTCATCAAGCGCATGGAACGCCGCAAGGCCCGGGCCGCAGTTGTGGTCAAACCATGTCGTGGCGTGCCACGCCAGGATGATGTTTGCGGCGTGATCACGAAATCCCACATCGCCGATAGCGTGGTGTCGAGCATGCAGCACTATATCGGCTAGGCCATGGCGGTCGCAGTTGCGATTGTGCAATGCATGATAGGCAATCCTTCAAGAAAGGCAGCAAACATGTCATACATGGTTGCTGCCTTTTGACTTGAAATCATGAATTTCCGTGCCACCTTGTTGGCGAGGTTCGCACGCGATGAGTAAAAAACCGTATCTGTTCTTGACAGTGGAGGCGGGCACGCTATCAAGGGTGGCTCGATTTTGAGGGGCCGACATACGGCGCAGCCTTCGCATAAGCTTACAAAGGTATATTTGAGATAATGACACGCGCACTCGTTTTCCCCGGTCAGGGGTCGCAAGCGGTAGGTATGGGCAAGGAACTGGCAGATGCATTCCCGGTTGCCCGCGAAGTTTTCCAGGAAGTTGATGACGCGCTTTCACAGAAGCTCAGCGCATTGATGTTCGAAGGACCGGAAAACGAACTGACCCTGACGGAGAACGCGCAGCCGGCCCTGATGGCTGTCAGCCTTGCCGTTACCCGTGTTCTTGAAAAGGAAGGCGGTTTTACGCTGACCGACAAGTGCGATCTGGTTGCAGGTCATTCGCTTGGTGAATATTCCGCCCTTGCTGCTGCGGGCACCTTTGCCATTGCTGATGCGGCCCGTCTTCTGAAAATCCGTGGCCAGGCCATGCAGGCTGCCGTGCCGGTCGGTGTTGGTGCGATGGCGGCCCTTCTGGGCCTTGATTATGCCGATGCGGTTGCCGTTGCCGAAGAAGCCGCACAGGGTGATGTCTGCACGGCGGCAAACGACAATGCAAATGGTCAGGTCGTTGTGTCTGGCCACAAGGCCGCGGTTGAACGCGCTATTGAAATCGCCAAGGAAAAGGGCGCGAAACGCGCCGTCCTGCTGCCGGTTTCCGCACCGTTCCATTGCCCGCTGATGCAGCTCGCCGCGGATCGTATGGCCGAGGCGCTTGGAACTGTGGCGATGAATGCACCGGCAAAACCGGTTGTTGCAAACGTCACAGCAGAAAAAACTGACAATCCGGAAACCATTCGTAAACTCCTTGTGGAGCAGGTTTGCGGCACAGTGCGTTGGCGTGAGTCGGTTCTTTACATGAAAGAACAGGGCATTACCGAGCTGGTCGAGATCGGCGCAGGCAAGGTTCTGACTGGCATGGTCCGTCGTATTGATCGTGATCTGAGCGGCACCGCCGTCAATGGTCCGGCAGATATCGAAGCATTCCTCGGCGCGCTTTGATCGCGTTCCGGGAAAAGACGAACCCAAAAGGGAAAGAAAGTTAATGTTTGATCTTGCAGGCAAAACAGCACTGGTAACCGGTGCGACCGGCGGTATCGGTGGTGAAATCGCCAAGGTTCTGGCAGCTGCCGGTGCAAAAGTTGCCTTGTCGGGCACCCGTCAGGAACGCCTCGAAGCAGTCGCATCCGAGATCGGCGACAATGCTGTTGTGGTTCCGGCGAACCTTTCGGATTCCGCATCTGTTGATGGTCTGATCAAGAATGCCGAAGAGGCCCTTGGTGGTCAGCTTGATATTCTGGTCAACAATGCGGGCATCACGCGCGACCAGCTTGCCATGCGTCTGAAGGACGAAGACTGGCAGGCGGTTCTTGATGTCAACTTGACGTCTGCTTTCAAGCTTGCGCGCAATTCGCTGCGCGGCATGATGAAACGCCGTCACGGCCGTATCATCAACATCACCTCGATTGTCGGTGTTACCGGTAACCCAGGGCAGACCAACTATGCCGCTGCCAAGGCCGGCATGATCGGCTGGTCGAAGTCGCTGGCACAGGAAGTTGCCGCGCGCGGGATCACGGTGAACTGTGTTGCGCCTGGTTTCATTACCACGGCAATGACCGAAGAACTCGGAGACGCCCAGAAAGAGAAGCTTTTGGGTGGTATTCCGGCAGGTCGCATGGGCGACAGCAAAGAGATCGCAGCAGCGGTTCTGTATCTCGCAAGTGACGAAGCAGCTTATGTCACGGGACAGACCTTGCATGTGAACGGCGGAATGGCGATGATTTAACCCGTTGCGGGTTGCCTTCTTTTCTGTTTAAAAGGGGCCGCTATACCAAATATTGAAATCGGCAATTGTATGTTGTCGGTTTCCGGTTCCCGGGAGGTCCTTCAATAGGGGGAGTAAACGGGCACCACGTGAACACTAACTGACAGAAAACCTATTGAAGGATTTGAGCTATGAGTGATGTCGCAGATCGCGTGAAGAAGATCGTTGTCGAGCACCTCGGTGTTGAAGAAGACAAGGTCACTGAAAACGCAAGCTTCATCGACGATCTTGGCGCAGATAGCCTGGACACCGTCGAGCTGGTTATGGCGTTTGAAGAAGAATTCGGTTGCGAGATTCCGGACGACGCGGCTGAAAAGATTCTGACCGTCAAAGACGCGATCGACTTCATCGAAAAGGCGAACGGCTAATCTTGCCGTGAGACATGGGCGCCGGAGGGCATCCTCAGGCGCCCTTTTCGTCTTTGCTGGATTCATAAAATAAAGGCGTAATGCGGGATGAGACGCGTAGTTGTTACCGGACTTGGTGCTGTAACGCCGCTTGCTAGCGGTGCTCAGATCACTTGGCAGAAACTGCTGAACAGCCAATCCGGCATCAAGGGCATCGATACTTTCGATGTGTCCGATATCCCTGCCAAAATCGCAGGCCTCGTGCCGCGCGGTGAGGGTGAAGGACTGTTCAACGCGGAAGATCATGTCTCGATCAAAGACATGAAGAAAATGGACGATTTCATCGTCTATGGTATTGCCGCAGCAGATCAGGCACTCGCTGACTCGGGCTGGAAACCGGAAACCGACGAAGATCAGGAAGCCACAGGCGTTCTGATTGGATCGGGTATCGGTGGTCTGCCGAAAATTGCGGATGCTTCGGATCTTGTGAATAACGGCAAGACCCGCCGTGTCAGTCCGTTCTTCATTCCGTCCTGCCTGATCAACCTGGTTTCTGGTCAGGTTTCGATCAAACACGGTCTTAAAGGCCCGAACCATGCAGTCGTGACCGCATGTTCGACCGGTGCGCACGCCATTGGCGATGCATCGCGCATGATCATGCTTGGTGATGCCGACGTCATGGTGGCCGGTGGTGCAGAAGCTGCTGTTTGCCGTCTTGGTATGGCTGGCTTTGCTGCTGCCCGTGCACTTTCGACCGGTTACAACGACACCCCGACCGAAGCATCCCGTCCGTGGGATGAAGGCCGTGACGGTTTTGTCATGGGCGAGGGTGCAGGCTGTGTCGTTCTTGAAGAATACGAACATGCCAAAGCACGTGGTGCGAAGATTTATGCAGAAGTTGGCGGCTATGGCATGTCCGGCGATGCATATCACATCACTGCACCGGCAGAAGACGGCAATGGTGGTTTCCGCTCCATGCGTAATGCGCTTCGCAACGCTGGTGTGAACCCGGAAGACGTCGACTATGTCAACGCACATGGTACGTCGACTCCGCTGGGTGATGAAATCGAACTGGGTGCGGTCAAGCGCCTGTTTGGTGATCATGCAACCAAGCTGTCCATGTCTTCGACCAAATCGGCAACCGGCCACCTTCTGGGGGCTGCGGGTGCGATTGAAGCAGTGTTCTCGATCCTTGCGATCCATGAAGGTGTCGTTCCGCCGACCCTGAACCTGCGTAATCCGTCCGAAGCCTGCAAGGGGATCGATCTGGTTCCGCTTGAAGCCAAACAGCGCAAGGTCAATGTTGCCCTGTCGAACTCGTTCGGCTTTGGTGGCACCAATGCCTCGCTGGTTTTCAAGGCATTTAAATAGCCGAGCCTCGGGAGTTTTCCCTTGAAGCGTTTTCTGCTTTTACTTGGCTTGCTTATCATCACCGCCGCGCTCACCATTGGTGGGGCGGCGGTGTATGTTTATGTGCAATACACATCGCCAAGCAAACTGGCACAAGGCCGCGACATCATTATCCCGCAGGGGACCGGTGTGCGCGGTATCGCCGAAATTTTCCGTCGTGAACATATTGTTGATGAACCGCTGATCTTTCTGGCGGGGGTACGCGTTAGCGGGCTGGACCGGTCACTACGTGCTGGCGAATATCATTTCCCCGAACGGGTCAGTCCGCGTCAGGCGGCCGAAATCCTTGCTTCGGGTGAAACCGTCAAACGGTTTGTGACCATTCCCGAAGGCCTTCGGTCCGGCGAGATTGTTGAACGTATCAATCTTGTGGATGGCCTGACCGGCGAAATCACCGACATACCCAGCGACGGTACCCTTCTGCCCGAGACCTATCAGTTCTCGTACGGGGATTCCAAACAAAGCATCCTTGATCGCATGCGCGCAGCTCATGACGAAATGGTCGAACAACTGTGGCCGGGGCGTGATCCCGACTTGCCGTTTGATACGGTCGAAGAGGCACTGGTTCTTGCATCCATTGTTGAACGGGAAACCGGGGTAGCCGCCGAACGCGCCCGGGTTGCGGGGGTGTTTGTCAATCGGTTGCGCATTAATATGCGGTTGCAGTCCGATCCGACGGTTGCCTATGCCATCAGCCCCGACAAACGTCTGGAACGTGCCCTGACGCGTCAGGATCTTCGGTTTGAAAGCCCCTATAACACCTATGTTACCGGGGGACTGCCGCCATCACCGATCACCAATCCCGGACGCGAAGCGTTTTATGCGGTCCTGCACCCGGCAGAGACAAAGGAACTTTACTTTGTTGCCGATGGCACCGGGGGGCATGCGTTTGCCCATACCCTTAAGGAGCATAATCGCAATGTCGCGAAATGGCGGCGTATCCGCGATGCCCAATAGGGGCAGGTGTCCGCGCTTGATGTCAAACATCATCGACAAATGAAAAGGCTGCCAGATCACTGGCAGCCTTTTGTGTTTCGGTGGGGGTGCAGCTGTTATTCGCCGGTTGCATTCTGATCTGGTACTGATGCCTTGCGCGGCACACGGTTGGCCACCAGGTCCATCAGCCATTGCGGCGTCATTTTCAGAAGGCCGATAATGATGTTCATCTGCCAGGGGAAGGCAATCATCCCGCGGTTTCGTTCAAGCCCGCGTGCGATCTTTCGTGCGGCTTTGTCGGCCTGCATGAAGAACGGCATGGGAAAGTCATTGGCGTCGGTGATGCGGCTTTTGACAAAGCCCGGACAAATGACATTTACCTTGATGCCGGTTGGTGCAAGTGCGCCGCGCAATCCTTCGCCATAGACACGAATTGCGGCTTTGCTGGCGCAATAGGCCGGGGCGGATGGCAACCCGCGCCAGGACGCCTGGGACGCGACCAGTGCGATCTGGCCGCGTCCGCGAACGCGCATGACGTCAATCGCCGGATCAATGGTGTTGAGAACCCCGGCAACATTGGTGGCAAAGATGTCTCTGACCTGTTCGGGGCTTTCGCCAAGACCGCCGGTCCCTGCTGAAATCCCGGCATTGGCGATGACAAGGCTGAGCGGGGCCAGCTCATCACAATGCGTGACATAAGCAGTCATGGTTTCGCGATTGGTGACATCAAGAACATCGGCATAAACATTGGCCCCGGCTGAGCGACATTCGTTTTCAACAAGCCGCAAGCGCGTTTCATCCCGACCGCTGATAAACAGGGTTACGCCGGTGCGGGCAAATTGTCTGGCAAGTGCGGCACCGATGCCGGAACTGGCACCGGTAATCAGAATGGCGTGATACTGAAAGGACATGGTTGCTCGTATGCGGTTCTGAAATACAGTTTGTCGAATTTTGCGGACCATGATGCAGCAATAGGGCAGCATTATGAAATACGGGCATTTTGATCCCATATTGCAGTTATCAACGTGCCTTGAAACCTTGGCCCTTGGCGCGGTAAAGGGCAAACGGTATAAACGCGCAAACATGAAATCATACTGGATGGGAATATGACCGTATCAAGCATGACCGGCTTTGCCCGCACCGACGGTGCAGCGGAAGGTTTCGGCTGGACCTGGGAATTGCGAAGCGTCAATGGCAAGGGCCTTGATGTACGTGTCCGTTTGAATGGCGGGTTTGAACGGCTTGAAGCCAAGGTGCGCGATGCGGTGTCCAAACGTTTCAAGCGCGGCAATATCGGTGTGACCCTTAATGTCGTTCGGGCATCGGATAGCGGGTCCTATGCCGTAAATCGTGAACTTCTTGCCGAATTGATTGCCATCGCCGAAGAGTTCGACAATACCAGCAGCCTGTCGGCCGGAACCATCGCCGATCTGATGAATGTGCGTGGCGTTCTTGAGGCAATCGAACCACAGGAAGACGAGGCAACCCGCGACGCGTGCGACGATGCTGTGCTTTCAAGCCTTGCCGATGCAATTGATCAGATGGCAGCCCATCGTGCGGAAGAAGGCGAAAAGCTTGATGCCATGCTGCGCGGACATGTCGATAATATCGAAGCCACAGTGACGCGGGCGGAAAGCTGTGCAGCTGCACGGGGGGACGCCATTCGTGAACGTCTCAAGCGACAGGTTGAAGAATTGCTCGATGCCGGCAAGTTCGAACCAGAACGCCTGCACCAGGAAGCAGCCCTGCTTGCGACCAAGGCCGATATCCGCGAAGAGATCGATCGTCTGAAAGCACATATTTCGGCAGCACGTGACATGCTGACCAAAGGCGGTTCTATCGGGCGCAAGCTTGACTTCCTGTGTCAGGAATTCAACCGCGAAGCCAACACGCTTTGCTCAAAAGCCAATGATATCGAACTGACCAATTGCGGCATGGAGCTGAAAGTGATCATTGATCAGCTCCGCGAGCAGGTCCAGAACGTCGAATAAGCGGGCAGGGAAGGAATTCAAAATGACCGATCCACATAACCGTCGTGGTGTGATGCTGGTTTTCTGTGCCCCATCCGGTGCGGGCAAGACAACCATTACCCGTCAGCTGCTTGAAAAAGATGACCGGATCTCGCTTTCGGTATCTGCAACCACGCGCGACGCCCGTCCGGGCGAAGAAGAAGGAAAGCATTATTTCTTCAAGTCGGTTGATGCCTTCAAGCATATGATTGCTGATGATGAATTGCTGGAATGGGCGGAAGTGTTCGGCAATTATTACGGTACCCCGAAGGCCCCGGTCGAAAAGGCTCTTTCTGACGGGCATGACGTACTGTTTGATATCGACTGGCAAGGTGCGCGCCAGCTGCGTGACAAGGGCGGTGAGGACGTGGTTTCGGTCTTTATCCTTCCGCCGTCTTCGGCCGAGCTTGAACGCCGGTTGCGTGATCGCGGACAGGATGCCGACGACGTCATCATGAAGCGCATGGCCAAGGCGGGCGCAGAAATCAGTCATTGGGAAGAATTCGACTATGTCCTGATCAATGATGATCTGGAACGTTGTCTTGCCGATGTGCAGCATATTATCGGTGCCGAGCGGATCAAACGCGGCCGTCAAACCGGCTTGCCAAGCTTCGTCAAAAAGCTTCTGACCGACTGATCGACTGATCGACTGATCGACTGATCGACTGATCGACTGATATCGCAAATGAAAAATGGCCGCTTTACGAAGCGGCCATTTCATCATGGACCTGTGTCAGGCGGACAAAGTCCGCGACGCTGAGTTCTTCGGCCCGGGCAGTTTCGGTGATTCCGGCCTTGTCGAGCAATTCACCAACATTGATGTTCAGGGTTTTCAGGCTGGCGCGCAGCATTTTACGGCGCTGGCCAAATGCGGCCTGGGTGATCTTGGCAAGACTTGCAAGGTTGATATCTGCCCCCCGGTCGGCTTTCGGGCGCAGTTGCACGACGGCGGATGTAACCTTGGGCGGTGGTGTGAATGCACTGCGATGAACATCAAACAGGATGTCGCAGTCACACAGATATTGGCACAGGACCGACAACCGGCCATAGGCCTTGCTTTTGGGCCCTGCGACAACGCGTTCGGCGACTTCCTTCTGGAACATCAGGGTCAGGCTGGCGAATTGGTCGATCTGCATGAGCCAGCCCAGCAAAAGCTGTGTGCCGACATTGTATGGCAAGTTGGCGACAATTTTGCGCGGGGCCGGGCCAAGCTTGGTGACGTCAACGTCCAGTGCATCACCATCAATGACGTGCAGGGCGCCGGGATAGTGGTTGCTGATTTGCTCCAGAACCGGTTGGCAACGCGGATCGCGTTCAATTACGGTCAGATTTTTTGCGCCATGGAACAGCAACGCACGTGTCAGGCCACCTGGCCCCGGACCGATTTCAATGACGGTTGCGTCCTCAAGCGGGGCCGCTGCACGGGCAATACGCCCGGTCAGGTTCAAGTCAAACAGGAAGTTCTGCCCGAATTTCTTTTGTGCCGACAAGCCATGCGTTGCAATGACTTCACGAAGCGGCGGCAGGCCGTCATTGGCCAGTTTTCCAGTAGTATCGTTATCTTCTGACACGTGGGTCAGGCTCCTGTCAGGCGTTTATGTGCCATGTCCGCAGCCATTTTAAGGGCTGCTATCAGGCTATCGGGGCGGGCGGTGCCTTTGCCGGCGATGTCCAACGCAGTGCCGTGGTCTGGCGATGTTCTGATAAATGGCAATCCCAGCGTGACATTTACACCACCATGAAAATCCAGTGTCTTGACCGGGATCAGGGCCTGGTCATGGTAGGGGCACAATGCAACGTCATAATTCTCGCGGGCTTCATCATGGAACATGGTATCTGCGGGCAGGGGGCCAATAACGTCCAATCCCTTCTTGCGCAATGCGTTGATGGCCGGCTCGATAATTGTTTGTTCTTCGCTGCCCATTGATCCGTTTTCACCGGCATGCGGGTTAAGCCCGGCAATTGCCAGACGCGGCATTGCAATGCCGAAATCCCGTTGCAAGGCCGTTGCTGTAATTTCGCATTGTTCATTGATGCTGTCCGACGTCAGCTGTTTGGGCACCTCGCTCAGCGCGATATGGATGGTCAGTGGAACAACGCGAAGCTTCGAATTGGCCAGCATCATGACCGGAACGGTTCCCGGTCCTGCCAGTTCGGCAAGGAATTCCGTATGACCGGGATGTTTGAACCCGGCTTCATAGAGCGCACTTTTCTGAATGGGATTGGTTACAACACCACAGGCCGAACCATCTTCACACAGCTTTACCGCGCGGGTGATGCTCTCGATCACCACAGTTGCGGTATTTGCCGATGCAGTACCCGATATCGGCATGGCATCGCATTCATCAAGTGCCAGAACGGGCAGGGCATTGTCAAAAACGGTGATTGCTTCCGAGATGTCCGAAACAACTTTGATCGGAACATTGTCGCCAAGCTGCTTTACCGCATGATCAAGAATCGTGATCGGTGACAGGACGCAGAATGGTGACAGGTTTTCATCCTTGCGACGCAGCCATGCCTTGAGGCAAAGCTCTGGCCCGATGCCACCAGGCTCACCGATGGTTAGTGCAATCGGTGCGATTTTGCTCATTCTGTTCCTGCCTTTGCACGATCACATACGGATGTCGATAAAGGCCTGTCGACGCAATTCACGCAGCTTGCGGCGTGCCAGGATGTCAAGACGTTCCATCATGAGACGGTTTTCGATGTCCTTGCGATCGGGCAGATTGCTTTCTTCGGTTTTGTTGCAAATCATCACCAGCAGGGCACCGCCATCGACCTGAACAATATTGGATGGCTGACCAGGTTGAAGATTGGTGATCGCCTGGGCAACTGGTCCGGACAGTTCGTTGGGGGAAATGCCCTTCATTTCGCCGCTCATCTCAGAGCCAAGGTCTACCGCGACATTTGCCAATGCCTGACAACTGTTTGCGGTTTCCTGCGTGTTGCGCAGAACCGCGACTTTGGCGTCAATCTGCTCTTTTGGCATGGACTGAGACAGGGGAACAAACAGCTGATAAAGGTCAAGCCTTACATCGGTAATTGCCCCTGCATCGCCGACACGCCGGTCGAGAAGCTTGATGATATAATATCCGCGAATGGTCTGGATCGGAGCACTGACATTGCCCGGTTCAAGTTGATTTACAGCTTGCTGCAAGTCACCTGCGAGTTCGCCGGCATATAACCAGCCAAGATCACCACCATTTGCCGCACTTGCACTTGCAGAAAACTGACGTGCCAGGGCACTGAAGTCAGCTCCTTGCTGCAACGCGCCAAGAACTTCCTGTGCGGTTTGATAAACGCGTGTACTGTCTTGCGGATTGTCTACGGGCAGAAAGATTTCCTGAACGCGATTTCGCGGCTTTCCCTGGTTGTTGATGATGCGCTGAAGGTTTTCGTCAATTTCTGCTTCGGAAATCTCTACCTGACTGCGCATGGAACCCAACAGCCGTTGCCACGCAACCTGCGGACGGATCTGGTTTTCAATTGTGCCCGGCGCGATGCCGCGCTGCTCGAGAAATGCATCAAGCGTCCCGTCGGGCAGGCCTGCATTTTGCTCGATCAGTGTTTTGCCACGGGTGATATCAGCCTCGGTCACTTCGATGCCGCGGCGCTCTGCCTCCTGCAACTGCAAGGTTTCGTTGATCAACTGCTGCAGAATTTGCGGCGCGATCTCGTTGCTTTTTTCCGGGGTCATCCGGATGTTGGATGAAACCGCAACAAGCTTGATACGTTCAACCAGATCAATGATTGAAATCGGATCATCATTCACTACCGCAGCGACGCCGACCGGCGATTGCGCCTTTGACGGGGCCGCCATTGCCAACAGGGCAATCGCGCCAACGACAGCGCAGATATTTGATATTTTGAAAATCGAAACTTTTGAAATCATGTTTTCTTACAATCCGGCTGCGGAGGCAACTTCACCCAGCGTTTTGAAGACCAGGCGGAACAGGAATTCGTCTGATTCACCAAGATCCTGGTCCTGATAGAAGGTGCGACGTATCCGTCCATCAAAGATAAAGCATTCATCTTCATACACAAAGCCGACACCATATTCCAAGGGGTCCGACTGATCTATGTCGTAGCGACCATATGCCATCCCCGACCAGTAGTCAGAAAACTGTCGGTCGGCCCTGAAATATAACTCTTCGCGCTCGCTGAACTCTTCGCTACCTGCATCATCTGTGAAGTGAACATATGTCGTATTCACGCGGAGCGTATCAACTGAACCAGCAGTTAATGCAACCTGATTGCGACGGGCGGAGAAGTCGTCCTTGTCCAAGCGGTAGCGATAGGTCAGGTCAAGATATCGGTTTGGCGCAACAGTCAGGCGGCCAACATAGTCCGAGAGCTGTTCATCAAGTCCCGATCCTTCTGCGAATGTATCATTTTCGGCTGCACGGTAACTTTGTCCGAACATTGCACTTGTGTAGCCACCGGTTGGCCCATAGAGCCCCCATTCGAGACCATAACTGGCGCGAAAGCCATCTTCGGCGCGGTCAATGCCACCAAACCGGTCATGGGCAAACAAATTGATGTCATCAAGCTCGAAGGACTGGGAGTCCTCGTTGGGAATCTCTTCCGGGTTGCCGCCATTCGGCGACCAGGCCGCCATCGCAACTGGCGTGATGACCTGATGATATGCACCTTGATCGCTGACAAACGGCATGCGCCAGTCAATCGCGGCCAATGGAAGCACTCGTCCTGTGTATCCGCTATAGTCGTCTTTGTTGTCACGTTCCACGTCATAGACCATATAGCTGTCGCCGCGCACAGACAGGCTGAGCTTTGTCACATCACCCAATGTGCCAACATGCGGAAGTTCCCAACCGACCTTTGCTGAAGCGCGGTGCGAGTCAGCCCCGTCTTCGCGTGTCAGGGAAAGACCGTCAACATCCAGCGTCGTAATGCTTCCATATTTGGCTGGCGCTGTTTGCCCGTGGAATTGCATGTGCGGCAGGACGATCGGTGTTGTGTCCCTGTCATCACCAGACTTAAGACCCTGGAAGTAATATCCGTCAACACGAGTGTAGCTTGCCCCCCGGAAACCCTCTGTAAACAGGTTCGAGGTAAGCACCGAAGGTGAGTCAAACCCGTAGCGCGACAGGTAAGTTTTCTCACTGGCCTGCTCGGCGTCAAAGCCCCAGCGCCAGGTCGGGTCGATGTCAAAACGCCCTTCGGCGTCAATGTGACCTTGCCAGTCATCATTGCTGTCCTGGGTAACGCTTCCGATTGCTTCGAGTTCGCCTGCATCAAAGCGTTGGCGATACTCGGTTGCGAGCAGTGCCCCTTCATCCAGTGTGTAGGTCGGTGTGAAGGTCATATCCTTGCTTTTGTCTATCGCCCAGTAATAGGGCTGACTGAAATAGGATCCGACATAGCTTGTGCTGCCAAAGGATGGCGCCAGAAGACCAGATTGCCGTTTTACAGTAGGGTCCGGATGTTGCAGGTAGGGGGTGTAAAACACTGGAACGCCAGCGAATTCAAGTCGGGCATCTTCGTATTCAACGGTCTTGTTTTCGGCATCGTGAAGCACACGGGCCGCACGGATACGCCATAATGGTGTTCCTGCCGTGCCGTCATCATCCTCGCAAACCTTGCACGGGGAATAGACCGCTTTGGCGATTTCCGTAAAATTACCGGCACTGCGTCGCGCACCGGTACCAGCCAGGCGGGTATTTTCATCAAGAAGAACATAGATATCTTTGACAATGCCGTTCTTGAAATCGCCACTGAGCTCAACATAGCTGGCAAAGGTTACTTCACCGGTCGGCTCTGTAATGCTGACATTGCCAGATGCCGTCAGAACGTCCTGACTGCGATCATAACTGACCGTATCGGCAAGAAGGATGCGGCCTTCGCGTGAAATTTCGACATTACCGCGCGCAGTAACAGTTTGCAGCTCGCGGTTATAATCAACTTCATCGGCGCTAAACAGGATAGCAGGTGCGTCCTGATCCGATTGTTGTGCATTCACATCCTGGGCTTGTGCCGACGGAATACCGAACAGGCCCCCAAAAAGCACAATGCCACATCCCAGTATGGTACCGGTTGCCAGTCTTTTTATCATTCCCCCCGCAATGGCCATCTGACTAGCCATCCTCAAGATGTAGCAATGTTGAAACCCCGAGTAACAAAGAAATACCGGCGGGTGCCCAGGCTGACAAAATTGGTGGAATTCCCCCAGAAACGCCCAAAGCTGAAATGACGTCGGTACAGAAATACAAGATGAATCCGGTTGTCACCCCACCACCGATAACAAGGGATGCCCGTCTGCGTCGAGAAAATTTAAGACAGAACGCCGCAGCAATGAGAACCATCGCACACAGCAAAAGCGGGCGCGACAGCAGGCTATGGAAGTGAATGCGGTGGCGTGTGGCGTTGAAACCGGCACGTTCCAGCAAATTGATGAATGGCTTGAGATCCCAGAACGACATGGTTTCAGGTGAAGCAAAGCTGTCCTGGATTTTGCGCGCCGTCAGGTTGGTCGGAAGCTTCATGCTTTCGGTAAACTGGCTGGCCTGACCGGGTGTAAAGGTCCAGGCATCATAAAAATGCCAGGTGCCCGGTTCAAGAACGGCACGCGCAGCGTCGATCCGGGTGGTGAAATCATCGGAATTCTGAAAGCGGAAGATTGTTACATTGCGTAGGTCAATCTGGTCATCCTGCTGGCTGCGCACCGCGCGTGCATAAATGACAGCCTGCCCATCCTGTGTGCCCTGTCGCAACCAAAGCCCGCTTGAAGACAAATTCATCACGCTGACATTGTTCTGCAAATAGCGCGCTTCGAGCATTTCGTATCGCTGCAACAGGATTGAAGATAACGGATTGAGGGCCGCAACCTGAATAGAGCCAAGGATCAGTGCGCAAAGAATGGGTGGCAGCAAAAATTGCCAGGCAGAAACCCCGGCTGCGCGCGTGACGACCAGTTCCTGATTCCCCGTCAGCTTCCAGAACGAGAACATTGATCCGAACAAAACCGCAAATGGCAGAACCTTTTCCGTCATAAAGGGAATTCTGCTGGTCGCCATCTGAACAACAATGCCGACAGTGGCATCGGGTTTTCCGCCAGCCCGTCTGAGAAGTTCGATCGTATCACCAATCAGGATCAGACCGATCAAGAGTGCCAGAACGGCCAGAATAGAAAACAGCACATGCTTTCCGAAATACCATGTAAGGGTCGGTGACAGTCTCATGCTTCTGCCTCTTCAGCGATCGCGCGTTTGGCACGGATCTGAGGCCCGCGGAATGTCCAGTACAAGCCCAAAATAATCGGCAGAAACGCGTTGGCATACATCAGCGGGATCAAGGCGGAATTCTTGGCCGCAAGGTTTTTCATCGCAATGCCAAGCGCCTGACAAAGAACCATGACACCAATCGCAATCAACAGACGACCGGTCTGGCCCCGCCGCGAGAAACTGCTTGATACCAGAACCGCAAGCGCAATGCTTGCAAATGCGATCGCGTTAAGAGGCGAAATCAACCTGTCATGCCCTTCGGCCCGGAAGGCCCCGATATCGTTCGAAGCAATGTCTGGTGGCGTTCCGGTAAGAAGGTTGAAAACACCACGTTCACGGGCCTCGCGATAACGCAATGTCGGGTCTTCTGCACTATGGGCGATATCAACGGCATAGCGGTCAAAATACAGGATCGACATCGTACCGTCTTCGGCGTTGACTTCCTGCCGGTTGCCATCAAGCAGCACAATGCGCGGCCCTTCATCGGTTCGCAACAGCGCGCCGTGCTTTGCCATCATTGTTGTCTGCTGGTCGGGGTCGCGGGAATCGTGGACCAGAATACCGAGCAACTCGTTGTCGCGACCAACTTCGCGCACATAAACGGTCAGCCCATCAAGATCGGTAAAGCTTCCCTCCTGCAACAACACCGACGAAAAGTCATTTCGGATTGAGAATTGCAGTTCCTTGAACTGCTGATAGCTGTAGGGAAGGTAAAACAATGTCAGGAAATAACAAACACCCGTCGACAGCAGCGCAACAATCAGTGCCGGCTTTGCCAGCGCCCATTGGTTAAGGCCGGCCGATCGCATAATGATCAGTTCGCGATCCTGGATAAGTTTGTTGTAGGTAAAGACAATAACGAAAAACAACGAAATCGGAATGATGATCGTCAAAAAGCTCGGCAGCAGCAAAGATGTCAGCTGCAAAAACACCGAGATCGACAGACCCCGGTTCACAATCATTTCGACAAAACGCAGGCTTTGCGACAGCCAAATGACACAGAGAAGCCCCAGTGTCACAAACACCATCATAATCAGCTGCTGTTTAAGCATATATCGGGTTAAGCGATTCATCGGGCGGATTATAGAGAAGCAATCAAAAACCGAAACAGGAAATTATCGCCAAATTGGGACAAACCGTACGGAATTTCCGAATGTTGGCGTTTGCAGAAGTATCGAAGCTGTGGGGCAGGGCGTGTATTAGAAATGTTTGCGCCATCGTCGTCTTATGGCAACGATGGCGCAGCACAATCTCGGCAAAGAGTTTGTCAAAATAGTGGCTGGGTTTCGTGCAATTCTGCCCGGCGGCTATTTTCAATCTGGGTTGCCATAAATGCCGCTTCAGGAAGCAACTGTTCAAAGAAGAACCGGCATGTAGCGATCTTGCGTGCGCCAAAATCGGAAGAAACATCTGCTTTGGCCGCGGTCGTCATGGATCTGAGCATCAGCCAGCCCGATACGCAAAGTGCCGCCTGTCGCAAATAGGGGGTCGCCAGAACCTGCATCATCCGGTCATCGGTGCCGCACCGTTCAATGATTGTTGCGGTGCTGAGCTCAAGCGCCTTGATCGCATGTTCAAGGGCCTTTGCCGCATCCCGAACGTCATGATCGCCTTCGGAGCCGGAATTGCGAGTTTCAGAAATGGTTTTCCGGATATCGGTTATCAGCGCAGCAAGTGCAGCCGCGTTGTCGCGCAAGACCTTGCGCCCGATGAAATCGAGTGCCTGAATGCCGTTGGTGCCTTCATAGATCGGTGCGATGCGGGCATCACGTAGATGCTGGGCTGCACCGGTTTCCTCGATAAAACCCATGCCGCCATGAACCTGAACGCCGAGCGACGCATTATCGACCCCAAGATCCGTCGACCATGCCTTGACCAGCGGGATCAGCAGATCTGCCCGCGCCTGCGCGGCAGCTTTGGCTGTCGGGTCGTCAAGGTGATGGGCCAGATCAAGCTGGGCAGCGGCATAAAGTGACAATGCACGTGCTGCTTCGGTCGAGGATCTCATGCGCATCAGCATGCGCTGGACATCGCCATGAACAATAATCGGTGCATCTTCGCCGGTTTTCGGATCGCGCCCCTGTTTGCGGGTAAGGGCATAATCAAGTGCCTGCTGATAGGCTCGTTCCGAGATCGCGACACCTTGCTGTCCAACTGCCAGACGCGCGTTGTTCATCATCGTGAACATATAGGCAAGACCCTTGCCTTCTTCGCCAACAAGATAGCCGGTTGCACCACCATTATCGCCAAATGACAGAACCGCCGTCGGGCTGGCATGGATGCCAAGCTTGTGTTCAAGGGACACACAATGAACATCATTGCGCGTGCCGATTTCACCGGTCTCGCTAACCAGAAACTTGGGAACAATGAAAAGCGAGATGCCCTTGACCCCGGCGGGGGCATCGGGGGTGCGCGCCAGAACAAGATGAACGATATTTTCCGTCATCTCGTGATCGCCATAGGTAATAAAAATCTTTTGTCCGCTAATGGCATAACTGCCGTCGTCATTGGGAACGGCGATACTGCGCACTTTCGAAAGATCGGACCCCGCCTGCGGTTCGGTCAGGTTCATCGTCCCGGTCCATTCGCCGCTGATCATGCGTGACAGGTAAAGCGATCGCTGGGCATCCGATCCGTGCGTAATAAGTGCCTCGATCGCACCGGCAGTCAGCATCGGGCAAAGCGCAAATGCCATATTTGATGCCTGCCACATCTCCGCGACAGCCGCGCCGAGCAGGATCGGAAGCCCCATACCACCTTCTGATTCCGGGGCAGATATGCCTTGCCATCCGCCTTCACAGAACTGGGTATAGGCATCCGTCCAGCCAGAAGCGGTTTGGACTTTGCTATTGGCAAGAAGCTTGGCACCTTCCTGATCGCCGATGCGATTTAATGGCGCGAGTACTGATGCCGCAAATTTGGCAGCTTCTTCGAGAATGGCGTCAACAAGATCGGCACTTGTTTCGGAAAAGGCCGGTAACCCGGCAACGGTTTCAAGACCGATGACATCGTGGATAAGAAACCGGAAATCGGAAACCGGTGGCGTAAAATCGCTCATGAAAAAAGACGTCTCCCTGAAATGTGAGCCGCCCGCTCGGAACAGTCGACTTTTTGCCGACTTTGATTGTTTGGAACAGCATAACGGTGCATTGCACCAAGATCGAGTCTGTTTCAGCACGGCTATCTGTTTTCTGACTTCGACATTGGTTTAAGGGCGAAATGTGTTTGCCACTGGCAAATGGACAAAATGCTTCCGATATGAGAATTCACCCTATATTGACCGTGATTGATCGGGATGTGAGCTGAATCCTCGGGTAATTCGGTCTCGAGGGGTCGCCAAGCGTATAAAGGCAGGCTAGACTTGCCCCAGTCGAGACGCATTCGCATTGCAATATTGGCAATATGGAATACCTATAGTCGCCAGACATGCATGTGAATTGTATCCGGAAGACAAGTTAACAGGACAGGAGTGGGCTTTTGCTGCGTAAAGGATTATTGCCAATTTTGTTTGCGGTGCTGATTTCGTTTGCCGGAACAAGGTTGGTCGCCTGTGCCGGGCCCGCCTGGCCAAGTGACGAAGAACGCAGATTCCTTGATGCTTATCGTGACAGCGTGACTGCTGGTGCGACTGACGAACAATTTGCCCATGCCGACAAACTGTATGTCGAAGCACTTCAGGTTCTTTCCGAAACCTATGTCGAGAAAATCGACCGTGCTGCCTTTGTCGAAAACAGCATCGCGATGCTTGATGAAATCGACCCCGAAGACAAATCGCCGACCGGCATTGTCGGGGCGGTTCTTGATGACAGTTTGCACAACCTAGATCCGCACAGCGCCTATATGACAGATGACATGTTCCGTCGTCTTCAGGAAAGCACCGAAGGAAGTTTTGCCGGTGTCGGCATTGTGATCGCCCTTGATGATGACAAGCGTATCCGGATTGTTTCCCCGATCGATGACACGCCGGCCGCGCGCGCCGGTTTGCGCCCCGATGACCGCATCACTCATATCGACGGGTATCAGATGAAAGGCGAACCGATTTCCGAGGCCGTGCGCAGAATGCGCGGACGGGTTGGTGATCCGGTTACACTGACCATCATGCGCGTCGAAGACAGTTTTGATGTAACTGTCAAACGTGCACGGATCGAAGTCCCGTCGGTCAGTGCCGCGATCATTGACCAGGATATCGGTTACATCCGGGTATCGCGGTTTGATGCGACCACCTTGGACCAGACACAGGAATACCTGTCTGAACTGGAAGACAAGATCGCCAAGCCGCGCGGCATAATTGTTGATTTGCGACGAAACCCGGGCGGGTTGCTTGATAGTGCGGCGGACATTGCCGATCAATTCCTGACCGATGGGCTGATCGTTGCCACCGAAGGCCGTGGAGAGCGCAAATTGCGCAGCTATGAAGCAGACCGGGCGGACTTCTTTGACAAGGTTCCGATGGCCATTCTGCTGGATCGCGGGTCGGCTTCCGGTGCAGAGCTGATGGCAGCTGCCCTTCGTGAAAACGGGCGCGGTGTAATTATCGGGGAACGTTCATTCGGAAAGGGATCGATGCAGCGGATCATGCCGTTGACGTCGGGTGGTGGACTTAAAATCACCACCGGCTATTACACCACGCCGGAAAACCATATTGTTCAGGGTAATGGCGTTATCCCGGACATCGAAGTCAATCGTGCCGATGCCGAAGAATTCGAACGCGAAATCGATCTGGCCAATGCCTTGCCCGCGCGCCGACGCGACCCGCGTCAGTCGCTGGCAAAACTTGATGCCAAAAGCTGTGAACAGGATATCGCAATAACCCGCCTTGGCAAAAGCAGCCGGGACAATCTCGAAGACCAGACAGAAGACGCTGACAATCCTTATCGGGATTCTGTTCTGGAATGTGCTGTTGGATATTTCAATGAAGGTCCGCTTGCCGCATATCGCAATCAGGTCGAACCGCTGTTGCGTGCCGGTCTATAGGACCAGATACCGTATAGAAAACAAAAAAAGCGCGACCGGTGCCGGTCGCGCTTTTTTCATGTTTTGTCGGATGCTGTTTACCCGCGGGCAAGCAGATCAATCAGGCTTGAAGTATCCCAGCGATTGCCGCCGCGTTCCTGCACCTGGGCATAGAACTGATCGACAAGTGCGGTAACCGGCAGGCGGGCGCCATTGCGTTTGGATTCTTCAAGGCAAATGCCAAGATCCTTGCGCATCCAGTCAACAGCAAAGCCGAAATCAAACTTGTTCTGAACCATCGTGCTGCCACGGTTTTCCATCTGCCAGCTGCCAGCCGCACCCTTGGAAATGACATCAAGAACCTTTTCCATATCAAGGCCGGCCTTGACGCCGAAATTGACACCTTCGGAAAGACCCTGGACCAGACCGGCGATGCAAATCTGGTTGACCATTTTGGTCAGCTGACCGGCACCGCTTTCGCCCATCAGCTGGCAGGAGCGTGCAAAGGCATCAATCACCGGCGCTGCGCGATCAAATGCATCCTGATCGCCGCCACACATGACGGTAAGAACGCCGTTTTCGGCCCCGGCCTGACCGCCAGATACCGGCGCATCAATAAAGGAAATGCCTTGTGCCTTGGCCGCAGCATAAAGTTCGCGTGCGACATCTGCCGATGCGGTGGTGTTGTCGATCAGGACCGCACCCTTGTCCATGCCGGCAAACATGCCGCCATCGCCAAGCATGACACTGCGAAGATCATCATCATTGCCAACGCACGAAAATACGAATTCCGCCCCCTTGGCCGCTTCGGCCGGGGTCGGGGCAGACGATCCGCCATATTCGGAAACCCATTTTTCCGCCTTGGCAGCCGTACGGTTATAAACAGTTACGTCGTGACCTGCTTTTTGCAGGTGACCGGCCATCGGGTATCCCATGACACCGAGACCGATAAATGCACATTTGGCCATTGTTTGCCTCCCAGATACAGATGGACACCAGTAAAGGTTGCGGGACGGGCAATGTCAATGAAGGCAAATGTCACCACGACAATGTTTTCACGATCTGGAAGACCAGCGTCATTTTACGGGGTTAGTCTTCGTCGAGTTCTTCGGCGACGCTGTGGATGATGCGGCGGTCATAAATCAGAATTTCCGGCCGTTTCCCGGGATAATCAAACTGCGACAGATAAAAACGCATGGCGTTGATGCGCGCGCGTTTCTTGTCATCGGACTTAACAATGACCCATGGGCTGTCGGTGGTTGACGTATGGAAAAACATGTCGCGTTTGGCTTCGGTATAGGAGTCCCAAAGGTTTTGGGATGCCAGATCGACCGGGCTGAGTTTCCATTGTTTGAGCGGATCATTCTTGCGCTGTTGAAAGCGTCTTGCCTGTTCCTTTTTACTGACCGAGAAATAGAACTTGGTCATGTGGATGTTTGACCGGATCAGCATTCTTTCGAGTTCGGGAACCGATTGCAGAAATTCACTGACTTCGAACATGCTGCAAAAGCCCATGACCCGTTCGACCATGGCGCGGTTATACCAGGATCGGTCAAACAGCGCGATTTCACCGCCGCTTGGCAGATGTTCGATGTAACGCTGGAAATACCACTGGGTCAGTTCGCGATCATTGGGTTTGCCCAAGGCAACAATCCGTGCACCACGCGGATTAAGATGTTCGGTAAACCGTTTGATGGTGCCGCCTTTGCCCGCAGCATCGCGGCCTTCAAAAATGATCAGTGATTTCAGATTTTCGGCCTTGATCCAGTTTTGCAATTTCAAAAGTTCGATATGAAGCGGCGCGATCAGTTCAAGATATTGCTTCCCGCGCATCTTTTTTGCCCGTGCCGCGGGATCGGGATTGATGTCAGGCGGTAAATCATCGGCGATGGCATTGGCGATCCCGTTACGATCCGATGGCTGGTCATCCAGACGGTCCATGGTCATGTTTTCGGAATCCAGCAAGAACCTGTCCTTGGTCTCGGTATCAAGTTGTGACAACGCCGATGACCTGTTGGCTGCCGACCGGCTCTTGCCTGTGCGGCGTGTGGCCTTTGTCAGCAGTTCAGACGTGCCGTTCTTTTTCTTTCCGGATGATTTTTTGCCCGCATTCATTGTCAAACTTTCACACTGTATGAAGGGTATGTTGGAAACAGTGCGAGATTAATCAATCATTTGCAATGAACTGGATCAATTCGACCCGATGATGAAAATGCCCGACCGATAGGGGATCGGTCGGGCAGGCGGATTGCAAGTTGTGCAGGTGACGCGAAGGGGGAGCCTGTTTTGGCTTTGAAAGCCGTGGGGGCGGCACCAAAACAGGTTCCTTAATGATCAGATGTGATCAAAGCAGATTGAAAGAGCGCCGGTATTCTTCTTCGGCATCGGCACGTGTCAGGCCGATATCAAGGAGTTGCGCATCCGTCAGGGACAAAAGTGTCCGGCGTTGACGACGAATGGCAACGAAACGCGCATAACGATCTGCCAATGTGTTGATCAGGCCCGGGATGTGGTGCAAACGCCGTGTGATGGTGATGGTCGAAAACGTGTGCCGGGCGGTTTGTTGTGGCTCCTGGGATGTCGGAGCAGGGCAAGCCGTGTAAGCCATGATCTTCTCCATGGGTTAATATTGCTAATGCAATGTTTGCTGTGAAACCCATATTGTGGCTATGATTGACGATCGATAAACGACTATTTCTGATCAATTGGATTAGTTGATCTAATCCATAATGGGAGAAACCCGATGCGGCTGCCACCCCTGCAATCCTTGCGCGCCTTTGATGCCGCCGCCCGACATCTGAGTTTCACCAAGGCGGCCGAGGAACTTTTCGTTACCCAGGGGGCGATCAGTCAGCAGGTGCGTCAGCTCGAAGAATACCTTGGGTTCAAGCTGTTTCATCGGCTCCCGCGCCAGATTTACCTGACCGAGGAGGGGGCGCAGCTTGCCCATGCGACCACTGCGGGGTTTTCCCGCATATCGGATGAAATAGAACGTCTGATGCTGGTCGAGGAGGCCGGTGTTGTCACCGTCAGTGTTCTGCAAAGCTTTGCGGTTAAATGGCTGGTGCCGCGTCTGGGATATTTTCGGGAAGCCTATCCCGACATTGATGTGCGCATTCATGCAGATGACCGCATGGTTGATCTGCGTACCGAGGGGATCGATCTTGCCGTGCGGTTCGGCAGTGGCAAATATCCCAACCTGAATTGCGAAATGCTGATGCGTGACGAATCATTTCCGGTGTGCAGTCCGGCATATCTGGCAAACAGCCCGGCCCTGAACACGCCCAGGGATATTGCCGGTCACCAGTTGCTTCATGATGCAACTGCGATCATGGATCATCCCCATGCAGCGGACTGGGAATTCTGGCTTGATGGTGTCGGTGTCAGCGGCGTCGATGTCAGTCGCGGTTTGCGATTCAATTCCGGTGATATGGTCATTCAGGCGGCCCTGATGGGGCAGGGGCTTGGCATGGCGCGCACCAGTCTTGCCGCCCTTGATCTCAAGGCCGGGAACCTGGTGCGGCCCTTTCCGCAAACCGTGGCGTCAAACGGGGCCTATTACCTGGTTTACCCGGAAGAACATCTCAGACGGCCGCGGGTGCAGGCGTTTGTGAACTGGCTAAAGGGCGAGGTTGCCCAGACGTTGCGTGAAATTGACGAAGATGGTGCGATGGCACCCGATTGATCAGGCCGTCGGGGCATTTGCCCCGGCCGGTTCCTGGATCAGATCAAGCCAAGATCGCGTAACTCATCGGCCATGTCATCGGGCAGCGTTTCAGTACCGCCGCCCTGTTTGTCATCGGGCGGGCATTTGTCTTCGGTCAGGTAACGCCATCCCTGAAAGGCACGATGCGGATAGGGGCGGGTTTCGATCAGTTCGGGATCAAGAACGATACGGCAATATTTGGTGCCTTCTTCATTGACGAATTCTTCAAGATCAATGACGCGCTGGCGACAGCGAATGGCCCCTTTGATCACCCAATAGATCGAACCACCATCCAGAATCTCGTCGCGGCGTTTGGGCGTCATGCGCGTGGTGTGGAAAATCCGGCCATAGTTTTCCAGAAACCATGTCTGCCATTCCCGCAGTCCTTCCGGGGTTTCCGTGCCGACGCTGAGTTTGATGATATGCAGTGGCATTTCGTGATCTTCTTTTGGGGCGTTTTGTCGCAGGGATATGTTCCGCGTTCTGACCTAGAACCCCTACGATCAGGGGTCAAGGACGGATTAATAAAACACATAAATTAGTGTATTTAAGTCTATTTCACAAAAAAACTTGACCAATTTTGATTAATCAGACAAATTCTTGTGCAGAAAAGGTCCGATCAATGGGCCAAACCCGAGAGATTTACAGGCTGAGAGAACCGAATGTCCCTGCAAGTTGTCACGGCAAACCGTCTTGGTGATGGGTTGGTGGTGTTTTTGACCGCACAAGGCGGTTGGAGCGAAAACATCAATGACGCCCGCGTTGCCGACGGAAAAGATGCCGCCGAGGCGATGCTTGCCGAAGCAAGCGCCCCCGAACTCGACGTGGTTATCGTCGGGCCGTATCTGATTGATGTCGAACAGCAGGACGGTGGACTGGTTCCGACAAAATACCGCGAAGTTCTGCGCACCAAAGGCCCGAGTGTCCGTGAAGACCTTGGCTATCAGGCGGTATAAGGAGAGACCCGATGTATCGTTACGACGATTTTGACCGCCAGCTTGTTCAGGAACGCACCGAGCAGTTCCGCGAACAGGTAAAACGCCGTCTGGCCGGTGACATTACCGAAGAACAGTTCCGTCCGCTGCGTTTGATGAATGGTGTGTATCTTCAGTTGCACGCCTATATGCTGCGCGTTGCCATTCCCTATGGCACGCTGCGCGCTGATCAGCTGCGTCAGCTTGGCATGATTGCCCGCAAATATGACAAGGGCTATGGTCATTTCACCACGCGCCAGAATATCCAGTATAACTGGCCGAAGCTTGATGAAATTCCCGACGCATTGCTTGATCTTGCCAATGTCGAGATGCATGCCATCCAGACGTCTGGCAACTGCATTCGTAATACCACGACCGACCAGTATGCCGGTGCCGCGGCCGATGAAATCGAAGATCCGCGTCCCTATTGCGAACTGATCCGCCAGTGGTCGACATTCCACCCGGAATTCACCTACTTGCCGCGCAAGTTCAAAATCGCAGTGACCGGTTCTCCCAATGACCGTGCGGCGGTCAAGGTGCATGATATCGGCCTTCGCATGCATCAGAACGACGCAGGTGAAACCGGCTTTGAAGTCATCGTTGGTGGTGGTCTTGGCCGTACGCCATTTGTTGGCAAAACCGTCCGTGACTTCATCGGCAAGAATGACCTGTTTTCGTATCTTGAGGCCATCCTGCGTGTTTATAACCGTTTTGGCCGTCGCGATAACAAGTACAAGGCCCGTATCAAGATCCTGGTTCATGAACTTGGTGTCGAGGAAGTCCGCCGTCTTGTCGAAGAAGAATGGGAACAGATCAAGGACGGTTCCCTGCGTGTCGGCGATGAAGAAATTGCACATTACATTGCGCAATTCGCACCGCCTGCATTCGAAGACCTGTCTGATGACGATGCCGATTTTGAACGCCACAAGGCGGAAAATCGCGGCTTCTTCAACTGGGTGCGTTCGAACGTGGTCGCACACAAGCAGCCGGGCTATGCCATTGCCAACGTGTCGCTCAAACCGATTGGCGGCATTCCAGGCGATGCAACCGATAGCCAGATGGAACTGGTTGCCGATCTTTCGGAAAAATACAGCTTTGGCGATGTCCGTGTGACCCATGAACAGAACCTTGTTCTGCCGCATGTGAAAAAGGCCGATCTGTTTGCCCTTTGGACCTCCCTTGATGCGGCGGGTCTGGGGACGGCAAACCTTGGTTATGTCACCGATATCATTTCCTGCCCGGGGCTTGATTATTGCGCGCTGGCAACCGCACGTTCGATCCCGCTGTCGCAGCGCATTTCAGAACGTTTCGGTGATCTGGAACGCCAGCATGACATTGGCGAACTCAAGATCAAGATTTCCGGCTGCATCAATGCCTGCGGGCATCACCATGTCGGCCATATCGGTATTCTTGGTCTCGATAAGCGCGGCAAGGAATTCTATCAGATCACCCTGGGCGGCGATGCCAGCCAGGATGCATCGATCGGCAAGATCGCCGGTGCCGGTTTCTCCGAGGCCGAGGTTGTCGATGCCATCGAAAGTCTGGTGACCAAATATATCGAAATCCGCGAAAGCGGCGAACGTTTCATCGACACCTATCGTCGTGTCGGCATGGACCCGTTCAAGGAGGTGCTTTATGGCGATCGTTAAGAATGACAGCGTGATCGAACAGGAATGGATCACCGTTGATGCCGAAGGCGATCTGCCATCCAGCGATGAAAACCTGATCGTGCCGCTGGCACGGTTCAAGGAAGAACGCGACAGCCTTCTGGGGCGCAATGGTGGTTTGGGCGTACAGCTCAATCCCGGTGACGCGCCCGAAGATCTGGCGGATGATCTTGACCGCCTGTCGATCATTACGGTCAATTTCCCGGCCTATACCGACGGTCGCGGCTATTCATACGGCCGCGTTCTGCGCGAACGGATGGGGTTCAAGGGCGAATTGCGCGCCATTGGCGACGTCCTGCGTGACCAGATCCTTTATATGCATCGTTGCGGCTTTGATTCCTATGAACTGAATGTCGATGGCGAAACCGCCTTGACCAAGGTTCGCGCCGCATTGAAGGAAATGACGGTCTATTATCAGCCGACCGGTGACGGTCGCGTCACGGCCCAGTCCCTGCGCGAACGCCGTCGCGCTGCGCTGGATCAGAAAGCATCATGATTTCGGGCCCTGTGGCCTGATAATCATACCGAACAGACAGGGCCGTGTGGTTCTGGCACAAGGGCACCCGATCGGGTGCCCTTTCTTTTTGTTCTTTTATGTCTGTTGGTTAGGTGGCCGGATCATTTGTTCGATTGCAGCTTGCCATGCGGATACAACCTGTAATATGTGACATTGTTCACACAAAATCCGACGCAAGCCTTTGCTTTTCTTATATTTAAATAAGCCCAGTCTATGTCGGGCGACTTGGCGATAGGAGCGCTTCATGATCGCGGCATTTAACAATCTGAAAATATCGGCAAAGGTGTTTGGTGGCTTTGGGGCCATCCTTGTCCTTTTGGCGGGCGTCTCCATGATCGGGGTGCTGTCGATTGGCAGTGTGGGGGATGATTTTGTGCGCTATCGACAGGTCGCATTGCAATCCAACCAGGCCGGCCGTGTGCAGGCCAACCTTCTCGAAGCACGGGTTGCTGTAAAAGATTACCTGCTGACCGGAAATGCCCAGTCCGCCCAGCGGGTCAAGGACCGCCTTGCCGCGACTTCCGCACTCAATGATGAGTTGGCGGCGCTTTTGACAGAAGACGACCGCAAGGAAGATGCGCGTCTGGCGGGCGAGAACCTTGAAATCTATTCCGAAGCGTTTGACAGGCTGGTGGCATTGCCGGCAGGCGATCCGGCGCGCGCAGATATCGTGACCAATACCCTTGACCGTATTGGTCCGATTGTCGCCAAGGAACTTGAAGAACTGAAACTTGATGTCAAAGCCGAACAGGATGAAATCGGACCGCGTGCAACTGCGGCCGCCGAACAGTCGGTCATCATCAGCGAAGTCCTTTCGGGATTTGCCATCATACTCGGGATTGCAGCGGCATGGTTCATCGGTGCGGGCATCTCCGGTCCGATCCGCAAGATCACCGATGCGATGAATGATCTTGCCGGTGGCAACAAGCAGGTTGAAATTCCCGGTCAGGATCGCAGCGACGAAATCGGCAATATGTCCAAGGCGGTTCTGGTCTTTAAACAGAACATGATCCGGGCGGATGAACTGGCCGCCCAGGAGGCCGAGGCCGTCAAGGTCCGCGAACAGCGTGCCCGGAAAATCAGTGAATTGACCACCGGCTTTGATGCGGATATCTCGGTGGTTCTGAAAACGCTGGCGTCGGCTGCGACCGAAATGCAGGCAACCGCAACCGGCATGAGCAGCACGGCCGAAGAAACCAGTCGCCAGTCGGGTATTGTTGCCGCGGCTGCCGAACAGGCATCAACCAATGTTCAGACCGTGGCCAGTGCCACCGAAGAACTCAGCGCGTCGATTGCTGAAATCAATCAGCAGGTCAATCAGTCCACGGCGGTGGCCCATCGCGCGGTCGAGGATGCGGAAAAAACCAACGCACAGGTCCGCGGTCTTGCCGAAGCCGCCCAGAAGATCGGCGATGTTGTCGGTCTGATCAGCGACATCGCGGAACAGACCAATCTTCTGGCCCTGAACGCCACGATCGAGGCCGCCCGTGCCGGCGATGCGGGCAAGGGTTTTGCCGTTGTCGCCGCAGAGGTCAAAAACCTTGCGACCGCTACATCGCGCGCGACCGAGGATATCACAGCCCAGATCACCGGCATTCAGAATGAAACCAATGGTGCGGTGAATGCGATTGCCTCGATCTCGACGACGATTGCCGAGATCAGCGAAATTTCAGCAGCAATTGCAAGTGCGGTCGAACAACAGGGGGCGGCGACTCTTGAGATCACCCGAAACGTGCAGGAAGCATCGGTCGGGACATCCGAAGTCACCACCAATATTGTCAGCGTGAATGAAGCAGCCGATTCAACCGGTACCGCGGCCGAGCAGGTTCTCAGCGCCGCAGCAGAATTGTCCAAGGAGTCTGAAAACCTGCGCAGCAAGGTCGAGCAGTTCCTGAATTCTGTACGGGCAGCCTAGGCTAGATCAGACGGCGTAAGGGTCATCAAAAGACAGGGGCCCTTCGCCGTTTCATATTCCCGCCCGGCCTTGAAACCGATGGTTTCATAACACCGGATGGCGCGTTCGTTTTCGGGATCCGGGTCAATGCCGATCATTGGCGCACCGCGTTCAAACAGCATGCGGGCCAGTGTTTTCAAAAACATCTGCCCATGCCCGCATCCCATCATGTCAGGCACTCCGATAAACGCATCCATACAGCGTGTCTGGGCGGGCAGGGGATCAAAATGCGCCTGGGGCCATTGATGGGCATCGTAATGCTGGGCAAAGGCAAAGGGCCGGTTGCGGTATGACACAATCAGCGTTGCCATTTCGGCCAGTTCGACATCTTCGGAAATCAGTTCAATCTGTTCGGCCGGGTCGCCCCACCAGCGGATAACTTCGGGCACATGCAACCAGCGTCCAATCAGTGGCAGATCATTTGGGGTGGCCCGTCGGAAGCTGTAATTTGACGGGCCCATTCATTATTCCCCGGAAGTTTGCCGCTTTGCCGCAAAGGCCAGATTGACCTTCGAAGCACTTGATCTTCCTATCTGATCACAAATCCAGCTTCCTGTCTCGGCAAGCTTTTCAAGATCGATACCGGTCTCAATCCCAAGGCCGTTCAGCATATAGACAACGTCCTCGGTCGCGACATTGCCACTGGCGCCTTTGGCATAGGGGCAGCCGCCAAGACCCGCAACCGAACTGTCGATGGTGGCAACGCCCATCTGAAGAACCGCCAGCAAGTTTGCCAGTGCCTGACCATAGGTGTCATGGAAATGCGCGGCCAGTTTTTCGACCGGGACATGTTTGGCAACTGCATCAATCATCGCCTGTGCCTTGGTCGGAGTGCCCGTTCCAATGGTGTCGCCCAGACTGATTTCATAGCACCCCATGTCATAAAGGGCCTTGGAAACCTCGGCGACTTTTGCAGGGGCGATATCGCCTTCATACGGGCAACCCAAAACGCAGGACACATAGCCGCGGACGGCAAGGCCGGCCGCGCGGGCGGCATCCGTTACCGGGCGAAAACGATCGAGGCTTTCGGCAATCGAACAATTGATATTCTTTTGCGAGAAACTTTCCGATGCCGCGCCAAACACCGCAACCTCGGTCGCGCCGCTGGCGATGGCGGCTTCCAGCCCCTTAAGGTTCGGGGCCAGCACCGGATAGGTCACGCCATGCTTGCGGGTGATCTGTGCCATGACCTCGGACGCATCGGCCATTTGCGGCACCCATTTCGGGCTGACAAAGGCGGTGGCCTCGATCACGGATAGTCCGGCATCATTCAGCCGGTTGATCAATTCCACCTTGGTGGCGGTCGCAACCATCGTCTTTTCGTTCTGAAGCCCGTCACGCGGACCGACTTCAACGATTTTAACCTGGTTTGGCAGATCGGAAATCGCGGCCATTACTGGGCCTCCTCAATCGCGATCAGTTCGGCGCCATCATCAACCTGATCGCCGACGGTAAAGAACACTTCCTTGACCGTGCCCGAAACGGGGGCGGAAATGGTGTGTTCCATTTTCATCGCTTCCATGACGACAAGCTTGTCCCCGGCGGTTACGGTCTGGCCGGGTTCGGCCATCACGGCGATGATTTTACCGGGCATCGGGGCGGTCAGACCGCCACCGGCACCTTCGTTGCCACCGGCTGCTGCCAGCGGATCAAAGATATCAAGACGATCAACGCGACCGGTGCGGAATATTGTCATACGATTGCCGTCGCGCAGGACCGTGGCCCGTTTGCGGACATTATCAAGTTTGGCAACAATCGCGCCGTTTTCATCATAATCGGCAGACGCGATGATAGCGCTACCATCGGGCATATCGATGACATAGCCGCTGTCGCGGTAATGGACTTTGACCGCGATGTCCGATCCTTCGTGACGCAGGATCAGGTCATGGTGGTTATCGTCATTCAGACGGAAACCGGCCGTGCTGTTCCAGGGCGAATAGGGATCGTTGCTTTGGGCTGCATGTGCTGCGGCCTCTGCATCGCGGGTCAACAGGATATCAAGGGCGGTAAATGCCAGGGCCTCGTTATCGGGTGTTGCCGGTGCCGGGATCAGGTCATCCTGATAATGCGGGATAAAGCCGGTTTCGACTTCGCCGCGTTCAAAGGCCGGATGACGGGCAATATTGCCAAGGAAACCGGTATTGGTGGTGACCCCGACGATCTGAACATCATCAAGGGCGGATGCCATACGGCGCAGCGCCGATTTGCGATCGACATCCCAAGTGATCAGCTTGGCGATCATCGGGTCATAATGGATCGAAACTTCGCCACCTTCATACACGCCGGTATCGACGCGCACATGGTCGGTTTCACGCGGCATGCGCATATGCACAAGCTTGCCGGTGGCCGGCAGGAAATCGTTCTGCGGGTCTTCGGCATAGATGCGAACTTCGAACGAATGGCCGTTGATCGACAGTTCTTCCTGCGCCTTGGGCAATTTTTCACCATCAGCAACGCGAAGCTGCCATTCCACCAGATCCTCGCCGGTGATTTTTTCGGTCACCGGATGTTCGACCTGAAGGCGGGTATTCATTTCCATGAAATAGAAACTGCCCGACGCATCAAGAAGGAATTCAACCGTACCGGCCCCCTGATAGCCGATGGCCTTGGCGGCATCGACGGCGGCCTGTCCCATCTGGGCGCGGAGTTCCTGGCTCATGCCCGGGGCAGGGGCTTCTTCGATCACTTTCTGGTGGCGACGCTGAAGCGAACAGTCACGTTCAAACAGGTAAACCGCGTTGCCGTGGCTGTCGGCAAAGACCTGAATTTCGACATGGCGCGGTTTGACAATCAGCTTTTCAATCAGGCAATGGTCATCGCCAAAGCTGCTGGCGGCTTCGCGTTTGCAACTGATCAGGGCGTCCTTGAAGTCGGATGCCTTTTCAACGGCGCGCATGCCCTTGCCGCCACCACCGGCCGATGCCTTGATCAGAACCGGATAACCGATTTTGTCGGCCTCGGCGGCCAAAAGGTCGGGGTCCTGATCTTCACCGTGATAGCCGGGGACAAGCGGCACACCGGCCTTGTCCATGATTTTCTTGGCTTCGGATTTGGAGCCCATCGCCCGGATCGCACTTGCCGGTGGTCCGACAAAGACACAACCGGCTTTTTCAAGCGCGTCAGCAAAACCGGCATTTTCCGACAGGAACCCATAGCCCGGATGAACCGCATCGGCACCTGATTGCGCAATGACTTCAAGCAGACGGTCGGTGCGCAGATAGCTGTCCTTTGGGGCCGGCGCGCCGATGTGATAGGCCTCGTCAGCATGTTTGACATGCAACGCATTGGCGTCCGCGTCGGAATAAACGGCAACGGTTGCAATACCCATGCGACGGGCGGTCTTGATCACGCGGCAGGCAATTTCACCGCGGTTGGCGATCAGTAATTTACGCGGCATTATTTCTTGCTCCAGTTCGCGGGACGTTTTTCGAGAAAGGCACCCACACCTTCGCGGCCTTCATCGCTGGCACGCTGATCGGCGATGCGGTGCGCGGTATCGTCAATGACTGCGTCCGAAATCGGCTTGTTGGCAACCGCATAGATCAGGTCCTTGGCGGCATGCATGGCTGCCGGGCCATTGGCCAGCAGAATATTTGCCATTTCATCACCGCGCGCAGCCAGTTCATCACCCGCAACGATTTCATGCACCAGTCCGATCTGTTTGGCGGTTTCGGCGTTGAACCGTTCGGCACTCAGGAAATAACGGCGGGCCTGATTAACCCCGATGGCCTCGACCACATAGGGTGAAATAACCGCCGGGATCAGGCCAAGCTTGACCTCGGACAGGCAGAAACTTGCCCGATCAGATGCAATCACGATGTCACAGCACGCGGCAAGGCCAACCCCGCCGCCAAAGGCAGCCCCGTTGACCAGCGCGATGGTTGGTTTTGACGCAAAGTTCAAAACCTTCATCAGTTTGGCAAGTGCCCGTGAATCGGCAAGGTTTTCGCCGTGGCTATATCCCGCCATGCGCTTCATCCAGTTCAGGTCCGCACCCGCCGAAAAGCTTTTGCCAGCCCCAGTCAGAATGATGACGCGGACAAGCGGATCGGCATCAAGGGCTTCGATTTTGCCGGTCAGATCCGCGATCAGAACATCATCAAACGCATTGTGTATGTCCGGGCGGTTCAACGTGATGGTTGCGACACCGTTTGGCGCAATTTCGCAGATGGCGGCATCAGTCATGTTATTGCTGTTTACATTGGTCATGACGGCCTCACATTCTGAAGACGCCAAACCGGGTTTCTTCGACCGGTTTGTTAAGGGCGGCCGACAGGCCAAGGCCAAGAACCATGCGGGTATCAGCCGGATCAATCACGCCATCATCCCACAGACGCGCCGACGCGTAATAGGGGTGGCCCTGTTCTTCGTATTGGTCGCGGATCGGGGCCTTGAAGGCTTCCTGTTCTGCTTCGGGCCAGGTTTCACCGCGCTTTTCGGCGGCATCGGCACGAATTTGGGTCAGAACATTTGCCGCCTGTTCGCCGCCCATCACCGAGATGCGGGCATTTGGCCACATCCACAGGAAACGCGGGCTATAGGCGCGCCCGCACATGCCATAGTTGCCAGCCCCGAACGATCCACCGATCAGGACGGTGAATTTCGGCACATTGGCGGTGGCAACCGCGGTCACAAGCTTTGCCCCATCCTTGGCAATGCCGCCGCTTTCATATTTGCGGCCGATCATAAAGCCGGTGATGTTTTGCAGGAACACCAGCGGAATGCCGCGCTGTGCACACAGTTCGATGAAATGCGCACCCTTAAGGGCGCTTTCGGAAAACAGGATGCCGTTATTGGCAATGATGCCGACCGGATAGCCAAAGATACGGGCAAAGCCGGTCACAAGGGTGGTGCCGTACTGGGCCTTGAATTCATCAAATTCCGAACTGTCCACGATACGGGCAATGATTTCGCGCACGTCATAGGGTTTCTTGGTGTCGGTCGGCACCACGCCATAAATTTCGCGCGGGTCGTAGGCCGGCGCGCGCGGCTCGGTCAGGGTCAGGCCGGGGTTCTTTGTCCAGTTCAGGTTTTTGACAATGTCGCGCGCAATCGACAGCGCGTGATTGTCATCCTGTGCATAATGGTCGGTAACACCCGATGTTTTGCAATGAACGTCTGCACCGCCAAGGTCTTCGGCCGAAACGACTTCGCCGGTCGCGGCCTTTACCAGCGGCGGACCACCCAGGAAAATTGTGCCCTGTTTGCGAACGATGATGCTTTCATCGGACATGGCCGGGACATAGGCACCGCCCGCCGTGCAGGACCCCATGACAACGGCGATCTGCGGGATGCCCTTGGAGGACATGGTGGCCTGGTTAAAGAAGATGCGTCCGAAATGGTCGCGATCCGGGAATACATCATCCTGACGGGGCAGGTTGGCACCGCCGCTATCGACCAGATAGATGCAGGGCAGATTGTTTTCGAGTGCGATTTCCTGGGCGCGAAGGTGCTTTTTGACGGTCATCGGGTAATAGGAGCCCCCCTTGACCGTCGCATCGTTGGCGACAATGACGCATTCAACACCCGACACCCGGCCAATGCCGGTAATGATGCCGGCAGCCGGCACATCCTCGTCCCCATACATGCCATGTGCGGCAAGTTGGGAAAGTTCAAGAAATGGCGATCCGATATCAAGAAGCTGGCGAATACGCTCACGCGGCAAAAGCTTTCCGCGGCTGGTATGACGTTCGCGCGCGCGTTCCCCGCCGCCAAGTTTGACTGCGGCGATCTGTTCACGCAGGTCGGCCACCAGTTTTTCCATGTGTTCGGCATTGTTGCGGAATTCTTCCGAGCGGGAATTCACCGCAGATTTCAGTACCGTCATTGTCCGTCTGCACCGTTTGTTATGGGCAATCCGTCGCCCGATGGGTTGGCGTTCATGAGGTTGTTATGGGGTAAGTTTACGTAAGCGTCAATATTAAATCGGTATTTTAGTACCGGAATTGTATATATACAATGCGCGCATCGGTTATCCGCAGTTTTCTGCGGGTTTTTGGTTTGTCATTACGTTGCGCTGCAATGATGAAGTTTGGTCCGCCATATCAATGTTGCCCCGGATTTTGCAAAATCCAGTGGTGACGGGGCCAATTTTAAATCGGGAAATTCGGGTGGGCTGAATTAACTGTCGCTCGTGCTTCGGCGCAGTGAAATCCACTGTTCAAGCTGATCGAGGCGATCGTTCCCGAAGAACGGCTCGTCCTCATAGAAGAAGAACGGGGATCCGAACGCCCCCATGGCGATGGCTTCGTCGGTTATTTCGCGGGTGCGCTGTTTCCAGCGCGGCGATTCGACGGCCTGGCGCATTTCACCGGGATTAATTGAATGGCGGGTGGCTGCCGCAAAGACATTTTCCGGATTGGCCATATCAAGCCCGTCGGCGAAATAGCCGCGATAGATATCCTTGGCAAAGCGGCGCGCCAGTGATGGTGAGCGTGATTCAAGCCAATAAAACGCACGCGTCGGTACGAGCGCGGAATAGGGGAAGTTTTGCGGAATGTTGAACGGTGTGCCTTGCAGGCGTGCACAGCGTTCCATGTCATGGCGGAAATATTTGCCACGAATCGGCTGGCTCAGAAGCGGACTTTGCCCGGTTTGCTTAAACGCAGCACCGATCATGAAGGGGCGCCAGATGACCGTAACGCCAACCCGCGATTCGAATTCTTCCATCCGCTCGGCAGCGAGGTAACCATAGGGTGAGGAGAAATCGAAATAGAAGCTGACTTCGGACATATTCCTGCACCTGATCTGTTTGCTTTGTTTTGGGCAATAACCAACCCAAACAGGTTTTCATCCTGTTTGTCTTTATTCGATAGTGCGGCATTAAGCTATTGCAAAGCAACCAAAAAACAGCAGATCAGGGGATCGTGATGCCCGGGCGGACTTTTACTTCTTCCATCACGACATATGTATGAGTCTGGCTGACGCCCTGAACCGAGGATAGCCGTTCAAGGAACTCGCGATAGGCATACATGTCTTCAACCCGAAGTTTGGCAAGATAATCAAATCCGCCCGCCACCATGTGGCATTCCTCGATTTCCGGCAGCTTGCGGATGGCTGCGGCAAAGACATCAAAAACATCCGGGGTTGTGCGGTCCAGGGTGATTTCGACGAACACAACCAGCGACTGGTTCAGCTTGCGCGGGTCAAGTGTTGCCATATAGCCGGTGATAAACCCGTGCTGTTCAAGGCGGCGCACGCGTTCAAGACACGGCGTCGGGCTAAGATTGACGCGACGGGACAGCTCGACATTGGACATGCGTCCGTCATTTTGAAGTTCACGCAGGATCTGCTTGTCGATCTTGTCGAGACTCTTTTGGTTCTTCTGCATATCGAATGTCTTACCAGTGTTTGTGACTGCGCAAAGGCGAATTGTTTGGATGATATATCGTATTTTACGGAAAAATGGCAGCACATTTTTAGGGTGAAATACTAATGTCTGAGGCCATAGAGGTGCCATCAGGCTCAAAAAGCAGTGCTTTGTGCTGTTTTGCGACCCGTCAAAGTCAATAATACCAGGGAGAGGTCGAACGACATGTTCCGCGCTGAATTGCCCCAACCCAACGATATCCGCCAGCAGATCCGTGATGCGTATCGCGCGGACGAAGAAGCCGCCGTCGAACGTCTGATTGAAAAGGCGCGCCTGTCCCCCGAACAGACCGCGCGCGTTCAGTCACGCGCCTATCAGCTGGTTGCCAATGTTCGCAAGGCCGACAATGGCAAAAGCGGCATTGATGCGTTGCTCCATGAATATGAATTGTCGAGCAAGGAAGGCGTCATTCTGATGTGTCTGGCCGAAGCATTGCTGCGCGTGCCAGATGCTGTTACCGCCGATAAGCTTATTCAGGACAAGCTGTTTGATGCGGATTGGCAAAGCCATCTGGGCCATTCCGACAGTTTCTTTGTCAATGCGTCGACCTGGGGGCTGATGCTGACCGGGAAGGTCATCAAATTCGGCAAGGCGGAAAAGGCCGATCCGGGCCGGTTGCTTAAGCGCATGATCGCACGATCGGGCGAGCCGGTCATTCGCAAGGCCTTTAATCAGGCCATGCGCATCATGGGCCGCCAGTTCGTGATGGGCCGCACCATTGATGAGGCCGCCGAACGTGCCAAGGCGAACGAGGAAAAGGGCTATCGCTATTCCTATGACATGCTGGGCGAAGCGGCCCGCACCATGGAAGACGCCGATCGCTATTACAAGGCATATGAAGACGCGATCAATGATATCGGTCGGGTTGCCAATGGGCGCGGCCCGATCGACAGCCCGGGAATTTCGGTAAAGCTTTCGGCGATCCACCCGCGCTATGATTTTGCCAATTATGACCGCGTCATGAATGAATTGACGCCGCGCCTGAAACAACTGGCGTTGCTGGCCAAGAAATATGACATCGGCTTTACCGTCGATGCCGAGGAAGCCAACCGTCTTGATCTGTCGCTTGATGTGATCGGGGCGGTGTTTGCCGACCCGGAACTTGATGGCTGGGAAGGATATGGTCTTGCCGTGCAGGCCTATCAGAAACGGGCCTATTACGTTCTGGAATGGCTTGCTGATCTGTCGGTCAAGGTGGGCCGCAAAATGATGGTGCGCCTGGTGAAGGGCGCCTATTGGGATACCGAAGTCAAATTCAGTCAGGAAAACGGGTTTGAAGGTTATCCCTGCTTCACGCGCAAGGCATCAACCGACGTTTCCTATCTGGCCTGTGCAAAGCTGATGCTGTCGCGTCGTGATGCATTCTATTGCCAGTTCGCAAGCCACAATGCCCATACCGTTGCCTCGATCCTTGAAATGGCGGGCAATGACCGCACCTTTGAATTCCAGCGCCTGCATGGCATGGGCGAAGCCCTTTATGAGCAGATCGTCGACAAGGACGGCGAAAACGTCCCGTGCCGCGTTTATGCCCCGGTCGGCACCCATGAAGACCTTCTGGCCTATCTGGTGCGTCGTCTGCTTGAAAACGGTGCAAATACAAGCTTCGTGAACCGTATCCAGGACGAGCAGCTTCCGATCGAGGAAATGATCGCCGATCCGATCGAAAAGATGGCAGCACTTCCGCGCAAGACCCATCCGAAGATCCCGGCACCGGTTGATCTATATGGGGCGGGCCGCGTCAATTCGCGCGGTATTGATCTGACCGATACCAACAAGCTGCTTCCGCTGAATGCCAAGCTTGCAGAATTCCAGCGCAAGACCTGGTCGGCTGCGCCGTTGATTGATGGCAAGCTGGTTGCGGGTACGCCGATTGATGTCGTCAATCCGGCGAAACTTGGCGAAAAGGTCGGTGACCTTGTTCAGGCCACAGAAGCCGATGTTGATGCCGCCGTTGCGGCGGCGGTCAAGGGCTATGAAATCTGGAACAAGACACCGGCATCTGAGCGGGCGAATGCGCTGCGTCGTTTGGGGGATCTGCTTGAAGACAATATGGACGAGTTCATCGCCCTGTGTCAGCGCGAAGCAGGAAAGCTTTATTCCGATGGCGTTGCCGAAGTGCGCGAAGCAGTTGATTTCTGCCGCTATTACGCAAACCGGGCCGAGGAAACTTTCCGCGAGGGAACGGTTCTTGAAGGACGCGGCGTGTTCGTCTGTATCAGCCCCTGGAACTTCCCGCTTGCGATCTTCCTTGGGCAGGTGACTGCGGCCCTTGCCGCGGGGAATGCTGTTATTGCCAAGCCGGCCGAACAGACATCATTGGTTGCGGCCCGTGCCGCCGAGCTGATCCTTGCGGCCGGTATTCCCGGTGCTGCGTTCAACCTGCTTCCCGGGCCGGGACGTGTCATTGGTAACCAGCTGATCAATGATCCGCGTATTGCCGGTGTGGCCTTTACCGGGTCGACCGAAACCGCACAGGTGATCAACCAGGCACTTGCCAAACGTCCGGGCGTTCCATTGCCGCTGATTGCGGAAACCGGTGGTCAGAATGCCATGATCGTTGATTCGACGGCCTTGCCCGAACAGGTGGTGCAGGACGCGATCATTTCCGGCTTCCAGTCGGCGGGGCAGCGTTGCTCGGCCCTGCGTGTCCTGTTTGTTCAGGAAGATATCGCAGATAAGCTTTGCCACATGCTGGTTGGCGCGATGAAGGAATTGCGGGTCGGCGATCCGAAATTCCTTGATATCGATGTTGGTCCGGTGATTGACGAAAAATCGCGCAAGACCCTTGAAGCGCATGCCGAACGCATGAAAAAGGAAGCCAAGCTGCTTCATGCCTGTGATGTTCTGCCGGAATGCAAGGACGGCACGTTCTTTGCCCCGCATTGCTTTGAAATTCCGTCGCTTGATGTTCTTGAACGCGAAGTCTTTGGTCCGGTCGTGCATGTGATCCGATACAAGGCGCGTGATCTTGACAAGGTTCTCGATCAGATCAATGCATCGGGCTATGGCCTGACCATGGGAATCCATTCCCGTATTGACGGCACCGTGCGTCAGATTTCGCAGAAATTGCGGGTTGGCAACTGCTATGTGAACCGCAACATGATCGGCGCGGTTGTCGGTGTTCAGCCGTTCGGCGGGCAGGGCAAATCCGGAACCGGGCCCAAGGCCGGTGGTCCGCACTATGTCGAACGATTTGCCAAGCCGATTGCCGTCACCGGGAATGCCGATCAGGAAACCGGTTTTGATGACCGTTCACCGATCATCGTCAAGGATGTCATTCCGTCTGACGAATATGCCGCCATGCTGGGCGCCCAGGAAAGCTGGCAGGCTGTTGATGGTAACGAACGGGTACGCATTCTTGAAAAGCTTGCGGCAAAGCTGACGGCTTCGGGTAAGGCCGAACTTGTCGACGGTGCGCATCACATCGCCAATTTCGCGGCGGTTTCCGAAAACGGTTTCGTCGCACCCAAACGGATGCCCGGCCCGACCGGTGAAACCAACGACCTTTATTGCCTTGGTCGCGGTGTCTATCTGGTGCAGGTCGACAAAAATGCCGAACCCGCCCGTGTGATCCGCCATCTTGGTGCCGCACTCGCCGCTGGTAACGCGGTTATTCTGGCCGGTGATCAGAAGTGGCTTGGCGATATTCCGGCCCTGGTGGTCGATGCCGGCTTGCCAGACAAGCTGGTCAAGTCGGTTGGTACCAATACCGGCCTTGGCGCGATGTATGACGGGGCGATTGCCGGTGTGTCCTGTGTTGCGCCGCTGGATCGGGTTACGGCCTTCAAACAGCTTCTGGCAAAGCGCGATGGCGCGATCCTGTCGCTGATTTCCGATAGCGGTGCCGAAGATGACGGTGCGCTTCCTGATGAAGCCTTCCTGCATCGCTTTGCCACGGAAAAGACCATCACCATCAATACCACGGCGGCCGGTGGCAATGCGTCGCTGATGTCGATGGATGAAAACTGATCCACCTGCAACGGTGGCAGATGCATGGACCGGGATGAAAATTCCGGTCCATTTTTCTTTCATTCATTTTATTTTATGTACTATGCGGCCCTGCGCATTTGCGGCGGGCTTTTTTTTGTCAAAATTCACTGCAATAGATGAAAGAGCCAAAAGCACGTTGCGTTAATTCTGATCCACTTTGCACGATATAGGCCCCAGTTCGAAATCAAACGAAGGCCAACAGGGATAAGGCCGGACCGGTGGTGTGAACCACTGGAAAACCGGCCGTCTGAAGCCGGGCAAGGTGAACCAGATTTGATGCAGCAGGCTTTTAAAACAGGAACAGATCAGGATTTGTCGCGTTTGTTCAGAATGGATGACGGATCGCGACACATTCGGATCGCCCGATATTTTTGAACCCATGCCGGGCAGGCATGAAAAGGAGAACATTGATGATCAAGGTTAACCGAGGCTGGCGCAGTGTGATGAAGACGCTTTCGGTCTGTGCAGTTTTGGCAGCGCCGCTTGCTGCTTGTGGACCGCTTCAAATGCCGCTTGAAGACCGCACGGGTAACGACCAGTGGCTTGATACCCAGATCAAGTCAGGCATCCTTGGCGAGTTTTCCAAAGTGGATCACACCTATCTGATGGATGTGAATATCGACATCTGGAAACAGAATGTCATGGTCACGGGCATGGTTGATTCAAAGGGCAAATATTACGATGTGATGTCGCTGGTCAAACAGGATAACCGCATCAAGACGGTCTATGATCATCTGGTGATTGCCGATCAGGAAACCATCGATGCCTATCACCGCGCCGAAGACCAGTATGGCAAAAATGCCGTGCCGGCGGATTCGGCCACCCAGTCCGTTTCAGACGTCTGGATCGAAGGCCAGATTAAGGCATTGTTATTGGCCGAAAAAGGCGTGAGTTCGGTCAACTATCGTTGGCAGGCCGTGCAGAATGTCGTCTATATCATGGGCGAAGCGCAGACCGATGAGGAGCTCAACAAGGTGCTTTCGATCGTGCGCCGGATCAAAGGTGTATCGCGCGTGGTCAGCCATGTAAGCGTTGCCTGATCTTACTGTAAGTAAACAGTTTTTCGAAAATTCCCCGCAGAGATTAAACCCTGCGGGGAATTTTTTTGTCGTTGAAACTTGCGAAAGTGTTTGAAAACTATTCGCAGTTACCTTAGATGTGAGTGCACGTAATTAATAACTGATTGCAATCGCACTTATGTATGTCTGCATCTGCAACGCGCTAAGGGAAAAAGACGTCCGCCGTGCCGCCGAAGAAGGCGGTGCTTCGCGTCCGGCAGAAGTTTTCCGTTTTCATGGCTGTGCCCCACAATGCGGCAAGTGCGCCTGTCACATGCGCGCCGAATTGCTGCAGGCAAAAACATGCGGCAATTGTGATTGCGATGATGCAGCAGCCGTAACCGCGAACGTCGCACCGATCGCGGCGGAGTAATCCGGTTCGGTTAAGCTGTAACATCAATGACGGCTGACAAGGCGATACCATTGGGCATCGCCTTTTTTCATGCCTGCTTTCCGGGGTTTGGCTGATGTCGTGATCAAGCCGCGAGACGCGGGATGATTTCCATTTTGATATTGCAATTCATTATCAATATCGATATTGCTGTGTGAAAGCGCAAGGCTGAAGCCAAACAGCCTTTGGGGTAGTGCGGTTCGGGGCAGCAATGAGGCAGGTTCTTTTTGAAGAGTTGCATCGTCAGGAAGAGGGGCGTTTGAAGCGCTTCTTCACAAGACGTCTGCGCAATCAGGATGACGCGCTGGATGCAACCCAGGAAACCTTTGCCCGCTGGCTTGGTCTTTCACCCAAGACCAGAATTGAAAATCCGCAGGCATATCTTTTCAAAATTGCCAATTCTGTTGCTTGCCGGAATGGTGCGCGTCTTCAGGCGGACCGGCAGATGATGACAACCGAGCACGAACTTGACCAGTTCGCCGAAGATGCGCCTTGTCAGGAACGCATTGTCGCGGCACGGGAATATCTGATGATCATGGCCCGGGCAATCGAAAGCCTGCCGGCAAGATGCCAGGAAGTTTTCATCTTCAGCCGTTTGCATGGCCTTGCCAATGGTGACATTGCGCAACGCCTGGGGATCAGCCGCAATATGGTTGAAAAGCACATCATGCGCGCGCTTATCACCTGTCGTGCGGTGCGTGCGAAACTGGCTGTCGAAGAACCGGATGCCGCATTGCTGTCAGGCCCGGTCGATGGACGGGCAGCACGATGACGTTGGGCGCCCAATCAGATTTGCAACAGCTTCCGGAAAGCATGATCAGGGAAGCCGCCCGCTGGGCTGCGCGCATGCAGTCGGCCGATGCCACCACAGATGATCAAAAACGGTTCGAAGGATGGCTTGAACGGGATTCCAGGCATCCGGTTGCCTATGCAGAGTTTGATCAATTGTGGTCCGATTTGCGCGATGTGCCGCTGGGCGACGATACGCTTCGGCAGATTGCCCGAAAACGGACGATCCGGCGTGTATCGATTGCGATTGTCGGGTTGCTTGGGCTGGGCCTGACCGGGGCGCAGAAGCTTGGCGCAATCGACCGGATGCAGGCAGATTATTATACGCCGACTGGCAAGACTGCGCAGATCACGCTGTCTGACGGATCGGTTGTGGCGCTTAACAGCGATACGGCGATCAGGGTTTCCTATCGGGATGATGCCCGTGAAATCGAACTTTTGCGCGGCGAAGCATTTTTTGAAGTCACACCCGATCCCGGTCGCCCATTTATCGTTAAGGATGACGGGTTAAGTGCGCGTGCGCTTGGCACGCGTTATGGCGTGCACACTGATCCGGATTCACATCAACCCGATGTCCAGGTCGAAGAAGGCACCGTCGAGGTGCGCAATGGCAATGATATTGCGACACTTCAGGCCGGGGAGGCCGCCAAGGTAACGGCACAGGGCACCCTTGCAATTCACAAGGTTGATACAGGAAGGGAGACCGCCTGGCGTGACGGCAAACTTGTTTTTTCAAATCAGCCATTGCGGCAGGTTCTTGAAACACTCGACCAATATCAGGTCGGCAGCATTGTTTTGATCAGCCAGCGGGCTGGCGAACAAAAGGTAAGCGGCATCTTTGATCTGAATGATCCGGATAAGGCGCTGCGATCGCTTGAGGCCAGATTGCCGATCAAAATTACCCGCGCAACCGGCCTTCTGACCATTGTTGATGAAAATTAATTGAAAAATATTCTCATTCGCACATCAGGAGGTTGTCGATTTCCCGCTCTTACAGGGCAGGCGCATCCAAAACGAGATGCGCTCTGAACAGAAACAATCCTGAAGTGGGGAATAGAATGCATCGTTCTAAGGTGGGAACTGCCGCGCGGTCGGGGCTGGCGGCATTGATGATTACAGGCGTCTCGATGACAGCCTTGATGGTGGCGGCGCCAATTGGCTATGCAACTGCGCAAACACAAGACGCGGAAAAAGTAACGTTTGCGGTGCCCGGGGGGGCGCTGGAAAACGCATTGCTGACATTTGGCAGACAGGCCAATCTTGAAATTGTTTACCCCAGCGCGCTGACCGCTGGCAAAACCGTAAGCGGCCTTAACGGGACGTATCTGATTGATGATGCGCTGACCCGGTTGCTGGCGGGTACCGGCCTTGCCCATCAGCGCGGCGCAGATGGTAGTGTCACGATCTATGATCAGGCAACCGGGGCCAGTGACGGTACGCAAACAGCACCGGTGGTTATTGAATCCCGTATCGAAAGCGCGACCGGTCCGGTCGAAGGATATGTCGCCAAGCGCTCGATAAGTGGAACCAAAACCAACACGGCGCTTAAGGAAATTCCACAATCGATCAGTGTGGTCACAGCCGACCAGATTGAAGACCAGGCTGCCGGGTCCGTTGCCGAGGCAATGCGCTATACCCCGGGCGTGCTGACCGAATATCGCGGGACGTCGAACCTGCATGACGAAATGTTTGTACGCGGCTTTTCCTATGTGCCGCGCTATGTCGATGGCTTGAATTACGGTCTGACATCATTGGGGCAAATCGATCCATATTTGCTTGAACGTGTCGAACTTCTGCGCGGGCCGTCTTCTGTCCTGTTCGGGCAGGCAAACCCGGGCGGTGTCGTCAATCTGACGACCAAACGCCCGACTGGCGAGACAAAGCGGGAAGTCGAAGTTTCGGTCGGTACGGACAACCTTTATTCGGTTGGTGGCGACATCAGCGGCGTGCTTTTGGCAGATAAGGGAATTGATTACCGCGTGGTCGCCAAGGGTCTGACCAAGGATGAATTCGGCGGTGAAATGGAACAGAACCGCATCGCCATCGCACCGTCGGTCAGCTGGACACCAAACGAAGACACCATGCTTGTGGTCAATGCCAGCTATCAAAACGATCCCGATGGCGGGTTGCGGCCGTTCCTTGCCGGGCAGGGGACCCTTTACCCGACGCCATATGGCTATTTCCCGCGTGATTTCTGGGCCGGTGCATATGATTTCGACAAACACGAACGCACCCAGTTTTCATTTGGCTACAGCCTTGAACATGCGGTCAATGACGTCGTAACCCTGCGTCAGAATGCGCGCTATAACGACATCGAAAGCACGCTTGATCAGGTTATCCTGAACTCGATCAAGGCCGGCGGCACCCAGATCAACCGTCTTGCGACCCATTCCGATGACAACCTTAATCAGTATGTCGTTGATAACCAGGCCGAATTCAATTTCGACACCGGCATCGTTGAACACAAGGTGCTCGGTGGTCTGGATTACAAATATCAGCTCTATGAAGAATATTACGGGAACTACAATCTTGGTGACGAGGACTGGCGTAATCTGACGCGCTATATCGGCAATGTGGCGCTTTCTGACGGCACCAACCAGGAAACTGAATCGTCGCAAACCGGTCTTTACCTGCAAGACCAGATCAAGATTGATCGTCTGAATGTTGTACTGGGATTGCGTCACGACTGGGCTGAAAGTGCGATTTCCAAACGCAAAACCAACACCACCGAAGAGCAGCGCGATCATGCCCTGACCGGGCGTGCCGGTGTCATTTACAACTTTGACAATGGCATTTCGCCATTTGCCAGTTACAGCACATCGTTTGAACCGGCATCGGGTACGGACAGTGATGGCAATGCATTTGATCCGGTCGAGGCCGAACAATATGAAGGCGGCATCAAATATGCCCCTGATGATGGACGGATTTCGGTCACGGCAACGGTTTACCAGCTGACCCAGGAAAACATCGTGACCTATGATGATTCCAGTACCAAACGTCAGATCGGTGAAATTCGGGGTCGCGGCTTTGAATTTGAAGTCCAGGCGGAAGTCACCCCGCAACTGAGTGTGCTGGCAAGCTATTCGCGCAACAACACCAAAATCACTGACGATGCCAAGGCCGCGAATATCGGTCTTAAGGTCGCCAACATGCCCGAAGAACAGGCGACCCTGTGGTCGAAATACAGCTTCGATGGTGGAACGTTTGATGGCCTTGCCGTCGGCGGTGGTGTTCGTTACACCGGTGTCTCGACGGACTCTGTGAACGCGGTAGAAGTTCCTGACTATACCTTGTTTGACGCAATGCTGTCCTATGATCTTGGTGCCTTGTCGCACCGGTTCGACGGAATGGAATTGCAATTGAATGCCAACAATCTGCTTGATGACACCTATGTGGCTTCCTGTACGCGAGCTGCCTGGGCATGTTGGTATGGTCCGGGCCGTACGGTTACTGCAACACTGCGCTATAATTGGTAAGTCCGATGAAGAATGCTGTTCGTGTGCGGATATTTGAATTTTTGATGGGGATGGGATTGATGACCCTTGCATTTTCCGGGGCGCTTCATGCCGGTCCTGACGAAAAACAACTGTCTGTGCACGGACAGCTTGCTTCTCGTGGTGAAGCTACTGACATCGCCGTCCGGATTGGTGCGGGCGGTTATGTGGCCGGGCTGGTTGACAGTGATCATGATCCGGTCACGGTCGAACTTTTGGATGCCGATGAAAAGATTATGCGTGAACTGGCGCGTAATGCTTCTGGTCAGATACGGTTTTTCTTTGTGGCACCAACCGATCATCCCAAAGTGCGGATCACTGCCGAGAGCACCAGCGGTGCCGCATTCACAATGACGTTCGACCATCTGGTTGAACGCAAAGACCAGATCCCGCCCGCCCGTCAGTATCAAAGCCCGATGATTGCCAATGCCGCAAAGGCGGTTGCGGCAGGCACGGGGACGGACGCCTTCTGGGCGCTGGTTTCGCAACAGGGCGCACCACTTGTCGAGCCCCGCACGGATAGCAATGTTGTCCTGACATTCGTTGCCCGTGGCCTTGAACGTAATGGTCGTATCCTCGGTGCGCCAAGCAATGATCACGAATTCCTTGAACGTTTGGGGGATAGTGACATCTGGTTCAAAAGCTTTGTGGTGCCAAACAGTACAAGGCTTTCCTACAAGATCGCTCGCGACATTCCGGAATTTGATGCTGATGCGCGCGCACGCCGGGTCGCGATCCTTGCCACGGCACAGGCAGATCCGCTTAATCCGAATGTGTGGCCGGACGATGCACCCGACATCTACAATCAGAAATCGGTGATCGAACTTGATCATGCGCCAGAGCAACCCGGCATGGCCGGAAACGCATCAAACAAGGGCACCTTGTGGGATTTCGAATTTGATAGCCCGGTTTTGGGCAACAAGCGGACGATCACGCTTTACCGTCCCTACGGGTTTGATCCGGACAATGAAAAGAATGTGCTGCTTGTGCTTTTTGATTCCCGTGAATATCGGGAAACCGTTCCGACACCGGCAATTCTTGACAATCTGATCGAACAGGGCGTTTTGCCCCCGGTTTCGGTTGCTTTCATTGCCAATCCCGACGGGGATGCGCGCGGCCGCGAGTTGCCGGGAAATCCTGTTTTTGCCGATGTGCTGACAAATGACCTGATGCCGGTGGTCTTTGAACGGTTCGGGACAAACTTTGCATCAAATCGCATCGTCATTGGCGGTTCAAGTTATGGTGGATTGGCGTCCATGACCATCGCAATGCGCCATCCTGAATTGTTCGGAAATGTTTTATCAATGTCGGGATCATTCTGGTGGTCGCCAGACGGAACACCGGCTGATCAGAACGAATATGTGTCATGCCATCTTGCCCGTACCGACAAACGTCCGGTGCGTATTTTCATGATGGCGGGGCTGTTTGAAACCGGACGTGGCGATGTCGCGGGCATTCTCGAAAGCAACAGACATCTGCGTGATGTGTTGCTGGCCAAAGAATATGACGTGACCTATCGGGAATATGCCGGGGGGCATGATTATCTGGTTTGGCGGGGGGCGCTTGCCGATGGTCTGATCGCGTTGTTCGGGCAGTAACATGGGCCTTCATGACGGGCCGACAGCGACGCCATATGGTTACAAAAAAGGCGGGGGATATTCCCCCGCCTTTTTGATTGCTGATTCTGACGATCAGGCTGCCTTGCGGGTCAGGCCAAAACGTTCTTCTGCCAGGCGGTCGGCGACAAAGCCGGTCGACAGGTTTTGCTGTTTGGCGCGTTCAAAGATTTCACGCACCGTGATCGCAATGCCTTCGATATGTTTGTTGGTTTCGGCCACCGGCTTGCCTTCGCGGCAATAGTGGACTTCTACCACGCCGCCGGCATTGATGACGTAATCAGGGGCATAAAGAATGCCGGCTTCGCGCAACATGTCGCCATGGCGGTCATGTTCGAGCTGATTGTTCGCGGCACCGGCAATGATACCGACCCGCAATTTTTCGATGGTCTTGTCATTGATCACCCCGCCCAGCGCACAGGGCGCAAGAATATCGGCTTCGGTGGCAAGGATATCGTCGACCGAAACGGCGGCGGCGCCAAAGGCATTAACTGCGGCGGTGACGCTGTTATTGTTCAGGTCTGCGACAATCAGCTTGGCCCCCGCATCATGGAGCATCTGACACAGGTGATAACCGACATGGCCAAGACCCTGAACGGCAACCCGCAATCCGGTCAGATCATCGCTGCCGAATTTGAAGCGCGCGGCTTCTTTAAGGCCGATGAACACGCCATAGGCCGTGAACGGGGATGGATCACCGGTGCGGGCCGGGTCAGAGCCGTCATTGATGCCGCCGACATGTTTGGTCTGGCTTGCGATCTGTTCCATGTCTTCGGGGCTGGTGCCGACGTCTTCGGCGACGATATAACGCCCGCCCACCTGTTCAACAGCGCGGCCCATGGCGCGGAACAGTTCCGGTGTCTTCTGGCTGCGCGGGTCGCCAATGATCACGGATTTGCCGCCGCCAAGCGGAAGGTTGGCAAGGGCTGACTTGTAAGTCATGCCGCGCGACAGGCGAAGCACATCATGAATGGCTTCCTGTTCGCTGGCATAGGGCCACATGCGGCAACCGCCAAGCGACGGACCAAGATTGGTATTGTGGACGGCAATGATGGTTTTCAGGCCAGTGGTTTCGTCACTGGCAAACACGACCTGTTCATGGCCATCAAATGCGGTATCGGAAAAGACGTTCATCCTATTGCAGCCTCCTGGCAGCATCATTGTTCTGGTGCAGGCTGATGCCTGCTTATTCTTTTATGTTTGATGCATTGCCGATCCGATCAATTTCAAATTCATCGAACGGCCAAAAAAGAACGTTTCGGTTGGGGCGTGATGGTGGCTTGGAATTTTATGATCATTGCGCATTTGCTTTGAAATATTATTTCGCGACCTGTGCGCTGCAGCATGTTGTCGGCGCGCGGAAGTGATCCATTCGGGGGCGGGATATGATTCTTTTTGATCGGAAATCGCGCATAAAAAACGCGATCCGGTCGGTATTGTAGCTGCATTTGTGGCAATCAATTTTCCAGTCGCGATTTTTTGCGTGCTATGCGCGCTGATCACCGCTGGCCGGGCGTTTGAGGGAGATGCAGCTATGACAAAATCGCACTTGAAACCGGAGCAATTAACCGTGAAATACGAATTAACCGGACAATTTACGGCTCGTTAAGGCACGAAACGTAAGCTGATGGTTGGGTATCTTGTGGTTGAGATTCCCGGTTCAGGACACGACGGCGTCTGGGCGGCGCTGCCGGACAAAAAAGTAAGGAGATCGGCGGAAATGTCTGCATTCACAGACCATCGCCAGACCGTTTTCGAAGTTGAATTGCACAACCAGGCCGTTCGCGAATGCGTCAAGGAAAACCGTTCCCACGATATCTTTGATGACCGCTGGGCGGATGTGCAAACCCGTGAAGTTGCAGCCTGCGACGAGATGAAGGCCCTTGCCATGATCGAAAACACCTATCCGTCCTCTGACGGATTTGTTGTCGATCACGTCAAACGCCTTGTCTGAGGGGGCAAGAAATCTGGTTGCTGATCTGATCAAAAACCAAACGAACGGGGCGGGAAAATTTCCCGCCCCGTTCGTTTGTGGATGATGTTTTCGCAGGCGATCAAGCCCGGGACTTAGCCAAGGGCGCGGTCAACGAAATCAAGCCGGTCCTGTCCCCAGAACATTTCATTGCCCACGAAATAGGTCGGAACACCAAAGATGTTGCGATCGCGCGCGGTCTGGCAATTGTCATCGTAAATTCGGGCAATTTCCGGAAGGTCTGCATTCTCAAGATATTCCAGCGACAGTCCGCTTGCCGAAAGCGCATCGCGAATAACAGCCGGATCGGTGATGTCGCGTTCACGAAGCCAGATGTCGCCCATAAGGGTTTCGGTCAGATCTGTGACATCCTTGCCGTCTTCCTGGACTGCAATGATGGTCCGCGCGGCCAAGGTTTCGTCGACCGGGAAGAATTTGGGGTGCAGATTGATGGGAAGATCAAGAAATTCCGACCAGCGTTTAAGCTCTACCAGGCGGTATTCCTGACGCGGTTTCGGGCGTTTTGCCAAGGGCACGCTGCCACCATGTTCCCAGACATCTGCCGCGCGGCAGGGCTTGTGAATGATGTCGACACCATGTTTTTTGGCAATGTCGACGGCGCGGCGAAAGCCGAAAAACGACCAGGGCGACTGGACGAAAAAGTAATGGATGATCGGTTCGGACAAGTTGGCCTCCTGTTTCTGCAAGGCAGATTATATTTTATCAATGCCCTACAGTGCCCAAGCCCGCCAAGGACGTCAAATGCCAGTCGTCGCGAAGGCATGACGATACGATCATTTATGCGTGAAGGTCGTTTTTCGGTAGAACGGGATCAGTAATCAAGCCACCAGGCATATTCATCAAGACCCCCAAGCAGGGCGCCGTCAAAGCCCAGCTTCATGATGCCGCCAAGATAACTGTTCTCGCTGCCATAAATCAGGCTTTGCCATTCACGTTTCCAGTAATAGACGTGATGCTCCTGGCCCCAGCGGGCCAGAAGGTTGCCTTCGCCGACAAAGTCCGGGGAACCGGCGCGCCAGTTGCTTTGCCAGTAATAGCGATATGTTTCCGCCGTCGCGACATTGATATAGGCCATGATGGTGCGCGGTGTGCCGGTCTTTTTGTAGCGCAGGCGCTTCATGTCATCATAGGTCAGCGGGATGGTGCCCCGATGGAACGGATCAATGATCAGCGTATCGTAATTGGTCTGGGCCAGCGCATTGATATAGGCGTCTTTGGTGCCATATGGCGAACTGTCCAGAACCATGGCAAAGTTTTTGGCCTGACGCAGATTGTCGACCACATGCGGGTTCGAATTGATCGGAGTGCTTGGGACCTTCGCAAGACTTGAAAGCTGCATGCCCGGTGGCGGGGCAGCATAATAAAGGGCGTCCAGCCCCGAAAGTCGTTGGCGTGCGGTCTGCATATCACCGAGTTTGTCGGTATAATCAACGACCAGATATTTCAGGCCTTCATATTTCAGCCGTTCCAGGTAGCCGAGGATATATTTGCTTTCCTCGTCCTCGGTCGGTTCGCCGTAATTGTCATAACCGAAAAACGGTGCTTCGGTCAGGATGCCGTCAAGGGCGCGCAAATAATCGCGTGCGGGTTCTGCGGTGCCGCGGGCGGCAAACAGGGTGGTTTCCAGATATTCGGTCAGCTCAAGCCCGTTCATCGCGACAATCGAAAAGTCGCTGCGATAGCTTTTTGCCCAACGACTGATGGCGATCACATAGTCACGCATCTCGTCGGTGAATTCGACTTTCGGCTTTCCGGTATCAATCCCGGATCCGCGGCCGGAACTCAGACTGTTCGGCGCAATGGTAAATGGTTCAAGTTGCTGGGCATGAAGGGCAAGCGGGCTTGACGCCATCAAGGCGCTGCCAAGTCCCAACATGCCTTTTGCAAGAAAACGGCGTCGCGACATGGTGGATGAAGGATGCCGGCCCTCTGGCAGCAATGCCCTGTCCTGTGTGCGAACCGAATTTTTCTGGCGTGCTTTTCCCATTCTTTACCCGTCGCTGGTTACCCAAAATGGCTTCACGATGCCGCTTGGAGGTCGCCTTTTTGTGTCATCAGGTCGGTTACCCGGGCACCGATCGCAAGTGACGCAGTCAGTCCGGGTGATTCAATACCATAGAGCATTACAAGTCCATTAAGACCATGGGCCTTTTCATCGGCGATCATGAAGTCGCGGGCGGCTTCGCCGGGGGCCTGAATTTTGGGGCGAACCCCGGCATAACCGGTCTGAAGGGCATCTTCATTGAGATCAGGATAGTATTTGCGGATGGCCTCGGCAAAGGCAGACCGGCGTTCCTCGGGGACATCGTAATTTGGCTGATCAACCCAGGTGACATCCGGACCAAACCGCGCCTGTCCACCCAGATCAAGTGTCAGATGAATACCAAGACCGGCCTGTTCAGGTGCCGGATAGATCAGGGTGGAAAAGGGGGCCTTGCCCGACAGGGTAAAGTAGCATCCACGCGCATAATGTTGTGGCGGAACAGTGTCGGATGGCAAACCGGCAAAGCTGCGACCAACCGTCTGGCTGTGCAATCCGCCCGCCACCACCAGTTCGGCGCAGGTCAGGCTCATTTCTTCGCCATCGGCATCACGGGTCGTCACCGTGTAAAGCCCGTTTGCGTGATCAACTGATGTGACCTTTGTATTGAGGGCTAGTGTGGCACCGTTGTTTTCCGCTTCGCCCAGCAACGTCACCATCAGCTGATGCGAATCAACGATGCCGGTGGACGGGCTGTGAAGGGCGCCGACGCAATTCAGGGCGGGTTCACGTTCAAGGGCTTCTTCCTGACTAAGCCAGACAAGGTCCATCACGCCATTTTCACGGGCCTTTTTTTCAATTCCACCAAGCGCATCAAGCTGGTCCTTGGCGGTGGCGACGATCAGTTTTCCTGTGCGTTTGTGATCGATGCCATTTTCCGCGCAGTAGCGATACAGCATTTCCTTGCCGGAAATGCACAGTTTGGCTTTCAGGCTGTCCTTCGGGTAATAGATCCCGGCATGGATGACTTCGCTGTTGCGTGCACTTGTTTCCGTGCCGATTGCATCATGCTGTTCAATGATCAGAACTTCACGGCCGGTATTGGCAAGAGAACGGGCGCAAGCCAGTCCGACGACGCCGGCGCCAATGACGATTGTTTGGATATCTGCGGTCATATTCTGTCGTTTCGTTGGGGCGGAAATTTGAATGATGGTGTGTAATGATGGTGTGTCTGGTCAGTTTGCCTGACGGAAATAGACAGCCTGTCCCTGGTTGTCCTGTCCGTCACCGGTAACGGTCGCTGCACTTTCACTGGTGTAATGTCCGCGGGCAAAGCTGCTGTCATTGCAGTAAACATACCAGCTGCCGAACGGCAAAGTTCCGGTCTGATATGCGCCGCCTTCGTGGCGCCAGATACCTTCGCAATGGCGCTGGTCGTCATCAAGGATCATGGTGCCTTCGCCGGAAGGCTGATCAAAACGCAGCATGCCTGTGCCACGAACGCCTTGCCAGTTGGTTGTGATCCGGATGCCATCTGTCGGTGGCGGTGTCGTGGTGCCGGCCGGCTGATCGGTATCGACGGTCGGGGCCACTTCGGCAGTGGCTGGCGAATTTTCCGGAAGTTCGATCATCAGCCTGCCAAAGAACGCGGCGGCGAATTGCTGGGCGTCGATCATCGGCAATGCATTTTGCGGCGAAACCACGCCTGCCTGGGCCTGGACAAGGCCGGGGGTGCAGTAATAGCCAAGAATACGGCTGCCACGCTGTGTTTGGGTTTGCGGATCCCACTGACCGACAAAGGCCACGCATTGTGACCCCTGACGGACAAACGGCGTCAGGGCAACCGGACCATAGCGCGTATCCTGGACAAAGCCCTTGCCATTGATGGCGGTGCGGTCCTTTAGTGCGTCAAACATGTCAAGCAGACGGTCCGGTGCCATGGCGGTGCTGAACCGGAAACCGGGTGCGGATGTCGTGTAAACGGTTTCGAGATAAAGGTCGCTTGCGGCTGTTTGCGGCTCCTTCGGGGTGCGCGGTGCGAACCATCGACCCACAAAAACCGTGCTGTTGTCGCGATACTGGCGCAGGAAGGCTGTCTGGCCATCGAGCTGTGTTGTGAAGTTAATGGGGCTTTGATCGGCGGGAATCTGTTCAAATGCACCGGCCTGTTGGGCTGATGCCATATGCGGCACAGAAATCGCCAAGTTGGCAAATATGGCGCCAAACACCGCCGCCCGATACCTCACATCGCGTCCTTTCATTTTGTTTTCAGGCGCATTTTTGCGCTGTGCTACCCTTATCTTTACCTTTGTGCATAAGGATTGGCTAGTGGTCAGTCGTTCGACATTGTCGAGATGAGTTTCTTTTACCTTGATTTTTACTGATAAAGTGGCTCATTGGGGTGATTGGTCATTGGGGACACAACCAATAAGCCTGAATAACGGAGCAGACATTCATGACGGTGCAAGAGACCAGCGCCAACGGGGACAGCGCAGGCCAACAGACTGCGACGGACAAACAACCGCAGTCCAACCGCGCCCATGTGATCGTGATCGGGAACGAAAAAGGGGGATCAGGCAAGTCGACCACGGCGATGCATCTGATTGTTTCCCTGATGAAGATGGGCTTCAAGGTCGGATCACTTGATATCGATGCCCGTCAGGGGACCCTGACGCGTTATGTCGAAAACCGCACGGCATTCAACGAGAAAAAGCGTCTGAAGCTTCCGGTGCCCGATCATCGCCCGATCTATCGCAGCGAACTTCCTGATGCCAACGAGGCCAAGCTTGACGAACGCGAACGCTTTACGACCGCGTTGGGCGAAATGGTTCTGAGCTGCAATTTCGTGGTCATGGATTGCCCGGGCAGTGACAATTATCTGTCGCGTCTTGCCCATGCCTGTGCCGACACATTGATTACACCGATCAATGACAGCTTCATCGATTTGGATATGCTTGCGCGGATTGATCCCGACAGCCTGGCGATCAAGGGGCCCAGCATCTATGCCGAAATGGTGTGGGATGCACGCAAACGCCGGGCGGCGATTGATGGCGGGACCATTGACTGGATCGTCATGCGCAACCGGTTGTCCCATCTTGACGCCCGTAACAAGCGCGATATCGCCGAAATTGTCGAAAAGCTTGCCGACCGTATCCGGTTCCGTCAGGCGCCGGGCTTCGGGGAACGTGTCATTTACCGCGAGCTGTTTCTCAAGGGGCTGACATTGCTGGACCTGCGGGAAAAAGGTGTCGGTATCCCGATGAGCATGTCCCATATGGCTGCCCGTCAGGAAGTGCGATCGTTGCTCGAAGTGATCGGCTTCAAACCGGCAGAGGGCGAAGAGTTGCCGATCTGACCACCTGCGGCCTATATCTTGATGGACCCGACACAGTCCAAACGACATATAAAGCAGGCAGGTCACCGTGAGCCGCAAAGATATTATCCCTGACACGTCAAGCAGAAGGGAAGTCGATGACTTCCTTAAGAATGCACGTGATCTTGCTGCGCATGCACCGGCGTCGGGTCCGTCGCAGGGGCGACTGATCTTTGCCATGGATGCAACTGCCAGTCGCCAGCCAAGCTGGGACCGGGCGGCGGAAATTCAGGCCGAAATGTTTGACGCGGTGGATGGCATCGGCGCACTTGATATTCAGCTTGTGTTCTTTCGCGGTCTGTCTGAATGCAAGGCAAGCGGGTGGTGTCGTAATGCCGGCACACTGCGCAACTACATTTCAAAGGTCAACTGCCATGCCGGTCATACCCAGATTGAGCGTGTTCTTGCCCATGTCGAACGTGAAGCCGACACCCACAAAATAAATGCCCTGATTTATGTCGGTGACTGCATCGAAGAAAACCCGGACCATTTGGCGCCGATTGCCGGGCGTCTGGCGTTAAAGGGGGTAAAGGCCTTCATGTTCCAGGAAGGAAATGACCGCGATGCCAGTTTCGCCTTTGGTGAAATTGCCCGTATTACGGGTGGCGCCTTCATGCAGTTTGATGCGCATTCTGCTGCAAAGCTTCGCAAATTGCTTGGCGCGGTGGCGAGCTATGCGGTCGGCGGGCACGACGGTTTGTCTTTGTATCAGAAGAAAACCGGGTCTGATGATGTCCTGATGCTTGGCCATCAATTGCGGAAGCGTTCCTGATGCAGTGGGTTTTAATCGGTATTGCGGTCTTTGTTGCTGTCGGGTTTCTGATCCGCTGGCTGGCTGAGGCCGAGCCGAAAGATGTCCGCAAAATTGGTCTGTTCCTGATTGTAGGGCTTCTGGTCTTGCTTGCAATCTGGCTACTTTTGACCGGTAAAATTGCCGCAATGTCAGCAGCTTTGGCCGTAACAATGCCATTTTTGGTGCGGATGATGAAACTCGGTTTTTTATGGCCATTGTTTCGTCGGGTCTTTGCCCATTACCGGCGCCGGGCGCGTCCGGGACAGATGGGCGGAGGATCTGCCAGCACCGGTGGTGTTGGTGGAATATCTGAAATTCACACGGAAATTTTGCATATGCTGCTTGATCTTGAAACCGGACAAATGAAGGGAACGGTGTTGACCGGATCCTTTGCAGGAAAAGATTTAGACAGCTTGGGGGTTGACGACCTGCAGTTGCTTTTTGTTGACTGTTGTCGTGCAACGGACCAAAGCCGGACGGTTCTGGAAGCCTATTTTGATCGTCGGCCCGATTGTTCGGGTTGGCGTGAATGGCCACAGAGAGATCATGGCGATCACGATGCGCATTTCAGGGGAAACGACCGCAACAATGGCAAAAGAAGCCAGGGCAATAACGAAAGTGCCAGCACGGCGGACATGACTGCAGATGAAGCTCGACGAATCCTTGGTGTGGGGGCCAGTGCTACCCGCGCGGAAATTAATCGGGCTTACAAGATCCAGATCAAGGCGGTCCACCCAGATCATGGGGGATCAGACTATCTGGCTGCACAAATCAACACCGCGCGAAGCCTTTTGTTACGGCTATGTAAAGATTAGCGTGAATTATTGGTGCGCTCGCTTGATAGATGTTCTTGAAATGTGGCAGAAGCATATTTGCCTGCACTTTCTGAACGAAGGGGCGTGCAGCGGTTGAAAAGGGAAGTTGTGAATGTCGAGAAAGATCAAGAAGGCTGTTTTCCCGGTTGCAGGTATGGGAACCCGTTTTTTGCCAGCAACCAAGGCCATGCCCAAGGAAATGCTGCCGGTTGTTGATAAGCCCCTTATCCAATACGCTGTTGAAGAGGCCATCGCCGCAGGCATTGAAGAATTCATCTTTGTAACCGGTCGCGGCAAAACGGCAATTGAAGACCATTTTGACCGTTCCGCCGAACTTGAAGCCATCCTGACCGAACGCGGCAAAACCGACGCGCTGGAAACAGCACTTGCCATGATCCCGGAAAACGGTCGTGTGACCTATACCCGTCAGGGTAATCCGCTTGGTCTTGGTCATGCGGTTCTGTGTGCCAAGTCTCTGGTCGGGGACGAGCCGTTTGTGGTTCTTCTGGCAGATGACCTTATCCAGGCCAAAACGCCATGCATGAAGCAAATGGTCGAAAGTTATGGCCGGACCGGTGGCAACATGGTTGCCGTAATGGACGTGCCGCGCGAAGAAACCCAGCGCTATGGCGTTCTGGAAGTCGAAGGCACCAATGGCCGTCTGGTCAGTGCATGCGGCATGGTTGAAAAACCGAAACCCGAAGATGCGCCGTCAACCTTGTCGGCAATCGGGCGCTATATCCTTGATCCGGGTATTTTCGAAGTTCTCGAAAACATCCCGCGCGGGGCTGGCAATGAAATCCAGCTTACCGACGCACTGGCAGCCATGATCGGTCACGTTCCGTTCTATGGATACCGTTTTGAAGGCCGTCGCTTTGATTGCGGCAACAAGATCGGCTTTCTTAAGGCGACCATGGCATTTGCGCTTGCGCGTGATGATATGCGCGACGATGTTCGCGAGCTCATTCATGAATTCGCCGAAGGCGAAGCAGCAGAATAATTATTGAATTTCAACAAGAACTGACCGGAACGGGTAATAACTGTTTCGGTCAGTTCGTTCTAAATTGGGATTAAACATCCATGCGCGTAGCAATGATCGGGACCGGATATGTTGGACTTGTTTCCGGTGCCTGTTTCTCCGAGTTCGGTACAGACGTGGTTTGTGTCGACAAGGATGTGGAAAAAATCGCCCGTCTTGAAGACGGTATCATGCCAATCTACGAGCCCGGTCTGGATGTTCTGGTCGAAAATAACGTAAAAGCAGGGCGCCTGACTTTTACCACCGATCTTAAAGAAGGTGTGAAGGATGCTGATGCGGTGTTCATCGCCGTCGGGACTCCGACCCGTCGTGGCGATGGCCATGCCGATCTGAGCTATGTTTATGCCGCGGCCGAAGAAATCGCTGAGGCAATGGACGGCTTTACCGTGATCGTTACCAAATCGACGGTGCCGGTCGGGACCGGACGTGAAGTGGAACGTATTATCCGTGAAAAGCGCCCGGATGCCGATTTTGCCGTGGTTTCCAATCCGGAATTTCTGCGTGAAGGCTCAGCGATTGGCGATTTCATGCGCCCGGACCGCGTTGTCATCGGTACAAGTGACGAGCGGGCGCGCGAAGTCATGTCCGATCTTTATCGTCCGCTGTATCTGATTGAAACGCCGATTGTTTTCACCACACGTGAAACATCGGAAATGATCAAATATGCCGCCAACACCTTCCTGGCAGCCAAGATCACCTTCATCAACGAGATCGCCGATCTGTGTGAAAAAGTTGGTGCAGATGTGCATGACGTTGCGCGCGGCATCGGTCTGGATGGCCGTATCGGCAAGAAGTTCCTGCATCCTGGTCCGGGCTATGGCGGGTCCTGCTTCCCGAAAGATACGCTGGCGCTGGTGCGTACCGCTCAGGAACATGGCAGCCCGCTGCGCATTATTGAAACTGTGGTCGATGTGAATGCGAAACGCAAAAAATCGATGGCAGATCGTGTGATTGCAGCATGTGGCGGCTCGGTTGCTGGCAAGACGATTGGCATCCTTGGTCTGGCGTTCAAGCCCAATACCGATGATATGCGTGACGCGCCGAGCCTTGATATCATCCCGGCGCTGACGGCTGCTGGTGCCAGGATCAAGGCATTCGATCCCGAAGCAATGGAAGAAGCGCAGAAGCTTCTGGACGGGATCGAATATTGCGATGGTGCTTATGACGCGATCGACGGCGCAGACGCGATGGTTGTCCTAACCGAGTGGAACGAATTCCGCGGTATGGACCTTGATCGTATCAAGGATGCGCTTGCGCACCCGATCGTTGTCGATCTTCGAAATGTTTATGATCCGACCGAAATGGCAGAAAACGGTTTCAGCTATTCCTGTGTCGGACGTGCAACTGTTGGAGGCTAATCCAAGCTATGACGAATTCCGCCGGATACAAGTTTGACAGTTCCGTTTTGCGTGAATACGACGTGCGTGGTGTGGTCGGACAGACCCTTCATGCTGCCGATGCGCATGCATTGGGCAAGGCCTTTGGAACCATGGTGCGCCGTTCCGGTGGCAAGCGCGTCGCCCTGGGACGGGATGGACGGTTGAGTTCCCCGGAACTTGCCGAGGCCCTGACAGAAGGGCTGCTTTCGACCGGATGCGATGTTGTGCGTATTGGTCGCGGTCCGACCCCGATGCTGTATTTTACGGTTTATGACGAAAAAACCGATGCAGGCATCATGGTGACCGGGTCTCACAACCCGTCAAACTATAACGGGTTCAAGATGCTCAATGCCGGGAAGTCGGTTTTTGGTGACGCCATCCAGGAGCTGGGCAAAATTGCCGCGGCCGGTGATTTCGAAACCGGGCAGGGTACGGTAAGTGACATCGACGTCGAAGACCGTTTTGTTACGCGTCTTTTGGCGGAGCTTGATTGTGATGTGCCCAACCCGATGACGATCGTCTGGGATTGCGGCAATGGTGCTGCTGGTGATGTTGTGCGCAAATTGACCGCACAATTGCCGGGAACTCATCATCTGCTGTTTGACGAGGTCGATGGTACTTTCCCCAATCATCATCCGGACCCGACAGTCGAAGCCAATCTGGTTGATCTGAAGGCCGCCGTTGCCAAGCATAACGCGGACTGGGGTGTTGCCTTTGATGGTGACGGTGACCGGATCGGCGTGATTGATGGCAAGGGCAATGTTCTTTGGGGCGATCAGCTGTTGCAGATCTATGCGGCTGATGTGCTGGAACGTAAACCCGGTGCGGCGATCATTGCCGATGTCAAAGCCAGCCAGACCCTGTTTGACGAGGTCAACCGCCTTGGCGGAAATGCCATCATGTGGAAAACCGGTCATTCATTGATCAAGACAAAGATGATCGAGGCAAAAGCACCGATCGCCGGTGAAATGAGCGGGCATATCTTCTTTGCCGAACGTTATTACGGCTATGATGATGCAACTTATGCCGCCGTGCGTCTGTATCGCATTCTGGTCCAAAGCGGCAAAAGCCTGGCCGAATGGCGTGAAGCAATGCCGGTTGCGGTCAATACGCCCGAAACACGTATTGAATGCCCCGATGATCGCAAATTTGCCCTGATAGAAGAAGTACGTGCACGCCTGGCCGAAACCGGTGCCGAAGTCAGTGGTATCGACGGCGTTCGTGTCAGCACTGACGACGGCTGGTGGTTGCTGCGGGCGTCCAACACCCAGCCGGCAATTGTTGCGCGCTGTGAAGCGGGTGATGATGCCGGTCTCGCACGGCTTAAGGCCCAGGTCACCGACCAGCTGGTAAAAAGCGGACTGAAATCGGATGATTTCTTTGCGCCGGGTGCCGGGCACTAGGTGTCTGATCCAAACAAATATGCGACCAAGCCCTGATCTGAATGTTCGGGGCTACGATCAAAAAGAAAAAGGCTGTCAGGTAAATCTGACAGCCTTTTTTCGTATCAGGGATTTGGTCGGAGCTTAGCCCGCGTCACCGGAATTGACCGGGATACAGGCAAGGTTTTCACGACGCAGGGCCGCACAGGCTGCCCGTGCTTCATTCTCGCCATCAAAACCAAGAAGACGCGCACGATAGACAACGCCGGTACCGCTGGCCTGTTGCTCAACCGCAGCACGGGTCAGGCGCAGGACATCTGGCGCGGTGCGGGCAGCGGCAAGAACGGCTTCCTGGGCGCGGCGCTGGTCGCTGAAGGCACCAACCTGGATTGCCCAGCCGCTATTGGTTTCCGGTTTCAGACGGGTCACAACGGTTTGGGTATCAATCCGGCCCGGTTCTTCGACTTCGCGCAATGTTTCACGCTTTGCCATCAGCAACTGTGCATCGGCAGGCAGGATTTTATCTTCCGGGCTGATGCGGGGTCGGGGAACGCGAATTTCGCCTTCCTTGGTCAGTTCGACATAGGCGCGATCCAGAAGTTTTTTCATCTGGTCATCGCGGGTGCGGGCCGTGCGGCCGCCAAACACAACGCCAATCAACCGTTTTCCGTTCCGGTTGACCGATGCCACAAGGTTAAAGCCCGATGCGTTGATGTAACCGGTCTTGATCCCGTCTGTCCCGTAATAGGACGCCAGAAGGTTGTTGTGGTTGCCATAGGTACGGTTGCCAAAACGGAACTTCTGGGTCGAGAAATAGTGATAATAGCTGCCGAAATTCTTACGAAGGGCAACAGCAAGCGTGATCATGTCGCGTGCTGTTGTCATCTGCCCGCGATTGGGAAGGCCCGATGCATTGCGAAATGTCGTGCGCTTCATGCCTAGGCGGCGGGCCTCGGCGGTCATCATCTGGGCAAATTTGATTTCGGTACCGCCAAGATGTTCTGCCACAACCACGGCGACGTCATTGGCTGATTTTGTTACCAGTGCGAGGATCGCGTCCTTGACCGTAATGGTCTCGCCAGGTTGAAGACCAAGCTTCGACGGGGCCTGGCCCCAGGCGCGTTTGGACACTTTCATCGGGGTTGAAAGCGATACCTTGCCATTATCAAGCGCGTCAAAAAGCATATAAAGCGTCATGATCTTGGTCAGTGACGCAGGGTACACTTTATGGTCTGCACGGTATTCATGAAGCACATCACCAGTGTCACCATCGATGACCATGGCGGTATAGGTTCGTGCGATGGCCTTGTTCGGGACAAGGGTCGCAGAAAGCATGATTGCTGTCAGACACAAAAACGCAGCCAAACAGGCACGCAAGAAACTGTTGCGTGTCACAAGCGGTGTCTTGGCCAACGCATTTGGCCCGGAAGGGGTCGTTAAACGCATTATTCGGGCTCGGCTTTCGGTAGTCCCCAAGAACTAAATAAGACCAGTTTCGCATCCCAGCCTTAAACAAATGTTTAAGAGCGTCAATTTTTCGGCTTTTCTAAACGCGGCCATTCTGTGACCATCTTTCTGCGCGAACGTCACTTTTATATCTCCTGATCGGCAAAAAATCGAGGATCGAATGGTTAAATTAATCGCCCCATTTCTCAATAAGATAGGTATGCGTCGCGCCGGTTTGAGCAGTTTGGCTGTTTTGTCGGTTGCTGCAATCGGGCTTGCTGGCTGCTCCTATACGCAAAACAGCGACATCAGCAACCCGCTGGTCAGAAAGTCAGCCTGGTTTTCCTATTTGAACGCCGATGACCTGCGCACGGCATGTTCTGCTGGCGATGCAGAAGGGCGGATTCGCATCATCTATAATGCGGATTATTACGACGAAGTGCGCGTCTTCGAGCTTGATCCGCATGCCGGTAATCAGCAATTTGACCTGACAACCCGCGTTTTCGGCCCGGCACAGGTCAAGGAAATCAATGTCGAAATCAACGCGCCCCTTGGTGCGTTCGGCGGGGAACACGCAACTGATGTGATCGGGCGTGATGATTACATCGCGATCACCGATGCCCTGCAACAGGACGGATTCGGCACCCAGAAAGATCGCGACGGTATCCGGCTTTATTCTGATGACTATTACTGGGTCGCACTTGGATGTTCATCGGGATATGTGACGCTTGCGACCTGGATGTCGGGTGTTGACGATCTGCGTGCGCTCCAGTTCCCAGCAGTTTTGACCGAGCTTTCAAGCATCGACCGCAAATTGCCGGAACCGCCGGCAAAGGAGAATGCGCGGTCTCAATCCGCCGCACAGGTTCAAACCATTCAAAATAACGAGTCCGGGACATTTTATCGGACGGTGCGCGGAAACATGCTGCGCTAAGCCATAAAATTCAGAATGCGATCACGATGACGGGGATGTTTGGGAAAACGTCCCCGTTATTTTTTAGTGCGCCCGGTGTGGCCAAACGCGCGCAGTACAAGCTGTTAGATGCTTGTTTGGTTTGTGCTTTTGACCGACCGCAATTCGACGGGCGAGTGTGATGTGCTGATTTTATCAGGGCGGCTGTGCTTTGCGTCGCGGTTTTGTCACCAAACTGTTCTTGACCTTTGTGGGTAATTCCATCTAGGGTTATGTTGCAATGCAACATGAATTTGGGGCATCTGCCCCGGCAAGAACGAGGTTAGAAGCAATGGCTGTTTCAAAACAAAAGACCTCTGCGAGATCTGGCAAAAAGGTCTCGGCTGCTGCCAAGGCGGCACCTGCTGCGTCGGGCAGCGCCAAAAAATCCACATCTGTTTCAAAGCCAGCGGTGGCGTCTGAGGGCGCCGTAAAGCGTGTCGTGATGACGTCATCTGAAATCGAAGCGGCCGCAAAGCAGGCTGACGCAAAGCCTGCTGTTTCAAAATCAGACGTGACTGCAAGCACGGCATCGGCTTCCTCGTCTGCGTCCCCCGCCGCGATCCCGGAAGAGCCGGTACCAGAGGCATCAAAACCGCTATCGGAAGCCGCAACATCCGGTTCGGAAAAAACCGCAGAGCCTGCAAAAGCGTCGGTGGCAAAAAGTACGGCGGCACAACCGGCGACTCCATCTTTAAAGCAGAGTGACGCCCCCAAACCGACCAAGCGGGTGGCATCCCCGACGTCGAAAAAGTCGGCGTCGGCTAATGTGAAGAAGCCGAAAAAGTCTGCTTCATCCGCTGCGCCATCCCCATCCGCGTCAACAAAACCCGGGGCAGAGGCAAAACCGCGATCGGTTGCCAAGACCCCCGAACAGTCAAGCGCGCCAGTTACCTCTTCTGATACTGAAAGGGCGAGTACCGTGAGTACGACAAGCAAGTCTGCGCCAGCAGCCAAAAAAGCCACTTCCTCAGCAGCCCCGAAAAAAGCAGCAGCTCCCAAAAAGGCCGCTGCCGCGGTCGCAGCAAAGCCTGCCAGCAAGCCTGTTGCAAAACCATCAGCCCCCAAAATCGTGGCAGCATCGACCGATACAGCCAAAGCCGCAGCAACGCCTGCGCCATCAGCGAAAAATGATGATGTGTTCGGTTTCGGTGCGATGTTCATGGATCAGGATGCCATGGAAAGTTATCTCGCACTGTGGAAGGCGCCTGAAATGGATGCCATCATGACCGCGGGAAGCGATGCGATCGAGGAAAGCATTTCTGTCGCCAACGAAGCATTCAGCAAGCTTTTCGATGCCATGACCGGTCAGTCGGACGTGTTTTCCGGTGCGGGCTCGCGCATGGCGGCCCAGTGCGAAGAAATCATCGAAGCACAGCAGAAAAATATTGGCGAGGCATTGCAGGCTTCCATGACCCTGTTTGAAAAGACCGGGGGGATCGGAACGGAACTTGCCGGATGGATGCAGCGTGAAATCGAAGCATCACAAGCCGATATCGACGCCCTGGCCAAGGCCGAAAGCCTGTCTGATATTCAGGATTTGCAGGCAAAAATCCTCAAGCGTTATGTCGATAGCAGCGTTGCCGAAACCGAAAAGGTTCAGGAAATCATGTTTGCGGCCATGACCGACAGCATCACCGCAATGTCAAAAGCAGCAAATGCCGTGATGAAATGATCCCAAAACGTTCGGGTTTCCGTATTCTGCAATGAAGATCAAGGCGGGCATGACATCGCGTCATGCCCGTTTTCTTTTGGGCTTGCGTGATTTGTCGCCGTTTTCGGGCCGTGCCGACGGCCGGGTTTGCATGAAGTTTATCGGGTGATCTTGCAGCGTGTCATTCTCAGCCTAAATGAATTGGAGATAGACGATAATTTAGTGACACGATTTTAAGCTGCGGCCTTTGAAAGAGCCTGGCAATGACCTATCATGAAGTTCATGCAGGAAATAAGGGTTCCGGTAAGTAGAAGATGACTGAACAGGATAATGACGGCACTGATCTGCCAAACACGGGGATCGTAACAAAGACACGGCCCAAGACGAAAAAGCCGTCCATGTACAAGGTGCTGTTGCTGAACGACGATTACACTCCGATGGAGTTCGTTGTGCACGTATTGGAACGGTTTTTCGAGAAAGGCCGGGAAGAGGCCACCGAAATCATGCTTCAGGTTCACCGCAAGGGCGTTGGAGTATGTGGTGTGTTTACGTACGAAATTGCGGAGACCAAGGTTAACCAGGTCATGGATCTGGCCCGCCAGAATCAGCATCCGCTGCAGTGTACCTTAGAGAAGGAGTGACATATGCTATCGCGCAATCTTGAAGAAAGCCTGCATCGTGCGCTCGCATATGCGTCGGAGCGCCGCCACGAATATGCCACTCTAGAACATCTTCTTCTGTCTCTGACCGAAGACCAGGATGCGCTCGCCGTGCTCAAGGCATGCCGGGTTGATGTTGATCGCTTGCGCTCAGACCTTCTGGAATTTGCAGACAGCGAACTTTCCGGCCTGATCAGCGCCCGGCTGATCGACCCGAAACCGACTGCCGGGTTCCAACGCGTTATCCAGCGGGCTGCCATTCATGTCCAGTCATCCGGGCGCGAGGAAGTAACCGGTGCAAACGTGCTGGTCGCCTTGTTCTCGGAACGGGAATCGCACGCGGTTTATTACCTGCAGCTTCAGGATATGACCCGTCTTGATGCGGTGAATTACATTTCCCACGGCATTGCCAAGGCGTCCGAGCTTAATGAACGTCGCATCCCGCGCGGTGCGGATGAAGAGCCGGTTGCCGGTATGCCGCCAGAAGGTGACGACAGCAGCCCGGCCGAGGGTGAAGCTCTTAAGGCGTATTGCGTCAATCTGAATGTCAAAGCCCAGAAGGGCAAGATTGACCCGTTGATCGGTCGCCAAAGCGAGATCGAGCGCACCATTCAAGTTCTATGCCGTCGTACCAAAAACAACCCGCTTTATGTGGGCGACCCGGGTGTCGGCAAGACCGCCATCGCCGAGGGGCTGGCGCGTCGTATCAATGATGGTGACGTGCCCGAAGTTCTGGCGGATGCCACGATCTTTGCCCTTGATATGGGCGCGTTGCTGGCCGGGACCCGGTATCGCGGGGACTTTGAGGAGCGCCTGAAAGCGGTCGTCAAGGAACTCGAAGAATACGAAGGAGCGGTCCTGTTCATCGACGAAATCCACACCGTGATCGGTGCCGGGGCAACATCGGGCGGGGCAATGGATGCATCCAACCTGCTCAAGCCGGCCTTGGCCAGTGGTTCGCTGCGCTGCATCGGGTCGACGACCTACAAGGAATTCCGTGGTCATTTTGAAAAGGACCGCGCCCTTGTTCGTCGTTTCCAGAAAATCGATGTCGAAGAACCGTCCGAAGAAGATACCGTCAAAATCCTTAAGGGGCTGAAGCCCTATTACGAGGATCATCACAAGGTCAAATACACCAACGAAGCCCTGCGTTCGGCGGTGGAACTGGCATCGCGCTATATCAATGATCGCAAGCGTCCTGATAGTGCGATTGACGTGATTGACGAAGTCGGTGCATCACGGATGTTGATGGCGCCAAGCAAGCGCAAGCGCACGGTGGGCAAGCGCGACGTCGAAGAAATCGTCGCGAAAATTGCCCGCATCCCGCCAAAATCGGTTTCGACCGATGACCGCAAGGCATTGGCAAACCTTGAACGTGATCTGAAAACCGTTGTCTTTGGCCAGGATAAGGCGATCGAGGCGGTGGCAAGTGCGATCAAGCTTGCACGTGCGGGCTTGCGCGAACCTGAAAAACCGATTGGCAGCTATCTGTTCTCCGGTCCGACCGGGGTTGGCAAGACCGAAGTCACCAAACAGCTGGCAACCGTCATGGGGATTGAATTCATCCGCTTTGACATGTCGGAATATATGGAACGACACAGCGTGTCGCGTCTGATTGGTGCGCCGCCGGGCTATGTCGGGTTTGATCAGGGCGGTCTTCTGACCGATGCTGTTGATCAGCACCCGCATGCGGTGGTTCTGCTTGATGAAATTGAAAAGGCCCACCCGGATCTGTTCAACATCCTGCTTCAGGTCATGGATCACGGCAAGCTGACGGACAATAACGGCAAAACCGTTGATTTCCGCAATGTCGTTCTGGTCATGACCACCAATGCCGGTGCATCGGACATGGCCAAGCCGCCCATCGGCTTCAAGCGCGAAATGCGGATCGGCGAAGATGAAGAGGCGATCAAGCGCACCTTCTCGCCGGAATTCCGTAACCGTCTGGATGCGGTTATTCCGTTCGCCAATCTGCAGCCCGAAGTGGTCAAGATGGTTGTCGACAAATTCATCCTACAGCTTGAAGTTCAGCTTGCGGATCGGAATGTGTCGATCGAACTTACCGAGGCCGCAAGAAGCTGGCTGGCGGAACGTGGCTATGATGTGGCCTTCGGTGCGCGTCCATTGGGGCGTGTGATTCAGGAGCATGTCAAAAAGCCGCTGGCCGAGGAACTTCTGTTTGGCAAGCTTTCCAAAGGCGGGGCCGTGCTTGTCGATATTGAAGACGATGCGGTCATCTTCCGCTATCCGGAAGATGGCGATGACAAGATACACGTCAAAAAGAACCCGGAAATGGTTGAAGGGTAAAACGACACCCGGACTTGGTGTGTTGTTAATCATTGGCGGTTAAATTGTGCCCGGGATGTTGTTTCCCGGGCACAATTTTAAAATAAGAACGCCAGAACACGATGAGCCAGGCTGCACAAAGAAAATATCGAACAGAGGTCGAGGAATTCCTTTCCCGGCTGGAATTGCGTGCGCGCAAGCTGATTGCGTTGGCCGACAATCTGGAAAAAACCACCGACAAGATGGATGTTACCGGGTATCGACCCTTCCGCGAGGAGGTCGATAACTTCAAGGCTTTGTCGCTGGTGATCAAAGAGCGGATGAACAAGCTTGAGTCGCATCCGAAAAAAGAAGAACTGGAAGGCCAGTTTCATAAGCTTCAGGTCCTGATGCTGCGTCTGGTGATCAAGACCAGTCTGAAGTTCTTCTTTGTCATGAGTGCCAAGGAAAACCTGCCGCTTGGTGCCCGCGAAATGTTTCAGAGCGAGCTGCGCACTTTATACGAAGCAGAACGCATGATCTCTGATCCGCGCTATATCAGTCAGCTTGATGAATCCGCGCGCGATGATCTGGAAACGGCCAAATCCATTCTTGAAGAAATCATCGAAAAAGCACCGGCCTTGCTGAATTTCGGGGCGCAGAAGAAAAAGCGCCGCCGCTGATAACCGGTGAAAGTCGGACCTGTTGCGTGTTTTGGAATTGCAATTTGCAAAATGCAAAGATTGATTGTTGCATTTTGCAATCTTTGCATTTTGAAATGCAAAGATCATTTGAACCTGTTCAGATGGTCAGGTTCGGTTTCGATGAAAAATCCTTAAAAATTGCGATTTTTCACGGATTTAAAAAGTTGGCACGCTTCCTGCTTATGTCATGTCGGACAGTTGTTCTTTGCAGGGGCGCGTTTCGCGCCTGGAACAACGTAATCTTCTGCAGTTTGCTCGTGTCCCAACCAAACTCAGCGGCGGTTTTTCCGCCGCTTTTTTCTTTCCCGGATTTCAAAAGCTTGCAACTGGTACTCTTGTCGATGTGCCCGCAATCCACATATTGAATCGTGTGGAAGTCTACCCGTGCGCTTCCACTAATGCCTTGTTTCTAACAAAAAGTTGTATGGATGCTTTTCCTTTGGTATAAAGACCTATACTTTTAGTTAGTGCTTTCTTGGCTGCAAACAAAGCTGTGGGAGGGAAACCGATGAAGTCTACGAGAAGTATGGTCCTGACAGGGATACTTGCGGCAGCGATATTTGCTGTGCCGCAGGCTGCCATGGCCAAGGCAGAGCTGCCAGGCAATCCGAATGATCTGATTACAGATGCGCTTATCAAGGATATCCGGGGATGGTTGGCCAACCCGGTCGTGGCTTTGTCGATCAATTCCCAGAACCGTCTGCGAAAAGACATGACGCAGGATCAGATTGACGCCGCGGACAAACAATGGCGCGCCGAACGCGAAGCCGATGATCAGCCCCTTGTGGCGGCAATTCTTACCAATCCGCTTTCCAGTTATCTGACCCAGGTGCAGGCCCGTTCCGGCGGTCTTTATGCCGAAATTTTCGTCATGGATGCGGTGGGCTTGAATGTCGGACAGAGTTCGATCACGTCGGACTTCTGGCAGGGCGACGAGGGCAAGTTCCAGAATACTTTCCCCAAGGGGCCCAACGCCGTCTTTATCGACGAAGCAGAATATAACGAAGAGTCTGATTCCTGGCGTTCCCAGCTCAACATGACCATGAGCGACGAAAACCAGCAGGCGATTGGCGCTGTGACCATTGAGGTCAATTTGAATGAACTCGTGCGGCGCGGCAGTCAGTAGGGAGAAACGCCATGAATTTCTTTAAGGATCTTTCCATCCCCGCCAAACTGACAACCTGTTTTGCGATCATGATTGCCGTGATCCTGATGGTTGCCGCCGCGGGCATGTTTGCGACCATGCAGGTCAAAAACGCCAATGAACAGCGCGATTATCTTTCCACCTTTGAACGCGATTATCGCAACCTTGACCGCGCCTATCTGATGGCCCGCCAGGAACTGATCTATTTCCTGACCACCGGCGACCGCGAAGGGTTGCTCAGCTATCAGAAGTCGCTTGAGGAAATCGACACCCGCACCGATGTGCTTAAGGGGTATAGCTCGATCAATGCCGATATCGCGACCTTGATCGAGGAAATGGATGGCGCAATTGACCGCTGGGAAGAGATTGCCAGCGAACAGGCTAAGCTGATGCGTCACTATCTGACGGTGAACCATGCTCGCGCGATCGAAGCATCGGGTGAACCGCGTGAACTGTCCGATCGCGTCAGCATGATTGCCGGTGATCTGGCCAAGGCGATTGACCAGCTTGTGCTTGATGTCGAAAGCAAGGTCGATCAGGCCATGCAGATTTTCCAGGTTACACTGGGTGTTGGTGTTGTGCTGCTGATTGCGATGGCCGCCTTGTTCGGTGGGACGCTGTCGCGGATGATTGCAACGCCAATCCGCAAAATGACCGAAGCCATGGGCAGTCTTGCATCGGGCAACCTCGATATCGAAACGCTTGATATGAAGCGCAATGACGAGGTCGGTGCAATGGCCAAGTCGCTTGAAGTCTTCAAGGAAAATGCCCGCGAACGTGCCCGCATGGCCGAACAGGAAAAAGTCGAAGCCGAACGCCAGGTTGCCCGCACCAAGAAAATGGGTGTCCTGACCAAAGGATTTGACGAAAAAATCCAGGATGTCCTGAGTTCGGTGAATGCGGCCCTTGATGAAGTCCGTTCTGCATCCGAAATCCTGACGTCACATGCGGTTCGGGCCAATCAGGATGCCCAGAACGTGGCCGAACAGGCCGAAGAATCATCCACCAATATCGAAACGGTGGCATCGGCAACCGCACAGCTTTCGGCGTCGATTTCGGAAATCTCGTCGCAGATTGCCCGGGTTACCGAAATCACCCAGATTGCGGTCGGTGAGACCGAACGGACCAATGAACGGGTGGAAAAACTCAACGAAGCCGCCCAAAGTGTTGGCGAAGTCGTCAATCTGATCAGTGACATCGCTGATCAGACCAACCTTCTGGCCCTGAACGCAACGATTGAATCGGCGCGCGCGGGCGAGGCGGGCAAAGGCTTTGCCGTTGTGGCGGGCGAAGTCAAAAATCTGGCATCCCAGACCGTCAAGGCGACCGAGCAAATCACGGCAAAGATCGTTGAAATGCAAAGTGAGTCCGGTGCCGCGGCCGAAGCCGTGCGCGGATTTGCCGACACGATCCAGAAGATCGACGAACTGATGTCGGTTGTCGCCAGTGCCGTCGAAGAGCAGGGGGCCGCGACCGAGGAAATCTCGCGCAGTGTCGAAGGTGCTGCAAACGGTAATATCGCCATTTCCAACGCGGTTAAAAGCGTTGCAGTGGCGACCACGGAAAGCGGTGATTTGTCGAACGGACAGCTCGACAGTGTTGGCAAACTTGCCGCTGCCAACGATGAGTTGCGCACACATGTCAACGGCTTCCTGGACGACGTCCGGACTGTCTAGGCCTGCTTGAAAATGATCTTTTAAAAGGCGCGAGGGCAACCTTGCGCCTTTTTGTTTTGGCGATGCTGTTTGGGACGGCATGCTTCTGCCCGCGGGGATTGGACCGCGTGATTTAGGAAGCGTGATTTAGGAAGCGCGATTTAGTCAGCGTGAATTAGGTGGTGTGAATTAGTCGGGGGCCTGAACCTTGCGATAGGGGCTATGTTCGGCAAGGATATAGTCCCGGTCCTGCGCGATATGGGTTTGTTCCTGTCTCAGGAACTGCGCGACAGCGCGCCGAAGCCCCGGATCGGCAATCAGATGTGCCGAGTGGGTTATGACCGGCTCGTAGCCGCGCTGGATTTTATGTTCACCCTGTGCGCCGGCCTCCACCGTTTTAAGGCCATGGGCAATGGCGATATCGATTGCCTGATAATAGCAGGTTTCGAAATGCAGAAGCGGCGTGCGGTCGATCGTGCCCCAGTTGCGGCCATAAAGCGTATCGTTGCCAATCAGGTTAAGCGCACCGGCAACCATTTCATTATCGCGAAAAGCCGCCACCAGAACCGTGCGGTCGCGCAATCTTTCATGCAGAAGATCAAAAAACGTCCGGGTCAGATAGGCCTGTCCCCATTTGCGATCAGATGTATCGCGATAGAAATGGTAAAACCGGTCCCAGTGATGGGGTTTAAGGTCATCACCGCGGAGTGATTCAAACCGGTATCCGGCTTCAAGAACCTGCTTGCGTTCCTTGCGCAGGTTCTTGCGTTTGCGCGAATTCAGTGCGGCAAGAAAGTCGTCAAAATTCTGATAGTCGCGATTATGCCAGTGATACTGGATGCCGCTGCGTCGCAGGAAACCGGCATCTTCCATCAGACGGCTTTCATCATCGTGACAAAACGTCACATGCAGGGTCGCCATGCCAAGCTTTTCAGGCAGCATTGCCAACCCGTCAATCAGGATGCGCCTTACGGAATCCGGATCGGGATGGTCATTGGCTACCAGCAATCTGGGCCCCGGAACCGGGGAAAACGGCACGGCTGATTGCAGTTTGGGATAATATTTCCCGCCCGCCCGTTCATAGGCCTCGGCCCAGCTCCAGTCGAACACATATTCGCCGTAAGAATGGGCTTTGACATAAAGCGGCACAATGCCGATCGCCTGGCCGGCTTCGTCACTCAATACCAGATGAAATGGCTGCCAGCCGGTTTGCGCATTTGTCGATGCGCTGTCTTCCATCGCCGACAAAAAGGCAAAGCTGACAAACGGATTGTCCGTACCGGCACATTTATCCCACTGGGCTTGGCCGATGGTGTGGATATCGGTGACGGTTTTGATTTCGGCAGGCAATTCTTTATCCCCTGATCAGGCTGTCATGCGGTTGGTGACCCGCACGGGTCTTTGTTTTTGTACGCATTAGCCGGTATATGCGTTCAGAAGATAGGGGCAATGCACATTTACGCAAGGGAAAGCCTTTGACGGACGCGCTTCAAGGCCCTATTTCATTGGTCCACGGGCCGTTATGGAACGGCCTGATAAACGGCTCGGGGATTATCCCGTGTCGCCCTCGCGAAGAAAAGGATGGTGCGCCGTGAACAGCAAACTTTCGTTGGAGAAGGACAAGATCAAGATCGTCCTGCTCGAAGGTATCCATGAAAACGCTGTAAAGATGTTCAAAGAGGCCGGCTACTCTAATGTCGACCATTACCCTGCTGCGCTCGACGCGGACGAACTGAAGTCCGTCGTCTCCGATGCGCACTTCCTGGGCATCCGTTCCCGCACCAAACTGACCGAAGAAATCATCGATTCCGCCTCCAAGCTGACCTCGATCGGCTGTTTCTGTATCGGCACCAACCAGGTTGACCTGACCGCTGCTGCGATGCGCGGTATTCCGGTCTTCAATGCGCCGTATTCGAACACCCGTTCGGTGGCAGAACTCGTTCTGGGCCAGATTATCATGCTGCTGCGTGGCATCCCGCAGCGCAATGCGGCGGCTCATAACGGTGGCTGGCTTAAAAACGCCAAGGGATCGTTCGAAGCCCGCGGCAAGACGCTTGGTATTATCGGCTATGGCCATATCGGGTCACAGCTGTCGGTTCTGGCCGAATCACTTGGCATGAACGTCATTTATTTTGACGTGATCAACAAACTTGCCATGGGCAATGCGACCGCCTGTGCATCGATGGACGAACTGTTGGCGAAATCCGATGTGGTGTCGCTTCATGTTCCGGCCAATGAGCAGACCAAAAACATGATCACGGCGACTGAGATCGCCAAAATGAAAAAGGGCGCGCACCTGATCAATGCGGCACGTGGCAACGTGATCGTGATCGAAGATCTGGCGGCTGCTCTTGAAAGCGGTCATCTGGCGGGGGCGGCACTGGACGTGTTCCCGGTTGAACCGGCTGGCAAGGACGAAGAATTCGAAAGCCCGCTGCGTGGTATGGATAACGTCATCCTGACCCCGCATATCGGTGGTTCCACCCAGGAAGCACAGGAAAATATCGGGATCGAAGTGGCCGACAAGCTGATCACCTATTCCGATAACGGTTCGACCCTTGGCGCGGTCAACTTCCCGGAAGTATCGCTTCCGGTCAAGGATCGCTCCCACACCCGTTTCCTGCATATTCACCGCAACGTTCCGGGCGTGCTGCTGAAAATCAACGATGTCTTTGCATCGCGTGGCATCAATATCAGCGGCCAGTATCTGCGTTCTGAAGGCGGCGTTGGCTATGTCGTCGTCGAAGTTGACGAGGAAATCAAACCGGGTGCCGGCGTGCGCAAGGAACTTGCGGCCATCGACGGTACGCTGCGCGTGCGTTTCCTGTTCTGATCAGGTTCTGATCGGGCATCAATCAGCTTTCAAACAAAAAGGGGCGGGTGCCATATGGTGCCCGCCCTTTTTCTGTCTTGGGGCAAAAATACCCCGGAGCAATTTCAATCTGAACAGAAAAGGCTCTAGAGTTTGCGATACATCACCAATGCATCGGTTTCGCCAAGGGTCGGGTGCATGAAGGCACCGGGCAGGCGACCGACAATTTCAAAGCCGAGTTTCGGCCATAAATGAACAGCCGCCGCATTGCTGGCGATGACGAAATTGAATTGCATGGCGCGATAGCCAAGCTCCTTGGCGCGGACAAGCGAATCCTCGCACATGCGGCGCGCAATGCCGCGGCCGCTGGCCTTCGGGGATGTCATATAGCCGCAATTACAGACATGCGATCCGCCGCCACCCTGATTTTGCCGGATGTAATAGGTGCCAACAACATTGCCGTCTTCTTCGGCGACCAGCGTCACCTTGTCCGGGGCCATCCAGTATTTGATGACGTCATCGTCGCTCAGATCACTGTCGATGGCATAGGTTTCCCCGGACCGTAATGTCGGGGCGACAATATCAAGAATGGCGGGGATGTCCTGATCGGTTGCGAGGCGGATATTCATCTGATGGCTCGTTCGGTGGCGTGGTGGGCGGGTAAATCCGGAACCGCTGGGTTCTGATCCTAACTATCGCCGCCCGAAAGCGTTTGTTCAAGAAATTCCGGTTCGACCTCGAACGGAAGATTTGCGCGTCCGGCCAATGCCTTGGCCAGTTCATTGCGATATCGTTCGCGCGGGATTTCCAGAACGCCAAACTGTTTGAGATGGTCATTCACAAACTGCGTATCCAGAAGGCTGAAGCCCCCTTGGCGCATCAAGGCAACCAGATGAACCAGCGCGACCTTTGAGGCATTGGTGGCACGCGAAAACATGCTTTCGCCAAAGAATGCCTTGCCAAGGCTGACGCCATAAAGCCCGCCGACCAGTTCGCCATCTTTCCAGGCCTCGATCGAATGGGCACAGCCCATCTTGTGAAGCGCGCAATAGGCTTCAAGGATATTGTCATTGATCCAGGTATCGTCGCGGGTATCGGTCTGTTCGGCGCATGCCCGGATAACGTCGGGAAAGGCACGGTCGACATGGATTTTATAGATGCCTTTGCGCACGGCCTTTTTCAGGCTGCGCGGGACGTGGAAGCCCTCAAGCGGCAATACACCCCGCCATTCCGGGTCGATCCAGTAAAGGGTTGGATCATCATGACTTTCAGCCATGGGAAACAGACCGACGGAATAGGCGCGGATCAACAGATCAGGGGTCAGCTGGTTCGACATGATCGCAGTGATAATTGTTTTTGTCCTGTCTATCTGACGTCAAAATACATATGAGAACGCCGTCATGTCAGACAAGGTGTCATATCAAACATGACGGGATCCATGGTCAAGTCTAGCGGCGCAAGATTAATTATTTAATGCCGGGCGAGTTGAAATCACGCCATAAAAAAACGGGAACCCGAAGGTTCCCGTTTGATGTCTGTATCCGGATTGATCACAGAGTTTTCTTCATGCCCATGAACTTTTCCAGCCAGTGGATGTCATAAGCCCCTTTCTGGATGTCCGGGTTCGCCAGAAGCGTCTGGTGCAGCGGAATGGTGGTTTTGATACCGCCAATCGCATATTCGGCCAGCGCACGACGCAGGCGCATCATGCATTCTTCACGATCACGGCCATGTACGATCAGCTTGGCAATCATGCTGTCGTAATAGGGCGGGATCGAATAGCCGGTATAGATACCGCTATCGACACGCACGCCAAGGCCGCCCGGTGCATGATATTCCTTGATCTTGCCCGGAGACGGGACAAAGGTCTTGGGATCTTCTGCGTTGATACGGCATTCAATGGCATGACCATGAATTTCAAGGTCTTCCTGCTTGAATGACAGTTCAAGACCTGCTGCAACGCGGATCTGTTCACGCACCAGGTCAACACCGGAAATCATTTCTGTGACCGGGTGTTCCACCTGAAGACGGGTGTTCATTTCGATGAAATAGAACTCGCCATTTTCATACAGGAACTCGATCGTACCGGCATTGCGATAGCCCATGCCGATCATGGCATTGGCAACGGTCGAACCGATGCGTTCACGTTCTTCCGGCGTCAGGGTCGGAGACGGTGCTTCTTCAAGAACCTTCTGGTGACGACGCTGCAAGGAGCAATCACGTTCAAACAGGTGAACGGCGTTGCCATGGCTGTCGCCGATGACCTGCAATTCGATGTGGCGCGGCTTGCCCAGATATTTTTCCATATAGACCGCAGCATTGCCGAAGTTCTGCAATGCTTCCTTACGGGTCATGGAAAATGCTTCCGCAAGGTCTTCTTCGCGTTCAACGACTTTCATGCCGCGACCGCCGCCGCCACCGGATGCCTTGATCAGGACCGGATAACCGATTTCCTTGGCGCATTTGCGGGCTTCGTCAACGGTGGCGATTTCGCCATCGGAACCCGGAACGCACGGAATGCCAAGTTTTTCGGCCGTTTGCTTTGCGGTGATCTTATCGCCCATCATGCGGATATGTTCCGCGGTCGGGCCGATAAAGACAAAGCCGTGTTCTTCGACCATGGCTGCGAAATCGGCATTTTCCGACAGGAAGCCATATCCCGGATGGATGGCTTCGGCGCCGGTGATTTCAGCTGCCGACAGGATGGCCGGAATATTCAGATAGCTGTCTTTGGATGCTGCCGGGCCGATGCAGACCGATTCGTCGGCCAGACGCACATGCATGGCGTCCGCATCGGCGGTGGAATGCACCGCGACAGTTTTGATGCCCATTTCACGGCAGGCGCGCTGAATACGAAGCGCGATTTCGCCGCGGTTGGCAATCAGGATTTTGTCGAACATGCGGTTCTTACCCCGGCTTATTCAATAATGATCAGCGGTTCGTCATATTCGACCGGATGACCGTCGGTCGCAAGAATCTGGGTCACTTTGCCCGATTTCGGCGCACGGATCGGGTTGAAGGTCTTCATTGCTTCGATCAGCATCAGGGTCTGACCTTCGGCAACGGTCGACCCGACCGAGATGAACGGAGCCGCACCCGGTTCCGGTGCAAAGTAAACAACACCGACCATCGGTGATTTCACTGCGCCCGGATGGGATGCCGCATCAGACGGCGCCGCAGCAGCGGCAGCAACCGGTGCCGGAGCCGCCGCAACCGGTGCAGCAGGGGCTGCTGCAACCATGGTGCCCTGGCGGGCAACACGAATGCGGTTGTCACCAGCGGCAACTTCAATTTCGGTCAGATTGGTGTCGTCCAGCAGCTCTGCGAGCTGGCGAATGGCGTCATTGTCGATGTTGAACTTGCTCATTTCGATATCTTTTATGATGGTGTGTGGATCAATCCGCGCATGGCATCCAGGGCGTGGTTATAACTCTGGTCGCCAAAGCCATAGATCATACCGTTTGCAGCGTTTGAGACGTTTGACAAAAGTCTTATGGCGTCCCGCTTTTGAATATTGGACAGATGGACCTCGATCATCGGCAAATCTGATGCCCCAATCGCATCGAGGATCGCAACCGATGTGTGCGTATATGCCCCAGCATCGCAAAGAATGCCAGAATCTTCTTGTCGGGTTTCCTGAAACCAGTCAACCAGTTCACCTTTGTTGTTGTCTTCATGGCAGATGGCCCGAAGGCAAACAGCCGTGTCATTGACTTCACATCGATCCTTGATCACGTGCAATGTCATCTTACCCCAGACATCCATTCAGGCGTTTCAAGGGCCGTTTTCCGACCATACGCCCAACTTTTGGTGCTGCGTTTATAACACGACCAAAGTCTGACGCAACGTTGCAATAAGCATCGGCAATGCAGCATTGCATCGCTGCTTTGTCATTCTCGAACGTCGTTGCGATGACTTCCGGGGCATCGGATGTCTGCATGGACAAAGCCGGGCTTTGTCCATAACTGGTCATTACCGGCTCTGCTCATCACAAGACAGCTTGCCTCGGGCAGGGCAGCTGCGCATACTGCGCGGCAATCATGAAGATTTTGATACCACAGGGATTGAACGAAAAAGATGCTTCTGACGATCAACGGTGAAGACCGGACTATCGAGAATGCCGCAAATGTAGAAGAACTGCTGGGCCAGTTGGGCATTGCCGCAACCAAGGTCGCGGTTGAGCGAAATCTCGAAATCGTGCCCAAGACAGCCTATGGGCAAACGGCACTTGCCGATGGTGACAAGCTTGAGATCGTCCATTTCATCGGTGGCGGTTCGGGTGAAGCCGATCTGGCGGCTGCAGATGATGACGGTTTTGTCGTTGCCGGTAAAAAATTCTCGTCGCGTTTGCTGGTCGGGACCGGCAAATACAAGGATTTCGAGGAAACCAAAATCGCGATCGAGGCATCCGGGGCCGAAATCGTCACTGTTGCCGTGCGTCGCGTCAATCTGACCGATCCCAACCAGCCGATGCTGGTCGATTATGTCGATCCGAAAAAATACACCTACCTGCCAAACACCGCGGGGTGCTTTACCGCCGATGATGCGGTGCGGACCCTGCGTCTTGCCCGCGAAGCCGGGGGCTGGAACCTAGTGAAACTTGAAGTATTGGGGGATCAGGCGACGCTTTATCCCAATATGCCCGAAACGCTCAAGGCGGCCGAAGCCCTGATCAAGGACGGCTTTGACGTCATGGTCTATTGCAGCGACGATCCCATTCAGGCCAAGATGCTCGAAGAAATGGGATGCTGTGCCATCATGCCGCTGGGATCGCTGATCGGGTCGGGCATGGGGATCCTTAACCCCGTCAATATCGCCCTGATCAAGGAAAACGCCAATGTGCCGGTACTGGTTGATGCCGGCGTCGGGACGGCATCGGATGCGGCCGTTGCCATGGAGCTTGGCTGTGACGGGGTTTTGATGAATACCGCAATTGCCGGGGCAAAGGACCCGATCCGAATGGCACGCGCGATGAAGCATGCCATCATTGCCGGACGCGAATCCTTCCTGGCCGGTCGTATGCCCAAAAAGAAATATGCCGATCCGTCATCCCCGCTGGCGGGGATCATCTGATCTGCATGCCATTTGCGTAAAACAAAGGCCCGTTTCGATTTCGAAACGGGCCTTTGTCGTTTTGTTCGGACTGCGCAACGGTGTGACTGCAAATGTTGTCACAATGGCGCAGGGGCGAAAAATCAGGATGCTTCTTCAAGCCCGGTTTTCACCAGCGCATTGACGCGATCCATATCCGCGCCCGATACCATGGTGCCATTGATGATAAAGGCAGGCGTTCCGCTGATGCCGACGGTGCGGGCCATTGCCGCATATTGGGCGATCATGCCGCCGATTTCGGGCGACTGCATGTCTTCGCGCATTTTGGCAACATCGACACCGGCAGACGCGGCAAGCTCGTCAATGCGGGTGTCATCAAGAAGACCACGGTTGGCCATGAAGGCTTCGTGGATTTCCATATATTTGCCCTGCTTGTCGGCGGCCAGTGCGGCGCGTGCAGCCGTGGCACTTTCTTCGCGCAGGATCGGAAATTCAACAAAGATGGTCCGGACTTTGCCGTCATGTTCCTTGGCGATATCCATCACGCCATCAAAGGCACGCTTGCAGTAGCCGCAATGATAGTCAAAAAACTCGATCACAGTGACCGGGGCATCAACCGGGCCCAAAGACGGAACCGAGCTGTCAGCCACCAGGGCATCCCAGACCGGGGTGATGGCTTCTGCCTGCTGACGGGCCTTTTCGGTGGCCTGCCAGACCTGAACATTCTGGATGGCGCGCAACAGCACATCCGGATTTTTCAAAAGATAGTCTTCAATCAGGCTTTCGACGGCGGCTTTTTGTCCATCGCTCAGCGTTTCATCGGCCTGCGCAAGCGAAGCACCAAACATCATGGTCGTGGCAATCGCGCTGCAGCCAAGGAAGCGTTTTACAATCTTGGAATTCATCGGGTGTCCTTCTGTGACTGTGGCCGCTTATGGCCTGACGGTTAAGAGTTGGTTCTGTGATACGGGATCAGGCCGCTAACGGGAAAGTAAAATATGCGTTAGATAGGTGATCCCACTCACAGAAGGTTTATGGTCGCGACCCGGAACAATCCCGATCCAGACAAGGCGAACCTCGTCGCTTCTGGCTTCTGGCCAGTACCGACGATAAAGGGTCGAAATATCAAAATATTCGCGCTGCCATTCACCATATTGAACTGATGGCTGTCCGACGGGAATGCGGACAAGCTGGTCAATTGCCGGTTTGCCCGATCCAAGATCATTTTCCCGCCAGCTTCCCTGGCTTTGTCGGCGAAATCCGAGTTCCAGTTCCACATCGCCAATCTGGGCCGTGCTGTTGAATTGCCAGTCAAATGACAGATATGGCGAGGCCAGAACGATAACATTGGTCCGACGCCCGAATTCAAACGATCCAAGCCCCGGACGGGCTGCCAGCGCGATCCGGCCATCCTTGTCAGACCATTGTAATGGCAAATCGGATGTCGAAGCCGATGCCGATGTCCGGCTCAAATCCTGGCTTGCGGAAGGTTTCTGATCAACCGTCCAGTAGCGCGGCGGATGATCAAGCGAAAAGGGCGCATATAGAAGTTTCAGATCACCACCAACATCAACCCCGGCCCCCGGAAGGGCACAGGCCGTGATCTGGCTTGTTGCCATCACCAGCACCCAAACGCCCAAAAAGCGTTTGAGAACCGGAAATGTTTTGAAGATTGCGGACATTGGCGCGAAATGCGGCCAAGGCCCGATCACTTCGGTGCGTCCTTACCGGGTTTTCCGTCCGGATTGGTGGCCTGCAAGATATCCTGTGCACGCAACCAAGCGGCCGACCCCTTGTCGAGTTTACGGTCGGCCTGAACGGCGTGATAGCTTGCTGCCTGACGGTCGCCGGTCAGAAGGCTGTATTCAGCCTGTGACAGGGATGCTTCACCTTCATTGCCAAGACGGTTTTCGACAATGGCGCGGAAACGCCATGCCGATGCATTGCCGCGTTCACGTGACAACACGCCCATCAGGTTGGTTTTGGCAGCTTCGAGATAGCTGTTATCGCCGGTTTCAATCATCGCATGCGCCAGCAACAGACGGATCAAAGGCGCACCGTTTGACAGCTCTGTTGATTTTTCAAGCGGGGCAATGGCTTCCTGCGCCTTGCCAAATTCCAGCAAAACCTGACCTTTAAGTTCTTCGAAATACGGGTTGTTCGGTTCAACCGCGATCAGGTTTTCGATGATCTCAAGGGCAGGGGCCAGTTCGGAATTCTGGTAATAGGCAATGGCACGCGCATATTGCCCGGCGACGCTGGTGTCGCTTTCGGGATAGGTGCGCAACGTATTTTGCTTTTGATTGGTAAAGGCATAAAGTTTGGCGCGCATCCGTGCATGACGTTCATACAGATCGTCACTGACCTTGGCGTCTTTTAGCGTTGAATTCGCAACATAGTTTTCGAGAAACTCGACACGTTCGGTGGTCAGCGGGTGGCTTCGCATATAGGGGTCCTGGCTTGCCGTACTCAGCAATTCCTGACCTTCAAGCGTTTCCATGAATTCCATCATGCCGCGCGCGGAAATCCCCGCCGCCGTCAGATATTTGACACCGGCCTGATCAGCGCTGCTTTCCTGGGTTCGCGAATATGCCAAAAAGTTTCGGGTGGCGATATTCTGTCCGCCCAGAATCGCTGCTGTACCGACATCAGACCGGCCTGCGGCCACACCGGCAGCAACGCCCGCAATGGTCGAAAGGATTGAAATTGCCGATGCGTTGCGCAACTGATCATGTACGCGCGAAAGGTGCCCGCCGGTAATGTGACCGGTTTCGTGGGCCATCACCCCGATAACCTGTTCGGGAGTCTCTGCTTTTAACAACAGCCCAGTATTGATAAAAAGCTTTTGGCCACCGGCAACAAATGCGTTCAAGCTGTTGTCAGAAACGATATAAATGGACACACCATTCGGATCGAGCCCCGCCGCTTTGAAGATTGGCGTAGCATAGAGACGAAGGGTTTCCTCGATCTCGGTATCGCGGATAAAAGAACGACCCTGCGCCAAAACCGTGCTAGGCAGGGCAACAAGGAAAATGGCAGTGAGAGTAATAATGCGTCTGAGCAAAATGTGCGTTCCATATTTTCGTTCGACTGATGTCGGTTCAATGCCGACGCGCAAGCCATCATGGCGGATCGCGTTCGCAATCGCAATGACTGCCGGTCTTGCTGCCTGCAGTAGTACTAATACAGAAAATCTTGGTCAAATAGGGGCAGTGACCGGATATTTCGGTGGTGTGGTCGCAGATGAGCCGCGCGCCGTCCGGGTTGCACGGGATGTTCTGTCGGCTGGCGGGACGGCGGCGGATGCCTCTGTTGCGCTTTACGCGACCATGACCGTGACCAAACCGTCAGTCGCCGGGATCGGCGGTGGCGGGGTGTGCGTTGTGCATGAACGCGAAGCCAAAAAAGTCGAAGTTCTTGATTTCTGGCCCCGTCCGGGCACGCGCACCAGCGCAGGCCAGACCGCAACGACCATCCCGGCCGTGCCGCGCGGTCTTTATGCGCTTAGTGCGCGTTTCGGGCGTTTGCAATGGGCGTCGCTTTTGAGTGCGGCGGAACAATATGCCCGCCTTGGTGTGCCGGTTTCACGGTCGCTGGTCAATGACATCGAAGCCAATCGCGACCGCATCGAAGCAAGCCCGGCATTGCGCGAAACCTTTATGCCGAATGGTAAATTGCTCGAAGTTGGTGATCGCATCCGGTCTGTGAACCTTGCAGCCCTGCTGACGTCGCTTCGGGTCAAGGGGCCGGGGGATTTTTATAACGGGGCGCTTGGTGCCGATATTGCCGCCGCGGTCCAGAATGCCGGTGGTACGCTGACGGCTGATGATTTGCGCAACTATCGCCCGGAATGGAAATCGGCGACCGAGGTCAAACACGGTAACGAAATCCTGTATCTGGCCTATCCGCCACGTGCGGCGACGGCACCGGCGGTGATTTCAGGTGGCAGTGATGTGGCCGATATCCTTAATCGTTTTCTTGCCGATATTGATGCCGGAAACATGGCTGGACAGCCGATGTCGGGTCGCAGCGGCTTTGTCGTTGTTGACCGCGCGGCCAATGCCGTGGCCTGCATGACCACCATGAACACGCCGTTTGGTGCCGGACTTGGTGCCGATGCCTTTGGCTTGAACCTTGCTGCCGGTGATGCGGCACAGGCGGCAACGCCGCTGATGGGGCCGGCTTTGATGGTGAACCCCTTTGTCTGGGAATATTATTACGGCATTGCCGGAACCGGGACGCCTGCCGGTGCAACCAAACAGATTGCCACCATGGCAGAAGACCTGATCGGTGCCGGTGCTGCATCGGGTGTTGCGCTGAATTCCAGTGGCACATCGTCGGTCAATGTCATTCGTTGTCTTGAAGGGGTGCCACCCCATCCCGAAAGCTGCCAGTTTGTTGCCGATCCCGCCGGCGGCGGTATGGCGGGCGTGCGATAACCACACCATTTCCACAGGGCAGGGTCATCCTGCCCTGTTGCCTTTGATCAATATCCAGGACCCCACATAATGGCTTTGAAACAATCACAGCGCGGGGCAATTTCGCCCTTTATTGTTATGGATGTGATGCGTGCCGCCAATGCGCGCGAAACCGAAGGAAAAGCTGTTTACCATCTTGAAGTCGGCCAGCCCGGGACACCCGCACCACGCAAGGTACGCGAAGCAGCCGCCAGGGCACTTGATGCCGATCTGATCGGTTATACCAATGCGATGGGCATTGATCCCCTGCGCGAAGCCATCGCCGGGCATTACAAAACCAAATTCGGCGTGTCGGTTGATCCATCGCGTGTATGCGTTGCCAGCGGATCGTCATCAATCTTTGTTCTGGCCTTCCTTGCGGCGTTTGATGCCGGGGATCGGGTGGCGATGGCCGCGCCGGGCTATCCGGCCTATCACAACATCCTAAGCGCGCTTGGCATTGAAACAGTCAATCTGCCCGCAGGACCGGAAACCCATTATCAGCCGACCGTGCAGATGCTGCGTGATCTCGACGAGCCGATTGATGGTCTGATCGTTGCCAGCCCGTCCAATCCGGCTGGCAGCATGATTGATGTTGAAACCTATCGCGAACTGGCGGCCTATTGCCGCGAAAACGGCATTCGCCTGATCAGTGACGAGATCTATCAGGGCATTTCATTTGGCGATGTCGCCGAATGTACCGCCCTTGAATTCGGGGATGAGGCGATCATCATCAACAGTTTCTCGAAATACTTTTCCATGACCGGCTGGCGTCTGGGCTGGGCGATTGTGCCGCCGGACCTGATGCGGGCAGTGGAATGCTTGCAGCAGAACCTGTTTATCTCGGCCCCTGCATTGTCACAGATCGCGGCGGTCGCGGCCTTTGAGTGCGAAGACGAACTTCAGGCCAATATCGCGGCCTATGCGCGCAACCGTGAAATCCTGCTTGATGGTCTGCCCAAGGCCGGTTTCACCAAATTCGCCCCGGCGGATGGTGCGTTCTATCTTTATGCCGATGTGCGCGAACTGACCAAAGACAGCGAAGCATTTTGTCGCCAGATGCTCGAAGAAACCGGCGTCGCCACCACACCGGGCACCGATTTCGACCGGATGCGCGGCAAGGGCTATGTGCGTTTCTCGTTTGCGCACAGCGAAGCAACCATGATCGGTGCGGTCAAGGCGTTGCAGAACTGGAAACGTTAACCGCGTAAGGCCTGTAACGAAAAAGGGCTGCCCGACGGGCAGCCCTTTTTTTTTGTCTTGTCTCGTCCTGAAATATGTTGTCACCATGAGGAGACGACAATGTCCTGTTCAGGAACGGAGCGCCGCAAGCGCACC
>NZ_JAYMEG010000080.1:0-530 GCF_037029325.1 Thalassospira sp. CH_XMU1420-2
GTGTCGGTGCCAAAGTCGGATGCGCCGGTGTTATCAGCGCGGATTGTGGCGACCGAAGCCGAGAAGTTGGTGTTAACCGTGAAGCTCAGACCAAGTTCGTCAAAGTTCAGGGTTGCGCTTTCACCTGCGCCAATCGCCGTGGTGCCACCCGTACGGAAGTCGGTCACGTCGATCGACTGGGTACGGTCAGCAGCGCCATCAATGGTGCTGGTAACGGTCATGATGACCTGGTCGCCGGCGCCATAATTGATATTGACCTCGAAGTTGTTATCGGTGAGGTCCGTATCGGTATCGGTCGCCCAGTAGTTGTTGTCGGTGATGGCAAAGTTGTCAAAGCCGTTCACGGCAACGAGGGCTTCACCAGATCCTGCTGCTGCAAGATCGCCGAACTCGATAGCGACATCGCCACCGTCACCCAGCAGCTGAATGCCGTTGAAGTTGGTGGAAGATGCGATACGGTCAATCTCGTCACGCAGTTCGGTGAATTCGTCGTTCAGGAAGCCGCGTTCGGTATCGGACAGGTTGCCCGA
>NZ_JAYMEG010000081.1:0-517 GCF_037029325.1 Thalassospira sp. CH_XMU1420-2
TCCGCAAGCACGAATTCGATCACCTGATTGATTGGTGGGGTTTCACCGCTTTCATTCATTGCCGTGAGACGTTCGGTCGCCGAGGACAGCGCCATTTTGTCTTTCGGATCGGTTGAGAACATCAGTTGGGTGAATGGATCGACGATCAGGCGCCCAATGCCACAGCCACCTTCATTGATGAACAGAATCTCCGAGTAGTTCCCTTTGTTGGTGTGAACCGTCTTGAACAGGCGGTATCCCCCGTCCGAAAGTGAAAGACGTTTTTCTTTCTGGACCTTGTCGATGTCTTCGGAGTTCTGCTTGAGCATCCATTTGTGGGCCGAGTTCGAGGCAATCGCCTGACCGGTCTCAGATGAGTACAAGTCGTTTACTGACTGCGTAATAATGCATGCGGAACCGTTGTACTTACGGAAGCGGCGATAGCCGTGCTCGATGAACTTTGCGACATTCTCTTCAGCCAGAAGGTCCCATGCCTCATCAATCACCACCATTTTGCGCTGGTTGATGTCACCCAGGT
>NZ_JAYMEG010000082.1:0-507 GCF_037029325.1 Thalassospira sp. CH_XMU1420-2
TGCTGAACTTCCGTCGGGTTGGTTGCTTCAAGCATGCAGGGAGGCTGTGGTACAGTCTTTCACAATGGAGAAGTGGACGGACCTCAGTATTTACGACCCTCTGATAGATGTTTTGGAGAAATTGCTCAATGAAAACGGCATGATCACTAGCAACCAAAACGGGGAGCTATATGTTGACATGCCGTATACAGGATTCCACGACTTGTAACCAAATATGGACAATGAACGGTGGCAAACAATTGGAACATTCCAGATTGGTTGGAGCATGAGGTCAGGCAACGTGACCTGAATTGTGTGTATTGCCGCTGTGCTTTTACGAAGTCGACCATTTCCAGGAAGTCAGCAGCAAGCTGGGAGCACATCGTTAACGATGCAAGCATCATTACGCGAGAGAACATCGCGCTATGCTGTTGTGGATGCAACTCTAGTAAGGGGCAGAAATCACTATCTGTATGGTTGCACTCTGACTACTGCAAGAAGCGGAATATTACGAAAGATTCAGTTGCT
>NZ_JAYMEG010000008.1:0-124743 GCF_037029325.1 Thalassospira sp. CH_XMU1420-2
GAAGCCGTGCATCAAAAAGCCAGCGGTATGATCCCGCTGGCTCCATGAAAACTGTCAACGTATTTTAGGACGGCACATCTGTAGCTAGGGTCTTAGCGACCAAGGCTCCACCAGCCGCGTTTTTTCGGCTTCGGCTTTTCGTCCTTGGCCGGTTCAGCCGCCGGGGCAGCTTCCGGGGCCGGTGCGGGCGCAGGAGCCGGTTCCTCGGTTTTGGCCGGTTCAACCGGCTTCGGAGCTGCCGGCTTTTCAGCCGGGGCTTCAACCTTGGGTGCCTCGGCTTTCGGGGCCGGTGCGGTTACTTCTGCCGGTGCGCTGGCCGGAGCCACTGCGACGTCCGGTTTGCTTTCAGCAACCGCTTCCGGTGCCGGGCCGGACTGGATCGGGATGTTTTTGACATCGCCGCGCTCGTTGCTACCTTCGCCACGTTCCGGACGGCTGTTGCGGTCACGACGGTTACGACGGTTGTCGTTACGATCGCGGCGCGGACGGGCCGGGGCCGGGGCAGTGGTGCTGCGGGTACGACCGGCGCGGACACCTTCCTGATCAAAGCTGTCAGCATCCTGACCTTCGCTTTCGGCGTCGATCACGGTGTTTTCTTCGGAACCGTCCGGTGCTTCGTGATCACGGTTGCGGCGTGCTGCCGTCAGGGCCGGATCATCATTGGGCGACCGGGTACGGTTACCGTCAAAGTCCTGACGACGCGACCGGCGACGACCCCCACGCTTGCCGCGACGGCGGCGTTTGCGGTTGCTGTCTTCGTCATCATCATCAGATCCGTTGCGATCCGAACCATCAGCATCTTCGGCGTCGCTATCTGCGGCGTCCTGCTGGTTTTCGGTACGATCATCACGATCATCGTTACGACCACGACGGCGGCGGCGGCGGCGGCGGCGTTTGCCACCCTGATCGTCATCATCACCGCGGACGGTTTCTTCTTCTTCGTCGTCGGCTTCAACCGGGCTTTCAATCGCCGTCAGGGAAACACTGTCGGTATTGAGAACCGGTGCAGCTTCTTCCTGTTCGTCACCTTTTTTCGCACGGGTGCGTTCAATGCGGTGATCGGGCGAAATCAGGCTGTCATCGCCAAAGATCATGACGGTAAAGCCGTAACGCTGTTCGATTTCGGCCAGCGAATCACGTTTGCGGTTCAGGATATAAAGCGCGACTTCGCTTGCGACATGAACGGTAAGCGCCCCGGACCGGCGACGCATGCCTTCTTCTTCGATCACGCGCAGCAGATGCAGGGCTGCACTTTCGATCGAACGGACAAGGCCGACACCACGACAGTGCGAGCAAACCTCGAACGCGCTTTCAACAAGCGACGGACGCAGGCGCTGACGCGACATTTCAAGCAGACCAAACGGGCTGATACGGCCGATCTGAAGACGCGCACGGTCATTGCGCATGGCTTCTTTCAGCTTGCGCTCAACCGACGCCTGGTTGCGGTGGTCTTCCATGTCGATAAAGTCGACAACAATCAGACCGGCAAGGTCACGCAGGCGCAACTGGCGTGCCAGTTCTTCGGCCGCTTCAAGGTTGGTCTTGTAAGCGGTTTCTTCGATATTGCGTTCGCGGGTCGAACGGCCGGAGTTCACGTCAATCGCGACCAGTGCCTCGGTCGGGTTGATGACGATATAGCCACCCGATTTAAGCTGTACGACCGGATTGAGCATCGCATCAAGCTGGCTTTCCACCTGGAAACGGTGGAACAGCGGCACGCCCTGATCCTTATAGGGCTGCACACGCTTGGCATGCGACGGCATCAGCATTTTCATGAAGTCTTTGGCGACCCGGTAACCGTCGTCGCCTTCGACCAGAACTTCATCCACATCACGCGCATAAAGGTCGCGGATCGAACGTTTGATCAGGTCGGCTTCTTCGTAAATCAGGCAAGGCGCCTGGCTCTGAAGGGTGGTTTCGCGAATACGATCCCACAGACGCATCAGATAATCGAAGTCACGCTTGATCTCGGCCTTGGTCCGTTCGGCACCGGCGGTACGAACGATCACGGCCATGCCGTCCGGAATCTCCAGCTCGGCCAGAATCGATTTCAGACGCTTGCGGTCCTTGGCATTGGTGATCTTGCGCGAAATGCCGCCACCACGCGGGGTGTTTGGCATCAGAACGCAATAACGGCCAGCCAGCGACAGGAAGGTCGACAGGGCAGCACCCTTGTTGCCGCGCTCTTCCTTGACGACCTGAACCAGAATGATCTGGCGGCGTTTGATGACTTCCTGAATTTTGTAGCGTTTCTGAAGCTGACGGCTATGCGACTCAACGAATTCGTCGGTGTCGTCACCGCCAAGATCTTCGATCTCTTCTTCTTCGGTGCCGGCATCGGCAGACGGTGCGTCTTCTTCGCTGTCGTCACCGTCGGCGTCGACATCAACGCTCAGTTCTGCGACGTCCGCCGACATGGCAGCATTGCCACCCGACGGGGAATTGTCATCATCAGAACCGCCATCGGCGTCTGCATTGGCATCACCCGATGCTGCTTCGTCAGAAGACGCATCGCTTGCCGTTGCGTCGGCGTCGTCGGATTTTTTGCGACGGTTGCGCGTGCGACGGCGGCGCGGCTTGGTTTCTTCTTCATCAGAAGAAACCAAGCCATCAGATGCGCCATCCGACGGATTGGCAGCATCGGCATCAACCACGGTTTCCCCATCAGTCGCATCTGATTCTGATGCGTCCTGGGTTTCGTCCTTGTCCTTTGCGCGTGGTTTGCGGCGCGAACGCGAACGGGTCGATTTCTTTTCTTTTTTCGGGCTGTCGTCGGTTTCGCCAATATTGTCTTCGACAATTTCGGCGTCCTTGACCTGTGCGGCACCCTGGCTCAGGGCTTCGCGGTCGGCAACCGGGATCTGGTAATAGTCGGAATGGATTTCACTGAAGGCAAGAAAACCGTGGCGGTTTCCGCCATAGTCAACAAAGGCCGCCTGCAAAGACGGTTCTACTCGCGTCACTTTGGCGAGATAGATGTTACCCTTGATCTGTTTTTTGGTCGATGTCTCGACGTCGTATTCTTCTAGGCGATTTCCATTAATAACAACGACGCGGCTTTCTTCCGCGTGCGTTGCATCGATAAGCATGCGTTTAACCATTCGGAACCTGTTCCTGGAGGTCCCGCCAGTTCAATGCTACGCGCATTGCTGCGCTGATATGCAAACAAACCGGCGTGACCGGAGGCGCCGTCCAATAGGGTCGCGATATGTCCTGTATGTCTCTGGTTCATCGCGTGTCGGCTGCTCTTCCGGTTCGGACCTGGTTTTGATGTTGAAACAAAAATAGGTTGCGTATTTTCGAGCGCGCCAAGGCAGCCTTTTTCAGGAGGGCTCTATCGGGAGCGGGAATTGCCGCGTCACCGAGACACCGACCGTAAGAACTGGTCTAGTCGCGTCCTCAGCCTGGTGGCGTTTAAGTTTCATACCACAAAGCATAGGAATCTCGGGTGCAACATATCCGGTTTATTCGCCTGCGACAAACAGTTTTGTTGCATCATATGACGACTTTCTGACAGTGATCCGTCAAAAGGCGAAGAATTCCGCGCAGTTTCGCCTTTGGCGATTAAATGCGGGCAAATCCATGAAAACGCGATGTTTTTGCCCGGTTGGCGATTTAACGGGATGGGCCAATGGCCGCAAAACGCGTCTTTGGAACTTCTTGCTTTGGTCAATTGCCCGTTAACCAACGCATTGCTATAAGCGACTATCTCACCTTTGGCAGGGTAACCAGGCACAAGCACGACAGATGAATTCACCGCATGCAAACACATATTCCCATGTGCGATCTGCTTCGTTGTCTTCGGGTTTTCAAAAACTCGCAAGACTTGCGATCGCATTGTTTTTGCTGCTGTTTTCAGCCCAGCTTGTAGCATCAGCTGCCAATGCACAGGCGGCAAAGGTTCTGGGGGCGCGTCTGGGCGTTTATCCGGATTATACCCGTTTTGTCATCGATCTTGATCGCGATGTCGAATTTACCTATTTCCTGCTGCCTGATCCCTATCGCATCATCATTGACATGCCCGAAATCGATTGGAGCGCCCCGCCCGGCAAGGTGACATCTGGCGGCGGGCTTATTTCGGGATTGCGCTATGGCCTGTTCAAACCCGGTACGTTCCGTGTCGTTCTTGATGTTGCCGAACCGTCACTGGTGTCCAAAATTTTCGCATTGCCGTCATCAGGCGGCAAACCCAACCGTTTGGTTGTCGATCTGAAACCGGCAAAACGCGACGCCTTCCTGACCGCGTCACGCGAAAGCATGGAAGCCTATTCCGCACGCAGCCGCAATGATACCAGCGCCACAGAACAAAGTGTGGATGTGGCGGTCAAATCCGGTCGGGGCGGGGACGAAAAACCGTTGATTGCAATCGATGCAGGCCATGGCGGTGTTGATCCGGGCGCGATTGGCGTTGGCAATGTCTATGAAAAAGACCTGACCTTGGCGGCGGCCCGTCAGCTTGCCGATACTTTGACGGCATCGGGGCGCTATCGCGTGCTGTTGACACGTGACAAGGATGTCTTCCTGAAACTGCGCCAGCGCGTTGAAATTGCCCGTAAAAACGGTGCCGATCTGTTCATATCACTGCATGCGGATTCAATTGCCAATCCCAAACATCGCGGTGGATCGGTTTATACCCTGTCTGAAAACGCATCGGACAAAGAAGCCGCCGCCCTGGCGTCAAAGGAAAACAAGGCCGACGTGATTGCCGGTATTGATCTTTCCGATGAAAATTCGCTGGTGCAAAGCATCCTGATCGATCTGGCCCAGCGCGAAACCATGAACCTGTCGGCAACGCTTGCCGCCAACATGGTCAGCCAACTGTCCAAAAGCATCGAACTGCAACGCAGAACACATCGCTTTGCCGGATTTGCCGTTTTGAAGGCGCCTGATATTCCGTCGGCCCTGTTTGAAATGGGCTATCTGTCCAATGCGACCGATGCCAAACTGCTGCAAAGCCCGGCCCATCGCAAAAAGATTGCCGAGGCCGTCTTGCGGGCAATTGATATCTATTTCGAAAAGCACAAATTCTAGCAGCGGTGTTCACGGAACTGCATTCCCTGAACGCATCCGGTCTGTTCCGTTTGCCGACATCGACATTTTTTTAAGCGGGCAGATGGTCAGTCATATGCAGGTTTTGCTAAACTAAAAGTTCCCTTAAGTGAGAGCTGTCACAACCTCGTCACTTTTTTGCCGCTATAATAATGGTTAGTGCGGGGATCGCCCTGCGGGAAACGGTTATCCGTTGGGACATTGCATTTCTGATGATTGTGCATGAATATGCGCAACCTCAGGCCAACAAAACGAAAAAAGACCTGCTTATATGCGCATTTTACTTAGTATTTTCGGCTTTCTGTTTTTGATGGGGATCGCAGGCGGCGCCGGCGTTCTGGCGATTTTCTGGCATTTTGGTCAGGACCTGCCCGATTACACCCAGCTTGAAGATTACGAGCCGGAGGTCATGACACGTGTTCATGCATCTGACGGTGCGCTGATTGCAGAATATGCACGCGAAAAACGTGTCTTTGTGCCGATCACCGCCATCCCGCACAAGGTGATTGATGCCTTTGTCGCGGCCGAGGACAAAAACTTCTTCTCCCATCCCGGGATTGATTTCGCGTCTGTTTTGCGTGCCGCTGTTACCAACGTTGTCAATATCGGCACCGGTCGTCGCCCGGTTGGCGCATCGACCATCACCCAGCAGGTCGCCAAGAACTTTCTTCTGACCAACGAAGTGTCCTATGAACGCAAGATCAAGGAAGCAATCCTGTCTTTCCGTATCGAACGGGCATTTTCCAAGGAGCATATCCTTGAGCTGTATCTGAACGAGATTTATCTGGGCAGCGGGGCGTATGGTGTTGCAGCGGCGTCGCTGCGCTATTTCGACAAGTCGCTTGATGAACTTAATATCGAAGAAGCCGCCTATCTTGCTGCCTTGCCAAAGGCGCCTTCGAATTACCATCCGGTCCGCAACCATGACGAGGCAAAGGCACGTCGTAACTGGGTCATCGGCCGGATGCTTGAAGAAAAATACATCACCGAGGCCGAAGCACAGGCCGCATGGTCTGCGCCGCTTGAAGGCAAGTCCCGTGAATCGGTGGATACCTATCAGGCTGATTTCTTTGCCGAGGAAGTCCGTCGCCAGCTTGTTGATCGTTACGGCGAAGGCATGCTTTATGACGGTGGCCTTTCGGTGCGATCGACCGTTGATCCGCGCTTGCAAAGTGTTGCCGACAAGGCCCTGTTTGACGGGCTTGTTGCCTATGACCGTCGTCATGGCTGGCGCGGGCCGATCACCCAGATCGACCTGAATGACAATTGGCAGCAGAAATTGCGCGAAGTCGAAACCCCGGGCGATATTCCCTGGGATGTTGCGGTCGTGCTTGGCACCGATGCCAATGAGGCGACCCTTGGCCTTAAATCGGGCGAGCAGGGCCGCATTCCGTTGCGCTTCCTGACATGGGCGCGGCCCTGGCAAAAAGGTCAGACCTTGGGCCCGGTGGTCAATCGTCCGTCTGATGTTCTCAAGCCCGGTGATGTGGTTTACGTCAAACATTTCGCCGAACTTGATGGCGAAAAACTGCCGCCAAATACCTATGGCCTGCGCCAGATCCCCAATGCCAACGGGGGCTTGGTGGCGATGGACCCGCATACCGGTCGCGTTCTTGCGATGTCGGGCGGCTTTTCGCACGATTTGTCGAAATTCAACCGCGCAACCCAGGCCCGTCGTCAGCCGGGCTCGGCCTTCAAGCCGTTTGTCTATCTTGCGGCCCTTGATCAGGGCTTTACCCCTTCGACACTCGTGCTTGATGCACCTTTCGTGATCGATCAGGGGCCGGGACTTGGCAAATGGAAGCCGGGCAACTATAGCGGCAATTTCTATGGTCCTTCGACCATGCGTCTGGGGATTGAAAAGTCGCGTAACCTGATGACGGTGCGTCTTGCCCAGACCATCGGGATGCCGATTGTTGCCGATTATGCCGAACGGTTCGGTATTGTCGATGATCTGCCCGAAGTTCTGTCCATGTCGCTTGGTGCGGCGGAAACGACTGTGATGCGCCTGACCGCGGCCTATGCCGAACTGGTCAATGGTGGCAAGAAAATCACACCGACCCTGATTGACCGCATTCAGGACCGTCGGGGCAATGTGATCTATCGCCGGGACGAACGCGATTGCGCCCAGTGCCAGGACGTTGCCTTCCGCAATCAGATGCCGCCCGATCTTCCTGATACCCGTGAACAGCTGACCGACCCGGCAAGCGCGTTCCAGATGGTCCATATCATGGAAGGCGTGGTGTCGCGTGGCACGGGCCGCACGATTGCCGAACTTGGTTATCCGCTGGCTGGTAAAACCGGCACGACCAACGATTCACGTGATGCGTGGTTTGTCGGGTTCTCGCCGGACCTTGCGGTCGGTGTTTATGTCGGCTTTGATGACAACCGTTCCCTTGGTGACAAGGAACAGGGTGCCAGTGCCGCAGCCCCGATCTGGAAGGAATTCATGCGCGGTGCCCTCGAAGGCACCAAAGCCATTCCGTTCCGTACCCCGCCGGGCATTCGCATGGTCCGCGTTGAAGCCCGTACCGGCATTCCAGCCCGTCCGGGCGATCAGGACGTGATCTGGGAAGCTTTCAAACCCGGGACCATTCCAGCATCGAATGACAATGTCATTGATGGCGGCTACAGCGGTGTCGGCGGTTCTGACAGTGGCAATGGCGCGGTTTCAGGACCCGGCGGCATTTACTGACGGATTTGCTGACCGGCTGATCTGACCTGAATGAAGACATCCAAAACCCGGCAGGGAAATCTTGCCGGGTTTTTGCATGGTTGCAGGGGTTTCAACCGCGGCAAAAACTGCTATAAGCTGCGCCGAGTTTGCCGCAGCCGGTTTGTCCAAACCGGTCTGGGGCCCAACAAATTTCTGATGAATAACGGAGACATCAATGCGCGCCGAAGCACAGGCATTGGTCGATGAAATCAAGCAGTCGATGGCACTGCTGAGGAGGCATCTTTGACTGGGATAACGCTCTTAGACGCCTCGACGAACTGAACGCACTGGCCGAAGACCCGACCCTTTGGGACAACGCCGCCAATGCGCAGAAAGTCATGCGTGAACGTACCCAGCTTGATGATGCCATCAATGGCTATAAACAGCTCGCCCAGGAGCTCGAAGACAATATCGAACTGATCGAGCTTGGCGAAGCCGAAGGCGATGCAGAAACGGTTGCCGAGGCCGAGGAAGGCCTGCGTGCCATTCGTGAAATCGCATCCCAGCGTGAACTCGAAAGCCTGCTTTCGGGTGAGGCTGACGCCAATGACGCCTATCTTGAAATCCATGCCGGTGCCGGTGGTACCGAGGCACAGGATTGGGCATCGATGATGGCGCGCATGTATTACCGTTGGGCAGAGTCCAAGGGCTACAAGCTTGAGATGCTCGAAGAAAGCGCGGGCGAGGAAGCCGGTATCAAATCGGTGACGTACAAGATCACCGGTCACAATGCCTATGGCTGGCTCAAGAACGAAGTGGGTGTGCATCGTCTGGTGCGTATTTCGCCCTATGACAGTTCGGCACGCCGCCATACCAGCTTCTCGTCGGTCTGGGTCTATCCGGTGATTGATGACGATATCAATATCGAAATCCTCGATAAGGATCTTCGTGTTGATACCTATCGCGCATCGGGTGCCGGTGGTCAGCACGTTAACCGTACCGATTCTGCGGTTCGTATTACCCACATTCCGACCGGTATTGTCGCACAGTGCCAGAACGACCGTTCACAGCACAAAAACCGCGACACCGCGATGAAGATGCTCAAAGCCCGTCTTTATGAGGCAGAGCTGCAAAAACGCGAAGCCGAAGCACAGGCCGTCGAAGACAGCAAAACCGATATCGGTTGGGGCCATCAGATCCGCTCCTATGTCCTTCAGCCCTATCAGATGATCAAGGACCTGCGCACAGGCACCGAAACATCCGATACGCAGGGTGTCCTGAACGGCGACCTTGATGCCTTTATGGCAGCCGCCCTTGCCGCCAAGGTTACCGGCTCGGCTGGCGAAATCGAAGATATCGATTGATCGGCTACCCTTAACCGGTTGAAATTACAAAACACCCCGCCGATTTCCCGGCGGGGTGTTTTGATTCGGACCCCAAATCGTTGCAATCGGGCAGGGTGCCAGGCGGCGGAAAAAGGCGGTTTGCCCCCAAAAATCCAATTTCTGTCACAGAATTGCCGAATAGCTTTGCCATGGTGTGGCCAAGCGAGACCTGCCGCCTATAAACAAAATTCCAGACATCGACTGGTCACTGGCAGGCTTGCTCAGAGCAAACATCTATTGTCAGGTGAAGTCCCAAATGGCCCAACAGTCCCTTGGTCCGGTCGCAGTCGGCGACCAGTTCAAACTTGCTACTCCCAACGGTCCGGTTTTCGAGGTTGTCAAAATTCGTGAAATGAAACCGGTGGATCATGCCCTGATCACCAAGGTACGTGACACGAAATCCCCGACATTGATCGCGGTCACAACCCTATTGAACCGTGATTTTTATGTTCCTGTTCCCCCTGAACGTCGCCAGGCCCCCGATAATGACGGGATCTTGCGCGGCATCTGATTGTCATGTGGGGCGCATCACTGTTTTGCGCCCGGAGTGCTTAAAAACAGTTGGCATGGCGGTCCTGAACCGGTGAAATGGTTGAAACAACACGCCAGTTCATCAGGGACCGCCAACATGTCAGACATCACCCCGGATCAGCACATTCTCGACAAGCTGTTTTCTGTTCTGGAAAACGATATTCTGCCCAAAACCCGGATGGGGGTTGCTGATGGCAACAAGCTTTTCGGGGCGGCGATCCTGCGCAAGGCGGATTTGGCACTGGTGATTGCCGAAACCAACAATGAAACCGAAAACCCGCTATGGCATGGCGAGGTGCATTGTCTTAAGCGGTTCTATGAAATCCCCGCAGATCAGCGCCCGGCGACTTCGGATCTGATTTTCCTGTCGACCCACGAACCCTGTTCGATGTGTTTGTCCGCCATCACCTGGGCGGGCTTTGACAATTTTTATTATTTCTTTTCTTACGAAGATTCCCGCGATGCCTTTGCCATTCCCCATGATCTGAAAATCATGCAGGAAGTCTTCACCCTGAAGGACGGCGAATACAACAAATCGAATGCCTTTTGGGAAAGCCATTCGATGATGGGCATGGTTGCCGATCTTCCTGAAAATCAGCGGGCGGATTATATCGCCCGGGCCAAGGCGCTTTCCCATGAATATGACCGCTTGTCCGCCCAGTATCAGAATGGCAAATCCGACAATGACATCCCGTTGAACTGACGGTATCGGGGGATTTGACGTCTGAGTCCGAATCTGGCGAGTTTTGATCGCCGGTTCTGATACACTGCCGGGCATGGAACAGCTCAATAACGATATATGCTATCAGGCACTCAAAACCCGTGATCGCCGGTTTGACGGACGGTTTTATACCGCGGTTCTGACCACCGGGATTTTTTGTCGGCCGATCTGCCCCGCGGTCACGCCAAAGCGTGCCAATGTGGAATTCTATCCCAGTGCAGAGGCCGCAATTGCCCACGGGTTCCGCCCGTGCCTGCGATGCCGGCCCGAAGCAGCGCCGGGAAGTCCGGCCAGTGCCGGTGTCCACGCGACGGTGGCCCGTGCCGTGCGCCTGATTGATCAGGGCGTGCTTGAAACCGGATCGATTGCCGATCTGGCCGACCGGCTTGGGGTCGGGGACCGGCATTTGCGCCGGATATTCAAGGAACATACCGGTGTAACGCCCCAGGAACATGCCAAGGCCAGACGCCTTTTGCGGGCGCGCCAGCTGATTGTTGATAGTAACCTGACCATGATTGAAATTGCCGACATTGCCGGATTTGGCAGTTTGCGGCGGTTCAATGATGCCATGAAGCAGGCCTACGGACAGGCCCCGACGGCCTTTCGCCGGGGGATCAAACTTAAATCATCGCAGGCCCGTTCCGATGACAGGGGCGATGATGATCCGTTTGCGCCGCGCAATGACGATCTGATTTTGCGATTGCGCGCCCGTCAGCCGTTTGATGCCGAATATCTTCTGGCATTTTTCCGGGCACGCGCCATTCCGGGGCTGGAAGCCGTTCGTGACCGCATCTATGCGCGCGGCTTTGCCATGAGCGATCAGGTCGGACTTATGATCTGTCATTTCAGTCCGGATCAAAGCGGGGTGGATGTGATCCTGCGGGGGGCGGCCCGCGAAGCAGTGCTTGAAATCGGCGCACGGGTCAGACGCCTGTTCGATCTGGATGCCGATGTGCCATCAATCACCGCACAGTTTGCCGAAGACATGCTGCTTGCCCCCCTGATTGAAAAGCGCCCGGGGCTGCGCGTTCCGGGATGCTGGGACCGGTTTGAACTGGCCATGCGGGCCGTTCTTGGCCAACAGGTCTCGGTTGCCGCGGCGCGCACCTTGGCGGGTCGTCTTGTCGCACGGTTCGGTGCCGAGTTGCCGGGCGATCTTGTTGCCGGAACCGGAGTGACGCATCTGTTTCCTGATGCGCCACAGCTTGTCGGTCAGGAACTGATATCCATCGGACTTACCACCCGTCGTGCGCAAACACTGGCCGATGTCATTGAACTGTTTGCGGATCGCTCATCCGATCAAAAATCGGGCGAAGCCCTGATTGCCGATTTGACGGGGATAAAGGGGATCGGCCCTTGGACGCTTAACTATTTCGGGCTGCGCGGGCTTGGCGATCCGGATGCCTTTCCGGCGGCGGATCTTGGTATCCTTAAGGCATCGGCGATGGGCGGCGGACCGGACAAGGCCAAGGCACTTGATACCCTGTCTGAAAGCTGGCGCCCATGGCGGGCCTATGCCGCGCAATATCTGTGGTCGGCACTCGAAGGAGAAGGATGATGACAACGAAAATCTATGTAACCCGCTATGCCAGTCCGATTGGCCAATTGTCGCTGGCGACCGTTGACGGCAAGCTTGTGCATCTGGACTTCGAAAACAATGATGATCGTCTGAAAACCATCCAGACCCGGCGGTTCAAAAAACTCGACTGGGTCGAAGATCGCACTGCCACCCCAAAATCCGTGATCGACTGGCTTGATGCCTATTTCAATGGTGATGTGGTGCCGCTTCCGGTTGATGCCATCAGCATGATCGGTACGGATTTTCAGAAATCGGTCTGGGATGCCCTGATCACGATCCCAAGTGGCAAAAGCATATCCTATCGCGGGTTGGCCGATCAGCTTGGCAATGCCAAGGCCGTGCGCGCGGTGGCACGCGCCAATGCGCTGAACCCGGTGTCGATCATTGTGCCATGTCATCGCGTGATCGGATCAAACGGCACGCTTACCGGCTATGCCGGGGGGCTTGATCGCAAGAAATGGCTGCTTGATCACGAGGCCGCCATGCTGGCGCGTGCCGCGTGACATTGAAAACAAAAGGCTGCCAGATGGCAGCCTTTTGCATCTTGGGATATGAAGATTGATCAGATCGACATCACGATACGGCCATCAATCTTGCCATCGCGCATGCGGTCAAAGATCGAATTGATGTTTTCCATCGGCTCGGTCGTAAAGTGCGAATGCACCTTGCCGTCGCCTGCAAATTCCAGCGCTTCCTGAAGGTCGGCACGGGTGCCGACGATCGAACCGCGAATGGTTTTGCGCGACAGAACCGTATCAAAGATATCAAGTTCGAACGTTCCCGGCGGAAGACCAACCAGCGACATGGTGCCACCCCGGCCCAGCATGCCGACACCCTGTTTGAAGGCGGCGCGTGAAACTGCGGTCACCAGAACACCGTTGGCACCGCCCATCTGTTTTTGGACTTCCGATACCACATCGATTTCGGATGCATTCAGGGTCCAGTCCGCACCAAGATCACGGGCGAGTTTCAGTTTGTCATCGGCAATATCCACCGCAATGACTTTCATGCCCATGGCCTTGGCATATTGCACGGCCATGTGACCAAGTCCGCCAATCCCGGAAATCACAACCGTTTCACCGGGTTTGCATTCGGTTTCCTTCAACCCCTTATAAACGGTCACACCGGCGCACAGAACCGGGGCAGCATTGCCAAATTCAAGCGGTTTGGGCAGATGCCCGACATAATTCGGATCAGCCAGAACATATTCCGCAAAGCCGCCATTGACCGAATAGCCGGTATTAAGCTGCTCGCCGCACAGGGTTTCCCACCCGGTAATGCAGTGATGGCAATGTCCGCAGGCCGAATGCAGCCACGGCACGCCAACCCGATCGCCTTCCTTGACGGACGCGACCCCTTCGCCAACTTCGGCAACGATGCCGACACCTTCATGGCCGGGGATAAAGGGCGGATTAGGCTTGACCGGCCAGTCACCCTCTGCGGCATGAAGATCGGTGTGACAGACACCCGATGCTTCGATTTTCACAAGGATTTTTCCCGGCGTGACTTTCGGAACGGTCACTTCTTCGATGGAAAGCGGTTTGCCGAACGCGCGAACGACGGCGGCCTTCATAGTGCGTGGCATGGTCGTGCCTCCTGACGGAATGGAATATGTGCCGCACCGGTGCGGCTGTCTCATTCTCGGAAAAAGGCTAAACCTGATTGCTTATGCACGCTTTGCGCTGGGTCAAATTTTAAAAATCCCAGTTCGCGACATCGGGCCTAAAGATCGTCTGCTTCGCCCGGCAGTTCCAGAACATAGTCCTGATAATAATCCGGCGGCATGCCGGCTTCGTAACGCGCTTCGTCATTGAATGGCGGTTTGAGAGGCCCGCGGAAATGCTTGCGCAGCATGTCATGCCAGGTGGTGTAATAGGGTAGGCCACGCTGATCGCAGACATATTCATAATATTTGCGCCCCGCAGCAACATGGGCGATTTCATCATGGGCGATGATTTTAAGGATACGGGCACTTTCCGTATCTCCATGTGCCAAAAGACGTTCAATGGTGGGCGGCGTTGCGTCAAGCCCGCGCGCCTCAAACACCATCGGCACTACGGCAAGACGTGGCAGGATGTCATAGGCCGTATCCATCGATGTTTGCCACAGGCCGTCATGGGCGGGCAAATCACCATAGGTCGCACCCATTTCGCCAAGGCGCTTGTTGATCATTTTGAAATGCCGGGCCTCGTCATCGGCGACCTGTACCCAGGCATCGTGGAAATCACGCGGCATGTCGGCTTCGGGAAAGCGCACGCAAAGATCCCAAGCCAGATCGATGGCATTAAGCTCGATATGGGCCAGCGCATGCAAAAGCCCGATGCGGCCCTGGACACTGCCTTTTTTGCGCTTGGGCATTTTGTTTGGCGCCAGAAGTTCCGGCTTGGCCGGACGACCGGGACGATCGGGCAGGTCGGTTGCCCCGACCTCGGTAATCTCGCCATTGCGCCACATCGCGGCGAGTTCGGCCGTTACATCGGCTTTTTCGGTCGCATCTTCGGTCAAAAGCGCACGTTTGGCTGCTTCGGCGAGGGTAAGCTTGGTCATGACGGCCCGGTTTTCAGAATGATTTTCAGATCGGCTTTGTCTGCCATCTGCCGGGGATATGGTCAATGGCCAAACAAAAGGGCGGCCTGCAAATTCGCGCGCCGCCCCTGTGATACATCGTGACAGATAATGTGCTGCCTACGGATATGTCGTGTCGTTATTAGGTGATGTTGAACCGTGCCAGGGCCTCGGCCAGATCTTCACCAAATGCATTGCCCTTGCGGATGATTGCCGTACGACACGGAAGATCCTGCAAGGACGGGTGGTTCGGTGCATCGGACGTCAGAACAGCCGTCGGGATGGCCCGGGTTTTTGGCATGGCCTGCAACGCATTGGCCAGATCAACACCGCTCAGCTCATCAATGGTTTTGGCAACAATGATGAAGTCGGGGCGGGTGCGAACGGCAAGTTCGATGGCCTCGAACGAGGTCTGCGTCACGGAACTGCGATAACCGCATGCGGCGAGTTCGCGTTCAAGAATGGTCGCCATGGAGCGCTGCGGGATCACCAGCAATGCTTCGACATTGGCCTTTTTAAGCCAGTTCGGATCAATATCAGGGGCACGTTTGGACGGCAATTCACGGACAAATTCCGCGGTATCGGTGCCGCCGGCGGTCATGTCACCTTCAAGCAGGCTTTGGATCTTGTCGACAAAGGCCTGGATATCTTCGATGGAACCTTCATTCAGTTCCTTGCAGGTGGTGACATAATCGGCCAGACGATGACTGGTCAGATTGATCAGTGGTGCCGCAACCGATTTGCCCTTGTAACGCAAGTTGAAAACTTCGCGCTGGATAGAGGTCAGGTGTGCGGGATCGCTTTTGCCACGCGCATTTTGCAGATGGACATCAATCGCACTGATGATGTCATGTGCCTCATCGCGAAAATCCGCAAGCATCTGATCGTCGAGATCAACAACATTTTTGTTCATAGCAATACCTGCTTTGCCGGCGTGCCGGTTTGTTTTCTCTGAACAGGTGAAAAGCACCTTCACCCAAACTCCCATATGTAAATTGTTATCCTGACATGTAACCCAAGGCAACAAAATCAATGTGTTGGAATGGCCGTTTTGGCAGTTTGGCGGGTTAAATTTTAAAGTCGGCGAAGGCCAAAAAACAAAGGCCCGGCAATCAGTTGCCGGGCCTTGCGGGGTAACGGGACCAATTGGTCTGCTATGAGTGTCATTTTTTTGATCAAAGGGCGCGAACGGCTTCTAGAACCTCTGCCACGTGGCCTTTGACCTTTACCTTGCGCCAGGCATTGCGGATGACGCCGCTGCCATCAATGACAAAGGTGGACCGTTCAATGCCCATAAATTTTTTACCATACATGCTTTTTTCTTTCCAGACGCCGAAATCTTCGCACACGGTACCGTTTTCATCCGATGCCAGAATGAAGTTCAGGTCATGTTTGGCCTTGAACTTGTCATGGCGGCTGACACTGTCCTTGGAAATGCCGATGATCTGGGCATCGACGGCGCTGAAGTCCGGCTCGGCATCACGAAATTCACAGGATTCCGTGGTGCAGCCCGGTGTCATGTCCTTGGGATAGAAATAGATCACCACCGGTTTGCCTGCCAGATCGGACAGCTTGATGCTGTTGCCACCATCGGTTGGCAATTCGAAATCCGGGGCCTTGTCACCTACTTCAAGTGTCATGTTCCATCCTTTGTCTGTCTGTGTCGCTGTGCGATCCGTTCCGCACTGAAAATACAATCCTTTATAAGGATGGCAAGGCCAGCCGGATCATTTCGATCCGGCTATTGTGTGGTTTCGGGCGGGCTGACCTTTTCGGCCGGATCGGCGATGATCCGGTCATAGATCGTTTTGATCCGGGTTGCCGTGGTTTCTATTTTGTCCTGAAGACTTGCGAAATCGTCACATTTCCCGGCCCGTGCCAGCATCTGTTGCAGATCGGTGCTGGCCCGTGCAGGATCAAACGGTCCTTCGGTCGTCAGGCGCAGCATTGCCTGAAGTGCCAACCAGAATGATCCGGCATTGGCCAAAAATTCCGCTTCGTCATTTTCAAGAATGCCGGCCGTGCCAAGCCGTTTGAACACGTCGCGTGTGGTGGGCGACAGGATGTCGGCATGGTCATGGGCGTGGCGCAGTTGCAGATATTGCGCGATGAATTCCAGATCAACCAGCCCGCCGCGCCGCATCTTGATCGCCCAGGGGTGATTGTCGCCTTTGCCGGCTTCCATGCGGTTGCGCATGTCATAGACCGCACGCACCAGCTGATCGGGGTCACGTTCCTTGCGCAGAACGGCCGTTGTGGTGGCGATGACCTTGTCACACAGCGATTGCGGCCCATAAACCGGGCGCAACCGCGTAAGCGCCATGTGTTCCCACGTCCAGGCTTCATTGTTCTGATAGGCTTCGAAGCTTTTGAAATGGGTGGCAAGCGGGCCTTTTGATCCGCTGGGCCGCAGGCGAAGGTCGGTTTCAAACAGAACACCTTCGGCGGTGGGGGCGGAAAGCGCGTTGATGTAACGCTGGCTTAACCGGATGAAATAATGCCCCGGTGACAGCGGTTTTTCCCCATCAGACTCTTCGGCTTCTTCGGGCACATCATAGATGAACACCATATCAAGGTCCGACCCCGGGGACAGTTCCTGCCCACCATGTTTGCCAAGCGCAAATACCGCAAGCCCGCCATCGGCAAAGGTGCCATGCTTGGCAGCAAAATCATCGGCAATGCGCGGGAACAGGGCGCGAATGGCAACATCTGCGACATCGGCCAGTGCACGACCGGCCTCGTGCGGGGTCTGGCGGTTCTGGATGGTCTGAACGTCAATCTGGAATTTCTGGTCATTGGCCCAGCGTCGCGCCACATCCAGCCAGTCTTCGACCATGTCTTCACGTGACAGGCGCGCATCAAGTTCTGCCAGCATACTGTCGGCATCGGGCAATTCTTCATGGAAGCCCGACATCAGAACGAAATCGAGAACCGACGCGTTGCGCCCGATATATTTGGCCATACGCGGGGCGGTTCCGGCGATCTGGGCCAGAAGTTCAAGCAATTCCGGGTGCGCGGTAAACAGCGAGAACAGCTGAACCCCGGCAGGAAGACCTTTCAGGAACTCGTCAAAGGCCCGGAATGCCATATCCGGGTTGGTGGTTTTCGACAGTGCCCCCAAAAGTGTCGGCATCAGTTCGGTCAGAATTTCACGCGCCCGGCGTGACCGGGTAGCGCGATAGCGCCCGTGATGCCAGCCGCGCACCGTAACCGATACATTTTCGGCATTTTCAAACCCCATTTCACGCAGATTGGCAAGCGTGTCGGGATCGTCTTCGGTGCCGGTAAAGACCAGATTGCCGGTCGTGCTGTCCCCGGTCAGCGGCGTGTCGTCTTCAAACAGTTCGGCATAGTTGTTTTCAACATTGCGCAGATGAAGCAGCAGATGGTCCTTGAACGCATCAAGCGTCGCATAGCCAAGGAATGTCGCAAGGGCGCGCAGCCCGTCATCCGTATCGGGAAGGGTTTGGGTCTGCTGATCATTGATCATCTGAAGCCGGTGTTCGACCGTGCGCAGAAATTCATATGCCGCCAGCATTTCATCGCGGACTTCCTCGGATACCTGTCCGAATTTGGTCAGTGCGCGCAATGTGTCACATGTCGCCTTGCCACGCAGCGCAACTTCGCGTCCGCCCCAGATCAGTTGCTGTGTCTGGGCGAAAAATTCGATCTCGCGAATGCCGCCGCGGCCAAGCTTGATGTTATGGCCGGGAATGTTGATCTTGCTGCCGCCCTTATGGGCATTGATCTGGCGCTTGATCGAATGGATGTCCTGAATGGCAAGGAAATCGAGATGTTTGCGCCATACGAACGGTCGCAGGATTTCCAGAAACTCGTTGCCGGCCGCCCGGTCGCCGCCAACAATGCGGGCCTTGATCATGGCCGCACGTTCCCAGTTCTGCCCCACCGTTTCATAATAGGTTTCAGCCGCAATCATCGACAGGATCGGCGGGGTCGATGCCGGATCGGGACGCAGGCGCAAATCGGTTCGAAACACATAGCCGTCGCCGGTGCGTTCTTCCATCACGCGTGTGATGTCACGCACCATGCGCACCAGATCCTGTTGCAGGCGATCCTCATCAAGATAGGTGACAATATCCTGATCATACAGGAAGATCAGGTCGATATCGGATGAATAGTTCAGTTCACCCGCACCCAGTTTTCCCATGCCGATCGCAAAGATCCCCGATCCTTCAAGCGGGTTCTGGGGATTGGGCAGGTCATATTTGCGCTGGCGCGCCATCGCACACAGGCAATGGGCCATGGTGAAATCAAGTGTGGTTTCCGCAGTTTCGCTGATCGCTGATGTGACTTTATCCAGCGGCCAGGCCTTGCAGATATCGGCCATCGCAATCACCAGTGCGGCCCGGCGTTTTGCCTTGCGCACCGTGGACATTGTTGTCGCCTGGTCAAGATCACGGGCATCCGCACTTTGCTGCACCGGATCGAGTGCGATGGCAAAGGCATGATCAAGGCCGCTTTCGAATACTTCGCAAACAATGTCGGGATCGCGCAGGCACAGATTGGTCAGATAGGGGCTGTTACCAAACAGGGCTGCCAAAACCGCCTTGCTTTGGGGATTGGACGCAATATCGCCAATTTTGGATGCCAGACTTTCAAATGCCGGGCGATCGCCAAGGGCGTTCCATCGTTCAAACGCATTGGCAACACGTTCGGCATCAAAGGGTTGGGGCAGGTCCTGTGAAATCCAGGAAAGAGACACTTTTTGCTTTCCTTGTATTGCGAAAAGGTAACGAACCGGGCTATGCACAAACTTGTGCCTGATTGCATGCTCTTGGCAAGGAGATTGCAACCCCGATCATACGGGTGACTGTCTCTATGTAGCTTTTCTGCGATCGGACAAAAAGGGATTAGATCAATACTGGCAGTTCCGGTGATATCTGTTTCGTCTTGCAGAACGGAAACACCGGTCAGAACGTGTGCAGTGGTGCTATTGCGACATATGATATCAGGAAAACAGGATAAATAAGGGTGCGCCTCGTTAAAAGCTTTGCTGGATGGCTGGCGCTGATTTTGTCGGCGGTCGTGCTGTTTGTTGGCGTATTTGCAGCAGTCACCATCTGGCGACTGTCTCAGGAACCTGTGTCCCTGCACCGCATTACCCCCTATATCGTTGATCATCTTAACAAGTCGATGGGTGAAAACCGGCTGTCTGTTGGTGACGTCGTTTTGCGCTGGCGCGGATGGGCCGAAAAATTTGATGTCGGTTTGCGCGATGTGGTGATCATTGGCGGGGATGATCGTGAACTGCTCCATATTCCCGAAGCAGACGTGGTGTTTTCCAGCAAGGCCCTGTTTGAAGGGGTTCTCGCACTTCGTGAATTGAACCTGATCGGGCCGCGCATTCGCCTGGAACGCCGCGCCAATGGTCAGATCGATATCGGCTATGTCGCCGAAAACCCCGATGGGACAGCACCACTTGCCGGACCGGACGAAGGCGCACCCGTCGAACCGCAAGACCCGGTTTATGACAGCGGGCGGGGGGCGTCGGTCACAATCGATTTGCCCGAAAGTGACGCTGCACAGCCGGTTCTTCCCGAAAACACCGAAATACAGTCCGCACCGCAAACACCCGATGATGAAACCGATGTGGCAACCGCGCCGATTGAAAGATCCGGCAGCGAAATCCTGCGCGATGTGGTCTCGATCCTGTCTGGCGAACGCACCGATTTCCCGGCTGCGGCCTATTTCGAAAGTTTCGGGATTGTAAATGCCGACCTGCAGGTGCGCGATGAACAGCTTGGCATCGTCTGGGCCGCGCCGCAGGCGGAAATTCTGTTGTCGCGCAAGCCGCTTGGCATCGGGGCCGAAGCCTCCTTGCAGGTCAGTGCAGGTGCCTTGTCGACCCGGGTCAATGTGACCGGCGATTACAGCACAAGCAGCGGTGAAATCGATCTCGAAGCCCGCATCGGCGAGGTGGAGCTTTCCGATCTGGTCAGCATCTCTGACATCTTTGAACCGATGCGCGATGCCTATGTCCCGGTTTCGGGGGTAATCCGTGCCAAATATGATGTCAGTGGAAAGCTGGTTTCTGCTGCGACCGATCTGGAAGTCGGAAGCGGGGTGATTTCCCTGCCATCCGAAATCCGCGCGACCTATCGGGTCAATGACGGCAAAATCGTCACAAGCTATGTGCCGGGCCGGTTCAGTGTTGATGACGTGACGCTCAATGTCGGGGATGCCACGGCATCGGTTACCGGTGTCGTGCTTGATCCGTTTGGCAAATGGCAGCTCAGTCTGGATGCCAAGGCAACCGATGTGGCCACAGATGATCTGGATCGGCTTTGGCCGGAATCGGTTGGCGAAGATGCCCGTATCTGGGTTGTGACCAACCTGTCGGACGGCATCGTTCATCAGGCCACCCTGCATACCGAACTTCATCAGGATGACGCCGGCGACGTGGTGCTTGATGCGCTGGGCGGACAGATGACGATGTCCGGTGTCACGGTGCATTATCTGGGGGATATGCCCGATGTGCATGATGCCGGTGGCCGTGCCGAATTCGATGAAACCAGTTTCAATATCTATGTTGATCGCGGACAGGCAGACGGGCTGACTGTAACGGATGCCAGCATCCTGTTCACCAAGCTTGACGAACCGGTCCCGCTTGCCGAAATCGAAGTGGTCGCCAATGGCAGTGCGCGCAAGGCGCTTGAACTGATCGAAGCGCAGCCGCTTGGATTTGCCACCCGCCTTGGCATTGATCCGGCCCAGATTGCTGGTGAACAGGCGACCCGCGTGCGCCTGAATTTCCCGTTGCTGCGCGATGTGACATTCGACGATGTCGAGGTCGCGGCGGCATCGCGCATTCAAAAGGCCAGCATCACCAACGCGTTCCGCGAACTTGATGTCAATAACGGCAGTTTCGAACTTCAGGTCAACACCAAGGGGCTGGAACTGACCGGTACGGCATCGATCGGTAAGGGCAAAACCGCGATCAACTGGGTTGAAAGTTTTGATACCGCGGCCAAAATCCGCAGCCATTATAGCCTGTCTGGCGATCTTGATCTGGCGGTGATGCCTGATGTGGAACTTGATGTTGCGCCCTATCTTGCCGGGATGGGCAAGGGCAAGCTCGAAATCAGGGTTCTGGATGACCGGGTCGAGATCAAGGGGGATGTGGCGCTGAATGATGTTGCCATCACGCTTCCGATGGAACGGGTCAACTACACCAAACAACCCGGTGCCGAAGCCAAGGCAAGCTTTGATGTGGCTGTGCGTTATGAAGGTGGCGGCACGCTTAAATCCTTTGCGGTGATGGCACCGGCACTGGTGGCGTCCGGCACGGGCAAATGGCGCGGTGAAAACCCGATTGCCGATCAATGGTCCTTTGAAATCGACAATACCCGTTTTCGTGAAAATACCGGTCTTTCGGGAACGATCAGGCTTGCCAATGATGACAGGATGCTGGTGGACCTGCGCGGGGCGCAGTTTGACTTACGACCGTTTGTCGAGGATGAAACATCGCCTGAACCCGCAGAAGGCAGCGACACCAGACCGTCGGAAAAACGCAATGTCATTGTCAATCTGACCGGTGGCGGCTTCCTGCTCAAGGGGGCGGAGCCGCTGCTTAATGATGGCAAGGTAACCTTCCGGCAGAATAATGAAAATCGCGAAATCGAAATCACCGCCCGTCAGCTGATCGCAACTCCCTGGATCCTGTCGGATGACGCCGAAGATACCGGCAAGCCAAAGGATGCCAAGGCACCAAACAGCGGCGGCATCGGACAACGCGCCAGCCGCGAAGGCGGAACGACCGAGATCTTCCTCGATATCGAACAGATGGTGATGGCCAATGGCGAACTGTTTGGCGATGTTAAAGGATCGATCCATGTTGTCGGACAGGAATGGGACCGGCTGGTTCTGAATGGTTCGCTGGCGGACCGGGCCACCATATTTGCACAGGTCAGCCGCGATGATTTTTCCACCCGTAAAGTCAGTCTGACGGCCGAAGATGCCGGTAAATTCCTGCGAGCGCTTGATATGTATGAAAACCTTCTGGGCGGGAACATGACGGTCGAAGGCACGGTCGATGAAAGCGACTTTGCCCAGCCCTTTACCGGATCGGTCAAGATCGGCGATTTCCGTGTCGTCAACGCACCGATTGCCGCACGTGTCCTGGGGGCGGCGTCTCTTTCGGGGCTCAGCGACGTTTTGCAAGGAAACGGCATTTCCTTTACCGAACTGAATGGCGATTTCACCTATGTGAATGATGTGCTGACCTTGTCAAAGGTCGCTGCCAACGGCACCGCGGTTGGTGTTACCGCGAACGGATCGATTGATCTGGCAAAATCCGAAATCCGTCTGGCCGGGTCGATTGTGCCGATCTATGCCATCAATTCGGCCCTTGGCGTGATCCCGATCCTTGGCGATCTTCTGGTGGGGGAAGAAGGCGGGGGCATCTTTGCGCCGACCTACACCATCGAAGGCGACCTTGGCGAACCTGATGTGACGGTCAATCCGCTTTCGACATTTGTGCCCGGCGTGCTTCGCAACCTGATCACCGGTGCCGAGCCGGGCTAAGGTCCAGGCGGGGTAAGGCCGGACCAATCAAGTTGATCGGTCCGGAAACGGGACGATGTCAGCGCTAACAAACGGAAAAAGCCCCGCGCAAATTGCACGGGGCTTTTTAAAATTTTGACCGGATATATGTGATCAGACCGGCTTGATCAGGACATGGCGTTTCTTGCCAGCAGACACCTTGATCACGCCATCGGCATTCACTGCATCTGCGGTGATGTTGGCATTTTCGTCACTGACTTTTTCGTCATTGATCTTTGCACCGCCGCCCTTGATCAGACGGCGTGCATCACCACCGGATTTGGCAAGATCGGCACGACGGAACAGATCGAAGGCCGGGATGCCGGCATCAAGATCGGCCTTGGCGACTTCCACGGTCGGAAGATCGTCGGCCAGAACGCCTTCTTCAAAGGTTTTGCGTGCGGTTTCAGCAGCGGCAAGGGCTGCTTCTTCGCCGCGGCAAAGTTTGACGGCCTCGAATGCCAGAACTTTCTTGGCTTCGTTGATTTCCGAGCCTTCAAGTTTTGCGTATTCGTCGATCTGTTCAAGCGACATCTCGGTGAACAGGCGCATGAACTTGATGACGTCGGCATCTTCGGTGTTCCGCCAGAACTGGTAATAGTCATAGGACGACAGGCGTTCTTCGTTCAGCCACACGGCACCCGCCGCGGTTTTGCCCATCTTTGCACCGGATGCGGTGGTCATCAGCGGGGTCGTCAGACCAAACAGCGATTTCTCGTCAACGCGACGACCCAGTTCAACACCATTGACGATATTGCCCCACTGATCCGATCCGCCCATCTGCAACATGCAGCCATAGTTGCGGTTCAGTTCGACAAAGTCATAGGCCTGAAGGATCATATAGTTGAATTCAAGGAAGCTCAGCGACTGTTCGCGTTCCAGACGCAGCTTGACCGAGTCAAAGCTCAGCATCCGGTTGACCGAGAAATGGCGACCGAAATCACGCAGGAATTCGATATAGTTCAGCTTGTCGAGCCAGTCGGCATTGTTGACCATGACCGCATCGGTCGGGCCATCGCCGAACGTCAGGAACTGCTGGAAGACCTTCTTGATGCCCGCCATGTTGGTGGCGATGACTTCGTCGGTCAGAACCGGGCGCGCATCATCACGGCCGGTCGGATCGCCAACACGCGTGGTGCCGGCCCCCATCAGAACGATCGGCTTGTGGCCGGTTTTCTGCAACCAGCGCAGCATCATGATCGATACAAGCGATCCGACATGAAGGCTGTCTGCGGTGCAGTCATAACCCACATAGCACACCACCGTATTTTCCGATGCATAGGCATCAAGGCCTTCAAGATCAGTACATTGGTGGATGTAACCGCGGTCATGCATGACGCGGAGAAAATCAGACTTCAGTTCAGTCATGGTTTTTTGCGCTATGTTGGTTGTGATAGAAAATTCGACCCGCCCAAAGTGCGGAGGCGATGATCTAGCACATTCATAGCAAAATGGGCAACGATGCAACCAACATCAGTTGCCCATCTCGGTTTTCAGATGTGTTTTTTCCACATTAGGCCGCTTCAGGCAGGTGCCCGGTTTTTACATAAATCAGGCATCCTTCGTCGGTGTAAGGCGCGTGGGAACTGAGATGCGGGCTGCGCAGCCAACTTCCCTGCGGATAGGCGCCATGTTCATCGGCAAACGTGCCTTCGATCACATAAATTTCCTCGCCGCCCCAATGACGATGAGCGGAAAACTGGGTGCCCGGTTGCCAGCGCACCAATGCGGCGTGTTCTGTGCCGTATTCATGAAGCGGCAAAACCGACAGCCCCTGCGCGATGCCGGGCAGGAAGGTCGCATTCTTGGTGTCGATCTTGATTTGCGCTTTGTCACCCGCATCAAACTGATGCAATTTCACAAGGATCGTACAGCCATCCTTGGTGAACGGCTTGTGGCGGGTGCCAATTGGATTTCGAAGGTAACTACCGACTTCATAATCACCGGTTTCGTCGGAAAATACGCCATCAAGGACAAGGATTTCCTCGCCACCATCATGACTATGGGCGTCAAAGTAGGAATTCGGGGCAAAACGAACGATGGTGGTGGCACGCGCCACTTCATCACCAATGCGATCAAGCATCATGCGCTCTACGCCATTGGCTGGCGATTTTTGCCATTTATAATCATCAGGCCGAATAACTACCCTTTTTGTGAAATCAGCATTCAACAACATAACGTCTCTCCCTTTTGCATCAGGGGCGGGGACAAAAACGGCAGCCCAAATTCGATCTTAAAGACCTGGGCTGCCAATGCGGATTAATTACGCCCGGCCATCACGCCGCCATCAACCGGCAGAACCGTTCCCGTAATCCATGATGCCTGACTGGAGGCCAAAAACAGAATGGCCTCGGCGATATCGACGGGTTGCCCGTTACGACCTAGCGGGTGGAAGCTGTTAAAGCCCGGCAGGACTTCCTTGACCTGCTCATCAGTCATAAACGTGTTGTAAACAGGCGTTTCCACAACCGCAGGGGCGACTGCATTGATACGGATATTGTGTTGGGCAAGTTCGATCGCGAGGTTTTTGACCATCTGATGAACACCGGCATTTGCCGCAGAATAGGCCGCCGACGGTGTCGCGCCAATCGCCTGCAGCGCCCAGATCGATCCGGTTTGCACGATGTTGCCGCCACCTTGCTTGATCATGGATTTGGCAGCGGCTTGGGCGGCAAAAAACTTACCCTTCAGGATGATATCAACGAACCGGTCATAGTCGGCTTCACTGAGTTCGAGGAACGGTTTGGGCTCAAACACACCGGCATTGTTGATCAGGATATCCACCCCGCCAAAGGCATCCTCGGCGACTTCAACCAGCTTGTTAGCCGTTTCTGGCAGGGCAATGTCAGCTGCTACCAGTTTAATGCGATCTGATGCATTCGAAATGGTTTCTGACGCCGCCTTAAGTTTCTCGGCGTTGCGGCCATTCATCACGATATTTGCACCTGCATCGTGAAGGCGTTTGGCAACTTCAAGGCCGATACCTGAACCGGCGCCGGTGATGATTGCAGTTTTATTTTCAAAGGTCATAGGATGCTACCTACTAGTTGGAAGGTTGTGTGGGGTTAAAAAATGACGACGGGTCTCTTGGGCTGTCGTCATTTCGAGTGTTTGGTTCGTCGATTATCTCAGGCGCTGACTCGCGCCAGCAAAAGTGCAGTTGCCGATATGAAAACATCAACATCCTGTTGGGCGTGGGCCATTAGCTGTGCGCCTTCGACAAGTGCAAGGCATTGTGCAGCTTCCAATTTGCTATCCGTCACATTTTTGATCGACCCATCTGACTTCGCATCATCAAACAGGGTTTCAAGCCAGGCGAGGCTCATGGCATGAAAGCGTGAAATCTCGTTCAATGTTGCGTCATCAAGACTGTTTCGATCCGAACTCAGCGCCACGCAAAGGCAGATTGTTTTCCCGCCCTGAAGTGCGTCTTGATACAGCCCGACGTAACCACGAAGTCGGTCTGCGGCACTGTTCGTACCGCGTTTGACTTCAGACAGGGCATCATCAAATGAAATCCGATAGCGTTCCATCATCGCCTGACCAAGGATAGCCTTGGTTGGGAAGTGATGATGAATACTGGCTTTGCGGATGCCAACGGCTGCTGACAAATCCGCATAGCTGAAACCATCAAAACCGCGCTGACGTGCGATTGTCTCTGCTGAATCAAGAAGTGCTGTTTTCGTGTCCATGCCAACCTACTAACAGGTAGGTTGGCGGGAGTCAAGTTTGACGTAACGCACAATGATCCACCTGCGAATTCATCCTTGTCGCGTTTTGATGTTCAACGATAAGCTGCCGGTCTTATCGAATTACGAGGCACGACATGACACAAGACTGGATCACGGCAATCGGAATGATGAGCGGCACGTCACTTGATGGTGTCGATGCGGCTCTGATCGAAACCGATGGCATTGATGTGCGTCGTCTTGATCAGTCTGTTTTTGTGCCCTATGCGCCGGAACTGCGCGAACGGATGCGCGAATGTTTCGGCAATCGCAGTGCCACCAATTCCGAACATGTCGTGGCGGATGATTTGACGCAGGTTCATGTTGATGCCGTTAACATGTTGTTGGCCAAGGCGGGTATGTTGCCCGGCGATATCGGGATTATCGGCTTTCACGGGCAGACCGTGTTTCATGAACCGGCATCGGGGCTGACCCGTCAGATCGGAACGCCGCATATGCTGGCGGAAAAAACCGGCATTCCGGTGGTCGCCGATTTCCGTCTGGCCGATGTTGCTGCGGGGGGCGAAGGCGCGCCCCTTGCCCCGATCTATCATGCCGCTCTGATGAAAAGTGCCGGGGTCGAAACGCCGGTGGCGGTACTTAATATCGGTGGCGTGTCCAATGTTACCTGGATTGGCGATGGTGCGGATGGGGCGGATCTTTTGGCCTTTGATTGCGGGCCGGGCAATGCACGTCTTGATGACTGGATGTTGCGCCATACCGGCAATCCGGTTGATCTGAATGGTGCGACGGCGGCGTCCGGAACGGCGGACCCGATGGTCGAAATCAAGTTCCTTGAAGACCCCTATTTCGACCGTGTGCCGCCAAAATCACTGGACCGCGAAGACATGGCTGCGCGGATTGACGGTCTGGTGGCCGAGGCAAGGCTGAATGTTTCTGACGGTGCGGCAACGCTTGCCAATTGTACGGTTGCCGCCATCGTCGCGGGGGTGAACCATTTGCCAGTCGCGCCCAAAAGCTGGTTTGTCTGTGGGGGCGGGCGGCATAATCAATATGTGATGGAAACGCTTGCAAGTCGTCTTGGCGTGCCGGTGCGTCCGGTTGATGACCTTGACTGGGATGGTGATGCGGTCGAGGCGGAATGCTTTGGTTATCTTGCCGTGCGCCACTTGCGCGGCTTGCCGCTCAGTTTTCCGGGGACGACCGGGGTGCCTGCGCCGTGCTGTGGCGGGAAGCTTTATCCAACGAAAAAGGCCGCCTGATCAGGCGGCCTTGATTTCGAGATCGTCAGACATGCTGGCGGGCAGTTATGCGCCGCGCTTGTCGAGATAGGCGATCGAATGCTTGATCACGTCATCTTGCTGTTTGGCAAAATAGTGATCGGCACCGTCAATCGTGCACATGTCGACTTCGATGCCTTTCTGGGCATTGAGCTTGTCGGCAAGCTTGTTGACCGAGGCAACCGGGATGTTGGTATCCTGTGATCCGTGGATCAGGATGCCTGATGACGGGCAGGGGGCCAGGAAGGTGAAGTCATATTCACTTGCCGGGGCTGCAACCGAAATAAAGCCGTCAATTTCCGGGCGGCGCATCAAAAGCTGCATGCCGATCCACGAACCGAACGAATAGCCGGCAACCCAGGTTGCGCGCGCATTGGCATTATAGGTCTGCATCCAGTCAAGTGCAGATGCCGCATCCGAGAGTTCACCGATGCCCTGATCGTAAACGCCCTGCGAACGTCCGACGCCGCGGAAGTTGAACCGCATGACGGAATATCCGCGATCCTTGAACATGTTGAACATGTTAAAGCACAATTTGTTATTCATTGTGCCACCCTGCTGGGGGTTCGGATGCAGGATAAGTGCGATGGGCGAATCGTCAGCGCCGTTATGGTGATAGCGACCTTCAAGGCGACCTTCGGGGCCGTTAAAAATGACCTCAGGCATGGATCAGACTGCTCCTGTCCACGAATGGAATGAAGTGTGTAACAAAAATATCCGAGTCTTTTTGTAAGTTTTTTCGTCTTTGCGCATAAATTGCTTTGGGCAAATACTTGACCAAGTTACTCGGTTATCCTATATTCCGGCTAACCCGATGGTGCCGACAAAACCCGATCTTGCGAGTGTCGCGAGGCCGGGCGTAGGCGTGGCTGCCGGGAATCGAAGGTACTAATTACACAGTGGACCGCCCCATGTTCAAGCTAATTCGTCAGGAAATTGACGCGATGATTGCCCGCGACCCCGCGGCACGCTCCCGCTGGGAGATCGCGCTCTGTTATCCGGCGTTTCATGCGATCATGGGATATCGTGGCACACACTGGCTTTGGCAGCGCGGTTTCCGCATCACGGCGCGTTTTCTTTCGCAGATCATGCGCTGGCTGACCGGGATTGAAATCCATCCAGGTGCGACCATCGGCAAGCGGTTCTTCATTGATCACGGCATGGGTGTTGTGATTGGCGAAACCGCCGAGATCGGGGATGACGTAACCCTGTATCAGGGGGTAACCCTTGGCGGGACGTCGCCCAGTGTGAATAGCGACGGGCAGCGCGGCCTGAAACGCCATCCGACACTTGAAGATGGTGTGATTGTCGGGTCCGGGGCACAGATCCTTGGTCCGTTCACCGTGCGCAAGAATGCCCGTGTCGGCGGCAATGCTGTTGTGCTTTCCGAAGTGCCCGAAGGGGCAACTGTGGTGGGTATCCCCGCCAAGATCGTTCGCCGCGAGGCCGATGATCGTTTCTGTGCCTATGGTACGCCGCTTGGTGATCTGCCCGATCCGGTGGCGCGCGCCCTTGAAGAGCTTGGCCGCGAGGTACAGTCGCTGCGCAATCAGGTAACGGCACTCGAAGCCGAAAAAACCGGCGCAGCGGGAACACCGGGTGGTGATGTGACGCCGGAAAAACCGCGCATCGTCGCATCGTCGGAATAATTGGCGCCTATCGCGCAAAGTCGAATGAAAAGCCCGCTGCCAGGTCCGGGTAAACCCGAACTCAGGCAACAAGGCAGGAGGACGCACCGTGAAGCTGAGTACCAAAGGCCGCTATGCCGTTATGGCGATGGTCGATCTCGCTGAAAGCAGCAAGGACCGACCGGTCGCACTTGCCGATATTGCGGACCGTCAGGAAATTTCGCTGTCCTATCTTGAACAGCTGTTTGGCAAATTGCGCAAAGGCGGGCTTGTCCGTTCCGTGCGCGGCCCGGGTGGTGGTTATCTTTTGGCCCGAACGGCCGATGAAACCCGCGTGGCCGATGTCATTCTGGCTGTTGACGAACCGATCCGCGCAACCCGTTGCAAGTCCGGATCGCCCAAGGGCTGCAAGGCCAACAAGGGCCGCTGTCAGACCCATGAATTGTGGGAAGAACTGGGCAACCAGATTTATCTGTATCTTGCATCGGTTAGCCTTGCAGATGTTGTGGATCGCAATGTCAGCGGATCGCTTCGGGTCTTCCCGGGCAAAACAACTCAAATAGAAGAGCCGTCACAGGTTGCGGCACAGTAAATGCTCCTCTATATCGAGAGCAGATGCGAATAAGGATGATTACAAACTGATGGCCGACCAGGTTTATCTCGACTACAACGCAAGCGCGCCGCTGTGCCCCGAGGCACGGCAGGCCATGATCGCTGCGATGGATGTTGCAGGTAATCCGTCATCGGTTCATGCCAGCGGACGTGCCGCGCGCAAGATCGTCGATCATGCCCGGCGCACCATCGCGGATCTGGTGGGCGGTGATTCCGAACGGATCATTTTCACCAGCGGCGGGACCGAGGCCAACAACCTGGCGCTGAACGGACTTGAAGACGTTACTGTCTTTACCAGTGCCATCGAACATCCCTCTGTCATAGAGGGGCGCGTGGATGCAAAACGCATTCCGGTTGATGGCAATGGTGTGGTTGACCTTGATGCGCTGGAGGCGATGCTGAAAGAAGCATCGGCTGCCGGGCAGAAGGTTCTGGTATCGGTCATGCTGGCCAATAATGAAACCGGCGTGATCCAGCCGGTGGCCAAAGTGGCGCTGCTGGCGCGTGAATACGGGGCAAAGGTCCATTGTGATGCCATTCAGGCATTGGGCCGTCTGCCGGTGGATATGGGGCGCTTGCTGGTTGATATAGTGTCGGTTTCGGCCCATAAGATCGGCGGACCCAAAGGAATTGGCGCTTTGGCGATCGCGCCCGGCGTAATGCTGGTGCCGCAGATCCGGGGCGGTGGACAGGAAAAATACCGCCGTGGCGGCACCGAAAACGTTCTGGGCATTGCGGGCTTTGGCGCCGCGGCCGAACGGGCAGGGGCCCAGTTGGCGAACATGGCGAATGTCGCGGCCTTGCGCGACCGCCTTGAAACGGAATTGGCATCAGAGGCGCCTGAGCTTCTGATCGCTGGTAAGGGAACGGAGCGACTGGTGAATACAAGTTGCCTGATCTTGCCAGGAATGCCGGGGGAAACCCAGGTTATGGCGCTGGATCTGGCAGGTGTGGCCATCAGTTCGGGATCAGCCTGCTCGTCAGGCAAGGTACGTGAAAGCCACGTGCTTAAGGAAATGGGGGTTTCCGATGCCGGATCGGCCATCAGGGTCAGTCTGGGACTGGAAACCACCGACGAAGATATTGATACATTTATCCGTGTTTGGAGCCGGATGAGGGGCAATGCAGCGCGTAAGAAAGCGCGTCACGCTGCCTGACAAGAGAGTGAGTGAGGAAGCCTTAAATATGAACGAGCTTAAAGCAAAGCCGATCTATCTGGACTACCAGGCCACGACGCCGACCGACCCGCGTGTCGTCGAAGCGATGCTGCCGTATTTCACCGAGAAGTTCGGTAACCCGCATTCCCGCAACCACAGCTTTGGCTGGGAAGCCGAAGATGCCGTTGAAGTCGCCCGTGCCCAGGTTGCCAAGATCATTGGCGCATCGGCCAAGGAAATCATCTTTACCTCTGGTGCGACTGAATCGAACAACCTCGCACTCAAAGGTGTGATGAAGTTCTATGGCAAGAAAAAGCCGCATCTGATCACGGTCGTGACCGAGCATAAATGCGTGCTCGACAGTGCCCGTCACCTTGAGCAGGAAGGTTACAAAGTGACCTATCTTGGCGTTAAGGAAAACGGCCTGATCGACCTTGAAGAACTCAAGGCTGCGATCACCGATGAAACCGCACTTGTTTCCGTCATGGGCGTGAACAACGAAATCGGTGTTATTCAGCCGCTGAAAGAAATCGGTACCATCTGCCGTGAACGCAAAGTGTTCTTCCACACCGATTGCGCACAGGCCGTTGGCAAGATCGATCTTGATGTCGAAGACATGAATATCGATCTGATGTCGATTTCCGGTCACAAGATCTATGGTCCGAAAGGCATCGGCGCGCTGTTCGTCCGCCGTCGTCCGCGCGTTCGCGTTATTGCCCAGATCACCGGTGGTGGTCAGGAACGCGGCATGCGTTCGGGTACGCTTCCGACCCCGCTGATCGTGGGTCTTGGCAAGGCATGTGACATTCTGTCCAACGAAATGGCCGAAGAAAACGCCCGTATCGCTGAACTGCGTGATTACACCTTGCAGCGTTTCCGTGATCGTCTTGCCGACATTTATCTGAATGGCGACGAAAAAGAACGCGTTTGTGGCAACCTTAATGTTTCCTTTGCCTATGTCGAAGGCGAAAGCCTTCTGATGGACATCAAGAACATTGCGGTTTCGTCGGGTTCGGCATGTACCTCTGCATCGCTTGAGCCGTCCTATGTTCTGCGTGCGCTTGGCGTTGACGAAGAACTTGCACATACCTCGCTTCGTATCGGCATCGGCCGTTACACCACCAAGGAAGAACTCGATACCGCTGTCGATGCGATCTGCACTGCGGTCGAGCGTCTCCGCGAGATGAGCCCGCTTTGGGAAATGGCCCAGGAAGGTATCGACCTCAAGTCGATCGAATGGGCTGAGCACTAAGAAGCGCCTGAATAAACGTCATTGTCTCGCGAGAGACCACAAGAAGATTGGAGAGAAATCATGGCTTATAGTGAAAAGCTGATCGACCATTACGAAAACCCGCGCAACGTTGGTTCCATGGACAAGAACGAACTGTCTGTTGGTACCGGCCTTGTTGGTGCACCGGCTTGCGGCGACGTCATGAAGCTGCAGATCAAGGTCACCCCGGAAGGCATCATCGAAGACGCAAAGTTCAAGACCTTTGGTTGCGGTTCGGCGATTGCGTCGAGCTCGCTGATCACCGAATGGGTCAAGGGCAAGTCGCTTGATGAAGCCGGTTCGATCAAAAACTCGCAGATTGCTGAAGAACTGGCGCTTCCGCCGGTCAAGGTTCACTGCTCGATCCTCGCTGAAGATGCCATCAAGGCAGCCATCAGCGACTACAAATCCAAAAACGGTGCGGCTGACGCTGCTGAATAAGCAGCGTCCCAACCGCCACGTTTTCCGGAATTTGGGAGAATACCATGGCTTTACCGTCACCGATTTCTGTCACGCCAGTTGCCCTTGATCACATCAAGGCGTTGCTTGATAGCCGCGGCAAACCGTCGCACGGCATTCGGCTTGGTGTGCGCAGCAAAGGGTGTTCGGGCCTGTCTTACACGCTTGAATATGCTGACGATGCCAGCGGCTTCGAAGAAGTTGTCGAGCTGGAAGACGGCGTGAAAATCCTGATCGACCCGAAAGCCATCATGTTCGTGCTCGGCACGGAGATGGATTACGAGGTCAACAAGATGGAAGAAGGTTTCGTCTTCCGTAACCCCAACGAAAAAGGTCGTTGCGGGTGCGGGGAATCCTTCCACGTCTGATCGGCCGGGCTTTCCCTGCTTTCTGTTTGGTCATGGCCCCGGTTTCATCGCCGGGGCCATCGGCTGAAAAGGGCGGCCTGATCCATAGTCCCGGCTGCCTTTTGACTGATTTGTTATTGTTTTAATCCTCGGAAGTGCATCGCGTGAGCAATACAGAACATCCGGCACACAAAGCTTGCTGGTCCTGCAAGGGGCCGGTCGAAGTCAGCGCACTGTTTTGTGATACCTGCAACGCCATTCAGGCCCCGGGTCAGCTCGACCATTTCAAACGGTTCGGTCTGGAACGGTCCTTTGACGTTGATATCGACGCGATGGAGGCAACCTACCTCAAACAGCAGCAGCAATTGCATCCCGACCGTTTTGCATCGAAATCCGGTCGCGAGCAGGCTCTGTCTTCCCAGCAGGCTGCCAGCCTGAACGAGGCTTTCGAGACTCTTAAAAACCCGGTGTCGCGCGCCCATTACATGTTGCGTCTGGCCGGGATCGAACCCGAAGGCGGCGAAGGCCATACTGTCAATGATCCGGAACTTCTGATGGAAGCGATGGAAATGCGCGAGGCACTTGATGATGCCGATGACAGGATCACCATCGATGCGATGATCAAGGATACCCGCAAACAGGCGCGCGCCTGTGAAAAGGACCTTGGCCAGGCACTTGATCAACAGTCATATGACGTTGCCAAAAAACTGACCACCCGCCTGAGATACCTGATGAAAATGACCGAGGAAGCGCGCGCGAAGAAATCGCGCCTTGCCGCTGCCTGATCATTTCAAATAACCGATACGGATAGAATTCATGGCTCTGCTTAAAATCCACGAACCGGGCGAAACGCCGCTCCCCCACGAGGACGAGCGCCAGATCGCTGTTGGTATCGATCTGGGTACCACCAACTCGGTCGTTGCGATTTCACGCGGCGAAAAACCCGAAGTCCTGCGCGACAAATCCGGTGGCAATGCGATTGTGCCGTCTGTTGTCTATTATGGCGATGACGCACCGGTGGTTGGCGAAGACGCCCGCGAACATATCAATACCGATGCCAATCGTGTGGTGTCCTCGGTCAAGCGCCTGATGGGGCGCGGGCTTGAGGATGTCAAATCCGTTGCCGGTACGTTGCCCTATGACGTCGAAGTTCCCGAAGGCAGCGACGATGGTGCGGGTGAACCGATGATGGTGCGCCTCAATGTTGGCGGGCGGGTTCTGACCCCGGTTGAAGTGTCGGCCGATATTCTGCGTGCCCTGCGCGCACGCGCCGAAGAAGGTCTTGATAAACCGGTCGAGAAGGCGGTGATCACGGTTCCGGCCTATTTCGATGACGGGGCACGTACCGCGACCAAGGATGCGGCGAAGCTTGCCGGGATCGAAGTTCTGCGTCTGGTCAATGAACCGACCGCAGCCGCCCTTGCCTATGGCCTTGATAACGGGGCAGAGGGGCTTTACGCCGTTTACGATCTTGGCGGCGGAACGTTTGATATCTCGCTTCTGAAAATGCAAAAGGGCGTTTTCCAGGTCAAGGCGACCGGCGGTGACGCCGCCCTTGGCGGGGATGATTTCGATCATGCCATTGCCGAACATCTTCTGGCTGAGCGCAAGGACGGCGGTGCAGCCGATTCCCTGGATGCGTCGGACGCCAAACGGCTTTTGAAAACCGCACGCAAGGTCAAGGAAGGCCTGACCGATCAGGATGCGGTCGAAGTATCTGTCGATCTGAACGGGGCGGTGACCAGCCATACCGTAACCCGCACCGCGTTCGAAGCAATGATCGCCAAGCTGGTATCGCGTACCATCGCGATCACCGAGCAGGTGCTTGATGATGCCGATATCCTGCCCGAAGATGTCAAGGGCGTGGTACTGGTCGGCGGGTCAACCCGTGTGCCTGCGGTGCGCAAGGCGGTGGCCGATCTGTTTGAACAGGAACCGCTGTCTGATATTGACCCGGACGAGGTCGTGGCCCTTGGCGCCGCCCTTCAGGCCGAGGCGCTGACGGGGGGCTCTGACAACCTTCTTCTTGATGTCACGCCGCTGTCGCTTGGTCTTGAAACCATGGGCGGGATTGTTGAAAAGGTCATCGACCGCAACACCCCGATCCCGGTCGCCAAGGCCCAGGAATTCACCACCTATCAGGATGGCCAGTCGGCCATGATGATCCATGTGGTGCAGGGCGAACGCGAAATGGTCGATCAGTGCAGGTCACTGGCCCGGTTCGTTTTGACCGGAATTCCGTCAATGGCGGCCGGTGCTGCACGGATCCGCGTGCAGTTCAATGTTGATGCCGACGGCCTTTTGACCGTGTCGGCACGGGAAGAAACCACCGGCACCGAACAGGAAGTTGCGGTCAAGCCGACCTATGGCATCAATGAAACCGATATGGCCAACATGCTGCGCGACAGTATGGTCCATGCCCGCGAAGATATGGAAATGCGCGTCCTGACCGAAGCACGGGTCGAGGCACGGCGCAATATCCTTGCGGTCCGGGCAGCCATGGCAGCCGACCGTGCACTTCTGAGTGCCGAGGACGAAACCAGTATCAACAACGCCATCTCCGCCCTTGAAACGGCGATGGCCGGCGACGATCGCGATGCGATTAACGAGGCCGCCGAGGCCCTTGAAAATGCGTCGCGACCCTTTGCCGAAACCCGAATGGATAGCCGGATCAGACAGGCGCTTGCCGGTCAAAATGTCGATGAAGTGAATTAATCGGCACCGGTGGAATTGACAAACCGGTCAAGTACGGCGATTGTCCCGAACAACCGCCAAGGTCAGGGCCGGACAATTGCGTTGTGACAAGCAGCGCAGCAAACAGAGATCGAACGAAAAGTATTACCGAGGAGAAAGGCACAGATGCCTAAGATCGTTTTTGTTGAGACCGATGGCACCGAAAAGGAATTCGAAGTTGCCGACGGCCTGTCCGTTCTGGAAGCTGCCCATAAGAACGGCATTGACCTTGAAGGTGCATGCGAAGGTTCGCTGGCTTGCTCGACCTGCCACGTTGTTCTGGACGAAGAATGGTTCGACAAACTTGACGAGCCGTCCGAAGACGAAGAAGACATGCTTGATCTTGCTTTCGGCCTGACCGAGACGTCGCGTCTCGGCTGCCAGATCATCATGAGCGACGAACTCGACGGCCTGCGCGTCAAGCTGCCGGCTGCGACCCGCAACATGATGGTCGACAAGTAAGTTTGACCTTCTTTTGACCGGTGTGTTTTGCGCCCCGGGCACCAAAGGAGACGGATATGCGTTGGACAGATATTCAGGACATCGCGATCGAGCTTGAGGAAGCCCATCCTGACAAGGATAACCTCAACCTTCGCTTTACCGACCTGCATAAATGGGTCTGCGAGCTTGAAGGTTTCGAAGACGATCCCGAGAAATCAAACGAAAAGATTCTCGAAGCCATCCAGATGGCCTGGATCGACGAACGCGAAGACTGATTTCGAAAGGGTTGAGACGTGCGCCTTTCGGCCTGCACCCTGACCACGAAATATTAGACCAGCCTGCTTTGCGCGGGCTGGTCTGTTTTTGTTTGAATGACCGCCATCATCGCCATGATGGCCGATACCGCAAAACGGGACGAAACATCCATGAGCCAGACCGCCACCTTTACCGATATCATTCCGGGCGACAGCCTGTTTGGAAAATTGCGTGCGCGCGCAACCGACGCCTGGGAAAGCTATGTCTGCCATGACTTCGTCAAACAGCTTGGTGCCGGCACATTGCCCGAAGCGGCCTTCAAGCATTATCTTATCCAGGATTACCTGTTTCTGATCCAGTTTTCGCGCGCCTATGCGCTTGCGGTCTACAAGGCCGAAGATTTGACCGCCATGCGCCAGTTTTCGGGTACCGTGCATGCAATCCTTGATATGGAAATGAGCCTGCATCTTGAATTTTGCCAAGGCTGGGGCCTGTCCGAGGCCGATATCATTGCCGAACCCGAAGCACGTGCGTGCGTGACCTATACCCGCTATGTGCTTGATCGCGGCGTTCAGGGCGATGTGGTTGATCTTCAGGTTGCCCTGATGCCCTGTATGGTTGGCTATGCCGAAATCGCAAACCGGCTGATGGCAAGTTCTGATACAAGGCTGGATGGCAATCCGTACCGGGCATGGATTGAAATGTATGCGTCCGCCGAATTCCAGGACGTGGCTAAGGCAGAAATTGATTTGCTGGAACATACCGTCGCCAAGCGCGGCGGTCATGATCGCATCGATGGTCTGGTCGATACCTTTGCCATGGCAAGCCGCCTTGAAGCCGATTTCTGGCAGATGGGACTTGATCTGGCAAAATAGGCGAACATCGCTTATATAAGCTCGAAATATTGCGTGCGGGTGGCGGAAATGCCGCCCGTTGCCTTTTTGGATTAACTTCTTGTCGCTGCGGCCTTGACCCGCAGATGGGTGGGAAAAATGAACTCTCTTGGCTTTGATAAGGCCCCTGAAGACACGCGCGTGGTTGTGGCCATGTCGGGTGGTGTGGACAGCTCCGCGGTTGCGGCCCTTCTGAAATCGGAAGGCTATGACGTGGTCGGCATCACGCTTCAGCTTTATGATATGGGTGCCAATGCACCGACCCGTGCGAAATCCTGCTGTGCCGGGCGCGATATTTACGATGCGCGCAAAGTGGCCGAGGATATCGACATTCCCTATTACGTGCTCGATTACGAATCACGCTTCCGCGAAGAAGTGATTGATGATTTTGCCGACAGCTATATGCGCGGCGAAACCCCGATCCCGTGCGTGAAATGCAATCAGACCGTCAAATTCCGTGATCTGCTTGAAACGTCCTATGACCTTGGCGCGGACTGCATGGCGACGGGCCATTATGTGCAGCGTAAACTCGGTGCTGATGGGCGGGCACAGCTGCACCGTGCCGCTGATCCGAACCGCGATCAAAGCTATTTCCTGTTCACCACAACCCAGGAACAGCTTGATTTCCTGCGCTTCCCGCTTGGCCATCTGATGAGCAAGGCCGAAACCCGTGCCCTTGCCGCCAAGTTTGGTCTTGAAGTTGCCGACAAACCCGACAGTCAGGACATCTGCTTTGTCCCGGATGGCAAATATGCCCGTCTGGTCGAACGCCTCCGTCCCGAAGCGGGCGAGCCGGGTCAGATCGTTGACCTTGATGGCAATGTCATGGGTGATCACCGTGGCCTGATCCATTACACGGTCGGGCAGCGTCGCGGTCTTAATATCGGGGGCACGGCAGAACCGCTTTATGTCGTCAAGCTGGTCCCTGAAAAACGTCAGGTCGTGGTCGGTCCCAAGGCCGCCCTTGCCAAGAAAATGGTCTATGTCAAAGAGCTCAACTGGCTTGATGGCGATCAGATCGATGAAAACGGGGTCGAGGTCGAAGTCAAACTGCGTTCGGCCATGCAGCCGACCACGGCAACCGTCTTCCCCGAAGCCCGCGGCGAAGCCCGCATCGAACTCCATGATGCCCAGTTCGGCATCGCCCCGGGGCAGGCCGGTGTGTTCTATCAGGGCGAGCGCGTCCTTGGCGGCGGCTGGATCACCCGCGAGGAGCTGATCGGCAATACCGCGACGGCGGCATAAGGCGGCATGGTCGCAAGGCGAGCAGCGGAATCATAATCCGCGTGTCGGGGGTTCAAGTCGTTCCAGCGCTACCAATGCCCACCTTTTCATACGGAAAGGCGGGCTAGGGCAGATAAACTTCATCTGTTGATTGAGGTGAAATCTTTTTTGACAAAAACGTCAAAAAGGCGCTTGACGGGGACGGCTCCCTGACTTAAAAACCGCCTCGTTCCGAACGATACGGAACACCACAAAATACTTGTGGCGGAGTAGCTCAGCTGGTTAGAGCAGCGGAATCATAATCCGCGTGTCGGGGGTTCAAGTCCCTCCTCCGCTACCAATAACAGAAAAGCCCGATCCGATGGATCGGGCTTTTCTGTTATGTGGTTAACGCGGGGAGAGGACTTAACCCCTGTGGGTTCACGAGAAAGCGACGCAGGCAGCTTTCGAGAGACGTTGCGCAAACCGCGCAACGGTCCGCCGGGCAAAGCCCAAGGATAAAAAGCAGCTCAAAGGCTGATTTTTACAATTCCCTCCTACTTGCTGTTTGGGCGCTTAATTGATTTTCATGGGTTGCACAAGATTGTAAATGATATTTACAGTTGAAAGTTTGTGTGATTTTCTCCTTTTTTGAACTTTATTTTTACCTAAAGTAGAGAGCCTTTATTGAATGTTGGATCTGCTTGAGGCTGTTAGGTTTGATGGAAGAATAAGGCCCGAACACGGTAAGACGGAGCCATGGCTTGTATGTGGACAGAACGTCAAAGGCGGTGACGAAGTAGAAGTCGTAATGAAGGTTTCTGGATCTTGTGATTCAGGAGTTAAGGCTCTGATTGTAGAAGCTCTATCTGCTGCTCTAGCTGCTGATTTGGGGCTACCTGTACCGGAGCCATTTTTGGTTTCTTTATCGCCACAATTCCTTGCTTCAGTAACTGATTCTTCCGCTCGAGCCATTGGCGCGAAAAGTTCTCAAATTGCATTTGGGTCGAAACGCATTGAGAATTGTTCGGTTTTATTGCCTTTTACAAAGTTGAATAAGCAACAACTTGTGGAAGCCGCAAACATTTTTGCTTTTGATGGTGGAATAGAGAATCCAGATCGCCGAAATGATAAGCCTAATTGCTTAATTTCAAATGATAAATTGACTATAATTGATCATGAACTTGCGTTCTCGGTGGCTTGCGGTTTGATCTTATTCACGAGAATCGTCCCTTGGAAATTGGGGGGCTTATCCTCCTTTGCGAATGGGGAATCTGCTCATCTCTTTTTCGGAAATCTCAAAGGTAATAATCATTTAGATTTTTCCGATTATATTCAGAGATGGAAAAGCTTGAATGATGGACGGCTAAATGCATATCTGTCGGCTATACCACCTGCATGGCAATCGCATAATCAAACGGCATATGATATAGTTTTAGCGATGAAACAGATTAGAGATAATATTGACGGCTGTATCAATGAGGTTTCCCGTGTTCTTAAAGGAGCCTAGTATGCATAGATACACTTATACGCTTTTGAGATATACTCCAGACATAGTATCCGGTGAGGCCGTCAATGTAGGCGTTGTTGTTCATTGCCCCGGGGAACGATTTTTTTCGGCAAAATTCCGTCAATCGGTGGGGCGTGTCAGTAAGATATTTCCAGATATGGATCAGGCCGCCTTTCGAAAATATCTTAAAGTACTTGATAGATGTTTTTCTCAGCGAAAAGCCGAATTAGCTGACGGCTTTCCATATGAAAGCGAGCAGACTGCTGTGCAACTGGCAAAAAAAGTTTTGCCAGCTGATGCTAGTGCTTTCCAATGGGCCGAGGATCGCGGTGGCTTGACGAGAAGCAGTTCTGGAGAGTTGGAAAAGTTATTTTATCGTTTTGTTGGTAAGTTTGATGATCAGAATGCGAGCAGCAAAACAACAGAGAAAGATTTATTGCAAAAGTTCAACTTGGATCTTGAAGCACGGCAGATATTAAATTTTTTCCAACCTAAAACTATTCTAGCTCCATATGCCGAATTGTCAGTGAAAAAAGCGTTCAAGAATGGTATTTGGCATTGTTTCGAGCCTGTTTCATTTGACCTGTCTGATGAAGGGCACATTAGTTCAAAAGCTTATCGTTGGCTGGGGCAATTATCTGCTGTCAGAGAAGCTGATGAAAGGTTTAAGGTTTACTTTCTTGTAGCGAAACCTAGTGACCCAAGCCTCAATTCAGCATTTAATGATGCGATGCACTTGCTATCTAATTGTGGTGATTTGGCTAAAGTATATAAAGAAGAGAATATCGCAAATCTTGGGGATGATTTGGAGGATATCGTTAAATCGTCTCCTCCGATTCCGTGTGCGGTAGGTTGATTTAGAAAAAGGGGACAGTCCCCTTTTTCGCTCGGTGTCGGCAAGGTCCATCTTGTTTGAAAAAGGGTGCCCCCTTTTTCGTTGCAACCACTAAAGCGCCTTCCGCCCAGCTTCCTCAAGGAAACTTGAAACTGCCCGCTTTCCGTATTTTGCCTCGATTAAATCAATTAGGTTGGCATCAAGCGTCAAGTTGATCCGGCGCTTTTTTCCCGGAATGGTCGCGGTAATCGCAACAATGCCGACCGCACCATCATCAAGCTCGACGACCGGCGAGGGGGCGGGGATATCTTCGCCGTCTTCATGCATGCCCTCAATGTGGAAGTTAAGGGCCTCTGTACCCAACTCCACCAATTCCGTCATTGTGTCTGCTGCGCTGACGCAACCCGGGAAATCCGGAAAGGAAATCCCGAATCCGCCGTCATCGTCAGTGTGGACCAAACCCCAATAGGTCTGTTTCATTCTGTTGTCATCCTGTTTCCCATTTCCCGTAAGGAACCGGGAAGCCTTTACAGCAGTTTAATACCCGATTGCCTTTCAATGCTTTTGACGGTGCCCCTTGGGATATCCCGTTTGGGATGAGGCACTGTCACGCGGCCCGGTTTTGTCGGGTGCGCAAGCTGGTGATGACTGCCTTTTGTGCGAACGATTTCCCAGCCGTCATCTTTCAGCCGTTTGAGTATTTCCCTGCTATCCATGGCCTCCTTTCTTTTCGTTATGCGCATTATGCGTATAGCTAGAGAGTAAGTCAATGTTAATGCGCATAATGCGCATTAGTTATCTTTATTACCAAGGTGCCGCACCAACCGCCCATCAATCACCGCCAATCCAACCCCGATTACGCCCATCCCGATGATGTGCTGGGACAGAAGCGTTTCACCAAGGAAACCAACGCCCAACAATATCGCGCTGACCGGGATCAGGAAGGTGACGAGCAGAAGGTTGGATGCCCCGGCGCGCTTGAGGATCGCGAAATAGAGGATATAGGCAAGCGATGTCGAAAGGGCGGCGATGCCAAAGACTGCCATCAGGGTTTCGGGGGAGGGCACGGGCAGGGTCCAGGGGCGGTCGATGATCGCGGCAAGCGGGATCAGCAGGATGCTTGAGGCGCTGGTCATGCCGGCTGCGGTCAGGATCGGGTTCATGCCGCCAAACCGTTTGCCAAACACCCCGGTACAGCCATAACAGAATGTCGCAAGCAGGATGGCAAAGGGGGCAAGCGGTGCCAGTGCAGAAGCCGGTTTAAAGGCGTTTTCGCCCTTGGCAGCAATGGTTTCGCCACCCGGCAGGCCGATGATCACCACCACCCCGGTAAAGCCGATCAGCACACCCAGCGCCTTGCGCAGATTGAGCTTTTCATTGTCGGTGGCGATATGGGCGATGACGATGGTGAAAAGCGGGGTGGTCGCATTGAGGATGGCGGCAAGGCCGCTTGCGATGTGGGTCTGTCCCCAAACAATCAGCGAAAAGGGCACAAGATTGTTAAACGCCCCCATAATGACAATCGCGCCCCAGAATTTCGGATCGCGCGGGATCGGGATGTGACGAAGCAACACCACCCACCACAGGATCAGCGACGCAATCGTCACCCGGCACAGCACAAGCGTAAAGGGCGGAAGATCGACAAGCGCGATTTCGGTAAAGAAAAACGATCCGCCCCAAAGAACCGAAAGAATGAGCAACATCGCCCAGCTTGTTCCATCCATCCTGAGATCGGGCATGCGTTGTGGCTGTGTCGGCATGGGGCGGGTTTCCTGTTTGCGCAAATGTCCCTGACGGGTGGTCGTGGCCTTGGGCGAGGTGGCAGTGGTGGCAAGGCGGTTGCTGTCATCTTGCGGATAAACAGGTTTGCCTGATTGATGATTTTCTTCAAGCGCAAAGCGTTTGGGCGTGATTTCGGTGGGGAGCATGATTTTGTCCGTTCTTTGCTGGTGCTTGTCGGGGCTGGTGCTTGTCGGGGCTGGTGCTTGCCGGGGGACGACCCGGTGATGCGCAAAAAAATAGGCGAGCAACAATCTTGCTGCTCGCCATTTTCGGACCTGAAGCCTGATGACCGGTATTGAGGGTTATTTGACCGGCGCGGTATTTCCCGGAAGGCGGATGAATTTCGGCAGTTTGGCAAAGATCGTGATATTGCCCAGCAACACCATGGCAAGGCCGGTCGCGCCAATCGGGGGCCAGACATAGCCTTCAAGGAAGGTCGATACCGTAAGGGCGACAACCGGGAACAGGACAGTGACATAGGCCGCACGCCCCGCACCAACCCGGTTGACCAGCGCGAGATAGGCGATAAACGCCACTACTGATCCCGGAATGGCAAGATACAGCAACCCGCCGATATAGATCGGGTCGGTCGGCATCACCGGTGTCTGGTCGCGCAAGGTGGCAAAGATAAACAGCAACACCGTGCCATAAACCATGCCGCGCGCAACCGCATCGCGATTGGGAATGCCCATGGAATGCAGCTTGACCGATACCATGTTGCCGCAGCTGAACACAGCCGTCCCGCACAGGGCCAGCAACATGCCGGTAATCGCATGAGGATTATGCGACAAAGCGTAAATCTGATTGGCAAACAGGCAGGCAATCCCGCCAAGCCCGAATGCCGCGCCAAAGACAAAGCGCACACCCGGACGATTGCCATAAAACGCCCAGTTGCCCAGCGCATTGAAAATGGTCGAAGTGGTGAAAATCACCGCCACAATGCCCGATGCGATATAGGCAGTAGCCGAATACATCAGGATAAAGTTGATGCCAAAAAGCCCGCACCCCAGAAGCACGATCCACGGATGGGCGCGCCATGGCACCGGGCGCCATTTGCGTGACAGCACCAAAAAGCCGCACAGCACGGCCGCGGCAAGGGCAAAGCGATAGACGATCGACATTTCAACCGGGATCGGACCGATCTGAAGCTTGATCGCATACCAGGTAAAGCCCCAGCAGAATGTAACAATGGCAAATAAAAGGGCAGTCATTTCGGGGCTTTCAAACAGCGTGGCGCCGTAACGGCACATAAGGGGAAGCGTGGTGACGCAAGAAGGGCTTGGTTGTGCAACGGTCATGTGGGGCATAACCGTCATGCCCGATTAAGCCATAAGCCGGGATTTTGTTCTTTCACGTTCTTGCGGTGTTTTGGGGTCGGTTGACGAAAATCTCAGGGTTATCGGCTATTGCAATTTTGTGGGGGCTTGGCCTTGATTATGCCGTCCGGTTATAGGGGCCGGACCATCAGCAAGAAAAAGCATGATCATGAATTACCGGGAAGGGGAGCCGGATGAACGGGGAATGGCAACCGGAACTGCGGGCCTTGCGATACTTTGTCAGTGTCGCCGAAGAAAAAAGTTTCACCCGGGCGGCAAACCGCCTGCGCATCGCGCAACCTGCATTGAGCCGACAGATCAAGCGGCTTGAAGAAGATCTCAAGGTGCAGCTGTTTACCCGCACGGTACGCGGGGCGGACCTGACCGAGGCGGGCGAGATCCTTTTGCGCCGTGCCTATCTGATGTTCAATCAGTTGCAGCAAACCCATCATGACATCACCATTCATTCAACCCATCTGGGCGGGGTGGTGTCGGTGGGGATGCCGCCGACACCGGGGGAATTCATCGCGCCGCGTCTGCTTGAACGCAGCAAGGCGCTGTATCCAGATATCGAATTGCGCTTTGTCGAAGGCTTCAGTGCCGATCTTGAACAGAAGATGGCCAACAACGAAATCGGGGTTGCGGTCATGCATGACCCGACCCCGCGCGATGATATCCAGATCACCGAACTTCTGGTCGAACATCTTTGTCTGGTCGGGCGGTCGGGCACGCTTTCAAAGCCGTCCTACAGCCTCAAAGAGGCCGCAAGCTTTCCGCTGATCATGCCGAGTCGACCGAATTTCCTGCGCATTCTGGTCGACAGTTATGCCGAAAAGCATGACGTGTCACTTAATATCGAAACCCGATCGGACGGGATCGGCCATACCAAGTCGCTGGTGCGCTATGGCCACGGGTTCACGATCCTGACCTATGGGGCGATCATTTCCGATGTGCAAAGCGGGGTACTCGAAGCCATGCCGATTGTCGATCCGGCAATCACATGGCGGCTTTGCGTGGCCATGCGCATGGATCAGGGACGCAAACGCACCCTGAGTGTTGTCGAACAGATGATCCACGAGATCGTTGATGATCTGGTTGCGGCCGGTATCTGGAAATAGCCATGCCGCAAAGGTATGGGAAGCATAATTACATAGTATTTGAATTATAGGTCGTGGCGCGACTAATCAATGAGGACCGGCAGATGGGCATCTGTCGCAAACAAGAAGATTGGTAACCAGGCCCACGCGGCCCAGGGAGGAATGATGAAACGTTTTGGTAAAGGCGGGATGATTGCATCCGCTGCAATGGCCATGGTTGCGCTTGGGGTTGCGACCACTTCTTTTGCAAATAATGCATCGGCAGAAACCTATAAATGGCTGACCTTCAAGCCGCAGGGTGCCGGCGACGCACAGGCGATTTCGACCCAGTGGTTCGTTGATGAATTCAAAAAACGCACCAATGGCGAACATGAAATCGAAGTTTTCTGGGGCGGTTCGGTTGCCAAGACCCGTGAAATTCCCGATGCGCTCAGTGCCGGCGTTGGTGAATTCGGCGATATTGTCACACCGTATTTTGCCGATAAATTCCCGCTTAATAACGCCGTTGGTTTCTTCATTCCGCAGCCGAATTCGACGATCGAAATCGCGCATCTGATGGAAAAATGGCACGCCAAATATCCGCAATTCAGCCAGGAACTGGCCAATTACAACCTTAAGGCCGTCGGGTTCCGTCCGCTTGAAAGCTATGGCCTGCTGTGCACGTCACCGATCCGTTCGCTGGCCGATCTCAAGGGCAAGCGTATCCGTACCTATGGCTTTGCCTATCCGGCACTGGTCGAGGCACTTGGCGCAACCCCGGTTTCGATTGCAACGTCGGAAGCTTACGAAGCACTTGAAACCAGCATCCTTGATTGCACGCCGATTGGTCCGGCGCTGGCCTATGGCTGGAAATATGACGAGGTTGCCAAATACTATATCGAAATTCCGCTTGGCGCGTCGTTCGGTCACCTGATCGCGATGAACCTTGATACCTACAACGCCATGGATGATGCCACCCGTGCGGTGGTCGACAAGCTCGGTCAGGAATATGCTGATGCCTATAATGACGAGCTGGAAAAAACCATCAAGGACGTCCGTGCCGGCTGGCCGGCCAAGGGGGTTGAAGTCATTCAGTTCCCGAAAGAAGAACTGGTCTCCGTGATCAAGGACGAACGCATCCAGGCTGTCCGTCAGGAATGGATCGCGCGCGCCGAAGCCGCGGGCCTTCCAGCCCAGGAAATTGTTTCGGAACTCGAATTCTAAGAGTTGCCGACATTCACCGCCCCGGGAATGCCCGTTTTCCGGGGCGGGTTTGGCACCATGAAATATGGTGACGCGGATTAAGTGGAGTTTCCATCAATGTCGTTGTTCGAACGGATCTGCCAGTCCTATGGCCGGTTCCTGCGCGGCTGCGGATTTGTCGCAGGCTACACAACCTTTGCCATGATGATGCTGGTTGTGGCCAATGCAGTGTCGCGCTTCTTATTCAATTCCCCGGTGCAGGGCGCCCTTGAAATCACCGAAACCATGTTGACGGTTCTGGTGTTCCTGTCGCTTGCACTGACCCAGTATGAAGGTGGCCATATCAAGGTCACGGTCGTTCTTCAGCACATGCCGGTCTTTATGCAGAAACCGTTGCGTTTGTTTGTTCTCGCACTGGGCTGCGTGTTCTTTGCCTGGTGTGCACAGGCGGGCTGGGAATTTGCGATGCGGTCCTTTGCGATCAATGAACAGCAATGGGGTTCGGTTCGCTATCCGCTTTATCCGGTCAAATTTGTGATTTTCTTCGGACTGACGATGCTTGCCATTCAGTTTGCACTCGATTTCATGCGTGAACTGATCGGGTCTGCGCCAAACAAGGAGGCCGTGGGCCAATGACGGGGCTTGAAATCGGATCTTTGGGCATTGTGGCCCTGTTTGCCGCCATCCTGTTTGGCGCGAATGTGATGGTTGCGCTTGGCGTTGTCGGGGCGGCCGGTCTTGCGGCCCTGGTCGGGACCAAGGGGGCGACCGCCATGCTGTCGACGGTGTTTTTTGACACCACGCACAGCTTCCATTTCAGTGTTATTCCGCTGTTTTTGCTGATGGGCTTTTTTGCGATGCGCGCGGGTCTTGGCGAAGACATGTTCGAAGCCGCCACCAAATGGCTTGGCAATTTAAAGGGCGGGCTTGCGATTTCGACCACGATGGGGGCGGCGGCGTTCGGTGCGGCGTCCGGATCAAGTGTCGGGACTGCCACGGTCTTTACCAAGCTTGCCCTGCCGGAAATGCTCGCACGTGGCTATGACAAACGTCTGGCATCGGCATCGATTGCCATTGCCGGGACGCTCGCAGTGATGATCCCGCCCAGTGCGCTTGTGGTGGTCTATGGCATCCTGACGGATTCAAGCATCGGCGGTTTGCTGGTTGCCGGTGTCATTCCCGGCGGTGTCTTTGCGGTTCTTCTGTGTATTGCGACCTATTTGACCGTGATGCGCAATCCTGATCTGGCGCCGGTTACCGCGACCAATGTCCCGATGAAGGAAAAGCTTTATTCCCTTCGTCTGGCCGGGCCGCTGCTGTTTGTCATCATTTGCATCATTTCCGGGCTTTACCTTGGGGTTTTCACCCCGACCGAGGCCGGCGGCATTGGTGCGGGACTGACCTTTGTTCTGGCAATCATGCGTCAGCGCAGTATCCGCAAACTGGAACTGAGCAAAACCTTGATGGATACCATCAAGACGTCGGGCATGATTTTCGCGATCATCATCTGCGCGCTGGTCTTTTCGAAATTCCTGGCTCTCAGCGGTGTGGCCAATGCGATTGGCGGTTTCCTGATCGGGCTTGAGGTCAATCGCTGGATCGTCGTTCTGATCATTGTCGGCATCTATTTGCTGCTTGGCATGATGATGGATGCGCCGGCATTGCTGGCCATCACGCTTCCGATCACCCATCCGGTGATGATGAATCTTGGATTTGATCCGATCTGGTTCGGGGTGTTTGTGGTGTTGCTGGTGGAAATCGGTGCTGTCACACCACCGGTCGGGATCAACTGCTTTGTCGTGCAGGCGGCCTCTGACGGGCGTGTGCGTCTCGAAGATGTGTTCCGCGGGTTGTTGCCCTATATCGCGGCCGGTTTTGTGATGTTGCTGTTGCTGTGCCTGTTCCCGCAAATGGCGCTGTTCCTGCCAGAATCGATGAATTGAGGATCGCAGGATGAATTCAGCACAAAACCTTTTCCCGTTTGACGGCAAACTGCCCGGACCGAAACTGTTGCGATCAACCCTGACATCCCCGTTCGGGCGCAAGGTCCGCATTGCAATGGATGTTCTGGGATTGTCCGGGCGGATTGACGTTCAGCCCGCCGACACCCGCGATCAAAGCGACACCCTGCGTCAGCAGAACCCGCTTGGCAAAATTCCGTGTCTGATCCTTGAAGATGGCAGCATTCTTTATGACAGCCGGGTGATCATTGAATTTCTTGATCGCTGGTCGGGACAAAACAGACTGATCCCCGAGGCGGTGGATGAACGGGCCCGTATCTTGACCCGTGCGACCCTTGCCGACGGGATCGCCGATGCTGCCTTGTTGATGGTCTATGAAGGACGTTTTCGCGATCCGTCGCAGATTTCGGAAATCTGGCTTGATCATCAGCGCGGTAAAATCAGCCGGGCGCTCGATGCGATGCAAACCGCTTTGCCCGATCCGCGCAAAACCGATGTGGTGTCGATCAGTCTGGCCTGTGCGCTGGGATATCTTGATTGGCGCCAGCCGGTTGAATGGCGGCAAACCTATCCGGTGATTGTTGACTGGCTTGACGAATTTGCGGCTGCCGAGGCGGCCTTTGGACGAACCGAACGCCCCGCGGAGATCCCGGCATGACCCGTATTGCACCCTTGCAACCCGAAAACCTGACCCCGCGCCAGAAAGAAGTGTATGACGCCATTGCATCCGGTCCGCGTGGCCGGGTGCGCGGGCCGCTTGCCGTGTGGCTCAATCGTCCGGATCTTGCTGATCGGGCACAGGCACTTGGCCGGTATTGCCGCTATGATTCCTTGCTTGAACCGCGTCTGTCGGAACTTGCCATTCTGGCAACGGCACGTGTCTGGAAGTCCGAATTCGAATGGGCCGCGCACAAGGTCATCGCCCTTAAAGCCGGTATCAGCCCCGACATTGTCGAGGCGATCCGCACCAACCGGCAACCTTTCTTTGAAAACGAAGACGAAGCGGTGGTCTATGACTATGCGATTACCCTTCATACCGAACGCCATATTGGCGACGAGCTTTATGCCCGCGCGGTCAAGGTTCTTGGCCAGGAGGCGGTCGTCGATCTGACCGGTATCCTTGGCTATTACACGCTGATCTCCATGACGATCAATGTGTTTGAACTGCCGCCGCCCGACGGGGCTGTACCCGAACTGGAATAGGGTTTCGGGACCACACTGTTTTTGACATCAATACCAACGAGGATGGCCATGAATACTGCGCCCATCACCTATAAACCTGCGCCAACGCAGCCGAAATTCACCATGCCCAAAGGCGCTTGCGACACCCATTGTCATGTTTTCGGTCCTGCTGCTGTATTTCCCTATTCACCGCAAAGCAAACTTCAGCCGGGCGATGCGCCCAAGGAAACGCTGTTTGCCCTGCATGACATGATCGGCATTGAAAAATGCGTGATTGTGCAGTCGGGTGTGCACGGGTTTGATAACCGCGCCATGCTTGATGCCATGAATGCCCGCAAGGGTGATTACCTTGGTGTTGCGCTGTTGCCGGTAACGGTCGAAGACGACGAAATCCGCCTTCTGGATGATCTGGGTGTTCGCGGCATCCGGTTTAACTATATGGCCCATCTTGTACCCGGGGCATCGGTTGACGAACTTTTGCGTCTGGCCGACCGTCTGGTCAGATTTGACTGGCACCTGCAAATCCATATGGAAAGCAGCCTGATCGAAGGCATGGCAGATGGTCTTGCCAAATCAAGCGTGCCGGTGGTGATTGACCATATGGGGCGCGTGGATGCGTCGCTTGGTCTGGATCAGGCACCGTTCAATGCATTATTGCGCCTGATGGAAAACGATCATCTTCTGGTCAAGGTGTCGGGCTGTGAACGTGCATCGCGTCAGGACGCGCCATATGGCGATGCGGTTCCGTTTGCCCGTACCCTGGTCGAACGGTTCCCGGACCGTGTTTTGTGGGGAACAGACTGGCCACATCCGAATTTCCGGGCCGATGCGCCTGATGATGGCGTTCTGGTCGATCTGATCCCGGAAATCGCCCCGACTGCCGAATTGCAACAGGCACTTCTGGTCGATAACCCGCATCGTTTTTACCGTTTTGACAAATAAGGGGGCCGGTATGACAAGACGCCTTGAAGGACGTATTGCAATTGTAACCGGTGCCGGATGTGTCGGGCCGGGCTGGGGCAACGGGCGGGCAACCGCAGTCCGTTTCGCTGAGGAAGGGGCAAAGATCTTTGCTGTTGATCTGAACCCGGACGCGCTTGAAGAAACCATCGAACGGACCCGGAATGTCGGCGGTGAAATCGTCGGTCATATCTGTGACATCACCGATGGTGATGCGGTTGCCGCGATGGTTCGCGCCTGTGTCGATCATTTCGGGCGGGTCGATATTCTGGTCAATAATGTCGGCGGCTCGGCCAAGGGCGGACCGGCTGACATGACCGAGGATGTCTGGGACAAGCAGGTCGATTTCAATCTGAAAAGTGTCTATCTGACCTGCCGCAATGTTTTGCCGATCATGGAAAAACAGCAAAGCGGGGCGATTGTGAATACGTCCTCGACCTCTGGCATGCGCTGGACCGGGGCGGCACAGTCGGCCTATGCGGCAACCAAGGCTGCCGTCATCCAGTTTTCCAAGGTGGTCGCGGTGGAATATGCCGCCAAGGGTGTTCGGGTAAATACCGTTGTGCCCGGGCAGTTGCACACCCCGATGGTCGAAGCCCGCCTTGCCGGGCAACGGGCTGGTGGCGATGTCGATGCGTTGCTGGCGCAACGTCTTGCGCGCATTCCGCTTGGGTTCATGGGGGATGGTCGCGACACCGCCAATGCGGCGCTGTTTCTGGCATCGGACGAGGCCCGCTTTATCACCGGGACCGAAATCGTTGTTGATGGCGGCATGACGGCGCGCTGCGACTGATCAAATGAACTTGTAAATTTCTACCGGACAACAAACTTCCTTCTGCGTCATGCAGTGTGCGGCGATGGGCCTTGGCTCATCGCCATTCTTTTTTGCGGCTTTTATATATTCTTGCGCAATTCAGGGCAGGGATGCGTGGAACGGGCTTTGCAACCGGCATGGCCGGTGCGATGATCGCATTCTGGAATTTCAGGATGCCTTGATGTCAGAGCCGCTTGCCACAGAATGTGCCGGATCGGGTTTTCAGCCCAACGGCCGCTATCAGAAGTTTGAAGTCTTCAATCAGTTGATCGGGGATGCCAATCTGCTGCGCGCCGGGGATTTCGGTGACGGCATTTCGGCGGCCCATTGGCGGCGCAAGGCCCATGTCACCACCAGATATACCGACCCGGATCATCACACGATCAGCCTGTATATCAATGGCGGAACAGGTATCCAGCGCCAACTTGGTCCCGATCCGGTAACCGGTGGCGGGCCGGGGCGCTGTTGCCTGATGCCGGCTTTCATGACGTCGGACTGGCTGGTTCAGGGTGAGGTGGAGTTGTTCCACCTTTATATCCCCCATGCCGCCTGGGAACGTGCGGTGGTCGAGGCCTTCGACATCGAACCCAATGCGGTCGAGGTGCCCGAGAAAACCTTTTTCCTTGATCCTCTGATCGAACAGACCGTGCGTCAGGCCATGCTGCCGCTTGACTGGAATGTGCCGGCCGACCGGATGGCCATGTCCAATGCCGGGCAATTGTTGATGGGGCACATGCTGCGCAGTTATTCGACGCGGCGCGATCTTGGCTTTGCGGTGCGCGGCGGATTGTCCCCGGTTGTCAAACGGCGGGTTTTCGACTTTGTCGAAGCCCATCTTGACCAGCCACTAACCATCGAAGATCTGGCAGACGTTGCCGATTTGTCGGCCTATCACTTTGCGCGCATGTTCCGCAAAACCGTGGGCGAGGCACCCCACAAATTTGTTTTGCGCCAGCGTATCGAACGCGCCATGGAAATGTTGCGCGATGACCGGGCATCTGTTGCCGAAATTGCACTGGCCACCGGGTTTTCAAGCCAGGCGCATCTGACCACACGGTTCAGCCACTTTACCGGTCTGACCCCGGCGAAATACCGCAATATTGCCCGCTGACGGCGGGCATCAAGGTCTGCGTATCAAATCCCTTCTGCCTGTCGGTATTTGATCCAAAATCACTGTGTTGCATGACCGGCAACCGGCGGGGTGTTCCCGTGTTCCCGGATCAATGCCACCTGTCTGGGTGCCTGGGTGCCTGGGTGCTTGGGTGTTCGGTCGTTCAGTTGTTTGTTGGGCTGTTTCGCACCGCCTGATCCAGCCTGCTCGAAACGCACATGAAGCGGATGGCAATTTGGCCATCAGCACGCACCTTTTTACCGCGCGACATATCCCGAAATAACACCGGTTTTCGGACCGAACGGCAGTGCATCCTGACCACTATTTGCGTGTTGGTTGATTACAAGCGCGCCGACCACAAAACGCATAATCAAAATAAATAATTGAAGTTAAACGATTTTTACAAGTTGAGAAATCCGTTGACAAGATCGCTGAATCGTAATTAGGATTTTACAACAACTAAAATATCAATTTAGGCAAAATGCCAATCCAACGGGAGGATATCCAAATGAAAGTGACTGTGAAAACACTCGGACTCTGTGCCGTGCTGGCCGGTGCGCTGGCGCTGGCGGTGCCGGCAACTGCGGCCACCACGCTTCGGATCGGAACGGTTTTGTCGCCGAATGATCCGATGGGCCAGGGGCTTGAAAAATTCAAGGCCGATGTGGAAAAGGCGACCAACGGTGATGTGATCATCGAGGTGTTCCACAACTCGCAGCTTGGCGATACCACCGAAATGATCGATCAGGCCCGCGCGGGTGCGGCGGTCGGCACCGTGACGGATGTGGCCCGTCTTTCAAGCTTCGTGCCGTCACTTGCCATCATGTCGGCACCGTTCCTGTTTGATACCTATGAACAGGCCGACAAATTTGCCCTGTCGCCGGAATACGTCGCCTGGGGTGACGAGTTGCGCGAAAAATCCGGTCTCGTGATGATTGCATCGAACTGGTATCAGGGCGCACGCCATGCACTGACCCAGAAACCGATTTCAAGCCCGGCTGATCTTTCCGGTGTTCGTATGCGGACCATCGGTGCGCCGGTCTGGATCGAAACCATTCGTGCCATGGGGGCAGAACCGACCCCGATCGCATGGGGCGAAGTTTACACCGCCTTGCAGCTTGGCTCGATCGATGCTGCCGAAGCCCAGCCGACCGCCATCTGGAATGCCAAGCTTTATGAAGTGATCAAGAACGTCACCAAGACCGGTCACATTCAGCTGGTTACCGCCCTTGTTGTCGGGGCGCAGGCGTGGGATGAAATTTCCCCGGAAAACCAGAAAATCGTGCGTGATCTTGCCGTCGAAGATGGCCGCTACGCATCCCAGTTGACCATCGAATTGGGTGAAAAGGCACTGGCCGATGTTGCTGCAAGCGGTGTGACCGTCAGCGACGTCGATCTGGCCCCGTTCAAGGATGCGGTCGCACCGGTTTACAAGATGCTTGATCTCGAAGCAGAAGCCGCGACCGTCAAAAAGGTTCTGGGCCGCTAAGTCACACGGCCTGACCAATCTGCCTTGCCTAGGTGCGTTGCCTTGCGGTTTTCGGGGCAACGCACACCAAACATCAGGATGGAATTGAATACATGCTCAAGCGAATTGAGTTTGCCTGTGCCGGGGGGCTTCTTGTTGCTGTTGTTGTCCTTGTGGCCATTGCGTCGGTTGCGCGCGCCATGGGATCGCCGATCATCTGGTCGGTGGAAATGGCGCAATTGATCTTTGCCTGGCTTTGCATGCTGGCAGCCGATATCGCCATGCAGGAAGACCGCCATTTCGGCCTTCAGGTTTTGCAGGAAATCTTTTCGGCGCGCACAGTTGGCCTGATCGAGATTTTCAACATTCTCGTGGTCATCGGTTTCCTTGGATTTCTGCTCTATTACGCGTGGGGCAATATGATCCTGATGCATCCGCGCCTTGTTGGGGCGGCCCAGATTAATGCCTCCTACATCCATGCGTCGATGGTGGTCGGTATCCTTCTTATGATGCGAACCATGGTGTTCCAGCTTGTTCGGCGCATTCGGACACGGGGGACCATCTGATGTTGATATTGATTGCTGTTCTTTTTGCGGTTTTCCTGATTATCGGTATGCCGGTGGCGTTTGCGCTGGGTCTGGCATCCATTCCGGTCTTTGTCGTCAGTGGCGCCATGCCGCCAACCGTGGTCATTCAGAAAATGGTGACCGCGACCCAAAGTTTCCCGTTGCTGGCTGTGCCGTTCTTTATTCTGGCCGGGAACCTTATGAATGTGACGGGGATTACCTATCGCCTGGTGAAATTTGCCCGGCTTCTGACCGGCTGGATGGCCGGTGGTCTGGCACAGGTTTCAATTGTGCTCAGCTTCATGATGGGCGGTATTTCCGGGTCCGCTGTTGCCGATGCCTCGATGGAGGCGCGCCTTCTTGGTCCGAGCATGATCAAACAGGGCTATTCCAAGGCCGCCACGGCAGCTGTTCTGGCATTCGGGTCGGTCATTACCGCAACCATCCCGCCCAGCATCGGGTTGATCCTGTTTGGTTTTGTCAATGAAGTATCAATCGGGCGCCTGTTCCTTGCCGGAATTGTGCCGGGTATTTGCCTGACCCTTGTTCTGATGGCGACATCGTGGTTTGTGGCGCGCAAAAACGGCTATCAGCCGGATCTTCCGGAAATGCCGGGCCGTCGCGAATTGTTGAAAAGTTTCTCGGAAAGCATCTGGGCACTGGCCTTTCCGGTGATCCTGATTGTCGGGTTCCGCTTTGGCCTGTTTACCGCGACCGAGGCGGGGGCGTTTCTTGTTTTCTATGCGCTGGCGGTCGGGATATTTGCCTATCGCGAACTTGATTTCACCAAGTTCAAGGAGGCCGTGACAAGTTCGGTTTCCGATCTTGGCATGGTGATGTTGCTGATCATTATGGCGGCGGTTCTGGGCTATGCGATGACCATTGAACGTGCCCCGCAACAGATTACCGAATTCGTCACGACCCTGACCGAAAACCGGGCGATGATCCTTGTACTTGTTGTGGCGGTTCTGGTGATCAGCGGCATGTTCCTTGAAGGGGCGGCCAATATCCTTCTGGTGACACCGATTGTCATGCCGGTTCTGGTCAATGCCGGGTACGATCCGGTTCACATGGGCATCCTGATTGTCACCCTGATCAATTTCGGCGGTCTGACACCGCCGGTCGGGGTCATCATGTTTACGGTCTGCGGCATTCTTGACGTCAAAACCGGGGCTTATAGCCGGGCATCAATCCCGTTCTTCATTGCCATGGTGATCTTTTTCATCCTGATGGCAGCGATCCCGAGTTTGACGTTGTTGTTGCCCAATGCATTAATGTAATCAGTGATCTCAAGGATTTAGGCATTCAAAGAATTGCCAGGGAGATAGATGAAAATGAACACATCTACGAACGGACTGATTGGGATCCATGATGGCGGGATCAAGGGCAATGCCCATGTCCCGGCCTCGGCACTGGTGTATGAAGATATCCGCAACCGGATCATTTCACTGGCGCTGTTGCCCGAAACGACACTGGTGCGTGCTGAACTGGCCGACAGTTTCAAGGTCAGCCAGTCACCGGTGCGCGAAGCGATCATGCGTCTTGAGCAGGACGGGCTGGTCGTGTCCTATCCGCAGTCGCGCACCGTGGTCACCAAAATTGACGAGGCCCGCATCCGCGAAGAACATTTTCTGCGGGTTGCCGCCGAATGCGAAGTGGTACGCCAGCTTGCCGATATCAAGGAATCCGCCGCGGTCACCAAGGCCAAGGGTATTCTTAAGATGCAGGAAGCCCTGGTTGGAGACATCGAACAGATTGATCTGTTCAAGCAGCTTGATGACAGCTTCCATGCCGCTTTGTTTAACGGAGTGAACCAGTCCAACCTGCATCTGCAAATCACGGCGCGCAGCGGTCATCTGGCGCGGGTGCGCACCCTTGATCTGCCGCGTGCGGGCAAAATGGTGTCTGTCCTTGAAGGCCACAAAGCCGTCATTGACGCCATCCAGTCAGGCGATGCCGCCACGGCCGTTGCCGAAATGCGCCAGCATCTGTCTGGCACGATGGAACGTTTGCCCCTGATCATCGAAGAAAACAGGTCGCTGTTTTCCTGATACCGCGTTTTCCGAACCCCGATGGTGGGGTGTTGCTGAACTGGTGCGTAGCAGAAGACCGCTACGCACCATTTTTTTATGCGCGTTTGGCAAGTTTCCAGATCCCGGTCTGCGCGGTCTGTCGGGCATAATCGGCAAGCGATGTCGGCATGTGACCAAGAATATGTTCGATATCCCCGGTTGGTGCGCTGTTGCGTCCGTCAAGAACTTCGGAAAACAAATAGGAAATCAGACTGCGGAAGTCCTGCGGAACACCGTCGCTTGCCAGTCCGGCATCAAGCTGGTCAATCGTGATAGGCACGAAATCGATCTTGCGGTTGGCACTGTTGCCAATGATCGATGTGACGTCTTCAAAGGTCAGGGCTTCGGGACCGGACAGTTCATATGTCTTGCCGATATGTTGCGGATCAAGCAGGCAGGTTACCGCGCAATCGGCAATGTCATTGGCATCAACAAACGGTTCGGGAATATCACCCGCAGGCAGGGCAAGGGTGCCGGCCTGGATATAGGGCAGGAAAAGATCTTCGCTGAAATTCTGAAAGAACCAGTTGGCGCGCAGAATGGTGGCCTCTGCACCGGATTGAAGCAGTACCTGTTCAGCACGGTGGGCGGCTTCTTCGCCGCGTCCTGACAGCATCACAAGACGTTTCGCACCATGCTTGAGGGCGGCTTGCGCAAAACGGGCAATGGTTTCGGCCGATCCCGGAACCGCCAGATCAGGCTGGAATGTGATGTAAACGGCATCAACATTGCGCAAGGCGTCATCCCAGCTTTCCGGTTTGGTCCAGTCAAATGCAGGGGACGTGCTGCGTGATACAGCGCGAACGGAATGTCCAAGGGCGGTCAGTTTTTCCGCGACACGGCGGCCGGTTTTGGCGGTCGCGCCAAGAACCAGAAAACGGGGTTGTGTGGTCATATTGCTTGCTCCTGAAGGGTAAAACAAAATGTGAGTAATCCTCACATTTGCTAAATGTGATAAATCCTCGTATTTTGATCGTCAAGAGAGTTTGGCAGTCACAAGCCCGTGAACGGCGCCGTATACGGCATGTCCCAAGGGTTAAAACAGGACGTAACCAATTGTCGGAAAACGCGAAAAAAATGCGCAAGGCACCCACACAAAAAAGAAGTCGCGAACGTGTGGAAAATATCCTGAAAGTGGCCTGTGAGCTGATCGCAGCCCAGGGAAGCGATGCCATGAAGATGGGCGAACTCGCCCAAAAGGCAGGAGTCTCGATCGGATCGCTCTATCAATATTTTCCCGACAAGGCATCGGTCATTCATGCCCTGGCGGATCGCTATAACGACGAATCCCGTCACTGTATCGAAGACGCATTGGCAGACGTGTCATCAAAAGATGAACTTGTCCGTGCGTTTGATCAGCTGATTGATACCTATTACGAGCTGTTTCTGGCCGAACCGGTGATTTGCGATATCTGGACCGGCACCCAGGCCGACAAAACCTTGCGCGATATGGAAATGGAAGTCAGCCGCGCCAATGCCGCCATGCTGACCAAGGCGATATTGCGCATCCGGGAAAATGATGGCGATGCCAGTACGATCGCCGCGCGTTGTCTTCTGATCATGTATAGCGGCGAAGCCACCATGCGGCTTGCCATTTCGGTGCCGCCAAAAGAAGGCCGGGAAATCGTTGCCAGCTATAAACGCATGGTGGGGCGCGAAATTACCGATATGACCCGCGTATGATTTACGGGCATCAGGCGGATTTTGCCTGATAGGGGCCATCGCCCGGCCGACCCAGCAGGAAGCCCTGCACATAATCGACATCATGTTCGATCAGGAAGTCGAGTTCTTCCTGACGTTCGATCCCTTCGGCAATGACTTCGATTTCAAGCTGTTTTGCCAGTGCAATCAGCTTGCTGACAATGGCCTGTTTGTAATTGTCATGGTCAACATGGTCGACCAGTTCGCGGTCGATCTTGATGATATCGGGGCGCAGTTCGGGCAACATGTTCAGGGTCGAATAACCCGATCCGACATCATCAAGCGCCACCCGAAAACCGGAATTGCGATAGGACTGCAAAATCGCACTCAGATGTGCGGTGCTGCGGACCTTTTCGGTTTCAATGACTTCAAACACCACATTGTTGCGGTCAAGATTGCATTCCTCGACAACGTCGATGGTGGATCGCAGGCAGGAATCCGGATCATAGATCGAACTTGGCGTGAAATTGATGAACAGGTTCCCCGAAACCCCGGCCCTGGTAGCGTTGCGTACATTGGCTGCGCGCGCCGCACGGTCAAGCTGAAACAACAATGTGGCTGATTGCGCTGCTTCAAACAACTGGCCGGGATTGATGACGCTGCCATCGCGCGCCGCCCCGCGAATAAGGCATTCATGCGCATAAGGGGTGCCAAGATCACCGATCGGAAAGATCGGCTGAAATGCCGAATTCAGGCGATTTTCACGTAACAGATCACCGAGCCATTCCGCACCGATCGCGGCGCGAATGGCCCCCAGACTGGTGACGCGACTGATATCGTCAATGTCGGGTTTCTGGCCTTCTGCCATGATCAGAGCTTTGGTGTCGGCCAGTTCTTCGGGCAGAAGATTCTTGGCGATGGTGTCGATCAGTTTGCGCAAGCCCGGACGACTGTAATGGATCGAAAGGGTGGCGACACTTGGCGTTTTATCGACCGACAGCGAAATCGATTTGGCACCGGCAAGAATTTTACCGGTGGTATGTGCCACCGGTGGCCACAGATAAAGTGTGCCCAGACGTGGGGCAATTTCCGGAACCGCGTCGCATTTTTCGCAGTATGTCACCTTCTTCTCCCCGTTGGGTTGTCGCATGGCGGTCTGGCCGTCAGGCCGGGTGGCTAAATTCCAATATTGTAATTTTTATCATACGAGATGCGCTGATTAAAAGTTCAGGAAGAAAAATATATTTTTCAAGACGATAGGGCGTTTTTCTGTGTGGCAGAAGTCGATGAACTTTCACCGGCGTCGGCGTGTTTTCAATCGTCGGCTCATGCCATGTCGCCCGTGGCCGTTTGCAATGGTCGATCCATTTGCTTCAATCTGAAAATGAATTCGGTTCAGTCAAGTCCGACCAGCGTCCTGCAATAGGCTATGAAGTTCTGCATCTATAGCAAGGGTTGTGGTTATATTGTCACAATCTCGTGATCTTTGGTGTTCATATCAACATTTGTGCTGTGCGATAAATTTTAAGTGACCTATAGTCGTTTTGTGCTTGGGGAGGGGGCGTGAGATTATTTGATCGCATCCAGGGACAGATGAATGACGCAGTCAAAAAAGGATATTGCCGGGGATCTTAAGCGGGCAATGTCAGCAGCCGACTTTGATACGGCTGCCAAAATTGGTGCCCGTATTTTACGGCTGCATCCAAGACGTACTGATATCGAGATTATGACTGCTGTCAGCGAGTTGCAGGGGAAAAATCCTGCGTCTGCGGGTCCGCGTCTTCGCAAACTGTTTCGCACTGTCCCGACCAATGACAGACTGTTCACGGCTGTCGCCCAGAATCTGCTGCAATATTCATATATTACAAGTGACTTTGGTTCATTCGAGTCGGTCCTTGAGGAGCGCCTTCGCGCTGCACCAAAGGACGGATTTCTGGCCTTTTTGCTTGCCGATGTCCTGTTTCGCGCAGAGTCACATGTCAGTCCCGGAAAATGCGTTGCACCTAAACTTTCGCGTGCTGTTTCGGTGCTTAAAACCGTTGGGGAAAGCAGTTCCCACTTCAACGATGCGCAGACATTAATGGCGCGTATTCATTTGCATCAGGAAGATCACGCACAGGCTTTTGCGGTTCTGGAAAAGGCGGTTGCGCGGCAACCTGGCAATCTTGAATTGCGGGTCGTTCTGGCATCAAGCTACGCCATGGCAGGCGAGGTCGAGCAGGCGGTATCAACCAGCCTGTCGATTATCAATGATCGTCCCGGATATTCAGCCCAGCCTTATATGGTCATCTCCTTCATGCGGCCCCAGGCCATGCCCGAAGATGCTGTCAAACATCTTGAGGCGATCCTTCAGAACCCCAAATCAGACAGTTCTGAAAAATACAAGGCCGCCTATGCCCTGGCCAAGATCGCCGAAACCGAAGGCGATATGGAACGGGCCTTTGCCTATTACGGCAAGGGACATGCTGCCAACCGCGCCGCCCGCCCGTTTGATATGGAACGCGAATTGCGCGAAATGAAGACGCTCGAAGACATGGCGCGCCAGGCCGCCGCAACGGATATGTCATCGGGCGATGTGATGGCACTTGATGCCAAGGGCCCCAAACCGATCTTTATCGTCGGCATGCCGCGATCGGGAACGACGTTGACCGAACGCATTCTTGGTGCGCATCCCGATGTGTATGCGGCCGGTGAAATCGGTGATTTTGCCAAGGCGGTCAATGATGTCGTTGGCAAAGGGCGAATTTCCGAACAGTTGTCGCGTATTGATGACAAGGCCGCGCGCAAGATCAGAAGCCAGTATCTGGAAGCAATGCGTGCCTATGCCCCGGAAAAACGGTTTGTCACCAACAAGACACCGGCCAATTTCGTACGCCTTGAAATGATCCGCCGGGTATTTCCCGACGCACCGATCATTCATACCCATCGTCATCCGCTGGCAACCTGTTTGTCGGTTTACACGACGCCCTTTGCCATCCCGATGCGCTATTCCGATGATCTTGGCGAACTGGCCGATTACTATCGCGCCTATGTCGGGCTGATGAATGTGTTCTTTGAAACAGACCGCAACGGCATGCTTTATGATCTGTCTTATGAGGATCTGGTGGCCAATCCGGACGTTGTCGCAAAGGATTACCTGGCGCATTGCGGGTTGGACTGGCATCCGGAATGTCTTGAATTTTACAAGACCGATCACACGGCCACCACGGCAAGTATGATCCAGGTCCGTCGGCCGATTTTCAAGGACTCGCTTGGGAAATGGCAACGGTTTGAACCCTATATCGGCCCGTTGGCGACGCTTGTTTCCGATGCAGACGAGACAAAGGTCAAGACAGCACAGAAATCGTCACGCAACGCGGTTGCTGCGTGACGTTGCTGCGTGACGTGGCTGGGGCTTCGGGTTAGAAGGTATTCATAGCAAAAAATACCGACAGATCCGGAGCGCCCAAATGACCCTGTCCATTCCAAAGGCCGAATTGCATCTGCATCTTGAAGGGGCCCTGACGCCTGCGCTGGTGCGTAGCTTTGCCAAGCGCAACAATCTGACCCTGCCTGATGACATCTATGATGAACAGGATCGTTATATCTGGGACGATTTTCCGGAATTCCTCAAAAGCTTTGACAAGGCCAGTGCAGCCATCCGCACCAAGCAGGATTATTCGGACCTGACCCACTTTTACCTGACCGAACAGGCAAAGGTTGGCGCGCTTTATGTCGAGCTTTTCTGTTCACCAACCCATGCCGCTGATTGTGGTCTTTCCTATGACGAACATCTCGAAGCGGTGGTCGATGGCATTGACCGTGCCGAAAAGGAAACCGGGATTATCGGCCGGATCATCATGACCTGTGTGCGCCATGTCGGTGGCGATATCGCGGTCAAGGTCGCGCGCGAAACAGCAGATTGCGGGCATCCCTATATTGTCGGGTTCGGCATGGGCGGGAATGAAAGCATGTTTTCGCAAGAAACTTTTTATCCGGCCTTCAAGATCGCGGCGGATGCGGGGTTGGGCTGCACCACCCATGCTGGCGAGGTACAGGGACCGCAAAGCGTCTGGGATGCGATTGACAAACTGCCGGTAACCCGTATCGGCCATGGCGTGCGGTCGATCGAAGACCCGAAACTGGTCGAAACATTGGCAAAGCGCGGAATTGTTCTGGAAGTCTGTCCGGGTTCAAACATTTCACTGTCGGTCTATCCGGATTATGCATCCCATCCGCTGCGCAAATTCCATGATTCCGGGGTGAAAGTCACATTGGGATCGGATGATCCGCCTTTCTTCCACACCAGTCTGGCCGAGGAATATCAGCGTGCCAAGGATGTGTTCGGTTTCAGTGATGCCGAATTGCTGGGGGTAACGCGCACCGCGATCGAAGCGGGTTTTGTTGATGATGCGACCAAGGCAAAATTGCTGGCCAAACTCTAGGCCCGGTTTTTATGCAAAAAACAAAAGAGCGCCCGGTGTGATTGCCGGGCGCTCTTTTGTTTTATGGGGGAGGGCTTTACCAGGGCGTTTTGCCCAGAAGCTTTTCACCAAGCGGGGTCAGTTCCGCCCGTTCATAGCGGGTCTGTTCCCAATTGCGCGGATCACCGGGAAAGGCATAACCGCGCGCAGGCAACCGTTCAGACCAGCTTTTAACCCGCCAGTCGACAAGATCCTGTTCCTCGGGTGTGGCTGGCGCCATGGAAATATATTGCGCGATGCGGGCCTGATCGGACCGGTTGGCGCGAATGCCGTGGGCGAGCAGGCTGTTGAAAATCACAAGATCCCCGGCCTTCATGGCAATGCGTTTGGGTGTATAGGGCACCGTATCCATATCCGGGCGGAACGGATCACGATCCGCAGGGGCGGTTTTGCGCCATTCTTCGAAATTCGCAAACAGATCGGGCACGCACTGGAACCCGCCCATGTCATCGGTGGTATCAACCAGTGACAGCACACCTTGCACATTGATCGGCAGCGGATCGGCACTGGTATCGGCATCCCAGTGAATGAAACCGTCAAAGGCACGCGTGCCCTTGTTGGGCGTATTGAGGTTGGCACGATCAATCGAGACCCAAAGGTCGGTACGATCCCAGATATCGACAAAGGCGTCATAGACCCGCTGGGTCTGGCGGTTATCCCAAAGGGTCTGGTGGTTGTAAATCTCGACCATGCCGGAATTGTTCAATTCCTTCATCGCATTGTCGCGCATTTGCGGGCGGCCCCAGCTTTCCGGATCGTTGGGGTCCATTTCTTCGAATTCCCACAAAAGATCGACGGTCGCCTTGACCTGTTCGGCGGGGACTGCGTTTGGAACAACCACATATCCATATGTCTGCCAATGGGCAAAATCGTCTTCGGACAGGACGCGTAACGGAAGTTTCTTTTTCAGATCGCGCAGCTGTGTACCGCTGACTTCCTTGGTGGATGCATTTCCCGGACGGTCACTGTTCGGGGCCATGGTGGGCGTCATGGTCGGGGCATTGGCAAGCATGGACATGATGTTCCTCCGTCATCCTGTTTTGATCTGGAAAAATTAAAACAGGATGACAGGCACCTGCACACTGACAGGGCGGACAAAGAATGATACTATTTGGCCAAATTAATCCAAATTATGTTCCGTAAAGGCATGGTTGCGATCTGATGAAGCTTTTGTTCGAACATGTTCAGATTGCCCCGGACCGATCTTGGAAGGGCCTGTATCGCAATCTTCTGGCGATCCCGTTTGAATGGCATTTTCATCCGGAATATGAACTGACATTAACGCTTGGAAGTCACGGGCAGCGTTATGTCGGTGATCATATCGGCTCTTATGGCGATGATGATCTGGTGCTGTTGGGGCCCAATCTTCCGCATACTTGGCATTCCGCAAACGCCCAGCCGCCATCGGCCAGTCACGGCGAATTGCGTGCCCACGAAGCCGCCCTGCAGGTTGCGGGCACAACAAAGGGACATCAGGCCTTTGTTTTCTGGTTTACGGCCGACTGGATCAATACCGTTTGCAAAACCATGCCCGAACTGGCCGGGCTTGAAACCGCATTGCGGCTGTCGCGTCGCGGTGTTCAGTTCGATGCGGCAACGGCCCGAAAAGTCGCGGCATTTGCCCCGGTCTTTGAACAAGGCACACCGGCAGATCAGCTTGTCATGTTGATCGACGTGCTTCGGACATTGCTTGATGCGAGTGACCTGATACCGCTGGCATCTGATCGTTTCGATGCGGCAATTCCCGATCATGATGATGCCAGCCGCCTTGGCAGGGTTCTTGATTTGCTGCATGGCAGTTATTTCGAACCGGTCAGTAGTGCCTGGATCGCGCGCAATGCCGGCATGAGCGAACGCACATTGCGCCGATTTTTCCAGCGCCATATGGGATCCACCATTCAGGATTATCTGATGGGGTTGCGGCTGGGCCGTGCGGCAAGCTTGCTGTTATCGTCAGATATGCCGATCTATCGTGTTGCCGAAGAAGCCGGTTTTCAAAACCTGTCGCATTTTAACCGCCAATTCCGTCGTCACCGCGGAATGCCACCAAGCAGCTTTCGCAAATCACGGTTCGAAGGCATCCCGACCCCCGCCGCGCAAACCCGCCATTCAAAGGCCAGATAGCCTGATGGCTTGTCGGGCGGAAACAGGCGGAATTAGGCGGAATCAGGCCCCGTAAAGGTCCATATGCCGGTCAAAGGCCGCCCAGAACTGATCACGATACAGATCGCGTTCCTGCAAGATTTCATGGCGGGCTTCGGGGATTTCCCGGATCGTTACATTCGGGAAATGGCCAAGCAGATCTTGTGTCGTCCGGTTTGAAACGACCTGATCATTGCCTGCCAGAATGATGGTCATTGGCGGAAGTTTCTGCGCCATGTCGGGCTGTGCCAGGCGGTCGGCTGCTTCTGATTGTGCCCTAAAACAGGCATCAAGCCATCCCGCCGATGTGCCGCCAACCACCAAATCGGGCGCGGCTTGCAGGATCGTGCGGTTAAGGTCATGGCGGTGCGGATCAGATGTCAGGATGTTTTCCGGATCAAATTCTGCAAGCGGGCTGAGGTTTCGTTGCCCGGGCAGATATTGTTTGTCAAAACCATATCGGCACAAGCTGCCCGACAGGATCTGGGCGGCAATCGAAAACCATCGCGGACCGCCAAGCCCGAAGAACGGCGCAATCATCACGACACTTTTCCAAAGATCAGGCTGATCAAGCAACATCACCATCGCCACCAGCCCGCCGGTTGAATGGGTCATGACGGTGTCACAGGTAATGCCGTGCTGATGTTTGATGTGATCAATGACGTGACGGGTATCGGCCCCATAATGCGCAACATCACGCACATATCCCATCATCGGGTCCGGGGTGGCGCGTGAAGACCCGCCATGTCCGCGAAAATCGAATGTCACGGAGCCGTATCCGCGCCGGGCCAGATCGTTCGCCGTCTCGCGGTAGCGTTCAACGAATTCACCGCGCCCCTGAAGAATAAGAACATGCCCGCGAGTATCGGGCGGGGTCATGATGGCGATGCGCAACCGCACGCCATCAGGGGCGGTGAAGTGATCAATGGTAAAATCCATCAGATCGGAAGATGTGCTTTTGCCGGGACGTGATTGCACGGTCATTGCGCAGCAGGCTGTTTGTTTACACCAAGCGATGCCGCAACAAAGATTGCCATCTTGTCCATCATGGCGTTGAAATCAGGATTAAACGTGCCCCGGCGCAGGGTCCCGGGGGTTGCCGATTTCAACAGATTGCGTTCGCCATAAACTGTATCCGTCCCGGACTGGCAGGATGCAAGTTCGTCGGGATCATCATAATGGCCGCAATCAAGTACCGCACCATCAAGACCGTAAACCGGGTTTTCCGGGCTCATGGTAATGGCGGTATGGGCGTGATTGATGGTTCGCATGTCGTCATTGGCGGATTTCACGATATCGATGTCATCACATTGGGGATGTTCATCAACAGTATTGATTTCGCCCTGATACCAGATCATCTGGCGGATCGGGCTTTGGACCTTGTTGCAGAAATAGTCCACGGCGGCCAGCGGGTTGACGGTCTGGTCATCGGAACTGATGGCAACAAAAACCGGAACGTTCGAAGCCGGGATCGATGCATCGCGATACGGCGCGGTCAAAAGATGAAACTCGGCTGCTGCATTCATTGCCATGGACCCGTATTTTCCGGGATCATTTTCAGATCCCTGACCGACCCATTTTTTGACATACCGGACATAGGGTGTCAGCCATGCCATATCGCTTTTGGCCGCAAGCCCCGGGGACAGCATGATCATGGCACTGATGCGCGGATCATTGCTGCGCGCGGCGATATCACGCCCGATCAGGGTGGCCCCGGTTGAATAGCCGATCGCGATGATATGTTCGATATCCTTGTCAAAGGCCGTCATGCCGTAATTCACGGTATCCAGCCAATCCTGATAACTGACATCGATCAGATCACCGGGCGCCGTGCCATGGCCGGGCAACAGCACGCCGTTAAAGGTGGCGCACGGGAAGTCCCGGCGCAGCTGATCGCGCACATCACTTAGCCAATAGGGGCTGTCTGTCAGGCCGTGAACAGCCAGAAAACCGACCTTTTCACCATGGGCAAGTCCGCGGCCGGCCGTCAGACAGGCGGCCTCGTCCGCCCCAAGGGAATAGGGGCTTCGCATATCGACAACCTGATCAATATCGAACGGACCAAACGGGTTTGCTTCGGCCTCGAAACGGGCCGATATGACATCGCGAAGCTGCTTGCGCGTTGCGGCGACATATTCATCAAAGGCCAAACCGTTGGCCGGGCTTGTGACGGCATTGCCGGACGGCTCATATTGCCCGAACGCCTGCGTGCCAATGCCGATTGCCATGACAGCACCCAGGGCAAGTGACGTGATGCCGGTCCGTATCGTTTGTGGTTTGACCATGGGGTGGCTCCGTATCGGTTGGCGCAATCAATTGTAATCGATATCGTTTCAGGCAGAACGCGATGTTAACCCGTCTGGTGGCCGGGTGCGAACAACAAAAAAGCGGCCCGTATCCAGACCGCTTTTTCTAAGTCATCATCGTGACCTGTTTGGGGCAGAAAGTCAGATGCCCGTTATTCAATGACTTCCCAGCTATGGGTGATTTCGGCGGCCTTGGACAGCATGATCGATGCCGAGCAGTATTTTTCTGCCGAAAGTTCAACCGCGCGTCCGACCTTGGTTTCATTAAGGTTCTCACCCTTGACCTTGAAATGCAGGTGGATTTTGGTGAAGACCTTGGGATCGGTTTCGGCGCGTTCTGCCTTGACGTCGGTTTCAACATCAAGAACGTTTTCGCGGCCTTTTTTCAGGATGTGAACAACGTCAATCGACGAACAGCCGCCAATCCCCAGAAGCAGCATTTCCATCGGGCTCGGTCCAAAGCCGTTATCCTTGTCCCCGTCCATGACAACGCCATGACCGGTGCCGCTGGTGCCGGTGAAGGTAAGGTTCTCAAGCCACTTGACGCGTGCTTCCATGATAGAATTCCTGTGTTTGAAAAATCATTGTCCCATCCTCTAGCGCGGTTATCGCGCGCCTGCAAGTTGCGATCCCGACAGACGGGATGCAAAATGGCCGATGGCGGACTTCGGGTAGCAAACTGTTATAGGTGTTTTTACTTTCCCGCGTAATACTGTCCCATGAATTCAGACCCTTATGATGTAGGAGTAAAGGGCATGTCACAGGATACAAACCGCAGCAAAAGCCGTTTTATGATGGGCATGGAACATGTCCTGCGTGAAATCAATCACGAAATCATCAGCCCGGCCATACCTGACATGTCGGTGGAAAACGCGGTGCCGCTTATGATTACGGTTGCCCGGTTGCGCGCCGATTATCTGAAATATGCGTTCAAGCTCAGTGCTGATCGCACCGACCAGCACCCGACCGAGGAAGAGCTTAAAAAGCTCAGACATTTGCGCGAAACCTATCAGGAAATGCTGGCGGCGGCGCGTGAACTCGAACATTGCATTGATCGCGGCTATATCGATCTGCCCATTCCGACGAAATAATCTGCAACGACAAGGCCGTAAGGCATTCTTCTGGCCGCAAGAAAAATAATGACTTATCCTCAAGTATATGCAATGGGTGTTGCTTATATAAAGAAAGACCGGTCAAAAAAGGTCTGAGCTGGGACATCTATATAACATAGCCGAGGGAGCACGTCGTTTTGCGGCGTGCGGGGTGTCTTGTCAGTTAGTGTGGATGTGGTGGCAACAGCAGCGTTGTCACGTGATAGTCTTGTTTTTCTTGATAAGGGCGATCTGAAAATCGTTCATGTCAATCCGGCCGCCGAGAAACAGCTCGCTGCGGCGAAAACTGTTTTGCGTGCCGGAACCGAAATCAAACAGTTTCTTGCCTTCCTTGCCAAGAAGGGCGAATTCTCCGACGGGGATTCGGTCGGATCGGTTCGCCACGCGCTGGGCGCGATTTCATCTGGCGGGCGCGCGGATCTGCCGGGATTTCGGCTCGAAAAGACGGTGTTTTCCTGGCATTGCGACACCGGGCCCGGCAATACGATTGCCCTTGTGCTGCGTGATGGTGGCAAGGCCCAGGAACTGGCGCGTGCATTGGCAGACCACAAAATCTTTATCCAGCATCTGATCGATGTGTTGCCGACCCCGGTTTACCTTAAAAACCTCGAAAGCGTTGTGACGCGCTGTAACGGTGCCTTTGCGGAACTGTTTGATCTTCAGGTCACCGACGTTATCGGCAAAAAGCTTGTCGAAGTGGCGCCAAAAGACCTAGCCAAGACCATTACCGATCACGAAAAGGCATTGCTGGTCAAAGAAGGCCAGGTGCGTGATGAAATCACATTCGCGCTTGGCGATGACAACCGGACGGCTTTGTTTGCCGCATCAAGCCTTAAGGGGCCAAGTGGCAGCATTGCCGGCACCATCGGATCCTTGATTGATGTCACCAGCCTGAAAAAGGCGCAGGCCGAAGTCGCCGAAGCAGCCCAGCGCCTGACCGGGCTTCTGGAAAGTGCACCGATCGGTGTCGGCATTTCCAGCCGGGAAACCGGGGTGTTCCAGTTTTTCAACAGCACCTTTGCCAACATGCTCGACATCAAGGACGAGAAACAACCGACCGATGCGATTTTGCTGTCGGACCGTTATCGCCAGCAGTCGCTGAGCGATATGGATATGCTTGGCGAATTGCATGATGTCGAAATCCGGTTGCGCCGCCCGAACATGTCCGAGGCCAAATGGCTCAAGACATCGCTGGAACCGCTGTCGTTCGAAGGCGAGGAATCGGTTCTGTGGTGGACCAGTGACATCACCAAACAAAAACACGCGGCACGCGAACTGCAAAACAAGGCCAATAATGATGAACTGACCGGCTTGGCCAACCGGGCGCGTTTCATGCAAAAAATTGATCAGTGTGAAACCGTGCTGCGCGGCACCAACACCCCGGCCGCCATGTTCATTCTTGATCTTGACGGGTTCAAGAAACTCAATGACGAGAAGGGGCATGCTGCGGGGGACTGGCTTCTGAGCGAGACCTCCAAACGGTTGAAACGCGCAGCGCGCCGGGCCGAAGAAGTTGCGCGTCTTGGTGGTGATGAATTCACCATGCTGTTCATCAACAAGGGCGGTGAAAAGGAAATGATCGAGATGGCCGATGCCATCTTGTCGGAACTCAATCAGCCCTTCGTCTGGAAAGGCGAAGATTGCGGTGTGACCGCATCAATCGGTTTTGCGGTCTTTGATGGCGGCAGCAGCGACATGAACGAACAACTGCGCCGTGCCGACAAGGCAATGCATCAGGCCAAGGCATTGGGCAAGGCACGCCATTGCCTTTATACCCCCGATCTTGAACCGGAGCTGCATCAGGACTGACATCGATATCAGACCGCCAAAAGGCCAGCGTCAGCTGGCCTTTTTTGTATCGGTGTCGCGCGGGTTGCCCTGTTCATCAAGGCCCAGTGTTTCAAGTAACGGACCCAGATGTTTCGCATAGGGCTGCCAGCCCTTCAGGCTGGTGCGATAGATCGGTTTGCGGACTTGCAGGGCGCTGTGTGTGCGGACCTGACGTTCGTTCTGATGGAAATTGAGACAAGCATCATCCCAAGGCAGGCCAACGAATTCGATCAGTCGGCGGGCTTCTGTTTCAAGATTGTCGACGACATTTTCGTAATCGACTTCGATCAACCGGTCCGATGGCAAAACATCGCGCCAGTGATCCATAAACCGTTCATAGGTATTGTAATAATGCCCAAGGTCGCGCTGGTCATAGGCAAAGTTCTGCACACCGCCAAACCGGCGATTGTAGATCGAAAAGCATGATGCCACCGGATGACGCCGGCAATGGATGATCCGGGTGTTTGGCAACATCAGTGCCAGCATCCCGGCCCGCGTGAAGTTTGATGGCAGCTTGTCGACGATCCTGCGGATGGTGGCGGTGCCGTTATCGCTGCTGCCGGACTGGATGCGCGTGATCCGGCCCAGTGTTTCCTTGCGGTATGCCTGACCAAGTATACGGATGAAGTCATCATCGTATTTCATGACATCTTCGCGTGCGGCCCCGTTTTTGACCTTATGCTCGATCAGGGCGTGATGGTGATAGACCATGGTATCCAGCTCGCCCGCGCCGAATACATCGGGGTGTGAGCTCAGGATCTGCTCGGTCAGGGTCGTGCCCGAACGGGGCATGCCGACAATGAAAACATGCTGGGGTTCGTCGGCATCGTTACGAACCGGACCAAGATGGGCAAACCGTTCGGCCGGAAACCGGTCACGAACATGATCAAGCATGTCTTCGATCGCAGCGGGGGTGTAATTGATGGTTTGGCGTTTGGTCCGGTTGGCTTCGGCAAGCGCCTTCATCGCGGCATCGACATTTTTGGCTTCCATTTCGACCTTGCCGATCGAAAACAGCAGCATTTCCTGTTCGTTTACCGGCATCGATTGATAGCGGCCCGACTGATAGATATCGTAAATGACGGCACGTGCCGGGTGGTCTTCGGGTACGCGTGTCGCCAGGGTTAGGCAATGCCATGCCCGCACATTATGGGGTTCCTGGGACAGGACAATTTCAAACAATGCGCAGGCTTCGGCGACATTGCCCAATTCCTTCTGACATTCGCCAATACTGATGCGGATATCATTGATCGCCTTGGCATCGGCATTGGCCTGTGCACATTTCAATGCCTTGCCCAGATGTTGCAGGGCGGCTTCGATGTCATCAAGCGACAGCAACACAACCCCCATGGCACTCCAGGCAGTCCAGTCATTCGGCGCAAGCGCAATGGCACGTTTAAGATGGGGAATGGCATTGCGGGTGCCCATGCCGCGGGCTTCAAGAAGCCCCAGCTGCAAGTGAACTTTCCCGTCAAGCGCAAAGCGTTTTACCGCGGCATTCAGAACGGTTTTGGCTTGTGCCTCATACCCGGCATTGGCCAGAACGGCCGAAAGGTCGGTGAAATAGACGGGCTTGGGCGATGCGCAGTTGCATGCGCGCTCAAGACTGCGGACCGCGTCGGATACCTGACCGCTTTCATTGCAAATCAGCCCGTTGATCTGCAACAGATCACCATTGTCGGGATAATCATTCAGTAGCTTGCCGCACAGCTTGCGGGCCGCGCGTCGATGCCCGGAACTCCATTGCGTCCGGATTTCAGAAAGCCCGGTTGCCAGTTTATGCGCCGGTACCGACGACGTCGTCCCGCGATTGTCCGGCAAAGACGTGCTGTTTTTGGGCGGTATGGCCGGTTGCAGGCGAAGTTTGGCCCGCAAATGGGCGGCATTTGGTGCTGTTGTGCTTTGATCGTCACTCATGGCCGACATCCTGTTTGCTCAGTGATGCGGGCGAATGCAAAGCCCGCCCATTATGAGCAAACACGTATCAGCAGGCAAAAACTGGCGCGCGACGTGACGATTTTATGGTGTGATCAGTCCGGATTGATGCCAAGTGCCTCGATCAGCGGGGTCAGTTCCTTCTGATAGGGGCGCCAGCGTTCCAGACTGCTGTTATAGACGGGCTGGCGGACTTCAAGGGCGCTATGGGTGCGGACTTCACGCTTGTTGGCATAAAATTCAAGACACGCGTCCTGCCAGTCAAGGCCAAGGAAATCAACAAGCCGGTGGGCTTCGTGATCAAGGTCGGCAATGACTTTTTCATAATCGACCGTGATCAGCTGATCCTTTGACAGGGTCTTTTCCCAATAGGCCATCAGATCACGATACGCGACATAGAAATTGCCGATTTCACGCAGGTCACACAGATATTTATGCCCGTCGGCAAAGAAATGGGTAAAGCATGAAAACGCGGTATCCATCGGATCGCGGCGCGCGTGAATGATTTTTGAATTTGGGAATGCCATGGCAATCAGGCCGACCGACACAAAGTTGCCCAGCATCTTGTCAACGATATAGCGCGGGCCTTTGCCATTTTTCAGAACTTCCGGCGGCAGCATCCGCAATACTTCGTCACGATAGGCCTTTGCAAACAGGGCCAGCCGTTTGGGATCGGCCAAAAGTTTTTTATGGGCGGGCAGGGACGGGAAGCCATCGCCGTAGGCCCGCTTCAAAAGCCCGGGCAGGGTGCGAATTTCCCCGACGCCAAACGCGTCGCTGTGACTGTCAAGAACCTGTTCAAGCAGGGTCGATCCGCAACGCGGCATGCCGACAATAAAGATGAATTGCTGTTCATCCCCGGTTTCGCTCAGAGTGTTGCCGGCAATCGCATCCGGGGTAAAGAAATTCGGCAGGTTCGCAAGGAATGCCAGGGTCTTTTCCTCGTTATAGTCGATCTGTTCACGCTGATAGGCATTGGCCTTGAGGTAATGCGCCATCGCGGCTTTGCCGTCATCGCGCGTCATATAGGCAAGGCCAAGCGCATGGTGCAGATATTGCAGATCAAGCTTCGATAATTTGCCGCGTTCGGCACCGATCATTTTCTCGACCGTTGCGACATCATCGTCAGTAAATGCCTTAAGCGTTGCCAGTTCCGCCCATGCACGCGCGACATATTTTGTCTGGGCGATTGCGGCGCGAATAAGGGCTGTGCAGCCGTCTTTGTCGCCGATGGTTTTAAGGTGATCGGCCTTGGCCATCAGGGTATTGGCAATATCGGCTGGCGACGGCTTTACATCCGCATCCGATGCACCGGCACCCTGCATGATTTCAAGTGCCTGGTCATAAAGTTCGGCGGCCTGTTTGGGCCGGGATGATTTGGCGACCGAATTTGCAAACAGGGTCCATCGTTGCCAGTTTGACGGGCTTTGGGCCATCACGTGACTGAACAGTTTGACACCCTGATCAAAGAAACCGTTCAGGATCAACATGCTGCCAAGCTGGGCTTGGATTTCCTGATTGCCCGGATCGCGCTTCATCGCAACCGTCAGGACATTCTGGCTTTCGACATACATTTGCTGTTTGCCAAGCAGTGATGCCAGATCAAGGAAATACAAGCTTTGGCTGTTGGGCGCCTTGCAGGCAAATTCCAGATGTTTGATTGCCCCGAATACATTGCCCTGCTTTTCCAGCACGCCGGCAAAGAAATGCAACAGCGGCCCGTCATTGGGATTGGCCCGCAAATAGGTCGAAACAAGGTCGTAGGTCTTCTGGGATTTGCCCTGCGCCCAAAGTTTCTGCGCCTGCTCCAATACCTGTTCGGGTGTCTGCGATGTCGCCGTGTTCATGAATTTTCCCTGTCGCTATCATGCAGGCCAAGTGCGGATAAAAGTGGCTGAATATAGGGCTCGTACGGTTTCCAGCGTTCAACACTGGTTTGATAAAGCTTTTGGCGGACTTGTGCCGCACTGGCGGTTCGAACCGACCGGCTTGCCTTTTGGAAATCAAGCACGGCATCGTCCCATGGAAGACCCAGAAATTCTATCAGGCGATGTGATTGCTGTTCGATGTCCGAAACGACGTCTTCGTAATTGACTTCAATGAACCTGTCGGCAGGAAGAACCTTGCGCCAATGGGCCATCAAATCGTCATAGGCGCGATAAAATTCGCCAAGCTCTGTCTGGTCGCAGGTATAGACCTGCAAATTGGCAAAGCGCTTCGAATAACACGACAAACAGGTATCAACCGGATTGCGCCGACAATGGATGATCTTCGCACCGGGTATCGCAAGCAGGATCAACCCCGCCCAGGAAAAATTGCCAAGCATCTTGTCGATAATGACCCGGGTGTCTGGTGACGGGGCAAACATCTCGGCCAATTCATTGCGATACAGGGTGGCAAGTTCACCAAGAAGGTCGCCCGATGCGATCTTTTCATGGTCGCCCGGCGTGCTCGGGAATAATTGCCCGAAAAGGCGATCCTTGAATTTCGGAAAACTGCGCAATTCCCCGGTCGGCAGGGTGTCGGGATGGCTTCCCAGAATTTGCTCGGTCAAGGTGCTGCCAGATCGCGGCATGCCGACAATGAAGGCATATGTCGGATCATCCTTGCCTGCCTCGGGCAGGTTTTCAAACAGGCTGGCCGGAAAATAATCGGCAATGGCGCGCACGCGTGCACAGGCAATTTTTGAATCATAGCCTTGCTGGTTTTCGTCCTGACCGGCGAAATCCGATCGGCGTAATGCATTTGCCTGATCAAGGTGGGCAATTGCCTGTTTGGCATCGCCGCAATCCATGAACGCCTTGCCCAGGGCAAATCCGATTGTTTCGCGGTCAAATTTGTCCAGTGGCGGATCATCCCTGTTCAGCAGGGCCACCATGGTTTTTATATCGTCACTGTCGGCAGTGAATTTGGTTATATCGGAAAGATCTTGCCAGGCCCGGCCACAGGCAGGATTGGCTTTCAGCACGCTGCGAAAACAGGTGCGCGCAGCGTCCATATCGCCAAGATGCCGGTGGGCTTCGCCGGTCAGAAGCAGGGTGCGTTCAAGCCGCTCGGGATTGTTGCGCGCAAGTTCTGATGCCCGGTCAAGGTAGGGGATCGCTTCCTTGTCCCGGCCGACCTTGACCAGTGCCGATCCAAGATTGCTCAGGCTCGACCAGTCGTCCTTGTTAAAGGCAATACCCTTTTCAAGGATTTCAATCCCCTGGGTGACGAATTCCCGCTTAACAAGCACAACGCCAAGCTCGTTATAGGTCGGGCCATGGGTCGGAAAGCGGCGTAGTGCGGCAAACAGAATTTGCTGCACCAGATCGAACTTGCCCATCGCGCCAAGAATACCGGCAAATTCGTGGAAATATTCGACCTTGGCATCGGGACTGTTACAGGCATTCTGAAAGTACCGGGCGGCATCCGGCAGCTTGCCGGTTGCGCGCGCAATTTGTCCAAGAACAAACTCGGCCGCGGGATAACCGGCAATCAGCGAAAGCGCCTGGTTGGCGGCCTTTTGCGCATCGGAAACCCGGCCCGTTGCCAGCGCATTTTCGGCCGTCCGCACCAGTTTGTCGGCTTTTTGCCGATTGCGTTTTTCGGAAAAACTGGGCGTTGAAGGTTTGCTGCTCATAGGTCTGATTAAATCCCGATACGAAAGGTCAGGTCAAATCTTATCGGGAAGGGGTAAGCAAACCGTTTAATGATTGCCGCCTGTTATGCACAAAAGAAGATGTACAAATGAAAACGCCCGGCCAGATGGCCGGGCGTTTCCGATATTTCGCGTCTTCCTTTCGGGTGAAAGGAATTAGCCGCTGTAATACATGTCGAATTCGACCGGGTGCGGAGCCTGTTCGAAACGAACGACTTCTTCCATTTTCAGCGCGATATAAGCGTCGATCAGGTCGTCGGTCATAACGTCGCCCTTCTTCAGGAACTCACGGTCAGCATCGAGGCTGTCGAGAGCTTCGTGAAGCGAACGGCAAACGGTCGGAACTTCTTTGAGCTCTTCCGGCGGAAGGTCATAGAGGTTTTTGTCCATTGCTTCGCCCGGGTGGATCTTGTTCTCGATACCGTCAAGGCCAGCCATCAGCATTGCAGAGAATGCGAGATACGGGTTGGCAAGGGCATCCGGGAAGCGGATCTCGACGCGCTTGCCCTTCGGCGAAGCGGTGTACGGGATACGGCAGGAAGCAGAACGGTTACGTGCGGAATATGCCAGCAGAACCGGTGCTTCGAAGCCCGGGACCAGACGCTTGTAAGAGTTGGTCGTCGGGTTGGTGAAAGCGTTTAGTGCTTTGGCGTGCTTGATGATACCGCCAATGTAGTACAGAGCGGTTTCAGAAAGATCAGCATAGCCGTTACCAGCGAACAGCGGCTTGCCTTCGTGCCAGATCGACTGGTGGGTGTGCATGCCCGAGCCGTTGTCACCGAAGATCGGTTTCGGCATGAAGGTCGCGGTTTTGCCATACTGGTGTGCAACCATGTGGATGCAGTATTTGTAAACCTGAACGGCGTCAGCATGTTCGATCAGGGTGCCGAATGCGATACCCAGTTCGTGCTGCGACGGTGCAACTTCGTGGTGGTGCTTTTCGCAACGCACGCCCATTTCGTTGATGTAGTTGACCATTTCGGCACGAATGTCGTTTGCCGAGTCAACCGGCGGTACCGGGAAGTAACCACCCTTCGGACCCGGACGGTGGCCGCGGTTGCCGCCTTCGAATTCGGTGCCGGTGTTGTACGGACCTTCTTCGGAGTCAAGCGCGTAAGCCATGCTCTCCTGCGAGGTGCTCCAACGAACGTCGTCGAACATGAAGAATTCCGGCTCTGCGCCGAAATATGCGGTGTCGCCAATGCCAGCCGACTTCATGTAAGCCAGTGCGCGTTTCGCGGTCGAACGCGGGCAACGCTCGTAACCCTGGCCGGTTGCCGGTTCGATAACGTCACAAACGAGGATCAGGGTCGGCTGTGCGGTGAACGGATCAACAACAGCGGTCGACGGATCCGGCATCAGGATCATGTCGGATTCGTTAATTTCTTTCCAGCCGGAGATCGACGAACCGTCGAACATGATGCCGTCAACAAAGACGTCTTCGTCGATCGTGCAGATATCCTGCGCGGTGTGCTGCCATTTACCTTTGGTATCGGTAAAGCGCAGATCGACAAACTGGATGCCTTTTTCTTTGATCAGATTAAGTACAGAAGCAGCGTCAGACATGATGCAACCCTTTAAAACTCAAATTTAGTTACCGTACGGTGTTCTTTGACAGGCAAGACCGATCAGATCGCGTCGTTGCCCCGTTCACCGGTACGAATACGGATCGCGTCCTCGAGTGAGGAAACGAAAATTTTACCGTCGCCGATACGGCCGGTATGAGCGGCTTGCTGGATTGCCTCAATCGCACGCTCAACCAGCGTGTCCTCAACGACGATTTCCAGCTTTACCTTCGGCAGAAAGTCCACAACATATTCGGCGCCGCGATACAGCTCCGTGTGACCTTTCTGACGGCCGAAACCTTTGGCTTCGGTGACGGTAATCCCTTTGAGGCCGATCTCCTGAAGGGCCTCTTTTACCTCGTCAAGCTTGAATGGCTTGATGATGGCTTCGATCTTTTTCATTAAGCGCCCTCTGCTTTTTGCGAGAGTTGCGTAGAACTCGGAAAGCGTAATGCTTCGCACGGTGTCTGTTGCACGGACCATGCCAAGTTTGGTCCGCGGTGGCATTCTAAGGATTCTTTGCGCGAAAACCCAGCAAAACCCATGAAATTTTTAAGATTTTCTTGATTGCAGGTGATCGAGTTTTAGGCAAAATGATCAAAAAATATGCAAACGCCCTGCATCATCGCCGGGCAGAGTGATCCGGATTGCTCAATCCTTGCCAGAATGATACCGGCATGCGACAGGATTTGCCGCAAAAGAGTGAATTGTCTCATGCATATGCGCCAGATGACCTTTAATCGGTCTGTCTGATATATGGACTCGAACAATTTGCCTTTGGGCGATTATAGTACGGCACGGATGACCCATAAAATGGCCTGAACGGGCCGGGCTGCAACCGGACGCCACCATCCGGCGAGCGCATATAATATAAAGGACGCCTCATGACCGAATTTGTCGGCAACCCGCTTTTTGCTTCGGGCGGTATTACGATCTTTGAAGTGATGAACGAACTGGCCCAGAAACATCAGGCCATCAATCTGGGGCAGGGTGCTCCCGATACCGACGGCCCGTCCGATATCCGCGAGGCCGCCGCCAAGGCAACCATGGAGCTGTCCAACCAGTATCCGCCGCTTGCCGGGGTGCCCGAATTGCTTCAGGCCGTTGCCGATCACAATAAACGGTTCTATGGCATCGATGTGGATCCGAAAACAGAGGTTCTGGTCGCGGTCGGCGCGACCGAGGGGCTGGCTGACGTGATCCTTGGTCTGGTGGCCCCGGGTGATGAAGTCATTCTGATCGAACCGCTTTATGACAGCTACCTTCCGATGGTGAAGCTGGCCGGCGGTATTCCCAAACTGGTGCGCGTGACCCCGCCGCACTGGGAATTGCCGCGCGAAGAACTGGCCGCCGCCTTTAGCGAAAAAACCAAGCTGATCCTGATCAACTCGCCGCAGAACCCCTGTTCCAAGGTCTATAGCGACGACGAACTGCAATTTGTTGCCGATCTGTGCATCAAGCATGACGTCATCGCGCTGTGTGACGAGGTGTATGAACATCTGGTCTTTGATGGGCGCAAACACAAACCGCTGATGACTTTCCCGGGCATGCATGATCGCACCGTGCGGATCGGATCGGCGGGCAAGACATTCTCGCTGACCGGCTGGAAGATCGGTTATGTCACGGCCTGTGCCAAACTGATGGAGCCGATCAAAAAGGCGCACCAGTTCCTTGTCTTTACCGTGCCGCCGGGGCTTCAGCACGGTGTGGCCTATGGCCTGAACAAGGATGACGAATATTTCGAAACCTTCACCGCCGAAATGCAGGCCAAGCGTGATTTCCTGATGAAGGGACTCAAGGAAGTCGGGTTTGATGTCCTGGATTCCCAGGGGACCTATTTCATCACCTGTGATTTCCGGCCGCTTGGCTATGATTGTGATGATGTCGAATTCTGTCAGATCATGATCAAGGAAGCCGGCGTGGTCGCTATCCCGGTGTCGGCCTTCTATCAGGGCGAAGATGGCGGCGTGCGCCATTTCGTGCGGTTCTGCTTCTGCAAGGAAGAAACAAAGATGCAGGATGCCATCGACCGCATGAAAAAGGCCTTTGCCAAATAGGGCTGCCTTACTGTGCGCTGTCGTGCCGGGACCGGGTCGTGATCTGGCCGGTGCCGGATATGTCGATACACAAAGGGCGCAAGCAGATGCTTGCGCCCTTTGTCATTTAATAAGGTCGATACCTGCTGATCAGGATTTGACCATTTCCCAACTGCCGGTCTTGGCCGAACGGGCCAGGGCATCAAGGATCTGCATATTCATGATCGCATCTTCAATTGGATAATCGACCGGGCTTTCACCGGCAAAGATCGCGGTCGCCGATTCCCCTTGCAGGGTGTAGTGATTGCAGACCGGGAATTTGATTTCGCGGGCTTCGTCAAAGCCCGGCTGTTTCTGCCCGCCAACCCGGATGATTGCCGGGTTTTCCGGGATCGGGTTGAACGGCATCAGGATTTCGATCCGGCCCTCAGAGCCAAGAATATGCACGCGCTGAACTGCGGCGGACTGGGTGCCGCAAACAAAGCTCGCCTGAAGGCCCGAACCGAAATCAAGCATCCCCGATACAAGCCGGTCGGTGCCGAATTTCGGGTCCTTGTCCATCAGCGACACAACGCGGACCGGCTCCTTTGCCGTGACAAAGCGCGGGCCGACAACGCAATAACAGCCGATATCAAGCAACCCGCCGCCGCCAATGTCCTTTTTGTTGCGCACATTGTTCGGATCGGCATTGAAATAGGTAAAGATGCTTTGCACTGCGGTCAGCTGGCCGATCTGACCGCTTTCGACGATCTTGCGGGCTTCCAGCCATTGCGGATGATGACGCACCATAAAGGCTTCAAGAACCTGTTTGCCGCTTTTGTCGCGCGCAGCAATCAGGCGCTTGGCATCTTCGGTATCAAGGCCGATCGGCTTCTCGCACAGGACATGTTTGCCTGCTTCCAGCGCCTTGATCGTCCATTCGACATGAAGATGGTTGGGCAGGGGATTGTAAACCGCCTCGATTGACGGGTCGGCCAGAAGCTCCTCATAGGAGCCATAGGCACGCGGAATACGCAAATTTTCGGCGACCTCGCGGGTCTTTTCAAGATCACGTCCGGCAATCGCCAGAATTTCAAGCTTGTCGCTTTCCTGCATGGCCGGAATGACCTTTTCCGTGCCGATCTTGGCGGTGCTGATAACGCCCCACTTCATTCCGATACTCCGTCTGTTTTTCTGTTTTGTGGCCGGTTGCCCCAAGATCAACCATCGGGTGCCGGCAATCCGCAAATACATATATGCATGGTTTTGCACGCTGTTTTGCGGTTCAGTTCGTGACCCCGATTAATTAAGGCATGTGGCCCGACATGCAAGATGTTCAGACGGGTAGGTCGGCGAATTTGTATGAAGAATTCACCAGCCAAACCACCACCACATCGCCCAAGCCCGCAAAATTCGGCGCTTTGAAGGGCTTGGGAAAAATCAGCGGAAAAAAGTGAAAATATGCGCTTGACGTTGGGGGCCACGGGCCATATAAACCGCGCCACACGATGGCGGGTGTAGCTCAGGTGGTTAGAGCACCAGATTGTGGCTCTGGGGGCCGTGGGTTCAAGTCCCATCACTCGCCCCAAAAATTCAAAGGCTTAGAGGTTCACCCTCTAAGCCTTTTTTGGTTTAGGTAGCAAATAGGTAGCAAAAAACTGCGCTATCCGGGGGCGTCGGAATTTGGCATGACGTCACATTCCTGCCCAAAGTTTTCTCGTTTATACTGCCGCAAAGCCTTGATGCCGTATCGGATTGCGCCAGCAGCCTTCACAGGTTTGGGGCCTGTGCCTTCGCTCCGCCAGAAAGCCAGGGTCGCAGTCGAAATAGGCTTATTGCATCTTCCAAGAATACCCGCCTGCGCCCAACGGTTAGAAACTTGCTGTGATGTCAGAAATAACGGTGCGCTCATGCAGGGGCTCCTACCGCTAACTTGAGCCCGGGCGTTAGCCATTTTGTTCTTTTCGCCTCAGGCGTCATGTTTGTGTCACTCCATGTTCTTTCATCATGGTAGCAACGAACTCGGTATGACCGTTACAGTAGATATTCGTACCGGAGAGCGTCGGTTATTGGAATATGTCCTTGGTCCGATGTTGTGGTATCGGGATGAGAGTTTGAGGGAAAGGTAGGGGCGAGGTGCGGATCAATGTATTGGAAGGGTGTAATAGAGTGAAAATTCTACCTTTAGTTATTTTTTTTGTGGCGTGGGTTCACTCAGGCGCGGCTGTGTCAAAGGTGTACTACGTTGATTTAGAGGGAAATATTTCCGAAAAAGAAAATTTGCTGGTTGCAGATCACGCGCCAATTGACGTGGTGTCAATACTGGATGTTGGTACTAATATATCGGAAATTTATAAAATAAATGAAAAGTATAGGGGTTATTTTAATTTTATTAATCCAGGTGAAGTTGTTCCTGTTTATGCAATTGTTTTTTCAATTCAAAGTGAAGATGAAATTATTGATTCTATGATTTCTTCCGGAAGAGCAACAAATGAGCTATTTTATAATCATGACTATGTTGATAATCATAGTGATTGTATTATTAGGGTGATATATAACGAAAATAGATTCGTTTATTCATTTAATATGTTTGTTTTTGATGGAAGTTACTCTTCATATGACTCGTGTTTGAGTGAGTTTTACGAAACATTTCAAGGTTTTAAGTATATTGAAGATTAGATTGTGCCAGGTAAAATTTTTTATTTTTAAGTGTGAATTGGGGAGGGGGTATTTAAATGGAAGGTGGTGCGTCAAGTAGTTCAGGAAGTTCTGGGGGCACTCGTCCGGTGGTAGGGCGTCGCGAGATAGTGTTCGCGGAGGTCGGTCTGTCAGTGAAACTAAGTCACCCAACAACCCTTCTTATTCCGATTACCCCGGCGGGGGTAATGAAAGCGGAGATTCTAGTTCTTCGGCGGCTGCAAAAGTTTCAGTGCAAGTTGACGAAGCTGCTGAGGCTGATGTGCAAAAGGCCAATGCCGATATCGCCATGGCACAGGAACGGCTGCAAAGCACATTGGCGGACTTTGAAGAAAACCTGTTTGACGAGCGCGCGCGGCTTGATCAGGAATGCGGATCATTGGTGCAGTAACGTATCAAGGTCGAACGCCGCCGCGATCAGTAGGTCCTGCGCGCCCCGATTGATGGTGTGGTGCAGGAGTTGGCGGTCACCACCATCGGCGGCGTGGTGGAAGCCGCACAAGCCCTGATGAAGATCGTCCCTGATGGCAGCAAACTGGTGCTTAGGTCAAGCTTGCCAACCGGGATGCCGGCTTTGTTGATATTGGGCAACGTGACTTTCTTTTTCTCAGCCCTTGCTCCTGTATTGGTGGGGAGTACTATTTGGCTGTGCTGTACTTCCCTGTGGCATTGGCTCTGAGTGGATCTACTACGGTCTCTGCACTTGGTATTTGTTTGCTGTTGGTCGTGTCTAGGATCAACAAAAGTCTTGCTGAGGCAGATGGAGCTGCAATTCCGACTACATACAATTGGTTCTTTGAACTTGTAACTCTGGCGGGATTTTTGTTCGCAACCACTATTGTGATTGTTGCACTTCATGTGAATGTAATTATTGCAGGTAGCCCACTGAGCGATGATGAAAAGCGAGCATGCGTAAGTTCAGCAGCGTTTGATTTCTCAAGCGAAGAAGAAGCTACATACTTTCTGAATGGCGGTGATCTGCAGTTGCCGAAGTCCGGCCCGTTCACATGGCCATTCGAATTTCTGCATGATGCCAGTAGAAATTGCTGGACAGCTATTCATTACAAAGTGAAGCGGTGATAGTGTCTCTTTGACATTCCCAACTCCCACCCAATCTGCTAGGAAACCCTCCATATTCCCAAACGGGGCTCAATGGTTGCCAGGAGATCGCCACATGTCGACACAACGCATTACCCTTCGCCGTCCGGATGACTGGCATTTGCATCTGCGTGATGGTGAGATGCTCAAAGGTGTGATTGGCGAGACGTCGGAGCATTTTGCCCGTGCGATCATCATGCCGAACCTGGTGCCGCCGGTGGTCAAAACTGCTGATGCCGTGGCCTATCGCGACCGCATCACCGCAGTCATTCCGCAAGGCCATGATTTCACCCCGCTGATGACCCTGTATCTGACCGAGGGCACCAATCCCGATGATATCGAGGAAGGATATAAGGCCGGTGTGATCACCGCCTTGAAGCTGTATCCGGCCGGGGCAACCACCAATTCCGACAGCGGGGTTCGCAATTTCGATAATGCGATGCCGGCGCTTGAGCGGATGGCAGAGCTTGGTATTCCGCTTTGTGTGCACGGCGAAGTCACCGATGAGGATATTGATATCTTTGATCGTGAAGCGGTGTTTATCGACCGGGTTCTTGATCCGCTGCGCAAGCGTCTGCCGGAACTGCGTGTGGTGATGGAACACATCACGACCGAAGACGGCGTTGAATATGTCAAAGCCAATGACAAAAATCTGGGCGCGACCATCACGACGCATCACCTGATCATTAACCGTAATGCCATTCTGGTCGGCGGCATTCATCCGCATATGTATTGCCTGCCGGTTGCCAAGCGTGAAAAGCACCGTTTGGCCCTGCGTGCGGCGGCAACATCGGGCGATGCGCGCTTCTTCCTGGGGACTGATTCAGCCCCGCATACCGATGATCGCAAGGAAAGCCCTTGCGGCTGTGCCGGTATCTTTACCGCCAACAACACCGTGCAGCTTCTTGTCCATGTGTTCGAGCAGGAAGGCGCGCTTGACAAGCTTGAAGCCTTTGCCTCGATCAACGGGCCGCAATTCTATGGTCTGCCGCTAAACGGTGATCAGATCACGCTGGAAAAACGCGCGGAACCGGCGAAATTCCCCGCCAAGATCGAAACCGGCGACGGTCCGGTCACGGTGTTCAATCCGGGCTTTGATATTTTCTGGCATTACGCATAGGGGGCGTTTTATGCACGCCCGGCGTCTGGAAGAACTTTACCGCGGATATATCGATTGCCTGAATGCGCAGGATTGGGATCGCCTTGGTGATTATGTTGGCGACGATGTGCATTACAACGGCAAGCATGTTGGTTTGTCGGGCTATCGCGCCATGCTTGAGCGTGATTATCGGGAAATTCCCGATCTTCGGTTCAATATTGATTTGCTGGTTGCCAATGAAACCCATGTTGCAAGCGTGCTGGCTTTTGAGTGCTCGCCAAAGGGCGAGTTTCTTGGGCTTGCGGTAAATGGTCGGAAGGTCGCCTTTTCGGAGAATGTGTTCTACGAATTTCGCGATGGCAAGATCGTGAATGTGCGCTCGCTCCTTGATAAGCTTGCGGTCGAAGCACAGATTGCCCGATGATGACGGCTGATTAGCCGCGAAGGTCGACCGATCCCGGTGCGGCATTCAGCCCGATATTCAGCCCGATGGTCGCGCGGTAGCTTTCCGCTGCCGCATAGGCCTGTGCCGAAATCATTGCCGATATATTCATTGATGCACCCTTGGCGACATTGAAGTCGGCCGCAGAGCTTCCCGGCACCGATGCCGCGCGCGATATCGCGGCCTGATTGGCGATGGCAGCGATACCGTCCAGCCCCTGAAGCGGGCGGATGCTGACCTTGCCGCCGGTGGCATAAAGCCGCCCGTCAGGCCCGGCGGTATAGCTATAGGTGATCATGCCGGCATTTGCCCCGGCAAGGGCCTGATGACTTTCTTCCTCTGTTCTGACGGTGGCGTCGCGGGCGCGAAGCTGCTGGACGATTTCGCGTTCGCTTGCGGTCAGAAGGGCCGGGTTGGCGGTGGGTTGCCGGGCGCTTTTCGGGGTGTCTTCGCGTTCCTGTTGCTGGCGTTCGGTCGGGCTTTGGGTGTCTGTTTCCCCGGTCGTTTGTTCGCCCGCAATATCGCGGGGATCAAGTTGCTGAATAACCGTGATGACCGATGCGGCCCGGTTGACCGGTGCGGTTGAGGGCGGCGGGGGTGATGGCTGCGCGGGTTCTGGGCTGCTGGCCGTTCCCTCCGTCGATCCGAGGGAACCGGACGGCCCCGACCGTGACAGGGTGGTCGATCCGGTTTGTGACGGGTTGGGCGCGGGGGTGTTGCTGGCAAGCGGGACAAGGGCGACGGCGGCTGGCATGGTTTGTGGCGCAGACGCGCCCGTTCCGCCCGACCCGCTGGTCGGCGGCTGGCTCCCGGAGCCGGGCAGGGCGCGTGTGGCAATAATCTGGCCAAGTTGCCCACCACTCCCGGGGATGACCTGTATTGCACCTGCCTGTATCATGGGTGATAGTGTAACCCAACTTGGGGTTAAAAGTACATAAAGCAGGTTCCCGTGATCACGCCGGTTTGATGAGGCTGTGACGTGCTGAAACGGGTTACACTGTAAGCTGTTCCAAAAGCCGACAGGCGCTTGCCTGATCCTGTATCACTGACGAAACGGTTTTGCGGTTATGCGTTCTTTGCCCCTTTTGCCATTTGTTTCCGGCCATTGCCGTCTTTGCGACCTGTGCGGTCTGTGGCGTCTGGTTCGACGCGCCGGATTGCCCGGATTTCCTGGTCTGGCCAACCTTGCGTCTGTGCTTGTTGTCATGGTGATGCTTGCGATGCCGGGGGCGGTCAATGCCGCGCCAAAGGCCGATCTGTGGCCGGACTGGCAGGTTTACGATCCGCAAAGCACGATCATGGTCGATCATTCGGAATGGCAGGGGGTTCTTGACCGGTTTGTCGATCAGCCCGAAGCCGGGGTGACCACATTTGATTACCAGCGTGCCTTGTCGGAGCGCGCAAACGGGATTTATGCGGTTGCACATTATATAGACCAGATGGTCGATATATCGGTCAGTCGCCTTAACCGGGCCGAGCAGATGGCATACTGGATCAATCTTTATAACGCGCTGACCGTGAAGGTGGTGCTTGATCATTATCCGGTGGCATCGATCCGCGATATCGACATTTCGCCGGGCCTGTTCGCATCGGGCCCGTGGGGTAAAAAGCTTGTCCGTATCGAAGGGCGGACCTTGTCACTTGATGATATCGAACACCGGATCCTGCGCCCGATCTGGCAGGATGCGCGCATTCACTATGCGGTCAATTGTGCATCGGTTGGCTGTCCAGCGCTGGCGCGCGATGCCTATGATGCCAAACGGATCGAAAGCCAGCTTGATCAGGCCGCGCGCGGTTTTATCAACCATGCGCGCGCCATCCATAGTGACGGCGATGGCGGCTTTGTGATTTCAAGTCTGTATGACTGGTATCGGGATGATTTCGGGGCGGGGGATGCGCAATTCGTCGCCCATCTTCTGACCTTTGCCGGGCCCGAGCTGACCGCACAGCTTGATCATATCGGCGGGTTTGATGTTTCCGACGATGAATATGACTGGGCGCTGAACGCACCGCAATCCTGACAAAGGCGCGGCAATTCACGCGCGCCGATTGCCCAAGGATCACGATCAGATCTCCGGGCGCGCTTGATGGCGCCCGGTGGCAAGGCCGGCACGATCAGGCCGCGTTGTGGCGCAGGCGGCTGGTGTTGGCATGGGGGGCACCCCAGTGCAACCGGTTGTGATGGTGCGTCCCGGGAAGGGCCGCCTCGGCCTTTTGGGCGCGATTTTGATTTACCTGCTCGATCGTGTGACGAACGTCACTGGCAGAAATGCCGTCATAGCGCATTAATGTCTGCACGATCGGGTCGGCAAGCATGTCTTCAATCGACAATTCCTGATCAACGTAACTCATCATCTCGTATCCTGGTCTTTTTGTTGCGTGTAATGTAGTGCTATTGCAAATCATTCGCAACTAAAAACTTGCGCCGATTTTACTTTTTTCCACTTTTGCTGGTTTGCTGCATTGATCTGCCTTGGTGTTCGGTGAAAATCACCGGGCAGTGGCAATCAAAAATCCGTACCTTGCTGACCGTATAAAACCCGGAAATCTGCATCTTTTGGCTGTGTGGTCCGGACAGGGCCGGGTGTTCTGGTTCTATCCTGTTGGGTTGATGTTTTTCTGTCGTGGCTTTTCAGTCTTGGCCGGGTGGTTCGGGCCCGGCCGGTTTGGGTCCCGATGCGCAGCCCCATAAAAGGGGCATCGCGCCAGCCTTTGGGCTGTCGGGGTTCTATTTTCTTGATTCTTTGGTATTTGGCCTCTAACGCTGGATGCCGGTTTGATCGCAACCGTGATAAAGCCCAAAAACTATGGCGAAAATAGGCTGGGAACATGACACGTCCGGGAATTCGTGAATATGGCTTGCTGTTGCTGCTGGCGATGATTTGGGGCAGTTCGTTCACCTTTATCAAGATCGGGGTTCATGCCTATTCCCCGCTGGTGGTGGCGGGCGGGCGGCTGACATTTGCGGCCCTTGTATTGTGGTGTTTTGCCCTGATCCGCAAATCCGAAATGCCGCGCGGGCGGCGGGCCTGGATATCGACATTCATGGTTGCCCTTGTTGGTAATGCCATTCCGTTCTTTCTGATCAGTTATGGCGAAATTCGCGTCGATGCGGGCCTTGCAGCCATTTTGATGTCGACCGTGCCGCTGACCACCGTGGTTCTTGCGCATTTCTTTACCCCTGATGAAAAGCTGACGCTGGGCAAGGTGATCGGGGTGATCATGGGCACCATTGGCGTGATTGTTCTGGTCGGTCCGGAAACGCTTTCGGGGCTGGGGGGCGAATTCCTGTTTCAGTTGGCCATTCTGGTGGCTGCGGTCGGATATGCGATTTCGTCGCTGGTCGCACGCAATCTGCGCGATCAGCCGCGCATCGGGTCGACCGCAGTGATCCTGAGTTTCGCAGCCCTCATGCTGATGCCCTTTGCCCTGATCATTGATCGGCCATGGACCATGGAATGGGACCTTGGGGCGGCGATATCGATCATGTATCTGGGCATGTTCCCGACCGGGATTGCCATGTTCATGATCCTGCATCTGATTGCGGTGGCCGGGGCGAGTTTCCTGGTGTTTAACAATTATCTGGTGCCGGCAGTGGGGGTTCTGATCAGTTTTATCGTGCTGGGCGAAGTGCCCCAGTCCAATGCGCTGGTGGCACTGGTGATCATTTTATGCGGGATTGCCGCATCGCAATTGCGATTTGGGCGCACGGTAACGCGGACGGGCGTTGATGGCGTCAAAGGTGACCCGATCGCGCCAGTTCTTGACAGTCCCGATCGTAAAAAAAGCAAGTCTAATCCGTAGAAAAAACACAAAATCGCGATAAAAGCCGAACTTTATCGCCCAACGTGGAATGTCGGGATTTGTCAATATTGTTTGTGGGCGACAAACCTGATACTTTCCGCCTTTCTGGTCCGGCATGTGCTTGAAAACAGGTGCATGTCACGCCGATTGAATCATTTCTGATCAAGCGTTTAAGAGGTCACGGCCTTTGTCCACCCAAGAGACCAATTCCGAGAGCCGCGATATTTTCCCGGTTTCCATCGAACAAGAAATGCGCCGCAGCTACCTTGATTACGCAATGAGCGTGATTGTTAGCCGTGCGCTGCCTGACGTCCGGGACGGTTTGAAGCCTGTGCATCGTCGTATTCTGTACGCCATGCACGAAAACGGTTTCGAATATAACAAGCCGTTCCGCAAATCGGCCCGTGTGGTCGGGGACGTGATGGGTAAATACCACCCCCATGGTGACAGCGCGATTTACGACGCGATGGTCCGTATGGCCCAGAACTTCTCCATGCGTCTGCCGCTGATTGACGGGCAGGGGAACTTTGGTTCCATGGATGGCGACAAGGCCGCCGCCATGCGTTACACCGAAGCCCGCATGGCCAAGGCAGCCCATTTCCTGCTTGATGATATCGATAAAGACACGATTGATTTTCGCGATAACTATGACGAAACCACCAAGGAACCGTCTGTTATCCCGGCACGTTTTCCGAACATGCTGGTCAATGGTGCGGGCGGTATTGCCGTTGGTATGGCGACCAATATTCCGCCCCATAACCTTGGCGAAGTCATTGATGGCTGCATGGCCTATGTCGACAATCCCGACATCACCGTCGAAGGGCTGATGGAATTTGTCCATGGGCCGGACTTCCCGACGGGGGGCCTTATTCTGGGGCGTTCGGGCATCCATTCGGCATTCAAGACCGGCCGCGGGTCGGTCGTCATGCGCGCACGTACTCATGTCGAGGAAATCCGTGCCAACCGCGAAGCGATCATCGTTACCGAAGTTCCCTATCAGGTGAACAAGGCGACCCTGATGGAAAAGATCGCCGAATTGGTACGTGACAAGAAACTCGAAGGCATTTCCGATCTGCGTGATGAGTCGGACCGTTCCGGTGTCCGGATGGTGATCGAACTCAAACGTGATGCGAATTCCGACGTTGTCCTGAACCAGCTGTTCCGCTTTACCGCCCTTCAGACGTCGTTTGGCGTCAATATGCTGGCGTTGAACCGTGGTAAGCCGGAACTGATGAACCTGAAAGACATCATTCAGGCCTTTGTCGAGTTCCGCGAAGAAGTCATTACCCGCCGGACCATCCATCTTCTCAAAAAGGCGCGTGAACGTGCCCATGTCGTGGTTGGTCTGGGGATTGCCGTTTCCAACATTGACGAAGTCATCAAGCTGATCCGCAATGCGGCCGATCCGACCATTGCGCGTGAACAGCTTATGGCGCGTGACTGGGCGGCGGGCGATATTGTTCCGTTGATCGAACTGATCGCCGATCCGAACCAGATCGGGTCATCGGATGGCATGTATCGTCTGTCCGAAGCACAGGCTCGTGCAATCCTTGAACTGCGTCTGCATCGCCTGACCGGTCTCGAACGCGACAAGATCGCGGGCGAATTGACCGAGTTGGGTGAAAAGATCAAAGACTTCCTTGATATCCTGGCCTCGCGCGAGCGCAAGCTGACGATTCTCAAGGACGAACTGAGCGAAATGCGCAATGAATTCGCCGACCCGCGTCGCAGCGAAATTCAGGAAGCAGAATTCGAACATGACATCGAAGATCTGATTGCCCGTGAAGACATGGTCGTGACCGTGTCGCACAGCGGCTATATCCAGCGTGTTCCGCTGTCGACCTATCGCGCGCAGCGTCGCGGTGGCAAAGGCCGTTCGGGCATGGCCACCCGCGAGGAAGATTTCGTTTCCAAGCTGTTCGTGGCCAATACCCATACCCCGGTTCTGTTCTTCAGCTCCGAGGGCATGGTCTATAAGATGAAAGTCTGGCGTCTGCCGGTCGGCACCCCGCAATCGCGCGGCAAGGCCCTTGTGAACCTGCTGCCGCTGTCCGAAGGTGAATATATCACCACGGTCCTGCCGCTTCCCGACGAAGAAGAATGGCCGAACCTGCATGTGATGTTTGCCACCTCGACCGGGAATGTCCGCCGTAACAGCCTTGCCGATTTCGTGAATGTGAAATCCAACGGCAAGATCGCCATGAAGCTTGAAGAAGATCGTGGTGATAAACTGATCGCGGTTCAGACCTGTACCGATGATGACGACATTCTTCTGACCACGCGAATGGGCAAATGCATTCGCTTCCGTGTCGGGGATGTCCGCGTCTTTACCGGCCGTAATTCGGTTGGTGTGCGCGGTATTCGCCTTGCGGACGAAGATTCGGTCATCGCGATGTCGGTTCTGTTTGGCAACCATGTCACCATGGAAGAACGTGATGAATACCTTTCGATCGCAGGCAAACTGCGCCGCGAGGAAATCACCGAAGACAATCTTCCGCTCGAAGTGCTCAGTGCTGAACGCTATCAGGAAATTCTTGCTGGTGATCAGCTGATCCTTTCCGTGACCGAAAACGGCTATGGCAAACGCACGTCTGCCTATGAATATCGTGTAACCGGTCGTGGCGGGCAGGGCTTTGCCAATATCGAGATGTCCGAACGTAACGGTAATGTCGCTGCATCCTTCGTTATCGAAGAAGGCGACGAACTGATGATGGTCACCAATGGTGGCAAGGTCATCCGTATGCCGACCCACGACATCCGTATCGCCGGCCGCAAGACACAGGGCGTGACATTGTTCCGGACTGCCGATGACGAACAGGTCGTCGCGGTTGAACGACTGTCAAACCTTGGCGGTGACGAAGAAGGTGAAGAGGGCGATGTGGATGGTGTTGAAAACACCGATGACGCATCAACCGACACCGCAGAAACCAGTGCCAGTGATGCGGGTGATGATGCACCGGCAGCTGATGGCACCGAAAGCGACGAATAATTGGAAATTCGATGACTGAAACGTCTTCTACCATATCGCGCATCGGGATTTATCCGGGCACATTCGACCCGGTGACCCAGGGGCATATGGATATTATTCGTCGTGCGACCCGGATTGTGGACCAGCTTATTGTCGGCGTTGCGATCAACGCCGGCAAAGGTCCGATGTTCGGCGTTGATGAACGCTGCAAACTGGTCGAAGAGGCCCTGAAAGCGGCGGGTGGCGAAGTTGCCGCGCGCACCTCAGTTAAGCCATTTTCTTCGCTTCTGATGGATTTCGCCAAAGAAAACGGTTCAAGCACGATCATCCGCGGCCTTCGCGCGGTATCGGACTTTGAATATGAATTCCAGATGGCGGGCATGAATGCCCGGCTGTCGCCGGAAGTCGAAACCGTGTTTTTGATGGCGTCCGACAAACAGCAGTTCGTTTCGTCGCGCTTCGTCAAGGAAATCGCCCGGCTGGGTGGTAATGTAAGTGAATTTGTGCCGGCCAACGTGCTTAAGCGCTTGCATGAAAAGCTGGCAGAAGAAAAGGAATAACGCAGGCCATGCGTCTTTTTCGTCTATTCTCAATAATTGCTCTCGTACTAGGAATTGTAACCATGTCCAATGGAAACGACGCTGTCGCGCAGGATTTGGAAAACACGCTTTATCTTGATCTGAAAGATGGCCGCGTTGTTATTCAGCTTCGCCCGGACCTTGCGCCGAAACATGTTGCCCGCATCAAGGAACTGACCCGCGAGGGGTTCTATGATGGTCTGAAGTTCCATCGTGTGATCGAAGGCTTCATGGCGCAGACCGGCGACCCCAAGGGCAATGGTACCGGCGGATCGGGTCAGAAACTTGATGCCGAATTCTCCAAGGAACATCATGGTCGCGGTACCGTTTCCATGGCCCGTTCGGCCAACCCGAACAGTGCTGATTCGCAATTCTTCATCTGCTTTGCCGATGCACCGCATCTGGATGGCCAATACACCATCTGGGGTCAGGTGACCGAAGGCATGGAATATGTCGACATGATCAAAAAAGGTGCCCCCTGGGCCAACGGGTCGGTTGCCGATCCGGACGTGATTGTCAAAATGCAGGTTGCTGCAGACGCGCAATAATCGCGCAAACCGATCATTTGCAACCGAAAGCCGTCCCTTTGTGGGGCGGCTTTCGCGTTTTAGGGCGCGAAAGCAGAAAAAGAGGAAAAATATGGAAAACAGGTGTTGACCAGCGCGTGCTCTCCCATTAAAACGCGCTTCACCAACGTTGAGGGCCCGTAGCTCAGTTGGTAGAGCAACTGACTTTTAATCAGTTGGCCACAGGTTCGAATCCTGTCGGGCTCACCAATAAGCCCCTGAAACCTTTCCGGTTTCGGGGGCTTTTTCTTTATCTGCCCATCCCCCTTTATCAAATCCGTTTCATCCGCGCGGTCCGATTTCTGTCGGTCGGCATCCGGACAATTCATGACATTTTTTTAAACGATCAAAACCGGGGTTTTCCGGGGTTTTGGCGCGAATTCATGGCAGATGTGCAAAAACACGTAAAAAGGGGGGTTGACCGATGACGCCAGTCCCATTAAAACGCCGCTCACCAACGTTGAGGGCCCGTAGCTCAGTTGGTAGAGCAACTGACTTTTAATCAGTTGGCCACAGGTTCGAATCCTGTCGGGCTCACCAATTCAAAACCCCTGGAACCCAGAAGTTCCGGGGGTTTTGCATATCCGGCATTTGGATCACTTACGTCTTCGCCGCACTTGTTTGCCCCATCGGGCATTTTTGCCCGCGTTGCCGGTATGGGCCGACTTTCCCGTTCAGTCTGTTTCGATATCTGATCGCCCTGGTGCGAAGCAAAGCAGCCATGCACGAAAAAGCTGTATGTTTTGTTGGTTGCGATTGCATCGCAATTCTATTTCCTGTAAAGAATGCAAATCAGTTTCAAATGCATCAGAGCAGGACGTCTGATGCTGATCGTATATTTGATCGGAAAGTTAAATGCCTGAACCTGTAAATCCGTTGGCCGCATCTGATGATGCGCAAAGCCCGCTTGCATCCGATGGCGCAATTGCACCTGACGCAACTGCGACCGGAACCCTGTCCAGTGATGGTACAGTGATCCTTGATCCCGCTACGGGACTTCCGATGGACACAACGGCAATGACCCAGGCCAATTCCATGACCGATGCCTTTGTCGGGTTGCCGTTGATCGAACAGGTTGACCGGGCCGGGGTTGTCGGCTGGGTGCTGGCAGCGATGGCTTTGATCGGGCTTGTCCTGTTCTTCTACAAGCTGGTTGGTTTCTTGCGCCGTGGTGTCTTTGCCGACGGGTTTGTGCGTGATGTCGAACGCCACCTTTCAGATGGCGACGAAGCACAGGCCGCAGACCTTCTGGCGCGCCGTCGTCATCCGGCAGCACGTATCGGACTTTCGGGCCTGTCACTGTCCGTGGCATCGGCTGATGAACGCGAAGCCGCATCCGATCTTATTGCCGCACGTGCGCGCAAGGAAATCGACAGCCTGAATGGCGGTTTGCGCATCATGTCGGCCATCGCGGTCCTTAGCCCGCTTCTGGGCCTGCTTGGAACCGTGATGGGCATGATCGAGGCCTTCCAGAAAATGGAAGGTGCGGGCAGCCGCATTGATCCGTCTGTCCTGTCGGGCGGGATCTGGCTGGCGTTGCTGACAACCGCGATCGGTCTTGTCGTCGCGATCCCGGCAACCGCATTCCATATGTGGATGCAGGGCGTTATCGGCCGTGCAGCAGCGGTGATGGAAGATGTCTGCACCATGGTGGTCAATCGGGGCGAACTGGCCCACAGGACCACTCTGGGGGCGTCCAACGTATCCGAACTTCGCCACGCAGCCGAATAAACCCAATCCGCCGGAATACGCCTATGCAATTGCGCGAACGTAATCGCGGTTCATCACCGATGATCGGTCTGACCCCGCTGATTGATGTTGTCTTCATTTTGCTGATTTTCTTCATGCTGGCATCAAGCTTCCTTGACTGGAAGGGCTTCGAGATGTCGGTCAGCATCACCGATGGCAGATCAACCAGCCAAAGCGACGTACGCCCGGTAACGGTCAATGTCGATGCCAATGGCGGTCTTTCGATCAACGGGGAAACCGTATCGCTGTCGGGACTTGTCCCGGCATTGCAAAGCGACTATGGCGGATCGCCGGTGCGTCTGCGTCCGGTCAATGGGGCAAGTCTTCAGCATCTGGTGGATGTGATGGATGCGCTTGGCCGTGGCGGGGTTACAGATGTGGAGTTCATCGAATGAAACGCCGCATTCAGATCGCCGAGGACGGCCCGGTCCAGGAACCGATGTTGCCTTTGATCAATATCGTCTTTCTGCTTTTGATCTTTTTCATGATTGCCGGAAGCCTGCAAAAGCTCGGCCCATTTGAAGTCGACCCGCCGGCAAGCCATACTGCCGAAGCCCGCCCCGAAGACACGATTGTCCTGTGGTTCGGGAAGTCGGGTGAAATCGGGATTGATGATCTTAAGGGCGGCCTTGATCGCCTGTCATCGATGTTGCCGGTTGATTATATCGGTCGTCCTGTCGAAATCCGTGCCGACCGCGATACCGAAGGCGCCAAGGTTGTTGCCTTGCTCAAACGGTTGCAGGAACTGGGCGTTGACAAGGTACAGCTGATGACCGCAATCGAGGCGGGACAGGATTGATATGTCAAAACGCGTTGATTTCCTGATCGCGACCGGGCTGACCGGTATTGTTCTGGCCGGGGGGATTGTTCTGGCCATGCCCGATCCGCAACCATCGGGTTGGGGCGGTGCCGGATCGGTCCAAAGCATCAGCATTTCGCTTGGTGCCGGGCATGCCGTCAGTGGTGAGTCCGAAATTGACGAACAAAGTGCGGATTCTGTCGAAAGCCGTGCTGCCGAAGAACCGGTCGAGGTTACCGAACCTGAACCCGAACCGGAACCGGAGCCGGTCGTTGAACCGGAACCCGAGCCCGAACCGCTCGAGGAACCCGAAGAAATCGTCGAGCCGGAACCAGAGCCCGAACCCGAAATTGTCGAACCTGAGCCGGAACCCGAGCCCGTCGTCGAAGAAGTCGTCGAACCCAAGCCCGAACCGGAACCTGAGCCTGAGCCTGAGCCGGTTGTGGTTCAGGAACTGGCCGAAGTTCTTCCGGTCCGGATGAAGCCCAAGCCGCCGGTCACCAAGGTCGAAGCACCGAAAAAACCGGAACCGGTTCAGAAAAAGCCCGAACCGGTCATGCAGCCAAGCGGCCTGACCAATTCAAGCCGGTCCGAAGGCACCGTGGGTGAAGTCGCGCAAAGCCAGGCGGCCTCGGCATCGAATGGCAGTGGTGGCGGCGCCGCCAGCAAGGCCGCGATGGTTGATTACCAGTCATCGGTTCTGCAAATGCTGAACCGCTATCGCGAATATCCCGACCGGGCCAAGCGACGCGGCATCGAAGGTCAGAACAGCATCTATATCGTGATTGCACGCGATGGAACGGTGCTTGAAACCCGGGTGCTGTCATCAAGCGGATCGAAGCTGCTTGATCGCGAAACACAGCGGATGATTGAACGGGTACGCCAATTCCCGCCATTCCCCGACACCATGACCGAAGACAAGATCATGTTGACCGTGCCGGTGGTCTACAATCTGCGCTAATGCAAAACGCCAGCCCCGAAAGGCTGGCGTTTTTTATTTCGCACTGTGGCGTATGACGTGTGGCGTGTGACGGGGTAGGTGAGGGAAAGGAAGATCAGGCCTGACCGTCTTCCCACCGATAGTCCAGTGGCGCCTCGCGCCAGGCGAATTTGTCGAGATGGACGATAATCACGCCTTTCATCTTTTCGATTCCTTCGGCCTTTTCGGACTGACCATCGAAAATCAGGGCGTCATCCGTTGCCGTGATGGTGCATGGCCCCATCGGAAAAGCAACATCGCCCGATGTTTCACCAAGATCGACTGTGACCTTGTGGGCGAAATGCTTGCATAGCTGCACAAGATATTTGGCGGCGTTATCGGTTTTGACCGATCCCCTGGTGGTAAACATTTATCGGTGTCCCTCTATGGTGTTGAGCCCGTCGACAATGACGAATGGTGACCCGTGCGAGCATGTTTCAAGCCGCCCGCTGACATGATAGGCACGCGACAGCATTTCGGGTGTCATGGCATGTCTTGGGGCGCCATGTGACAACACACCGCCTTCGCCAAACAGGATCAGGCTGTCGCAATGGCGCATCGCCAGATTGATGTCATGCAGCGCAATCAGCGCCAGTCCCTGTTTGTCTTTGACAAGGGTGCGCACCACATCAAGAACCCCGAGCTGCCAGCGCAGATCAAGCGCGCTTGTCGGTTCATCAAGCAGCATGATGTCGGGTTCGCGGACAATGATCTGGGCAAGCCCGACCATCTGGCGCTGACCACCGGACATGCGGCTAAGCGGCTGAAACGCGATATGGCGGATGTTCAGACGGTCAAAAACCCGTTCGGTCAGGGTTTCCACATGGTCGCGTGTCAGGTCATGGCGCACCGCCCGGCAGGCCGAAATAACCGCCTCATAAGCCACAAGATTGGTGGCCTGGGGCAAGGTTTGCGGCAAATAGGCAACCTTGCGTGCGCGCTGATTATGGCTGAGCTTGCGGTTTTCGTCCCCGTCATAGGTGATCGACCCGCCATAGGGGGCAAGCCCCGCAAGCGAACGCAGGAAGCTTGATTTGCCAACACCATTGGGGCCAAGCACGCCGATCACGCTGCCCGGTTCGAAATCGGCCAGCGTGATGTTGGACAGGATGGTGTTTTTGCCATGGGCAATCACAAGATCGCGGATATCAAGTTTGGTCATGATCGGCCCCTTATCCACGACGCTTTTGCGAAATCAGCAAGGCCAGGAACAGCGGAATGCCGATCAGGGCCGTGACAATGCCATCGGGGATCATGATGCCCGGGACAATCGATTTGCTGGCCAGGGACGCACAGGACAGGATAAATGCCCCGGCAAGTATGCTGCCCGGGATGTAGTAACGATGGTCCTCGCCAAAGGCCAGGCGCGCAATATGCGGCCCGACCAGCCCGACAAAGCCGATCACGCCGGTAAAGGATACGGCAACCGCGGTCAGAACCCCGACGCGCAGCAATACCAGCATCCGCAAACGTTCAACCGACACCCCATAGCTTTTGGCGTAATCTTCGCCGCCACGAAGGGCTGTCATTTTCCAGACATGGCGGATGCTGAACGGCACACAGCACAGGAACACCACGCCGACAATCGCGATCTTTTCCCAGCTGGCGCGTGCAAGGCTGCCCATGGTCCAGAAAACGATCTGTTGCAGGCTGTCGGTGTCGGCAACAAACTGGATAAGCGACACCAGCGCATCCAGTGCGAAAACCAGCGCAATGCCAAACAGCACGACCGTATCAATGGTGGCCCCGTAAAATCCCGCCAGCATCTGGATCAGGAAAATCGCGCACAACGCCCCGGCAAAGGCAAATACCGGCACAATGTAGTTTTCCGGCAGGCCATATTGATCAAGCTGAAAGACAATGGCGACCGATGCACCAAGGGTCGCGGCATGCATGATGCCAAGGGTCGACGGGCTGGCCAGCGGGTTGTTGAGCACCGTCTGCAATTCCGCCCCGGCAAGGCCCAGCGTCGCCCCGATCAGGATCGCCAGCACCGCAAAGGGCAGGCGCACGTCAAACACGATCACCTTCATGGCGCCGGAAAGCGTTTCGGGATCAAGGATGCCCGTCACCACATCGACAAAGGACAGCATGGCCGGGCCGGTGATCACATTGGCAACAAAGGAAACAATCAGGGCAGTCAGGAATATGCACAGCCAGAAAATCCGTTTGAACACGAATGCCCGATACTGGTGTGACAGCGACGGCGCAGCATGTGCTGCGCCGGTGGTCTGGTCTTTCATCATTTGGTCCGATGTTTTATGGCGTTTACAAAGATGACGCCTGATCAAGGCCAATCCAGTAAACACCATTCAGATCAACCGCCTGGAAACGCTCAAAGAAGGTTCCGAGTGTCGCGTCCGGGTCAAGATCGGCAAAGGTTTCGGGATGGAACCATTTTGCCATCGCCTGAAGCGTCGTGACATTGATCGGGTTGTTATAAACATGGTGCCAGACGGAATAGACATGGCCGCTTTTCACCGCTGAAAGCTCCGAAAGGCCGGTACGTTCCATGCTGTGCGCAAGCGACGCTGCGGCCTGTTGGGTATTGGTCGATGCGCCAAGAACAATGCGTTTGGAATTCAGTTCCGGATCAAGCCCGGCCGATCCGACCGCGGTCGTCACATAATAGTCCGGGTTCTTGAGAAGAAGCTGCTCGATCGAAACCTGTGCGATGACGCCGGGGATTTCGTCGCCAAAGACGTTATTGCCGCCGGCAAGTTCGACAAATTTGCCGATCATTTCATTGCCCATGGCCTCGCAGCAATTCTGTTGCAGGCCAACCCGGCTTTCAAGAAATACGCTGGGTTTGTCGGTGATCTGTGCGGTTTTGTCGGTCACCTTGTGCAGGTTTTCTTCGTAGAATTTTACGAATGCTTCGGCCTGGTCTTCCTTGCCCATCAGCTTACCCAGAATGCGGATGCTTTTTGGGGTGTTTTCAAACGGCTTGCTGCGGAAATCGATCATCACGACCGGGATATGGGCCGCCCCCAGAACCGACAGGATTTCATGGCTTTTTGATCCCGGCCCATGGCCGCCCGACATGCCAAATATCGCAACATCGGGTTCAACCGTCAGTGCCTTTTCGACCGAAAAGGTTGCTTCACCGCTGCGCCCGATCAACGGAATGTCGTCGATTTCGGGGAATTTGGCTTCGTACTGGGCGTATGAGCCCGGATCAAGCTGTTTGAATTCGCCCATCATGCCCGCGATCCAGCGCACCGGGTTTTCCGGATCCAGAATGCCGATGGATGGCAAAAAGCGACCTTCGCCCAGGATCATGTGTTTGATCGGGACTTCGACGGTAACTTCGCGTCCGGCAACATCGGTCAGGGTAATGGTTTCACCAGCCCGGGCCGAGGTGGCGCACAGGACGGCGGCGGCAACGAAACTCAGTAAACGGTTAAATTTCATATCGTTTCTGCATTCTGGAAGGTTGCATGATGTAAGCGACAATCTGTCTGGCTGTGTCGGGGCAGGGTGCTGCGCCTTCACCATCGGGTTGATCAGCACCTAAACCGCTGCCATGGGCCTCGCATCAAAATGCGCGCCATCCACACAGCCGGAAATTTTCATAGCAAAGAAACCATCCAATTGCGAATGATTTTGAATATTATTTTCTTTAAGGCCCGGATCATCCGGCAAAGGGCGGGGCAGTGCTGATCACAATCCATCAGCCGTCAGCCAAAAAAAGGGGTGCGGAAACCGGCGTTCCCGCACCCGCACGACCGCGCATCAACGGTCAGAAAGTCATGACGTTGCCGTCAGACGCGACACAAAGGCATCAACATCACTGCGCAAACGTTCGGAATTCTGCTTAAGGGTTTTGGACACCTCAAACACCTGGGACGCCACCGAGCTTGTCTTGCTTGCCGTGCCATTGACCGTTTCAAGGCTGGTATTCACGTCCTGATTGGCGGCGGATACCGCATTGATATTGCCACTGATTTCGGTGGTGGCGGCGGCCTGTTGTTCGACTGCGGCCGAAATTGCCGTTACCGATTCAACGATGGTGCCGATTTGTCCGGCCACGGTCTGAATGGCACTGACGGCTGCTGATGTGCTTTGTTGAACGGCATTGATCTGTTCGGTGATATCGCCGGTTGCCTTGGCGGTCTGATTGGCAAGGTTTTTGACCTCGCTTGCGACCACGGCAAAGCCTTTGCCGGCTTCACCGGCCCGGGCGGCTTCGATTGTCGCATTCAGCGCCAGAAGGTTGGTCTGGCTTGCGATCTTGTCAATCAGATCGACGACCGTTCCAATCTGGTCTGCCGCGGCGTTCAATGTTTCGATGGTGTCCGATGTTCGCCGAACGGATTGTTCGACCTCGTTCGAAATGGTCGATGCCCGCGACACCTGACTGGAAATTTCACGAATGGAACTGTCGAGTTCTTCGGCCGCACCGGCAACGGTGGTGGCATTGTCCGCGGAAATTTCGGCAGCCCCGCGGGCTCTTTGGACCTCGTCCTGAGTTTCGGTCATGCTGGAAATCAGCGTATTCGACGCCTGGGACATGTCCTCGGCCGATGAGGCGACGGCGGCAACGACCGTGCCGATGGTTTCCTCGAAATCATGCGACATCTGTTGCAGTTTGTTGTGATAGGTGTTTTGCGTTTCCTCGTAATAGACCGTGATCGCCATTTCGACATCGACCAGAAGCGCATTGATCGATGCGACCACCATCAGGGAAACCTGTGAATCGCGGTGGAACTGCCTGAACAGCAGGGCCGATATTTCACCAAGCATGAAATTATAGGCCGACACATAGGATTCCGGCGTCAGCCCGATCCGTTCATGGGCCTTGCCGATGCGTCGGACATCTTCATAAAACGAGTCATCAAACGACCCTTCGAACAGTTTGGCCCAGTGTTTGCGCTGGGCGTCCTTGAGGCGGCTGATATTGGACGGATCCCCGACGATTTTTGCCAGTTCCGGTCGGCCCATCACCTTTTTGTAGAATTCGTCCAGAATGGGCGGAAGGTTCTTTTCGATTACCGGCCATGCCCGTTTGAGCTGTTTGACCTTGCTTTCGTCAAAGCCGATGAATTCAAGACGGCGTTTTAGTTCCGGATGCATGCCATTCTCCCCGATAGCAGGTTGATCTCTCTCAGCATTTGTTATGCGCATCTTGGTTTTAGGTTGGGCTTCAATTTGCGAAAATAACTATCCATTAGGATTGATGATTTGCTCGCAAGGATAGAACCACCTCGGCATGTCGCAGATTTTCGGGAAAAATCGTCACACCCTTTGGGGCAGGGCGTCGTGTCATCTGTAAGCCACAGATGAACAGGAGGCCGCCGTGCCGATTAACAAGGATCAGCTGAGAACTTTGATCGTGCAGCCGGTTTTGGCCGTGCTTGATCTTCCGGCACCCGATGTTGCCGAAAACCTTCTGATGGGTACCGCTGCCCATGAAAGTCATCTGGGCGACTATATCCAGCAGGTTGGCGGCGGTCCGGCACTGGGCATCTATCAGATGGAACCGGCAACCCTGAATGATTGCTATGTCAATTATCTGGATTATTCGACCCGTGCGGCTTTGAAGGCCAAGGTTGATGGTTTCCTGGCGGCACAGCCGGTCGGATCGGATGGCAAACCCGACAAGTCCGCACAGCTTGCCACCAATCTTGCCTATGCAACCGCGATGTGTCGCATCCGGTATTATCGGGCCCCGGGTGCCTTGCCGTCCGATCCCAATGATCTGAACGGGCTGGCAGCCTATTGGAAGCAATATTACAACACCCCGCTTGGCGCCGGCACGGTGGATCAGTTCATTGCCGATTATAACCGTTTCCTTGGCTAGGGTTGCGGCCCGAACGGCGATCATTGACGGTATCTGGCATTCGCATAAAGCCAGCATGCCGTAACGTCGGGGAAAAAATATTTCCCCGTTTTGGCAAAAATAGTGGAAACCGACGCGTCTTTTAGCGAAAATCCCCCTCCGCAGGCTGGTGGTCGCGCAAAAAACCACCAAAACACAAGAATCTAAGGGGATCCCAATGAAACGTCGTCAGTTCCTTAAAGGAGCCGGTCTGGGTGCGGTTGCCGCATCGGTCGCGGCACCGGCTATTGTTTCCGCGCAGGAAAGTCTGAATTGGCGCATGGTGATGCCGTGGCCAAAAGGGACGCCGGGCCTTGGCACCAATGCAGAAAAATTTGCCGCCATGGTCAAGGAAATGTCCAATGGTCGTCTCAATATCAGTGTGTTCGGTGGTGGCGAGATCGTCCCGCCGTTCGAATGCATGGATGCGGTCGAACAGGGCGTGGTCGAAATGGCCCATGGTACGCCCTATTACTGGCAGGGCAAAAACCCGGCCCTGAACTTCTTCTCGACCATTCCGTTTGGTCTGACCGCCTGGGAACTGTCGGCCTGGCTGCGCTTTGGCGAAGGTCAGAAGCTTTGGGAAGAAGCCTATGCCGAATTCAATGTTGTGCCATTCTATGCGGGCAACTCCGGCATGCAGGCTGGCGGCTGGTTCAACAAGGAAATCAATTCGCTTGATGACCTTAAGGGCCTTAAAATGCGCTATGCCGGTCTGGGCGGCGAAGCCATGCGCCGTGCCGGTGCGAATGTGACCATGATGCCGCCCGGTGATATCATGCCGTCGATGCAGTCCGGCGCGATTGACGCCGCCGAATGGGTCGGTCCGTGGAACGATCTGGCATTTGGTCTCTATCAGGTTGCCAAATTCTATTATACCCCGGCCTTCCACGAACCCGGACCGGGTCTTGAGATCTTTGTCGGCAAGGACAAGTTCGATGCCCTGTCCCCGGATCTGCAGGCAATCATCCGTTATGCCGCACAGGCGATTTCGGAAAACACCCTGGCCGACTTTACCTTCAACAACCTTCAGTCCTATCAGCCGCTGATCGACAAGGGCGTTGAAGTGCGTCAGTTCCCCGATGATGTCATCATGACCCTGGCCGAACATTCCAAGGCCGCGGTTGATGAAATCGCCGCCAAGAACGACCTGTCGGGTCGAATTGCCGCAAGCTACCTTGATCTCGTCAAAAAGGGCGCGCGCTATGGCAAGGAATTCGAAGCAACCGGTCTGTTGCAGCGTGCAAAGGTCTGGGGCTACTAAGTCCGCCAGCGTCTTGAAACAATCTTTGCGAACCGACCGCAACCCGGTCCGGTGCGCATGATATCAGGGGCTGCCTTCGGGCGGCCCCTTTTGTTTGAACCTTCGGGTGAAGAAATATCGATGAAATGTCGATGTCATGCAGTTTGCGCGATGCTGCATCCCGCAAACATGAATTGTTGCATGCGCCAAAAACCGTAACTTTGGGTTCAAACAGAGTTACGAAATTACCTTCGTAGAGTTTTTACGCAAAAATTTACCAATATTGGGAGCCCCACAATGAAACGTCGTCAGTTTCTGAGCGGCGCAGGCGTTGCTGCCGGTGCATTTGCTGCCGCTGCTACTGCGCCGGCCATCGTCAAGGCCGATGAAACCATCAATTGGCGCATGGTCATGCCCTGGCCCAAAGGAACGCCGGGTCTTGGTGCCAATGGCGAACTGTTTGCCGAACGCGTCAACAAGATGTCGGGTGGCCGTCTCAAGATTACGGTTTATGGTGCGGGCGAACTGGTTCCGGCCCTTGAATGCATGGATGCGGTCGAACAGGGCGTTGCCGATCTGGCCCATTCCACGCCCTATTACTGGTTTGGCAAGGACCCGGCCGTTTCGTTCTTTACCACCATTCCGTTTGGTCTGATGGCGTGGGAACTTTCGGGCTGGCTGCGCTTTGGCGGTGGTCAGGAACTTTGGGACGAACTTTATTCCCAGTTCAACGTCAAGCCGTTCCTCGCAGGCAATACCGGTCTTCAGGCAGGTGGCTGGTTCAACAAGGAAATCAATTCTGTTGATGACCTTAAGGGCCTTAAAGTCCGCTATGCCGGTATCGGTGGCGAAGCCATGCGTCGTCTCGGTGCGACCCCGTCGCTGCTTCCGGCCGCTGACATTCTGCCAAGCTTGCAGTCCGGTGCGATTGATGCCGCTGAATGGGTTGGCCCGTGGAACGACTATGCGTTCGGTCTGGCCTCGGTTGCCAAATATTATTACACCCCGGCATTTGCCGAACCGGGTTCGGGCATCGAAGTCTTTATCAACAAGGACAAATTCGCCGAACTGCCCGAAGATCTTCAGGAAATCGTCGCGATTGCCGCACAGGCCAATGTCGAACAGACCCTTGCGGACTTTACCTTCAACAACGTTCAGTCCTATCAGGCGATCCTCGCCAAAGGTACCGAGATCCGTCATTTCAATGATGACCTGATCGCGGCCTTTGCCGGTGCCGCCAAGGAAGCGGTCGAAGAAATCGCAGGTCAGAATGACCTTAATGGCCGCATCTATGCGTCGCTGATGGATTTTGCGAAAAAGGCAGCCCCTTATGGCAAGGAGTTCGAGGCAACCGCGCTGAACCAGCGCGCCAATGTCTTTGCCAATCAGGGCTAATCAGTCCGCGATACCGATCTGAAACGAAAAAGGCCGACACCCCGGGTCTCGGCCTTTTTTGCTGCGCGCTATGCGCTATCGGCTATGCGCCAAGTCCATGCATCATGCACCGTACATCATGCGCCTGATGCGGGATGCCTGACGCCTGACGCCAGATGCTTAATGCACGGTCGGCTTGTTGGGTGCGGGCAGGTCAAAGGTGAACCTGTCCTGATTTTTAAGCTCTTCGTTTGCGGCGCGCTTGACCAGTTCGGCTGCCATGACAAGCGATGTTTCAATCGCCCATTTAAGCTGTTCGACCGCGCCTTCATTCCCGGCATTCAGTGCCTCGGGCAGGATGCGTTCCTGCAGGAATTTGGCAACCCCGGCAAAGGCACGTGCGGCACTTTCGCAATTGTCGCGTTCGATCATGAAACGCCCGGATTGCGCAATGGCATCGGCAATGCCCGACAAATGGCCCATCATGATGCGGATTTCACGGTCATCGGTTTCGGTTTTCTTTGCGACAAAGCGCAAAATTCCGGCGTAAAAGCCATAATCAGAAGACATCTGAACCACGCTTTCATTGGTCTTTGGTCTGGGTGCTTATTGCACCAAATCGAATTTGCGTCGTTTTAGACAATTCATCGGCCGTGGTATAGTCCCCGGGAAAAGATAATCGTAACCGCCTGAAACGGTGGTCAGAATACAGGGCTATACACGGATGCTTCAGGGCGGACTGATCTTTATCGTTGCCATGACCTATATCGGGTTGTTGTTTGCCATTGCCCATTATGGTGACAAATACGCCGATAAATGGCGCGCATCAAAGTTGAAACCATCGATCTATGCCCTGTCGATGGCGGTCTATTGCACCAGCTGGACATTCTTTGGATCGGTCGGGACGGCGGCAACACGCGGCTGGGCCTTTTTACCGATCTATATCGGCCCGATCATTGTGATGATTGTCGGTTTTGGCATCATGACCAAAATCGCCCGGGTCTGCCATCAACAGAACATCACCTCGATCGCCGATTTTCTGGGGTCGCGTTATGGCAAAAGCCAAAGTCTGGCCGCCCTTGTGGCGCTGATCGCGGTGGTGGGGGTTCTTGCCTATATCTCGCTTCAGCTCAAAGCCGTGTCGCTGTCCTTTGATGTGCTGATCGGGGAACTTGGCGAACAGGTGGTGCGTCATTCGGCCGGTCATTTTTCCAAGGATACGGCCTTTTATGTCACCATCCTGATGGCGGTTTTCGCCATCCTGTTTGGCGTGCGCTATATCCATGCCTCCGAACATCATGACGGGCTTATTCTGGCGGTGGCGTTCGAAAGCCTGGTCAAGCTGGCTGCTCTTTTGCTGGTCGGGTTCTTTGTCGTGTATGGCATGTTTGACGGTGTTGCCGATATCAACAAGCGCGCCTTGTCCGATCCGGCCGTCCGGCAACTTTTCCGGCCCGATACCTGGCTGACATCGCATTTCTTTATTGCGACGCTGCTTGCCGCCTTTGCGATGTTCTGTCTGCCGCGCCAGTTCCATGTGACCTTTGTTGAAAATGATGACAGCCGCAATCTCGCTAGTGCGCGCTGGCTGTTTCCGGCCTATCTGGTGGCGATCAATATCTTTGTCGTGCCGATCGCCATTGCCGGTCTGTTCATGTTCGGGGACGAGCCAAAGGTCAATCCCGACACATTCGTTCTGACCTTGCCGCTTCTGGGCGGGCAGGACTGGCTGGCGATTGTTGCCTTTATCGGCGGGCTGTCGGCCAGTACCGGCATGGTGATCGTATCGTGCGTCGCGGTTTCGACCATGGTCTGTAACGATCTGATCATGCCGCTTTTGCTGCGCTCGGAAAAATTGCAAAACCGCATGTCCGGTGATGTCAGCCAGGTGCTGTTGAAAATCCGGCGTGCGGCCGTGATCCTGTTGCTGTTTCTGGCTTACGGGTTCTATCGGTTCCTGTCGGAAAAATATGCGCTGGCCGATATCGGGATGCTGTCCTTTGCCGCCATGGCGCAATTCGGTCCGGCGGTCCTGGCGGCCATCTATCTTAAAAACATCAACCGGACCGGGGTGCGGCTTGGCCTTGTGTCGGGATTTGTGCTTTGGGCCTATACGCTGTTGCTGCCGACCTTTGTGCAGGGGGAATTGCTTCCGGCATCGATCCTGACCGACGGGCCGTTCGGTTTTGCCATTCTTAATCCGCAGGCATTGCTCGGGGTCGGGATCGAAGATCACCTGACCCATGGGGTGGTCTGGTCGCTTGGTGTCAATTTCGTTCTGATGTTTGTCGGATCGGCCGTCGGGGTGCAGGGCGTGACCCAGCGCCGTCAGGCCCAGGTCTTTGTCGATGTCTGGCGCAAAAGTACCAAGGCACGCAATGACACCTGGCTTGGTCGGGTCACGCTGGGCGATCTGGAAGATCTGGCCGCGCGGTTTCTTGGCAAACATTGGGCGCAACGTGCCTTTCGCAATTATCTGAAATCGCGCGGGGGCGAACCCAAACGATCCGACCTTGCCGATGTCGATGCCGCAAGTTTCACCGAACATCTGCTTTCGGGGGCGGTGGGGGCGGCATCATCGCGCGTGGTGATGGCGCTTTTGCTGCCCGATAAGGCGGTGTCGCGCCGTGATGCGATGGAACTTCTCGACGAAGCGTCCGAGGCCATCAAATTCAACCGTGATCTGTTGCTCAATACCCTTGAAAACATTTCCCAAGGGGTCGGCGTGTTTGATCAGAACCTGCGTCTGGCGACCTGGAACCACCGGTTCATTGATTTGCTTGGCATCGCGACAAGCGACATTCAGGTCACCCTGCCACTGTCCGAGCTGGTGCAGATTTGCCGTGCCAATGAAACCCGTTCGGTTGATATCGATATCCTTCTGGGCCGTAATGCAGCCCCCCAGATGCGCCGGCTTCCCCATACTTACGAACGCAAACGTTCCGATGGCATGGTGCTTGAAATCCGCACCAACCCGATGCCCGATGGCGGCTTTGTTGCCACCATTGCTGACATCACCGCGCGTGTGCGCACCGAAGAAGCCCTTCGTGAAAGCGAACGCAATATCCGGATTTACACCGACAACATTCCGGTGATGATCGCCTATGCCGATAAAAATCAGCGCCTGCGCTTTACCAACCGCCCCTATGAGCGGATGTTTGGCCTTAGGCGGGTTGAGGCCCACGGCATGTCTGTCCGCGAAGCGGTGGGCGAGGAACGCTATGTCCATCTGGCTCCGATGATTGAGCTGGTGCTTAAGGGCTATCGCCAAAGCTTTGAAATCGAATTCCCGGCAATCACGCGCAATCGCAATGATGAGCGCGGTATGCAGGGCGTGCGCGAAGGCCGCTATGCCGAAGGCACCTATATCCCGCACTTTGACGAAACCGGCGAAGTGCTGGGCTATTTCTGCATCTATCACGACATTACCGAACGCAAGACCGCCGAACAGGCCCTTAAGGAAGCCAACGAGGGGCTAGAAGCCCGCGTGACCGAACGTACCCACGCACTTGAAGTTCTGAACTCCGAACTTTCGGACGCCAAGGAACAGGCCGAAACCGCCAACGACACCAAGACCCGCTTCTTTGCCGCGGCCAGCCATGATCTTTTGCAGCCGCTTAATGCCGCGCGCCTGTTTACCGTGGCGCTTGGCGGCAAACAGGGACTGGCCGAGGATGTCCTTGATCTGGTCGGCAAGGTTGATCTGTCGCTCAAGGGGGTCGAGGAACTGCTGAACGAGCTTTTGGATATCTGCAAGCTCGATGCCGGGGCGATGCAGCCCAATATCCGCAATTTCGCAATCAGCGATGTGTTAAGCGCACTTGAAACCGAATTCGGCCCGATTGCCGAAAATGCGGGACTGAGCTTCAAGGTCCATAAACGCGATCTTTGGGTCCGCAGCGACAGTCGCTTGCTTCGCCGTATCCTGCAAAACTTCATCTCCAACGCCATGCGCTATACCCGCACCGGGGGCGCTGTGGTCGGCTGCCGTGTGCGCGGGGACAAACTCAAACTCGAAGTCTGGGACAGCGGACCGGGCATCCCCGAAGACAAGCTTAAAATCATCTTCCGCGAATTCCACCGTCTTGAGGGCCCGGAAACCACCGATGTTAAGGGGCTTGGTCTTGGTCTTGCGATTGTCGATCGCCTTGGCCGGTCCCTTGATCATCCGGTATCGGTGCGCTCGCGCCCCGGACGCGGCACGGTCTTTTCGGTCGAAGTGCCGCTTGGCGTTGCCGATACGGCTGCAACCCCCAAACCCAAACGCCGCATGGCGGGGGAACTGGGCGGCCTGCGTGTGCTGTGCATTGATAACGAACCCGACATTCTTGACGGCATGAACGCGATGCTCAGCAACTGGGACTGCGTGGTCGCAACCGCCCGGTCCGGTCTGGCGGCCGAAGACCTTCTGAGCGGATCAGAACCGGGCAAGGGGACCTTTGCACCCGATATCATCCTTGCCGACTACCACCTTGATTCTGGCCAGACCGGCCTTGATGTCCTGATTAAACTCCGTGATGTTCACGGCGTTAACGTACCCGGCGTCATCATCACCGCCGACCGCTCCACCGAAACCGCCGACCTGATCCGCGAACAGGGCTTCTCCCTGCTCAACAAACCGCTGCGCCCAGCCAAACTGCGAGCGTTGATGACGCGGGCTCTTAATCGGTTGGGGAGTGATGCGGCGGAGTGAAAAGTGCTATGTATCTGTTCGAAAATATAAATAGCGAGGCGTTCAAGTTGAGAGCAAAGTCTTTCTTATACTCTGTCGTTTGGCTTTTAACGCTGACTTTGAACGTTGATGTGGGACCAGCTCAAGCAGAGCCACAGGATGTAAACTGTGCTTCTTTGCCCTCAATTGTCTTCAAACTTGAATTGCATCAACGAACAATAGAGTTGGCGGAGCAATGTTTCCATGAAGGTGATGCCTTCGCGCATTCCTATCTACAAAGCCTCTATTTGGCGCATCTTACAGATCAGTCTGAAGAGATGTTTAGCGCTCTCAGGGGGCCAGATGACGCTGACAGCCCGGAGAGCTATATGAAGGCTTTGTTGCTACGAATGTTATCTTCTGGCTCAAAGCCTACATATAGCGAATATTTTTATCGCAAAGAGTATTTGCGCAAGGCTTTGGAAGGAGATGTACACTCTGCAAAAATCTTTGCCAATTATCAGGATTTAGGAAGCAACCGCTCTAAGGATGAGCCAAAGGCCCAACTTCCAGAGGATATGGGAGAGGCGCACCGGGAGGCGATTGAGTATTTTGGAGACGGATGTACTCAGATACGATTCCCTCAGGAGCTCAATGATGAGTTCCTGACAAAGTATTGGCAGGCTCCCGAATACCCACAAATGCTCGCGAATCACATCGATGACAACTGTGGTTACGCAATTGACTTTGTAGAGCGAAATGCTCTGAAACCTGAAATTGTTGGTGATTTTTTCATCACGATGCCCCGGTTGGTGTTTGAGAGATCGCAAGGATATGAGGATAGTTTGGCTGATCTGTATGAGATGACAGCAAAGGATGCGTCAGATGAGCTTGTGCCTGAGGTGTCGCACTGGTTGCAGAAATATAAGGAGCATACGGTAGAGAGCCCGATTGACTGGTGCGACCAATATTTTCCGGGAAAAACAAATCTGTGTTACCGAGTTGCTTTCAGAGACCATTTCATTTGTATGTCCGCACTTTCAATGCCTTCTTCCTATGATGTTCGGCATTCGGCCGAATATGATCTGTGCCGTGCAGGTGAAATTGCCAAGTTCAAAGATTCTTTGCTCAATTAGCTGATTTCAAGTAATACATTATAATTTCCGAAAGTATGCCATCTCCAAAATAGGCGTGTTTGTTATCTGCTTTTACGCACTCTCCCGAACCGGCTGTATCAAAACATCCGCCGGAATGTTCCAAGCCTCATTCAGCTTTCTGATTTGAGTGAGCGATAGACTGGTCTTGTGATTTAGGAATTCGGACGCACGGGAACGACTGCCAAGCAATTTGCCAAGTTCGGCGCGTTCCAGTCCATTTTGCTCCATATAAAACAATACAGCTTCGACCGCATCGGGTGCGGCAATAGGGTATCGTTGTGTTTCGTACTGGTCGATCAGGATGCCAAGTACTTCTAACTGGTCGGCTTCCGCTGTGCCCGGTTTGGCATCCCAAAGGTTTTCAACAAGCTCCATCGCCGCTTCATAGTCGGCTTCGGTTTTGATCGGTTTGAGGGCATAGGTCGTTTGCATCTCTTTCTCCTGCCAAGTCCGGTTAGAACCTGTCGACGGTTTTGGCATCGATCTTGTCGTATTCTGCATGGGTGCCGATGAACTTGATCCATGCAATCTGGACGTCATATCGAAAGGCGACGATCAGGCGGTAGTCATTGCCGTGTATCTTGAACCTGACGCGCTCGGCATTGATTGATTTGGCTGTACCAAAAACGGTCAGGACATCCTGATGGCTTTGCCAGTTTGCTTTGCGGGTCCGATCAAACCATGCCTTAAGGGGCTGTTCCGTTTCAGGATGTTTAAGCCAGAAATCGACAAGCACCTTGCGGGCAATGATACGCATACGTTTTCCTGATGCGGGTTTGCTTCAATCTGTCTATTACCAGTAAAGTATCATGTTCCGAAAATTGGAACAATATCGTTTTATCGTGCAATCTGCTTATCGTGCTGTCAGGACAAGTTTTGCACCCATCGCCACAAACGCCCCGGCAAATCCCTTGCCAATCCAGCTCATCACCTTCGGGCGTTCGATGATGTGGCTACGCAGTGCCCCGGCAAAGCATCCATAGATCACAAACACCCCGAATGTCATTGCCATGAAGATCAGGCCGAGGATGGTCATTTCCGCTGTGGTGTCTGGCGTGTTAGCGCTAACAAATTGCGGCAGGAAGGCCAGGAAGAAGAGTGACAGTTTCGGGTTGAGCAAGTTAAGCAGGATGCCGTCGCGAACGATTTTGGCGATGCCGGTTTTGGTTTCATTGGCGGTGACTTTCATCGCACCTGTGCCATGCCACATACCCCAGGCCATATAAAGAAGCCAGGCCACACCGAGATAACGCACGATTTCAAAGGCAACCGCACTGGCATGAAGCAGGGCCGCGAGGCCAAGGATGCTTGCCGCCATATGGGGCACGATGCCAAGGGTGCAGCCAAAGGCCGCCCAGATGCTGGCTTTCATGCCGCGTCCCAATCCAAGGGCAAGGGTATAAATCACGCCGGTGCCGGGCAGGGCGACGATGATGAGCGATGTGATCAGGTAATCAAGGGTGATCATGATGCGTCCGTTTGATTGACTGTGATGCGGTCAATTTACGGACGGGGCGCAAAGCATTCTTGAACGGAATTGCAGGATGATTTTCGCGTTTTGCGGGGCTTCGCGTTGATACGCATTTTGGGCGGTGGTCCGCATTGTCCGGCAAGCCGTGTCTGGCGGATTACCAAGGCAAACGTAAAATGTGAGGGTTGCTCAGTTTTGCCGAACGGCACGGGCATAGCGGCCCGGTGTCAGGCCAAAGGCCCGCACAAAATGGCGATTAAGGTGGCTTTGATCGGCAAAACCCGTGCTATGTGCAATATCGGCAAGTGGCTGGCCTGCCCGGATCAGGTCGCGGGCAAGATCAATGCGCCGCTGGATCAGATAGGCGTGCGGGGTCAGGCCGGTGGCACGGGTAAATTCGCGCACGGTTTGAAATTTGCTCAGCCCCGTCACGGCGGAAAGATCATCAAGGCTGTGCAGATCAGCCGGGCAATCATCAAGCAATGCCTTGGCCCGTTTGATCCGTGCATGGGCAACTGCCGTTCGGGTTGCGGGTTTGGCGGGTCCGTCGCCCGAATGGGACAGGGCATGATGAAGCAGCAAAAGCAGCATTTCATCACGGCGCAATCGTGCTGCATCCGCTGTGCCGTGGGTGATCGCATCAAACAGGGTTGCAAAGCATTGCCGGACCTGCGGGTGATCCATCACGGGCCGGGTGAATTCATAATGCGGGTTTGCGCCGTCTGACATGTCGCTTGCTGTATTGGCAATCAGGGCCGGATCGAAATACAACATGTTCCAACCGCGCGCTGCATCGCCGATCGGATGGCCGTCATGGATTTCGCGCGGATTGACCGTAATGATGTTGCCAGCCCCGGCTTCGACCATGCCGCGGCCCGATGCGGATTTTTGTGCACCAGAAAACATCAAGCCGATGCCGAATGTTTCATGGCTGTGTTTGGCAAAGCTGTGGCGCGTGCGGGCGCGAACGGCCTCGACACCTAGGCAGTCATGACAAAGAATTTCAACCAGATCGGACATGCCCCAAGGGTGGCAGGCCCGCCGATACTTGGCAAGCGATTAGACGCGCGCTGCAAGGGCGGCGGGGGAACAGCCGGATTTATGTAGTGCCATCACGCGTTGATCATGCGTTGATCGGGGCTTTGGCGTCTTTGGCGTCTTTGGCGGTTTAGGCGCCCTTGACGCCTTTGATCAGGGCTACGCAATCGATCTATTTCGACCGGGCAAGGTTATTGCCTTGATTGCCGTGATGATGGGGGCCCAGCAATTCGCGCAACCCGCCAAGCCCGTCGACATGATTGGCGATAACCCGCGAAACGATCAGAAGCGGTACGGCAACCAGAATGCCGACCACACCCCACATCCAGCCCCAGAACGCGACAGCTAGAATGATGGCAATCGAATTGATCCGAAGCCGGTTGCCGACAAGGGCCGGTGTGATGATCTGGCCTTCAAGGGCGGTACAGACGAAATAAAGGGCCGGGGCCAGAAGGGCTTCGCTTGTTGTCTGCATGGATACAAGGCCAACCACGGCAACAATGGCAATCCCGGTAAGGGCCCCCAGAATCGGCACGTAATTTAGAACCGCGGCGGCAATCCCCCACAGGATCGGGTTGGGCAGGCCAATGATCGCCATCAGTGTGCCGACAACAAGACCAAGTATGATGTTGATCGCGGTGATGGTGGCAAGATAGCGCGAAACTTCGCGTTCGACATCATGGGCAATGCGCAATCCCTTGCGCCGGTCGCCAAAGGTCGGAAGCGCACGCACCAGTTTCTCATAAACAAGATCACCGGCCGACAAAATGAACAGAAGCAGCACCAGCATCAACGCAATACCGGCCAGAATATCGGGCGCACCTTCGGCGGCCTGACTGATCAGGTTGGGTTCGGTCACCACCACCTTCTGGACATTTTCATCGCCGCTGTTCTGGTCGGTTGCCTCGGCCACCTGTTGCTGGGCATCGCGCAGCTTGTCAAGCGGCTCGCTAAGATCGGCAAGACGCAGGCGCAGCCGTTGCTCGATCTGCGGGGCTTCGTCGATCCAGCCTGATACCGGGCCGCTCAATCCGTAAATGCCGGCAATCACCGATGCGCTGAGGCCAAGCACGATGGTCAGCGCAGTTATGCTGCGCGGAATACGAAATTGCGCAAGCGTGCGCACGACCGGCGAAAACACAAGCGACAGCAAAAACGCCATGATCACGGGCAGCACAAGACTTTGGGCCACATAAAGACAACCAAGGGTGAGGATGCCAAACGTCCCGATGACCGAAATCGTCCGGGCCCGGCGATAGATTAGGGCGCGCGAACCTGCAACCCGGGTCTGGTCCGGGCCGTTAACCGTATCTGCCGGATCCACGGCCGCCTGATTGGCGGCGGCATTCGGTTCGTTTGGTGATCGGGTGGTGTTTGACGGATCTGATGGTGTCCCGACGGCGCATGGCGATGACATGCATGGTCTCCCGTTTGTTCGGGACTGTGCCCGCAGATAAAGAACTATCTGCTTAAACGTGCCGCCACGCCAGAGGTTCCTGAACCCGGCATGATGCGAACCGGCAATCAGGCGTCGATGGCCGGTTCCTGAAGCTGAAGTTCGCGGGCGATAATCACCGCCTGGGTGCGGCTGTGAACCGACAGTTTGCGCAGGATGGCCGATACATGGGCCTTGACGGTGGCCTCGGTCACATCAAGCTCATAGGCGATCTGCTTGTTAAGCTTGCCTTCGGTCAGCATGTTCAAAACGCGAAGCTGCTGCGGGGTAAGTTGTCCGATTTTTTCGGCAAGGCCCGTGGCCTCGTCATCAGCCGGGCCGTTTTCCATGGCTTCGCGCGCCCAGTCGGGCATCCACATGCCACCATCCAGAACGGTTTTGACGGCCAACCCGATCTGATCGACCGGGGCCGATTTCGGGACAAAGGCCGATGCGCCATATTCGATGGAACGGCGGACAACCGGCAGTTCCTGGCTGGCCGAAACGATGGAAACCGGAATGTCGGGATAGGATGCGCGCAATGAAAACAGGCCGGTAAAGCCGTTCATGCCCGGCATATGAAGATCAAGCAGAACAAGGTCGATATCGCCTTTGCGGGCTTCGATCTGTTCGATGGCTTCAAACAGGCTGCCGGCTTCATAGACTGTGACGTTATCCAGCTCTGTTGTTAATGACTGTTTCAGGGCACCGCGGACAAGCGGATGGTCATCAGCGATCAGAATCTGGAATGTCTCGGTCATTGGCGAGTTCCCCTGGACGTTATTTCCCCGACAGGTCGCAATTATTCTATCCCGATCAATCGGAACTCACAAAGTCTTAGGTGAGAAAATGTTGGGATAATTTTGATTTTGGTGCGGGTGCGACCCGGAAAGCGCCCAACTGCCCGCAAGGATCATCGGCAGAAAGGTTGAGGGAAACCAAAGATCACTCTCGCCCCACGAAATGTGAAACTTTGGCCCCCCTCGCGCCACCGTTTGGGATTATGCATACTAAAATCGGTGCCGTAAACTCCGCATTTGAGGAAAAATGAAATTTATCCTATCAGTGAAACGAATGACCGAAATTCAGTTCTGACAAACGACACTGCGCTGCAATATTGGCGAATTTATACAATCCGTTCCAAAACCGCGCAGCCCAAGGGAAAAAGGACACAGAAATGTCTGAACAGCCGCAAGTGATCCACCGTAAAGACTATAAAGAACCTGACTTTTTTGTAGAAAAGGTCGAACTGGTTTTTGATCTCGAACGGGACGTCACAAATGTCAAATCACGGCTGTTTGTGGCTGCGAATCCTGCGCGCGGCACCGGCAAGGGCGACGAAGTTTTCCTTCATGGCGAGGACATGAAACTGCTTTCGGTGACCCTTGATGGTGATCGTCTGGCCTCAAGCGACTTTACCGTCGATGCCGAAGGTCTGCGCTTTGCCGCACCGGCGGCAAATTTCATTGCCGAAATCGAAACCCAGATTTCACCGGCCAACAATACACGCCTCGAAGGGCTTTATGTTTCGCAAAGCGCGTTCTGTACGCAGTGCGAGGCCGAAGGTTTCCGCCGCATTACCTATTTCCCGGATCGCCCCGATGTGATGGCGACCTATAAGGTGACGATCAATGCCGACAAGGCAAGCTGCCCGGTTCTGCTATCGAACGGCAACCTGATTGACAGTGGCGATCTTGATGACGGGCGTCATTTCGCGGTGTGGGAAGACCCGTTCCCCAAGCCGTCCTATCTGTTTGCGCTGGTTGCCGGTGATCTGGCCTGTGTCGAAGACAGCTTTGTCACCCGTTCCGGGCGCAAGGTTGCGCTGCGCATTTTTGTTGAACATGGCAATGAAGACCGCTGCGATTACGCGATGGACAGCCTGATCCGCTCGATGAAGTGGGACGAGGATGTCTATGGTCTGGAATATGACCTTGATCTGTTCAATATCGTGGCGGTGTCGGACTTCAATATGGGGGCGATGGAAAACAAAAGCCTCAATATCTTTAATGCCAAATACATTCTGGCAAAGCCCGACACGGCAACCGATACCGATTATGAACTGATTGAATCGATCGTTGCCCACGAATATTTCCATAACTGGTCGGGCAACCGCGTGACATGCCGTGACTGGTTCCAGTTGTCCCTTAAGGAAGGCCTGACCGTTTTCCGTGATCAGGAATTCTCGGCCGATCAACGGTCCCGCCCGGTACAGCGTATCAAGGATGTCGCGCAGCTTCGTGCGCGCCAATTCCCCGAAGATGGCGGGCCGCTGGCCCATCCGGTGCGCCCGGACAGCTATATGGAAATCAACAATTTCTATACCGCCACGGTCTATGAAAAGGGCGCGGAACTGATCCGCATGATGCATACGCTGCTGGGGCCCGATGGCTATCGCAAGGGGATCGATCTTTATTTTGATCGCCATGATGGTCAGGCCGTGACATGTGATGATTTTGCCAAGGCGATGGAAGACGCCAATGACGCCGATTTCACTCAGCTCAAACGCTGGTACTCGCAGGCCGGCACGCCGGAGCTGACCTGGCAGGGCGAATATGATACTGATGCCAAGCAGTTCACTCTGACCGTGTCACAGAAAACCGACCCGACCCCGGGACAGCCGGACAAATATCCGCTTCACATGCCGATTTCGGTCGGTCTTCTGGGGGCGGACGGATCGGATCTGGTGGCAAAGACCGTGGAGCTGACCAAGGAAAGTCAGGAATTTGTCTTTGACGGCGTATCGGAAAAGCCGGTTGTTTCCTTTAATCGCGGTTTTTCAGCACCGGTCAATGTCATGACCGATCAGCCCGACGATGAACTGGTGTTCCTGATGGGCAATGATTCCGATGCGTTCAACCGCTGGGAAGCCGGACAGAAATATGCAACCCGCCTGATGCTGGCGGCCATCACCGAATTTGAAAAGAATGGCGGGGATGCCAATGCCGCACTGGACGGGCAGGGCGACAGCATCGCGGCCTTTATTGATGCGATGCGGGCCACCCTTTGCAATGAAGACCTTGATAAGGCCTTCCGGGCTGATGCGCTGGCGCTGCCGGGCGAAGAGTTCCTGTCCGAACAGCGCAAGCCGGCAAACCCCGAAGCCATCCATCAAATCCGCAAGGCCCTGCGCAAGCGGATCGGTCTTGGCCTGCTGGCGGAATTTGATGCGACCTATCGTCAGAATGGCTCAAACGCGGCCTTTACCCCCGATGCAACATCTGCTGGTCAGCGTGCCTTGCGCGCGACGGCGCTGGCCTATCTGGTGGCAAGCGACAAGGTGGAATATGCCGATCTTGCCGCCGAACAGTATCGTACCGCGGACAATATGACAGACCAGATGGCCGCACTTTCGGTGCTGAACCATCTGGATCATCCGGGGCGGGCCGAGGCACTTGCCGATTTCGAAGCCCGCTTTGCCAAGGATGGCGTGGTTCTGGATAAATGGTTCGCGCTTCAGGCGATGTCATCGCGCGATGATACGCTTGCCCGCGTCAAGGATCTGATGAGCCATCCGGCCTTTACCATGCGCAACCCGAACAAGGTCCGGTCGCTGGTCGGGGCCTTTGCCATGGCCAACCCGCGGGCCTTCCACGCCAAGGACGGATCGGGATACGCATTCTATGCCGATCGTCTGATTGAACTGGATGATATCAACCCGCAGGTGGCCGCACGCCTGTGCGCACCGCTTGGCAAATGGGCGAAATATGATGCCGATCGCGCACGCCTGATGAAACAGGCGCTTGAGCGGGTTCTGGCAAAACCGGAAATCTCGCGCGATCTTTATGAAATCGCGTCGAAATCAATCGCCAGCTAATTTCCGGCTTTGACGACACCTGACGAAAAGGGCGGCCTTGCGGGGCCGCCCTTTGTCTTGATCCGGTCTGGTTTCCTGATCAGGTCAGTTTCATGCGTTCGCTGAATTCGCGCATACGATCAGAAAGATTGCGCGCCATCTCGGAAAGCTGATGGCTTGCGGTATTAAGGTCCTGGGCATTGCGCCCGGTGCCAAGTGCGCCTTCATTCACGAACCGGATCATCTCATCCATCGACCCGGCACCTTCGGCGATGCGCTGGACGTTTTCGGAAATCTCGCTTGTCGCACGGCGTTGTTCATCAACCGATTGGGTGATGGTCGACTGGATGTCATTGACCTGATGAATAACGTCACCCACCGTGCTGATGGAATGGGCGGCTTTCTGAACTTCCTGCTGGATCGCAGTGGTCAGATCACCAATCTGCCCGGTGGCGTTTGCGGTCTGATCGGCAAGCGATTTGACCTCGTTGGCTACCACGGCAAAGCCCTTGCCAAGTTCACCGGCACGTTCGGCCTCGATCGTTGCGTTCAACGACAAAAGCTTGGTGCGGTGCGCGATATCGTTGATCAGATCAATGATCGATCCGATCTCCGAACTTGCCTTTTCAAGTGATCCGATATTGCGCTGGCTTTCCTCGGCTTCTTTTTGTGCCCGGCCGGTCACATCGGATGCCTCGGTGGCCTGACGGTTGATTTCCGCGATCGAGGATGAAAGTTCCTCGACGGCGGTGGCAACATTCTGGGTGTTTGATGCCGCCTCGCGCGATACATCAAGTGCACCGCCCGATTGCTGGACCGTATTTTGCGACTGATCGGTCAGTTCGCTTGCCAGCTCCAGAAGGCCTTCTGATTGCTCGGTTACCGATTGGGCAACGCGGGCAACTTCGGCCATCATTTCGGTGACGGCGATTTTGCTTTCCTCGCGTTCCGTCACCGCATTCCAGGCAAGCATGGTGCCCAAAAGCGCGTTATCCTTGTCCAGCACAGGTGCGGCAAGGATTTCGAGATAATCACGCTTGTTCTGGATGATCTCGGTAAAGGGCAGGTTGGCCGGATTGGACAGACGGCTCTGGAAGTCTGCTCCAAGTTCAAGGAAGTCGCCCGAAAGCGAACTTGCCGGGGCTCCGACATATTCCTGCCCGCTGGCATTCAGATACCCGACCTTGCCATCGGGGGTGATCAGTGCGGTCATGGTCGGGGTATGTTCGACCATGTTTTGCAGGATCAGGGCCTGGCGCACCGATTCCCTAAGCGCAATCAGGGCCTTTTTCATATCGCCGATTTCGTCGCTGCCGACCTGCGGCAGATCGACATTGGTGTCGCCCTCCGAAATTGACGTCATTGCGCGCGAGAATGCCCGAAGATTGCGGAACACGGTGGTCCGCAACAGAAGCCACCCGGCCACCCAGGCTGCAAGCAGCACACCAATCAGGATTTCGATCGACAGGGCCCGCAAATCGTCGGTCTGGGCATAGAAATCGGAAATGTCGCGATCAAATACCGCCTCGGCCCAGATGCCGCCGCGCCCGTCGCTGATGGTGACATCAACAGCCGCGCGGTGGGTTTCGCCGGTGTCGGCCGGTGTTGTGCCCGCGTCTGCCGGTTGGGCATTTTCGGCGGTTTCGCCATCGGCCGTGTCTTCTGTCTGGGTGATGGCAGTGCCGCCTTCGCTGGCTTCGCCATCTTCAAGGCTTTCAAACAGCACCGTCCCCGATTTGTCGAGAATCTGGAAATTGCCCCCCAGAACCTTGCCAATGCCTGCCAGTGTCGGCAGCGGGTCGGTAATGACTTCAAGGAAACCGACTGCGCGGAAGCCCCCGACCGGCAGGATCAGGCTGAAAACCGGTCGCCCGTCGGGCGTGGTCCACATGAAACTGGCCGGTTTGCGGGCTTCGCCCTTGTCACGTCCGGTCAGGAACGCCTTGACGTCCGGATCATCAGTCACACTGGCGCCAAGATTGGCCTTTGACGTTGCAAGCTGGTTGAAATCGGTGTCATAGGCAATCGCATCAATCAGTGTCAGGTCACCCTGAACCACCTCGCGGGCATTTGACAGAATATCAAGTTCTGCCTTCATGCGAGTCTGATCGTTTTCCTGATAGCTTTTCACCAGACTGCCAAGCCGCGACCATTCATTGGCAATCGGGGTAATCTTGTCTGCATAGTCGGTTGCCACCCGCGAACCGACAAAGAAATTCACCGTGCCACTGACCGAGTTGTTCAGCGTCTCGATGGCAAAATTGCGATAGGTATCTCCCGTCCAAAGGAGCATCCATGTAACAGCACCTGAAACCAGTAAGCCCGTCACGAGCAAAATGCGCCGTAACGTCAGAAGGCTGGTTGCACCTCCTGAAATAGCCGTCTTTGCGGCCTTGTCTCCCGTCATATTCATCACTCCAGAGCAAACCGTTTTTTGTTTTTTGTATTGTGTCGGTGTCTCGCTCCCACCTGGCTACTTCTTATGAGTAGTTTCCCTGATCCAAACAGAGCTTAATTCGGAAAACAATCTTTTAGTTGTTAAAAACTGCCGAAACCCGCGGAAAAATCAGGAATTTGTATGTGGTTGCGGGGGCTAATTCTCCTTTAAATGGTGTCCGTTCTGACGCGTTAAAAGTCAGTGTTTTGAAATTTCGGAAAAAAATATGCGAATGTGTGTGATAATCGTTTGCAATTAGATTTTCGATGGTCTATGACTGTCTTTGTCAAATGCAGACGGCAATGTCGTTTGTGACCGGTCTTCAGGCTGACATGGCGTGCCTGATGACCATTTATCTTCGGGACTCTCTCTCCCCGAAGGTCGATCTCTCTCACTCGAGGGGGCTGGTATCCGGTTTATTGTGCGGGACAATGCCGGGGAACATACCAGTCCCCCTTTTTTTATCCCGGTTTCTCCCATCATCCATCATCACAGGTCGTGCGCGGCTCACATGCCGTGCGGGCGTTTCCTTTATATTTATATATGGTCGTGTGTCGCCGATTGAACGGCTTTAGCGTTTTATAAACGTGCTGGCGGTTACAAAATCATGATCACAATGATGTCGTGAAGGATGGCCAAGTTCATGGTTGGCGAAGACCAAACCAACAAACCCGATCTGCGTGCGACCCCGCAACCCGATTCCGAACCGGAATCAGGGCAAAAGGATGCGCCGCTTCCGGCCTTTATCTATGGGCGTGACGGGCATGGTGATGGCAACGGGCGTGACGGACGTCGCACCGGTGATCGGCAAAACTTTAATGCACGGATAGCTGATATGGATCGCAAAACCCTTCTTGGTCTTGTTACCGGGGCCGGTATGCTTGGCCTGGTCTTGTTCTTTGCCGGGATGCTGGTCGGGGCCGGACTGTTTATGGATTCCGATGACGGCGCTACCAATGCCGCCCTTGAAAAGGCACCGGTTGAAATGCTCGCAACCGAGCCGGATGAACCGGCCGTGGTTTCCGAACCCGTACCGCAAAGCCCGACAACCACCCCTGAAACGGTTGCCGAAATCGCCGAAAGCAGCGATGACCCGGTCGGGGATCTGATTGCCCAGCGCAGTGCTGCCCTTGAAAATTCCGACGAAGCCGCATCGGATGACGCGGGCGGGGCGGCTTCCGAGATGACGGCAAATGATACGGCGCGTGATGGTGAAACGCTTTCTGCGCCGGAAATTCGCGAAGTCGGTGAAGCTCCGGCCGCACCTGACGCGCCCGAAGCACCGGCGGTGGAAAGCTCTGCTGCGACGGCTCAGGGCACGAATGATCAGGCCGCGGGGGAAAACTCTGCTTCTTCCGAACCGGCCAAGGCTGATGCTGCCCCAGATGCCCCGGCGGCTCCTGCCAAACAGGAAACGGCGGCGCGCACATCAGCAACACAGAATGACGAGGCCGAAGTCGCCACCAACGGTGAAACGCCGTTCTCGGTACAGGTCGGGGCCTTCAAGGTTCATGAAAATGCCAGCCAGCGGGCTGAGGAGCTGCGCAAAAAGGGCCTTGAGGTCGCGGTTGTCGTGCGCGGTGCCGCCGATGATTCGGCCTGGTATTATGTGCGGATCGGCAAATATGCCACCCTGAAACAGGCCCGTGATGATGCCGCCAAAATCAAAAAGGACCACGCGCTTGACGGGTTCCCGGTCCGGGCCGAACCCAATGATCGCGAAGTCGACTGATCAGCCGGGACTTTGGTTACAAACGGGGCGATACAATATTGTATCGCCCCGTTTTGCGTTTGGCCCATGGGCCGATCAGGTCCTCTGCAAAGGCGAGCCGGTTCACAGCAGGGGTGTGGCATGATCTGGCAGGGGCCGCGCGTTGCATCTTGGTCGACTGTGCGGGCAGGCAGCAGTCGGGCAGGCGAACAGGCAGATTGGCAAGCGGGCGGGCCGGGGCAGGGGCGATTTGGCGAATTTGGCGTTAACAGGTTTGTTTTTGTCCACTGTTTGCGGCATTCTACTTGCCTTCACCGGATAAAGCCTTTAGGCGGTACGCCCAGAGCAGAAATACAGAAAGGCAGCCGCCTATCCCGGCTGCCGCCCAAGACAGGATGGCTGGCAAGATATGAGCACCCCAACAGATTTCCCCAATCTCCACATTCTGGACCACCCGCTGATCCAGCATAAACTGACCCATATGCGCAAGGTCGATACCTCGACCAAAACCTTCCGCCAGTTGCTTAAGGAAATCGCGCTTCTGATGGGCTACGAGATCACCCGTGAGCTTCCTGTCAGCTATGAAGATATCCAGACCCCGATCTGCCCGATGAAGGCGCCGGTCATTCAGGGGCGCAAACTGGCTGTTGTGCCGATCCTGCGTGCCGGTTCTGGCATGGCAGACGGCCTGATTGAACTGATGCCCTCAGCTCGTATCGGTCATATCGGTCTGTATCGTGATCCCGATACCCACATGCCGGTCGAATATCTGGTGAAATTGCCGGAAATCGAAGGCCGTACCTTTATTCTTGTCGATCCGATGCTGGCGACTGGCAACTCGGCGGTGGCGGCGATCGACACGCTCAACAAATATGGCGTTGCTGACAAGGATATCCGGTTCATGGCGCTGGTTGCAGCACCCGAAGGTGTCAAAGTCTTCCAGGATGCGCACCCGGATGTTCCGATCTACACCGCCGGCCTTGATGAAAAGCTCAATGAAAAAGCTTACATCGTGCCGGGCCTTGGTGATGCCGGTGACCGACTGTTCGGAACGCGCTGATCGCGCAGCTTGCATGAATGCCTAAGAAAAAAGGGTGCCAACTGGCACCCTTTGTTTTTTGCTGATTTGTGAGACCCGGTGGATCAGCCTTTCGGCGATACCGTGATATCAACAACGGATCCAGCAAACGAACCGCCGGTAAGCTTAATCGTTGCGACGCGATTTTCGCGGTCATAGACCATGACCGAAATATCAGCGCGCACGACCGTGACCTTGCTCCAGCCGAAATTGGGCATTTCACGTTCGTAAAAATCATACATCTGCGCCTGTGTTCCGCCGGAATTCAGCACAAGCCGTCCGTGCCAGGCGTCAGAGGCGCCAAAGATAATGCTTCGATCCATGTCGAGCGACGAGTTCGAAGGCATCGGAATATCGGTGAACTGTGTGAAGGACGGAACCGGCTGGCCGCCTTTATTGCCGCTGCTGCCACCTGATGCGGTATTGGGAACCAGATTGGTTCCGGAACATCCGGCCAATGAAAGCCCCGCAATCGCAGCGGCACAAATAAGATATTGTCGCAGTCTCATCATCTTCCCTCGGTCCCCTGATGCCCATCTTCATCATGCGGGCATGGATATCTGCGCCTATCATTACGGCATAATGTAAAGGAAAGGTTCACATATTCGCTTTTGCACCATTTTGTTGGGCAGGCTGTCCAAGCAGCCGCGATGCAGCCTTTCGCGTCCTTTTCCCGACCGTATATAGAAGTCACATATATATTATATCGGGATCAACATTGCCGCGCTGCGTCACAGATCAAAGAATTTGCCGCGTTTTGGCGCTAATTTATCGGGTGTGGGCGAATCAGCCCGGCAGTATTTCGGGCCGTCGTGGGTCTGATTGACTATTTTGCAGGGGCGAAAAGCCGGGTTTTGCGCGTTTTTTCAACCCGTGGTCTGTCAGGGGGCGTGGCGGGATTGCGCAGGTTGGATGTCGTGATTTTGCTATCACTTTGAAATTCAAAGCAATTTGTAAAAAATGCGATTAAATGCACTTTTTTAACAAAAAGGTGTTTACAGCCCCGCACTAGGGCCCTATAACCCGCCTCCACCGACGGGGTGCGGCGCTAGCGAATGCGGCGACGCGGACTGGACGGTTAAGGGCTTCGGTCCTTAAGTTCTTTGACATTGTTGATAAGCAGGAAGGGATGCGCGGGCAGCGTTATGGCGCTAAAGTCTGTGCATCCTGGAGACGACGGATCGATTTGGTCTTTGATCAGATTGATTTGTGGTAACCACCAAAATGTGCAG
>NZ_JAYMEG010000009.1:0-75845 GCF_037029325.1 Thalassospira sp. CH_XMU1420-2
GTGATAAAATCACTTAATTTGAGCCGGAAAAGCGCGATAAGTGCAAGTTTGACGGATTATAAGTGCAATCCTCTATACATAGGGCCAGAATTCGGCAATTTCGCCATTCATCCGCACACTTGCCGATACCGGTGCGGCAAGATCGGGACTGAAATTCTGCGCAAGGACCGAAACCGCAAGCGGGACTGTCCCCTGTGCCGACAGGATTTTGACATCACGATTGCCAAGATTGGCCGTACCGTTAAGGATCCCCTTGGCAAGATCAAGGTTAAGAACCATTTCAAACGGCTCCATATCCTTGACCGTGTTTGCGGTAATGCCACTGATCCGACCTTTGACGGCAGCCACGGGCAAAGCGCCCTTGGTCTCGCGCAAGCTGGCCGACAGATTTGCAACACCGCTTACCCCGTCATACCCGGCAATTCGGCCCCATGGCCCCAGATCGACATCATCAAGCGAAAGGTCACCGGCAATCGATTGCTGACCTGCTTCCTGCGCAACCGTTGCCACCAGACGACCGGACCCGACGGTTACATCAGCATCCAGGTTTTGCTGACCGTTTGCTGCCATGACAAATTGCAACGGGCTGCGCAGTTTGATGGCCTGGTCACTAAGCGCGAAGTCGAACTTGCCCGCAACCACACGGATATCATCACCCAACCCGATATTCGCAGCCAAATCCGCCGACATCGGAACATTGCCCTGATAAAATCCGGTCGTGTTCATCGTGACGTCAAAGGCATCCAGCCCACCCATGATCCCGACGGTAACGTCATCAATGGCGACGGGTGAAAAGACGATATCCTTGCCATCAATATTGGCCTTGATATCGGGTTGGGCAAAGGCATCACGGATTGTCGCGGCAATATTCACATTCTCGATCATTGCCGGATTGCCATCGGGCTGCTGATCAATACGCAACCCTTTGGCCAAGGCCGACAGCGTGACGGTTTGACGCCCGTTTTCCGGCACAAAGCCGATATCGCCACTGATCGTTCCATTGGCAAAGGGCACCCCGAAATCGCCAAGCATTTCGGCATCAAGCTTGGTTAGCTCAAGACTGCCCTTCATCGGGACGACATAACCCGGCAGAACAAGTTCACCGCCCAGATCCAGAAATTCACCGCGCAACAGAATGTCGTTGATCAACAGTTCATTTTCCGGCAGGCGCATATTCGCCGCGATGTCATAGGCATGCTTGCCCAGATTGAACGAACCGCTATTGCGCAGCGCCAATACCGCCTGATCAGACCATGACATGCGGCTCGATAACACAACATTATCAATGCGTTGTCCGCCGGCTTTGACATTTGGCACCCGCAGGTCAATCTGACCGGGCGGGGCGGCAATATCCCCGTCCAGACGCACCGAAAGCTTTGCCGGTGCAATCGTCACCCCGATATCGGGTGGCACCGTGCCCGGCGCGACATCAAGATCGGCGGTAACAGCAAGACGTTCAAATTCGTTTGTGATGTCGACTTTGACCGGCCCATTGAGCGTTGCGGCATTTACCGCATCCAGATCAACCGCCAGATCAAGGTTGGGCAGAAGCGCAACCTTGCCCGAAATCGTGGGGGACGGTCCGACAATCCGGTCAAGATCGGAAATCCCGAACACGGTTTGCGTGCCCGAAACCGTCACATCACTTTTCAGACCGTCCTGTTCCGACCAGCTCAGATTATCAAGCGTAACCTTCCCCTGCCCGCCAAGATCAAGACCGGAAATCGGCGCAAAGATCGACAGATCGGCAACATCACCGACCAGCTTGGCGCCGTTAAGCGAAAATGTGTCATCAATTTCAGCAGACCCGTTGACCGCCATTTGCGGCGCAGTCAGCACCAGCTTGCCGACCGATATCCTCGAAAAATCCGGGTTGACCAGCGCATCGAGCGAAACTTCCTGATCCGCACCCAAAAATGCACCAAGATCACTGTCCTGCCAGACGGTGCCCGATGTCGATGCATCAAGGCTTGCCGCAACCGGCCCGTCCCCATCAGATGCCGGCATGTTGGCGCGCACTTGCATGCGTGCGATCGTCGAAACCGGTGTTGCAACATCCTGACCATCAATCGCAACGACAAGACCGGGCATGGCAAGATCGCCATTGGCCTCGACCGACAGTGCAACCTGCCCCCAGCGTACCGCATCATCAAGCAGTCCGGACAAGGCCGGATCAATATCGCCATCCAGCCGTGCGGCAATCAGGTTTTCGGCCAGATCAAGATGTGCACTTGCCGACAGATCAAGCACATCTGCCATCGCCACCGTGATGCGATCAAAGGCAAGTTTTTGATCATCCGCATTGAATGCCCCGCCAATGCCAAGGGCAATATCCCCCCTTAACGGTTCGGGCAAATCACCGGAAATACGGTCAAATGTCTGAACCCCGCCATCCAGCGAAAAGGCCAGAATATCGGATGACAATTGCACACCGACATCGCCGGTCAGCGCCGCATAACCGCCTGCGGTCAGTTCAAGTTTGCCGCTCCAGTCATCGGCCGGACCATCCCCGGCAAGCTTGATGCGCACATCGGGTGCAATATCGGGCGTCACCCCCGCAAGGGTCATGACCACACCTTCGCGGCCCAGTTCCCCGTCAATTCTGGCCGACAGTCGCTGTTTGGGGCCATCAAAATCAAGATCGACATCAAGCTGATCGCTGCCACCATCAAGTGGCTGCAAATTCAGCGCAGCTGTCGCCGAAAGATTGGTGCCGATCGCGCCATTGGCCTTGAGGCTGTATAAAAACCCCTTGCCCGAAACCGGTTCAACCAGCGCAATTTCGCGAAGATCAATCGCATCAACCGACACAGCAAGCGGCAAACTGAACCCGCCACTTTCATCGGGTGTTTCGTCATCGGGGGTATCGGGAAGACTGCCATCAGGAAGCACGATGCTGGCCGTTTGCAAACCGACATGATTGATTTGCAATTTCCCGCCCAAAAGGGCCAGTGGCGACCAGTCAAAATCGACCTGGTCAAGATCCAGGTGAAAGCCGTCTGCCGCGCGTTCCATTCGCAGATCATCAAGTGTCAGTCCGGTCCACAAGCTGCCCTCAATCCGGCCAAGCTCAAATGAACTGTCAGTCGCAGCCGAAACCGTTTCATTGATCATCGGCGTCAATGCGCGCAATACCGGGCCGGTTCCGGCAATCCCGACAACAGCAGCCACCGCAAGGACGGCCCCCCCAACACCAAACGCACCGTAACGCGCCCATTTCAGGGCTGGTTTACGGCGTTCATGTTCATGCGGCTTATTCTCTGACGGAAGTTCAGACCTGGTCAAAATGCCTGCCCCAGACTGATATAGAATTGATAGTCATCATCGACATTTTCACGCTTATCAAGTGGCACGGCAACGTCAAAGCGCAATGGCCCGACGGAGGTGTAATACCGGAAACCGAGACCGGCCGCCCATAACAGGGAAATGTCTTCGGGTTCACTGCGCGCATAGACATTGCCGCCTTCGACAAACGGCACGACGCCGAAACTTTCGGTGACCCGGGCCCGGAACTCAAAACCGAGTTCAAGAACCGAACGCCCGCCAAGCGGATCATGATCATCATCAAGGGGGCCGACTTTCTGATATTCATAACCACGGATCGACCCGCCGCCACCGGAATAATAGCGTTTGTTCGACGGCAAATTGCCGCGTTCCTCGCCAATGATTGTCCCGGTCCGCGCCCGTGCGGCCAAAACATAATCCCCGTCATCATCAATCGAAAGATATTGCGACCCGGACAGCGACACCGATGTGAAATTGGTATCATGATCGGTCAGCCCCATATAGGGCGACACATTGATTTCAAACCGCGTTCCGCGCGTGGGATCAAGCGGATTGTCCGTATTGTCATGGCGCAGGATACCGCGCAAACCGGCAAGGTAGAATTCCTCGTTCGGGGAATCCGACCCGGTCAGGTCGGAATATTCCGCCGTCACACCAAGGGTCGTCGACCAGTTTTCACCAAGCGGACGTTCGACACCGACAAAACTGTCAACCGTTGCACCCTGATAGGCATCGGTATCGTTGTTTTTTGCATTCGCCTCGGCCACCAGGGCCTGTTTGCGTTGCAGGAATTGCGGTTTTTTGAATTCTGCACTTAGACCCTGTTCAAGGCTTGAGGCATCGGCACCAAGCCGCAACCGTTCACCGGCACCGAACAGATTTCGATGTTCCCAGAATGCGTTGGCGCCCGGGCCATCCGCGGTCGAAAAATCAACCCCGCCGCCGATTGACCGCACTTTGCGTTCGACCACATTGATTTCGACGGGGATCTCGCCGCTTTCGCCCACCCGGCCTGCGACCTTGACGATCACACTGTCAAACAGGTTGGTCTGCGCCAGATCGCGCCGCGTTTCGCGCACCCGTTCGGGACTGTATTGTTCGCCGGCCCGCCAGCTGCGATATCCCGCGATGAAATCCTGATCGACCTCTTCGGCACCATTGACCGTGACCGCGCCGAAATTGGCCTTTGGCCCGGTTTCAAAGGCATATTTGATCGAAATGGTTTTCTGTGCGGTATCGGCCATCACCGTGCGCTTGGTCGCCTTGACCAGCGGATAGCCCTGATCGCGCAGGATATCGACACCGAATTGTTCACCAAGAATGATCGGTTCTGCCGTGGCGCGCTGACCGATTTGCAGGCGGGTTCTTTCAAGTTCGGCATCGGTTGCCGGGCGTTCGACGACTTCGTCCGGGCGCACAATCACCAGATCAACCGACGCAATCAGATATGGCGCACCGGTATCAATCATATAGGTCAGAACAAGCGGTGTGGGTGCGCCATCGCCATTCTCACCATTATTACCGTTATCACCGTTTGCACCATTGTCGCGGTTATCAGCGTCATCAACCGTGTCTTGCGATGCGGTGCCATTCACCGTGTCATTTGCGGTGACATCGTCATTTTCATTATTCTCGCTGCCCGCCGGATTGCCGTTTTCTTCGACGGGCGCGTCATCACCGGTTTTTTCGGTGATCTCGAACGTGATCTGGCCGTCATAGAATCCTTTGGATCGCAGAACCGCCTGGAACCGTTCAACATCATCTTCGGCCCGTCGTTGCAGTCCGGCACGCGATGCGGTCGGGCGTGACTGTAACCGGCGCGCAGTACTGACCGCGTTCAAAGCCTCGATCAGTTGTTCTTCATGATCGTCAATGCCGGTCAGCACCACCTCATAGGGGATGGTGGTGCGCAGATCAGCCGGGGCTTCTGATTCGCCATTGCCAAACCCGAAATCCAGCCCGCCAATTCCTTCGTCAGATGAGCACGCAGCCAGCATCGTTCCCGCCATCAATAGCGGAACGATCGCAGCAGATCGCCCATATGATCCAAGTTTGCGGCGGATGCGGCTTGTCAAACGTCATATCCCTTGTGCTTTGTGTCCGGTCAGGTGACGCCAGTTAACATCGTTTGGCGTTCTTTTATACCCTTTGATCCCATCAGGGATTGTTGCAAACAGAATTGTTGCTATTTTCAAAACAGCGAACTGAAAACACCATATTTTCATTCATCTTACAGGTCGAGTGTCACCTGTGCCACTTCCCATGAAAAAATGGCATGGCTGTGAACAATATTCGCACTTGTGAGCTTTTTGGTTTGAGCGTACCGGGAGTTGCGCGCAACATATGCATCACATCCAATCGCAGGAGGTCCGTCTCGTGGCTTCGACCCAGACCAATACCGTCATTATTCGCAACGCAGTACGTGCCGACCTTGATGGGCTTTGCGCCCTTGAGACCACCAATTTTCAAAGCGACCTGATTTCACGCGCCTCTTTTTCGCGCTTCTTGCGTCAGGCATCTGCGCGTCTGCTTGTTGCGGATGCCGGCGATGCCGATAAACCGGCCATTGTCGGATACGGATTGCTGCTGTTGCGGGCCAATGCGGTCGTCGCCCGGATTTACTCGCTTGCTATTTCACAGGAATGGCGCGGCAAAGGTCTTGGCACACAGCTTCTGGCGGGGCTCGAGAATCTGGCAATGGATGCCGGTTGCCATCGTATGCGCCTTGAAGTGCGGGTTCAAAACGACACCGCGCGCAATCTGTATGAGCGCCACGGCTATCAGAAGGTCGCCGATCTTCCGGGCTATTACGAAGATGGCGGTGACGGCATTCGCCTTGAACATGCGCTCTATGACGGTCAGACCGATGTCACCCCGGCGGTTGCCACCGGTGCACCACTGATCCTTGTTGATCGCCTGTCCGATCAGCGTTTTGCTGTTTCGGGGGCGCGTGTCATGCGGGTGCGTGACTATCTTGCGCTTGATCACGGGGTGCGCAACCGCCGTGTGATCAACCTGTGCCAATCCTATGAATATCTGTCGCGCGGCTATTATTGCAGTCTTCTGGCTGCTGCGCGCGCCGAACGTGTCATTCCCGAGGCCGATGTGCTTCTGGACCTTAACTGGAAACGTCTTCAGAAAACCGCGCGTTCGGAACTCAGCCCGCAGATCATTGATGCGCTGGCAAAATCGGGCCATGGCCCGGAACAGGCACCGGATCATATTGATGTCTATTTCGGACGCACAGCCGACAAACGGTTCCGCCAGATCGCCGAACGGGCGTTTGACCAGTTCCGCTGCCCGATCCTGCGCCTGCATCTGAACAAGCAGGACCGCAAGATTTTGCGCGAAATCGAAGCCCCGTCCCTTGGCCAGCTTGATGACAGCAACCTTGCCGAATTTGAAGCTGCCCTTCGCGCCTATTTGCGCGGACGTGTGCGCAAGCAGGGCAACGTCACCCCGCCGACCGCACTGGTCGCGATCCTGCATGACCCGGACGAAGTTTTGCCGCCGTCAGACAAGGAAGCATTGGCAAACTTTGTTCAGGCCGCATCCGATCTTGGTGCCAAGGCCGAACTGATCACGGCCAAGGATTTCCATCATCTTTCGGAATTTGATGCACTTTTGATCCGTGAAACAACGGCCCTTGATCACCATACCTATCGCTTTGCCAAACGCGCGGTAAAGGAAGGCATTCCGGTGATTGATGATCCGGACTCGATGTTGCGTTGTACCAACAAGGTCTATCTGGCCGAGTTACTGCGCACCCATCGTATCCCGGCCCCGAAAAGTGCGATTTTTGACAAGCGCCGCATTGCCGAAATCGGCCAGCAATTCAGCTTCCCTTCGGTTCTCAAGGTTCCGGATGGCTGCTTCTCGCGCGGGGTGCGCAAGGTGAAATCCCCCGAACATCTTAATGAAGTCGCGACCGAGATGTTCAAAAACTCGGAACTTCTGGTCATTCAGGAATATGTCGAAACGACATTTGATTGGCGTATCGGTGTTCTTGGCGGCGAGCCGATCTTTGCCAGCCGCTATTTCATGGCGCCGGGCCATTGGCAGATCGTCAAACATGAAGATGATGGCAAAAGTTTCGAGGAAGGCGGGTTTGAAACGCTTGCCGTTGAAGATGCGCCCGCCGATATCGTTGCAACCGCCCTTGCCGCGGCCCGTCTGATGGGCGACGGACTTTATGGTGTGGATGTCAAGGAAACCCCGCATGGCCCGATGGTGATCGAGGTGAACGACAACCCCAATGTCGATGCCGGGGTCGAGGACGTGGTTCTGGGCATGGAGCTATATCGCCGCATCATTGCGCATCTTCTGGGCAAGATTGCCCGCCCCTGAATTCGCAATCGCACCTTAAAAAAAGGCCGGGTTTACCCGGCCTTTTTGTCTATGAAGACGGCGGCTTGCAGTTTGTCGCGCCCGTATCTGGCCATCAGGTCAAATTCGTTGCGCAGGATCGGCACCGACAAACAATCACTGCCATTAAACGGTTCGTGATCATCGCCGATATCGGGATCACTCACATAGACAAACCGGTCATCAAAGCCCGACACCACGACCCAATGCGGGATCTTGTCACCGTAAATGCGGTACTGGCTGATCAGGACCAGCGCCATCTTTCCCTGTTTGGCACGTTCTTCGATTTCGGCCACACCAAACGGTCCGGTCGTCACCGCAATGCCCGCATCCTGGGCCTGACGGGCAAAATCATAATGCACCAGTTCGACCACTTCGCGGTTTTTGGGTTTGCGCACCGTATCAACAAAAAGCGGCCCGTCGCGGCTGCTTAGCACCTCGGCACCAAATCCGCGACGATTGGCCGCCAATGCCAGTCCCAGTGGACCACATCCGCCGTGACCCGATGTCATGAACACGGTGGTTGCTTCGCGCCAAAGGGCAATTTCCAGATTGCGATCAAGTTCAAGTGACGGATCAAGCGCATTCATCGCCATCATCAGGGCCGCCGGGCCGCAGGTAAATGGCAATGTCTGGTGATAGAAATGAATGGGGGATGGCAGACGCAGGGCATTGGGCACCAATACCTTTTCCATGCGCAACGCGTCGGAATGATCGGGGTAATAATCCGGATAAAGCGCAAACTCAGTGTAGCCCGCCGCATGAAACAGCGAAATGGCGCGATCATTTTTCTGACTGACTTCCAGACGCAGGATTGGCGCACCGAAATCAAGGCTGAGTTCTTCGGCCCGGGTGATCAATTGCTGCCCGATCCCCTGCCCGCGCCATTGCGGCGATACCGCCAGGGAATACAGACGCGCAAGTCCAACATTGCGCCGGAAAATCACCAGCGCATAGCCAACCAAGCCATCATCGGTGCAGGCAACGCACAGACGCGCGGTTTCGCTTCCGACAAAGCGTTTGAATGCGCGCCGGTTCAGCCGGTCAATTTCAAAGGATTGATCTTCAATCTCGCACAGCGCATCAATGTCGCCAGGCATGGCCAACCGGATATCAATTTTGGCCTTTTCACGCGTATTCAAAGTCACACCCACAGCAGAAAATCTGACACACGGTATCATACCGTCCTGTCATATCGACATGATTTGCAAAAATGCGATAGTGCAATTTTGGCAGGCGTGCCGCGCATTTATGCGATGGGGACCGTTCCCATCGCATAAAGGTCAATACACGGACAGCCGCAATTAGGCGCGCGCAGCAATGCGCGGCAATAGCGGCGACATGTCATAACCGGCATCCGATGCCGATTTGATAATGTCCTGAACCGGCAAATTTCCGGCATTGGCCAGCGACCACAGGATCGTGCAACGCGTGCCGGTCCGGCAATAGGCAAAGATCGGCTTTTCCGCCGCGGCAAGATTGGCGGCAAATGCGTCGGCATCGGCGTCCGAGACATTGCCACTTGCGACCGGCTGGAAAATTGCCTTGATGCCGGCGGCTTCGGCCTTGGCGGCAATCTCGGCAAAGGATGGCTGGCCCGGGTCTTCATTATCCGGGCGGTTACAGATGATGGTCTTGTAACCGGCCTTGGCAATCTCGTCGATCGCATCAAGTGGCAATTGCGGGGATACCGTCAGGTCGTCGCTCAGGCGTTTCATTTTTCTGTTCCGTTATGTCTTGCCGATGGCGTACCGCAATCTGCCCGTCAAAACGGACATGCGCAGAACACCTTAACTGATACGGATGCCACTATAGCGCGGTCGTTGCAACCGCTTGAACAGAAAATTGTCATGTGCAGACGACTGACAGCAACCCGCACGTTATTTCGAAAGCGGACAGGTCCGAACACCCAGCAACAGATAAAGCGGGCAAAACCGGAAGGCCGCGGTCAATAACATGACAATCCCGGCTGCAACCATCACCCAGCCGAATGTCCCATAGGCCACCATCCCCTGTTCGGGTGTTGCCATAATCAGCGGCAAGGCAATCAGAAACGCACCGACACAGGCACGCAATACACGATCAATCATCCCGACATTTGCCATGACATCCTCCTTGGGCCGTCGCTGTAAGATCACACAAGCATTATATCATTATGTATTGATTTACATTGATAATGATCAATTGGCGGCCAATTCGAAGACATGTGATTTGGATTATTGCCCTTGTATGAGCGGCATGTAAAAAGGGGAAAAATCAAAACACATCAAAACACATCAGGAACCGTGCCGTGACGATCGATATCCCCCAGCCTGCTGCGGCTTCATCCGCCCCGGATTATCCCGAATGGAAACGCGCCAACCCGGACGGCAGATTTTCAGATTGGCTTAAGGCATCGGTTGCTGAAAACTGGCATCGCGTCACGCATCATCCCTTCACGGATGCCTGGGGTCAGGCGGCAATCCCCAAACGTAATCTTGAAAACTATCTTATTCAGGATCATCGCTTTATCGACCGGTTTGTTGCCCTTCTGGCTGCGGCGGTATCGCGCGCCCCGACATTGAAGGACCGCATTCCCGGCTGCCAGTTTCTGGCTCTTCTGACCGGGGCTGAAAACACCTATTTCGAGCGATGCTTTGTCGCACTTGGCGTTACCGATGAAGCCCGCGCAACACAGCCCGACTGGCCTGCCACCAGCGATTTCAAACAATTGATGGCCGATGCCGCCAATGGCACCAGCTATGCCGATATGCTGGCCGTACTTGCCGTGGCCGAAGGCACCTATCTTGGCTGGGCGGACCGGGTCAACCGGTCCCTGACAGAGCGCCCCAAGGATTTCTGGTATGCCGAATGGCTTGATCTTCATGTCGGTGCGTATTTTGAAAGTGTGGTTGGCTATCTGAATGATCAGCTTGATCAGGTTGGCCCCACCCTGTCGGCATCGGAACGCAACGGCTGCCTTTCGTTCTTTGCGCGGGCAACGGAACTTGAAGTCCGGTTCTTTGACACCGCGTGGGGATCAGCGCAATGATCACCATTCGCCGGTTTCGCGACGAAGATGCCGCGACAATGACCGACATATATGCCCGGGCGGTCGCCGAACTCGGCCCGAAATCATATGGCCCGGAACAGGTGGCGATCTGGGCCAGCCTGCAACCAAATCCCGATCAGTTCAAAAAACTGATGACCGACGGGCGTTATTGCCTGGTCGCGGTTGATCAGAATGATCGTGCGGTTGCCTTTGGCGATGTTGAACCCGATGGGCATATCGGATTTTTATATGCCAGCCCCGATGTGGCAGGAACCGGGGTGGTTGCCAGCCTTTATGGTGAACTTGAAAACGCTGCTAATGCGCAAAATATCGGCAAGCTCTATTCCGAGGCCAGCGAACTTGCCAAATCCTTCCTGCTTAAACAGGGGTTTTCCGTGGTCGAACGGCGCGACTTTGAAATCAATGGCGTTCCGATCCACAATTATGCTGTTGAAAAGCGCCTGCGTAAACCGGGCCAACCCACTTAAAAAAGGCTGCCAACGGTTTGTCGCTGGCAGCCTTTTGAATTTGAAACCGGTTTGATCAGTCGCGCAATCCGCGTTTGGCTGTCCCCAGAACACGATCGATGAACAAATCTGCCTGCCCGACATAGTTTGCAGGATCACCGACCTGTGCCCAGTTTACCGGCGCGTCGGTCAATTTGGGCAATTCATCAAACAGGTTCGACCCGTTTGCCGATGATTTGGCAATGGCGTCCTTGACTAGCTTGTCCGCGGCATCACGCCCGATATGGTCGGCAAGAGCAAAGGTCGCGGCTTCTGCCAGCATCGCCCCGCGCGACAATTCAAGATTTTCGGCCATGCGCCCGGTATTGATTTTAAGGTCCGGCACCATATCGACGGCCTGCGCCAATGCCGTTCCCGCCGCAATAATGATCTGCGGCAAGGTCAGCCATTCCAGAAGCCAGCTTGATCCGCAACGTTCATGATCATGAAGCTGTGACTGGCTGAAAACGCCAAGTTGCCCGGCATTGAAGCGTGCCAGTGTCACAAGCATTTCGGCCTGCACCGGGTTGGATTTATGCGGCATGGTCGATGACCCACCGCCCTTGCCCGGCTGGACTTCGGCGATTTCCGATTGCGCCAGCAAAACAAGATCCTGACCCATTTTGCCAAGCGCGCCGGTTAACGCTGTTAACTGGCTTGCGAAATCCACCAGAACATCACGCTGCGCATGCCAGGGCATGTCTGATGCCGGAAGATCAAGTTCTTCGGCCAGGTTGCTTTCGACATCGGCAGCCTTTGCCCCGATCGATGCCAGCGTTCCCGCCGCCCCGCCAAAGGACAGCCGCAACAAATCCGCAGCCAAGCTGTCGATCCGCCGGTCGATCCTCACCAGCGGTGCCAGCCAACCGGCTGCCTTCAGGCCGAATGTTGTCGGAACAGCCTGTTGTGAACGGGTGCGCCCGATCATCACGGTCTTGCGATGCGTATCGGCATGGGCCGCAAGCGATCTGGCCAGTTTGCGAATGCGCCGACGGATGATGCCGATTGCATCGCGCAACCGCAATACCAGTGCGGTATCAACCACATCCTGACTGGTGGCACCGAAATGGGCGAACCGGGCATCTTCACCGCCAATTTCGGCCTTTAATGCCTTGACCAGGGCCGGGACCGGTACACCGGCACTTGCCGTTCCCGCCGCCAAAGACGCCGGGTCCGGATTGAAATCGCGGCAAACTTCGGCAATCCGTGCGGCACTTTCCCCCGGAATGACGCCTGCGCGGGCTTCTGCCGCGGCAAGGGCAGATTCAAACAGCAACATCGAGGCAATCTGTGCCCTGTCATCAAACAGGGCCGCAATTTCCGGATCGGAAAACAGCCCTCCAAGCAGGGCCGAGTCAAAAGGCGAAATCGTCATCAGGTCAAATCCACCATGGTAATCAGGTGCGAATTCATAGTGTCGCGCTGTGCAACGGGATGGTCAACAACGCAAAAAGAAGCCCCTGCCCGTTCAGAAACATCTGAGCGCACAGGGGCGTCTTTCAACTCATAGGCAAATCGTTCCCGGGATCAGACTGCTTCAAGCGCAATCGCAATCCCCTGACCGACACCAATGCACATGGTCGCCAATGCGTATTTGCCGCCCGTGCGTTTAAGCTGAAGGGCCGCCGTACCGGCAATACGTGCACCCGACATGCCCAACGGATGACCAAGGGCAATCGCCCCGCCATTCGGGTTCACACGCGCGTCATCATCGGCGATGCCAAGATCACGAAGGGTCGCAAGACCCTGGGATGCGAATGCCTCGTTCAGTTCGATGACATCAAGCTGATCAGTGGTCCAGCCCAGACGTGCCAGAAGCTTTTTCGATGCCGGTGCCGGGCCAAAGCCCATGATGCGCGGGGCTACACCCGCCGTCGCACCACCGACAACCTTGGCAATCGGTTTCAGGCCATATTTCTTGACCGCGGCTTCGGATGCCACGATCAGGGCAGCCGCCCCGTCATTGACGCCCGATGCGTTACCCGCGGTTACCGAACCGCCTTCGCGGAACGGGGTCGGCAATTTGGCAAGGGTTTCAACCGTGGTACCCGCACGCGGATGTTCATCGGTATCCACCACAACCGGATCGCCTTTGCGCTGGGGAATGGTCACCGGGGTGATTTCCTGGGCAAGGGTCCCGTTCTGCTGGGCAGCGACGGCCTTTTCCTGTGAACGCACGGCAAAGGCATCCTGATCCCCGCGCGAAATGTTGAAATCTTCGGCAACGTTTTCACCGGTTTCGGGCATGGAATCCACGCCGTACTGCTTTTTCATCACCGGATTGACGAACCGCCAGCCAATGGTGGTGTCATAGATTTCCGCATTGCGCGAAAACGCCGACGTTGCCTTGGGCATCACGAACGGTGCGCGTGACATGCTTTCAACGCCACCGGCAATCATCAGGTCGGCTTCGCCCGCCTTGATCGCGCGTGCGGCAATGATGATCGCATCCATGCCCGAACCGCACAGACGGTTGACCGTGGTTCCGGTTACGGTTTCGGGCAATCCGGCCAGAAGCGATGACATGCGTGCAACGTTGCGGTTGTCTTCACCTGCCTGGTTGGCACAGCCAAAGACCACATCGTCAACCGCACCAAAATCAAGATCGGGATTGCGTTCAACCAGTGCCTTGAGCGGCACCGCGCCAAGATCGTCGGCACGTACCTGTGACAGGCTGCCACCAAAGCGGCCAATCGGGGTACGGATGTAATCGCAAATATATGCGTCAGCCATTTCTAAGATCCTTGTTATTACTCTTACTGCTGACCCGCATGGGCCTTGGCGGTACGAGCATGCAGTTCACGAAGAACCTGCAATTCTTTCTCGGACGGGATCGCAGTTTCGGCGACTTCGTCGGCAAACTCAACATCCCAACCGGTATTTTCGATGATTTCTTCGCGGGTTACGCCCGGATGGATCGACGTCACGATGAACTGTTTGCCGACCGGATGCGGTTCCATGATGCAAAGATCGGTAATCAGACGCGACGGTCCTTTGGTATCCACACCATAGGACGCGCGATCATCACCGCCCTTGCCATGACCAAGCGAGGTCACGAAATCGATCTTTTCGACAAAGCCGCGTTTGCTTTGTTTCATCACCAGGAAAACTTCGCCACAGCTGGTTGCGATTTCCGGCGCACCGCCACCGCCCGGAAGACGGACTTTGGGGTTGTCGTAATCACCAATCACGGTGGTGTTGATGTTGCCGTATTTATCAAGCTGGGCCGCACCAAGGAAACCGACCGAAATCTTGCCGCCCTGAAGCCAGTAGCGGAACATTTCGGGCACCGGAACCGTGTTCACAGCGGTTTCGCACAGTTCACCATCACCGATCGACAGCGGCAGAACGTCCGGTTTGGTGCCAATCGTGCCACTTTCATAAATCAGGGTGATGTCAGGTGCATGAGTCAGTCGCGCCAGGTTACAGGCCGCAGACGGCATACCGATACCAACAAAGCACACATCGTCGTTTTTAAGCGCGCGTGCGGCGGATACCGTCATCATTTCAGTCGGGGTATATTCAACCATGATCTTTTCTCCGCTTAGCCTTTGTTTGCTTCACGCTTGGCCGCGAAATCTTCGGGACCGCCATTCATGACATGTTCTTCGATCCAGGCCAGGAAGGCCTCCCGATCGCGGGCAATCGGATCCCATGCCTTGTAAAACGCGTTGTCGCGCTTGTAGTACCCCTGTGCATAGGACGGATGCGCCCCACCCGGGATTTCAACAATCGCGGTAACCGCCCAGTTCGGCAGCATCACAGCGTTTGACGAGATATCGCCAAAATCATCAACGATCTCTTCGACCGTCACGATGGATTTCTTGGCGGCCAGAACGGCTTCTTTCTGAACACCGACGATGCCTTCAAACAGGACATCGCCCTTTTTGTTGGCTTTCTGGGCGTGAACAACCGTCACATCCGGGCGGATCGACGGAACCGCAGCCAGGCTTTCGCCAGTGAACGGACATTTGATGAACTTGATGTTCGGGTTTACGCGCGGCAGTTCCGCACCACGATATCCCTTGAACACCGCACAGGGCAGACCGGCCGCACCGGCGTCATAGGCATTGGCCATTGCTGCGTGGGAATGTTCTTCGATTTCAAGCTTGTGCGGCCAGCTTTCCTGGACCGCTTCGCGCAGACGATGCAGCGAACCAACACCCGGGTTACCGCCCCAGGAAAAGATCAGTTTTTTAGCACATCCGGCACCGATCAGCTGATCATAGATCATATCGGGCGTCATGCGGATCAGGGTCAGATCCTTGATCCCCTGACGGATGATTTCGTGCCCGGCAGCATGCGGGATAAGATGGGTGAAGCCTTCCATCGAAATGGTGTCGCCATCCTTAACGCAGGACGCGACAGCCTCTTTAAGCGACATGAAACGTGCAACCACGGTAAAACTCCTGTGGTGTCAAACCAAAACAGAACAAAACAAATTCGGGGCAACTGCCCCGCATCATGCGGGAAATCGGATCGATGGCTGCGACCGCCGGCTTTCCCCAAAGCAGCGGACGCAGCCATCGGACCAGATCGGCCTACACGTCGAAGAACACGGTTTCCGCGTCCCCCTGCATGTGGATGTCGATCCGGTATTCGATCCCGCTTGGGGTTTCGACACGCTTGGCGATCAAGGTGTCGCGACGATCTGCCGGAACCGATTGCAGGACGGTGTCCGTGGCATTCAGTTCAGCTTCGTCGTCGAAGTAAAAACGGGTAAAGGCGTGAACAAGCATGCCGCGCATAAACACGATCACATTGACAAACGGGGCCTGGGCATCGGCAACGACGCCCGGCTTGACCGTATCAAACCAGAAACGGTTTTTGGCATCCGTGCCCGTGCCGCACCGGCCAAGACCACGGAAACCGGCATCAGCAACATCGACCGGCTTTTCGCTGTAAACGCCATCGGCATCGGCCTGCCAGATTTCGATCATCGCGTCATTGACCGGGTTGCCTTCGGCATCAAACACAGTGCCGGTGATGCGGATATGTTCACCCTTGGCATCCGGGCCGGCAACAACCGGGTCGGCGATATCGGTAAAATCATAGCCATACTGACCTGCTGTCAGGCCATAGGCGAAATACGGACCAACCGTCTGTGAAGGGGTTTCACCATATGCCATGACTTAATTCTCCATCGGGGTGCCGTTGCGTCCGCGCAGGACAATGTCAAACTGATAACCCAGCGCAAAGCTTTCCTCGGTCTTGTCGATCGAGAATTTGGCAATCAGACGTTCGCGTGCGACCGGGTCTTCGGTGCCCAGGAAAATAGGATCAAGTTCAAGCAGCGGATCACCCGGGAAATACATCTGGGTCACCAGACGGGTGGCAAAGCCCGGACCAAACAGCGACAGGTGAATATGGTTCGGACGCCAGGCATTGAAATGGTTGCCCCAAGGATAGGCGCCCGGCTTGATGGTATAGAATTTGTAATTTCCGTTTTCATCGGTCATGCAGCGTCCCGAACCGCGGAAGTTCGGATCAAGCGGCGCTTCGTGCTGATCAACCTTGTGCACGTAACGGCCTGCCGCGTTCGCCTGCCAGATTTCGACAAGAATGTTCGGCTGCGGGCGCCCATCGGTATCCATGACACGGCCATGCACCACAATGCGTTCGCCAAGCGGTTCGCCGTTGGTGATCCCGTTTTTGGTCAGGTCGAAATCAAGTGCACGCACACTGGCCGGGGCAAAACGCGGTCCGGTGCCTTCGGTCAGGCCGGACTTGATCGCCAGCGGCGGGCGCGACGGGCCACGCAGAATGGTGGATTTGTAGCCCGGAGCAATGAACGGGGCGTGGGATCCCCAGTCACGCGGTTTGAAAACGGACATTTAACTTACTCTCCCTTGGATGCCGCGTCGATCTCGGCATAGGCTTGTTTGGCGATGCGGAATGCCGTGTTGGCGGCGGGAACGCCGGCATAGACCGCAACATGCATCAGGGTTTCACGGATATCATCGCGTGTCGCCCCGGTATTCAGGGTCGCCCGGATATGCATGGCGAGTTCTTCTTCGTGACCAAGCCCCGCAAGAAGGGCGATGGTAACGATGGACCGTTCGCGTTTGGTGAATGTGTCGCTGGTCCAGACACCATTCCAGACATTTTCAGTGATATAGCGCTGAAAACCTTCATCAATTTCGGTGATGTTTTTTGACGCACGATCCACATGCGCATCGCCCAGAACGGAACGGCGGGTTTTCATGCCAATGTCATACCGGCTCTCAGACAAGGTTCTTCTCCTTGGTAAATCGGTCGATCAACCGGGTCAGCAAATCCGGGGTTTCGATGCAGGGCAAATGCCCGACCCCGTCAATCAATTCAAATTCGGCATTCGGGATCATGGTCGCCATTTCGCGCACCACATCGGGCGGTGTTGCCAGATCATCCGATCCACAGATACATAAGGTCGGAACCGCAATCTTGCCCGCCGCTTCGCGCAGATCACCGTCGCGCAGCGCCACACAGGTGCCGATATAGCCGGCCTCTGTCGTGCGCACGAGCATGTCGCGATACATCGCGGTTTCAAGCGGACGGTCCTTGCGGAACGTCGGCGACAACCAGCGTTCGATGATCGCATCGCCCAGAACATCAATCCCGTCGGCCTTGATGGCTTCGATCCGGGTATTCCAGCCGTTATAATCACCAAGCTTGGGGGCGGTATCACAAAGGATCAGGCCGCGAACGCGTTCGGGCTGCAATTGCGTGACTTTCTGGGCAATCAGACCACCGACCGACAGACCGCAAATGATCACCTTGCCAAGGCCAAGATGATCAAGCAGCCCGATCAGGTCATTGGCATGCAACGCAATGTCATATGGCGCATCACCGATGCCTGACAATCCATGACCGCGCTTGTCATAGGTCACAATGTTGAAGCGCTCAGACAATGCCGCAACAACATCATCCCAGATGCGCAGATCGGTACCAAGCGAGTTCGAAAACACCAGCACAGGCGCGTCTTTCGGCCCGGACTGGCTGTAATGGATATGTGTCCCGTTGATCGGGGCGACTTGTAGACTCATGTCGTTTCCACCCTGCTTATTTGCGCACAATTTCGCAGATGGTTTTGGTTATGTAAAATGAGGAATTGCGTATTTTGCATAACTATATAATTATGCATTGTGTTCTGATTACTTTATTCTACAACGACGCGACGTAGGCACACATGCTTGATCAACGCATTAAATTCCGTCATCTGACCTGTTTTCTGGAAGTCGCGCGTCAGCGCAGCGTTGTCAAGGCCGCCGACACCCTGTCCATCACCCAGCCCGCCGTTTCCAAAACCATCCGCGAACTTGAAGAACATCTTGATGCGCGGCTGTTTGACCGGTCCAAACGCGGCGTGACCCTGACCGATTTCGGCAAGGTTTTCCTGCGATATGCCGGGGCCAGCGTCACCGCCCTTCGCCAGGGTGTCGACAGCATCAGCCAGGTTCGCATGCAGGGCGGTCTTTCGATCAATCTTGGTGTATTGCCGACCGTCGCCGCCAGCGTCATGCCCAATGCCATCCGCCGGTTCAAATCCCTTAGTCCCGACACAACGGTCAAGGTGGTTGCCGGTCCGAACGTGATGCTGATGGGGCAATTGCGCGTTGGTGAGCTTGATCTTGTGGTCGGGCGGCTGGCCGAACCCGATCAAATGTCGGGCCTGTCATTCATACATTTATATTCGGAACATATTTCGCTGGTGGCGCGTCCGGGGCATCCGTTGCTGACCGATGAAAATCCCGACATTACGCGTATCCGCGAATTCACCGTTCTGGTACCGCCCAAACATGCGATCATTCATCCGACGGTCGACAAAATGCTGATTGCCCATGGCATCGGCGCCCTTCCCGACCGGATCGAAACGGTTTCAACATCATTCGGACGCGCCTTTACGCGCGAAACCGATGCGATCTGGATCATCTCGAACGGGGCTGTTGCATCTGACATCGCCGAGGGCCATCTTGTTGAATTACCGATAGATACCAGTGACACTTTTGGACCCGTCGGGTTGACGACCCGGATTGACTCGCCGATTTCACCGCCTGTCGAGATGCTGATCAATGCTGTGCGCGAAGAAGCGGCACTGCATCACGCAACCCATTCAGGCCTTAATACATAATCGTTTGGTTATGCAAATGTGCGGACATATCATTATACATAACCATCACGTGCCCATTAGATTGGTTCCAATTCGGTATGGCAGAATTGCACCAAACGCAGGCCATTCCAAAAATAATAATAAAAACAACAACCAAGTATCTTGGAAAACTTCGCACGCTAGATGCGCATCATGGCTGAAACGTTTGTCGGCGTCATGACCGCGACAAGACGTTCAAAGGAGGAAGAATGAAACACATCACCAAATTGCTTGCGGGTGCAGCTGTTGCGACCATGGTGTCGTTCGGCGCACACGCACAGGAAGTCACGCTTACGATCCACCATTTCCTGGGTCCGAAGGCACCGGCACAGTCCAAAATGATTGAGCCGTGGGCAAAGAAAATCGAAGAAGAATCAAACGGCCGTATCAAGTTTGAAATCTTCCCGTCCATGTCGCTTGGCGGCAACCCGCCGGAATTGTACCGTCAGGTTCGTGACGGCGTTGCAGACATCGTCTGGACCCTTCCGGGTTACACCCCGGGCGTATTCCCGCGCATCGAAGTTTTCGAACTGCCGGGCGTGCATCTTGGTGACGCGCGCGCAACCAACCTTGCGATGTGGGATCTTAAGGACGAATTCGCCGAAGACCTTAAAGACATCCACCCGCTGGCGGTTCACGTCCATGCCGGTCAGGCCATCCATCTGACGGAAAAGGAAGTCCGCACGGTTGATGACGTCAAAGGTCTGAAACTGCGTACCCCGACCCGTACCGGTTCCTGGGTTATTGAATCCTGGGGCGCAGAGCCGGTTGGCATGCCGGTCCCGGCCCTGCCGCAGGCACTGTCGCTTGGCGTGGTCGATGGCGGTCTGGTTCCGTTCGAAGTTGTTCCGCCGCTGAAACTGGCTGAACTGATTTCCTATTCTGTTGAAGGCGAAGGCGTGAATTCGCGCTTTGGCACCTCGACCTTCCTGTTTGCAATGAACAAGGATCGTTACGAAAGCCTTCCGGATGATCTCAAGGAAATCATCGATCGCAACTCCGGCCGCGACTTCGCAGCCGAAATTGGCGATGTCTTCAACAATGTTGAAGAAGTCGGCAAGAAAATGATCAACGAAGGCAAGGGTCAGGTTGTCAAACTGACTGCCGCTGAAAAAGCGACCTTCGATGATGCCGCTGCCTCGGTCGTTGATCGCTGGATCGAAGAATCCAAATCCAACGGCATCGACGGCGCGAAACTCGTCGAAGACGCAAAAGCAGCCGTTCTGGCCCATACCAAGTAACGATATCAAGTTACTGGAAAATCTTGTGGGGTCACGTATCATACCGATGCGTGACCCTGTTTTTCCCGCTAGATTGCCCTCTAGATTGTAAGACATATGAAAAACGTGCTCTACAAGGCTGCATCATGGTTCGCCGTTATCGGTGGCCTGCTTGCCCTGCTGATTGCCGTTGTAACGATTGTCAACGTTACCGCCTTTGGTCTGGACAAGATCGCCCGGCTGTTTGACGCCAACTTTCCGGCCATTATCGGCTATGAAGATTTCGTCAGCATGATTGTCAGCTCGGCTGCCCTGATGTTCTTCCCCTACTGCCAGGCACATCGCGGTCACGTTGCCGTTGATGTGTTCATCAAAATGTTCCCGGACGGGTTTGCCCGCGCAATTGACGTGGTTTCAAGCATTCTCATGACCGGACTGGCGCTGTTCCTTGGTTATATGATGGTCAATGGCCTGATCGAGGTTCGTGGCGACAATACCCTTTCGGCAATTCTCGGCTGGACCATCTGGCCGTTCTATGTCCCGGGCATCATTTCGATGTTCCTGTGGGCGGCCATTGCCGGAAGTCAGATTTTCGAAAGAGAGGCCGATGTCTGAGCGCGAATTGATCGGCCTTGGTGGCCTTGCTGTTCTCTTTTTCGTTCTGGCTTTGCGTGTTCCCGTCGGGCTTGCCATGGTTGGCGTTGGCATTGGCGGCAACTATGTGCTGAGCCTGTTTTTCCCGTTCCTGCGTTTCGACCCCTATCTTCAGCAGTTCAAATCGCTGCTGTACGGGATTGTGTCGAACTATGAATTGTCGGTCGTTCCGCTGTTTGTTCTGATGGGATATCTGGCAAGTCAGGCCAACCTGTCACGCGACCTGTTCCAGGGGGTGAACGCCATTCTGGGCCGGTTCCGTGGTGGTGTTGCCATGGCAGCCATCGGGGCCTGTGCCGGTTTTGGTGCGGTATGCGGATCATCGCTTGCCACCGCATCGACCATGGGCAAGGTTGCCCTTCCGGAACTTGATCGTCTGAAATATTCGCCGCGTCTGGCAACCGGCACGCTGGCAGCTGGCGGAACGCTTGGCATTCTGATCCCGCCATCGGTCGCATTGGTGATTTATGCCGTCACGGTCGAAGCATCGATCATTCAGATGTTCCAGGCCGCGATCATTCCGGGCTTGATTGCCGTTGTGTTCTTTATGGCCGTGATCGCCATTCAGGTCCGCCTGAACCCGTCACTGGCCCCGAAACCCGAACCGATGCCGCCCGCCGAACGCAAGGAAGCGTTGCTGCGTCTGATCCCGGTGATGGTGATTTTCGGATCAATCATTCTGGGTCTTGGTGCCGGTCTGTTCACGCCGACCCCGGCCGCCGGTGTGGGTGTGTTCGCAATCCTTGTTTACGGCGCCTATATGCGCTGGAAAGGCAAAGGCGGCCTGTCATGGGAAGGCCTGCGTCAATCACTTAAGGATACGGCGATTACGTCTTCGATGATTTTCTTCATCCTGCTGGGTGCGGAAATCCTCAAGGGCTTTTTCAGCCGTGCCAACCTTCCGGCCTATATGGCAGAAGCAGCCGCAACCAGTGGCCTTGACCCGTGGCTGATCATGGTTCTGATGCTGATGGCGCTGATCTTGCTTGGCTGCTTCATGGAAAGTCTTTCCATGATTGTGGTTGTGATCCCGTTCTTCTGGCCTGCCCTTGTTGATATCAATGGTGGTGACTGGGCAACGGCGGCGACCGCGGCCTATGGCATGGGGACCGAGGACCTTAAAATCTGGTTCGGTATCCTTGCACTCATTGTCGTGGAGCTGGGGTTGATAACCCCGCCGGTCGGACTGAACGTCTTTATCATCAACGCACTGGCCAAGGGTGTCCCCATGAGCCAGACCTTCCGCGGGGTGATGCCGTTCTTCGGGGCCGAGATCATTCGTATTCTGCTTTTGATCTTTGTGCCGGTCCTGACATTGTTCGTCCCCTCGATGCTGGGCGGATAGCCGAAACATTGCTGATCATAAAAGCCCGCCATTCCCCTGTGGCGGGCTTTTCTTTTGGGTATTTTTGGTCCCTTTTGGTCCTGTCTGAAACCGGATAGACTTCATTCAAACCCGACCACCATCGTCTGGAACTCCATCAGGAACCCCATCAGGATCCCCATGCGCAACAGCATCCCGATTTACAAACTGTATGGCGAACGCGACGCCCATCGCGCACAATCGCCAATCGACGCGTTTGACCGGGATGTGTCCGATGGTTTCGCCGATGATTTTCCCGATGGCGTGGAAACCAGCGAACAGCAACCGATCACCGAACCGGAATTCTTTCATCTTGAAAGCATCCCGGAACGGTCACGTCTGCATGATTTGCATATCAAGCCGCACCGTCACACCAACCTGTTTCAGTTGCTTTACATCACCCGGGGCACAGCCGAAATCAGCTTTGATGACCAGAACCTGACCATGCAGGCCGGGCAGCTGATTACCGTCCCGCCGGGCACGGTGCATGGTTTCAAATTCAGTGATGATATTGATGGCTGGGTCATTTCCCTGACCGATCATCATCTTCAGGAAATTCTGGCCCCGGCCCCCAAACTGCTCGCCCGGCTTGATCAGGCGATCTGTGTTGATACCAATCTTGACCCCGATCAGAACCAGCCATCCGGGCCGGTTGATTTCCTGATTTCACAGTTGGCGCGCGAATATTACAGCCACAATACCGGGCGTCTGTTTGCGCTTCGTCATATTCTGGGATTGCTGTTGCTTGATGTCGGGCGGATCGCGCCACAAGGTGATCCGGCCCATCTGTCGCGTCAGGAACAGAAAACCGCGAAATTTCGCAAATTCCAGATGCTGGTCGAACGGTTTTACAAACATCACAAACCGCTTGAATTCTATGCCCGCGAAATCGGCGTCACCACCACCCAGCTCAACCGCATTGCCAAGGATATCTATGGCATGACCGCAAGCGAGGTGTTGCAAAACCGCCTGATGCTGGAGGCCAAGCGCACCCTGATCTATACCGACATCGCGGTTCAACAAATCGCCGGTGAACTCGGCTTTCGCGATGCCGGATATTTTTCGCGTTTCTTTGCCAAAAAGGCCGGCATGCCGCCGGCCAGGTTCCGGGCCGATCACAGATAAAAAAAGCCGGACAATCGTTACAATTGTCCGGCTTTTCTGTGTTTTGTGAAGGACCTAGCGCCAGCCAAGCAACCAGCGATCCAGCCGCCCCAGCAGCCAGGATACGCACAATCCCAGCAGCGACAAAACCACCACACCGGCAATCAGCTGATCGGTTTGGTACAGGTTGCCTGCCGCAAGAATAAGTGCACCAATCCCGTATTGTGCCCCAATCATCTCGGCTGCGATCAGAAGGATAATCGCGATCGAGGAGGAAATACGAAACCCCGACAGGATGGTTGGCAATGCACCGGGCAGGATGATCTTGCGGATCACCGACCACATCGGCATGTCAAAGCTTTGCCCCATGCGGATCAGATTTCGCTGGACGTTATCGACCCCGCCAAAGGTGTTGATCACGGTCGGGAAAAACACGCCAAAGGCAATGGTGGCAAATTTTGACGGCTCGCCAATGCCAAACCAGATGATAAACAGCGGCAAAAGCGCGATTTTCGGGATCGGGAACAGGGCGGATACCAATGCCACACCGGGCGAACGCGCCCAGGTAAACATGCCGACCAGGAAGCCGACGATCAGGCCCGCAACCGTCCCCATCACCCAGCCGCCAACAAGGCGCTGAAGCGATGCCGCCAGATGGCGCCAAAGATCACCCGACACAATCAATTGCCAAAGTGCCTGGGCCACCGCGACCGGGCTTGGCATTGCCAGTTCGGAAATAAACCCGGTGCTTGATCCCAATTGCCAAAGGGCAATCACCACCACAAAGCTTGCCCATGCGGCAACCGGGTTGGCCTTGGGATTAAAGCCGGTGGCGCGAAAACGGACCTTGTTATCAGCGCCATCAGAAGTGCTGTTTGCGACCTCACGCGACATTTTCAAGCTCCTTGTCCGCGGCAATCGCCTCATCCCGGATCAGGTTCCAAAGCGCCTGTTCATGGGCAACCAGTTCGGCCATGCCCTCAGTGCGATCACTGATCGGGATATCTATGCTGTGGATTTCCTTGATCGTGCCCGGACGGCGGCGCAGTGCCACCACCCGATGGGCCAGACGCACCGCCTCGTTCAGGTTGTGGGTAACATAGACCGCAGTCATGCCGGTGCGCGCAAACAGATCAGAAAATTCATCAAGCAACAGAATGCGGGTCTGCGCATCAAGGGCCGATAACGGCTCATCCATCAACAGCACCGCCGGGCGCACCGCAAGGGCACGGGCAATACCCACGCGTTGCTTCATGCCACCAGACAGCTGTTTGGGATAGGCATCGCGGAAATCCGACAGATTGGTTTGCGCCAGAACTTCTTCGATCCGGGCATCCCGTTCGGCTTTGGACAATGGATGGTCTTCAAGAACCAGACTGATATTGCCCGCAACCGTGCGCCAGGGCAGCAATGCGAAATCCTGAAACACATATGTCAGCGGGTTAAGGCACCCTTCGGGTTTGGCCTGATCATCAATCAGGACGTCACCGGAACTGGGCTTGAGCATCCCGCCAATGATCGACAAAAGCGTTGATTTCCCGCAGCCCGAAGGCCCGATCAGGGCAACAACCTCGCCCGGTTCAATCGTCAGATCAATGTCGCGCAATGCTTCGACCTGATCATAGCGATGGCTGACATTTTTGATGGTAAGCCGCATGGCCAACTCTTTGGATAATTAACATTCGTGGTGGCAGTTCGGGAAAACAGGCGTCCCAAAGACAACCGGGCCGAACGCAACAGTTCCGGCCCGGTTTGAAATCACATCCGCTTACTGGCCAAGCGGCGCGATGAAGCTGGTATCGATGAAGGTATCGGGATCGGCGCTTTCGGAAACATAGCCGCGCTCCTGATACCATTTGACCTGTGCCTTGACGTCTTCGACATCAAGCTTGCCTTCCTCGGTGATGAACATCGCGCCATTGCGGATTTTCGGATAGGCCTTCTCGGCCGGGTCATCGGCATAGACATATTTGTGAACGATTTCGAGGATCTCGTTCGTGGTATCGCTTTCAATCAGCTTGCCATCCGCATCGGTCGCCAGAAGGCCCGCACGGTAATCAGCCACACCTTTCTGATAGGCGCGCACGAATTTTTCGACCACGTCACGGCGTTCTTCGACATTCTTGGTCGACGTGAAAAGACCACCAACCTGATAAGGCACATAATCCTTTACCCAGCCGATGATATGGGCCGCACCGGCATTTGCCAGCGGCTTGGCGATGTGCGGTACGATGATCATGCTGTCGACCTGCCCGCTTTTAAGCGCACCGATCATGTTGGGAACCGATTGCAGCGGCTTCAGCTCCATACTGTCGATATCAACACCGGCTTTTTCCGCGACATTGCCGATCATGTAATGGAAGCTTGACCCAACCTGCGACAGGGCAAAGCTGTGCCCGCCCAGTTTGTCAACCGACGTCAAACCGGCTTCATAGGCGGCATTGGATGCAAGAATCGCCGATCCGTCATAGCCCGGATCTTCATGAAGCTGTGCGCCAATCACCTTAAGCGCGCCTTTGCCTGCCAGGTTAAAGAACCCGCCGGTGAAGGCCGTAACGCCAAAATCGGCATCGCCCGATGCAATCGCAACGGCAACCGGCTGAGCGGCGCGGAAGAACGTGATTTCCGCATCAAGGCCCTCGTCCGCGAAATAGCCCTTTTCCTTGGCGATGAACAACGGCGAGCTTGAAACAAAGGTCAGTGCCGCAATGTTGATTTTCTCGGCCGCCTGCGCAGCCCCCTGCCCGAATGACACCGCGCCAAATGCAATGGCGCCAAGTGCGGTTGCCAGCATGGAACGACGGGTAATCGCGCCGATCCCCTTCACCAGATCGTAAGAACGCATGTTTCCTCCTGTTGGTCGTCTTTTGGTTTGTTTGCCTCTTCTGATTTTTTGTTATCCGAAATGCCGACAAATTGCCAATGTTTGGCGCAAACTGCGACAAAAAGGGTCGAATTCACCCAACAACCCGCCATTCATGAAATGATATTTCATCATCACCTGATACAGGCGAGAAATCCCTGCGACCGCATCCCCATATGCGGTTGAGAATGCTCGATACTTGCCAATCTTCCACACCCTTGCGTTTTGTGCCCGCCCGGTGGATGCCCGCCTGTGCGGGCGTGACGTGTCGGGTTAGGCCCCGCCCTTCGTGGCCCGTTCGACGGCGCGGGCCTCTTCCCCCTGGCACCACAGGACCATCAGCACAAATTGCCAATCCCCGCCAAAGAAGCTAAAACCGCCCAACAGAACCGCATCGCATCACAAGGCCGATCATGACCACAGCCAGCACACCCGTAAAACCAGCCCCGAATGGCCAAACCGCCATGGTGATCGGTGCCGGTCCGGCTGGCCTGATGGCCGCAGAACGGCTGGCCGGTGATGGTTATGCGGTAACGATCTATGAGGGCATGCCAAGTGCCGGGCGCAAATTCCTGATGGCGGGGAAATCGGGGCTTAACATCACCCATGGCGAGGATCTGGAAACCTTCCTGACCCGCTATGGCGCATCGCGCGCCCGGCTCGAACCGCATTTGCGCAAATTCGGCCCCGCTCAAATCCGCGACTGGTGCGCGGGGCTTGGTATTGAAACCTTTGTCGGCTCATCTGGCCGGGTCTTTCCGACCGCGATGAAGGCAAGCCCGCTTTTGCGTGCCTGGTTGCGGCGCCTTGATGGGTTGGGCTGCGTGATCCATTACCGCCATTACTGGACTGGCTGGAACGATGCCGGTCAGGCGGTTTTCAAAACAACTGATGGCGACGTGACGGCAGATGCCGATATCACCATCCTCGCCCTTGGTGGTGGAAGCTGGAAACGGTTGGGATCGGATGGAAAATGGATGGAAATCCTGATGAATGCCGGGATCAAATGCAACCCGTTCAAACCGGCCAATTGCGGCTTTGACATCGACTGGACGGATCATCTGATCGACAAATGTGCGGGATCCCCGGTCAAGGCCGTAACGCTGACCTGCGGCCCCCAGACCGTGCGCGGCGAGTTTGTGATTTCCAAAACCGGGATCGAAGGCAGTGCGGTTTATGCCATATCTGCAACGCTTCGTGATCAATGGCTTGAAACCGGGGTGGGAACCCTGACGCTCGACCTCTGCCCCGACCGAACACTTGATGACGTCACCACCCGCCTTGCCAAACCACGCGGCAAGAACTCGCTTGGCAATCACCTGCGCAAGACACTTGGCCTTGATACCACCAAAACAGCACTCATTTTCGAAGTCACCCCGCGCGACATTCAAAACGATCTGGCTAAACTGGCCACCGCGATCAAAAACCTCCCCCTTAAAATCAAAAAGCCCCGCCCAATCGACGAGGCCATCAGCACCGCCGGCGGTGTCGCTTGGGAAGAACTCGATGACAACTTCCAACTCATCAAACGCCCCGGCACCTATTGCCTTGGCGAGATGGTTGATTGGGAAGCCCCTACTGGGGGATATTTGTTGAGTGGTTGTCTTCTTTAGAAATTAGCCTGAATGCCAAAAATAATGTTACCTTGATCAACGTGAATTGACTGTTCGAAGCGTACCAAGAGGTAACAAAACAAAATGTCATTCGACTTCAACAAAAAGGGAAAGCAATACCAGTTCGAAGCAGTAGGCTATGAAACAAACGACTTCGAATGCCTAACTATCGTTTCACAGTCAAAACTGAACACTCTTCAGAACTTTATTTCTCGAAGCGTTAACGACTGCGACCCAAAAAAAGCGAATAGGCTCGACGGTTTCTTCGCCTGTTTAGAAAAATACAAATCTTGCCTTTACTACAGCAAGAAAATTGATGGTCACTTGAAGAACATCAAATCTATCGACGTCCCAAAAGACTCCTTCCTCAGCCTATCCGCAGTAGAAGCGTGCATAGACTTTGAATCCTTTCTGTTCCACGGCCGGTCGGCTCTCGACAAACTCTGCCTACAGATAAACAGAGAGTTTGACCAAAACTCAGATAGGTACTCTAAACTCGTGAACGTGTTGGGCAACTTTCCCAATAACGAAATAGCATCTCAGCTATCTAAGATAATTTTGGAGTCCAACAAGCATTTCAATGATCTCTTGATTGATGGTCTACCGTCTGGAAAATCACTTCGGTCCTTGCAAATGCATCGATCATCAATTGGCCAGTCAACAAAAACTAACTTTTGTATCCATCATCACCCCAAACGAGGAAAAATATTTTTTGACCACTATTTCTTAGATTTTCCGCTCATCAATACCACATGGAACCTAACAAAATGGATAGGTTACCTAATTCTGGGATCCCTCAGCTTGCTATTGGAAAACAAGCTCGACATTACCCCACACCATTGTCGCCCCAAATGGGTTCCAGACATCATCCCTATCTCCGACTACGAGACGAGCAGAAAAGGGGTCACAGTTACCGTCGCCAAACTTTCCAACAGCGGCGTGCAAATAATCAATAAAACGATAAAGGCTGAAGCTTTGGATCACTCTAAAAAATTCATATAGCTTTCGCCGGGAAAGGATTAAGCCCCATTCTTCAGTGAGTGCAGAACATCATTTTCACCCCCAAAGCTCCAAATCATCCACATCAACCTTGAACAGTGACGCAATCTTCGTTGCGAGTTTTTTGGAAAGCGGGCGCGCCGCACGCTCAACGGCACCGATATAGGTTCCGGTAACACCGACCTTCTCCCCCAATTCCTCCTGCGTCATATTATAATATTCGCGGTAAACCCTGACCGGATTTTCGCCGTCGCTCAGGCGCTTTATGACCGCAGCCGGAAAGCGTACGCCGTCATCTTTTGCGAGGGCCTGATGGTAGGCCATGAGGTCCAGCTCATCCTCGGCCGGCTGGAAGACCCTGATATATTCATCCCACGGCACGACGGCGAATTCGGGTTTGTCGTCCTTGTAAATGATCTGATGAGGCGCGTTCATCGCCGGTCTCCTAAAGCTTGTCGTAAATGTCGCCACGCGGGCCGATTTTGATCACGTCAAGAATGATGCCATCCTCGGTATAGATCACCCGATATTGCCCGACGCGCAGCCTGCTTGCCGCAACACCCTTGAGCGGTTTGATATCAAGGTCCGTACGCGACGGGTTTTCTGCAATCAGGTCGATCTTTTCCAGGATCGTTTGACGTATCTTTGCAGGAATTTTGCGCAGCGCCTTTCTGGCCTCACGGGCATAGACGACCTGCAACATATCCACTGCTCCCTCACGCAAACTTTTAATAACATTTATACAAACAAATAGAAACTAATTTTGCGAAGCCTTAGTGACAATGCACCGTCCCGGCCTTGCGATCCATGTGGCAACACTGACCGGGCGGGGAACTTTTGCGGCAGCCGCCGCCATGTTCGATCTGTTGATCAACGATTGTCGGTTCTGATCCGACTTGTACTGGTGCGGGTTGTACGCCAAGCGCAATCATTGCTGTGATAGCAAGCATCATTGCGGTTTTCATCTTCTGTCCTCCCTGTTCATTTCCTTGATGTTACGCCCCAATGGCGCGGATCGGAACTACCCGGAAGTGCAGGCCTTAAAATTTAGTTGACACAATCAACCATTTTCATGTAGTTGATATAGTCAACCAATTAAGATTACGGATGCAGAAGCTTTTCGCCCCCATTCCCCGGCTTCTGCATCCGCCCCGCACCCCTCGCGTGTCACCGAATTGCGCAGTGCTGTGCCGTCCGTTCGGGACGAGCTGTTCTGCGTTGCCACGAAGACTGAAAGTGAAATCGCCCCATGAAGATTTCGACCACCATTTACCCGGATGGATTGCCAAGCCCGCGGGCCGGATTTGCCGCAATGGCGGTGTTGCTGACCATCATGATGGCTGTGCTTGACGGTACGATCATGAATGTCGCCCTTCCGATCATTGCGCAGGATCAGGGCGTTTCGCCCGCCCATGCCATCTGGGTTGTCACCGCCTATCAGTTGGCCATCGTCGTTGCGCTGTTGCCGCTTGCCGCACTTGGCGAGGCCATCGGGTTTCGCAAGGTTTATCTGAGTGGCATTGCGATTTTCGGGATTGCATCATTCCTGTGTGCCATGGCCCCGAATATCGAGTTTCTGACTGCTGCGCGCGTGTTGCAGGGTCTTGGTGGTGCGGCATTGATGAGCATTAATGGCGCGGTCATGCGCCATATCTTCCCGCAGGCCAAGCTGGGTCGTGCCATTGGCTGGATCGCCATGACGGTTTCGGTATCGGCCGCAGGCGGCCCGACCATTGCATCGGCCATTCTGGCGGTTGCAAGCTGGCATTGGCTGTTTTTGATCAATGTGCCGATTTCGATCCTGGCGATCATTGTCGGTTATTTCACCCTGCCCTTTAACGCGCCAAGCCGCACCCGGTTTGATTTCATCAGCGCGTTTTTGAATGTGCTGACCTTTGGCGGGTTGATTTCGGCCCTTGGCAATGTCGGCACCGAAAGTGACCCGGCCCTGATTGGTGCGCAATTTGGCGTGGCGGTCATTGCCGGTGCGTTTCTGGTGCGGCGTCAATTGCCCAAGGACCGGCCGATGTTGCCGCTTGACCTTTTGAAACTGCCGGTTTTTGCCTGTTCCATCGGATCATCGATTTGCGGTTTCTGTGCGCAGATGATTGCGTTCGTTACTCTGCCATTCTATTTCCATGACGTGCTGGGTTATAGCGCGACTGTCACCGGACTTTTGATGACGCCATGGCCGCTTGCCACCGCGGTTGCCGCCCCGGTTGCCGGACGACTGGCCGATAAATATTCGCCGATCCGTCTGACCGGGCTTGGCATGATGGTGTTTGCGATCGGGCTTTATGCCATTACCTTTGTACCGGAAGGCGGAAGCTATGCCGGGATTATCGGCGCGCTTGCCCTGTGCGGGATCGGGTTCGGGCTGTTTCAGGCGCCCAATAACCGCCTGATGCTGACATCGGCACCGCGTGATCGTTCCGGCGGGGCCAGTGGCATGTTATCGACCGCGCGCCTGACCGGACAATCGGTGGGTGCGGCACTGGCCGCGATCCTGATTGGCACCGGTGGCGGGTTTGAGCTTGATACCATCATGATGGTGGCAAGTGGTGCGGCCCTGGCATCGGCCCTGATTTGCGAAGGCCGGCGCCATGCCCTTCGCACCGGCCTGATTGCCGCGAATGTGTGATAAAGCGAGAAAGATCATGATCGAACAGGATCAGGCACAAGACCAGGCATCGGATAAGGCACATGTCCCGGGTGAAACCCTGCATCGGCTTGTTCATGCCTATAAACGCAGTCTGATGAATGCGATGGTCGATGCCGATATGCCGATGCCGATTTCGCACAAACGCGTGATGAAATGGATCATCCGCATTCCGGGCATCACCGCCCAGCAAATGGCCGAAAAATCCGGTCAGGACAAAGGCCGCATCACGCGGCTTTTGAAAGAACTTGAAAATGACGGGCTGATTGAACGCCGCCCGCACCCGATCGATCGACGCAGCCAGACACTGCATTTGACAGCCGCAGGCGAGACCCGCATGGAAGCATTCCGCACGGTCGAGCAAGATGTCAGAACCCGAATGACACGCGGTCTTACCCCCCAACAAATCAGGGATTTTGTCGAAATCGCCAATCTTATGGCTGATAACCTTGATCCCTGCGGATAGGACATGGTGCAAAAAACAAAACGCACCAAAGGACTTAGGAGTTTCTCATGAACAGACCTGCCCCGCGCGATCTTGTCGTGATCGCAAAAAAGCAAGTCACCCCCAATATGCTGCGCGTTACCCTTGGCGGTGACGGCATGGCAGGCTTTCCCGAAGATCAGGAAAGCGCCTATGTCAAACTGATCTTTCCGATTGATGGCGATGACAAGGACCGGGTATTGCGCCGGACCTATACCGTGCGTCATGACCGCATGACCGATCAGGGCCGCGAGATCGATCTTGATTTCGTCATGCATGGCGATGGGTCAGATCATAATGACCATGGTGGCCCGGCATCGAACTGGGCGGTCAATTGCAAACCCGGCGATGTGATCACGGTCGGTGGTCCCGGCCCGAAAAAGCTGGTTGATCCGGATGCCGACTGGTTCCTGATTGTCGGGGATATGACGGCCCTTCCCGCGGTTTCGGTCAATCTCGAAACGCTGGGGGTCGATGCACGTGGCTATGCGGTGATCGAAGTACGCTCGGAAGCCGATATTCAGCCCCTTGCCAAGCCCGACAACATTACCATCGAATGGGTGATCAATCCGCGTCCGGGCGAAGTCAGCAACGCCCTTGTCGATGTGGTCAAAAAGCTTCCCTGGGGCGATGGACGCCCGTCGGTCTGGGCGGCATGTGAATTCACCGCAATGAAGGAACTGCGCAGCTACTTCCGAGAAGAACGCGGCCTTGGCAAGGATGATCTTTATATTTCAAGCTATTGGAAACTTGGCATGAATGAAGACAACCACAAGGTCATCAAATCCGAAGATGCCAAAACAGCGGCCTGATCGCAGCAATCCGACAGACAAAAAAAAACGCCCCGGGAAACAAGGCCCGGGGCGTTTTTATTTTCCTGCAATAACAGGACCGATCACGGTGCCGGCGGCAGGTCTTCTTCAAGAATGACCAGATTAAGCGAATAGCTGACTTCGCCTTCGTCCTCGTCACGATGCACGACGCCGACGAACTCATCGCCAATACGCATCTCGATCGGATGGCCTTTTTTCTTCGGCGCATCAATCGCGATCTGGTTATTGTCAAAGGTGCGGCGCAGATAATCGGTAACGCGCGCGATTTCGGTCGGTGTCATAGGACTTGCCCCTTGTTCTTTCCAATCGGCTTTAATCTCTCAGATCACAGGATATCGCATAGACGCCTTGGCGTCTGCCCCATTTCCTGTCTCTGTGCGTAAAACTGGTGCACTGTCCTTTCACAAACTGCCCCCGGAAATCAAGCCCGCAGCATCAAAAAACCGCGATTTGACCGATTTTCCCCGAATGATATTGCGATGACGTTGCGATGATATTACCGACGACATTGCAAATGACATTGCATTCACCCCCCGCACCGTTTAATCCGGTTATATGCCCGAAATTGATCACACCACCGACCTTATGCCGTCTGCTGACGGTCCGTCGATCCCGCCACGCGATGACGCATCGACCGGGAACGATACCGACCATGGCGCCACCGCATCACCCGAACGCCCGATCCTTTACAGTTTCCGGCGCTGCCCCTATGCGATGCGGGCACGGATGTCGCTTCTGGCAGCGGAAATTGATGTCGAACTGCGCGAAGTGGTTCTGCGCGACAAGCCGCAAAGCATGATCGATGCATCGCCCAAGGCAACGGTGCCGGTCCTGATCCTTCCTGACGGGACGGTGATTGATGAAAGCCTTGAAATCATGGTCTGGGCGCTTGCAGAAAACGATCCGCTTGACTGGCTAAACCCCGAAAGCGGCACGCTTGAAGACATGCTGGCGCTGATTGCGCAAAATGACGGGCCGTTCAAGCATCATCTTGATCGTTACAAATACCATACCCGCTACGAGGATGCCGATCCCGCCGAACATCGCCGGGATGCGGAAAAGATCCTTAATCGTCTGGACGGGCGGCTTGCGGTTGGCAAATACCTGTTCGGGTCACGCCCGGCCCTGGCCGATTTTGCCATTGCGCCGTTTATCCGCCAGTTCGCCAATACCGACCCGGATGCGTTTGATGCCATGCCGTTTGTGCATGTCCAACGCTGGCTGGATGATTTTCTGGCCTCGTCCTTTTTTGAACGGGCCATGACCAAATATGATCAATGGCACGAAGGCGACAGCCCGGTCATTTTCAGGGCCGCCTGATCAAGCGCGCCCGGACTGAAGAACACTGAAAAACACCGGGAAATACCGGAAAATTTCGGGCAAAGGCAAACAGATCACCGATGACCCAAGGGTGGCAATCACGCCACCCTTTTTTGGTTCCTTGCCGGTTTGACCCGGCGGTGTTTGATGCCCTATGCCCCGGCCTTGTTGATCGGCAGCGACAGGATCAAAGAGCTTAGACATTTGCCATGCGGATCAAGTGCCAGTGACCTTGTCACTCCGCCGCCCAGCGCATCATGCATCACGAAATTAAGGGCCCCGATCTGTGGCAATTCATAGCGGATGACCTTGCCCGAAATCATTGTGCCAAAATGCGCGCGCACCCGTTCTGCCGTGACCTGATCAATCAGAAGCGGCCAGTCTTCGGGGTGATAGGCAATCACCGACACATTGGAAATGTTGCCCTTGTCCCCGGTGCGCGAATGCGCAATATCGCGTAACTGCAACATCAGGCCTCCATCATTTCAAACTGCGTGCGCACCTGGTCTTCGGGCAGAAGTCCCGATACGATCGCAACGATTTCCCGTTTGGATTTGGTCACCCCGCCGCCACCGGCCGGCCCGTTAAGATACAGGCTTTCGACCTCCTCGCCGATCCGTGCGGCAGTGGCAAGATCACGGGTCCGCACCACAAAGCGCAGGCGCACTTCCGCCGGTTCTGATGGCCCCGATTTGGCGTCCTGAAACACCGAATTCACCCCGATCAGCTCCCCCCTGACTTCTTCATGCGCGATCCCGGCAAGCAAAAGCCGTTGATGGAGGATATCAAGAGCAAGACGCCCGCGGGCTTCGGCACCGGGACCGGCATATGAAATCTGACCTTCACCGACACAGGAATCGACATAGCCGATCGATACCTTGAGCGTGCCGGTCCGCGCCGATCCGTCACCGCCGGTAATCGCAACCCGGTCCGGTCCGATTTCGGTAATCTCGACGTTGGAAAAATCGGCAACCACATCGGGCTGGATATAGCGTTTCGGATCATGAACTTCGTAAAGAAGCTGTTCCTTGCAGGTTGCCGCCGTGACAAAACCGCCCGTATCGGCAAGTTTGGTAATGACGGCATTGCCGTCTTCGGCAACCTCGGCAATCGGGAAGCCCAACCGGGCCAGATCCGGCACATCCTTGATCCCCGGATCGGCAAAATAGCCCCCGGTGATTTGCCCGCCACATTCCAAGAGATGACCAACAAGCGTCCCGCGCCCAAGCCGGGTCCAGTCATCCATCTGCCAGCCAAACTCAAATATCTGTGGTGCCAGAAACATCGCCGGATCGGCCGCACGACCGGTCAGAACGACATCCGCCCCCGCCGCCAGCGCATCAACAATCCCCCCCGCGCCGAGATAGGCATTGGCCGACACCACCTGTTTTTCAAAACCGGCCAGGGTGCAACCGGCCTCATCAATGCGAAACTGATCGGGTGACAGGATATCGAGAACGTCATCGCCAACAACCGCCGCCACCTTCAAGCCCGAAAGGCCGAGTTCGCGCGCGATATCGACCGTGCGCCGTGCCGCGGCCACCGGGTTTGCCGCCCCCATATTGGAAATCACCCGGATCGCCTTTTTGTGGCAGATCGGCAGAACCGCACGCATGCGCCGTTCAAGCAACGGATCAAAGCCGCCGTCGGGATCGTGCATTTTTGCCTGTTGCGCCAGCGCGATGGTCCGTTCAGCCAGACATTCAAAAACCAGATAATCAATATCGCCACGCTCGGCCAGATCGACGGCCGGTTCGATGCGGTCGCCGGAAAAACCGGCACCGGTTCCGATGCGGATGGTCTTCATTGTCCACCCTCCATCGCAGCACGACGGGCATCGCGCCCCCAAAACAGCAACCCGCCCAGCAGGCCCGCGGCAATCACCGGCGTCAGGAAAGCCGGCCACAATGCAATGGCAATCACAATTACCAGCATGCCGCGATCAAGCCATACCCGCCCCAGCAACGGCTGCCCGCCCAGCAAGGCCGGGATCGCCACAACAAGAACAAGCCCCGACAAAATGGCGTTGGTCACTGCCATGACGCCACCGTCGCCGGTCATGCCGGGATACAGCAGCAACATGAACGGCACGACATAGGTCAGCGCGCCAAGACGCACCGCCTCGAACGCGGCGGGAAGCCAGTTGGTCTGGGCGATCCCCGCCCCGACAAATACCGCGACACAGACCGGTGGCGTGATGACCGAAATGGTCGCGAAATAGAAAACAAACAGATGTGCCGTAAGCGGTTCGATCCCGACCGCCGTCATCGCCGGGGCCAGAACCGCCGCAACCAGCACATAGGCCGCCGTGGTCGGAAGCCCCATGCCCATGATCAGGCACACCAGACCAACAATCACCGCCACCAGAACCGTTGAATCACCGGCAATCGCAACAATCATGGAACTGAGCGTCACACCAATCCCGGTCATGTTGATCATGGAAACAAGGATTTGCGCGCCGGCCAGCAAGACACCGATAATCACCATGCCCTTGCCGGCATCAATCACCCCGTCCAGAACCCGCTTTGCCATCTCGGCAACCGATATCTGCCCGGCCGAGGTCAGGACAAAGGCCACCAGCAACGCCGCCATGCCATAAAATGCCGATGTCGCAACCGATCGGCCCATGAATATCCCGATGGCAAGACCACCAAGGGCAGCAATGATCGGCAACACCTTGCGCAGGGCAAGAATTTCGGACCATGCCGGAAGCTCGTCTTCGGGCACCAGGCTCAGATTACGTCTGGTGGCAACGATATGAACGGTCACAAACACCGAAAGATAAAAAAGGATGGCCGGAATGATTGCCGCGATCATGACATCGACATAGGCAATGCCAAGAATTTCGGCCATGACAAAGGCCGCCGCCCCCATGATCGGCGGGGCAATCTGCCCGCCGGTTGAGGCCACGGCCTCGACCGCGGCAGCAAGGGGTGCCGGATAACCCAGACGACGCATCATCGGGATGGTGAAATTGCCGGTCGTCGCAACATTGGCCACCGCCGATCCGGAAATCATGCCAAACAGGCCGCTCGAAATAATCGCGATTTTCGCAGCGCCGCCTTTTTGTCGGCCGCCAAGACGCATCGCCAGATCCATAAAGCTTTGCCCGCCACCGGTATGAAGCAACAAGGCGCCGAACAGGACAAAGGCGGCAATCACCGTCGCGGCAACCCCGGTCAGCATGCCCCAGATCCCGAGATCACCCAGGAAAATCGTCTCGGTAACGAATTCAACATCAAACCCGCGATGCCCGAGACTTCCGGGAATATATTTGCCCAGCAACGCATACAGCAGACCGGCAATCACAAGGGCAGGAAAAATTGCCCCGACCGCACGGCGACCGACTTCAAGAACGGTCACAACCAGCCCGACGGTCAGAGCCATATCAAGACGGGTCGCCCATGGCAGGGTCGTCATGATCTCGTCGTAGTTCACAACAATATAGGCACAGGCACCAACCGTGACCGCCGCAAGCACAAGATCCACAACCAATCCCAGCTTTCGCCAGCTTGTGTCTTTGCCCAGCGGATAAAGACACAACCCCAAACAGGTCACAAGTGCGAGGAAAACCGCCCTTTGAACAAGACTTTCAAACGGGCCCGTCGCCGCGGTGTAAAAGACAAAAATACCAACAAGCAACGCAAACCCGTCGCGGATGCGCACAGACATGGCGGTTTTCCCCCTGTTATTCTGGTTTCTTATTGTTTGGCCGGGTCAAGGTTCGCGGGGATGTCATATCCATGTTCGCGGAACCATTTCGCCGCACCCGGATGCAGGGGAATGGTGGCATATTGCAGCGTCAGCTTGGCAAGATCGACGCCCTTCACACTGGCCATTGCCGCGCCCTGCACTTCTTTGTCGGCCATGATGGCATCAACGATCTTGTAGGCCGCGTCTTCGGACAGGCTTGCCGATGCACCGACACCGACGCCAAAGCTCCAGGTCGAATAGGCCGGAATGCCATCGGCCGCACCTTCGGGGATATCCACCACCGAAACGTCAGGCATTTTTTCGATCAGTGCCTGTTTTTGCGCATCGGTCAGGCTCAGCACCTTGATCGGGGTAAAGGTCGCGATATCAAGGGTAGAGCTGTCAAGCTTAAGGCCCGCACCGGATTTCACATATCCGCTTACACGGTTGTCCTTGATCATGTCGACAACATCGGTGGTCGATCCGCGTACATAATCCGATGACAGATCAAGTGCGGCAAACACCGCCTCGGTCGTGCTTTCGGTTGCCGATCCCTTGATACCCGGGTTGAAACGCTGTCCGGCAAGTTCGGCCAGGCTGTTGATGCCGGCATCTTCGCGCACAATAACGTTCTGCGGGGCGCCGGTATAAACCCAAAGCAGACCCAGATTTTCCATCGCCTTGCCGTCAAAACCCTTGCTGCCGGAATAGGCATGCTGGGCGACGTTGGTGGTCACCAGACCAAGGTCGATCTGGTTGCGCTCAATACGGCGCAGGTTATCCATGGTCGCCCCGGTTTCGACAACCGATGCTTCGATACCGTTATCGGCATCATTGATCAGCTTGGCGACAGAAACGAAATAACCGTAATGCGATGATGATGCCGATGTTGACCCGATCAGCAATTTGTCCTGTGCGAATGCAGGTACGGAAAGACCAATGGCAAGCGCGCCCGCCAAGGCGAGTTTCGTGAATTTCATAATGTATTCCTCCCTATGCCTTTAACGGCATGTTTGACGTTCCGTCGATTTGTTTTGACTTTGATTTTTTCGACGGACCGAAAGTGTGGTTCAGTTTTTTTATTGCAGGAAGATCAAATAGTGAGATAATTGATGCATGAAACGCATTAATCTTGATACGGACGAAATTCGATCATTCTGTCTTTTGGCAGAAACGGGCAGTTTTCGCAAAGCAGCTCAACGACTTGGAATTTCCGGATCAACATTAAGCCGCCAGATCAGCCGCATCGAAGAACGCACGCAGGCCCGCCTGTTTGACCGTGACACGCGCAATGTTGCGCTGACCGATCAGGGCAAAATGTTTCTCAGACTCGCCGAACGGATCCTGAACACCACGGATTCCGCACTGGCTGAATTTGACACCTATCTCAATACCCGGCGCGGCAAATTGACGATTGCCGGACTACCATCGGTGACCGCCGGGCTGTTGCCGCCGCTGATTGCCGAATTCATGGATGCCCATCCCAACGTCGATGTTCAGCTTAATGACATGCTTTCGGAAGGTGTGCTGCGCGAAGTTGAAATGGGCCGTGCCGATATCGGCTTTACCGCCGACGTGGTCGAAGACAGCGACAATCTGTCTTTTCAACGCCTGCTGAGTGACAAGTTCATCGCCGTCGGGGCACCCGGAAGTTTTCTTCAGGAAGAACGCACATATAAGTGGGAAGAAATCCTGTCACAGCCGATGGTCGCCATGTCGCGTGAAACAAGTGTGCGCGCCGTTATTGATGCGGCCTGCACCCAAAACAGTTTCCTGTTTCGTCCGCGGTTTGAAGTTGCCCATCTGGCAACTGCGGGTGCGCTGGTGTCACAAGGTTTGTGCATAACCGCCCTGCCATCGCTGACCTTGCCGGTTCTGGGGCGTTCACCGCTTATTTTCCGGCCGCTTGAAAGCCCGGTGCTGTTGCGACAGATCGGCTTGATCTGGCGATCAGGGCGCACATTGCCACCCGCCGCACAGGCTTTCCTGAACCTGGTGCGCAGCCGTAATCTCAAATCACTTATCCCGCACTCAACCATTGAAAACAGCCTCGTCTCGCCAACATCTTGATGGGTGGCTTTGCATTACCTGTGTCGTGGCGCACCTCTGCCGCGCAATGGCGCAATTTGCCTCGCCCAAGGCGCGATAATCTGTTTGCAATCTAAGGGATTATACTTCTGTTACCATTCACAGGCTGGTCATAGCGACCTTCGTGTGCTAGCAAGCCAAACATCACAACCCAACGCTTCAGGACCAGAATTTATGGCCGATTATGATGTCAAGCCGCTGATCACGGCGGACGAAATTGCCACCCAGATCGACGCGCTTGCCGCCAAGATCAACGAGAGCTTCAAAGACACGGAAAAACTGATTGTTGTCGGACTGTTGCGGGGCTCTTTTGTTTTCATCGCTGATCTGGCCCGCAAACTGACCGTTCCGGTCGAAGTCGACTTCATGGTCGCATCATCTTATGGCGACTCTACGGAAAGTTCGCGCAATGTGCGCATCGTCAAGGATCTGGACGGCCAGATCCGTGGCAAGGATGTGCTTCTGGTCGAAGACATCATTGATACCGGCTATACGCTGTCGGAAGTTGTGCGGTTGCTTAAGACCCGCGATCCGAACCGTCTGGAAATCTGCACGCTTCTGAACAAGCCGTCGCGCCGCGAAGTCGAAATCCCGATTGATTTCTGCGGCTTTGATATTCCTGACGAATTCGTGGTCGGTTATGGCATCGATTATGCCCAGAATAACCGCAACCTGCCCTATATCGGCACGGTACATTTCCACGGCGAATAGGCCGGGACCCGATCGAAATTAAAATGGCGGGATGCTGATGCTATCCCGCCATTTTTGTATCGTGATTTTCATCTGACGGTGCCGTATCCACACGCCCCGGCGGACGATCAAAAACGCCCAGTGCTTCGAGATCGCTAACGATCTGTTCGAACCCGGTCTGCATGCGCGGCTTGTTACCCTGTCCGGTGGCGTAACCGGTCACTGCGGAATGCACCAAAAGATCAAACAGCATGTCGTCTTCGGATTTGCGCCCGGCTGCCATCTGCGCATCGGCATCGGGCTGATCAACCGCATCACCCGGATCACGTTGCAGAATGATCGCAAGTGCAATCAATCCCAGCGTCACCAGCGTTCCACCCAATGCAGTGGCAGCAGCAATCGCACCAAACGATGCTGCAAGCGCCATATAGATGGCCGCAAGCAGAAAACCGGCCCCGATCAGCATCACAATCGCGATGGCGGCAAAAGCCGCGCACTTGCGTGCCGCGGCTCTTGCCAGATCAGCCAGACTATCTGTCAGTTGATCAATCATTTCTGCAGCAGACGGCCAACAAGCAGGCCAACGCCAAAGGTCACGGCAACAGATGCCAGCGGGTTCTCGCGAACCTGATCCACGGCCACACCGCGTGCGTGATCAAACTGCTCACGGGCCTGACCGGAAACTTCACGAATGCGTTCTGCAGCCGCCTGGGTTCTGGTCTGTGCCGCATCACCACCCATTGCCTTAAGGGTTTTGGTGATTTCGGCCAGATCATTGCGCAGGGCATCAACATCGGCCTGAAGCTTTGCGGTATCTGCAGTCGTCTCGGTCTTGGTCGCCATGGTTTTCTCCTGTTGTTTTGAAAACAGCAACACCCCCTAAACGCCCCCGCCCGGCTTTGGTTCCATCTTCAATTGTGATGTTTTAGTGGCACCGGGATCCTGTCGACCCGGTCGATATCGATTGCCCTGATATGCGTGCTGCCATCACAATTGCCATGGCAAAACGTCCTGAATGCGACCGCTTCTCAATCCATCATTCATGTAATTGAAAGCCTTAAACAATGTTCAGAAGTTTCTTGCGTTCCTTCAAGGGGACTTTATGTGCAGCCTTGCTGACATTTTCCCTTCCGGTCTGCGCCCATGCCGCGGCAACAACCACCAGCTATCTGATGTGGCAATTGCCGGGATCTGCGATCAGTTTTCCGGTCTATGTCTATCAGAATGACACACAGGTCGATTATCTGTACGCCACAACCCAGCAAGCCTTCCTTGGCGACTATACGCCGGGCGCCACGAATGCGAACTTCACCCTTTATTATCAGGATTCAAACGCGGCCTGGCACGGTTGCGACATGGTCCTGACAAACGGCCAGATCGCAACGACGACCACCTGCCCGGGGGCCGTGATCAACAAGCCGGTCGCAAATTCCAATGTCTATACCCTGGCGACGGGGGCAATTGCCTGGCCGGCGATTGATCAGGCCCCGACAAACCCGACCAATGTCGATTACGCCAAACGCAAGATCACCTTCAAGAACGATACCCAATACGCCCAGATCCGCATCGGCGAACATTGCACGGTTTCGGCCAACCCCGACAATTCCAACTGCGCCAACAACCTCAATCTTTATGAAATTGCCAAGGGGGAAAGTGCGACCTTTTATGTCGATGGGGATGGAACGACACCCGCCCAAACGCCGCTTGCCGGTCTGACATCCTATGGCTTTACCGTCACGGCCTATAAAAAGTCGGCAAGTGACGACTGGGTGGAAACCGGCGGATATGGCAAAGGTCAGACACCCTATGCCACCAAGATCGAATTCACCCACAAGGCCGTCCCGATCAAAAACGGCGCCCCTTCCCCGGAAGGTTCGACCAATTTTGATATTTCGGCGGTCGACGGATACAACATTTCGGTCACCGGCTATCCGGCAAAGCCAACCTATTGCACCTATACCGTGCCACCGGAAAATTCCAATATTCTCGGGGCTGGCAAATATGGCCCGGATATCTTTCTTGCCCGGATCACTGACAGTGAAAAGACCTGTCAAAGCAGCTCGCAATTGCCACAGGGCTATAACAAGGGCGATGCGCCGGCCAAATGGGACCTGACGGTCACCAGCAATGGCAAATATCAGGGCTGCATGAGCCCGTGCAGCTACGCCAAGATCAATAATGACAGCAATCAGGATCTGTTTTGCTGTGCCGGGAAATACAAATCATCGAAAACCTGTGACCAAGCGACCGGTGTTATTGGCGCAAACAATTCGACCTATGTCACCAATCTGGCCCCGCCGGTCTCAACGCATGTCTATCGCTTTGCCTATGACGATGCGATTGGTGATTTTGCCTGCCCGGCCCAGACCGATTTCATGATCGTTTTCGGCACCGGGAACGGTTGATTACCAACTGCTCAAAAAAGAACGGCCCGCGTGGGCTGCGGGCCGTTCCATGTTCCTGTCGGAAATTTCTGGGCGGAAATGAAGAGTGGGTGCTCTTCGACGGGGGTGGGTATCCCCGTTACGTCAATCAGTAAGGCAAACCGACGTAATTTTCCGACAGGTTGGTCAATCCTGCCTTGGATGACAGGATATATTGCAATTCGGCATCACGAATGCGGCCGTCAAATTCGTTCTGATCCCCGAACGTATGCAGCATCGAGGTCATCCACCAGGAAAACCGCTCGGCTTTCCAGACACGTGCAAGTGCGGTATCGGAATAGGTCGCAAGCAGGTCTTCGCGGTTTTTCTTGTATTTCGCGATAAGCGCTTCGGACAGGTAGTGCACGTCACTGGCTGCAAGGTTAAGCCCCTTGGCACCGGTCGGCGGCACGATATGGGCGGCATCGCCCGCCAGGAACAGGCGGCCATGCTGCATCGGTTCGGCGACAAAGCTGCGCAGCGGCGCGATGCTTTTTTCAAACACTTCGCCTTCATTGACCAGTTCGGCATCTTCTTCGCCAAGGCGGGTGCGCAATTCGGCCCAGAAACGGTCATCGGACCAGTCTTCGATTTTATCGGTGCTGGGCACCTGAACATAATGGCGCACAACAGTTTCCGAACGCATCGAACACAGCGCAAAACCACGGTCATGCTTGGCATAGATCAGTTCATCGGCCACCGGCTTTGCATGGGCCAGAACGCCAAGCCAGCCAAACGGATAGACCTTCTCGAATTCCTGAACACCCGGAAGGGTCTTACGGCCGACACCATGGAACCCGTCACATGCGGCAATATAGTCGCACCGCAGTTCTACTTCATTGCCGTCTTTGACATATCGAACACGCGGCGCATCACCATCAATGTCATGCAGGCTGACATCTTCGGCTTCGAACACGATTTCGCCCCCATGGGCAAGACGCGCTGCGATCAGATCCTTGGTGACTTCGGTCTGGCCATAGATCATCACCGTTGATCCACCGGTAAGCTCTTCCATATTCACATGGGTGCGCTTGCCGTTCACACTGATATAGATGCCGCCGTGAATGATGCCTTCCTTGTTCATGCGGGCATCAACCCCGACCCGTTTCATCAGGTCGACTGTCCCCATTTCAAGAACACCGGCACGGATGCGGCCTTCGACATAGTCGCGGCTTTTGCGTTCCAGAATGACGGAATCAATTCCCTGCACATGCAACAGATGGGAAAGAAGCAAACCGGCGGGGCCGGAACCGATAATGACGACAGGGACATGCATGACGGCTTCCTCACAAGATCACGGTTGTTGGTTTTTATTGGAATAAGAACCATTCCATTGCGGAAAGAATACGCCTGTTCGCAGTTGGACAGAATGGACAAACCGGGATAATGATTGGACAAATCGAACACGTATCCACATTTGGTTATGGATCAGGTTTGATCTGGTTTTGGCTCTTGCGGCCTAATTGCCGCCTGGTCTGGCTCAGTTCAATTGCCCAGACGGCGCCTGATCCCCGCCATCGGCCGTCCCGGGGGCTGTGACGAAATCGGATTTGCACAACGCCCATTCCTTGCAGATTTCCTGTCCGTCATCCGACATCATGAAGGTTTCATAGGCCTGCATCAGTTCCGCGCCGAACGGATGTTTGCGCGAAAACAGAATGAACATGTCATTGGTTGTAATGGTGTTGGTGGTGGCATAACGTGCGGCCACCTGTTCGCCCAAAAGCCCGGTCAGGTCGTGCCAGCCCACGGCTTCTTCTTCAAACAGGATATCGGCCCGATCCGCATGCAGAAACCGCCAGGCGGATTCCGGGTTATTTACAATGTCGGCTTCGATGCCAAGCCGTCTGAATTCCTGTTCATACCAGTAACTGGCAATCCCGACCGGACGCAGGCCAAGCCCGACAACATCGCGCAACGCGTTGATATCGATCCCCTCGGGGAAACGGGACTTTTTGTAAAATCCCTTTTGATGGGCCTGGGCAATCGGATAGCGCGGAATATGAAAGGCATCCCTGCGCTCGACTGTCCGAAGCCACGGAAATGTCGCGACATAGATGCCCTGGCGGGTTTGCTCATAAGCGCGTTGCCAGGGGACGAAAATGAACCGGACGTCAAATCCCATCGCATTGAAAATCGTCTGGAACCGTATGGCATGTTTGCCGAAATCAGGAAGTGTTTCACTGATCATCGGCGGCCATTCGCCCACCGCCACCCAGACCTCATATCCGGGTTTCAATTTGCCCGGACCGGTTTGCCGGGCATCACCGATACGGATCACATCCCCTGCCCGGCTTCTGGCATCATCGCCAACATTACCACCGGCATGGGGGTCGGTGTTGGTTTGAGTGTGGGTGTTGGCTTGGTTGTGGGTATTCTGGCCTTTTGCCGGCATAATGACCGATCCGGCACGGGCGGTTGCCGCGACATCAAGGATGACCGCAACACATATGAACCCGATGACAACTGTTCTTTGCAACCATCGCACATGCGCTTCCCGATATAACCCCATAGGCATCTCCGGAAAATGTGACCGTGACAGGCGCTGTAAAAACCATTGATGGATCAATACCATACCAACAATAACATCATTTGGTGATATTGAAGAGGAAAATGCGCGTCCGCCCCCAAACCGGTATTGCGCACCCGACGCCATCGCATGTTTTTTGATCAAATTATCGCTGTGATCAAAAATTAACCTTCCCAAAGGTCGATCCGCCCCGATCACTGTGATAAGCTTCTGACCAAGAGACCAGTTTACGGTCTTGCACATGTCAAAAACCGCGACAGAACGGGATGATGCCAAACAGCCGCGCCATCGCCATCTTTACCGACCTTGACGGCACATTGCTTGATCATGACACCTATGGCTGGGACGCCGCCCGTCCGGCGCTTGATCGCGTGAAACAGCTTGCCATCCCCTTAATTGCTGTATCCTCGAAAACACTTGCCGAACTTGAACATATCAATCAGCAATCCATGCTGTTTGACGGGCTGATTGGTGAAAATGGCGGCGTCATTTCCCTGAATGGCGAAATCGAACAGGCTGGCCCGTCATCCGAAACAATCGATGCTGCGCGCAATCAGATCCGCGATGCCGTTTCCGTCCCTGTTGGCAGTTTTCGAACCGTCGAGCCGGAAATCATTGCATCGGAGACCGGTCTTCCGCTTGACGATGCCATTCGCGCCGGTCAACGCCATTGTTCCGATCCGCTGATCTGGCAACCCAGCAAGCAGGATGTCACCACCGCGCGCGCCATTGCCGAAAAATGGTCCCTGAAACTGGTCAAGGGTGGCCGTTTCCACACCTTGTGCGGCCCGTCAACCAAGGGCGAAGCCATGAAACGCATTCTGCAATGGCTTGCTCTGTCGCAAAGCGGCAAAAACGAAACCTCACCGCCCAAACGGTTCACCACCATCGCACTTGGGGATTCCCCCAATGACATCCCGATGCTGGCCGAGGCCGATTTTGCCATTCAGATTCCAACCAAACATGGTGCGCGGACATCGCCGCTGCTTGACCATGCCAATCTTCGGATCGCGCCCGCCCCCGGACCTGCGGGCTGGAACGCTGCGATCAACGACCTTCTCGACCAGTTAACCAATACCAATAAAAACAGCGAGGTACTTCATGGCTGATTTCCATCAGGGTGGCCCGATCACAACCCTTCATCGCATTCTTGACCGCAACCCGGAAGAACTCGCCTATGAAATGACTGCCTTTGCCCGCCAAAGGCGCCAGACCCTGATTTTGCCCTGCCTTTATTCGGAACTTGAAACACCGGCCATGACAACCATTGTCGATGGTCTCAAACAGGCGACCTATATCGATCAGATCGTCGTCGGTCTGGACCGCGCCAATGCACAGCAATATCTTCATGCGCGCGAATTTTTCAAAGACCTGCCGCAACATGTGCGCATTCTGTGGAATGACGGGCCGCGCCTGCGCGGTGTTCATGACCGGCTTGATGAATTTGGTCTGGCCCGTTACGAACCGGGCAAGGGCCGCAATGTCTGGTATTGCATGGGCTACACCCTGGCATCGGGGCGCAGTTCCGTGATCGGCATTCATGATTGCGACATTGCGACCTATACGCCCGATCTTCCGGCCAAGCTGATGTACCCGATCGCCAATCCGGCATTCAATTTCGCCTTTGCCAAGGGATATTACGCCCGTGTTGCCAATGGCACCCTCAAGGGCCGGGTATGTCGCCTGTTTGTCACCCCGCTGATCCGCGCTTTGAAACAGGTGGTCGGCAAGACCGATTTCCTGAATTATCTCGATTGTTTCCGCTATTCCCTGTCCGGTGAAATGGCGATCCGCACCGATGTTGCCTATGGCCTGCGGGTTGCGTCCGATTGGGGACTTGAAATTTCCATGCTTTCGGAAATGTATCGCAATCACACGGTCCATCGTCTGGCCCAGGTCGATATCGCCGATATCTATGACCACAAGCACCGCGAATTCGACCCGGCGCAAAAAGATGACGGTCTGTCGCGCATGGCGGGTGACATCGCCAAATCCCTGTTCCGCAAACTGGCAACACAGGGCACGATTTTCTCGCACGAGACATTCCGCACCCTTAAGGCAACCTATTATCGCGCGGCACTCGACCTGATTGAGCAATACCGTGCCGATGCCCTGTTTAACGGCCTTAAAATCAATCGCGACGAAGAAGAAAAATGCGTCGAGGTTCTGTCGGAAGTCATCATCAGTGCCGGTCAGCACTATCTCGACAACCCGCTTGAGAGCCCGTTCATCCCCAGCTGGCAGCGTGTTGAAAGTGCGATGGGCGACATTTTCGAACATCTTTCAAGTGCGGTCGAAGACGATCTGAACGACACCGAGATCGGCAAGGGTTAAGAGCGGGGCTTGATCCGGCACGCGGCGTCGAACGCGCTTGCGGTTCGCTGCTATTGCGTATGATCGGGGAATGGAAATATGGCCAGAAAGACCTGAAGAACGTCTTCCTGGCCTTTTCGTTCAAGAACCACCGGCAATAACAGCCGCACCCCTTTGCGCCAGTCTTTTTGAAAGATCTGCAAATGATGGATTTGTGGCTTGCCTGTTTTGCGTGCCGCGGACAGGGCTGCATGCAATGCTGTTGAAAAATGGCAATCCACTTCACGGGCAAAGGCACCGCGCCAATCCTCGCCGGTCAGCGCAATGATGTTTTCACCTTCTAGCAAAATCTGAAAATCATCCTTGTCCGGGTGATATTCATAGATGCTGATATCATCAATCCATGGTGACAGCGTATCCGGGGTAAAGTCGCAACGGGTCGGAATTCTGCCGCGTGCAGCAGCCTGGCCCCACAATGCCAAAAGCGCATGCGCCCCGGCCGGTGCATCCGCGCCAAGCCGATCCAGCGGCACTTCCTTGTCATGCGAACCACCAAGCCCGGCCATTGCACATCCGTCAGATATAGTGCATCGGCTCGTAGGGGAAACGTGCGCCAAGCACCTGATAGATCGGGTCACCAAACTGGTCCATGGTTTGCGCCGGCAACAGGACACGCAACCAATGACGGTGTTTGGCATGATTTTCGGCCACATTCACATAATGGAAAGTCGGCCGCTTTTCGTACATTGTCTTTAGCAATGCCGCCATCAGACAGGTGCCATATTTCAGGTCGATCTCGCGCGGGGTAGATCCCTGAAAATTTTCGCCCGTGGCTGCAACAATTGACGGTGCATCAATACGCACCAAAAAGTCATTCCGGACCGGCAGATATTCGTAAACACTGATCTCGTCGCGCCAGCGGATCAGACGTTCCGCATTCAGAATGGCGCGTGACGGCACGCTATTTATCCCGGTCTGGGTCCATGCATCATACCATGTATCGACAAGCGCAATGACCCGAACATCAACGTCCTCGGGCAACCCGTCCAGTTCGGTGTCTGCTGATTCAAGCGCGCGTGATGGTATCATGGCATTTTCCCAGATATGCACGTGGGGAAATCACGCCCCGAAACAAGTATGAAAGCCAAATAATCACGATGCCCCGCGATAAAAGAAGTGGGTGACGAAAACCTGTTCGATAACCCGCCCCTGCCGGTCGGTTGCCCGCATAGGCAACAAAAGACGCAGCCATTCTTCCCAGACCTTGCGTTCATAACCGATGCGGTGAAAGGCCGGCTTGCCGTGATCGATCACCTCAAGCAATGTCGCGTGTAATGTGGTGCCAAAATCCAGATCAATCTGCCGGGGTGAACAGCCATGATAATCTTCGCCGCTGGCGTCAATGATGTTCGGGGCATCGATGCGGATGATAAAATCACGCTTTTGCGGAAGATATTCATAGATACAGATATCATCGACCCAAGGCGCCAGAACATGACCGTTCAGCACCTTTCGGTCAGGAACCTTGCCACCCTTTGCCGCCGCTTGCCAAACCTCGAAATAGGATCTTACGCGGCTTTCTGTATCATCGGGCAAGTGCGGAATTTCGATTTCCTGCGCATACGCCATGTGCGTAAATTGCCCTCTATGTCCTGCTATCTGGACACGAGTTTTGCAAAGCACATTTTGTGACGCAACGATAAACGCATCGGCTGCGTATTTTTTGCACAATCTGAAAAACCGATCAGACCGGCATGGCATCCCGATAGCGTTGCAGCAACCGGCTTTCGGTACGGTTGCGCCCGTCCCGGTTGGAAATCCACACGATCTGATAGGGCGCCAGTTTCATGATCCCGTCGTAATCTTCGATCACTTGCTGGGTGATCAAATCCTGCCAGCCTTCGGTCATGATCAGATTGATCTTCGAAAGATCAAGATCCTGTTGGGTCTCGGTCAGGTTAAAGACACAGAAAATGCTTTGTTCATTCAAATGCGACTGCCGCCAGATGCCCAGCAAATCCGGACCGAGATTAAGGGTATATTGCGTGGCATTGGGGTGAAACGCAGGTTGCCCCATACGGATCGACATAAGCGCGCGCAACTGATCAAACGCCGATTTGGCCGGACCATCTTCGGACAGAACCCGTTCTGCATCGGAAAGCTTCCAGATCTTGCGGTTCAGGCGGCGCGGAATACCGGTTTCCTCATACGCCGCCTGATCATTTTCCGTTGCCAGAATGGTCTGGACATAGATCGCCGGGATCCCTTCAAGCGACATGGCAATTGCCTGGCTCATCACAAACCGTTCAAGCCCCATGGTCGCTTCTCCGGCGAAGTTTTCCGCCAGCATGCTGTAAAGCGTCACATTGAGCTCATAGGGCTTTTGCCCACCCCCCTTAAGCGCACGGTAACTGACCTGGCCGCCCATCTTGAGCGCATGCTCGCGCAGGCCATCAATATCTTCATCGGGAATAAGGTTCTCGGCCGGACGTAGACCAATGCCATCATGGCTGGCGGTAAAGTTAAAGAACGTACAGCCCGCCGGTGCCGGTGGCATCGCCATGATACATTTGCGGATATAATCGCTCCGCCCGCTCAGCAACGCATGAATGATCACCGGCGGCAGCGAAAAGTTGTAAATCAGGTGTGCTTCATCCTGATTGCCGAAATAGGACAGGTTTTCCAGAAGCGGCAAATTGGTTTCGGTAATAAACAGCACATCGGGATAAAGCGCATTGCAGGCCAGGCGCATGGCCTTGATCAGTTTATGGGTCTGATCAAGATTGATGGATGTCGTTCCGACTTCCTTCCAAATAAAGCCGATGGCATCAAGCCGCACCACGCGCACGCCATGCTTCAGGTAATTCAACACCACGCGCAGCATTTCGAAAAACACATCCGGGTTGCCATAATCCAGATCGACCTGATCATAGCTGAATGTGCACCAGACGAACTTTTCGCCATCCTTGGTCACGACATCATTCAGCAACGCATGACTGCGCGGGCGCACCACATCGGAAAGATCATCTTCAAGGCTTGCGGTTTTGATGTAGTCAACACCGGGTTTTTCACCGGCCAGAAATTGCTGATACCAGGGATGCGACGCCGATATGTGGTTTGCCACCAGATCGGCCATCACCGTGCCGTGCTTTGCCAGATCCTCGACATCATCCCAATCGCCAAGTTCCGTGCGAAGCTGGCTGAAATCGCTGACTGAAAATCCGTCATCGGATGTAAAGGGATGAAATGGCAGGATATGAATGCCGGTAAGCCAGTCCTTCAGCCATTTACGATGAAATTCGCCAAGGCTTTGCAGGCCCTTTTTGCCGTCCTGATGGATGCTGTCGCCATAGGTGATCAGAAACGCATCGCGCTGATCCCATTTGCGCAGGTTTTCCTCTTTGGGTTCCGGCCCGTCACCTTCGACCGGCAGGCCAAGTTCGTCAAAAACGCGCAGCACCAGTGCTTCGTGATCGTGTTCGGGATAAACATCTGCAAGCAGGTTGCGCATCGCGCTGGCAAACGCAATCCGTCCCGAGGTTCCGACAACACGATCCATACTGGCTCCTTCCGGGCAGGCAATTCAAAGCATTACGCAATGAAATAATGAAATTGCACAGGATGCAAGCAGGGATTCCATTCTGCCGACAAAGCAGGCATTAATACGCAAAACGCCCGGCACAAGGCCGGGCGCTACAACATGGCAACTGCAACGATCGTGCCTTACGGCGCAATCGTTACCTCGACCAGCGCATGGGTACGCTTGGTGTCGATATGCTTGATGGCATCGAGCAGGATCCCCGGAAGGTCTTCGGGACGCTTGGCCTTGGCAACCCAGGCACGGCTGGCCTCGGCGACCTTGGTGAAATCCGGGCTGGGTTTAAGCGCGGTCAGCGGCATTTCATTGGTTTTCGCCGCATAGCCGTTCGGATACATCCCCGCCACCGACTGGCGCACCGCACCCCATTCATTATTGTTCAGAACAAGGATCAGGATCGGAAGTTCAAGCGCCTCGGCGATCTGATGACATGCCGTCGGGTTGGCAAACATGTAGGAACCATCCCCCATGGTCGCGACCACAAGCTTGTCCTTGTCGGCCAGCTGATAGCCCATTGATGCCGGGAATGACCAGCCAAGCCCACCGGAATGCGGTTCCTGATACCAGCTGCCATGTTCCGACAGAGAAAGTGGCTCCAACGGACAGCCAAGCTCGGAAAACACCGTTGCCGCACGACCGGCAATCGCATCGGACAGACAGCGCGATACAAAGGCCTTGGTCATCGGGTCCACTGCCCCGGCATCGGCCATCGCCAGTGCTTTCTTGCGGGTTTCGGCATTGATCGTGGCAATTTTGCCCCGACGATCCGAACAGGTCGCAGCATGATCGGCATGACGACGATCCATGGCATCTGCCAGCATCATGATGACATCACCGGTCTCGCCAACAAGCGAGATATCGGCGGCAAAGTTACGCCCCGGGAAACGGGAATAAAGCGGGTTCTGACCGATCTGAACCACCTTGCAATCGGGACGCAATGTGTGGATATCGGGTGACCAGGGCGCCAGACAATCAATCACCACCACCGCATCGGCATCCTTAAGCCAGGGTGCCGGATCCATCCCGGCAAACATCGGATGTTCGGTGCCAATGGCAAGCTGGATCGCCCAATATTGCACGACCGGAATGCCCCATTGATCGACCAGCTCGGAAAAACGGCCAAATGCCTCGGCTGTTCCCGTCCCGCGCTGGGCAATGATCACTGGGTTCTTGGCATTGGCAAGAATGTCGGCGGCCTGCTCGACACTGGCTTGCGGCGGGGCAACCGGTACCGGCTGCATGCGAAGCGGCCCGTCAATCTCGTCCCCCGGGCAGGGTTCACACAGAACCTCACGCGGCAGACTGACATAGGTCGGTCCCTTGGGCACCGATGATGCGATGGCATAGGCACGATCAACGACTTCGGGCACCTGTTCGGGGAACTTCAGTTCATATTCCCATTTCGAACTTTCGCGTACCAAGGCCGCCTGATCGCGCATTTCCTGGCCCCAGCCGATCGGAACGGTGCGCGCGCCAAGGCGGCCCTTTTCCATCACCGGGGTTCTGCCCGACATCAGAACGACCGGCACATGTTCGGTCGCGGCGTTGATCGCGCCAATCGCACAATTGGCAAGACCGACATTGGTGTGCGCCATAACGGCCTGCGTTTTTCCGGTCGCAAGGTAATAGCCATGCGCCATGCCCATCGCCGCATTTTCATGCGGCATGATCAAAGCATTGGGAAGATCGATATCCTTTGCCGCCGCCTCGGCCAGACCTTCGATGATCGGCGGAAAGTCGGTGCCGGAATTGGCAAAGATATAATCAATCCCGATCGCCTTCATGCGGGCCAGAACCGCCCCGCCGGCGGTCAGGGTAATCTGACCGGATTTGTCACGCGTGTCGTTTGTCATCAGACGCCTCTTGTTTTACTCTTTCAATATTTCTATATTTGAAATATGATTTATAATATAGTTTATTATTGAAATCCGGGCGGCGTCAAGCATCGCGTCCGACTTTGACCCGTGGCGTTTTATGTGAATGGAAAATCATGACCAGCCAGCTCAATGGATCTGTCCTGAAGGCCTTTAAAATTCTGGATCTTTTTGCCGCGGGAAAGTCCGAACTGACGGCAAAGGAAACCGCAGACGCGCTTGGCATCAATATGATTACCGCACATCGTTTCCTGCACACGCTGGTCCATGCCGGCGCGTTGCGGGCATCATCACGCGGGGTCTTCCGGTTGGGATATATGTTTGCCGATCTGGGCGAACGGGTTTTGCATGACGGCAATCTGCCAACCCTTCTGCAACCGATCCTTGATCAGCTGGCGCGTGACACCGGGGAAGCCTGCATGGCGACCGAATTTGATCGCGACATGGCGGTCTGCATCGCCAAGTCCCTGCCCGACCGGCCGCTTTATGTCGATATCCGGATCGGCTCGAAACTGGATGCCTTTTGCACGGCGCACGGCAAATTATGGCTGGCGCATATGGGCTCTGAAGATCAGGACCGCTATTTCAAGAACGCCCAACTGCATGGCATGACCGAGCACACCATCACCGACATAAAAACCCTTCGGGACGAACTGCAAACGATCCGTCAACAGGGCTTTGCCACCAATAATGGCGAACGTGAAAATGATATTTATGCCATTGCTGTTCCGATCACGACCCAGCATGGCAAAATGATTTCAGGCTTTTCGGTTTTCGGCGCATCACCGGCAATCCTTGGCCAGCATCGCGACAGCCTGCTTGATCATCTGCGATCAGCAACACAAACTGCCCGCCAGGCCCTTTACGGCGCAGCATAATCCATGTGACGGATGGCGCCGGGTGATTTTCCGGTGGTGCGCTTGAACGCGCGGCTGAATGCCGCGACCGAGGCATAGCCAAGCCGTTCGGCAACCTCGTCAAGCGACAGGTTTTCACGCCCGATCCACTGGCTGGCCAGACGCATGCGCAAATTGGTCAGATATTGCTGCGGGGTGGCCTTGGTCAGCTCGACAAACCGTTCGGCAAAGACCGACCGTGACATCCCCATTTCCGATGCCATATCGGCAACCGACCAGTTGCGGCCCGGCTCCTTGTGCAAGGCGGCCAGCAACCGCGCAAGCTTGGGATCACGCACGGCCTCGACCCAGCCGCAAACATCACAGCCCGCCTCGACCCAGCGCCGCAGGATGGCGGCGGCCACCACATCGGCAAGCCTTGTCAGGATCACGCCATAACCCGGGCGCTTGGCGCGCAATTCGCTGGTCATGACATCAAGGATCGCGGGAATTTGCGGATCATGATCGGGCACGGTTTCGATATGCATGATTTCCGGTTTGAGATGCGCCAGCGGATGCAGCCACCCCAGATCAAATTCCATCGCACAGCTGAAAATCAGATTGTCCTTTGACCGGCAGGCATCCGCTTCGCACGCCCGGATTTCAGACGCCGCATCACAAAGCGGTGCCTTTTCAAAGGCATCGACACTGCGCATGGCAACGCCATCTTCGCTGTAAAGATCGTGAATGCCCGCACAAGGCAGCAATACCGCATCCCCGCAACCCAGAACATGCACCGCCCCGCTTTTGGTGCGAAGATGAACTGTACCCTGCCCGATAAAGTGAAACCAGGCGCGGGTGTCATCCATATCCTCGCCAAAGCGCAGGCCATAAGGTGCCGAAATCTCGATCCGGCGATAATCCAGTCCGCGCAATCGCACCCCCGACAGCAGGTCATTGACCATATCATGGCCCGCTTCGTTGAACTGGCCTTCGATATGGTTTGACGGGCTGTTGAATGCGGCATTCGGGATGGGGGACATGACATTCCGGACGATTGATCAATTAATTCAGACAAACTGTCATAGATCGTCCGAACGGTCCAGTCTATTTTAGGTGCAATGCACAAACACCTTTAAAAGGACTACCGCATGAGTGAACCACAATCCGACGCCCGGCCTGCGCAGACGTCCGCCGTCGCGCCAGCACCTGCTGCATGGGCCGCCGTCATTTCAATGACACTGGGGGTATTCGGCCTGGTCACGGCCGAATTCCTGCCGGTCAGTCTTCTAACCCCGATTGCGTCGGACCTTTCGGTGTCCGAAGGCCTCGCCGGTCAGGCCATTTCGGCAACGGCCTTTTTGGCCCTGATCACAAGCCTTCTGATTGCCACCGTCACCCGCCGGTTTGACCGCCGCAATGTCCTGCTTTCCTTCTCGATATTGCTGGTGGTCTCAAGCATCATCGTTGCGTCGGCAGAAAATTTTGCCTTCCTGCTGGTTGGCCGCGTTCTTCTGGGCATCGCGCTTGGCGGTTTCTGGACAATGTCGGCGGCAACCATCATGCGACTGGTGCCAGAAAACCATGTGCCGCGTGCGCTTGCCATCATGTTCAGTGGCGTTTCGGCTGCCACTGTCTTTGCCGCCCCGGTGGGCAGCTTCCTTGGCGATATCATCAGCTGGCGTGCGGTCTTCCTGCTGGCTGCGGGGATCGGCGTCATTACCTTCGTCGTACAGTTCGCAACCCTGCCATCCCTGCCACCGCGCGGACGGGCATCGTTACGCACCCTTGTTGATCTGATCAATCGTCCGGGCATGAAATTCGGGCTGCTGTCACTGGTCATCATCATTACCGGGCACTTTGCCCTGTTTACCTATGTCCGCCCGTTCCTTGAAAACGTCACGGGTGTGGCAACGGCGGGGATTTCCGGGGTGCTGCTGGGCTTCGGGGTCGCCAACTTTTTCGGCACCCATCTGGCCGGTGTGCTGATTGCGCGATCACTGCGCATGACCATTGCCCTGATGCCCTTCATCATGGGGCTTTGCGCCCTTGCCATGGTCCTGATCAATGGCGCGCTTAATCCGACCATCGTTCTTGTCGCGATCTGGGGCATGGCGTTTGGCGGTGTGCCGGTCGCCTGGTCGACCTGGATCACCCGCATGGTTCCAGATGAAGCCGAAAGCGGCGGCGGGCTTCTGGTTGCCGGTTTCCAAACCGCAATCGCGGCTGGCGCCATCATTGGTGGCGTGATGTTTGATTTCATCGGCGCACTTGGCGTCTTTGAACTTGGCGGCATCGCCCTTGTCGTTGCCTCGGTCGTTGTTACTGCTGTCTTGCGCCCCGCCCCGGCTGTCAGCGAACAGGCCTGATCCCTCGCACCACCTGCAACACAGATCACACGACAAACGAAAAAGCAGCGGGTTATCCGCTGCTTTTTTTTAAATTTGACCACCCTGCTCATAGGCTTCGATCAAATCAGGCAAGCCCTTCGGCGATGCGCATTTTGCGCTGTCTTTCACGTTCAGCATCCGACGGGGCGTGATGGGCAAAAGACCCGCATTTAACAGCTCCGTCCGGACGCAGAATATTCAGACACACACCCGTCGAAAAGGCCTGACTTGAAACCAGCGTCAGGTTGGTTGGCGCACCGTCGTTGCCAAACAGGCGCTTGCCCTTGCCAAGGATGGCGGGCATCACCCACAGGCGATATTCATCAACCAGATCATTGGCAATCAGGCCTTGGACAAGCTTGCTGCTTCCCTGTGTCAACAAATCCGGTCCATTCCCCGCCTTAAGCGTGCGAATGGCATCGATAATGTCGCCATCAAGCGCCACCGAATTTTGCCAACTCAGACTGTCGGGATCGGAAGTCGCGACGTATTTGGTAACACTGTTGAATTTCTGCCCGATCGGGTCATCATCGCCGGCATAGGGCCAGTGGGCTGCAAAAATATCGTAGGTATATCGCCCCAGCAGCAGATCATAGGATGCGGATAAATGATCCCCCATGATCTTGCCCATTTCCGCGTCCCAATAATGGAAAGTCCAGCCGCCAAATTCAAATCCGCCGGCGATGTCTTCGTCCGGGCCGCCGGGAGCCTGCATCACGCCATCAACGGACACAAAGGCCGATACAATCACCTTCCTCATCTGAACGCTCCTTTTTGCGGGCCGATCTTTGTTTTCAGGCATGTTACGCCTGCATTGCCAATGCGGCAAAAGAAAACCCCGGCACATTGCTGCGCCGGGGAAGGTCGTGTCGTTCGGAGGGAGACTGGGCTTTACGCCCTTTGGAATTACGAGAATTCCCGAAAAATCAGATGGCTTTGACCACAACCGGGCGCTCTGCCTGAACCATCAGGCGGTTGCGGATCGGGCGGCCAAACAGGGCTGATGAAATTTCGAATTCATCACCGTCCTGTGTCGTGATGCCATCGGCAAAGCTGAGTGTCGCCGTGCCAAAGAAATGCGCATGCACATCACCCGGGCGGCGGAACAGGTCATATTTGAAGTGGTGATATTCAAGGTTGGCAATCGAGTGCGACATATTGTCTTCGCCGCTGACGAACTGCTTTTCCCAGATCACCTTGCCATCGCGATACAGACGCGAGGTCCCCTCGACATGGCTTGGCAGATCCCCCAGCAGCAATTCCGGCCCCATCGCGCAATGGCGCAGCTTTGAATGCGCCAGATAAAGGTAGTTCTGGCGCTCCATCACATGATCGGAAAACTCGTTCCCGATCGCAAAGCCGATGCGCACCGGGGTTCCGTCATGGTCAATGATGTAAACCGCGGCAATTTCCGGTTCCTCGCTGCCATCAAGGGCGAAGGACGGGCTTGGGATCGCCGCCCCGGGATTGGCAACAATGGATCCATCGCCCTTATAGAACCATTCGGGCTGCACACCATGTTCACCGGCCTTGGGCTTGCCGCCCTCGACCCCCATGCGGAACATCTTCATGGAATCTGTTTCATCGGCGGCCTTGTTGTCGGCCTTGTGCATGTTTGCGCGCGCAGAGGCCGAACCAAGATGGGTAAGCCCGGTCCCGGTGACAAGGAAATGCGCCGGATCAACATGGGTAATCGGCGGCAAAAGGCGTCCGTCACGGACAACCTCGTTATAATCAACGCGGTCGTCCCCCATGCGAATTTTCGCCTTTTCGATCATCGTCATGTTTTTGGCAAGTGCGATGGTCGCAAGTTCACGGGTGGTGGAAACGCCCTTGAGCGGGATAAGGGTATTTTCGTCTTCGACCACGGCAACATGCTGCGCACCCGCGGTATCCTTGTATTGAACCAGTCTCATGAAAGTTCGTCCTGAATGATCTTTGTCGGTTATGTGAATGTCGGCTTGATCGCCAAGGGCAAAACCGCCCTAGACCCAGCCGCCATCAACAATGAAGTTCTGGGCGGTACACATCCGGCTTTCATCGGAAATCAGGAACAGCGCCATGCGCGCGATATCCTGTGGCATCACCTTGTTCTTCAGACACTGGCGTTCATCGATTTCGCGCTCGGCCGCCTCATCAACCCAAAGATCAAGCTGGCGCTGGGTCATCACCCAGCCCGGAACAAGGGTATTGACCCGGATATGATCCTTGCCCAGATCGCGCGCCATGCCGCGTGTCAGCCCGTGGGTCGCGGCCTTTGCCGTGGTATAGCCCGGCATGCCGCCCTGCCCCATCATCCAGCTGACCGACCCGAAATTGACGATGGCACCACCGCCGGCCTTTTGCATCATCGGGGCAACGGACTGAATGGCAAAGAAGGACGGACGAATATTGATTGCCTGGCGTTCATCCCAGTATTCCGGGGTCACGTCCTGCCATTTGTGGCGGGTATCATTGGCGGCATTGTTCAAAAGCCCGGTAATCGGCCCGTTGATTTCAGCAGCCTTGGCAACCGCGGCCTGAAGGGCCGGGATATCGGTCAGGTCGCATTTGATAAAGACCGGCGCATTGCGCGCATCTTTTGAAAGCTTTTCGACAAGGGCGTTGCCCGCATCTTCCATGATATCGACAAAGGCGACTTTGGCGCCCTGCTCGACAAAGGCGGTAACAAGGGCCTCGCCAATACCCGATGCGCCACCGGTGATGAATACCGATTTATCTTCAAGGCTGGTATAGTGTGTCGGCATGCGATCAGACATGATCGGTGCTTCTCCCGTCGTGTGGTTTCTCTTTTGGTGTCTCTCTGCCGGTCCGGCACGGGGACTCCATCCCGCACGCGATCCGGATTTGCATTCCATAATGTTCAGAATAGGCATCATTGCCGATATGTGCAGCGCAAAAGACACCTGTCCGTAAAACGGGTTGAGGTGCCAATCACCCGCATCGGGCAACTGTGCGGATCAGTTTTGCGGCATTGTCATCCGGCCCGTGATCATGATGCTTCCTCCTGAAAATTATGTTTTTAATTCTTCATACAATAACATTAATGATCAGGATATCCGGGCCTGTCAAGCGACAAACGGGTGAAGTGAATTCTTTCGATCTGTCGCGCAGTGGTTTATAACAACGTGACCTTTGGCTCTTTACGGCCGATCACGGCACCCCTGCCCGAAATAATTATATGCTTTGCAACACAAAGCGTTGGAGGGGTCAGATAAGTTGCCCTCGAAATTAATTCATATTATATGAATAATATCAAAGCGGGCCTTTTGCCGTTTTGCATTTTTACAAGGTCCTGGCCCATGGCCATGCCGGAGGGAATTTAATGTCGTCGATGTCAAGAACCTACGCCAAACGCAGCCTGCACAGCATCGTTGCCCATGATCTTGGTGCACGGATTGTTTCGGGCCAGCTGGCGCCGGGGGATGTGCTTCCGACCGAGGCGGCATTAAGTGAATCCCTTGATGTATCGCGCACGGCCCTGCGCGAGGCGATCAAGATCCTGTCAGCCAAGGGCCTGATTGAAAGCCGTCCGAAAACCGGTACGCGCGTCAAACCGCGGTCAAGCTGGAACCTTCTGGACCCTGATGTCCTCTCCTGGCACTTCCCGGACCCGGACCCGGCATTCCTGTATGCGCTGTTTGAAACGCGTCTGATCATTGAACCCAATACGGTCGCCATGGCTGCTGTGCGCGCAACGCCCGATGAAATCAAGGCGATTGGCGATGCCTATGACGCCATGGAAAAGGCCGAACCGGGGACCGAGGCGGTCTATCTTACCGATCTGCAATTCCATCAGGCGATCCTTAATGCATCTGGCAACGATTTCATGAAATCATTCGGCATGCTGATTGAAACCGCCCTGATCGGATCATTCCGCCTGTCGTCCGGCGGTCCCAAGGCCCATGTGCAATCGCTTCCCGATCATCATGCGGTCTATGCCGCCATCAGCCACCGCGACCCGGACGAGGCCCGCGCGACCATGCACAAACTGCTTCGCCGCACCATGCGCCAGCTCCGCCAGCAATTGGGCATGTCGGTCGATCACGACTGGGACAAGATCGGGCTGTAATTCGCAACCGATTGTCGGTTTTAAACCAAACAGAAACGGGCGCCAATGGCGCCCGTTTTTCATTATGCGTGATTGCATCATCAATCAGGTCGCCCCGGCCCGCATACCCGAGAACGACCGTGTGATCAGGCGTTGCAAGACGATAAAGCCAAACAGCAATGCCCCGATCATGATCTTGGTCCACCAGCTATTGAGTGATCCATCAAAGGCAATCAGGGTCTGAATCACGCCCATGATGATCCCGCCAAAGAACGTGCCCATGACAAAGCCCATGCCCCCGGTCAGAAGCGTTCCGCCAATCACCACGGCGGCAATCGCATCAAGCTCCACCCCGACTGCTGCCAGCGGATAGGCCGATGCGGTATAGAAGGCAAAGACCACCCCCGAAAGCGCACTGAAAAAGCCCGACAGGGTATAGACGCGAATGATGGTGCCATGCACCGGAATGCCCAGAAGTTCGGCCGAATGACGATCCCCGCCAATCGCATAGACATTGCGCCCAAAGCGCGTGTAATGGGCAATCACCACACCGCCAATCACGGTCGCCAGCATGAGCAACGCCGATGCCGTCAGCCAGCCGCGTCCGGGCAGCGGCACTTTGAACCCGCTGAAGGCTGCGACAAACGGATGATCAATCGGAACGGAATCCAGATTGATCAGGAAACACACCCCACGCAAAAAGAACATGCCGGCAAGCGTGATGATAAAGGGCTGAATATCAAACTTGGCGATAATCACCCCCATGAAAGCCCCGAATGCCGCCCCGACAATCAGCGATATCAAGGCCGCCATTAACGGATGCATGCCAAACCCGGTGACAAGCTCGGCCATCAGGACCCCGATAAAGGCAATCATCGATCCAACCGAAAGATCAATGCCGCCCGAAAGGATCACGAATGTCATGCCCACGGCCGTAATGATCAGGAACGCATTATCGGTCAGAAGCGCGCCCAGAACGTAAGTATCGGAAAAGGCGCGATGTTCAAAAATCCCGTAGCCATACAGCAAGGCCAGAACCGCAAGCGTTGCAAGGATCGGGTAAAAACGTTCATTAATTTTCATCGGCTTTTCCCCGCTTCATGCGATCCATCGCCTGCCCGACCAGTTGGCGGGATTTCGGTGCCTGAACCAGAAGAACAATCATCACCACGGCCGCCTTGACGATCAGGGTATATTGCGACGGCAACCCCGAAAGAAGAATACCGGTACTCAGCGCCTGAATGATCAGAACGCCAATCACCGTCATGCCAATAAAGAACCGCCCGCCCATCAGCGACGCGCCGCCGATCACGACCGCCAAAATTGCATCAAGTTCAAGCCACAGCCCGGCATTATTGGCATCTGCCCCGCGAATATCGGCCGCAATAATGATCCCGGCAAAGGCCGAACACAGCCCGGATGCCCCATAAGCCATCAACTTGATGCCGCGTGCATCAATCCCGGCCACCCGGCTGGCGCGCGCATTGCCGCCCACAGATTCCACAAACAGGCCAAGGGCGGTTTTGCGCATCACGAAAAAGATTGCCGCAATCACCGCCGCGGCAATGATCACCCGCCATGGAATGCCCAGCAAATAGCCGCTGCCGATCGCCTCAAAAAACGCGCCATGGAATGTCACGATCTGCCCATCGGTGATCATTTGTGCGATCCCGCGCCCGGCCACCATCAGGATCAGGGTCGCAATGATCGGCTGAATATCAAGGAACGCCACCAATATGCCATTCCAAAGGCCACACAAAATCCCGGCGCCAAGGGCGGCCAGAATGATCACTGCCGGATGAAGATCGGTATCGCGGATCAGAACCGCCATGACGGCACCCGAAATGGCAATGATCGAACCGACCGACAAATCAATGCCGCGTGTGCCGATCACAATCGCCATGCCCACGGCAACAAGGGCCGTTGATGCGCCGCGATGGACAACATCGACCAACGATCCGTAAAGATGCCCGTCAACAATGCGAATATTGAAAAAGTCCGGCGAAATGATCCCGATGCCCAGCACGATCAGAACCAGTGCCGCGACCGGGCCAAACCACGGCCGACTTATCAAAGAAGATGCAGACATCATGCTGCTTTCCCGTAATTTCTTTTTGTCCTGCAAACTGGTCATCGTGCAATCGCCTCGATGATCCGGGTCTGGGTGATTTCCGCCCCCACCAGTTCGGATACCTTTTCGCGATCACGCATCACCGCAACCCGGTCGGCAAAGGCAACGATTTCTTCAAGCTCGCTTGATGCCACCAGCAACGCCAATCCTTCGTCACACAGTTCCTTGATCAGTTTGATGATGTCGGCATGGGCGCCAACATCAATGCCGCGCGTGGGTTCATCAAGGATCAGCAGGATCGGCTTGGACACCAGCCAGCGTGCCAGAATGACCTTTTGCTGATTACCACCACTCAGTTGCCCGACCGGCTTTTCACTGTCCGGTGTTGCGATGCCCAGGGCCGTGATCATGTCATCGGCAAATTGCTGTTGCTCGGCCCGCGGGATCGGTCGCAGCCATCCGCGCCGCCCCTGAAGGGCCAGAACGATGTTCTCGCGCACACTCAGTTCCGCAACAATGCCATCCTGTTTACGGTCTTCGGGACAAAGCCCAAATCCCGACCGGATGGCATGGCGCGGGGAGCGCAGCATCACCGGCTCCCCATCCAGAAACACAAGGCCGCTATCGGCCTTTTGACTGCCAAATATCAGTTCGGAAAGCTCCGTCCGCCCGGATCCCAAAAGCCCGGCCAAACCAACAATCTCGCCCGCATTCAGATCAAGCGACACCGGCTCCAGCACCCGTTTCTTGCCAAGGTTCTTGACCTGAATGGTCCGTTTTGGCCCGGTATAGCTGCCCTCGTCCTGATGGCGGTGCGCACTGACCTCGGCCAGTTCACGGCCCAGCATATGGTTGATAAGATCAATCTGCGGCAGGTCTCTGGTTACAAAGGTGCCAACAAGGCGCCCGTTGCGCAAAACCGTGATCCGGTCAGTAACCGCATAAACCTGATCCAGAAAATGGGTAACAAAAACAATGCCCAGCCCCTTATCGCGCAAGTCACGCATGATGCGAAAAAGTGTTTGGATTTCATCACCGTCAAGCGATGCGGTCGGTTCATCTAGGATCAAAACCCGGGCATCGAGCGCAACCGCGCGCGCAATCGCCACCAACTGCTGGATCGCCACCGAATAGGATCCCAGCGGCCGATTGACATCAATATCAAGCCCCAGCGTTTCAAGGGCGGCCTTGGCATCGGCCTCGGTCTTTTTCCATGAAATAAGACCGAATTTCCGTGTCTGGCGTTCAAGCATCAGGTTTTCGGCCACCGACAGGGTCGGCACCAGATTGACTTCCTGATAGACCGTGGAAATTCCGAGCCCTTGTGCATCGCCCGGATGCTGCGGGTGGATTTCGATGCCATCGAGCATCACCGCCCCGGCGTCACGCGGATGCACCCCGGTAATCACCTTGATCAGGGTGGATTTACCCGCCCCGTTTTCCCCAAGAAGGGCATGAATTTCACCACGTTTCAGGTCAAAATCGACATCCTGCAACGCCTTGACCCCGGGAAAGAATTTTCCCGCACCACGCACCGAAAGTACGGTGTCGCGTCCCCCGTCAGAAAGTGCGGCGTTTGACATGTTCCTCACCCTCTCCCTGTTTTTTGATTTTTGTTCCTGATACGGCGCGACGCACCCCGGCCAAAGCCGAAGCACGTCACACCCGCTACCCAGCTACGCAACCGGCACCGTCACCCACGGGTCACGGTGCCGACTGACATGTTATTTGCTGCGCATTTTGTATTCTTCTGCTGCGGTATCAGGCAGGAAAAGCGGACCATTTGCCTTGATCCATTTCGGAACTTCCTGACCGGCCTTGGCGGCCTTGATCGCGTCAAAGGACGGCCCGCCCAGATGCGGGTTCAGCTCGATCGTGGCGTTGGTGTCGCCATCGGCCATCGCCTTGAAGATATCAGGCACCGCATCAATCGAAACGATCAGAATATCGGTCCCCGGTTTCAGACCGGCTTCCTTGATGGCCTGCACAGCACCAAGTGCCATGTCATCATTATGCGCATAAACCGCACAGATGTCCTTGCCGCCATTTTCGGCCTTCAGGAAGCTTTCCATGACTTCCTTGCCGCCCGAACGGGTAAAGTCGCCCGACTGCGACCGGATGATATTGATGCCAGGGAAGTTCGAAACGACCGATTCAAACCCGGCTTTGCGGTCATTGGCCGCGGATGATCCAACCGTGCCCTGCAATTCGACAACATCGCAAACCGCGTTGGTTTCCGCCGCAAGCCATGCAGCGGCAAGTGCGCCTTCAACCACGAAGTCCGATGCCACCTTGGTCAGATACAGGTCTTCGCTGGCGTCAACGCCGCGATCCACCAGCACCACCGGAATACCGGCATCTTTTGCTTCTTTCAGGACCTGATCCCAGCCGGTTTCAACCACCGGGGCCAGAAGAATGCCGTCAACGCCCTGTGCGATGAAAGAACGGACAGCCTTGATCTGGTTTTCCTGTTTCTGCTGCGCATCGGAGAATTTGAGATCAATACCGCGTTTTTCAGCCTCGGCCTTGATCGATGCGGTTTCAGACGTCCGCCAGCCGCTTTCAGACCCGATCTGCGAAAAGCCGATCATCATTTCAGCCTGTGCCGCAAATGAAAGACCAAGCGCAACGCCAAGTGCCGCAGTTGACACTGCAAGCTTTTTGAATTTCACCACGATTTCCTCCCTAAGTGTGGTTTTATTGCTTAAAAGCCATATAGTATTACAATATGATTTGTTAACGCTCAACCATATAGTGATTGCGATCCGCCACCTATCGCCTATAACGATCAAAAGCATCGGATAAACCGAGAAAAATCAAAGATTACGGGAGAACAGAATGCCTAAAAGCCACCAACCATCAGACATGGCAGAACCATCCTCAAAAACCCGTAATTCGGGTGAAAATGCCCCGCGTGTGGTGCTGCGCACGTCGCAGATTCGCCTTACGGTTTCTGCGCTTGGCGCGCGCATTTGCGCCCTTGATTTGTATGAGGATTCAGATTCCAGCGGCACAAACATCGCCATCGGCCTTGCAGATGATGCGGCCTATCTGGCACAGGACAGCTATATCGGGGCTGTTTGCGGCCGTTACGCCAACCGGATCGAAAAGGCCCGCTATACCGACCCAGACGGTCATGACGTAACGCTTTCCGCCAACGAGGGTGAAACCCACCTTCATGGCGGCAAGGACGGGTTTGACCGGCGGGTCTGGGATATTGCCGATCAGTCGGAAACAATCGTGACGTTCAAGCTGACCTCACCTGACGGGGATCAGGGCTATCCGGGCACGCTGAATGCGACGGCAACATATTCGATCGTTGGTGAAAACCGCGTGCGTCTTGATATTTCGGCAACCTGCGATGCGCCCTGCCCGGTCAATATGACCAGCCATGCCTATTGGAACCTGACGGGTAAATTTGACCAATCGGCGGCCGATCATGTCCTGAAAATCACGGCCAATCATTGGCTTCCGGTCGATGAAAAACTGATCCCGCTTGCCGATAAACGCGACGTGACCGGTACTGGCTATGACTTCCGAAGCCCGGCCCGGATATCAGATATGCTACCGCGCGCAACACAGGGCTTTGACCATAATTTCTGCCTGACCGGGGATCGCGGCGCCTTGCGCCATATCGCCACCCTTTCCGATCCCGACAGCGGCCGTTCGATCGAACTGTCCTCAACCGAGGCCGGCTTGCAATTCTATCTTTCCCAGCATTTCACCGACGCCATGAAATCGGCAACCGGCGTGCCCCTGCACACATCCGCCGGCATCGCACTGGAACCACAAACCTGGCCCAACAGCCCCAACCGCCCGGACTTCCCAAGCCCCTGGCTAAAGCCCGGCGAAACCTACCAGCATGTGATTGAGTGGGAGTTTTCAAATCGTTTATTCAACTTTTCATCTTGAAACAAACAACCAAAACCCCTTACTAGTTTTCAATGATAAGTTGCTTATTGAATAGATGAAAGCTACCAATGAACGTAATTTTCATACTGATTCTCGCCTTAATCACCATTCCATATGAGGTTTATGCGGAAGGAAAAACTTCCAACGAAATCCGCTTTAAAATTGACGAAGGATATATGGAGATAAAGGCAGGCTCGTATCGCTGGAAACCTCTAGAATTAGAAAACGACGCCAGAGTTGAAGTTCTTATCGATGTCCAGAACAGTCAATACGATGACCTCAGTGTTTTTGTCTGCGATGAGCACAACCTACAACTTCTAACAAATAACTACCCATCCAAGTGCTGGGGAAAGCACCGGCAAAAAGATAAATTTTCCATTTCCGGAGACGTTACCGCCACCTCACCAAACTACTTGGTTTTTAGTAAAACATTCAGTTTATTCGTTAAGAAGAAAACAAAATATTCAGTATACGCCACAATCTCCACGCCTTGGCAGCTTGCTCAGGACTTTGAAAAAAACATGTCCGCGCTCAGTTTATCAATGAGCAAAATCTATGGCATCGACGATTTCGATATTACGTTGCAACCTTGCGGTCAGGAAAACGCTTACTCCGAAAAAGCTAGCGGCAACATTACGGTTTGCTCTGAGTTATTTATGGAACTTGTTCGCTCCAATCAATCAGGCGCGCTGATAGCGGTTATTCTCCATGAAATTGGCCACTCACTACTAAACAAACTTGGTCTCCCCAATTGGGACAACGAGGAGACTGTTGATGAATTTGCCCTGTATTCTCTTTATCAGGCGAATAAACAGGAATTCGCCTTTTCATGGATTGAATGGCATGAAGCACAGCTCTCTAAACAAGAGTTGGTTTATCGCCTGACCAACGACGTTAGACACCCTCTGTCTGCTCAACGCGCGCGGAACGCGCGCCGATTAATCAATTCTCCAAAAGAAATGATCAATCGTTGGAATAATCTTCTGTACCCATACATGACCAATCAGGCATTAGAAGACGTGGTTAAAAATCACTCTCCGAACAGCAACGCTTCGCTGGCCCGCCAGATATTAGCATCAAGAAAATAAACCACGGTCAAGAAGCCGCAACAGCCCCATCCGCGCGCGGATCCGTTGCACCTTCCATAACCCCGTTCGAACGCAACCGGATGCCGCCAGCATGCCCCATCATGTCTTCATAAGGGCCAACGACCTCGACCGCGTGGCCTGCTGATTTAAGCTGATCAATCAGGGCCGGATCAAAGCGGTTTTCAAGTTTAAGCGTGGTGGTTTCATCGCCCCAGGTCTTGCCAAGCAACCAGCGCGGCGCGGTGATTGCCTCCTGCAAATCCTGACCAAACAGGACATTGCGGGTAAAGACCGCCGACTGGGTTTGCGGCTGGCCCTCGCCGCCCATAGTGCCATAAGTCAGAACCGATCCGTCATTGAGCCTTGCCATCGCCGGATTGAGCGTATGGAACGGCAAGCGCCCCGGCCCGAGCTGATTGGGACCGTCATGAAGCGTAAAGCTGGCCCCGCGGTTCTGCCACAAAACGCCGGTTTCCGGCACCACGATGCCCGATCCGAATTCCCAGAAGATGCTTTGGATATAGCTGACTGCAACACCGTTGGCATCAACCGCCCCCATCCAGATGGTATCGCCGGGCTTGGCGACATGCGGCCAGGGCTGCGCGGTTTGCATGCTGATTTTTGCAGCCTCCTGCGCAAGGTTTTCATCCGAAAGCAACGCCATCGGATCAATGGTCATGCGGTCGGGATCGCCAACATGATTGTTGCGGGCGATAAAGGCGCGCTTGGTCGCTTCAATCAGTCCATGGACATGATCAAATCCGTCACCGGCCTTCACCCCCAGCCGGTCAAAAAGACCAAGGATCATAAGCGATGCCACCCCCTGGGTCGGTGGCACCATGTTAAAGACCGTGCCGGCCGACAGCCGGACCGAAAGCGGCGTCATGACCTTGGCGTGATAGCTTTCCAGATCGGCAAGCGCGATCGGACTGCCGACGGCGGCAAGACCATCGGCATTGCTGCGCGCAATGTCGCCGCGATAAAAATCATCAAGCCCGACCTTGCCAAGATGCTCAAGCGTCGCGCCAAGGGCCGGTTGCTTCAACACATCGCCAATCGCGGAAATGCCATTGGCGGCATAGGTATCGACAAAGCCCGGAACGTCTTTGAGCTCCGCCATTTTGGTTGTGGTCAGCTCGACCTGCGATTTCGTGACCGGCACCCCGGCCCGGGCGTGATGCACCGCATCGGCCAGCAACCGTTCAAGCGGCACTTTCCCGCCGATCCCTGTGGCAATATCAGCAGCCTTGATCCAGCCACCAATCGCCCCGGCAACCGTCAACGCCGCCAGCGGCCCGCGCGACGGGATCGCGGCATGGCCTTGCTGACGATAGAAATCGGGGGTCGCAGCCCCCGCCGCGCCGCCGCAAGCCCGAATGGCAACCGGGTCCTTGCCCGGTTCGGCAATCAGCCAGAACCCGTCCCCCCCGATCGCATTCATATGCGGATAGACAACCGCAATGGTGGCGGCCGCGGCAATCATTGCCTCGACCGCATTGCCGCCATCGCGCAGGACATCGCGCCCGGCCTGGGCTGCCAGATGATGGGGGGCCGTAACCATGCCACCAAGTGCGGTTCTTGAACGTAACATCGTAATCCGGCCTCCCTGCCGTAATGCTTTCGGTCGTGCTGCGTGCTTTTCGCACATTGTCCGGTGATTTCTTCTTAGCGCCGTTTTTCCAGAACGGCGCCCGGCTTTTCACATCGTAGAAAGAAATCCTACCAGCCGATCAGATCAGGCAACCAGCTTGTCAGTTCCGGGAAAATGAACAGCAAGATCAGGGCCAGTGCCTGGATACCGATAAACGGTATCACACCGCGATAGATATCAACTGTCGAAACCGACGGCGGTGCCACCCCCTTAAGGAAGAACAGCGCCCAGCCAAAGGGCGGTGTCAGGAAGCTGGTCTGCAAATTCATCGCCACCAGAATGGCAAGCCAGGCCATGTCGATGCCGCTATTGTGGAATACCGGCAAGAACATCGGAAGCGCGATATAGGAAATCTCGATCCATTCAAGGAAGAAGCCCAGAACAAAGATCACGCCCATCATGAACAGAAGGTTGCCCATATCGCCGCCCGGCACCCATTCAAACATCGCATGAACAAGCCCCTCGCCACCAAGCCCGCGGAAGGCCAGACCGAATGGCTGCGCACAGATCAGGATAAAGAACACCATCGCACTGGTGATCAGCGTGTCATGCAAAACATCGCGCATGACGCCAAGGCTGAGACGCCGGGTAAAAAGCGCAAGAAGCAACGCGCCGAGTGCCCCCATCGAGGCCGCCTCGGTCGGAGCGGCAATCCCGCCAACGATCGATCCAAGCACAGCAAAAACCAGCGCCAGCGGCGGCAGAACCACCTTGACGATCTTGATCAGCAGGTCGCGCGAACTCAGCGTATCGCGTTCATCCTGCGGAATGGCCGGCACCATTTCAGGCTTGAAGATCCCCAAAAGGACAAGATAAAGCCCAAGCATCCCCGCCAGGATCAGCCCCGGCACCATGGCCGCGGCAAACAGGGTCCCGACAGATTCGCCTAGAATATCGGCCAAAAGGATCAGCACCAGACTGGGCGGAATGATCTGCCCAAGGGTGCCCGATGCACAGATCACCCCGCTTGCAACCCCCTTGTCATAGCCGCGATTGATCAGCGGCTGGAGCGACAGCAACCCCACCGTCACAACCGTTGCCCCGACCACGCCCGACGATGCGCCCATCAGAACCCCGACAATAACAATCGCAAGCCCCATGCCGCCCTTGAGCCGCCCCATGGCATGACCGATTACATCAATCAGTTCTTCGGCCAGTTTCGACTTTTCAAGCATCACCCCCATAAAGATAAAAAGCGGCAAGGCCAGAAGCGTATAGTTGGTCACAACCCCGTAAACGCGCGCAGGCAACAGATTGAACAGGCCGGTTCCAAAACCCATAATTCCAAAGGCAAATCCCGAAATCGCAAGCGAGATCGCCACCGGCACACCAAGCACGAGGAAGCCAAAGAAGCCCCCGACCATGCCGATGGCCAGCCATTCATTTCCGGTCATGTCTGATTAGTCTCCTGCGCCGCTTTGTGGTATTGCGGCGGATGTCTCATAGGTGGGAACGCCGCTTTCGGCGCGTATCTGTCGATAATTGATCATTGCCTGTGACACGGCCTGCACCAGCAAAAGCCCGAAGCCGACTGGAATGAATGCCTTAAGCAGGAAGCGATATGGCAAGCCACCCGGATCGGGGGATCCTTCGCCCATCATGATGGATTGTTCGACATAGGGGATCGAAAACCAGATCAATGCCGCGCCAAGAATTGCCATCAGAACAGCCGAAAACAGGTCAATGACCGCCCGGGCCCGCGGGCCCAGACGTTCATAGAGAAAATCGACCCGCACATGACCACCATGACGCATGCCATACGCCATACCCATCAATGCAATCGGCGAAACCAGATGCCATTCAAGCTCCTGCATTGCGACACTTCCCGAATTCAAAAGATAGCGCAGCAACACATTGCCGCCGACCACCAGAACAAGGGCCAGACCACTGATCGCAGCCCCCCATCCGGCAATATCGACAATCAGGCCAAGAACACGGTCAAAAAGCGGTTCGGTACGGGTCGTCGTCATGTCAGCTCATCCCGTCTTTGGATGAAATGATCCCGTGATAGGGTTTTTCGCTGACGGCCGCCCATTCGTGATGGTTGTCGCGGAACGCCATGAAGCTTTCATGGACCTTTTTGGTGATCGGGTCCTTGGCCGCTTCGGCTTCGAGGGTTTCCTTGGTGATGCCCTTAAGCTTGGTGACCACTTCATCAGGAAGGGTCTGGGCGGTCACGCCAAAGTTTTCGACCAGATCACGCAGGGCGGCTGCGTTATTGGCTTCGCACCAGGAATGGCTGTCAAGGTTGCAGGCTTGGGCTGCGTTCTTGACAATCGCCTGAAGGTCGGCCGGAAGGCTTTCCCAGGCTTTCTGATTGATCAGAAGTTCGGTGACGTTGGACGGTTCGTGCCAGCCGGTGGTGTAATAGTATTTCGCTGCCTTCTGCAGGCCCAGACGGCGGTCCTGATAGGGGCCGACAAACTCGGCGGCATCAATCACACCACGTTCAAGGGCCGGGAAGATTTCCCCACCCGGAAGCAGTTTCACTTCAACACCGATCTGCTGGTACACTTTGCCTGCCAGACCCGGAATACGCATTTTCAGGCCCTTGAAATCATCAAGGCTTTCGATCGGCTCGCGGAACCAGCCGGTCATCTGAACACCGGTATTGCCCATCGGGAAGGCGACAAGACCATATGGCTTGTAAACTTCATGCCACAGATCAAGACCACCGGCATGATAAAGCCAGGCATTCATGCCCTGGAAGTTCAGGCCGAACGGAACCGTGGTGAAATACTGGGCAGCAAAGATCTTGCCAGCCCAGAAATACGCATTGGCCGCATTCATTTCGACCGTGCCGGCCTGAACCGCGTCAAACCCTTCAAGGGCGGGGATCAGTTCGCCTGCGGCAAAATGCTGGATATTCAGACGCCCGTTTGACATCTCGGTCACACGTTTGCAGAAATCTTCCGGGCTGCCCGGACCGGTCACATAAAAAGGCGACCCGGGGCCATAGGCATTGGTCATTTTCCAGTTAAAGGTTTCCTGGGCACGCACGATATTTGGTGCCGCCACAACAGCTGCCCCCGCAGCTGCTGCACCGACTGCGGACTTTGTCAAAAAGTCGCGCCGTTTCACATTCGTCATTGATGTCTCCCTGATAGAGATAGCTATTTCTTTGAAACGTACTCTCAACGGAATGCATTCCGCATTGTGTATACATCTTGCAACCGTCATGCCATTTCATATTTTTCAATGACTTATGTGACTTTCACCCTCCATCCAACAACAAGTTATGTTTATTATTTAATCATTATCTTGCGCTGCATATATTTATTGCACATAAAATATGCAGCAAACCGGGTCGCGTAAAAGCAATCTTGCGCAACTCTTGGTATTCTTGGATTTGATGGCAAAACTGATGTATACATTCCTTAAAGGGAAACCGCATAAACCTCGTAAGAAGGGTTAAAACGCCATATGATCGAGCTTCGCCAAACGCTCAGCACCGCCTCTGACCAGCCGGATTCTGTCGGCATTGCCCAGCAATTGTGTCAGGCCCTTGAAGATGACATCGTGAAGGGCAAATTGCCGCCCGGGCAGCGCCTTGAAGAACCGCTTCTGGCAAAGCGTTTCGGCGTGTCACGCACCCCTGTGCGCGAGGCCCTGCAACTTCTGACCGCAACCGAACTGGCTGAAAAGATCCCCAATCGCGGGGTCTATGTGTCGCTTGCCACCCCGGAACGGTTGACCGCAATGTTTGAAAGCATGGCCGAACTCGAAGGCATGTGCGGGCGTCTTGCCGCCAAACGCATGACCAGCGGCGAGCGCCACAATCTTGAAAAAATCCATCACGACCTGGCACAGACCGTCCGCCATGGTGACAGCGACAATTATGAAACGCTGAACCGGGCCTTTCACAACGCCCTTTATCGCGGCACCCATAATGATGTTCTGGTCGATGTGACATTGTCGGTGCGCCGCCGGGTCGCGCCATTTCGCCGCGTACAGTTCCAAAGTCTGGCCCGGCTTGCCTCCTCGCACGAGGAACATCAAGGCATTGTCGATGCGATCCTGCGCGGCGACGTCAAGGCGGCCGAAGAATTGCTCTATGGGCATATCATGTCGGTTCATGACATCAGCCAGGATTATCTGGCCAGCCTGCGCAACGACAAGGCAGCGGAAAAACCATCCGACAAGGTCATGATCGCCAAATAACCATCAGCCTGCCCCGGATTGCTTACGCAAGCTCCGCCGATATCCGCCGGGCCCTTCCCCGAAACGAGCCTTGAAGCGCCGCGAAAAGGCCGGCATCGATTGATATCCGCAGCGCAGGGCGACCTCATCCATCGACAGATTGGTGTCGCGCAACATGGTGCGTGCGCGGATCATGCGCCAATCCTGAAGATATTGCATCGGCGGCACCCCGACACATGCCCCGAACCGCACAACAAACCGGGTCCGCGACATCCCGGCATGACGGGCAAGGCTTTCGGCATTCCAGTCCTGTTCGGGATTGCGGTGCATGACCATAAGGGCGCGACTGATCCGCGGATCAGCAAGCCCCGCCAAAACACCCGGCGGCAAATCATCCTTGCCCAGCTGCGATCCGAGAATTTCCAGAACCACGACCTCCATCAGGCGCGCAAGTGCTGCCTGCCAACCGGGCCGGCGACTTGTGGCAAGATCCGTAATTGCTGCCAGAACCGCGCCATGGGGCGCATCATGTGGCAGCTCGTCGGGTGGCCCATGGGGTGCTTCATAGGGTAGCTCATTGAGTGGCTGCTGGAGTGGTTCACGCCGATCCCCGCCACGCAACACCACATGATCATCAATCAGCGCCAGTCCCGGATGCCGGATGGCCTCGTCAAAGGCACAGAACCCGCATAACATCCGCATATCGGCATCCTGCCCCTGCGTTGGCTCTTGCGTTGGCCCGTCCATTTGTCCATGCATTTGCCCATTCATGTGCCTGACCATCTGCTCGTCCACATCTCCGGGCGCCGGGTTGGGAACCTTTTTCCGGTTACGCAAAATGCCGGTCTGCGGATCAAATCCGTGGGCCATCGCAGTAGCCAGATCGACCGGCATGACATTGGCCGGTCCTGTTTTCTGCTGTGCATCGGCAAGAATATGGGCTTTGCCATTTGGCACCAGAACAAGATCACCCGGCCCAAGATCAAGCGCCAGATCGCGATCTTCAAACAGCAATCGGCATCCGCCTGCCAGCACAAGGTGAAAGCGGATCCGCGCCCCTTCGGCCGGAACACGAACACAAAACGTCCCTTGCATTTCCGCTGTGAAATAGAAATCCGATCGCAGCCTTAAATTGCTGCACACATCACTCAAAACGTCTGGTTGCATGATTGCCCGTGCTTTTGGAACGATCTGATAAATTTTTAACAGGTTATCGTAAAGACGACGGCAACGAAATCCTCAATGATCTCTCCATCGCCCCTGATGGCACGCACAAAATGGAATAAGATCAATGACCCCGGAAACACTCGCCGCCCTGATCGGTTTTGCCTTTGTCATGTCCCTGTCACCCGGCCCCGGCAATTTCCTGTTGCTGGCTTCGGGTGCAAATTTTGGCATGGTTCGAACGGTCCCGCTGATCCTTGGCATCAGCTTCGGATTTCTGTCGATGGTCTTCATCGTCGGACTGGGACTTGGGGAAGTCATGGCCAGATATCCGGTGATTGACGATATCTTGCGCCTGATCTGTCTGGCCTACATCCTGTGGCTGGCCTTTCGCATTGCACTGATCAGATCATTTGGCAGCGCAGATCATCCCGCAGCCCGACCGGTCAGCTTTATCGAAGCCGCCACCCTGCAACTGGTCAATCCCAAGGCCTGGACCGTCGCCCTTATCGTCACGGTCACCTATATGTCACCGGATGGCGGGATTGTCGGACTGCTTGTCATGATCGGGATCTTTGCACTGGTCAATATTCCGACCATTTCAAGCTGGGCCCTGTTTGGGGCGGCCATGCGCAACTTTATCAGCCACGGCAACCGCACCCGGATTTTCAACATCATCATGGCACTGTTGCTGGTGGCATCGATCGCCCCGCTTCTGATTTTCGCTAGGTAGAATACATAGCGCAACATCGGCAGCCACAGCAGCCACACAACCAGAAACGACAAAACCCTCGACCAGAAGGTCGAGGGTTTTTGATATCGTGTGATCAGGGAATATGTTGCTGTATTTGGAAGGCCCGGCGGTGACCTACTCTCCCGTGCCTTAAGACAAAGTACCATCGGCGC